>NZ_AOIL01000070.1 GCF_000337595.1 Natrialba taiwanensis DSM 12281 | reverse complement strand
CCTCAATCGTTCTGACGACTTACCCCGATGCCGTCCGTGGATTCAATAGAACCGTTTGCACAGAACGCCCACGCATGCCTGAATCACGTAACTAGACAGTACTGACAGGGAAGATCACTCATCAGAAACTACTATCGGGTGGCCCGAGAGAGTCGGGAGCGTGACTGACGACATCGGGTATCCCTCCGAGGAACTAATTCTCGATCTCCACGAGCAGATCGTTGCGGAAGGCGACAATACGGAACCAGGAGTTCGGTCGGAGGACGCGATTGAATCCGCACTGCAGTACGTGTCAGAAGGGTTCTTCGGGGAGGTACCGCAAACACGTCACGAAAAAGCAGTGCATTTGATGCGACTCCTCGTTGCGAATCATCCGTTTGTCGATGGGAACAAACGAACTGCACTCCGAACAGTGGTTGTCTTCTATACGTTGAACGGGTATACGTTCGAATACGGCAACGAAATTCGCACCTTACTGCACCGATTTGCAACGGACGAAGCCGGGGTCGACACCGAGACGGCAGTCATCTACTTCCGAGCGTGTGCTCGTCGCAACTGATAAAGGGATTCAATGCGTATTTGGGATACAGCGATGGCGTCCAGTACTGACTCCTCGGCAGCGGTCGATGAAGAGGTCCGCCGGCTGTACGAGCGATATCAGTCGGCTGAGAGCGACGAGGAACGCCACGAGATCGCACTCGAGATGGGAAAACTCGACGGACGCCGCCACGCCGAAATCTACGCGGCTCTGGAGAACGAGTAGATTCCTGTTCTGACCAAATCCGTTCATCAGGCCTCTCAGATCCTGTTCAGTGTTCCCGACTCTGGGGGCCATAGAACGATTCACACAGGCTGAATTCCAGACCGTATTCGGAGAAACGTACCGGTAAGTCTACATGTGGATCTAACGATGCGTCACTCAACAATTGCGTTCACCAGGCGGCCATTCACACGCATTCCCCGTCATACGGCTGTTCTCGTCGATATATGTCGAGAGACACGCGTAGTTACAGAAGTACGCGGGTGAGCCACAGTCGTCAGTACAATCACGTACACAGATCGGATCGTGGTCGAAGATACGCGATCCACAGTACGCACATTCCTCGTCTGCATCGGGTGTTGTGATGGTCGTGGACATATCTGAGCTATGGAGCAAGCTGCGGAACGTGTTTTGCGGACAACTCTGGAAGCGATGAACACCAGTCAGTTCTTCGTCCGTACTTACCGATTATTGTAATCATTAGATCGGGGTGTGAGAGCAGTTCTATGACAGCCTCACGTCGTCGGCAATCGCGTCTGTACCGGGCCGCCGCTCGCGCGCGCCTCAAGTTCGAGCAGTCGGCGCTTCGTCGCGACGCCGTCGGCCGCCGAGTAGCCCGTGAGCGCGCCGTCGCTGCCGACGACGCGGTGACAGGGAACGACGATCGGCACGGGATTGCGGCCGCAGGCCTGACCCACGGCGACTGGACTTGTTCCGAGGTCAGCGGCGAGGTCGCCGTACGTGCGCGTTTCGCCGTAGGGGATTGCCATCATCGCGGCCATTACGTCGCCGGTTAGCCCGTCAGGCACGATCACGTCGAGGTCGAAGCGCCGCCGGTCGCCCCGCTCGTACTCGCGCACCTGCGCCCGGATTTCGGCGGCCGATTCGGCGATACTCGACTCGTCAATCACGATTTCGCCGTCCAGAATTTGTAGTTTCATTGGCTCTCTCCGTTGGTCGCTCTTGGGTCCCGGTGGGCATAAGTGCCGTCCGCACGCCGAAACTGATCGGCGGCCGTCGATCGTCGGTCGCCGAGAATTAGTCGGCGTCGGGCTCGAGTTCAACCTCGATCTCTGCCGCCGCGGCCTTGTATTCGGGAATCTTTGCCCGGTCGTCGAGCACGTCGTTCGTCAGTTTGTTCGCCGAGGCGGCCGCGAAGTGCGGCGTCGTCCAGACGACGCCCTCCTTGGTGTCGTCGGTGACCTTCGCCTCGACGGTGATCTCGCCGCGCCTGGATGCGAGGGTAACCATCTGGCCGGCCTCGATGCTGTATCGCTCGGCGTCCGCCGGATGCACGTCGACGAAGTTTTCCGGCGTCTGTCGGTTGAGCGTAGACGACCGACGGCTCATCGTGCCGGTGTTGTAGTGCTCTTCGAGGCGGCCCGTCGTGAGGATCAGCGGATAGTCCTCGTCCGGCGTCTCGGCCGGCGGGGTGTGGCTCACGCCCTCGATGTGTCCGAGTCCGCTCTCGGTGTCGAATTCCTCCTCATAGAGGTAGGGATCGCCCTCGTCACCCAGTTCGTAACAGGGCCAGTGGAGACCCTCCTCGCCGAGCAGGTCGTAGGTCATCCCGTGGTAACTCGGACACACCTGCCGGAGTTCTTCGAAGACGGCTTCGGGGGTGTCGAAGTCGAACCCAGCCGCGCCGAAGAGTCGCGTACCGATTTCCGAAAGGATCTCGAGATCGTGTTTCGTGTTCTCGTGGACTTTCTCGACGCCGCGCATGCGCTGGACGCGACGATCCGTATTGGTGACCGTCCCGCCGCGCTCCGCCCAGGTCGTCGCCGGCAGAATCACGTCGGCGTACTCGGCCGTCTCCGTCGGGAAAATGTCCTGCACTACCATGAACTCGAGTTCTTCCATCCGTTCTGCGACCCGGTTCGCGTCGGGTTCGCTCATGATCGGGTTCTCGCCCATGACGTACAGGCCGCGAATCCCGTCGCCGAACTCATGTGAAACCTCGACGTTGGTGAGGCCGGGCTCGTCGGGGATGTCGAAGCCCCAGACTTCCTCGACGCGCTCGCGGGCCTCGTCGTCGTCGACGAGCTGGTAGCCCGGCAGGACGTTCGGCATCGCGCCAACGTCGCAGGTCCCTTGAACGTTGTTCTGGCCGCGCAGCGGATTGACGCCGGTCCCAGGGCGACCAAGGTTCCCCGTGATCAGCGCCAGGTTGATCTCGTTCTGGACGTTGTCGACGCCACACCGGTGCTGACTCATCCCCATGCCGGTGAAGATAGCCGCGTTGTCGGCGGTCGCGTACTTTTCCGCAGCGAGTTCGATGTCCGCGAGCGGGACCGCACACTCCTCGGCGGCGGCTTCTGTGTCGAAATCAGCGAGCGTCTCCTGCAGATGCTCGAAGCCCTCGGTTCGCTCCGCGATGAACTCGTCGTCGAGCCAGTCGTTCTCGAGCACCGTTTTGAGGACGATGTTCAACAGGGGAACGTCGGTCCCCGGATTCAACTGGAGGTGCATGTGTCGATCCGTCTCATCGATCTGGAACGAGCGGGTCGTCTTGTTCGCGTGCGGATCGATCTGGATGACGGTCGCGCCGTCAAGGACGGCCTGCCGGAAGTACTGGCTGTTCGCAATGGGGTGTTGCTCGCCCGGATTGGCCCCTTGAATCCAGAATACGTCGGTTTCGGCCCGCAAGTCGGCCATACTGTTCGTCATCGCGCCCGCACCCAGGCTCGTCCGCAACGCCCAGACCGTCGAGGCGTGGCACATCCGCGTGCAGTTGTCGACGTTGTTCGTCCCGTAGCGGCGGGCGATCTTCTGCAGGAGGTAGTTCTCCTCGTTCATCGTCTTCGAGGAGCCGAAAAAGCCCACCGCGTCCGGGCCGTACGCCGCACGAATCCGCTCGAGTTCATCGACGATGAACTCGTAGCACTCGTCCCAGGTCGCCTCGCGGAACTCGCCGCTGTTGTCTTTGATGAGCGGGTCGGTCAGTCGGTCCTCGTGGTCGACGACCTCCGTCGCCGCGCCGCCTTTGATACAGATGCGGCCCTCGTTGACCGGCGCGTCGCCCCAGGGCATGAACTGCACGTCACCTGGGTCGTCGCCCTGTTGAACCTGGATACCACAGCCGACACCGCAGTACGGGCAAATCGTTGTGACCGGTTCGTCGGTCTGGTGTTGATCACTGGACATTGGCTGCTCCGTTCGGTGGTGAATCGCGGTGCGTGCATTCACAACGCGAGTGTGCAAGAGTTTTTCTATCACACTAGAGACGAGCGGCCAGACGACGGGTGGAACGCGACCCCCTCGGGCGAACGCTAACAGCGCTCCACGACATACAATAGCATGATGGAGTTCACACGCGAGCTAGTGCGCTCCGAAGCGGCCGACTACCGGGCAGAGAACCCCTTCTATCCTGTCGAACAGGAGCAACTCGAAACGCTCCCGCAAGCGTTCGAGACGGCCGCGTTCGGGTGGCGCGACGCCGCCTGGGTCGTCAGGTGGTACTACCGGCGGTTTCTCGGCTCCTATCCCGACGCCGAGCGGCGGGCCGCAGAAGAGCGCTTTCAGGAGAACGAGTTCGACGCCGTCCGAACTGCGATCGCGGACGCCGGCGCTGCGATCACCCGCCTGGAGCAGGACGCCGTCGACGCGACCACCGTCACAGTGCGTGACGCCGCCGCTGCGATCGATGCCCTCACTGCCCTGAACGGTGTCGACGTGCCGGTCGCCACCGCCTTTCTCATGTTTCTCGCCCCGCAGCGGTTCACCGTCCTCGGGCCTCGCGAGTGGGCCGTTCTTCACGACGCTGGTGAACTCGCGGAGCCGTACCCGACCGCACCAACAGCGAGCGACTACGAGACGTATCTCGACCGCTGTCGATCGATTGCGGCGACGGTCGACTGCGAGTTGTGGACGGTTCATCGGGCGCTCTGGCGTCTCTCGGCCACCACTGCCGACCAGTAACGCTCGATTCAGACAGTCGGCCGCGGACTTTTGCCGCCGGTTGCCCAACATGCACGTATGCCCCCTGCAACCGGACCGGGCGGTGCAGCGCAACCGGACGCCACGCCGGATAAGCGGACGGCTGTCATCCTCGCGGGCGGCCACTCGACCCGCTTCGGCGACGAAGACAAGGCCGTCGCTGAACTCGCGGGAACGCCCATGATCCGCCGCGTCGTCGATCGACTCAGCCCCGTCGTCGACGAGTTCATCATCAACTGTCGGGACGACCAGGTGCCCGTTATCGACGATGCACTCACAGCCGATGCGGGCGACTCCGATAGCGCTGGCGAGCAACCAGTCTCCTTCGCCGTCGATCCAGTCCCCGACCGCGGGCCGATGGCGGGCATCATGACCGGACTTCGCGCGGCACAGACCGAGTTCGCCGTCGTCGTCGCCTGCGACATGCCGTTCGTCGATCCCGAACTCGTCTCGGCCCTTTTCGATCGGGCGGCAAGTGCAGACGCGGACGCTGCGGTCCCGCGACTCGAAGACGAGTGGTTCCAGACGACGCAGGCGGTCTACCGAACCGAGCCGATGGGAGAGGCCTGCGAACGCGCCGTCGACCGCGGCGACCGACGGGTCGTCGAACCCCTGTTCGATCTCGACTACGTCGTCGTCGAGACGGACGAGATACGCGACTACACCGATCTGGAGACGTTCGAGAACGTCAACACGCGAGAGGAGTTCGAAGCCGCGTGTGAGCGACTCGCCGACTCGTCCTCGCAGGGGTGACATCGGAACCCGCTTTCGTTAGGATCAGGACTCGAGAACTGCAACCACCGGCTTATCATCGATCAAGCACGTGAGCACGACGCGAGAGACAGCCGGTGTGCGATCGAGCAGGGCCGCTGCGATCTCCTCGCCGGTCGCCCGGAGCGACGGGTCGTCTACCTTGTTAAGCACCGGCACGACCGTCGCCCCGTCCGGAACGCCCTTCAACCCGCCGCGCTCGCTCGCGAGCACCCGCGCCACGTCGTCGGGCCGGATCGGCTCGCCGAGTTCACGATCGGTGATCGCCGCGACGCGCTCGGGCCGGTGGACGAACTCGGCCGAGAGGGGCTTGCCGACGGCCTGCACGCTCGCGATCGGGACGACGGTATCCGTACGCCGCGGCAGTTGGGGCTCGTGATCGCCCGGCGCTTTGAACTCGCGCGTTCGCGCGCCATCGGCTTTAACGAGAACGAGGTCGGCCGTGTCAGCGGCTGCGAGTTCGTCAATGGTGGCGGGATCGTAGCCGACGTAGCGGTCGCCCTCTCGCTCCGGAACGACGCCGAGGGGCCAGCGATCCGCGGCGGCCGCGGTTGCGACCGGATCGTCCGAGACGGCGACCCGCTGGACGTGTCGATCGAAGACGGGAATCCGAACGGTTGCGGTGAGGACGGTTCTCGAAGACGGCAGTCGGGCGGCGCGTTCCGCCAGCATGTAGAGCGTCGTTTTCTTGCCGCCGGCGCCGACGACGGCGACCACGCCGGACCCGATCTGGAGTGCCTCCATGAGAGGCGAGTCGTCCGCGACCATAGGCCCGGTACGATGGAAGGGGGCTAATGATTTGGGTCGATTTCGCCGGATTCGTCAGAGGACGGGGGCAGAAGCGACTCAGAGACCCAGAATTTCGCGTGCCTGCGACGGCGTCGCGACCGGGCGGCCGAGTTCGTCGGCGATGCGGACAACTCGCTCGACCAGTTGCGCGTTGCTCGTTGCGAGTTCACCCTGTCGGTAGTAGACGTTGTCCTCCAGACCGACGCGGACGTGGCCGCCGAAGAGGAGGCCCATCGTCGCGAACGGAAGCTGGTGGCGGCCGAAGCCGAGGGTGTTGAACTGCGCGCCCGCGGGCAGGTTGTCGATCGCGGTCAGGAAGTTCCGCGGCGCCGGCGGGGTGAGCGTGCCGGGGCCGAAGATCAGAGTTCCGTAGACGGGGTTGGCAAGGTCGCGCCGATCGAGCAGACCGAACGCCTCGTTCAGGTGGCCGTCGTTGAAGAGTTCGAGTTCGGGTTTCACGCCGCGTTCGACCATCTCCGCGTGGAGCGAGTCGACGAGGCCGCGGGTGTTCTCGCTGGTGAGGTGATCGTACCGGTTCAGCGGCCCCATGTCGAGCGAGGCCATCTCCGGGGCGGGGTCAGTCCGCAGGGGAAGATGTCGATCCGCATCCGGCGCGCCCGTTCCGCCGGTGGAGTGCTGGATGATCACGTCCTCAGCGCGGCGGCGGATGGCATCGTCGATCTCCTGGAAGCGCTCGGTCGCGAACGTGCGCTCGCCGTTCGGTTGGCGCGCGTGAACGTGGACGACGGCCGCGCCGGCGGCTTCGGCCTCCGCCGCCGCTTTCCCGATCTCTTCGGGCGTTTCAGGGAGGTGCGGCGTGGTCTCCTTGCCGTGCACGCCGCCGGTCAGGGCGGCGGTGATGATGACCGGTTCGCCGGCGAGGAACTCGTCGTAACTCACGCGTCTTCACCGGACCCGGCCCGATTCTCGTCGCCGTCACCGCTTCGGTTCTCGGTCCCGTTTTCCGGCTCCCGCTTGTTCTCGCCCTCGTTCTCGTCGGCAGCCCCGGCGTGCTCGAGGTAGATTTCGCAGTCGCTGTCGTGTGCCAGGTCGTAGCGGTCGTTGCAGATATCAGCGCGCATAGGCTGGACGAATCGCGCCGCCGCCTCGCAGTATGCCCGCGGTTCGTCGAATTGCCGCTCGTTCGCCTCGAGTCGGTAGTCCAGGAACGGACAGGACATAGGCATCGTTCCGGGCCGATCGTGTTAGCTGTTCGCCGTCCGGGTTCGTCGTCCGCCCTCTGAGGATCGCCGTTCGCTACTCGCCGCTCGCCGTCCGCCATACGCCGAGCGGTTGATACTGTGGAAAACCGCGAACCGCAAAACCGTTCGATCAGGGGTACAGCATCGTCGACCAGTCGAGCCACGCCTCAACTGTGACAATGCTCCCGGGATCGCACCGGGGATACGGGAAGAGTACCGCTCTCGTCTCGCCGGGTGCGACGTCGATGGCCGACTCGATAGCCGTCCCGCTGTACGCCACGGTCGTCTCATCCAGGTACGCTTTCAGCCGCGGGTACAGTTCGATGGCTTCGTCGTGATCGTTCGCAACCGTCGCGCTGTAGCCGTAGACCGGCGACCCGTCGTACGTTCCGATCTGCCCCCAGTCGCCGTCGACGGTGGCGTACTGCTCCGAAACGCGACCGATATCCGCGGTTTCCCCGTCACGAACGGTGAGCGTGTACTCGCCGATTTCGTCGGCCGCTCCGTCTGCGGTCGTGATCGTAAACAGAGACGTTTCGTCCGCATCGTGACCGTACACCCGAGTCGACTCGCTTGATCCGTCGTCGAACGCCGCCCGAATGCTCGGTATATTCCCCCGCTCTCCGGGCTCGATCCGACCGCGAACGCCGTACCGCCCGCTCTCGGTATCGCGGACGAACTCGTGGGCGGCCACGGCATCCGCGTTCGGTCCGTCGACGGTCGCGGTCAGCGACTCGCCCTCGGCACAGATCGGCGTCACGTCCTCGTCGAACATCGTCGAGGAGACCGTCTCGACATCTCGGTCGTCGGTCGGTGTGAGGTTCAACTGCTGTGTGCCGCCCGGTTCCCGCGAGAAACACCCTGCGACGGCGCTCGAGGAGAGGGTGGCGATACCGACCACGCACTGTCGTCGGTTCATATTTCTAATCTGTTCCGGAAGCATATAAAGAAATCGCGATTCGCGAGCCGGTAACGGTCGCGTCCCCTGGTGACACGACCGTGGACAACCCTCACAAGGGCCGAGTGCCTACACGCTGTATGTCACCGACCACGCCCGGATTACACCACGTCACGGCGATCGCTGGCGATCCCGATCGAAACGCCGAGTTCTACGTCGGCACGCTCGGCCTCCGGTTCGTCAAGCAGACCGTCAACCACGACGACCCTGGTTCCTACCACTTCTACTTCGGCGACGAAGGCGGGACACCCGGCACGAATATTACGTTCTTTCCCTGGACCGACCGCGGCCGCCGGGGCGAGTTCGGTGCCGGCCAGACGCAGGCGACCGCCTACCTGATCCGCCCCGACTCGATCGACTACTGGCTCGACCGACTCGAGAGCGAGGGTATCGACGTCGAGCAGACGCAGCGCTTCGACGAAACCGTCCTCCGGTTTGCCGACCCCGACGGGATCGAACTCGAACTCGTCGCGCCGGCCGACGATGCGGCCGCCGAGAGCGATGCGACGCCGTGGGAAGACGGCCCCGTCCCGACCGCCCACCAGCTCCGCGGCTTTCACAGCGTCACGCTCGCCGTCAGCGAGTTCGGGCCGACGGAGGCGATCCTGACCGACGTGCTCGGCTACGAACTCGAGGACGAGACGGACGGCCGTCGCCGGTACCGAAGCGCGGCGGGCGGGCCGGGCTCGATCGTCGATTTGATCGAGATCGACGCTGGTCGCGGACAGACGGGTGTCGGAACGGTCCACCACGTCGCCTTCGAGGCGGCCGATCTCGAGGAACAAGAGCGCTGGCGGGAGGCCTACGCCGAGCAGGGACTTTCCCCGAGCGAGATCATCGACCGAACGTACTTCCAGTCGGTCTACACCCGCGAGCCCGGCGGCGTCCTCTTCGAGATGGCGACGACGGAGCCCGGGTTCACGGCCGACGAGGACCGCGACGAACTGGGGTCAAGCCTGGCGCTGCCCGAGTGGCTCGAGGACGAACGCGAGCGGATCGAGGCACAGCTGCCGTCGTTCGACGGCCCGGCGGTCGATTCCGGGCCATCGTCGGACCGGTAGTTCGTCGGCGTCGCACCCCTGGGAGCAGGCTTACCCGCGCCGACGCCGTTCGAGCGTCCGCAACTGTTCGATCCGCTCCTCGGTCGCCGGATGCGTCGGGGGCCGCCACGCGAGCGCCCGTCGAATACGCGTCCGCACCGGCTCGATGATCCGCTCGCGGAGCCACGTTTTGACGCGCTCCTTGCGCCGGGCGATGGGTCCCGGGGGACCCTCGGATGCTTGCTCGTCGACTGTCTCTATGGAGAACTGACCGACAAACCACCGATCGAACCAATGTTGCTCTCCGTCGCCGTCCTCAGCCGCGCGCTCGAACGCCAGCGGCTGCGGAACGATTCCGAGCGTCGCGCTCGCGTGCAGTCGCGCATCCTGATCCGGTTTCGATCGCTCGTCCTCGAGCGTCTCGAGCGCGCTCGCCACCGCCGCCGGCTCGCCGGTCAGTCGACTCGCGCCGCGATCGGCGGCGAACTCGCGGGTCTTCGAGAACAGTCCGAGCGCGATCGAGTTCAGTCCGAGCAGCGCCCGTGCAATGACACTCACGGCGAGGTATACCACGCCGACCACGAGAATCGGGACCGCGAAGATGAGGAGCCCGATCCCGGTAAAGAGGGCGACCACTGCCATGCCGGCGAGAACGCCGCGGAGTTTCCGCTCGCGCTCGAGCAACCGATCGCCGATCGCGACCGTCGCGGCGACTGCGGTCACGACTGGCAGGTCGCGGTTGGCGACGTGGGCGACCTCGTGTGCGAGGGCTGCGTCGAGTTCGTCGTCGTCGAGTTGCTCGAGCAATCCCGTCGTGACCACGATCGTCGGCGAGCGTTGCGTTCCGACGGTCAGACAGGCGGGTTCGGCTCGGTTTGCGACGGCCACCGACGGAAGCGGGACGTCCGCCTGCGCTGCGAGTCGCCGAACCCGGCCGCCGAGGGTTTGCGGGTTGGTTCCTTCGAGGTCGTCGGGGTCGTCGAGCTCGCCGAGTTCGTCGAGATCGAGCCCGGAGACGATCGTCCGCGAGCCGTATCGCGCCTGCACGGCGACGAGGCCGACGGCGGCGAGGAGGAGCGTCCCGACGGTGAGCGGGAGGCCGAGTTCGACCGGCACCGACCGGCCGCTCGCGGAGAGGAGGCGGAGAGCGCTCCAGGCGAGCGCCGCGAGCAGGAGTCCGTTCACTCCCACGACCAGCGCGAGCGCGGCAGCGATTCGAACCCGGAGTCGCCAGTTCGGTGTGAGAGCCACGTTGCAGTATCGTTCCGGAAACGGCAACAGTGTTTTGGAGCGACGGATCGAGACGGACCCTCGGACATGGCCCGCCGGGGACTCCACTGTTAACAGTCCCCCGTCCGTAGACGACCCCATGACCGCACCCGATTCGAACGGCTTCGCCCAGAGGGCGCGAGATCGAACCCCGTTTCGCTTCGAGTTCACCTCGCCAACGATCCGCTTCGGCCGAGGCTGCGTCGCCGACCTCGACGCTGAACTCGAGCGGCTGGACCGCGAGCGCGCGCTGGTCGTCTGCGGGTCGACCGTCGGGAGCACGCCGACGGTGATCGACCCGGTCCGAACGGGACTCGGCACTGAACTCGCGGGTGTCTTCGACGAGACGACGCCGAAGAAACGGCTCGGGACAGCGTTCGACGGACTCGATTGCCTGCGCGGCACTGACGCCGACGCGATCGTTGCGGTCGGCGGCGGCAGCAGCCTCGACGTGGCGAAGGTGATCAGCGTGCTCGCAGCCGACGAGCGCTCGCGCGCTGATATCGTCGCCGAGTTCAGCGAGACGGGAACGATCACCGTTCCCGAGTCGGGGCTGGTGCCGATCCTCGCAGTGCCGACGACGCTCGCGGGGGCAGATCTCTCGCAGGCCGCTGGCGTCACGGCCGCACCGGCGTCAGACGGATCGGGTCGGATCGACGAGGAACTCGGGGGCGGAATCGGTGGCCGGGAGCTGATGCCTGCGGCCGCCTTCTACGACCCCGAATTGGTCGCGACGACGCCCGAATTCGTCCTCGCGGGGTCCGCGATGAACGGCTTCGACAAGGGTCTCGAGACGATCTATGCCGCCAACGCGACGCCGATCACCGACGCGACGGCGTCGCGCGGACTGGCCGCACTGGAGTCCGGATTGCGCGCGTACGGCCGCGGCGAGCGCGACCCCGAGACGTTCGAGACGATTCTCGAAGGGATCGTCCTCGTCCAGTACGGCATCTCCCGCCCCGGCGAGACGACGCTGTCGATCATCCACGCCTTCGGCCACGGGCTGACGCGCACGAACGACGTGCAACAGGGGACGGCTCACGCGGTCGTCGCCCCGCACGTCCTCGAGTTCGTCTTCGCCCAGGAAGGCGTGGACGCCCGCGTCGACTTGCTCGCGGACGCGCTCGGCGTCGGCGCAAACGCGGAGCCGGCCGCCGCGGTCGTCGACCGCGTGACCGCGGTCCGCGACGCGCTTTCGCTTCCAACCCGGCTTCGGGACGTGGACGGCCCCGAACCCGACGAGTTCAGCGCCGTCGCGGAGGCGACGCTCGCGGATCGCATGATGGCGAACGCGCCGCCGGGGCTCGACCCGTCGGTCGACGAACTCGTCGCCGTACTCGAAGCGGCGTGGTAAGCAGAGCGGCGTTCACTCTATCGCGGGCGGCGGCTCGACTCCGCGACGCGAGGGCTGTAACCCGTCGTGGAGGGGAGAAACGAGTCGAATCACGTAGATTCCAAGGATCGTCACACCGGCAGTCACCAGGAACACGACGGTCGGCGTTGCGAGGTGAACGATTTCGAGCAGCGAGAGACCGGCTCCGCCACTGAGCAGTGACAGCACAGTCATGTCGCTGAGACCGTCGGGAAGCAACTCGAACACCGTGGATCGAACGGATGCCGCATAGTAAACGCCACAGCAGACGCCAAGTACCATGACCGGCCAGTGCTGGCTCGGCGCGAGCGGCCCCACATCGTCCGCGACAAACCAGGCGAACACCGGGAGACCAATCGCGAGGCCGATGAACTCGCGGCGACGGCCGTCGGGGAGCGTCCAACCGCCGTCCCCGTCGCGAACCCACGAGACGATCGGGAGGAACATAGCGGGAGAACGATGGGATGGACAAAGAACGTTTGCTTCCCCGAACGTATCACGCAGTCGTCACTCACTCCTCGACGTAGGACGGCCGCTCGGCGTATTCGATCGGATCGCGGCGATCGTTGCGCTGGAACGCCTGGAGTCGGTAGGCACAGGCGTCGCAGGTGCCACAGGCCGGCTGATCGTCGCGATAGCAGCTCCACGTGTGTTCGTAGGGAACTTCGAGTTCGGTGCCGCGGGACGCGATGTCCGTCTTCGACCACTCGACGAAGGGGGCTTCGATCGAGATGTCGGTTGCGGGTTTCGTCCCCACGTCAACCACGGTTTCGAACGCCTCGAAGAACTCGGGGCGGCAGTCCGGATAGCCAGAGAAGTCTTCGCTGTGGGCACCGATGAAGACGGCTTCGCAGTCGTTGGCTTCGGCGTAGGAGACGGCCATCGCGAGCAGGTTCGCGTTCCGGAAGGGGACGTAGGAGGTGGGGATCTCGTCGCCGTCCATGTCCGCGTCCGCAACAGCGAGTTCGTCGTCGGTGAGACTCGAGTCGCCGATCGCCGAGAGGTGTCCGGTTTCGACCTGCAGGAAGTCGTTCATCTCGAGGTCGTCGGCGAGGCGTTTTGCACAGTCGAGTTCACGGGTTTCAGTGCGCTGGCCGTAGGAGGTGTGGAGGGCGTAGAGGTCGTAGCCGCGCTCGCGGGCCTCGTAGGCGGCGGTGGCGCTGTCCATGCCGCCCGAAAGGAGGACGACGGCGCGCTTGCGGTCGGTGGTTGAGTCGGTGCTGGAGTTAGCGGCTGATTCGGTGTTGGGGCCGGTACTTGAGTCGGTGGTGGGTGAATCGGATGTCATCGTGTCTCTTCGTATCGGGATGGCGCTTGGTTATGTCTCGGGTGCGTCGTTCCACAGATCCACGTGCAGCCGCGGCGTGTACCGGAAGCCGTGCTCCATTGCGAGTTCGGCGGTGCGCGTTCGCGTTTCGGCGAGGCGCTCGCGGGTCGCGCCCTCGGGCATCAGCAGGACGTTCTCGTCGCGGATGGGAACGGTCGCTGCGTCCCGAAGTTCGGAGAGCAGGTCGAGGATCTCCGGCATATCGTCCGCGTCGGTGACGACGAACTTCAACTGGAACGGGTGGGTCTCGACGAGTTCGGTGAGTGCGTCGAGGTCGAGTCGGGCGTTCTCGTGGCGCTGTTCCCATTCGCCGTCGCCGTCAGGATCGCGCTCGGGAGTCGGGGTGCTGCTTTCGAGTTTCGGGCTGATCGAGGCGAGGTCGATGGGGGCGTCGCGGTGGATCGTCCCGTTCGTCTCGACGGTGGTGTGGTAGCCGCGGTCGTCGAGTTCGGAGAGCAGGTCCGCGCTCGCGTCGTGCAGCATCGGCTCGCCGCCGGTGAGGACGACGTGGTCCGCGTCGTAGGATTCGATCTCGGCGAGGATTTCGTCAAGGCTCATCCAGGCGTGGGTCGGTTCCCAGGAGGTGTGATAGGAGTCACAGAACCAACAGCGGAGGTTACAGCCGCTCGTGCGGACGAAGACGGAAGGGACACCGGCGAGAGTCCCCTCACCTTGCAGCGAGTAGAAGAGTTCGTTGATCGGGAGTCCGTCGTCGGGTCGGTCGTCGTCGTTGTCAGTTTGGTTTTGGTGCTCGTTCTCCGTGCTGTTCGTCGCCCCGGACGGTTCCTGGTCGACCGAGTGAGAGACCGGCATTGTGATCAGAACTGGCTTCCGCCGCAGAGTTCGTTCGTTTCGTTGACCTGAACGGCGATGTCGGTAACGTTCGCTCCGAGTTCAGTGCGGAGTTTGTCTTCGAGAAGGACGCTCATCACCTCGGCCGTTGGCGGCTGGTCGAGGACGACGATTCCGTCCGCGTCGCCGGCCGCTTCGAAGGCCTCGACGAGCGGATCCCCGCGCTGGAGGAGGAACCGGTGGTCCCACTCGTATATTACTGCAGTAATATCTCCCTTGTCGGCGATCCAGCCCTCCTCGGTGAGCGTTCCCTCGATGGTAACCGCGACTTCGTAGTTGTGGCCGTGCGGTCTGGCGCACTTGCCGTCGTGGTGGAGGATTCGGTGGCCGGTGCTGATTCTGATCGGGCGGTCGCGGCCGATGTGGAGGGTTCGAGAACGACCGACCAGGCGCTCGTCGGCCGTCGCCGACCCGTCGGCCTCGCCGTGATCGTCGTCCGAGGCGTATTCAGTCACACGCGAGTATTCTCTCGAGAATACTTAAATCTGGTCGAACGCCCCGCTCCGGGATGAACTCGAGCGAGGGGTAACCGCGACGGTGAGTGTGGTGGTGGCGGTAATGGCGGTGGTGACGGCACCCGTGACGGTGACGACGGTGGAGTTGCGACTACGAGTTCGGTTGCTATCGCGCCGACGACACTACCGGTCGATCGATCAGTTCTCGAGCTGGTCCTGCAGTCGGTTTTTGGCCTCGGTGCGGCGCTTCTGGGAGAACGTCGGTTGCTCGTCGGAGAAGTCGACCTCGAGTTCGTCGACGGTGCGGCGATAAATGTTCGTTCGTCGCCCCTCTTCGGAGAGTTGTCGTCCTTCGCAGGTAAGCAGACCCGCGTCGACGAGTTCTTCGATGCGTCGATAGCAGGTCGCGATGGGTATTTCGATGTCTTCGCTCAGCGTCTGTGCCGACTTCGGAGTTCCCGCAGCACAGAGGATTTCGGCGCTGTACTTGCTGCCGAGTGCTGAAAGAACCGTAGTCGAATTGGTGTCAGTTCGTTGCGTCCGACGAGGCATTGTCACACCGTTACTAATTATCAGAATTGAATCTTATGGTTGTGGTGAGTAACAGGGAATTTGAGTGGTCAGAAAAGAAATATTTTAAATCGAATGACGCGGACGAGACACATTTGAGGGGGGACCGCGAACGAGCGGGTATGAACGCTGCGGTCGTCACGGTCGGTGACGAACTTCTCGCCGGACGGACGGCAAACACGAACGCCACGTGGCTTTGCGAGCGACTCGCCGAGCGCGGTGTCGACATCGAGCGAGTGACGACGATCCCGGACCGCGTTTCGGACATCGCACGCGTGGTCAACGAGTATCGAGCGGCCTACGACGCCGTGATCGTCACGGGTGGACTGGGACCGACGCACGACGACGTCACAATGGACGGCGTCGCCGCCGCACTCGGCCGGTCGCTGACGGAACACGACGCCGCCCGCTCCTGGCTCGAAGAAAACGGCTACTCTCACGCTGAACTCGCGGACGGAACGGCGGAGTTGCCGGCAGGCGCGCGGGCGCTACACAACGATGTCGGGGTGGCCCCGGGTGCGGTCCTCGAGGACGTCTACGTGCTTCCGGGGGTCCCCGAGGAGATGAAAGCGATGTTCGAGACGGTGGCCTCGGAGTTCAACGGCGAACCGACGCATCGGCTCGTCGTCGTCGCGGACGAACCCGAGAGCGCGTTACTCGATCGGATCGCCGAACTTCGCCGGCAGTTCGACGTGTCGGTCGGCAGCTATCCCGGTGACGGCGTTCGGATTTCGATCGAAGGAACGGACGAACGGACGGTCGCGGAGGCCGCCGCGTGGCTGCGCGAGCGGGTCGAAAGCGCGTAGTCGGCGTCCACCAGTCGTGCCGTCGAATTACCGGTAGAAGTAGGCGAGCCAGGCGATCGTGACGAGAAGACTCAGGGCCAGGGCGCTCCACCCGACGTACTCCATCGGCATCGGAAGTTCCGACTCCGCCGCAAGAACGTATGGTAGTTCGTTCATGAACGGTGCTCTAGCCCGATCCCTCTTAGTTTTTGAGAAACGGCCCAATAACGACGGACTCGGCGACCGGTCGCCGTGACAGGGGCGCAATCGCACGGCTTTTTGAATCGCCCCCCGTAGCCCGGCCATGGACGCGCTGGGCGTCGTCGTCAACCCGATCGCCGGCATGGGCGGCCGAGTTGGACTCAAAGGAACCGACGAGACACTCGCCGAGGCTCGCGAGCGCGGTGCCGAACCGCGCGCCCCGACGCGAGCGCGCGAGGCGCTGACTGCCCTCTTCCGCCACGCCCCGGACGCGACCGTCTACACCGCGACCGGCATCATGGGCGAGTTCGCCGCGCGCGATGCCGGCTACGAACCGGTCACCGTCTACGATCCGACCGCCGACTCGACCGTCGACCCCGCTACCGCCGAAACGACCGCCGCAGACACCCGCCGGACCGTTCGCGCGCTGCTCGATCACGACGTTTCCCTCGTCCTGTTCGTCGGCGGCGACGGAACGGCGGTCGACGTCGCTGCGGCTCTCGAAGACACCGAAGGGGCTGAGCACAGCACGGGCAATGAACGGCCGCCACTGACGCCGATGCTCGGCGTCCCCGCCGGCGTCAAAATCTACTCCTCCGTCTTCGCCGTCACCCCGACCGATGCCGGTCGAATCGCCGCCGAGTTCGACCGCGTCGAATCCCGCGAGGTCAACGACATCGACGAGGCGGCCTACCGCGAGGGCGAAGTCCGTTCGGAACTCAAAGCCGTCGTCCCCGTCCCGGTCGCTCCGAACGTCCAGTCGAGCAAACAGCTCTCGAGCGGCACCGTCGACGCGCTGGCGGCCGGCTTCGCCCGCGACATCGAGCCCGGACGAACCTACGTCTTCGGCCCCGGCGGCACCGTCGGCGCGATCGAATCCGAACTCGGCATCGATTCCGCTCCGCTCGGGGTGGATGTCTGGCGCGCCGGTCCCGGTTCGAACACCGAGTCAGCGGGCGACAGAGACGAGGCAGACGAAACGCGAAACGGAACGCTGCTCGCGCGCGATGCGTCGGAATCCGAGATTCTGGCTGCACTCGACGAACCCGCGACGATCGTCGTCTCACCCATCGGCGGCCAGGGCGTCATCTTCGGCCGCGGCAACCACCAGATTTCCCCGCCCGTCATCGAGTTCGCAGACGAACTCGTCGTCGTCGCCGACGAGGACAAACTCGACGGAATCGAGGCGCTGCGCGTCGACACGGACGATGAAACGATCAACGATGAACTGCGCGGCTGGCAGCAGGTTCGAACGGGGCGGTTCACGACCCGACTCGTAAACGTTGTTTAAGGGGGCGGAGATAAACGGGTGAGAACCAGAACCATATAACTCTCGGCGTTTCACATAATGGGTGTATAGTCAATATTAAGGTCGTGTCGCTACTACGGGGAGAGCATGGAAACGCGGAAAGTCCAGCGACTCGGGCCATCCACGCTAGCGATGACCCTGCCTGCCGAGTGGGCGTCCGAACAGGACGTTGAGAAGGGAGACGAGGTCTCACTCCGAACGAGCGGCAAGGGGACGCTAACGGTGATGCCCGAGTCTGCGAGTTCAGAAGAGACGGAGGCGATTATCCACGCGGACAACCTGGACGCTGGGGCCGTCGAACGGGCGATCGTCGCCCAGTACGTCCTCGGCCGGCGTGTCATTCGAATCGAGCGCGAAGAGGGGGCGCTCGAATCTGCGCACATCAACGCGGTGTACCAGGCCGAGACGCAACTGATGGGCCTGGGCGTCATCGAGGAGACGCCCGAGAGTATCGCGATTCGCTGTTCGGTCGACCCGGAGGACTTTACGCTCGATAACCTGCTCGAGCGACTCGAACGAACCGGACAGACGATGCGAGGCGAAGGGATCAAGGCGCTCGCTCACGGGAATACCGACCTTGCACAGCGGGCGCTCAACCGCGAGCGACAGGCGAACAAGATCTTCGTCCTCCTCTTGCGACTCATCTTTACGGCCTACCAGAACCCGAACCTCGCGCGTGCGGTCGGCCTCAACAGCGGCTTTCCGCTCATCGGCTACCGCTCGATCGCGAAGAACCTCGAACTCACGGCCGACAACGGCGAGGACATCGCGGAGATCGTCATCGAGACGAACGGCCACACGCTCGACGTCGAGGGTTCCGTCATGCGCGACATCCGCGAACTGAACGATCTGGTCGACGAGATCACCTCGCTCGCGGTCGAATCCGCCGTCGAACGCGATTACGACAAATCGAACAAGGTTCGTGAACTCTTCCACGAGATCGCCGACCGTGAGGACGAAATCCTGGTAGAGCTACCGGAGATGTCGAACGAAGAACTCCTTCGCGTTCGGGAAGTCCTCGTGAGCCTCCAGCAGACCGCCCAGTACGCGATGCGAAACGCGGAAATCGCGGCAAACCTCGCGCTGAACGAGGAATCGGAGCACACGACGATTAACTGAAACGGTGTGCGGTGCCGGGCGGCGACGACGATCAACCGGGTGTGACACACCCTCTCGCTGGCCGGAATAAGTGCAATTAAGAGACCCCATTGACAAACCCACGAGTATGGCTACGCAATCGGAGACAACGACGGACAAGGGCGTCGGGTTGGCGCTTGCACTCGGTGCGCTCGCCACGATCGGCGCACTCGTGATGGTGACGGGCGCGCCGGAAATCGATGCTGCCTTCGGGTTCGCCGGTGCCGTCCTCTTCAGTTCACTCGCAGTTGTTGGCATTCATCTCTACTGGGACTGACGCGCCAACACATGCCATAACGGCCGTCAAGAGTTAAGAGCGGCGGCCTCCTATGTTTCGTACGGACGATGACCGACTACTCCGACGAAGAACAGCGGATTATCTCGTATCTGCGCGAGAGCGCTACCCGTGGTGAACGTTACTTCCGGTCGAAAAACATCGCCGATGCGATCGGACTTTCGTCGAAACAGGTTGGCGCGCGCCTCCCACACCTCGCGGAGAAATCCGACGACGTGGACATCGAAAAGTGGGGCCGTGCGCGTTCGACCACGTGGAAGGTAACCCTGAGCTCCTCAACCGCCTGATGACTCCCAGTTCGAATTGCGTTACCAGACCGGTCTTCGACTCTCCGTTCGATTCATGACGGTCCCACGGTCTTTTTATCCACTACGCGCACAGTTAGTGGCATGACTGTACGGGTCGACCGGTCGTTCGAGCTATCGGCACCACCCGAACGCGTCTGGTCGTTTATCGCCGATCCCGAGAACCGCGCCCGCGCGATCAGCGTCGTCGACGAGTTCACCGTCACCGACCCGGCAAGCCACAAGGTTACCTGGCAGGTCGCCCTGCCGATTCCGTTCGTTCGACGGACCGTCACCGTCGACACCGAAGACGTGACACGAAGACCGCCGGAATACGTCAAGTTCGTCGGCAACTCGAGCGTCCTGGACGTCACCGGCGAACACGAAATCGTCGCGACCGAAACCGGGGCGCGCCTCGAGAACCACTTCGTCGTCGACGGCAAACTCCCGGGCGTCGAGCAGTTCTTCAAACGCAACCTCGACGACGAACTCGAGAACCTCCGCGACGAACTCGAGCGTCACCTTCAGGCGACACGATGACTGCCGAAACCACATTCCAGGCAACGCCACCGCTCACGCTGGCCCTGGCCCAACTCCGCGTCGAAGCCGGTGCACTCGAGGAAAACGTCGACCGGGCACTCGACGCGATCGACCGCGCGGCCGCCCGCGGTGCCGATCTGGTCGCCCTCCCCGAACTGTTCAACGTGGGCTACTTCGCGTTCGACCGGTACGAACGTGATGCACAACCCCTGCTCGGCACGACGAACGCGCGCCTCCGAGAGGCGGCCGACGAACACGACATCGCCGTTCTCGCCGGCAGTATCGTCGAGGATCTCGGCGCGACCACCGCCGTAGACACGCCCGCCGACAGCGGACTCGCCAACACTGCCGCGCTGTTCGACGCCGACGGCGACCTGCAACTGGTCTACCGCAAACACCACCTCTTCGGCTACGACTCCGCCGAATCCGACCTGCTCGTTCCCGGCGAACGGATCGAAACCGCAACCATCGGCCGACTGACCGTCGGCGTGACGACCTGCTACGACCTGCGCTTTCCCGCACTCTACCGCCACTTGGTGGATGCTGGCGCTGAACTCGTCCTCGTCCCGAGCGCGTGGCCCTACCCGCGACTCGAACACTGGCAGACGCTCTCGCGAGCGCGAGCCATCGAAAACCAGTGTTACGTGGCGACGATCAACGGCTCCGGCCAGTTCACCGACGGCGACACCGGCGACACGACGACGCTGCTCGGCCGCTCGACCGTCACCGATCCCTGGGGCGTCACGCTCGCCTCGACCGGCGACGATCCCGACCTCGTAATGGCCGAACTCGACCGCGAAACGGTGTCCGCCGTACGCGAGGAGTTTCCCGCCCTACGCGACCGACGGTTCTAGATCGCCTCGAACTGGAAATCCGAGACCGCGACGACAACACGGAAACGCGGAACCGGCAGCGAGATGCTGTGTCACTAGATCACATTCGACATTCGCTGACCGCTGACTTTTTGGTCCAGCAAATCGAAATACGGATGCCGGTACAGACGCTTTTCACGTCGTACCCGGCAAGCGCGTCTCCGGCCCGGCACTGCTCGTTCCCGGGAACGAGCACTCCCGTCTCCTCGTCACCTCGTCCGCATCTTCCTTTCGCCTTTTACCAGTTACCAGCCATTGCTCACTACTTACTACTCATTGCTCACTGCTCAGTTCTCATTGCTACCGTTCAGCACTCACTGACACAACCAGTAACTGACAACTGAACTCGTCGTTCTGCCTGGCCGGTTGAGACAGACTCACAAGAGAAGAAAAGCCCAGGAACAGCGTGTCGGCAGCGACGGTCAGTCGTCCTGCGTGGTGATGTCGGCCGAGAGGCCCTGCGCCATCTGGATATCTTTGGAGTTGTTCATCGTCCAGGCGGTGCGCTCGGTGACGGCCTCGATGGCCTCGCGAGCCGAGGGGTAACCGTTGCCGGACTTTTTAACTCCGCCGAACGGCAGGTGCACTTCGGCACCGATACACGGCAGATTCGCGTACGCGAGACCGATCTCGGCGTGATCGCGGAAGTAGTTGATCTGGCGGTAATCCTCGGAGATCACAGCGCCGGCGAGACCGTAGGGCGTGTCGTTGTGAATCTCGACGGCATCCTCGATGTCGCCCTCGTATTCGAGCAGGGCGACGTGGGGTCCGAAGCACTCCTCTTTGAGACAGCGCAGATCCGTGTCGTACTCGATCTCGTACACGAACGGACCGACCCAGTTGCCGTCTTCGTGGCCGTCCGGGATCTCGTCTTCGCCGAGTTCGAAACGGTCGACGAGGACGTTCGCTCCCTCCTGCTCGGCGAGTTCGTTGTGCTTGCGGATCTTCTCGACGTGTTCGGGCTCGATCGCCGGCCCCATGAACGTCGATTCTTCGAGCGGATCGCCAACGGCGACGTCTTTGGCGATCTCGACGTAGCGCTCCTTGAACTCGTCGTAAACGTCCGTGTGGACGATCAGGCGCTCGGAAGAGACACAACGCTGACCCGTGGTCTTGAACGAGGACATGATCGCCGAGTGAACGGCGATGTCCAGATCGGCTTCCTCGGTGATGACGATGCCGTTCTTGCCGCCCATCTCACACGCTGCGAGCTTGCCGGGTTCGCCGCCGACCTTGCCGGCGATTTCCTGGCCGACCTCTGCCGAGCCTGTAAAGAGAACGGTGTCGACGCGGTCGTCGTCCGTGATCGCTGCGCCGGCGTCGCCGAAGCCCTGGACCATGTTGAACACGCCGTCGGGAATGCCGGCGTCGTCGAACATCTCGGCGATAATCTGGCCACACCACGGCGTCTGTTCGGCCGGCTTCCAGACGACCGTATTCCCTTCCACGAGGGCGATAGCCATGTGCCAGAACGGAATCGCGACCGGGAAGTTCCAGGGTGTGATACAGCCGACGACGCCCCGTGGCTTCCGGCGCATGTAGGCGTCCTTGGCACCGACTTCCGACGGAACCACGTCACCGTGGGGGTGGCGAGCGTTGCCCGCCGCCCACTCGACCATGTGCCAGGCTTCGGTCACGTCGGCTTTCCCTTCCGAAATCTCCTTGCCACACTCCTTGGAGACGACCTCGCCTAATTCCTGATGCCGGTCGCGCAGTTCGTGATAGATCTCCCAGAGATACTCCGCACGGTCGATATACGAGAGTTCACGCCACTCCTCGGTGGCCTCGTCCGCTGCGGCCAGCGCAGCATCGACATCGGCCTCGGTGCCGCGTGTGAACTCCGCCAGCGTCTCTCCCGTTGCGGGGCTCTCGCTTGCGAACGTGTCCGAGCCGTCGCCGTCGGTCCACTCGCCGTCGATGTAATGTTGGTTCAGTTGCGTTCCGGATTGGTGCGACATAGTTCGTGATTACGCGCTAATCCCATGTAATCCCCACCGATCATGGTCACGTGTCGACAATTTATTTCAATACTAGTAAAGACAATGAATACGGCGGGAACGGCCTTGAACGCCTGCTCCCGGGCGAATCTCGAGCGAACTCGGAAGGATCCCGAACGACTCCCCGACGTCTCCCGACGAGTTCGAGAGCGAAAGGAGGATCTCGTCCGTGTCTGTCGTCTGTCTTCGACGGGGATTCTGCGTTGATCGGCCGTTTGGAGCGAGATTACGGGAGCGCGACTACGGGTCCAGAAGCTTCGATTCAGCCGTCCGCAGATGTTCGAGCAGCGTCGACTTCGCGATGTCGAGTTCGGCCGCCAGTTCGCGGGTCGTTATTTCGCGGGGCCACTCGTAGTAGCCGGCCTCGCGGGCGTGTTCGAACACTTCGCGCTGGGCCGTCGTGAGCGTATCGAGACGCTGGTCGCGCGTCGAACGCTCGGGCGAATCGGCGGTCGTAATCGACGTGATCGTTACCTCCGCGCCAGCCTGATCGCGCACGTCGTCTAGGGACTCTTCGATCCGGGATCGATCACCCGCGAAACAGAGGTTCCACTCCTCGCTCCCGTTCTGGATTCGGACCGGCGCGCTGTGAACGAAGCCGTTCTCCAGGAGCGTCGGACAGACCATCTCGTCGGGATCGTACTCGAGGAAGAACTCGCGGACGACGTTGCCGGGGGCGTTGCGTGCACGTCCGAACCGCTTTTGAAGCTCGAACAGTTCTCCGGCATGGTTCGACGCACGGATCGCATCGAGGAGGTCGCGGACCTCTGCGGCGGTATCGCCGAACGCGGTGAACAGGCCCTCGACCGTATTCGGACTGGGCTTATCGCTCTTGATCTTCGGAGAGTTATAGATCGCGTGTGCGAGGACGCCACCGCCCGTTCGGTCCGTCGCTTCGATGGCCCAGCAGTCCGGGTGCCACAGGTCGAGGGTTAATCGAACGCTCGATAACTCGTGCTCCAGGCTCATGTCTCTGCGTGTCTGTAGCAAGGGCTTCTATGTTGCGCTTTGTCCGCTAATTGTGTCGATTGAAAAGAGTATGGGCATCAATCTAGTAGATATGTGGTTTCCCCGGAGCTGTGTCGGCGCTTTCTCAAACGATCAGGCTCTCGAGATCGCGGGGATAGTACGTCAGCGTCTCCGTTCCATCGTCGGTCACGAGCACCGTATCGGAGTGGCGAAAGCCGCCCAGATCGGGGACGTAGAATCCGGGTTCGACAGTGAACAGTTCTCCCGGGCGGATTTCACCGTCACTGTCGACATCGAGAAACGGCCGTTCGTGGCCCTGCATACCGATGTTGTGGCCGGCGTGATGTTGGGTGAACTCGGCCACGCCTTGCTCTTCGTAGTAGTCGACGACGGCCTCCTCGACTGCGGCGTACTCGACACCCGGTCCGATCGCGTCGATCGCGATCTCCTGGGATTCCGTCATGATCTCGAAGTACGTCTGTTGCTCATCGGAGACCTCCCCGACGAACATCGTCCGCTCGAGTTCAGTTGTGTAGCCGCCGACGTTCGGTTTGACGATCGTGACGATGTTGTCCCCGCGTTCGATTCGCGTCGTCTGGTCCATGCTGTGGGGTCGTGCCGTCACGTCGCCGGTCGTGAACAGACACTGCATCGGGTTCGCCCACGAGCGCATCTCGTAGCGGTCGCCGAGCGTATCGAGCATCGTCTTGACGGCCTCGGCCTCGACTTCCGCCCGGACTTCGATGGGGCGTCGGCCCGGCTCGATGTGTTCCTGCAGGAGTCGATGGCCGAGGTTGGCCCAAACGCTCGCCTCGCGGATGAGTTCGATTTCGTGGTCGCTTTTCGTTTCGCGCAACTCGGTGATGTACTCCTCGACACCGACATCCGCGGCGACGACCGACGAGAGCGCGGGGCCGGTGTATCCGTTTCGGGCCGGGCTCCCGTCAGCATCGACCGCAATGCTCCCGTCGGCGATTCCGAGTCGGGCACACATATCGGCGACCGCCTCCATCGGCTCACCCTGGGGATAGTCGAAGTACGTCGTGACATCGTCGATTATGAACTCGTCCCGGGAGGCGTGTTCCTGTTCGAGTCGCGGAACGACGGCCTCGACGCGCTCGTCGGTGATCCCGAGCGCGACCGGCCGCTCGGTCGGCAGGTGATACATGCCGGTGACGTAGTGAATGTTTAGCGATCCGAAGAGAACGAGCCCGTCGTACCCGTCCGCGTCGGCGCGCTCCAGCACTGTTCGCTTTCGCTCGCGGTGTTCCGATTCGGGGATAGTGAGGTCTGCCATCACACGCCATCAAACGGCTCGCGATATTAAAACCGGACCCGACCAGGTCGGTCTTGCCGCGTTTATATTTGATATCTGTATGTATCGATCAGGAACGATTGGTCGGTGAGGTATTTAACACCCGTGTCTCTTATTCTCACGCCATGGCAGTCGAGAGCGACATGACGTTACTGTACATCGTCGCCGCGTATCTGGTCGTGATGCTCGGCGTCGGTGTCTGGGCGTACGGAAAAACGAACACGGCGGAGGACTTCATGGTCGCGGGCCGAAGCCTCGGCGCGGTGATCATCGCCGGAACGCTGCTTGCGACGTGGATGGGGTCCGGAACGGTGACCGGCGGTGCGAACTCGATCGCGTACGACAACGGGCTGTGGCCCGCGATCATCCTCGGTACGGGATCGCTCCTCGGTATCGGCATTCTGAAGGCGCTCGCACCGCGTATCAGGGCCTTCGACAAGCTGACGGTTCCCGAAATGATCGAGGAAGAACTGGGCAAGGAAGGGCGCATCATCAGCCTGCTCGTCATCGCGTTCGCATACGTCGGAATCGTTTCCTACCAGTTCACCGGGCTCGGGTTCGTGCTGAACGTCACGACCGGCATCCCGGTTGCCCAGGGGACGCTCATCGGAACCGTCCTCATCATCGCACTCGCCGCGATGGGCGGCCTCATGTCCGTCGCGTACACGGACGCGATCAGCGCCTTCCTGATGCTCGTCGGCCTCGTCGTCGCAGTCCCGTTCGTCCTCATCGAAGCCGGCGGCTGGAGCGGAATCTCAGCGAACGTCCCCGCGACCCACTTCGACACGCTCGGAAACCTCTCGTTCTTCGATTTCTTCGCGCTGTGGGCCCCACCGCTGCTGTTAATCCTCGCCGACCAGAACATGTACCAGCGCATCATCGCCGGCGAAACCGACGAAGGGACGAACACCGGACTCATCGCCTGGTTCGGCGGCGCTATCGCAACCATGACGCTTGTCCCCCTCATCGCGTTCGCCTCGCGAGCGATGTTTCCCGAACTCGATCCGGGAATGGCGCTGATCGCAACGACAACGGAGATCCCGACCTGGATCGGCGGCATTTTGCTGGCCGCCGCCACGGCGTTCATCGTCACGACGGGAAGTTCCTACCTGCTGTCTGCCTGTACCAACCTCTCCCAGGACCTCTACAAAGGGCTCATCAATCCCGATGCATCCGACCAACAGGTGTTCTGGCTGACCCGCGCGTTCGTGGTCGTCCTCGGTATTTTCGCGTTTGTCCTCGGGCAGTACTTCCCGACGATTCTTGAGGTCCAGATGTACTCCTATACGGCCTACGGGGCCGCAATCACGCCGCCGCTGCTCGCGATCTTCCTGATGCGAGAGCGCCTGACCAAGATCGGCGGCCTCGCCGGAATGATCGTCGGTGCCGTGCTCGCGGTCTCCTGGGACACGGTCATGGGAAGTCCCTACGGACTGGATGCGGTGATCATCGCGGCACCGGTCGCCGGCGTGCTCATCGTCCTCGTCAGTTACCTCACGAGTTCGTTGTCGTCGCCGTCGCCGTCTCGCGCCTGATCGCTCTTCGGTAGTACTGTACTATCGAACTCGAACTTTGAAATCCGCTTCGAACGTCAGTGCTGGCTCAGATCCGCCGCCTTCTCGAGTTCACTCCGGAGGAGCGTCGAGTCGAACTCGTGGTCGGGGCGCAGGCGGACGAAGTCGAGGAAGCGCCGCGCCGAGAGGAGTTCGTCGGTGTCGTAGACCGACGAGGCGGCGAGGACGGCCTCGCGGGCACCGATACGCGGTTCCAGAACGGCGAGCGCACAGGCGAGGTCGTAGGCGGTCGTCTCCGCGACGCGGTTCTCGTGGACGCTGGTCGCATCGATGAAGTAGAGGTCGCCGTCGCAAAGCAGGATGTTTTCGTCGCGCAGGTCGCCGTGGGCCAGGCCGTGGTCGTGCAAGAGCGAGAGCATTTCGAACAGATCCGGCGCACGCTCGGCGACGACGGCGTCGGAAACGTCTCCGAGCGACTCGAACTCCGGAAGGTACTCGAGAACGAGCACGCCCAGGCCGTTGACCTCGAAGGCTTCGATCGGGCGCGGGGCGTTGAGACCGACTTCGCGCATCCGCTGGGTCGCCTCGTACTCGTGTTCGACCATCTCGCGGGGCGTATCGAAGCGGCCGAAAAAGCCCTCGGTACCCGAGGACACCGCGCCGACGTTTCGCCCCGTCGTCAAGAGCGCGTGGACGAGGGCGTTCTGACGGCTGACGATTTTGACGAACCACCGCTCGTCGATAACGCAGGGCGTCGACAGCCAGTTATCGGCTTCGAGGAACTCGACGCGGACGAACTCGCGGTCGTGGCGTTCCGCCAGCGTGCGGATGACGCGCTCGATGCGTCCCCACTCGACGGTCCCGCGAGCGAGCTGGCGGAGGTCCATTACTAGACCGTGAGTGGACTCGCGGTTAAATGCGTCTCGAAGTGTTGCAAACGAGATGTATCCAGTCACCTGAACGCTACTAGCATCGACAGTCATCGGTGAGCCATCACTCTCGGCTCGCACTCGAGTGCAGATTGGACACGAGAGACAGCACCATTTTTATCGTTGCTCTGAGACGTTTACCGTAGCTATGGATGCTGTCGACGATCTCGGGGATGCGATCGAAACCACGCGAGCGCTGTTACTCCCGGTGCGCGCGTGGTTGTGGCTCAAGCTATCCGTCGTCGTGCTCTTCGTCGGCGGGAGTCTGGGTTCACCGGGGAACCTCGCAACCAGCGACCCGCAGATGGTCGGCGACGAGCCGATGCCGCAGGGCGGAATCGGCGAGATTCCGGACGACGTGCTCACAGCAGCCGTTGTTCTCGCCGTTGTTGCTATCCTGCTCTGGGCCCTGTTCGCGCTCCTCGGTGCCATCATGGAGTTCGTCTTCATCGAAACGCTCCGGTCGACGGAGATCCACGTGCGACGATACAGCAGGGCGAATCTCGGTCGCGGCATCCGGCTCTTTGCGTTTCGGGCGCTTGTCTCGCTCGGTCTGCTTGCAATCGTCGCCGTTCCAGTCGGCTACCTCCTCACCAGCACGGCCACCATGGACGAGTTCATCGGCGAACTCGCGCTGATCGCGCTCGTGGCGATTCCGCTCTATATCGTCTACGCCATCGTGATGCGCTTTACGTCCGAGTTCGTCGCGCCGATCATGCTGCTCGAGGACCGCGGCGTGCTCGGTGGGTGGCGACGATTCTGGGCGACGCTTCGGGGGAACGTCGGCGAGTACGTCGTCTACCTGCTTTTGGTCTGGATTCTGCAACTCGTGACGGGTATCGCCGTCGGATTCGTCGTCCTCTTCGGCGCGGTCGTCCTCGCGATTCCGTTCGTAATCGTCGGCGTACTGGCATATGCGCTCGGCGGTGGCGGGGTCTACCTCGCCGGTGTCATCAGTGTCGTCGGTCTGCTCGCGCTCATCGCACTCGTCGCTCTCGTCCAGATGCCGGTCCGAACCTACTTCCAGTACTACGCGTTGCTCCTGCTCGGCGACACCGATTCCGAACTCGACCTCGTTCCGGAACAACGAGACGCCGCCCGGGCCAATCACACCGGTGCCGGCGAGACGGTTCGAGCCGACGAGCGGATCGACCGCACTGATCGCTCCGACGACGCACACGACGAGTTCGACACCGAATCCCGCGACGAAACCGACGACTACGGGTGGCTCGATGAGTCCGGGTTCGATGATGATCGAACCGGGACCGACGCTACTGATGACCGCAATGACGACGCTACTCCCAACGACGACCGCGACGACCGTGACGACCGCGACGACAACGCTGACCGCGGCTGGTAAGACAGTCACTCGCTGAACTCGATTACGCATCGAAATCGGCTCGTACCAACAAGACAGCTTAGTGTTGACACGCAACCAGACGGTCGGGTTTGGCACTCCACCAGACGGGACGGGATTGACACCCGTCAGTTGCTATCAGAAAGAAGGCCGCCGTCGTCGTCGTCGTCGTTGTCACCGTTTTCGTCCGTCCCGTTACCGGTGTCAGTATCGTTGCCCTCGGTATCGCTCTCGGAGCCAGTCTCGGTGTCGTTACCGTCACTGTCCGACTCGCCGGTTCCGTTCTCGGTATCGCCAGCAGCCTCCTCGTCGATATCCGGAACGACACCGTCCATCAGCGAGAATATCTGTTCTTCCTCGCTCCAATCGAATTCGTTCGGATAGACGCCGACCGTTACGAGCAGATCGTCGTCGGTCTCGATGGCCTCGCTCACGTGCAACGCGACATCGACAGGCTGTCCCTGGAACGACACCTCGGCGGTGTATCTGGACTGCGTCGTCGACTGGTCGAACACCGTCACCGACGTTTCCTCGACGAAGGACACGGAGCCGATATCGTCGTAATTGCTCGCGACCAACTCGACGAGTTCGTCGGTGGACATGTCCTCGACGGGATTGAACTGCGAGCCGAGCGCGTTGACCTGCGGCGTCGTCAGGACGATGAAGACGGCCCCGCGTTGCTCGCCCAGCGGACCCATGTCGACCGCCTTCTCGTGTTCGGTCATGTAATTCGTGATCACGACCGTCTCGCTTGCGATACTGACGCCAACCTCGCGCTCGACGGTGAACTCGTCGATTGCGGTCTGCTCGTACCCGGTATCGTTGCGAACGGACGCATCGACACCGGCGGGCAAGGCTTTGTGGCGTGCCAGGCCGACGAGCCCCAGACAGCCTGAAAGGCTAGTAAGGCCGGCGACACCGAGGCCGCTCAGAAGCGTTCGACGTTTCATGGTATCACAATCAACGATCAGTTGATAAGTGTTTACTGGTCCCCTGATTGTCTCTCGATTTCCTAACAGGACGCTATCGTCGTGTGGTATCCGTATCCTTAGTTGCGACGGAGCATGCGACGGATCGTCGAGACGACCGAGCGATCGGTCGAGCGTTGCGCTCGGCGGCGGTGAAGCCGCGTCAGTCGCCGAACGATAACGTAACCGATGGCCGCAAGCACCGTCGCGAACACGACGTTGCCGACGATCAGTTGGTGAACGGTGGCGGTGGCGGATTCGGTTATCGTTTCCTGCGAACGGATCGGACTGGTGCCGAGGAGGACGCCGCCGACGTGAACACTCGAAAGGTAGACGACGGGTTTGACGAACGGGTTGAGGACGGCGATGGAGGCGAACAGTGCCGGCTTGCAGATCCACGACCACAGGGCGCTGAACACGAAGAACAAGCCGATACCGAGACCACCGGATGGCAATGCCGTCACGAAAATCCCGATGGCGAAACTGGCGGCGACCTCGTGGGGCGTGTGTTCCTCCTGAATCGCGACAGTAAGCTTGTGGAGGGCCTCTTCGCGATAGTGATCGAGTCGGTCCCGTATGCTCACGCGTTGTCCATGTGTCCTATCGGGTGGACGTGGAAAAAGACCGCGATCGGTGAAGAACTACGTATCGCTCTAACAGAACCTCACGGGAACTCAACGGTAACTGACGGTCGAGAGCGATACGACAGTTGGGTTGCCGATCAGGGGAAGCTACCCGCTTCCTCGTAGGCGTTGGCGACGCGGTCGACTGCGACGACGTAAGCGGCAGTCCGAGGATTGTCGAGGTCGTACGTTTCGTAGGTATCGACGAGCGCATCGAAGGCGTCGACGATGAGCGTCTCGAGTTCGTCGTTGACGCGCTGTTCGCTCCAGGAAAAGCGCTGGCGGTTCTGGACCCACTCGAAGTACGAGACGGTAACACCGCCGGCGTTTGCGAGGATGTCCGGGATGACGAAGGTGTCCTGTTTCTGAAGGACTTCGTCGGCTTCGGGCGTCAACGGTCCGTTCGCGGCCTCGGAGATGACGTCGGCGGTGACGTCCGTGGCAAGGTCGCGGTCGATTGCGTTCTCGAGTGCGGCGGGGATGAGCAGATCGACATCCATCGTGAGTACGTCCTCGTTGGTTACCTCCTCGACGCTGTCCTCGTAGCCGACGACGCTGCCGGTTTCGTTTTTGTGGTCCCTCGCGGCAACCGGATCGAAGCCGTCGGGATTGTAGATACCGCCGCTCGAGTCGCTCGCGGCGACGACGGTGGCTCCCATCTCGTCGATGAGTTTGGCGGCGATCCAGCCGGCATTTCCGTAGCCCTGGACGGCCACGGTCGCGTCCTTGAGGTCCTTGTCGAGGTAGTCGAACGCCTCGCGCGCGGCGATGACCGTCGAGCGCCCGGTCGCCTCGACGCGGCCCTCGCTACCGCCGCTCGCGATGTTTTTCCCCGTAATGACGCCCGGTTCGGTGGTGTTCTCGAGCGTTTCGTAGGTGTCCTTGATCCAGTTCATCTCCCGCTGACCCGTGTTCACGTCGGGGGCGGGGATATCGCGGTCCACACCAATGAGCGGACGGAGTTCGGTTGCGAACGACCGCGTCAGGCGTTCGAGTTCGCTTTCGGAGTAGTCATCGGGGTCGATGATAATACCGCCCTTGCCGCCGCCGTAGGGGATGTCGACGATGGCGCACTTGTAGACCATCCAGCCCGACAGGGCCTTGACCTCGTCGCGGGAGACGTTCGGGTGGTAGCGGATCCCGCCTTTGTACGGGCCGCGGTCGCCGTTAAACTGCGAGCGGAACGCTTTGAACCGCTGGAGTTCACCGTCGTCGAGTTCGACCGTGAGGTTCGTTTCGAGAACTCGTTCCGGGTGTTTGAGCCGTTCGATGACGTCGTCGCCGATGTCGAGGTGCGCCGCCGCGTCGTCGATCTGCGACTGGAGGCTCTCGAATGGATTGATGTCTGCTACCATTACACCCCAGTTCTAGCGAACCGGAAATAAGCGTGACGAAGACATCCATAGTAAGTAAAACACAATATAAGGATTATAGATCCCATTATATTCTGTGCGATGGCACTGAGTGACAATTGGGGCGGATCGGGGACAGACGGAGCAGCTAGCTGTCGGGACTGCCGTCTTCGTCCGTGGAATCCGCCGCGGCTCGGGCCTCGATTCGTTCTGCCTGGGCGATCAGCGGCGCGTCGATCATCTGTCCGTCGACTTCGAAGACACCGCGGCCGTCAGCGTCGGCGTCTCGTTTCGCGTCCAGCACGTCTCTTGCCCACTCGAGTTCTTCAGCCGTTGGCGTGAACGCGTCGTTGATCGGGTCGACCTGGGCAGGATGAATCGCGAGTTTACCGTCGTACCCGAGTTGGATCGCGAACTCGGTTTCGTCGATCAGTCCCGTCTCGTCCCCGAAATCGGTGAAGACGGTATCGATTGCGGAACAGTCGTTCGCAGCGGCGGCGAGCACGACGCGTTCGCGGGCGTAGAGCACTTCGGTCCCGTCGTCGGTTCGCGTGGCTCCGATATCGGCTGAGAGGTCTTCAGCGCCGAAGACGAGTGCGTCGGTTACCGGAACGGTGGCGATGTCGGGTGCGGCGAGGACGCCGCGAGCGGTTTCGATCAATGCGAGAACGGGGACGTCAGCGTCGCCGCTGTCAAACCGTTCGAGTTCACCGACGAGGGCTTCGACGTCGTCAGGGTGCTCGACTTTCGGGAGCAACAGACTGTCGAGTCGGATGGGTCCGTGAGCGAGCAGTGCCTCGAGATCCGCGGCGATGGACGCGGACGACGTGTTAACGCGCACGCAAACTTCACAATCCGGCACGAACTCGGGGTCCGAGAGGACCTCGCGGACCGTTTCTCGGGCCGTGTCTTTCTGACTGGGTGCCACTGCATCTTCGAAATCGAAGACGATCGTGTCGGCACCTGATTCGGGCGCTTTGCGGAGCATTTTCGGACGATCACCGGGTGTGAAGAGGAGACTACGCCGTACCATATCTCAGTGTGCGTGAAGTGGTGACGTGAAAGTACGGATTACGGAGTTCGCCCATCGTAGTGGAACCGAGTGTGCTCACCGCCCGATTACTCGCTGAGACACCCGTCGTTCAAAGTGAAACGGCCGGCGTGAGAGGCGGGGGTCCGTCGAATCGTTTTCACTCTGAATCGGGGGTGGTATTCTCGTGAACTATCGACGATCCTCACGGTAAGCAGTACCTGTTTTCGAACGTGATAGCGGGTGAGAGCCGGTGCAGTAATTGCCGAACCGATACGTCGGGTGTACTCGACCAGGGGCACCCCCGATTCAGAGTGTATTCGGTCAAGGGCCGGGTGGGGGGTGGAAGAGGCGGGGGGTTCGTCGCCGGTTTCGGTGAGGGGACGAGTGTGAGATATAGATGAACCGTTTTCGGCGAGTATTTCTGGTATCATAACATACAATACAAAACTAGACTAGGACGGAAGAACAACTGGGGAAAGAACGGTTACAGATTGGACAGAGCGGTTACACACTGGTTATCGTCGTTTTATCGTCTATTTGCCGTGTGGCGCGCTGTTCCTGTGGGTAGCGACCGAAGAAAGTATGGTGAGCATCGATGACTCGAAGAAAACAACCGGAAACACAGCCCCTCAAAGACGGTAACGCGACTGCGTAGGCGGATGCGCGCGAGCAGCTTGCGGCAGCCGATTACTACTGGCTCGCAACGGTGCATCCGGACGGTCGGCCGCACGTCCGGCCGTTGCTCGCCGTTTGGGTCGCGGACGCGATGTACTTCTGTTCGGGAGCAGCCACGCGGAAGGTTGGGAATCTCACAGCCGGTCCCTTCTGCAGTCTCGCGGCCGAAACGGACACGTTCCACTTCGTGATCGAAGGCGAGGCGGCGAAGCGGAGCGACGAAACCGCGCTCCAGGACGCGGCCGATATGTATGCGACTAAATACGAGTGGGAAGTTGAGATTCGTGACGGTGCATTTTACGCTGCTGGCGCTCCCACTGCAGGGGACCCACCGTACGAGGTGTACGAAGTAACCCCGGAGACGGTCTTCGGCTTCGGTCTGGATGCGTCGGTTTCCTCGACGCGCTGGCAGTTCGAGTAGGAACGGCTCACAGTTTCGTCCGCTTGGTGATCCGTACTTGGCGATCCGTCCCTCCTCGCCGTATCGCTCTATTTAGGACCACCGCAACGGTACGCTCGGTACCGACCCGTCGTGACCCATCCCCACCTTCGCCCGTTTCACTCTGAATCAGGGGCGGGCCCGTTCGGAGCACTGGTTCCGAGAACTCGAACACGAACTCGTGCTATACGGTGGTATCTGACGCTCATCTCGGAATATTTCTATCATTGCTGTTCGTTATCAGTCTGAATTCTTTCCCCTGGTTTTATAACACCTGTCTTCCAGAATGGAAGCATGGCTGATACGGCTGGTGGGGACCCGCTCTTTCAATCTCACGATCCGATTTTCAATCGGAAAGAACTCTTACACGTCGGACACGTTCCCGATGAGGATCGCATTGTCGGCCGGGACAACGAAATTCAGTCAGTCGCTGCCGAAGTCGGCGCGATCACTCGCGGCGATCCGCCGAACAACGTGATGATCTACGGCAAGACCGGTACCGGAAAGAGTCTCATCTCTCGCCACGTTGCGACGCGAGCACAGGATGCCGCTCGGGACAACGATATCGACTGTAGCGTCCTCTACGTCGACTGCTCCGAGGCGAATACGGAAACGCGGGCAACGCGACAACTCGCGCTCAACCTCACGGAACAAACGAGCTACCAGGACCACATCCCGCTTCGCGGCGTCGGGACGATGGAGTACTACCAACACATCTGGAGAATCCTGGAGTCGTTTTTCGACGCGACGATCATCATTCTCGACGAGATCGACAAACTCGATAACAGCAACATCCTGATGCAACTCTCCCGCGCTCGCGAAGCGCGTAAAACCGACGCCTACATCGGCGTGATCGGCATCAGCAACAAGGTCCAGTACCGCGAAACGCTCGACGAACGCATCGACAGCAGTTTCGGTCATCGCGAACTGTTCTTTCACCCCTACGACGCCTCCCAGCTCCGTGAGATCATGCGAAACCGCGAGGACGCCTTCCAGCCCGACGTTCTCGAGGACGGGACGATCGAACTCTGCGCCGCCCTCGCCGCGAAGAAACACGGCGACGCCCGAAAAGCAATCGAGATTCTCAAGGAGGCAGGTGAACTCGCTCGGCGGACGGGCTCGGAGACCGTCTCTGAGAGCCACATCCAGCAGGCCCAAGAGGTCGCCGAGATCAATCGCATCGAAGAACTGACGAGCGGGGCGACGGTCCATGCAAAACTCGCGCTCTACTCGCTTGCGAGCCGTATTATCACCGGTGACCGCGAGACGTACAAGACGCGGGAAATCTACCAGCGATACGTCGGAATCTGCGAGATGGTTGCAAACGATCCGATCACGGAGAACGGTCTGTACCGACAGCTCAAAGAACAGGCCTTCCTCGGCGTCATCGAGTCAGAAAAGACGGGCGGTGGCCGTTCGCAGGGGAGCTATCTCCTCCATCGGCTCGTGACGGACCCGAAACACATCGTCAAGGCGGTTCGACGCGACTCGTCGCTCGAAGAGTTACCAGCCTACGATCAGCTCGCGAATACCGGCGGGTCCTCGCACAAGCGCGATATCGAGACGGACCTCTCCTCGTTTTCGTGAGTTCAGTCTGAACGACGGGGGTGGGGGAGACAGAATCTCGCGTGAGTATGTCGAGTTCTACCCCGGGGCGGTTCGCGCCGCTTTCAGTCTGAACAGGGGGTGGGGGCGGCGAGAATCACTGCGATACTGAAGCGGAGAATCGATCGCGGTCGTGTTACGGCCAGAGGCCGCGGGCGTCGTGTGCCTCGGCGATTCGTTCGAGTGCGACGATGTAGGCTGCATCGCGCCAGGTGATATCGCGGGCGTCGTACTCGTCGCGGACGCACCCCCAGGCGCGCAGCATTTCCGTCTGGAGTTCTTCGTGGACGCGTTCGAGCCGCCAGGAGCGTCGGTTGATGTCCTGCAGCCACTCGAAGTACGAGACGGTGACGCCGCCGGCGTTGGCGAGGATGTCGGGGATGACGGGAATATCGCGCTCTTCGAAGATTTGACCCGCCGTCGAGGTCGTGGGTCCGTTTGCCCCTTCGACGATCATGTCCGCCTGGACGCGGCGAGCGTTTTCGCCGGTCAGCACGTTGCCGATTGCGGCGGGGATAAGCACGTCGACGTCGAGTTCAAGGAGTTCTTCGTTCGAGAGAGACTGCGCGTCAGCGTAGCCGGAGACCATACCGGGGGTTTCGTCGTGGTCTTCGACGTCGTTCGTGTCGAAGCCGTCCGGGTCGTAGATCGCGCCGTCGATGTCGGAGACGGCGACGATGGAAGCGCCGAGATCGTCGAGATAGCGGGCGGCATTCGCCCCGACACTGCCGAATCCCTGGACGGCAACGGTCGTATCGGTAACGTCCCAGTCGTAGTAGTCGATCGCCTGTTCGGTGATGATACCGACGCTGCGGCCGGGAGCCTTCTCACGGCCGTAAGAGCCGCCGATGACCGGGGGTTTGCCGGTGACGACGCCGGGCTCGGTTTCGCCTTCCTGCATCGAGTAGGCGTCCATGAACCAGGCCATCGTCTTCGGATCGGTGCCCATGTCGGGTGCAGGAATGTCGGTTTTCGATCCGATGACTGGACGAAGCTCTTCCGCAAAGCGGCGGGTGAGCCGTTCCTTTTCGTCGGAGCTGAGGTCCTTGGGGTCGACGACGACGCCGCCTTTCGCGCCGCCAAAGGGGAGGTCCATCACGGCGCACTTCCAGGTCATCCACATCGAGAGCCCAACGCACTCCTCCTCGTTGACGGCTGGGTGATAGCGCAGCCCGCCCTTGTAGGGGCCGCGAACGCTGTCGTGGTGGGCGCGATAGCCGGTGAACATCTCGCGCGTTCCATCATCGCGCTCGAGGGGAATCGTGACGCGGTAGACGCTCGTCGGGTGGCGGAGCCGTTCGACGATGCCTTCGTCGACATCGAGATGGGCGGCTGCGCGTTCGAGCTGGCGGCGGGCTGTTTCGACGGCACTTTCCTCCTCCTCTATTTCCGATTCCGTTGTCGGTTCGGCTGCTGTCATAGTCAGAGAGTGGAGTCCCCGCGTGGAACGACGATCGGACGCCCCATAGTGAATGGGCAGTCACAGCGTGACTGTCAGGCGGGTGTAGATGTGGCAGTTTCCGGTCCACTGCCATAACCCTTGTTACTCAGATTGAATTCGTGCAATACTTGCAATTGCCGGTTCGATCGGTCTTCGGTCAATTTGTTCTCGAGGATCCCTCGCTTGCTGCCATTGATTTTTGCCACCCATCGAGTTCAGCGCGACGGTCACCCGGTGACCGCGAGTTGTGGTTGCGTCCTAACCGGGGCTGTTCAAGTGTCTCCTCGTGGTGGCTCTCCGCATGAGTATCGAGAGCACGAATCCGGCGACCGGCGAGACCATCGACACCTACGAGGCGGACTCGGACATGTGGGACGACCATCTCGAGAACGCGACGGAGACGTTCGAGGAGTGGCAGACGGTCCCCATCGAGACGCGCCAGCAACTGCTCGCCGCCGCGGGCGATGTGCTTCGAGACGGCAGCGAGGAGTACGCGGAACTGATGACGGCGGAGATGGGGAAACCGATCGACCAGGCGCGCTCGGAGGTCGAGAAGTGCGCGTGGGTCTGTGACTACTATGCCGAGCACGCGGCCGAGTTCTTAGGGGACGAGGTCGTCGCGGGCGAGCCGAACGCGCGGACGGTCGTCGCCCACCAGCCGCTGGGACCGATCCTCGCGATTATGCCGTGGAACTTCCCGTTCTGGCAGGTGTTTCGATTCGCTGCCCCGAACCTCGTCGCGGGCAACGTGGGGCTGTTGAAACACGCCTCGAACGTCCCCGGCTGTGCGCGCGCCATCGAAGACGTGTTCCGCGAAGCGGGCTTCCCGGAGAACGTCTTTTCGACGCTGTTGATCGGTTCCGACGAGATCGACGCAGTGATCGAAGACGACCGCATCGCCGGCGTTACGCTCACCGGCAGCGACGGGGCGGGTCGAGCCGTCGCCGAAACCGCCGGCAGCGAACTCAAGAAGACCGTTCTCGAACTCGGCGGCAGCGACCCCTTCGTCGTGCTCGAGGACGCCCCGATGGACGAGACCGTCGAGACGGCAGTCCAGGCCCGACTGCTGAACTCCGGGCAGTCCTGTATTGCAGCCAAGCGATTCGTCGTCGTCGAGGACGTCTACGACGAGTTCATCGATCGGTTCGTCGAGGAGATGGACGACCAGGTCGTCGGCGATCCGATGGCCGAGGAGACGGACATCGGCCCGCAGGCCCGCGACGATCTGGCTGATCAGCTTCACGAGCAAGTCCAAGAGACGGTCGATCAGGGCGGCGAGGTTCGACTGGGCGGCGAGCCGATGGACCGCGAGGGTGCCTTCTACCCGCCGACGGTACTGACGGACGTTCCCGCGGACGCGCCCGCCGACAGCGAGGAGTTGTTCGGCCCCGTCGCGACAGTGTTTCGCGTCCCCGATGAGGACGCCGCGATCGAGAAGGCGAACGACACCCGGTTCGGGCTGGGAGCGAGCGTCTGGACCGAGGACCTGGACCGCGGCGAGCGCGTCGCCCGCGAGTTCGAATCCGGCCTAGCGTTCGTCAACGAACTCGTCAAGTCGGACCCGCGACTGCCCTTCGGCGGCGTGAAAGATTCGGGCTACGGTCGCGAACTCGCGCGCGAGGGCATTCGCGAGTTCGTGAACACGAAGACGATCTGGGTGCAGCGGGACGCGGGCGAGGAGACGGATTTAGTCGAGTAACGCGCTCGCGTTTGTCCGCACGAGCGGGCAGGTGGTTCGCATCGATCGGTGATTGTGCCGGGACACGACACTAGTTTTTTGGTGGCGCTGGCCCACTGCGACTCTATGACCGGGCTGTACTACGAGGAGTTCACAGTCGGCGAGACGATTGCCCACGAGCGTCGGCGAACGATTTCAGAAAGCGACAACCAACGGTTCTGCGATATGACGATGAACCAGCAACCGCTGCATCTCGACGCCGAGTTCGCGGACGACACCGAGTTCGGCGAACGGCTGGTCAACGGGCTCTACACCATGAGTCTCGCCGTCGGCGTTTCGATCCCCGAGACGACCGACGGCACTATCGTCGCGAATCTCTCGTACGACAACGTCGAACATCCCCAGCCGGTCTTTCACGGCGATACCATCCGCGCCCAGTCGACGGTCACGGACAAGCGCGAGACCAGCGACGGCGAGCGCGGCGTCGTCACCATGCACGTCGAGGCCTTCAACCAGGACGACGACCTCGTCTGCGCGTTCGACCGGACCGTTCTCTCGTTGAAACGCGAGTTCGTCGACGACCCCACCCAATGAGCGCGCCACAGACTGACGCCGATCTGGAGTGGCTCACGATAGACGACGACGAAGAACTCGTCTGGGAGAGCGGCCCGGATCGGCGAACGCTCCTCCCGGTGGTGCTCATCGGCATTCCGCTCTCGATCGTGCTGATCGGGCTCGTCATCATCGCGGCCGAGTATCTCCGCGTGACGAACACCCAGTACGTCGTCACGAACCGTGCACTCTACCGGAAGACGGGTATCCTCTCGCGAGATGTCAAGCGCATCGAACACGAGAAGGTACAGGACAGTTCCTACTCCCAATCCGCCCTCGGAACGCGACTCGGCTACGGAACGGTCGAGATCAGCACTGCGGGCGGGTCGGGCGTCGAAATGTCGTTCAAATCAGTGCCGGATCCGACGGGAGTACAGCAACTGCTCAGCGAACAACTCGATCGAACACGGCGCGGTCGCCGCGGGCGAGGAGCACCGCAACAGACCGATTCCGAACCGCAAGCGGGCAGTGATGCAACGAAAGCGGACGTACTCGTCGATATTCGCACCGAACTCCGGACGATCCGCGAACTGCTGGAGGAGTCGGAGGGCGCTCACGGGACCGGCCCCTCGGACGACCGTGACCGCCACGCAGGGGCCGGTGCTCGCACGGGAACCGATCGGACTCACACCGACGACAACACAGAGACGAACGACGACAATACAGACGCAAACGGCAACGCAGAGACGAACGCGAACCGGTCACGCACGCACACGTACGACGACCAATCGTCCCGGTCATGAACTCATACGATAGCACGTCCGGTGAGCCTGCCGGCAAACGCGAGGCTGCAGCCGACTCTCCGGCTCCATCCGAGTCCACGGCGCTCGGTGACGCCGAACTCGCCTGGCTTGCACTCGCTCCCGACGAATCCGTCCGGTGGCGTGGCTGCCCGCGTATCCAGACCATCTATCCCTGGCTCGCCGTCACGCTCCTGGGAACGCTCACACTCCTCGCCGCCGTCGTCAGTGAACTCGTCCCATGGCAGGGACTCCTGCTGGTGGCGCTCCTTGCCGTTCCGACGGCCTGGCAGTACGCGCGTCTCTCGCGAACGGTATTCGTGATCACGACGCGGCGAGTTGCGATCAGGCAGGGGGTGCTCGGACGCTCCGTCCGAACGGTTTCACTCGAACACATCCAGAATACGACGGTCACGCAGGGCGTTGCGGGTCGGTTTGTCGGGCATGGCACCGTCTCGATCGATACTGCTGGCGGCGCGCCCCTCGCGTTCTGGAACGTCGATGACCCGAGTTCAGTTCGGCGGACGCTCGATCGGTATCGGTCCCGGTGTCGTGATCGGCGACTGCAAAATGAGGCTGCCTCGCGCTCGACTCGTTCGGAGTCGATTCCGGGGACGCTCGCGCAGTGGCAGGCGGTCCGCGAAGAGGTTCGTGCGGTGCGCCGGGCGCTCGATGAACGCGAAACGGTTCGGTGATCGGTCGGTGAAACCCGTCAGTTTGTGCGACGTCGATCGGGCGATATCAGACGACCGTCGAGATCATGTAGACGTTGATGCCGACGGCGAGCGTCCACGGAATCGCGAGGCCGGCTGGAACGACCGCTCGATACGTTGGCGGAAGCAGGGGTCGACAGGCGAGTCCGACGGCCAGTGCGCCGGCTTTGAGCGCGAGCATTCCGATGACGCCGTAGCCCGTGATTGCGCTGTGAGCGACCGGGTTCGACTCCGTCAGACCGAGGTGGAGTCCGACGAAGGTCGTGAGTACGTCCCCGATGAGTGAGACGGCGACGAGTCCCCAGAGCAGCCGTTCGAGTTCGGACGGCGTAATGGCGACCGCTAATCCGCGAGAGCGGAGGACGCCGTTGGATTGCATAGGCTCTCGCCCGGAATCGAACCGGGAGCGGCCCGAGACTGGCCACGTGCCCATCGAGAGGCTCTTCCGATCGATGGGTCGCGAAGCGGCGGTATTGTTATCCGAACCATAGATCGGTATCATCGGTCATTACGGCCGAGTAAGCAGTGATAAACTCGAACGAGGGGCGCGAACGAATACGGGCCGGCGAAGTGCTGTAGAGAGCCAGCGCCCGCTCCGGTCAGTTACTCACGAGGATTCACGGGAGTCATAACGAGAGCGGACGACGAGTCGAGCCACCCGTTGCACGACAGGGCGGCAACCCCCCTCGAACAGGCGACGGGAGGTGCGTGCTGGAACGGCTGGCACGACCCGCGTAGCGGTGTGTCGGTTGTGGTGTCTCCGCGGTCACCAGCACGGAGACGAGTTCAGGTAGTGACTCAGGACCCACGAACGGTTGCGTTCAGTGAGACAGATATTATAAGCAAATTCTCCGCCACGACAGATACCAGATATTTTATTTGTGGTGGCCAAAATGGTGGCGACTGCAGGCAGAACGTCTATTCGCAGCTCGCTCGATCGTACGAGGCGTACTTGAGTGACCCGTGTACGTGAATATTAGCTTTAGCGTGAGGTGGTGGAACCGAAGACGGAATCGGCTATCAGTTTATGTCAGAGAAGAGTGATTCGGGGGCTGTTCAGCGACTATCGACGCTCCGTGAGCAACTCGATGGGGGGATGGACCGCCGCGAGTTCATTCGGACGCTTGCGACCGGCGGGTACGCGATCGGGGTCGCGCAGTTTCTCGGTGTTGATGATTTTCTCTCGGCCGGCGACGGGGAGGTTCCGGTCGTCACTGCGCTGGTCAGGGAGGACCCGGATGATCCCTGGTCGCTGACGGAGCGGACGCGATACGTCCCTGCGGAGTGGTACGCTGCCGTCAAGAAAGCGTTCGAACTGAACGAACTCCTGGCACAGGTCGCCTTTACCGGGTATCTAGGCAGTGCGGTCGTCCCCGGTTCCTACGAGAACGGGACGGCGGCCGTCTCGGTCGGTATCTCGCGGGATTGGGTGTCACTGCGCGAGTTCATCGAACAGCTCATTGCTGGCTTCCCGGTCGACATCGAGACTATTTTCGAGGGAGACGATTTCGACGACGAGGGTATCGATGACCTCGACGATCTCGAGAGGGGTGCGGATTCGTTCGAACCGCGACTCGTCGAACAGGCCCACAATGGCTATGCTCCAAGCGGCGTTGCCTGTGAGACAGCCACGAGTCTGGCGACGCTCGGGCCAGCACTGTATCACCCGGAGAGGGAACAGTCGCTCTTCGTCACCGCGAATCACGCCTTCAAGTCGGCATCGGAAGATGAGACGCGCCTCACGCTTCCCATCGAGGGGGGCGATCCGGTCGCGATCGGCACGCTCTCAACTACCCCCCCCGTCCTCGACCTCGCGACGGTCGAGCCGACCGGTGAACTCGAGCCGACGAGTCTAATCGACTCGCCGTCGCCATTCCGCGTGCGCGGACAGTACACGAGATTCGGCCTTGCAGACCTCATGGCTCGCGGCGAGCGCCTCGAGAAAGTCGGTGCGATGACCGGCCATACGACCGGCGCCATTCAGGGAATCGACGCCGTTACCTGCTTCACGGAGGCGTTCTGTCGGCGTGGGCAGATTCGCTGGGGTGGCGAAATGGACCTGACCGACGGGGATAGCGGCTCGGTTAGCTTTCACGAAGATCCAGACGGTGCGGACGGCGATGTCCTCATTGCGGGATTCAACAACGCTCGAACCTGGTGGCCCGGCCAGAGTTACGTCTGGGGCGTTGGTGCATACAAGATGACTGAACGCCATGGCTATCACTTCTAACCACCAACCGACCAGCGAACCGGCCTCGGCGAGTACGTCCTGCAGTGAATACCGCTCGGTGAACGATGAGTGATCGACGATCACCCCGCGAGCGCGATCGAGAGCCAACGCGCGTTCGGCGTCACACTGCTGGCTCCAGTCCCACCTCCGGATCCGACGCCGACGGTGGTTCCGGAGGTGCATCCGCGGATGAGACAGCGACCGCCTCCCCGTCCGATTCCGGGCGTTCACCGGCCGAAGCAGGACTGGGGAGTGTCGCCATGGCCGGCCTCACGATCGTCGTCGATGCTATCGCGATTCTGGCCCTCGTCCTCTTGTTGACACTAGTCGCTCTTCGAACCGGGATACCGCAGGTGGCGTTCTACGGACTGGTCGTGGTCTCCGTTGGCGGCTACGTTTCCATAACTCGGCCCTGGCTCAGTAGCTGAGCCCCAACTGAGACGCCGACGGCCTCGCCGTCGGCAGGCGTTTGCCGCATCCACGCAGCCACCGAGAACCAGCGAGGAACAGCGAGAAGAATCGAACAGTATCGAATAGCAGCGAGAAGTGGTAGACAGCTACGAATAGCACCGCACAGCGCCCGACACGACCGATCGCACTCAGCTACACGCGTGCATCCGCGAGTTCAGCTTCGAGTCGATCGATCAGCGCGTCGTTGCCGACGAATACCGGCGTCCGCTCGTGGATGTCGTCAGCGTTCGGAGCAACCGTCAACAGCGACTGGTGTCCGTTCGAGGACCTGCCGCCCGCCCGTTCGACGATGTACCCGATCGGATTGCCTTCGAACTGCAACCGAAGCTTCCCCTCCGGACGGGAGACGAGTCCCGGATAGCCGAATACCCCGCCGTAGGTCAGCACTTGATTGATATCGCCGATCATCGCGCCACCGTACCGGAGTTTGTACTCCTGTTCGATCTCGCGAGCGTAACTCCTGAACTCGTCGGTCCAGTCGGGAACGCGGCCGCCGAAGCCGTAGACGACGGGGTCCTCGGGGAGCGTCACGTCGCGGCGAACGAGTCGTCGCTCGCCACCTGTCAATTCGTACTCTGAGACAGTCTCGTCGGTCGCCAAGACCATCGTCGTGATCGGTCCGTAGAGCACGTACGCCGCCGCGACGAGTTCATCGCCGCGGGCTGGCAGGTGGGCGTCGTAGATGCCGACGATGGTCCCCATAGCGTTGTTCGATTTGAGGTTCGAGGAGCCATCGAGCGGGTCGACTGCGACGGCGTAGCCGTCCCCGGTCGAGGTCCCGTCCCCGTCCCCACAGTCGAGAACCGTGTCTCGCTCTTCGCTTGCGTACTGACTGATGCCATCGATCGAGGAGAGACGGTCTGCGAGCAGATCATCCGCCCAGATGTCGGCTTCCATCTGGGTTTCGCCGCTCGGGTTCTCGGCGTTTGCACTCCCGCGGCGACCGACCAACCCCTGTCGAATCTCCGTTACCGAACGACTGAGCGTCGTGATGACGCTCTCGACGATCGGATCGGATACCGTCATGCAGCGTTAGTCCTCGAGTGCAGCGTCGGCGGTTTCCTCCTCGTAAATAACCTTTTCGAGCGCATCGAGGAGGCGGGTTGGGTCATCGCGCTGCCAGACGTTCCGGCCGACGGCAAGGCCGGTGCAGCCGGCGTTGACCGCCGCCTCGACCGTCGAAAGGAACTCGTAATCCGAGGTTTTCGAGCCGCCGCTCATGACGACGTTCATATCGCCCGCAGCCTTGCAGGCGTGTTGCATTGCCTCGGGGCTGCCGGGATACTTTACCTTCGCAATGTCAGCTCCGAGTTCGAGCGCGATGCGGCTGGCGTAGGCGATCGTGCCCGGTTTGGTGTCGTTCTTGAGCCCCTGTCCGCGCGGGTAGGACCACATGACGACCGGCAGGTCGTACTCGCGGGCCTTTTCCTGGGCCTTCCGGAACTCTTCGTACATCTCGACTTCATGGTTCGAGCCGCTGTAGACGGTAAAGCCGATGGCGTCGGCCCCCACCTCTGCAGCGTAGTCGACCGACCAGTTGATCGAGGAGTCGGGTTCGCCCATCCACATGTTCGAGGTGCCGTTGAGTTTGGCCAGCAGATTCACGTCGTCCTCGTAGCTCGGGTAGTACCCCTCCGCGATTCCCTTCTGGACGGCCATCGCGGTGACGGCGTCGTGGGTTGCCGTCTCGAAGACCGTCTCCGGGTCGAGTTTCTCCGGCACGTCCGCGAAATCGGTCGGTCCGTGTTCCAGCCCGTGGTCCATCGCGAGGATCAGTGTTTTACCGTCACGAACGATCGGGGAATCGTCGATCGGAATCATCTGTTTGATGGTCCACTAGGCCGCTATATATCTCTGATGGTCCGCATTATCGAAATTACTCATTTGGGTAGTAAGTGTTCGGAACCGGCGTCCAGTCCGGCGTTTGTGAGCTGGTTACACTCGCCAGTCCGTGATTAGTTGGTGACTTCGCGCGCGTTGTGACGCCACGTCCGAACGTGGAGCACGTCGAGTTCAAGGAGGCGGGCAACGGTCGCGGCGTTGATTGTCGCCAGTCGTTCCGCAGAGCGGATGCCCGCCTCGGCGAGTGTCTCGGCGTCGTCCGGGCCGACTCCGGTTACCGTCGTCACCGGCGTTGGTCGCGGCCAGGGCCGATTCTCGCTGTCGCGTTCGGCGTCTGTCTGGTCCCCGTCGATCACGGTTTCCTCGTTGTCATCAGCGTCCGGAGCCGTTTCCTCGAAGGTCTGCCACGCCTCGTCACCGCTCGCTGCGATCCAGGCGCGTTCGGCTGCTCCGAGCCCGCGAACTTCGTTCGAGCGTCGGTCGAGACTGTGGTCGTCGTCCGTCTGGAACGACCACGGCAGCGAAAACCGCCGCCGAAGGCGGTCCGCAAGGGCTTCGTCGACCTCCGTTTCGAGCAGCATCTGGTAGGAGTATTCCTTGTTCGCAACTGCCTCGGGCTCGATATCCGCGGCCGCAAGCGACGCCCGTTCTGCCGATTCGAACCGCGAGTTCGATCTGGGAAGCCCCCGTGACTGCCCGGTCGTCTCCACCTCGAACACCTCGTCGGCGTCGGGATCGATCTCGAGTTCGATCCCGAGGCCGATATCGAGGCTGATCGTTCGCGGTCCGGCGTCCGTTTCCTGCGCCCCGCTTTCGGCGGTGTCGGTTCTGCCGGCATCGGCATCGCCGTCAGCGTCGTTGTCAGCGTCAGCATCACTACTGGGCTCGGTATCGCACTCACTTCCACCGTCTTCGGCCCTCGTTTCGACCGCCGTTTGACTGGTGTCGTCCTCGTGCTGGTGGTCTGTTCTCGCCCCCGTACCCCGCTCTCGGCCGCGCCCCGAACTCGGCTCCCCCGACTCGGTTACGAACTGTTCTTTACTCACGCGAGTCACCGCTCGTCCGTAGCTCTCACTGTCTAGCCTTGAAACTTGTCCTCGAGTTGACTCCCGTCAGACGCGTTCGTACCGTGAACAGCGGGCGGGAGAAGGATGCTGCAACGGACTCAGGACATCCGGGCTAAATTCGGTGGTTCGCCTATCGATTATGCTGACAGACAGCCCGTACAACAGTTCGACGATCACGTTCCCGGCGACGATCGTTCAATTGATCCAAACAATTATAATTTCCAACATCAATTGTGGGATATGCGCTCACTCCCGTCCCTCGCTGTGGTCGCGCGTTCGGCGCTCGCTCTCTCTTTCGTCGCCCTCTGCTGTCTCACGGCCGTCTCGCTCGTCGCTGCTGCCCCACCACCGCTGTCTATCTGTGGCGTCTGCGGTCCGGACTCAATCGACGGAGCGACCGGGCCGGGAACGCTCGACATCCACGTCGACGAAACCGGTGACTCGCGCTGGGTCGCTCACGTCCCCGTCAACGACACGGCGGCCGAAACCTACCGCACGAATACCACCGCGCTCGAGGCCGCCGTCGAGGACGGCTGGCACCGCTACGACGTCGCTGCCGACGATGCCCGGGACATTACGCCGTCGGTCGATCCCGAAAGCCAGACGGTCCGCGTCAACTATACCGTTCCGGGCGTCGCGAGTTCAGCGGTCGGCGACGGCTGGGTTCTCGATTACTTCTACGCCGGCGACACGTCCGACCGGTACGACCTCGTCGCCGAGCGGGTTTCGATTCACCTGCCGGACGGGTACGCGGCGACGAACTCGCCGTCGGGTTCCGCCGCCGAGGATGGAACGCTGACGTGGACTCGTGAGTCCGCTGCAGACGAGTTCGCTACTGATGAGTTCAGCAGTCGGACATACGTTACCTACGGACCGGCCGGCGTTGCCGGCACGCTCGCTTCCTGGGGCGGGGCAGCGGTGACGTTCGGGCCGCTGGTAACGTCACACGCCGTCCGCGCAGGAGTCGTTCCCGTCGTCGTTCTAGGCTTTGTAACGGTTACGACGAGGCAGTTCGGGATCGGACGGACCGGGAGGTTCGGCGCTCGGCGCTCGATCAGCGCCCGCGGCCACACTGCGATCGAGACGGGCTGTGGTGCGCTCGGTCTCTCCCTCGGGCGACGAACGCTTTCGCTGCTCGCGTTCGGCGCGGGAGCCGTCCTCACCGTCGGAATTTGGATTGCGTTCGGATTCCCGAACGCAGTCCTCGTCGGCTCGTTCGTCCTCGCCGCCGCGGCGTTCCTCCCGCTCGGGCACGCGCTCGAACGCGGCGATACCGCTGCTGTGTGGGCTTACAGCGCACTCGCCGTTCTGGGACCGCTCGCAGTAGCGACTGCCTTTGCGCCGTACGGCAGTTCGCTTTCACTGCTGTATGTCGGCGTCTTGCTGTTCCTCCCGTGGTCGCTCGGGGCCGGACTCGTCGGATACGTTCTCTCCCTGATCGGCCGGCGCGTGGCAGCGGAGTGATTCTCGTCGTTGTGACTCACCGTCGGCACTTCCAGTCGTCGACACGCCTTCTGCGCTGTAGAATTCGACGGTCAGTTCGGCCAGTTAGTGGTGAAGCGGCTGTTCGGCCATCTTGCTCCGGAGTTCGTCGAGCCGCGAGCGGGACATGCCCTCCTCGAACTGTTGGATCAACGCATAGACCTCTGCGCGCGCGATTTTGACGTTCCCCTCCTCGACGACATCCTCGGGGCGTTCGCGAAGTTCGCGCATCGTCCCGACCGCGAGCAAATACGGAATCGCCCACGCCGAAAGGCGGTTTCCGTGGCATTCGGGGACGACTTCGAGATATCGCTGGGCATCATCGAGATAGGTTTCCGCGCGGCCCGTAATTCGTTTGACGACGTTCGTCACGCCGCTTTTGTTTTCCACCTCGGTGACGGCCTCGATGTCGACGTTCTCCTCGGCCAGCCACTCGGCGGGAAGATAGACGTTGTTCTCTTCGTGATAGTCAGTCTCGACGTCCTTGGCGATGTTGACCAGTTGTAAGAGCAACGCGAACGATCGTGCGTTGTCCCGCATCTCCGCGGCTCGGTCGGGGGAGGCACTGCGGGCGACCAGTCCGGTAATGAGCGTCCCCACGGTTCCGGCGGCATACCAGCAGTACTCCTCGAGTTCGTCGAGCGTCTGGAGGCGCAGTCCGCCCTCGTCGGCGTACCGGTCGGTGAACATCGCCATCCCGTCGACGAGTTCACGAACGGGTTCGCGCATGATCTCACGGGGTTCCTCGTCGAGCGTTTCGAACGTGGCTACCACGCGCGGCGTGTTGGCGACGACCTCCCAGTCGTTGGATCGGTTTTCCGGACCGGGAAGCCACGGCTCGATGTCGTCCATGAACGACTCCAGTGATTGTGCTGCGTTTGGATCGAGCAGGCGGTCGTATGTCGAGAGTAGGGCAGTCTGTTCCGCCGGCGGAATGTGGCCCGCGTCCTCGATCGTATCAGCAACCCGACACAAGAGGTAGCCCAGGCAGATGTGCTTCGCCATTGGTTCCTCGAGTCGGTCGATGGTGATCGAGAAGGTCCGCGAAACGCCATGAACCGCATCGTAGCACCACTCCATGTCGGCGTCAGTTGTGTGTTCGGACTGGCCCGTAGTCATCTACTCGCTCCTATTACGTCCCCATCCCGGAAAAACACCGCGGTCCAAACATTTCATTCTGTTGGAACTCGCGCCACGGAATCACTGCCGTTAGTGCTCGTGCCACACACTCACCCCGGCAGTCCTCGGGACCAACACTATCCCCTTTCATCGCCGACTGGGACGTATGGTAGACACCACCGATTCGAACGCGACCGTCCTCGTCGCCGGCTCCCACGGACAGGTCGGCCAGCACGTCACGACTGAACTCGTCGCGAGCGATCACGGTGTCCGCGCGATGGTCCGCGCGGACGACCAGGTCGAGGAGATGGAAGCAACGGGCGCGGAGGCGGTCGTCGCCGATCTGACCGACGCCGTCGATCACGCCGTCGAGGGCTGCGATGCGGTCGTCTTCGCCGCCGGCTCCGGCGGTGAAGACGTCTACGGCGTCGACCGGGATGGTGCGATCCGTCTCATCGATGCCACGGTAGAGGCGGGTATTGACCGGTTCGTCATGCTCAGTTCGATGGGTGCGGACGATCCCGAATCCGGACCCGACCCACTCCGGGACTACTTGATCGCGAAGGCCGAAGCCGACGCGTACCTCCGCGAGAGTTCGCTCGCGCACACGATCGTTCGACCGGGCGAGTTGACGAACGAGCCCGGAACCGGCGAGGTACGGGTCGGGACGGACTTCGAACTGGGCGATGGCGATATTCCGCGCGAGGACGTGGCCACTGTCCTCGTCGCCGCGCTCGACCGCTCGTCGCTCGTCGGCGAGACGTTCGAACTCCTTGCGGGCGAAGATCCGATCGACGACGCGCTGGCGTCGATGGCGTCGGAGTGAATAAACCCGATACAACCGGCCGTCAGTGGACGACCCGGAGAGACAACAATAAAGAATCGACCCCGCAATAGCTCCGCTATGGACTTCGCACTCTCGGCTGAGCAACAACAGATCCGCGACATGGTCTCGGAGTTCGTCGACGAGGAGGTCGTCCCCGTCGCCGACGAGATCGACCACACGGACGAGTTCCCCCAAGAACTCGTCGACGAGATGGCTGAACTCGGGTTGATGGGGATGCCCTTCCCGGAGGAGTACGACGGGGCCGGACTCGACTATCACTCCTACGCGATCGGAATCGAAGAGATTTCGCGCGGCTCAGGCGGCCTCGGAACGGTCGTCGCGGCCCACACCTCGCTCGCGGGGAACATGGTCTACGAGTTCGGCAACGAGTCCCAGAAGGAGTCGTACCTGACGCCGCTTGCGGCGGGCGAGGACATCGGTGCGTTCGCCCTCTCGGAGGCGGGTGCGGGCAGCGACGTGCCGTCGATGGAGACCACCGCCGAGAAGGACGGCGACGAGTACGTGATCAACGGCGGCAAACTCTGGATTTCGAACGGCTCCGTCGCCGATACGGTCACGGTGTTCGCGAAGACCGACCCCGACGCTGGCAACAAGGGTATTTCCTCGTTCGTCGTGCGCCCCGAGGCGGACGACGGTTTCATCGTCGAGAACACGGAGGAGAAACTCGGCGACAAGGGCTGCCCGACGGCTGAACTCCGATTCGACGACCTCCGCGTGCCCGAGGACCGCCTGCTCGGCGAGGAGGGCGAGGGCTTCGTGCAGGCGCTGAAAACGCTCAACGGCGGCCGGATCACCATCGCAGCACGCAGTCTCGGAATCGCGCGGGCGGCGTTCGACGAGGCCCGCGAGTACGCCGGCGAGCGCGAGCAGTTCGGCCAGCCGATCGGCGAGTTCCAGTCGATCAAACACAAGCTCGCGGACATGGACACGAAGATCCAGGCGGCTCGCATGCTGATGCACAAGGCCGCGGACAAGAAGATACGGGGCGAGGACTACATCAAAGACTCCTCGCAGGCCAAACTCTACGCCAGCGAAATCTCCCGCGAGATCGCAAACGAGGGCATCCAGATCCACGGCGGCTACGGCTACACCAAGGACTTCCCCGCGGAGCGGTTCTACCGCGACGCTAAACTCAACGAGATCTACGAGGGGACGAGCGAAGTGCTGCGGAACACGATCGGCGATCAGTTGCTCGACACCTGACTGAACTCGGTTTTCACGAGCCGGTCGGTGGCAGACGATTTTTCGAGATCACCGGCGCGATTCACTACATATATCTAATATGAATTGGACGATGAAAACGAACTCATGTCCGCACGCGTTCGAGCCACCCTCCTGATCGTCCTCGGCATCGGATTGCTCGTCAATCCGTTCTACCTCTGGCCCCACCACCCCGACGCGTACGAACTTCGTGCGGGCGAGGTCGACACCGTCTCGGAACCGACGACGGCGGTTCCGATCGAATCGCTGCCTCGCGAGACCACGGTCGCCGTCGAGACCGCGATCGAAACGACCGAGGCAGCCGATGACCTCCCCGACGGCTGGTTCCGCGAGGATCAGGGCGGCGGGCACGACTGGCCTCGGTACGAGAGTCGCGAGGCAGTTCCGACGACCGGGCTGTTCGAACACGTCTCGGAAGTCGTTATGGTAGACGATACCGCATACAGGCTCAGCGTCGTCGCGATGGACCGATCGCCGCCCGTCCTTCCCGAACGGTTTCGCGTTCCCGTCGGTTTTGCCGGGGCGCTCGCACTGACGCTCGGCGCGATGATGGCGCGGCACGGAACGCCGCAGTTGACGCCACGAAACGCGTGGGCCGTCGTCGGCGTCTGGACCGCCGTTCTTTTCGGAACCGCCGCCTACGACGGCAGCTTTTCGGGGGTGGCTCTCACTACCGTCCGCGAGATTCCGCTCGTCGGCACTGAACTCCCCTCGACAGTCGGTGCAATTATCGGCACCGCCATCTGGATTCTGCCCGCGATCGGACTCGTCCTCGGCGTCTGCACTCGCCGCGAACGGTGGCGGTCCGGCGTCGCCGGCGTCGGTGAACTCTGTTCCGTCCTCGCGTTCGTGACCGTCACGTGGCCGTTCACGCTCTCCGGTGCAGCGCTCGGATTCCTGATCGGCCGGGATCGAGAGTGATGGCCGGGACGTGATGGATTCACCGAGTTCAGGAGATGAAGCGGTACGCAGAACGGTCACGGAGATTCGAGACAATCGCGCATCCATTCGTAGTGGTCGTCCAGTCGGCGTTCGCCGGCCGCCGTCAGCGCGTACACGTCGTGGATGCCAGCCGTTCGCTTCTCGACGAATCCCGCATCGACGAGCGCCGAGAGCGAGCCGTAGAACGCCTTCGGTTCGATGCGGTCGTCGTAGTGCGATTCGAGTTGCGATTTGAGCCGCTGGCCGCGCAGTTCTCCGGTTGTTCCGCCTGCCTCTTCCCGTCCGTTCTCGTCTTCCGATTCGGCCTCGGTTGTCGCTTTCGTCGTCCCGCCGTCCGCTCTCCCTGCGGCCGCAAGAAGCACGCAGAGATCACGCCGCCGTCCGCTCTGAAGCCACTTTCCCATATTCTATACTCGGCGAGAATAGCCCACGAGCGTTACGATTCCCGCGCGAGTTCAGACGAATAACCGGATATCCTCGGCCATGGCACCGCTCTGCTCGACCGGCACGGACGACGCCCACTCGACCGAGTCGTATTGCTCGTGGGCAGCTCCCGTCGGCGTTACCTTCGCCGTCTCCTCGCTCTCCACGTCGAATATCACGTTGTACATCGAGATCTGTTCGTCACGTTGCTCGATCGCGAATCTCGTTCGGCGAACCTTTCTGACGGCTAATTCATACTCGAGTTCAGCGCAAATTCCTTCGACGATGGCCGTCGCTGCGTCGATCCAGCGATCGTTCCGACTCACCGCCCGCGCGGGAAGCCCCGGACCGTGAGCGCCGTCGTCGGCGAGGAGCACCTCCCCGCGTTCGTTCGTGATCCCCACCGCCGCGTGGCTGTCGAAGGTGCGATACTCCGGGGCCGCGTCCGGATCGATTCGAACAGTTTCGGTGGTCGAGACGATATCCGGACGCTCGAGAAGCCGTTCTGGATCGATCATCACGGACATGTGAACTCCCTCCCAGTAATGTATTCTGGTTGACGATCTGATTCCAGGAAGACCAAAAGCGAAGACGGGCGCGGTCGATACCACTCCGGCAGCTGCGAGTTCAGGTTCGTGTTAGTAGTAGTTCCTAAAGCGCGCGCGAACAGCGCCGAACCCGGCCCAGAGGAGACCGCCCGCGACCGCCAGCCCGAGCACCGGCCACTCGCCGATCTCGATCCATGCCGTCCCGGTCGCGTCCACCTCGTGGCGGAAGAGAACCCAGCGACCGGCGACTGGCCCGAGTTCGACCGTTCCGGAGCCGACGGCGAGCGAGGCGAGGGCGAGCACGATGGCGAGCGCGCCGAAGAGGGCGAGCGTGGCGATCGCGCCGGCGGCGATCCGCGAGAGCACTTCGCTGTTGGACCGTCGCGCGGTCGACTCGTCGGGCGGCCCGTAGACGCCGAATCCCTGCACGGTGCTGTTCGGCAGCGCGTCGACGCGGACCCCCGCAGGATACTGCAGCAGGACGCCGGCCATCCAGAGGTCACCGATCGAGCCGGCACCGTTGGCCGCGAGCGCGACCAGCACGACGGCCGAGAGCTCCGGGATCAGGGCCACGAGTGCGAGCCCGAGCACCGTAATCCCCACGACCGGCGCGAGCAGGACGACGAGCATCTGCGCTCTGGTGTAGCGAGCGCGCTCGACCTCGGTGTAGGCGTAGGGGAGGACGAAGTACGACACCCCGATTCCGTAGGAGGGATCGCTGCCATAGCGGGCCATCGCGACGCCGTGGAAGCACTCGTGGAGTCCGACGACGAGCGCCAGTATCACGAACGCGAGCCCGCCCCAGAGCACGGCGGTCTCCGGCGGGACCGCCGGCACAGCGATCCGCTCGAGTTGTCGCCCCTGTAGCGCGGCCGCCAGTCGCACACCGCAGTAGGCGAACGCGAAGAACCCGATGACTGCCACGACGAGCCACTGGAGCGCGACTGATCTCGTCAATCGAAACGCCGCGAGCAGCCGTGGAGACTGCCAGCGCCCAGCCGACCGGCTCTCGGACTCGCTCTCACGCACGCGAAACACTCGTGGTGGTGGCAAAAAAGCGGTATCGATTCGTCGACACCCGTCTGTGACACACGGTCCCGAGCGGCGACAGTCGGCCCAGAATCCACTGCGCCATCGCGAACACTGTTCATAGCGTCTCAACCGGAACCGATACTTTCCCGATGGCCCACACACGAGTTCAGCGCATGACCGACGAGACACTGACGGCGGAGGAACACGGCAACGGCATCCGAGCGACCTACGACGAGACGGAGACGGAGCGGCGTCTCGAGTTCAGCGTCGTGACGCCCGACGCCGAGAGTTCGGCCGGCGCGGGAACAACCGCCGCCATCGCACAGAATCGCGAGGGGTACGCCATGCTCAAGGTTCGGCCGACGGCCGACGGCGACGAACTCGAGCGCTATTATGGCTTCGACATGGCACTCGATCATGTGGCGGAGCTGCTCGAGGTGTCGCCCGGGACGTTGCCGGTTCCGGAGGCGGCGGCGGATATGGGGATGTGAACGGGTCGTGACTGTGAACTCTGAGATCAGGTGACGACGGCGTACAGAAACAGCGTACAGAAGTAAAGCAAGAGTACAGCGCCGAGTGCAAGCAACCGAAACCGTCGGATTGCGGCGGTTTCCTCGCGGTGGGCGCGCTCGATGGCGGCGCGCTCTCGGTCGGCGAGTTCGTCCGGATGCTCAAGCCCGCGGTGGAGTCGCTGGAGCCGCTGGGTGTAAAACGGCTGCCCGCAGTCCGGACAGCGAATCGGTGCATCCGACGCGTCGGCCGGTCTGTTCTCGCTTTGCACGGATGCAGACATACGCCGTCAACGGCTATGAAAACTGGGTCTCTCCCGGGCTGTGAATCGGTGCAGTGCCCGGACTGAGTGCAGGAGTCGGTAGGCGTTACTGGTCCGCAAAAACGGGAGCCATAAATACACGGACGCGAAGGCTCTAGATGAGACTAGCCGTGGCATCTGTATCCACGCCGTTCCCTCGTCCGATCGGCACGCGCCGTCGCTTCTCAGGACTGCTCACAGCGACCGCCCTCGGCGTCTATCTGCTCTTGATCGTCGGCGCAACGACATCACTGACGGACGCGGCTGCAGCGTGTTCGACGTGGCCAACCTGTCACACCCCAGCGGACCCACTGAACCAGACTGAACTCGTGATCGCGTGGGGTCACCGCATCGCCGCGGTTCTGGTCGGCATACTCGTCGCGACGACGGCGTTCGGCGCGATCGCCGGCGACGTTTCGCGCGGCGTTCGGGCGTCGATTCTCGTCGGCGCGGTGTTGTACGTCGTCCAGATCGGCGTCGGTGCGATGACGGCGACCGTGGGCGATGCCGCGATCGTGCCGGGATTGCACCTCGGACTCGGCGTCGTCCTCTTCGGGGCGATCGTGCTCGCGCTGGCCTGGAATCTCGAACGGACGACCGGGGACGAACACGACGACGGCATCGACCGCGAAAGCGGACTACTCGGAGGAGCGGATACCGAACCGGAACTGATCGCAGCCGAGAACGCCGACTCCGGAGTCGATTCCGACGCGGTCGGTTCCGGTATCGATCTACCGGCCGGTCGCCTCGCTCGCGCCCGCCTCACCGCGTTTGCCTACTTCAAGATGATGAAGCCGCGGCTGATGTGGCTGCTCTGTCTCGTCGCCGCGGCGGGGATGGCCCTTGCCGCCGGTCGCAATTTGGAAGTGCCGACGATCCTCGCGACGCTCAGCGGGGGCGTCCTCGCGATCGGCGCGTCGGGAACCTTCAACCACATCCTGGAGCGCGACGTGGACAAACGGATGTCCAGGACGGCAGACCGGCCGCTTGCGACCGAGCTGATTCCGGTCCGAAACGCCCTGCTCTTCGGCATCGGTCTGACGGCGGCTTCGCTCGCCGTGTTCCTGACGATCAACGTGCTGGCGGCCGCACTCGGCCTCGCCGCAATTCTGTTTTACAGCGTCATCTACACGCTGGTTCTTAAACCGAACACCGTCCAGAACACGGTCATCGGCGGATTCGCTGGCGCGTTACCGGCGATGATCGGCTGGGCTGCGGTCACGAACGAGATCGGTCTCGGGGGGCTCGCTCTCGCGGGCGTGATCTTCCTCTGGACGCCGGCGCACTTCTACAACCTCGCGCTGGCCTACAAGGACGATTACGCCCGCGGCGGCTTCCCGATGATGCCCGTCGTTCGCGGCGAGACGGCGACGCGAAAACACATCCTCTACTACCTCGCGGCGACGCTCGTCGGGACGGTCGCGCTGGCCTGGATCTCCGATCTCGGCGCGCTGTATGCGGGAACGGTCGTCGTCTTCGGCGGACTCTTCCTCTGGGCGGCGGTTCGCCTCCACTTCAAGCAGACCGAGGCCGCAGCGTTTCACGCGTTCCACGCGTCGAACGCCTTCCTCGGTGCCGTCCTCGTCGCGATTCTCGTGGACGCGCTCGTGCTCACGTCGCCGATCTTTTAGAGCGTCCAGTTCGGATTAGGCGTCGCCCTGTCGTGCCTCATCGATCCGTTCGAACTGGTCGGCCGTCAGATCGAGTTCAACCGCGGCGACGTTCTCCTCGAGCTGGTCGGGGGTTCGCGCGCCGACGATCGGCACGCACGTAAAGCGATCCTGTTCGATCAGCCAGCGCAGCGACACTTGGGCTGGCGTGGCGTCGACGTCGCCGGCGACTGACTCGACGGCCTCCAGTACGTCCCAGGCCTGGTCAGTCGCATAGCGGTCTTCGAACATCTCGGAGAGGCTGCCTCGAGAGCCGTCGGGGGCCTCGACGCCGCCGTCGTCGGTGCGCTCGTACTTGCCGGTCAGGAAGCCACCGCCGAGCGGGGAGTATGGACAGACCGCGAGGTCCTGATCGGCACAGACGTCGAGGTAGTCGCCGACGGCGTCGTAGGCTGCGGCGTTGACCATCGGCTGGGTCACGTCGAAGCGTTCGAGTCCCTCGACGTCGCTGGTCCACAGCGCCTTGGTGAGTTGCCAGGCGGCCATCGTGGAGGCACCGAGGTAGTTGACCTTGCCGTCGCGGACGAGTTCGGTGAGGACGGAGAGGGTTTCTCGGATGGGGGTGTTCTCGTCCCAGCGGTGGATGTAGTAGAGGTCGAGGTAGTCGGTGCCGAGTCGGTCGAGGGTGCCCTCGATTTGGGCGCGGATGTGTTTGCGGCCGAGACCGGAGTCGTTCGGACCGGGGTCGCCCCAGCCGTCGAAGGGGAAGTAGACTTTCGAGGCGATGACGAGATCCTCGCGGTCGTGGTCGCGGTCGTCGAGCCACTCGCCGATCCACTCCTCGCTGGTGCCGTTGGGATCGCCGTAGACGTTTGCGGTGTCGATGAAGTTGATGCCGTGCTCCCAGGCGGCATCGAGCAGGTCGTGGGCCTCGTCGCGGGTGGTTTCGACGGTATCGTCGTGTGTCATGCCGAATCGCCAGGTGCCAAAGCAGAGTTTCGAAACGGTCGTCCCGGTGGTACCGAGCGTGGTGTACTCCATAGGGGACCGTATTCCGCGGAGCATCAAAACAGATGTGGGCGAGCGATCACGGCTTGCGTGCTGTTGCTCACCTATACTCGACTCTGCCAAAGTAGTATCCACAAGAGTGCATATTTTGGGTCGTTCTACACGCCGTGGTAGGCACGAACCCGAGCATTGATTAGTGTCGCGACCGCCGGTTGCACTATGACGGAGATCATCGACGGCAACGCCGTCGCGAGCCAGATTCGTGACGATCTAACGGCCGCTATCGAGACGCTCGCCGACGCGGGCGCGCGGCCGGGACTGGCGACGGTGTTGATGGGCGACGACCCCGCCAGCCAGACCTACGTGAACATGAAACAGCGCGACTGCGAGGAGGTCGGCATCGAGAGCCACCACGTCGACGTCGACGGGGACGCCTCGCCCGCGGAACTGTACGACGCCATCGCCGACCTCAACGACGACCCGGACGTTCACGGCTACATCGTCCAGGCTCCCGTTCCGGACCACGTCGACTATCGCGAGGTCATCCGCCGCGTCGACCCGATCAAGGACGTCGACGGCTTCCACCCCGAGAACGTCGGTCGCCTCGTCGCCGGCGACGCCCGCTTTCGGCCCTGCACGCCCCATGGGATCCAGAAGTTGCTCGAGTCGGCCGGCGTCGATCCCGAGGGGAAGGACGTGACGATCGTCGGCCGCTCGGACATCGTCGGCAAGCCCCTCGTGAACCTCCTGATCCAGAAGGCCGAGGACGGCAACGCCACGGTGACGGTCTGTCACTCCCGCACCGACGATCTCGGCGCGAAGACCCGGAGCGCGGATATCGTCGTCGCCGCCGTCGGCGTCCCCGAACTGATCGACGGCTCGATGATCGGCGAGGGCGCGGTCGTGATCGACGTCGGCGTCAATCGCGTTGATGTCTCCGAACGGCGTTCGGAGGACAGTCAGACGGCGTCTGACCAATCTGACACCGAGAAGGGATACGAACTCGTCGGCGACGTCGAGTTCGAGAGCGCAAAGGAGCAAGCGAGCGCAATCACGCCCGTTCCGGGTGGCGTCGGACCGATGACGCGCGCAATGTTACTGTACAATACCGTCAAAGCAGCGAGTCTGCAGGAAGACGTCGCCGTCGACCTTCCCTAAGTCGCCCCGAGTTCAGCTCGAGCGACGCCGTCAGACCGTTCGTTGTCAGCCGTCAGTTCCGTTTTGCTGTCCGCCCGGTTGTCTCCGGCGGTGAGCGCGGTTCACCCAGTCTGCTCGTCGTCGAACCGAATCAGGTTGCGTTCCTCGAGTTGCATGAGGAAGTGAGCGAGCGTCTCGTCGACCGGTTCGACGCGCTCAGCCTCGTGCGCGTCTGCGACGATAGCAGCGAGTTCGGCGACGGTGTGCTCGCCGTTGCAGTGTTTCCAGACGGTCGTGCCGACGGGGTCGAGCGTGAGGTCGCGTTCCCGGCTCGTCCCGAAGAGATCGAAAAGGAATCGATCAATCCGGTTTCGCGGCGATTTCGTCCAAGTGATCGTGACCCGAGACTCGCCGTCGACGGTCGTCGCTTCCCAGTCGTCGGCGGCTCGAATCGGTGTTGCCGTCGGCCCGTGTGAGGTCATAGTTCTGATTTTGGTTCTGGTTCTGGTTCTGTTTACGCGTCGGCGACGTTACCGGTGTTCCGGAGCACGCTGGCCGTAAAGAGACCGATGAGGGCGACGATTGCGACGCCGCCGAGGATCGTCTGCGTGTCACCGGCGAGACCCAGCGCGAACGGTGCGCCGCTTGCGGCACCGGTGCCGGTGATGTACAGCGCGCCGATAACGATCCCCATGATCGCCTCGCCGGTAATCAGCCCGGCCGCGACGATCCGGCCTCGAGAGGTCGCCTGTGCCGCGAGTGTGCCGTCCTCGTCGTCCTTTCGCGCGACGTACTTATCGATTCCCGCACGAAGCAGGCCGCCGAGGAAGATCGGCGTTGCGAGCGTGATCGGCAGGTAGATGCCGACCGCGAACGGCAGGACGGGAACGTCCATGAGGATCAGGACGCACGCGAAGACGGCACCGATGAGGATCATTCCCCACTGGGCGGTGCCCGTGAGGACGCCCTCGGAGATGAGCGCCATCATCCCGGCCTGGGGAGCGGGAATGGTGTCGCTGCCGATTCCGTAGGCTTCGTTGAAGAAGTACAGAATCCAGCCGGCGAAGAGCGCCGAGAGCGCAATCCCGATCACCTGTGCGATCTGTTGTTTGCGCGGCGTCGCACCGAGGAGGTAGCCGGTCTTTAAGTCCTGAGACGTGTCACCGGCGACGGCTGCGGCGATCGCAACGACAGATGCCGTCATCAGCACGACGACGGGGTCGTTCACACCGGTCGATTTCAGGGCCAGCGCGGCGATCAGGATCGTCGCCACGGCCATCCCGGAGACGGGGTTCGACGAGCTGCCGACGACCCCGACGAGATAGGCCGACACGGCGACGAAGAGGAACGCGGCGATGACTGCGATGAAGCCGCCGAGAATCCCGACTTGCACCTGTGGGACGGCGACCAGTGCGAGCGCGATCAGCACGGCACCGCCGACGACGAGCTTCATCGGGAGGTCTCGCTGCGTGCGCTTTTGAGATTCGGTTGCGGTCGCTGCGGAGCCGCGGAGTTCCTCGAACGCGGTTCCGAGCGCGTCGACGATCGTGCCGCGCATCGAGACGATGGCGTAAAATCCGCCAACGATCATCGCGCCGGCCCCCACGTAGCGGATGTATTCGTCCCAGACTGCGTCGGCCTGGGCGATAAGTGCCGCGTCAGCGGCTGATTCGGGGACGAACCCACCCGTGATGAGCAGCGGAATCAGCATCATCCAGGCGATGAGCCCACCGCCGAAGACGTAGCCGGCGATCTTCGGGCCGATAATGTACCCGACGCCGACGAGTGCGGGCGTAAAGTCGCCGCCGATGGCGAACCCGCGGGTTTGACCCGCCGAAAACGCTGTCTGGAGCGTCGTCCGAAAGGCGGCCATCCCGTTGGCCAACCACATGTAGATGAAACTCACGATGAAGCCAAACGAGATGAGTTTCACACCGTCGTCGCCCTCGTTGCCGGCCTCGAGAACGTCCGCACACGCAGTTCCCTCGGGGTAGGGAAGCTCCTCGTGTTTATCGACGATGAGATACCGGCGCATCGGGATCATAAACAGAACCCCGAGCAGTCCACCCAGAACCGCGACCGCTGCGGTTCCGACGATATCGATCGGCTGATCGAGGAACGTGACGCCGGCGATCGTAAAGATCACACCAGCTGCCAGTGCCTCGCCAGCGGAGGTCATCGTCTGGACGATGTTGTTCTCGAGAATCGTTCCGCCGATACCCGCCCGGCGAAGACCGTAGAAAATCCCCATGCTGATGACTGCGGCCGGGATGGAGGCGCTGATCGTCATCCCCGAGCGCATCCCGAGGTACATATTCGCGGTGAGCATCACCACGTTGAGCGCGAGGCCGATCACGACTGCCTTGATCGTGAGCTCAGCCATACTTTTTCCCGCGGGGATATACGGGCTTGGGCCTCCGCCTGCTGAACTCGGTTCAGTTGCTGTTCGACTGCCGCTCGATTCCGTTCGTTCTTCCGTTGGTTCCTGCGACATGGTCACATACAGCAGACGTCTTGGATAGGCGGCATCTGTCGACCGCATGCCCCAATCAGGCCGTCAAAACCGAAGGGAAGCTCACTGGAGCGTTCGTCCGACAGGTCTGTCCATGGGAGACGTCCACTACGTCTGCTTCAACGATAGCCGATTGCGCGTATAAATGTGGTAAGATTTGGAACGACCGAATACTATATGTTGTCNCATGGGAGACGTCCACTACGTCTGCTTCAACGATAGCCGATTGCGCGTATAAATGTGGTAAGATTTGGAACGACCGAATACTATATGTTGTCACCTCTCACGGTTGGGTGATGCGAGCGTCACCCAGACGGCATCAAACGAGTCAAACTATCGTTATTCGAGTTCAGCTAACTGCTTTCGGGCGCGCGAGATGGCGTCTTCGTTGCCGGCTCCCCGCAAGCCGTCCGCGAGGTCGCGCGTTATCTCGACGAGGCGGTCGGCGACCGGCGGCTCGATATCGCCGTCGAGCATCCGCACACGGGTGACGTGCTCGCCGAGCGTTTCGAGGGCGGCGCGTTCGGTACTCGTCAGACCACGGTCGCGCTCGTCGAGCCAGGTTCGGAGGTCGCGGCGGTACGCGCTAATTGCGTTCGCGTATGCGAGGCCGCGCGCCGCTCGAAGCGGCGGCGGAACCTCGTCGGCGGGCGGGCGCGTCCCCGTATCGGCGTCGCGCAGCAAGGAGAGAAAGTACAGTTCCTCGCGCTCGTCGAGGGCGAACGACGACTCACGGGCGATGATATCGGCGACGTGGTGCAGTTCGGCAGCAGCAAGATAGGTGTCGGTGAGATCGCGGAGGTCGCCACCGCTGACGAACCCGCGCTGGCGGACGAACTCGCGACAGTGATCGCGGGCACGGTCGGCGAGTTCGTCGGTCGGGACGTCATTGATCGCGTTCCGGATCGACGTGAGATCGAACGAGACCGGTTGGTCGGTGTGTTCGGCTCGGTCGTCGATGCCGACGCTGTGGAGGCTGCCGCAGGCGGGACAGTCGATGCTTCCGGTTTCGTAGTACGACCACCGAGTTCCACACTCGGTGCACTCGCGCTCGCCCCGTATTTTCATGCGAGGTCGTACGGTGAGTGGACAAAAAGTCCTCACGGACTCCCCCGGTCGTGGACGCTGCTCGTAACAACTGATTGGCCGGTGATCGGCCAGTGGTGCCGTCGAGTCAGACGGTCTGCTGTGGCAGTTTCCCAGCGCACTTGTGACCCGTCCTGCGGGCGCGCCGGAACTGACTGACAGCGGTCCGTATCAGGGGCGAAAAACGCCCGACTACCGCGTGAAACAACGATGACCGAGCGACAGCCGCCGGACAATGTTCTATTGTCAACACGGGACACGACTCCCGGCGGTCTTTTGTGTCTCTCGAAAAAACACGGGACTATGCGCGACGAAGACGAAATCCGCGAGCAGTACGAGTTCCTGACTGAACACCTCGAAAGCGAGGAGATGAATCACGACGGCGTCGAGCAGATGTTCACCTACTACAAACGGGCCATCGGGTGGGTGTTAGAGGAAGAGCATATGTGATTCCCGGCGTGAATACATCATAAATCGACACTATGTCGGTAGGTTTAAGTAGGACCAGCGGAATCTTTCAGGTGACGCTTCGCTTGGAGGGCCGAAGCGTCAGCGGGGACCAATTCAGGGCGGCAAGCGATCGCGTGGCGTTTTTCCCGCCACGCGATTTGCTTTCCTGTTTACTATGCTCGTAAGCGGCTGTACTATCCGTCTCGCCTGTCCCAGTACCGACGAGCGAACTCGTTCGGCCGGTAAGATACGTGCCGAAATGAGACGGACACTAAACATGAACCGCTCATTATGTGTGTTTCCATCTAAAATGCGTCATGGGTGTTAGTATTCGAAATTCGGCGAAACAACCTGCTATCCAGGTAATAGGCCTATTTCTATCGAAACAACCCGATAGCCTTATTAAAATTCGACAGTAAGTGGAGGTGGTACTTTCCCAATGTACGACCTGACAGGATTCCAGCGTGATCTACTGTACGTCATTGCTGGCGAGGAAGAGCCCCACGGACTGGCGATCAAGGATGAACTCGAGCAGTACTACGAGAAGGAGATCCATCACGGTCGTCTCTATCCCAATCTCGACACGCTGGTCGACAAGGGACTCGTCGAGAAGGGCCACCGTGACCGGCGGACGAACTTCTATACGCTCACCCGGCGCGGCCGACGCGAACTCGAAGCTCGGCGGGAGTGGGAAGCACAGTACGTCGATCTATAGGTCTCGAGTCGGTCCGGTCGGTGGGTCCGAATCGCTGTCGAGTCCGACAGGGGGCTTATGTAGGACCGCGAAGAACAGCAGGAAGTGAACGAGGTCGTGTTGCAACTTGCCGATGCGCCACTCGACGAGACAGTCATTCGCATCGCGCTCGCGGGTGCGCTCGGAATGTTTCTCGGACTCGAACGGGAGTGGTCACAGAAGTCGGCTGGGATTCGCACGTTCTCCCTCGTTAGTCTGCTTGCCTCCGTCTTTACGATCCTCGTGCTCGAAACGAGCATCGGCGAGAGTCTGTTGTTCCTCGGCGGCCTGCTCGTGATCGTCCAGGGCGTGTTACTCGCGGTTCAGGGACTGCTCGGCGAGGAGGATGCCGGCCTTTCGCTGACGACCTCCGTCTCGATGCTCGTCGCCTACGGCGTTGGCTCGCTCGTCGCCGCGGGGTTCATCATCGAGGGCGTCACCGTGGCCGTCCTCTCGTCGCTGTTGCTCGTCTTAAAGCGCGAACTCCACGAGTTCGCCTGGGGGCTCACCAGAGAGGAGATGCGTTCGACGACGGAGTTTGCGATCCTGGCGTTCGTCATCTACCCGCTCTTGCCGGCGGAAACGGAACTCGAACTCGGCGGGTTGACGATTCCGCTCGAACCGCAGGTCATCTGGCTCATGGTCGTGGCCGTCGCCGGAATCGGGATCGTCAACTACGCGATCGTCTCGACCTATGGTGGGCGCGGCATCGCCGTGACCGGCTTCTTCGGGGGGCTCGCGTCCTCGACGGCGGTTGTCGGGACGATGCTCGATCACGTCAGGCAGCGTCCCGATGCGGCGTCGTATGCCGTCGCCGCGATCTTGCTCGCAAACGCCGCGATGGCGACCCGAAACCTGGCGATTGCAGTCGGCTTTACGATGGGAACGGAGACGGACGTGCTCGTCGAAGCAATCGTACCGCTCGGGGCCGTTATTCTCGTCGCGTTCGTCATCGCTGCGCTCACCGCAGACTGGCGCGAGTCGAGTGCGATGGATCTCGAAAGCCCGTTCTCGCTGAAGAACGCGCTCGCGTTCGGGGCTGTCTTCCTCGTCGTGCTCGTGTTCGGATCGCTCGCGGAGACCTGGTTCGGAACGCTCGGGTTCTACGCGACGGCCGTCGCGAGCGGGTTTGTGTCGAGCGCCGGTGCGACCACGTCCGCGGTCGTCCTCTATCGCGGCGGCCAACTCGGTCCGTCGGAGGCGACGATCGCCATCCTGCTCGCGACGGTGTCGAGTATCGTCGTCAAGGCGATGCTCGCAGCCACCTCGCCGAATACGAACTTTCGCAATCAGGTCGCCCTGTACAGCGGGTTGCTGCTGGTCGGTGGGGCGGCGGCGACGGCCGTCGTCGTCCTCTGATCGGTGGTCGGATCCGCGTTCGTTCTGCGCCGCTCGGCCTCCACACGAAGGGCGCAGGTTCATCCACCTGCCGCGGCTACAACAGGTACATGGCTATAATCGGGCTACTCACCGTCGGGAAGAAAGCGATGACGATCGGCTACCGGCGCTACGGCGTCCCGGGAGCGCTCGCACTCGGCGCGCTCACACTCGTCGGCTACGTCCTCCTGCGCCGCGCACTCGATCGGGCCGTCGATTCGGAGCGCGTGCCAAACGCCGTCGATGTCGAGACCATCCAGACCGCGGTCGAGAACGAGGGCGTCAGCGCGGTCGCCGATCCGACGACGCTCGGCGACGCGATCAACCCGGAGGGCATCAACGAGGCGTTTGCAGGGGACGACGGCGACTCCCAGCCGATCGAGTTCAGCGACGACGAAGAGTCAGCCGATCAGTAATCGGTTGTGACGCTTACTCGCCGCGGAGTTCGTCGACGTGATCGATCCGCTGCTGGACGAGTTCGGCGGTGCCGATGTCGTGACGGATGTGTAGTCCCTCCTCGCCGGCGACGGCGAGGGCGTCTTCCGCGAGTTCTTCGGCGGCCGAGATCGAGTCGGCGACGCCCACGAGCGCGAACGAGCGCGAGGTGGTCGTGTAGATGCCGTCGTTGCGTTCGTCCACGCTGGCGTAGTAGAGCAGCGCATTGTCGGCGCTCTCCGCATCGATTTGCACCTTCGCCCCCGCCTCAGGGTCCGTCGGATACCCCGCGGGAACGGCGTACTTGCAGACCGTCGCCCGCTCGGCGAACTCGAGTTCGGGGAGCGACTCCCCGTCTCGCGCAGCCGTCAGCACGTCGAGGAAGTCCGTCTCGAGCACCGGTAGCGTGTTCATCGCCTCGGGGTCGCCAAAGCGCGCGTTGAACTCGATGACTTTCGGGCCCTCCGAAGTCAGCATGAACTGCCCGTAGAGGATTCCGCGGTAGTCTTCGAGCGCGTCGACGGTCGCCTCGATGATCGAAACGGCCGCGTCGTAGTCCCCCTCGGTCATAAAGGGCAGCGCGGCCGTCGCGTCGGAGTAGCTTCCCATGCCGCCCGTGTTCGGCCCCTCGTCGCCCTCGTAGGCGCGCTTGTGGTCCTGTACGGCGGGTGCCGTTCGCACGTCGCCGTTGGCGACGAACGCCTGAATCGTGAACTCTTCGCCGATCAGGCGCTCCTCCAAGACGATTCGGTCGTAGTCCGACTCGCGGATGTACTCCTTGCCTTCTTCCGCCGTTACCTGATCGCCGATGACCTTCACGCCCTTGCCGCCCGTGAGACCTGCGGGCTTGATCGCCAGGTCGCCGTCGTACTCGTTGATGAAGTCACATGCGGCCTCCATGTCGTCGAACGTCTCGAAGTCCGGACAGCCAGGGATGTCGTTCTCGGCCATGAACCGCCGCTGGAAGGCCTTGTCCGTCTCGATTCGCGCCTCGTCCTCCTTCGGGCCGAACGCGTAGATACCGGCGGCCTCGAGTTCGTCCGCGACGCCGGCCTGCAGCGGTGCTTCGGGGCCGATGACGGCGAGCGTCGCGTCGACCGACTCGGCGAACTCGACGACGGCTTTGGGGTTCGTCGTCTCGAGCGTCTTGGACTCGGTTGCGATGTCGGCGATACCGGGGTTGCGGTTGCCGGCGCAAGCGTAGAGGTCAACCTCACTGTCCGCGAGCGCGCGGGCGATGGCGTGTTCGCGACCGCCGCCGCCGATCAGGAGCACGGTCTCTGTCATGGTCGGTATCGGAACGCACGAACCTGTAAGCGTTGCTTTTTCCGCGAACGAAAGTATGCACAATTGTGGTCACTACGAGCGGCGAGGCGTGACTTATAGTCAACCGAGAATGTTATTACGTGATCGGCGGAACGTCGCCTCATGGTCCCACAACGCGATCTTGACTCCCGTCCCTCCGCCGCGCTCTCTAGGCGAGCCGCGATAGCCAGTCTTGGAGCGGGGGCCGCAGTGGCTATTTCGGGCTGTTCTGCCGCGACGAACCGGTCGGTCGGTGATCCGGAGGTCGACGAACGAGACGGAATGACGATCCACGATTATTACGCCGGCGGCGACCGGGTCGCGGAAATTTCGTTCTCCGAACGGCTCCCCGGCCGAGGCTACGAACTCGAGGACGAGATCGAACGAACGGTGCCGGGTCGGGCAGCGCTCGAGAGCGAGTAGGAGCGCGACACGCCTTCCGGCCGTTCGAATACGGGTGAGCCGTCGGTACGCGTCACGCTGCTCCGAACCACTCCCGCTCGAACCGTTCGTGGAACTCGAGCAGGAACGCGTGCCGTTCCTCGGCGAGTCGACGACCGGTCTCAGTGTTCATGTTCTCGCGTAGGTGGATCAGTTTCTCCTCGAAGTGCTCGAGCGTCGAGCCACCCGACTCATCGGCCGACCACGCGACCCACTCGGGCGCAGGATCGGCGGTCCACAGCGGGTTGCCGCGCGCGCCGCCGTACGCGAACGCGCGAGCGATCCCCACGGCACCGGTGGCGTCGAGATTGTCCGCGTCCTGCACGACGGCGGCCTCGAGCGTCTCGGCGCCAGGTTCGTCGCCGTGACCGTAGTCGAAGTCGTACTCCTCGTGGACGGCGACGCAGTGACAGACCGGCTCGATCTTCTCGGACGGGAAGTCGACGCGCTCGAGGATCTCGCGGACAGTCGGCAGCGTTTCGTTCGGATGAACGAATCCCTCGCTCTCGACGACGCGGTGGAGGTCGTGGGTGAGCGCCGCCGCGCCGACGACGAGGCCGTCGGCTCCCTCCCGCTCCGCGATCCGCCGACCGATCGAGAAGACGCGCCAGGCGTGGTGGACGTCGTGGCCGCTGGCGTCGAGCGCCAGTTTGTCGGTCATGCGGTCCGCGATGGCCCCGAACAGTTCGGACTCGGTCGAATCGGTCATACGCCAGCGTCACAGGTGAGCGGAGTGACTCTTTCGGACTCGGCGCGTTTCGTCCGACGCGGGTCCGGTGCCCGAGCCGACGCGTTCACGGCTTCAGATCCTGAAGTTGCGGGGGTTACATTACGGCATCCGAAACGGAGTGCCACGCATGGACGAGGACTGCGACGTCGAAACGATAGGGGGCGTTCTGGAGGACGACGTCGCCCGGTTCATCCTCGTTCACGCCCGCACGGAAGCGCTGTCGGCGAGCACGCTCGCCGAGCGGTGCGATGTCTCGACGGTGACGATCTATCGGCGCCTCGAGACGCTTCGCGAGCACGACCTCGTCGCAGCGTCGACGGTCCCCGAAAGCGACGGGAACCATTACAAGGTGTACCGGACGAACGTCCGTCGCCTGACGGTCGAGCTCACTGAAGAGGGGTTCGAGCTAGATATCGAACGCGCGGACACGCCCGCCGACCGATTCACCCGACTAATCGAGGAAATGTGATCATGATTCCGACCACCGACCTGCCGATGGAAGCGATCGTTCAGGGAAGCCTGTTTCTCGTCCTAAGTGTCCTCGGTCTCGCGATCGTCTACTTCGCGTTTCAGGGATACCAACGGAACCGGAGCCGTCCCATGCTGTTCCTCGCGGTCGGCTTCGCCGCGATCATCGTCCCCGAGATGGCGATGGCGGTCGTCACGCGGTTCGTCGCGATTTCGCAGTTCGAGACGGTGACCGTCTACCAGGTGACGAACGTCTTCGCGTTCCTCTGTATCCTCCGCGCGATCACGATGGATCCCGATCGCTCGCGGGCCGACGACGGTCGCGGCCATCGCGACTACTGACCGACGCGGTCAATCGTCGAACTGATCTCACGCGCACGGCGTCGGACGCTCTCGGCGAGCGCGGGTTCTGCTTCTGAAGCCGCGATGGACGGTATTTGGAACCCGATCCGGTAATCGGATCCATGACCGAATCAGCGGTCGACGGAACGCCGAACCGATCCGCCAGAGAGCGGCTCCTGTACGACTCGAGTCGAAACCGGCTGCGCGCAACTTGGCGGGTGCTCGTCCCGCTCGCCGTCGCCGTCGCGATCTACGCCGTCGGTCAGCAGTTGGTCACCCGCTACGCAGCCGCGGTTCTCGAGCCGCTCGCGGACGAAACCTCGCGGATGATCGCGACCGCAGCGTTGCTCCTCGCGCTGGCGGCAGCGGTCGCTCTCGCGGGCGTCGCCGGACTGCTCGTCGCGTCGCGGCTCGATCGACGGCCCCTCTCGAGCTACGGGTTCGACGCGTCCCGCCGGTGGGTCGCGGACTTCACCGCGGGCGTCCTCGTCGGCGTCGTCGCCAGTGCGGGAGCGGTCGCCTATCAGGCTGCTCGGGGGTACGCCACGCTCGATACGGCGGTGACCGGCGTCGGCGTCGACTCCCCGCTGCTGGGCGGAATCATCCTCCTGGTGCTAGTGGTCTTCCTCCTCGCAAACAATACATTCGAGGAAATCGTGTTCCGCGCCGTTCTGATCGGGACCGCCGCCGAAGGGTTCCGATCCAGATCGGTGGGTCCGACGGCGGCCGTCGTCGGTGCAATCGCCGTCAGTCTCCCCGTATTCGGCGCGCTTCATCTGCTTAGCGGCGGCCTCGCGGCCATCGTCACGAGCGCCATCGGTGGCGTTCTGTTCGCGGCGGCCTACGTCCTCACGGGCCAGTTGGCGCTGCCGATCGGCGTCCACTTCGGCGGCGTCGCCATCCTCAGCGTTCACCAGCAACCCGTCTCGACCGATCCCGAACTGACGCTGCCGTCGCTGGTCGTCGCCGAGCAGACCGGCGACCCGTCGCTCCTTGTTGGCGTCGAGTTCTGGATCGTCAGACTACTCCTCGGCGTCGCGCTGCTCTGCCTCTGGGTGTACGCGACCTACGGCGACCTCTCGATCGCCGACCGGGTCCGCCCCGCCGAGAGCGATTCGGAGCGGTGACCCTCGAGAGTACGGAACAGTTATGACACTTCCGCAACCATTTTGGGCGATGCTCGAGTGGTTCGGCGGGACGGCGAACGTTTTCAATCTCGCCATCCCGCTGTTCGGCCTGCTCGCGCTCGTGACCCTCCCGAAGATCGCAGAGACCAACCGAAGCCGCCGATACTTCGTCCCGGCGTTTTGCTGTTGGGCGGGGCTTCGACTGGTGACCGGACTTCGTGAGGGAACGCTCGTTGCGGTCCCCCGTTTCCTCGGTGCGAGTCTCGCGGCGGTGCTGCTGGTCGGATTTCTCGGCCTGTGCGCTCGCGGACTGTTCGAGGTGTGGAAACTGCGGGACGAGTCCGCGTCCTCGTCGTAACGCGGCCGACCGAACCCGTCAGGCGTAGAACAGCGGCGGCCGCCTGTCGCCGCCGAACTCGTCGTCGGGCAGGTGCGCCTCGAGCGCTTCCTCACCGGCGTTCCCGAGTACCTGGTCCAGCACGTCGACGGCCGCGTCGCGGTGCAGCGGTCGATTGTTATTGCCGCATTGGTCGTCCATCACGCAGGCGGGGCAGCCGTCGACGCGGCCGCAGTCGCAGTCGGCGATGAGGTCGCGCGCCCGCGCTGCGACGGCCTCGAAGTTGTCGTAGATCGCCCGCGAGAAGCCGAGGCCGCCGTCGATCCCGTCGTAGATGAACCACCCGCTCGCGGGTTCGTGCTCGAGTTCACTTGCGATCTCCCTCACGGTCGCTTCGGCGGCGGCGATGTTCTGCGGGGTGGCACTCTCTTGAGCGGCGTCGCCGCTCTCTGTAGCGGTAGCGAGATGCGAGTCGATCGAGAGCGTCGCGAGTCCCCCGAGGTCGCGCTTGTCGACCATCAGTTCGAGCGGCGCGACGCCGATCGTGGCGTGCTCGGCGGCGTGGAGGCCGCCGGCGTAGCCGAGGTGGGCGGTTTCCGCAAGGTCGCCGTCCATTTCCGGAACCGAGAACTCGCAGTACTTCTCGATCAGCGCCGTTTCGACGCGGTCGGGGACCTCGAGCCAGCAGAGTTGCGTCTCCATCGAGAGCGGCGGGCTCTCGGTTGGAATCATCCGTTCTTTTTTCTGCCCGCCGTGGATGGCAACCTTGTCGTAGGTGCCGTGGTAGACCAGCACCCGACCGCGGCCGAAGTGCAGGGTGAACGGGCCGATTTCGCGGGACTCCTCGGAGACGGCGTCGAGGACCGTCACGTCCGTGCGCGTCCGCGTGTAGTAGTCCGCGTCGATCGGTCGGAGCGTCACCGAGGGTCGCGGCGTCGCGTGGTCGACCGCACAGATCTCGTACTGCCTGCCTTCGTGCAGTCTGACCGCGCCCTCGTGGAAGTCCCGCAGGACGCGCTCCTTGGCGAGCGGTTCCATTTGGGGATCGTGACGCTCGTCGGCATCTTCGGCGAGTTCGACGGCGTACTCCTCGCCGGTCGTGGCGTACAGCGAGACAGACCCCTGCGGCCTGGGTGGGCCGGTGTACGAGACGCCGGTTTCGAGGTGGCCGGCGAGTCGGCCCGCGCGTCGCCACATCTCGACGGCGCGCTCGAGTCGGTCGCGCTCGGCGAACCCCGCGGCACCGCCGTCCGACTCGTCGAGCGCGAGTTCGTCCGCCGCACACAGAAGGTGCCGAGCGAAGACGGCATCGTTCCGGGTGTCGACGACGGCGTCCTCCACGTCGGTTTCGAGCAGGTAGTCGGGATTCGAGACGACGTACTGGTCTAACGTCCGGTGGCCGGCGACGAGCACGGAGAGGGCGCGTTTCGTTCCGCGGCCGGCGCGGCCGAGCTGTTGCCAGAACGACTGGCGCTGGCCGGGATAGCCCAGCTGGACGGTTGCATCCATCTCGCCGACGTTGATCCCCAGTTCGAGCGCGTTCGTTGAGGCAACGCCGTCGAGCAGGCCGGTCTTGAGCCGGTGTTCGGTTCCGTGGCGGTTTCGCCGCGAGTGACCGGCGTGGTAGGGTTCGATGGCGCTTCCGCGGTCGGGATTCGTGTAGTACCGGCTCCGGTCGCGGCGGTGTTTCGACGCGCGCTTGACCGAGAGTTCGGCGAGCTTTCGCGACGGGGTAAACAGGAGCGTCTGGGCGTCGTGGTAGGTCAGATGCGAGAGGAGTTTCGGGGCCTCGACGGTTGCGGGAACGCGGTCGGTGATGGCGTCCTCGCCGCCATCGTCAGGGGTCTCGTCACCCGAACTGCCGCTGGCGCGCTCATCATCACCGTCCTCGCGCGCCTGCGGCGGCGGATTCCAGAGCACCAGCTCCCGCGGCCCCGTCGGCGAGCCGTCCTCGTCCACCACGGTCACCGGCTCGCCGACGAGCGAACTCGAGTGCGCGCCGGGATTGCCGATCGTCGCGCTCGTGAGGACGAACTGCGGGTCGGCGTCGTAGTACTCGAGGACGCGCTTCAACCGGCGGACGATCCAGGCGACGTGCATGCCGTGGACGCCGGTGTAGGTGTGGGACTCGTCGATCACGACGAGGTCACACGCGGAGAGAAAGCGGGCCCAGCGGTCGTGGTCGTGCAGGTAGGTGTTCACGCCGGCGAAATTGGTGATGATCACGTCGGCTGTCTCGCGGATCTGGCGGCGGGTATCGCCGCGTTCGGTGTCGCCGTCGTAGACGCGCACAGAGATGTCGAGCCCGAGGGTGTCGTAGAAGTCGTTCAGTTCGCGTTCCTGGTCGCGCGAGAGCGCTTTCGTCGGGTAGCAGACGTAGGCGGTCGCATCCGCGTCGCCGCTGCGGGCGCATGCATCCAGATAGTGGCGCGCAATCTGAAGCGCATAGATCCGCGTCTTTCCGGAGGCGGTGCTCGTCGCGATGCAGACGTTCTCGTCGCGAGAGAGCGCGGAAAGCGCCGCGGCCTGGTGGGCGTAGAGGTCGTTATCGAGCGGGCCGGAGAGTTCGGGGCGGAGCACCTCGGCGTTAGAAACCGTCGATGCGTCGCGGCCCGGGAGTTCGAGGACGGAGATGTCGCCCGATCCGCGAGCGCGGGGGAACGTCTCGAGCAGTTCGTCGCCGGTGATCGGAACGGCCGTCCGGTCGTCGGTTCGGTCGGCATTCCGGTCGCCGTCGATATTGGTGTCGGTGTCGGTGTCCGTGTCCGGGTCTCCATCTCTGCCTCTGTCTCCGTCTCCATCTGTATCGGTGTCAGTATCACTCCCCATTCTCAGAAGTCACCCAATCCGGTCTGCTCGCCGCTCGCCTGCTCCGCGGTCGATGAACTCGAGGCGGCCCCGCTCGCGGACGACCCTGCCGAGACCTGCGGCGCGTCCCGAAGCCGTTCGTAGACGTGCCACAGCGCCCGGCAATCGTCCTCGCAGTAGGCTTCGTGGCGGTCCCACTCGAGTTCAGATCCGTCGCCCGTTCGCATAAACCGCTGATATGCTGCTGCAGTCCGCGCGCCGTCGAGCCCCGTCGCCGCACCGTCGTAGCCGAGTTCGGCGGCGACGACGTCGAGTTCGTTCGTCCGGCCGGGGAGGAGCGCGTTGTCGTCGCCGTCGGCCCAGAGATAGAGGTCGAACTTGGGAATCGACTCCCATTCCGCGGCGTAGGCGGGGCAGTGGCGGGCGACGAACGCCCCGAGGTGGCGGTAGTCGAACCCCCAGCCGTTCCAGGTGAGCAGCGCCCTGTTCGGGTGAACGCCCAGCAGCCAGTCGCAGAACGCCTGGAGAACCGACGCCCGGTCGGCCGGATCGTCGCGTTCGACGAACGCTCGGTAGGTATCCGTGGACGGGTCGTAGACCCCGATCTGCCAGATGATCGTCGGCGAGAGGCCGTCGGTTTCGATGTCGATACAAAGCGGCGGCGTCGACCAGTTCTCGCCGGGCAGTGACGCATTGCCGACTCGCCGCGGCTCGCCCGTTTCGAGTACCGTCGCGTGCTGGTGCATCCTGCGCGCGCTCTTGGGTCCGATGCCCTCGATGTCCGCGAGCGCGGCGACCGGCGTTTCGAGCAACTCCGATCGGGTCGTCACGCCGCACTCCGCGAGCCGGCCGGCCGTTTTCGGGCCGATTCCGCTGATGGCTTCCAGTCCGAAGTCGCTCGCCGCGTGCGCGGTGCTCGATACGAGACCGTCGGCCGTGAACTCGAGTTCAACGACTGCGTTCGGGCCGCCGTAGCCGTCGACGGGACCGGCACCCCGGACGCGAACGGCGACGCAGTCGTCGGCCACTGAGTCGGACGAACGCAGCGGGTCGTGCTCGACGGTTCGAACCGTGCCCGTTTCGGCGGCGACGTGCCAGCGTTCGTCGTAGCCGGCCGGTAGCCCGCCGGTCAGTACGGTCGTCGTCCGTCCAGTGGGCAGTGCCGCCGCGAGTTCGGCCGCGTGATCGAGAGTCGTCTCGAGTGCGGTGGGGCGGGTCGTCGTCGCGATGTCGTCGCAGATGAGGGCGTCGACCTCGCGCTCGTCTTCGTTCTGGTCTGAAGCGCTGCGAATCCCGTCGCCAGCGCGGAGTGCGCTCGCACTCCGGGCGACCGCGAACGCGAGCCCGTCGTCGCCGATCGGCCGTCTCGAAAGCGCATCACCGCCCGTTTCGAGCGGCGGATGGATCACGGGCGCGTCGATCGCGTGGCGAGCGCGGGCGGCGGCTGTCGGCTCGCGGGAACGGCCGAGAACCCAGACCGCGTCTGGCTCAAGCGTCGCGCCGATATCGTGGAGGGTCGCGACCGGCCGTTCGAGTACCGTTTCGGGCGGGAGTGCGAGAACTCGAGCGCCGGTGCGACCTGCCATAGTCGTAGTCGGTGGCAGGCGCGCGGGGATAAAGACGGTTTTGACACCGGGGTGAAAGTGGACCGCCCGCCGGAAACGCGAACCCATTTTACGTCACCGCTGCGAATACCGCGACAATGCAACAGTACCTGGACCTCGTCGACGCGGCACTCAGCGAGGGGGCGTACAAACCCAATCGCACCGGCGTCGACACGATTTCCTCGTTCAGCGAGCACTACGAGGTCGACCTTCGGGAGGGCTATCCCCTCCTGACGACCAAGCAGATGGACGGCTACCGCTGGAACTCGATGCTCCACGAGGTCTGCTGGTATCTCTCCGGCGAGGAGCACGTCGAGAACCTCCGCGAGGAGACCAAAATCTGGGACGCGTGGGCCGACGACGAGGGCAAACTCGACACCGCCTACGGTCGCTTCTGGCGTCGCTACCCGGTCCCGGACGAACCCGCACGGCTCCCCGGCGAGTCCTGGCCCGACGAGAGCCACCGCTGGGTCACCGAGGAGGACGACGGTCGCCGAACCTTCGATCAACTGCAGTACGTCATCGACACGCTTTCTGACTCGCCGAACTCGCGCCGGCTCGTGGTCAACGCCTGGCATCCCGCGAACGCGGCCGTCTCGACGCTGCCGCCGTGTCACTACTCGTTCGTCTTCAACGTCCAGGGCGACCGGCTGAACTGCCACCTCACCCAGCGCTCGGGCGACATCGCGCTCGGGATTCCGTTCAACATCGCGGCCTACGCGCTCCTGACGAAAGTCGTCGCCCAGCAGACCGGCTTCGAACCCGGCACCTTCGCCCACACCGTCGTCGACGCCCACGTCTACTGCGGCCGCGGCGCGCGCGGCGAGTGGTACGCCGACAATCTCGGCGCCCTCCAGTCCCGACTCGCCGACGCCGAAGAGCGCGCGGACTACCGTGGGATCCGCGAGTGGCTCGCGTCCGAAGCCCCCGCCGAGGACGAGGGCGACGAGCGGTTGGACCACGTCCCGGGACTGCTCGAACAGCTCTCGCGCGAGCCGCTCGGCCGGTCGACGCTCGAACTCGACGCCGCGTCGATCGACGACCTGTCCGCCGACAACATCACCCTTCGAGACTACGAGTCCCACGACGGACTCGAGTTCGCAGTCGCCGAATGACCGCCGACCCCGCGCTCGAAACCGATCGCGAACTCGTCGGCATCGTCGCCGTCGCCGACAACGGCGTTATCGGGACAGACGGCGACATGCCCTGGCACATTCCCGAAGACCTGCAGCACTTCAAGACGGTCACGATGGACCATCCTGTCATCATGGGGCGGGTAACGTATGAGGGCATCGTCGACACACTCGGCGGACCGCTGCCCGGGCGGACGACGATCGTCCTGACGAGTCGCGACCTCGAAACGCCCGCGAACGCCGTCGTTGCACACGGGATCGAGGAGGCGATCGCGGCGGCCGAAACCGCTGCAGACGAGCGCCACGGAGGCACCGACCGCCTGTTCGTCGCCGGTGGGGCGACGGTGTACGAACAGTTCCTGCCTGCACTCGATCGGCTGATCGTCACGGAGGTCCACGCCGAACCGGACGGCGACGCGCGTCTCCCGGACTGGAACCACGAGTCATTTCAGACGGTGAGCCGCGACGAACACGACGAGTTCACCTTCGTTGAATACGTTCGTCGGGAGTGAGAGGTTGCCGGTGAAAACGCGACCGGCGAAAACGCGGCGGCGCAGGCGCTCGCGCCGTCAGTTGCATCCCGTTTCACGCCTCGCTTTCGCCGACACAATACGCCGTTTTGGAACGGTGGTCGTAGAAATTAGGGGCGCGGCGACGGGGGGCGTCACGGCCGACTAGCGCTACGAGCGCTGTGTCGCTCGCGTCCGGTCGGAACTCGACTCGTCGGTCGCCGTCGCGGTGGTCGACGACTGAGACCTTGCTTGTGTGGACAGTCACGAGATGGATCCGGTTTCTCGTATCGCTTTTCGACGGCACAGCCTCGGGAAATCGTTTGTTTTACTGTATAATGAACCCGCCGTCCTATCCGTATTTCCGTTGGGAACCGGGTGAACTGGCTACAGCACCGAACTCGAGCGTCGGGGTGGACGATCTCCGAGGGCAGGTTCGATTGAACGCCTTATCGGTATCTGATACGTTTTAACGGATCCAAACTCGGCCGGCCGAGCACCCCGGTGGATCGATAAAAAATCATTGTTGATAGCTCTCCCTTCGGTTTCCGAGGCCCGTGGAAATACGGACATATGGGGCATCAAACCGTCTGTTTCCGTCTGTTTCCCAAATACAGTCTATCTTAGACGGTGAAACAATGTCGTTCACTTATGCGAAAATTGGTTCAAGAACCGTTTGCCCCAGACACGGGGATTCAGGTGAGAGATATGACAGACGATGATAACGGACTATTCGACGATTCGAGACGATCGTTCATGAAAAAGGGCGCGCTCGCGACGACTGCAGTTGCCCTCGGTGCAGGTGCGACGGGAACTGCTGCGGCACAGGACGATGGCGGAGACGGAGGCATGGTCGTCGTGTTCGGTGAAGATTACTACCCTGGTGTTGAGTTCGAAGTCGCCTCGCAACTGGACCAGGGGACGAAAGACGACGTGTTCGAAACCGCCGGACTGAACGACGAGTTCGACACGCCGGACGATTGGGACCTCTATCTCATCAACACCGACATGGGCGGTTCTGCCCCGTCGCTTGGCTACCTCCTGACTGAGGATGCCGACCTCAGCGCCGGCGACAGCGAGACGATGGGCGAGGACGGCTCGTTCCGTAGCGGTGAGTTGAACCTGGTCGAGGCGAACCTCGGCGCGTCCGGCGACGGCGGCAACGGCGGCGACGACGGAAACGGCGGAGACGATGGAAACGGCGGAGACGATGGAAACGGTGGAGACGATGGAAACGGTGGCGACGATGGAAACGGCGGCGACGATCCCGGAGCCGGCGACGACGGAAACGGCGGAGCCGGTAACGGCGGGGCCGGTAACGGTAACGAAACCGGTGACGGCGGCGGAGCCGGTGGCGACGGCGGCAACGGCGGCGATGGCGGCGGTGGCGGCGGCAACTAACGCCAACACCACATATCCGACTCTGTTTTTTCCAGTGGCTATCGCGGACCCGACCGTAACGATCTAGAACCCGCATACCCGCGGTACGGCGGGCTTTTAGGACTGCCAGCCGTAGGCGAATCTATGGCTCACCCGACGCAGCGAAACCGGCTTGCGGACGAGGAGAGTCCCTATCTGCGCCAGCACGCGGACAACCCCGTCAACTGGCAACCCTGGGACGAACGGGCCCTCGAGACAGCTCGCGAGCACGACGTGCCGATCTTCCTCTCGATCGGCTACTCGGCGTGTCACTGGTGTCACGTCATGGCGGACGAGAGCTTCGCCGACGAGGCCGTCGCAGCGCAACTCAACGAGCACTTCGTTCCGATCAAGGTCGACCGCGAGGAGCGCCCCGATATCGACAGCATCTACATGACCGTCTGCCAGCTCGTCACCGGTCGCGGCGGCTGGCCCCTCTCGGCGTGGCTCACCCCCGAGGGCAAGCCCTTCTACGTCGGCACCTACTTCCCGAGGGAGGCAAAGCGAGGGCAGCCCGGTTTTCTCGAGATCCTCGAAAACGTGACGAACTCGTGGGAGAACGACCGCGAGGAAATCGAGACCCGTGCCGACCAGTGGACCGCAGCCGCCACGGACCGACTCGAGGAGACGCCGGATGCCGTCGGTGCGTCGCAGCCGCCGTCGAGCGACGTGCTCGAAGCGGCCGCAAACGCCTCTCTTCGGAGCGCGGACCGCGAGTTCGGCGGCTTCGGTTCCGACGGGCCGAAGTTCCCCCAGCCCTCGCGACTCCGCGTCCTCGCCCGCGCCGCGGACCGAACGGGGCGCGACGAGTTCAGCGATGTCCTCGTCGAGACGCTCGACGCGATGGCGGCGGGCGGGCTCTACGATCACGTCGGCGGCGGATTCCACCGCTACTGCGTCGACCGGGACTGGACGGTCCCTCACTTCGAGAAGATGCTGTACGATAACGCCGAGATTCCGCGGGCGTTCCTGCTCGGCTACCAGCAGACCGGCGACGAGCGCTACGCCGAGGTGGTCGCGGAGACCCTGGACTTCGTCGAGCGCGAACTGATGCACGAGGCAGGAGGCTTCTTCAGCACGCTCGACGCCCAGAGCGAAGCTCCCGAAACCGGCGAGCGTGAGGAGGGGGCGTTCTACGTCTGGACGCCGGACGACGTTCGCGATGTCCTTGCGGACGAGACCGACGCCGAACTGTTCTGCTCCCGATACGACATCACCGAGTCGGGCAATTTCGAGGGGACGAACCAACCGAACCGCGTCGCCTCGATCGACGAGCTGGCGGACCGGTTCGACCTGCCGACGGACGAGGTCGAAGAGCGGCTCGATTCGGCACGCGAGACGGCGTTCCAGGCGCGCGAACAGCGTCCACGACCGAACCGCGACGAGAAGGTGCTCGCGGGCTGGAACGGCCTGATGATCGCGACCTGCGCCGAAGCCGCGCTCGTGCTGGGCAAGGACGACTACGCTGAGATGGCCACCGACGCACTCGCGTTCGTCCGCGATCGACTCTGGGACGCCGACGAGAAGCGCCTCTCCCGGCGGTACAAGGACGACGACGTCGCCATCGACGGCTACCTCGAGGACTACGCCTTCCTCGCCCGGGGCGCACTCGGCTGCTACGAGGCGACCGGCGAGGTCGACCACCTCGCGTTCGCACTCGAACTCGCGCGCGTCATCGAAGCCGAGTTCTGGGACGAAGCGCAGGGGACGCTGTACTTCACGCCCGAAAGCGGCGAATCCCTCGTCACCCGCCCGCAGGAATTGGGCGACCAGTCGACGCCCTCTGCCGCGGGCGTCGCCGTCGAAACACTACTCGAACTCGACGGCTTCGCCGGTGAGACGGACGAGTTCGAACGGATAGCCACGACGGTGCTCGAAACGCACGCGAACCGCCTGGAGACGAACTCGCTCGAACACGCGACGCTCTGTCTCGCCGCCGATCGGCTCGAATCGGGCGCACTCGAGGTGACGATCGCCGCGGACGACCTCCCCGAGGAGTTCGTCGAGCCGTTCGCCTCGCGCTATCTTCCCGACCGCCTGTTCGCGCGGCGGCCGGCGACGGACGACGAACTCGCGGCGTGGCTCGACGAACTCGAGTTGATGGACGCGCCGGCGATCTGGGCCGGCCGAGAAGCACGTGACGGCAAGCCGACGCTGTACGTCTGTCGTGATCGGACGTGTTCGCCGCCGACGCACGATGTTGAGGAGGCACTTGAGTGGCTCGAGGACGGCAGGACGGAGACCGAAAGTCCGTTCTAGCGTCGACTCGTGTCGAGTCGGCGGTCGGTGTCATTGGGGGTTCGATGTTCGGTCCGGAACCCGTCGCTATCGGTCGACTTCTCGCTCCTTGCCATCATCTCCGTCTGTCTCGGCAAAATCCACTGACGCATCCTGTCCGGTCGAGTTCCCGGTCTCGACCGCTCTCGGTTCCCTCTCGCTACTGCCGTTCGATCCGCTGCGCTCGAACGCGTCGTCTGCCTCCAGCAGTCGACTGAGCCGATGTTCGAACTCGTCCTCGCTGAGTTCGCCGCTTGCATACCGGTGTTTGAGTTCGTCGAGTGCATCGCGCTCGCGCGTCGGCGCTTGCGTCTCGTGATCGCTACCGAGGGCCGCTGCAATCTCGTCGCCCCAGAACAGCAGTATCGGCGTGAGCAGAAACCAGCCGACGATGGCAATCGCGCCGGAGAGCAACCCGAATCCGGCAACCCCCGCGAGACTGATGAGCGCAAGCGTCACGATCGCGACCAGGAGCCAGAGCTCCTCCGCCACGAATCGCTGAAGCCGGCTCTCCATACCGTCCCTTCGTTCGCTAGACGCATATACACCCCTGAACGCGCACCCAAGAGGCGACGCAAAAGAACTCCAGCGGACTCCGTTTCGCTCGCACCGTCGGAGCGTCGGATGGGGCCGTTTCTCGCTCGTGTCCCGCCACCACCTTCCGGTGCGTATACCGACTCTATCGCCTATCGTCTATCGCTCGTCGTCGATCCGCTCGGCCAGCCAGATCGCCGGCGGCACGTCTTCTTCCTCGACGAAGCGAGTCACTTCGTCGCCGTCCTCGGTTTCGACGACGATCGTCGGAATGAACTCGATGCCGTACTCGTCGACGCCGGGGCCCTGCTTGTCCTCGTCGACGGCGATCTCGTCGATTCGGTCTTCGGGGACATCCGCCGCGTCGAGGGCAGCCCCGAAGTCCGGCAGGAGTCGGCGACAATCCTTACACCAGTCTCCGCCCCAGACCGTGTATACCAGATCATCGTGTGCTCCCAGGGTATCGACCGCGTCCTCGTAAGAGGCGGCGTCCCACGCGGGATTCGGCTGCATGGTTTCGAGACTCATACGCACGGATTGGATGCCGGGATGCTTAACGCCCATGTTTCCGACAGGCATTGCGGCTGCGGAGCGGGCGGACTTGACACGCGACAAATGTGACCCGCGCCGAGTCGGTGGTATTTTTACACCAAACACAAGCGTTATCAGTATGGTATTCGATTCGATCGCCGAGCCGGGCCACGAGCAGGTATCGTATTTTTCCGATCCGGAGACGGGATTGCAAGCCATCGTCGCGATTCACGATACCAGTCTCGGACCAAGCCTCGGCGGGACGCGCATCCGTGATTACGAGTCCGAAGACGCCGCACTGACGGACGTGCTTCGTCTCTCCGAGGCGATGACCTACAAAGCAGCCGCTGCCGATCTGCCGCTTGGCGGGGGGAAAGCGGTCATCGTCGGCGATCCGGCCGAGGTCAAAACCGAAGACGCGCTTGAAGCCTACGGCCGCGCCGTCGACTGTCTCGGCGGTCGGTATACCACCTCGGTCGACATCAACTCCGGAGCCGAAGAAATGGACATCGTCGCCCGCGAAACCGACCACGTCGTCGGCGGCAGCGACGGGCTGGGAAACCCCTCCGAAGTCACGGCCCACGGTGTTTTCTCCGGCATCCGCGCCTGTGCCGAGCACGTCTACGGCACCGATTCGCCGGGCGACCTCGACGTCGTCGTCCAGGGGCTGGGCAAGGTCGGCCATCTGCTCGCCGAAGAACTCCTCGAACACGGCGCGTCCGTGACGATTTCCGACGTGAACCGGGACGCTATCGACGAGTTCACCGCGGCCCACGACGTCGATGTCGTCGCGCCGGACGATATCTACGAGCAGCCCTGCGATGTCTTCGCTCCCTGTGCGGTCGGCGGCGTCGTCAACGACGAGACGATCGACCAACTCGAGTGCGACATCGTCGCCGGCTCCGCGAACAACGTCCTTGCGGAGCGGCGTCACGCCGACGAACTCGCCGCGCGGGATATCCTCTATGCGCCCGATTACGTGATCAACGCGGGCGGGCTGATCACCGTCGGCAAGGAACACCTCGGCGGCACCTACGACGAGGCCTACGCGGAGGCCGAAGCGATCGGTGACCGACTCGGCGAGATGATCGACCGCGCCGAAACCGACGACTGCACGGTCCTCGATGCGGCGGACGCCTACGCCCGAGAGCGCATCGACGCGTCCGAGACGGTGACGCCTGCGCTGCCGTCGAACTGACGCCCCGCAGACTGGACGGCGATCCTATCAGAACGTGAGTCACCACCGGCACGTCCTGCCTGTGTCCAGCACGGGTTTACGTCTCGACTCCATACCCTGGTCTAATGAAGGGAAGCATCCTGGACACCGTCGGCTCGCCGCTCGTCCAGGTCGACTCACCGGATGGGGCAACCGTCGCCGCAAAAGTCGAATCCTTTAATCCGGGAGGCTCGGCCAAGGACCGCCCGGCCCGCGAGATGATCCGTACGGCCGAACGCGAGGGCGCGATCGAACCCGGCGACTGGCTCGTCGAACCGACGAGCGGGAACACCGGCATCGGCCTCGCGCTCGTCGCCGCCGCCCGTGGCTACGACCTCACCATCGTCATGCCCGCCTCGAAATCCGAGGAACGCCGCCGCGTCATGGCCGCCTACGGCGCCGAACTCGAACTCGTCAACGGCGAGATGGAAGACGCCCGCGAACGCGCGGATGAACTCGCGGCGCAGGGCGCGGTTCAGCTCGGCCAGTTCGAGAACCCGGCCAACCCGAAGGCCCACTATCAGACGACCGGAGCCGAGATTCTAGAACAGGTCGGCGACCGCGAAATTGACGCGTTCGTCGCCGGCGTCGGCACCGGCGGCACGCTTTCGGGAACCGGTCGCCGGCTCCGCGAAGCGTTCCCCGAGATGGATATCATCGCCGTCGAGCCGGAACGGAACGCCGTCCTCTCGACCGGCGAGTCCGGCGAGGACGAGTTCCAGGGCATGGGGCCGGGATTCGTCAGCGACAACCTCGATCTGGACCTGGTCGACCGCGTCGAGACGGTCAGACTGGAAGACGCCGAGGACGAGTGTCGCCGCCTCGCCCGCGAAGAGGGCATTCTCGTCGGGCAGTCGAGCGGCGCGACGAGTCTGGTCGCGAACAGAATCGCCACCGAAATCGCCGACCCTGCCGGTGGGTGTCCGGAAATCCCGGACGCGTTCGATCGCCAGCAGCCGGCGACGCCGGAACCGGACGGCGGCACGGATATCGAGGACTGTCCGCTCGTCGTGACGGTCTTCTGGGACAGCGGCGAGCGGTATCTGTCGACCGGACTGTTCGGGTAACGCGTAGCCAAAATCGCTCTTTCACCTAGGGTAATCATCTTTATCCGGCCCGATGTAGGACGGCATAGCGATGTCACCACCCTCCAGACGGACGCTCCTCGGTAGCACCGCAGGACTACTCGCGCTCACAGCCGGTTGCGTCGCGAACAATAGCAACGATGACGACGATCCGGATCCCGGTGCCGGGCCCAACTCCGACGGGAACGGGAACGAAAACGGAAACGAGTCGGCAAACGGGAACGAGAGCGACGACACCGGAAATGGCGAGGACGAACTGACTACGGAAACCCATCAGTACCACCGACCGGATATCTCCGACAACCCCGAAATCGAGTATCTTCAGTCACGTGATGACGCCGACGGCTGGCTCGCTGACCACGATGTCGACGAGGACACCTCCGGATTCGTCGACGACACAGAGTTCGAGAACTCGAGGCTTGTCTCTATTGAGGCCGGTTCGCCGGACCTCTGTCATAAGCTGGTGGTCGAGTCTACTGAACTCGATGGTGAAAGGCTAGATATCGAGGCTGCAGTCAGCAACGAAGCACCGGACCAAGCCTGTGCCGAACAAGTAGGAACCGCTGGCGCACTCGTCCGCGCCACCTTCCCCGACGAGCCGGCGACGAAACTCTCGGTGACGGTCGTCGATGAAAATGGGGACGAACACAGCCCGAGTATGGCTTCGGGGAGCGGTAGTGCGAGTTCATCCACGTCTGTCATCGGATCAGATACTGCCTCGGAGGCGGAATCAGAGACAGAGACGGAGGAGTGAGTCTGTCGGTTCGTCTCCACTGATCCGTTCTCTTGCACATCCGAAACGCACGATTTTCGCGTTCGGAATCGATCACAACAGAGTTCAGGGCGAGTGTTCGGCTTCGGTGAGCCGAACGACGAGCGTCGAGTCGACATCCCTGAGGTCGTATTCGGGCAGCGTGTCGTCCGTTCGGCGGACGTAGAGCGGTTCGACGAGCCGCCGCGTTTGCGGTTGGCGGTGGGGTGATGACGTTTCATCGGTTGTGACAGCCGTTTCGGCTGCTTTGGCTGATTCGGCGGCTTCGGTTGTGGCGGTTCTCTCAGCGGTTTCAGTCATCTCCGTCCCCGACTCGTCCGCTTGCGCTTGCTCTGACGCCGACGCACCTGTCGGTTCGACCCGTTCGACGCCGTAGATCTTACAGAACTCGGCGGTTTCGTCCGGTTCGATCGCCCCGTTTCGCAGTTCCGTCGCGAGTTCACGCGAGAGCCATTCGTCTTCGCTCACGCTGGGGTCCTGGACGAGTGCTGCGTCGACGAAGCGAGTAAGATACCAGTCGAGATCGTTTAGCAGGGAGACGGCAGCGCCGACGCTGACGGTTCGCAGTGCGATCGTGTTTTCGAAGGGGCGTCGGAGATCGTAGGTTGTCAGAGCCTCGCGAGCGGTCTCGCGGGAGAGGAGTTCGTACTGGAGGGTACAGTCGTCAGTCCCGATGAGACAGACACGGGTCACTGTCAGACAGTGTGGTCGGTTCGGTAATGTCGGTTTCGGCTTTGCGATGCGGGCGGCACGCGCTGTCTTCGAGCGATGGCTTCGCGTACCGGAACCAGCGCCCGCACTAGTCGCCGTCGTCTACGTCAACTCGCGTCCCGTATCCGGATTCGCCGACCACGGTGCCGTCTTCGTAGACGAACTCGCCGCGGACGACCGTCGCGACCGCGTCGCCGGTGAACGTTTCGCCGACGAAGGGCGTGACGCAGTTCTTCGAATGGAGTTCGTCGCGGTCTTCGAGCGTCCACTCGCGGTCGGGGTCGACGATCGTAAAGTCCGCGTCCGTACCGACCTGTAACGATCCTTTCTGGGGATACATCCCCCAAACTTGCGCTGGACGGACCGCGTGGCGGTAGACCCACTCCTCGAGCGTGAGCCGTCCCTGATCGACGAAGGTGAGCAACGCGGGAATCTCGGTTTCGAGGCCGACGAAGCCGGAGATAGCGTCCCAGGTGTTGCCGAACGGATCGTCGACTTTCTTCTCTTCGGGGGTGTGCGGGGCGTGGTCCGTCGCGATACAGTCGATTGCGCCCTCGTCCATGCCGACCGCCCAGAGTCGGTCGCGCTCGTCGGCGTCCCGGATCGGCGGCTGGATGCGCGCGGGATTCCCGACGTCGCGCATGACGTCCTCGGTGAACCAGAGGTAGTGCGGCGTCGTCTCCGCGGTCACATCGACGCCGCGGTCCTTCCCGCGAGCGACGGCTTCGGCGGCCGACCCCGAGGAGACGTGGAACATGTGGACCTTCGTGCCGGTCTCCTCGGCGAAGGTGATCATCCGTTCGACGGCCTCTTGCTCGGCGATGACGGGCCGAGAGTGAGAGTGGTCGATTGGGTCGGTCTTGCCGTCCGCCTTGAACTGCGCCGTGTAGTGATCGATGATCTCGCCGTTTTCCTCGTGGAAGCCGAGTCGTTTGCCGGTCTCGCGGATGCGCTTCATCGCCTCCAGAATCTCGCCGTCGTTCGGCGGCGGCACGTCGCCGACGGTGGAGCCGAGGAAAATCTTGTAGCCGAGCGCGCCGGCCTCGTCCAGCGCCGAAATCCGGTCGAGGTTCTCCGAGGTGACGACGACGTAGCTCTGGAAATCGATGTGTGCCGAGGCCTCGCCGCGCTCGAATTTCAGTTCGAGGTGCTCGGGGCGGTCGATCACCGGGTCGGTGTTCGGCATTCCGACGACGGTCGTGACGCCGCCCGCGGCGGCCGCGCGCGTCGCGGACTCCCAGTCTTCCTTGTACTCAAGCCCGGGCTCGCGGTTGTGGATGTGACAGTCGACGATGCCGGGGACTAAGACCTTGCCCTCGCCGTCGACGACGCGATCGGCGTCGGGGAGCCGGTCGCTCCGGCCGACGGCGACGACGGTTCCGTCCTCGACGGCGACCCCCGAGTTCGGCGACCGCCCGGCGGGCGTGACGACGATGCAGTTTCGCACGACGAGGTCGACGCTCATAGGTGCCATAGCGTTGCCGAGGCGGGCGCATATAGCTTCTGTCTCTCCCGCTCGAGTTCGGATCGTCCTCGGCAGTGGCGTAGGCTCCGTGTACGGCGGCGGGAGGAGTGCTATACTAAACCGAGCGGCCGTCCTCGCGGGAGTAATGACCTCGCCAGCGATCCGCGACAGCACAGTCCTCGTAACCGGTGGTGCGGGGTTCATCGGGAGCCATCTCGTCGGTGCGTTGGCTCCGCACAACGAGGTTCGCGTGCTCGATAACTTCTCGACCGGCTCTCGGGAGTATCTTCCGCCCGTGTCAGCGTCGGTCTCAGGATCGACATCGACACCAACATCGACATCGGCCTCAGCATCGGAATCACCAGCAACGTCGACTGAAACGACGGATTCGACGACTGTCCACGACAACGTCACCGTGATCGACGGCGACATCAGCGACCCCATGGCACTCCAGCGAGCCGCTCGCGGCGTCGATCTGATCTTCCACCAGGCCGCTCTCGTCAGCGTCTCCCGAAGCGTCGACGCTCCAAGACGGAGCAATGAAACGAATCTCGACGCCAGTCTCCTCGTCTTGGAGCAGGCTCGCCAGGAAGACGCACGGGTCGTCGTCGCTTCGAGCGCCGCGGTCTACGGCCACCCCGATGAACTCCCGATCTCCGAAACCGCATCGACGGACCCGAACTCTCCCTACGGAATCCAGAAACTCGCTCTCGACCAGTACACCCGCCGCTACGCCGAACTCTACGACCTGCCTACCGTTGCGCTCCGCTACTTCAACGCCTACGGCCCGCGCCAGCAAGGCCCCTACAGCGGCGTCATCTCCACGTTTCTCGACCAGGCGCGGGCGGACGATCCGATCACCATCGACGGTGACGGCGAACAGACGCGGGACTTCGTCCACGTTTCCGACATCGTCCGGGCAAACCTGCAAGCGGCGACGACCGACGCCGTCGGCACCGCCTACAACATCGGCACCGGCGAACGCACGTCGATCCGCGACCTCGCTGAACTCGTTCGGGACGCGGTCGGCTCCACCGCCCAGATCGTCCACCGAGAACCCCGACCCGGCGACATCAGACACAGTGGCGCAGATATCACCAAGGCGCGCCGTGAACTCGAGTTCGAGGCGCAGGTGGGTCTCGAGTCGGGGATTCGGTCTCTCGTCCAGGAGACCGACCGGTCCACGACGAGTTCACAGCGGGCGGCGATGGCGACACAGCACGAGCAGTATTCACAGGAGTGAATTAGACATCGGGAGAGCGAAAAGAGCGTGTAATTGCAATCGAGACGAACTCGAAGGGGGAGTGACAAACCGACAACTGCTCCCCGATAACGCCTCGTCTTCGTTACGAAAGTACTGCGTAATTTCCCGGAAGAACCGGCGCGAACGCCGACGAACAGCGTATTGATAGACGGATTAATTATGCAGTCCAGTTCGTGTAGGTGAGTGATAACTATCGGTATGGGGGGACTCACTCAGTCTATGATCGAGAACCTCATCGTGTTCGTGGTTAGCCTGCTCATCGGCGCGCTCGGCATCTTCCTCGGTGCCAGGTTCGTCGTCGATACGGACGACTACACGTACGCGTTCATCACCGCGTTGATCGGAGCGGTCGTCTGGGCGGTCGTCGGGCTCTTCCTCGGCTGGATTCCGCTGCTCGGCCCGCTCCTGGTCTTCGTCGCGTACCTTGCTGTAATCAACGCCCGCTATCCTGGCGGCTGGGTTGATGCGATCGCGATCACGATCGTCGCCTGGATCTCGGTCCTGGTCATCCTGTACGTCCTCGCAGTCCTCGGCATCACCGGTTTCGAGGCCGCCGGTGTCCCGGGCATCTGATGGTGAGACGGGTGTCGGCTCCCACTGGCTTCCGCTCACGCATCGGCCTTCCAGCCGGATTATCGCTCACTGGTAAAATCGAATTACCAACGGCTACGGTATCCTTCGAAACCGGACGGAGACTGCTCCAGTATCGCGTCGGATTCCCGCACACACCACTTTCTGTGATATACTTAGCAAGTAATAACAATACATGACCCATAAAAAATACTTTGAAGGCGGGTGTCGACGGTTCAGAAACGAGTGAGCGAGTCTTCGTTCGTCGTCATCATGAGCATCCACTTCCCCACCACCGTCTCCGACGCGGGACTGCTTCGCTCGGCTAGCGACCACGCCGCAGTCGCTGAACGCGTCGGATTCGAGCCGACTTTTTCTGCGGTGCCACTTCAAACGAGCAGTGGTGCCCATCTCGCAGCACTCCTCGGATTACTCCTCTTGACTGCCCTGGGCACTATCCTCGTCGCTCGAGATCGGTTACAGAATCGCAGGGCCGACAGCTACGGTGACACCTCCGAACACGATTACGACCACGACAGCGAGCACGGACCCGGCTACAATCGTCGACACAAGCACAACCCCAACTACGACTCCCACCGCGACGAGTTCATGACCGACCAGGAACAGGTCCACAAACTCATCCGCGAGAACGGGGGGCGCATGAAACAGTCCCGTATCGTTGACTCGGTCGACTGGTCGAAAGCGAAGGTGAGCCGGCTGCTGGCTGAACTCGAGGAGGACGATCAGGTTACCAAGTTACGGCTGGGACGGGAGAATTTGGTCTGTTTGCCGGGGCACGAGCCGACGGCGTCGAAGTCGCCGGAGCAGTCGAACGAGTAGTGTATCGCACATCGCGTGTCGTGTGTTATGTTCCGTGTGTTATGTATCATCTGTCGCGAGTATGAGTAATGTGTGGCGAATCGGGGGCGCACACTGAAGGGCGACAACAAGTACGGCGAATGTCGAACGGCGACTGGTGTCGTTGTGGTTCTCAATCCGTCCTTTCTGCAGGCGACGGGATTGGCGTGTCTGGCGTCAGGAACGCGTAGTGTACAGTTTCCTGCCGAAATGGTTGTGGCAGTTTAAGCGCCACTCCAGCGATGAACGAGTGCCTTCAACGGCACACTATGAACGTACGCAAGAAGCTACTCGTACTGCTCATCACACTGATGATGATAACCTCGGGTGTTGCGATGGTCGCGGGGGCAACATCGGCGAGTGCTAGTGGGAACACGAGCGACCAGGCACACGAGGAGAGCAGTAACGAGGGAGAGACAGCAACCGAGACGACAGCGTCGGAGGCGGAGATGGACTCGGGGGCGACAGACGAGGCGGAAACCTCCGATGAGACAGGAACGAACGGCGATGCAGAAGCCGGCGATAATGGAAGTGATGACGGACCGGCACAGACGGCGACGGTGACCTTCGAAGACCAGACGACGGCGGGCGAGACGGTCGTCGTGGAGGAGGCAACGCTTCCTGACGGGGGCTTCGTGACGATTCACAACAGTAGTCTTCTCGTTGGAGAGGCTATCGAGAGCGTGATCGGTACGTCAGCATACCTCGAACCAGGGACGCACGAGAACATCGAGATTACGCTCGACGAGCCGCTTACTGAGGACGAAACGCTGGTCGCCATGCCGCACCTCGACACGAACGACAACCAGGAGTACGATTTCGTCGAGACTGACGGCCAAGAGGACGGCCCGTACGTCACCGATGCAGGCGACGCCGTCACTGCTGAGGCAGTTGTAACGGTCGAAGCGAACGGAACGGCCGACAACGGCGCTGCTGAGATGCCAGCTAACGACACCGAGTCGGCAGACGAGCAGCCGGCGGCTAACGAATCGGCGGACGATAAACCGGCAGACGAGCAGCCAGCAGATGAGCAACCAGCGGACGGCGAACCGGCAGACGATCAGCCAGCCGCTGATGCACCCGAAGACGAGCAGCCAGCGAACGACACGCCTGCAGCTGAGCAGCCGGCGGATGACGAACCGACGGATGACCAACCTGTCGACGATCAGCCAGCCGACACCGCCGCTGGCGATGGTGAACTCACCGTCACGATCAATCGGGCGACCCTTGTCGCACACGGCTTCGAGTGCAGCGACGACGACGCCATGTCCGACGAGAAACAGATCGAAGTGACGATCGAACAGCCAACGATCGCCCCACTCGGTCCAGGCGGAATGGAGTCGTCCATGGGCGACTATGCCGGTGACGGTGCGATGCAACCGAACGGTGAAAACGAAACGGCTGCGGACACTGAGACAGAGACTGACACTGACACCGAAACTACCACCGAGACCGAAACCGACACTGAAACTGACACTGGCACGGACACCGAGACGACTACCGAGACAGAGACTGACACTGAGACGGAAACAGACTCTGAGACAGAACCAGACACAGAAACAGAAACGGACTCCGTTAGCACGGCATCCATCGAGAACGCCACCATCTTCGTCCTACTCCACAGCGCAGACGACCTGCCGGCGGACGAGATGACCAACGGCAACCAGAGCGAGATCACGATCGAGCGTGCGACGATCTTCGTCCTCGTTCAGGGATTCGATTCAGCGGCTGACGAACAGCCCGACACCACCGAATCCGAGGACGAGATGGATGTCGACACCGACACCGAAACTGAAACTGAAACCACCACTGACACCGAAACCGACACTAACACCACCACCGACGACACCAACGACACTGAACTCGATGACGAAAACGGGGAGAACGACACGACTGCTCCCGTCGAAAACGAATCAGACGAAGCTGCCACGGAAGATACGTGCTGTGATGCTGGGGACGACGACGCAATGAACGAGACGGAGACCGAATCCCCAGAAACGGACGACGAGACCACTGAGACGGAGCCGTCGGAGGAGACGAACGACCAGAACGCCAGTGACGGTGCCGCTGACGATGAGCACGACGACGCAACCGATGAATCAGCGGTCGGAGATGCCGATGCCGGTGAACACGAGATAACGATCGAACAGGCGACCATCTTCGTCTTCGGTGCTGACGACAGTGCTGATACTGGGGTCGAGAACGGTACCGACACCGGTGAGGATGGCCACGAGACGGATACCGAGGCCGATTCGGCGGCGGCTGATACCAATGCTACTGACGATGGTATCGAAGACGACAACGGTGTCGCGGAGAACGACTCCACGACGACCGGAATCGAGGACTCGGACAATGCGAGTACCGAGACCGAAACCGAGACTGAGACCGAAACCGAAAACGGCGTCGAAGAGACGGATACCGAAGCGGACGACACAGACGACTACAACGATACCGAGACCAACGGCGATACTGACGAAGCGATGACTGACGATGCGGAAGAGACTGATGGCGATACCGACACCGACACTGGTACTGACACCGACACTAGTGACGACTCCGAGATTTCCGTTACGATCGAACAGGCAACGATCATCGTTGTCAGTATGCACGACTCGGGAATGGACGACATGACGACGAGTTCAGCAGCCGAGGAGTCGGGACCGAGCGCGAACGTGGCTGCGGCACTCGCGTAAGTCGGAAGTGCTGTCGGTCAGCCGATTTTTTCGTTCCGTGCGGATCAGGTGCTGTCGTGGGAGCGCGTGGTAGCGTTGTCTCTGTTGTGGCGAAAACGATAGTTGTGGCGAGTGAAATCGCCAGGAAGAGTGTTGTAAACGGTGGCTCTTGCGCATTTGAGTGCAGCGACCGTTGAGTGTCGCGGTCGGTGAGTGCGGCGTGAAAAGAGTCTCCCTGCTGGCGCGAGCGGTAGGTGAGTGGCGAGAGTTCAAGCGAAGAGTCGGTAGAGGCTGCTCCCGGCGATGGCGACCAGAATGAGAACGCTCCAGAGGACGGGATCGAGACTGGAAAGCAGCGGGAGGTCGAGTCCGGTGAGGACGATGAGGCCGAGACCGATGACGCAGGCGGCAAGGTGGAGTTGGAGAACTCGAGTGTGATCACCATCGTGGCCGTCGATATAGGTGATAACGTCCTCGAAGTTCGGACCCGGTTGGATTGTTTTGGTGTCCGAATCGTACTCGATGACTGCGTCTTCCTCGAGTTGAGGGAGATGCGTCTGTTGGAGGGAGACGTAGACGCTTTTGTAGAGGTTATTCGGTACTGATGTCGTTTCGGACTCGGTGGCGGCGATTTCGGTCGCGATGTCCGAGACATCGACCTGTCCGGATTGGTGTGCGAGTAGTTGGACGATTGCTCGTCGTCTGTCGTTGCCGAGAATGTGAAAGACCTCGCTTTCTGCGAGCGACTCGGGACGACTCCTCTGGACAGACATTGCTTATGTATCAGTCATTTGTCGTGTCTCGACGCACAGTCCATCATCGTCTCTCATGCACGTCCTCCACTTTGCTGACCACTGACTTTAACCTGCGGTATTAGTTGTTATATGAATACGGACGGAATCATCCGGCGGTGAACGCGGTCAGGATAGTACTGATGGCGGCACAACGCGATTACGATCCGATTTTCACACGGGTACCAATTCGATCAGTACCAGTCGTCTGCGATAAAAATTGTACGTCGTTCGACCGATTCCGGTCGTGTCTCGGCGAGCAGTCGTGGAGTCAGTCGGATTCGGTACCGGGGAGGTGGCCACCGGATTGCATCTCACGATATGTTGTACAGGCCGGACAGCCGTGGACGATGTCGCCGTTGTCGCCGAAGACGCGGGCGAACTGTTGGGTGACGTGTGTATCGCAGTTGCGACAGCGGGCACCTGCGGTCGACGATTCCATCGGTCGCCAGTTTTGGTGTGGAGAGTTCATGGTGGATGGTGGGTATGGGAGCGGTTTAGCGCATTCCAACCGAGGGGGGCAGATCCGAATAAAGGACTGCGACTGTTCACTCTCATCGGTGGATCTGCGCTGGAGAAATGCACGGTTTCCCGCCGAATAGCGGCTCTATCCGGACATCTCGGGCGTTCTGCTCAGAATTGATCCGAGTCGACTTCAATCCGAATTTGGATCGGTTGGACCGTGTTCGGTGGGAAACGACGCTGTGACCGTGAATCTCACTGACCGAAAGGATCGGTTTCGATATCGAAATCCCATGTTTCGCGCCGGAATGCGTGACTTTCCGTCTCGAAGGCACATCGTTATAAAATACCGCTTTCGCTTACCAGTTTGATTGCTGGACCATACCAGGTGAGTACGACGATGTCCACGAAAGCGAGTAATACCCAATCGAACCCGGCGACTGAGTCGACAGTCCAACTCGACGTTCTCGGCGACGAATGCGCGCGGACGATCCTCGTCGCAACGAGTTCAGGACCGAAGACGGCGAAGGAACTGACCGATCGGACTGATAGCTCGTCCGCGACGGTGTATCGACGGATAAATAATTTGCTCGAGGGAGATCTCCTCGCCGAATGTGTTCGGTTCGAGGACGACGGATCGCACACGACGGCGTACGAGGCGACCGTCGAACAGGTGCGCGTCCGGATTGACGACGAGGGTATCGATGTCGCGCTCTCTGTGACCGACGAGTGACGGAGTATGCGCGGAGGGGCGTGCGTGCGTATGTCATCCGCCCGTTCGTGATGTTGGGATGTTAATAATCGTGAAAAATACAGACAAGCCGATATTCAGGGTTCTTGGACAGTCATGAACGGATGGTTGTCACGGGAACAATCGATTTAGACACTTTGAAAAATACTGAAAGAAGTACTAACAGCACTGTATGATACGGATAACAAATATCTATTCTGTGGTACGGTCACTGTGATTGAGCAATGCACGATCTGACCGGTTTCCAGCGCGATCTGCTGTACGTCATTGCAGGCGCAGACCAGCCTTCTGGACAGACTGTCAAGGACGAAGTCGAGAAGTACTATAGTTCGGAGATCAATCACGGACGGTTGTATCCGAACCTGGATACGCTCGTCAACAAAGAACTGGTCGAGAAAGGGCAGCTCGACAGGCGAACGAACTACTACGCGATTACCGATGATGGGCGCCAACAGATCGATGACCGGCGGGAGTGGGAGGAACAATACGTCGACTTCTGACCGCGGTAGCCGTCTTTTTCTGCAGTTCCGTATGCGTGCGGTGACGAGTGCAGAGCGACTGCTCGGTCTGTGTCCCTGAGGTCGGGATAGAACGTCCGAGACAGGCCAGGACATCGGGAACTGCGCTGTGGGTCGTACACCGATGGCTGATAGTGGGATCAAAAAATGATAGCAGATTGTAATATACCGCACATAACAAAGCGGACATTCGTGGAGGCGAGAGACGAGATGGTTGTTACAGCGCGTTCGAGTTCCGTGACGAGTTCAATCACTGTGAGTATCGATGGCCCCGTCGGGCGTGCGGTGGTGTTGCACAGATGAGTTTACGAACGAGCACGCAGACCCGGCTCGGGTCTGTACGACGGTATCCTGGCGATCTGGCGATCGTCTCGCTCGTTGCGATCGGCGCGTACGTCGCCGTCACGAGTGTGGCTGACGAGACGGCGCTGCGGCTGCTTGCGGCATTGCCGCTCGTGCTGTTCGTCCCGGGATACGCACTCGTCTCGGTACTGTTTCCAGCGGGCGAGCGCGACGCCCGGGAGACGACCGCGACGGCCGTCGATGCCGAAACCTATCCGCGAGGCATCGACGTGGTCGAGCGACTCGGGTTGGCGCTTGCGGTTTCGGTCGCCGTCGTGCCCCTGCTCGCACTCGGGTTGGCGGTTACCGAGTGGGGACTTGGAACTGTGTCGACCGCGGCAGCACTCTGTGTGTTTACCGTCGTGGTGGCACAGATCGGCGTGATTCGCCGGCTTCGCGTCCCCGAGGCGAAACGGTTCCGGGTCGCACCGATTGCCGCTCTGGCCGGCTTTCGCCAGGGTGAGAGCGGAGCTGTAACCGTCACGTCGCTGCTTCTCGGGGTTGCAATCGTCGTCGCGGCCGGGGCCCTCCTCGTTGGCCTGATCGCACCGGTCTCCTCCGGTGGGTTTAGCCAACTCGCTCTGTACACGGAAAACGAGAGCGGTGACCTCGTCACCGGCGGCATCCAGGACGAAGTCGCACCCGGCGAGTCGGTTCCCGTTACGGTCGAAATGGAGAACCAGGCGGGTGAAGAGATGACATACACGGCCGTCGTCCAACAACAAACGCTCGAAGACGACGCGGTCGTCGACCGAACTGAACTCGACACGATCAGTGCGACCGTTACAGACGGTTCGAGTGTACAGGAAGAACTCGAGGTGACGCCGACAGCGGAGTCAGGTGAAACCGTTCGTATTAGCGTGCTCCTCTACGAGGACGAACCGCCGAGCGAGCCGACGGCCGAGGACGCCCTCGCCGAGACGACCTTCTGGGTGACGGTGACCGAAGACGCCGGCGCGTAGCGGATTCGCTGTACCGCCTTTCGTCGCTTCCTGGTGGAGAGTACCACACTTTTTAGTCAGTAATTCAGCTGTGGCTTCGCAAACGAGTGACCGACGAGCATTCTGCCGTCGCGACCGCCATCGCCACCGTCCGGTGCGGCGATTGCGACGAACTGGAATCCCCTGAGACGATGACCGCGCATGCGTTCTCAACATCTCAGAAACGGTGTTTATGGCGCTTGAAGTGGCTGTTTTGGCACCCGTGAGGAAAACGGAGGCACCTGACGATATCGTGCCGGTCACTGCGGTCAATGCCGGGGATGGGGAGACAATCGCACCGGTCGAAGCGCTTGGTCGCGAGGGCTCGTTCGCTGAGCTAGTTGGTAGCGTTTCGAGTCCGACCGATCCGGACGGATCGTTGCCGAGCAGATCGACGCTGCCCCTGCGGACGAGCACGGCCCGATCACCCGATAGTATCGCGCTCGCTTCCGAACACGCCTCGTCGCCGATCCTGACCGAATGTATTCCGAACGGCTCGGCGTTGTCGATCTCGTCTTCCACCCGCGCTCGTTTTGGCGATGGTTGTGCGACTGGGCGTGATGACGTGTGCGGCGTAACCGGCTCTGTTACCCGTCCGTCAGTCAGCCCGTGTCGCGGCGCTCACACTCATCGTGGGTGACGGCGCGCTGACGAGCGGCCACAAACGGCTGTGTGAAGGGTGGGCGTTCGAACAGGGTCGAGGGCGCTCCTGTCCGAGAACACTATCGACTCGCGGAACCGAACGGCAGCTCGAGGTCGGGCCGCCGCGAGACGTGCTGTGCGATCGAGACCGCGAAGACGCCGACACAGACCGCGAGTGCGACAAACGGTGCGACAGCGGTCGTCAGCGGGCCAACGGCGAGCCACGCAACTGCGAACACACCGACTCCGAGCGCCGAGACGACCGCGTAGAACCGGTGCCAGGGTCGCTGTGCACCGAGTCGTCGGTCGAGGTACGGCTCGAAGAGTTCGTCGCTCGGCAAGAGCGTGATGCTGTGGCTGTCGGGGTCCCAGTCGACGATGCCGTGGTCTTCGAGCATCGGCAGGTGAGTCTGGTACAGCGAAATGTAGACCCGTCGGCGCTGGGTCCGCGTGACATCGTCGGGATCGGTATCGTTCTCCCAGGCGGCGACCTGTTCGACGAGCGGTGCGAGATCGCAGGTGCTGCCCTGGCGTTTCAGGTACTGTACCGCGCGACGCCGGCGGGCATTGCTGAACACGTCGAAGAGTTCAGCCTGTGTGAACTCCTGATCAGACATGGGTGCCCTCACGGTCCCGAATCGGCTGTCGATCGGGGGTGTTCGAATACCTCACGTCACCGAGTGAGAGACACTCGACCTTTACTATCGCGCGGCTACCTGCTCGAAACCCGATTGTACCGGTTAGCGTTCGTGAAAGACGCCAGATCCAACGATTCACGGCATCTGTGGGGTGATACGATCGATGAGGGTGTCGGGTGTGGCCCGTTCTGTAGGGAGGGCGTAGCTCGGTCTCGTCGCTGTAGTTCGTGGCTACGAACTCGTCAAGACGGGGATAACAAAACCTCGTTACCGGCTGTATCAGGACGATTCCCTCGCGGGTATCGAGTAACCAATGACACAGCATAACCGACGACGATCCGCTGCGGTGGCGTGTACGACGGGGCTTCTCAGTCTCGAGCGGGCGATCGTCGACCGACCGCGGCAGCGACGGACCGAGCGACAGTCACGCGGTGGAGGGCCGAACAGATGACGGCGTTCGAGTCAGGCGAGGACTGTACGATCGATCCCGAGGCGACGGTTGGCTACGGCGAGTTCGACGAACCGACGCTGCTCGGCGACGGCGCGACGATCAGGGCCGGCTCGATCGTCTACGGGGACGTGACGATCGGTGACGAGTTCACGACGGGCCACGACGTGCTCGTTCGTGAGGCGACCGCGATCGGCGACGACGTGCTCGTCGGGACCAAGACGGTCATCGATGGGCAGACGACGATCGGCTCGCACGTGAGCCTGCAGACGAACGTTTACGTGCCGACGGAGACGCGGATCGGCTCGAACGTCTTCATCGGTCCTAGTGCGGTGCTGACCAACGACGAGTATCCGGTTCGTACCGACAACGGTCTCGAGGGACCGACGATCGAGGACGGCGCATCGATCGGCGCGAACGCGACGCTGTTGCCGGGCGTGACGATCGGTGAGGGCGCGTTTGTCGCGGCTGGTGCGGTCGTTACGGACGACGTTCCGCCCGGTCGGCTCGCCGTCGGTGCGCCGGCGACGATCGAATCGCTTCCTGGGCCACTTGACGGACCGAATCAGCTCGCATGACTGAAAAATCGCCAGACGATTCGACGGAGAGTGAGGCGAAGCGCGACACGGACCGACCGATTCGGCGGGATCGGACCGCACCCGACGGCGGAACCGAGGCCAGAACCGACACGAGTGCCGTCGAACCCGTCGACGACGTTCCGATCGCGGATCCGGATCTCAGTTCGACGGAGATAGAGCGCGTCAGAGCGGTGTTGGAGGATGGAATGCTCGCCGACGGACCCGAAGTCAGGGCCTTCGAGGGCGAGTTCGCCGGGTTCTGTCGGACCCAGGCCGCGGTTGCGACCTCGAACGGGACGACTGCCCTTCACGCCGCGCTCGAGGCGTTCGGCGTCGGCGAGAGCGACGCGGTCGTCACCTCTCCGTTCTCGTTCGTCGCGAGTGCGAACGCGATCCGGCTTACGGGGGCGACGCCTGTCTTCGCGGATATCGACCCCGACACGTACACGCTCGATCCGACTGCTGTCGAGCGCGTGCTGGCGGAACGCGACGACATCGTCGGCCTCCTGCCGGTCCACCTCTACGGCCTGCCGGCGCGGATGCCGGAGCTGTGCGATCTCGCCGAGGAGCACGACCTCTTCGTCCTCGAAGACGCCTGTCAGGCCCACGGCGCGACGGTCGACGGCAAGCGCGTCGGCGGGCTCGGCGACGCTGCCTGTTTCTCGTTCTATCCGACGAAGAACATGACGACCGGCGAAGGCGGCATCGTCACGACCGACCGCGAAGACGTTGCCGAAAGCGTCAGACAGTACGTCAACCACGGCCGGGCCCCCGGCGAAACCGGCGGCTACGACCACGTCACCCTCGGTCACAACTACCGGATGACAAGCCTGGCCGCCGCCATCGGCCGCGTCCAACTCCAGCGCTTGCTCGAGTTCAACGAGGCGCGTCGGGACCACGCCGCCTCCTACGACGATCAGTTTGCGGAGTTGCCGCTCGAGACGCCGACGGTGCCGGAGGGATACGGTCACGTCTACCACCAGTACACGGTGCGGACAGAGGAGCCGGCCGAGCGGGACGCGCTCGCGGACGCGCTCGCGGAGCGCAACGTCGACTCGGCGATCTACTACGATCCGCCGATCCACCGCCAGTCGGCCTACGAGACGGTGAGTACGGCTGCTGCGTCGCTGCCCGAGGCGGAGCGAGCGGCCGAGACCGTTCTCTCACTGCCGGTCCACCCGAGTCTCTCCGAGCGCGAGCGCCGAACCGTCGTCGAAGCCGTCCACGATCACTTCAATCTATGAGTACGGAAGGAACGCGATCTCCATCGACACAACCGATCCGGGTCGGCGTCATCGGCGTCGGCTCCATGGGGAAGAATCACGCGCGCGTCTACAACGAATTGCCCGGCGTCGAACTCGTCGGCGTCGCCGATCACGACGCGAGCGTCGCAAAACAGGTCGCCGCGGAGTACGGCACGGCGGCGCTCGACAGCGAGACGCTGTGCCGCCGGTGTGATGCCGTCACGGTCGCCGTGCCGACGCCCGTCCATTACGAGACGGTGTCGACCTGTCTCGACGCCGGCGTGCATGTTCTGGTCGAGAAACCGATCGCCAGAACCGTCGAGGAGGGCCGCGCGCTGGCCGAACAGGCGCGGGACGCGGGACTCGTCCTGCAAGTCGGCCACATCGAGCGGTTCAACCCGGCCGTCCAGACGGTGATGGAACTCATCGAGGACCTGGACGTGATCAGTCTCGAAGCCGAGCGCCTCGGCCCGCCGGTCGACCGGACAACCCGGGCAAACGTCGTTTTCGACCTGATGGTCCACGACGTCGACATCGTCGGCTCGATCCTCGACGACCGGCCCACCTCGGTCAACGCCATCGGCACCGACGACGGCCAGTACGCGACCGCAACGATGGCCTACGACGACGTGGTCGCCTCGCTGACCGCGAGCCGCGTCACCCAGAAGAAAGTACGCAAACTCACCGTCACGGCCCGCGAGTGTCTCGTCGAAGTCGACTACCTGGAGCAGTCCGTCCTGATTCACCGCGACTCCTACCCCGAATACCTCACCGACGACGGACCGAACCGCTACCGCCACGAGAGCGTCGTCGAAAACGCCCGCGTCGACAACGGCGAACCGCTGCGCCACGAACTCGAGTCCTTCGTCAACGCGGTTCGAACCGGCGTCGAACCGGCAGTTACGGCCGAAGACGGCGTCAGAGCGCTTCGGACCGTCCAGACGATCGAGTCGCTCGTCTCGGGGGAGACCCCGCGCCGAGAACAGGAGGTGGAAGCCTGATGCAGACGGGTGACGCGCCTGAACAACCGGAATCGGCCCGGGAGACGGCACTCTACGGCACGACTGTCCCAGCCGACCGTCAACGAGAGCGCCTTACCGACGGAGACGTTCCGGTCGCCGTCTACGGGCTCGGGAAGATGGGCCTCCCGCTCGCAGCCGTCTACGCCGAAACAGCCGGTAACGTGACCGGCGTCGACATCGACCCCACCGTCGTCGAGGCCGTGACCACCGGCGAGAGCCACGTCGTCGGCGAACCCGACCTCGCCGAACTCGTCGCCGAACAGGTCCGACAGGGACGGCTCGACGCCACGACTGACGGCCCCGCTGCCGCCACCGAGGCCCGAGTTCACGTCATCATCGTCCCGACGCTGCTAGACGAGGAGAACGAGCCGAATCTGACGACGGTCGAATCCGTCGCCGCGGACATCGCGGCCGGCCTCTCGCCCGGCGACCTGGTCATCGCCGAGTCGACCCTGCCGCCGGGAACGTGCCGGGACGTACTACAGCCGTTCCTAGCAGCCGAAAGCGGACTCGATACGGATGAGTTCGGCCTCGCGTTCTGTCCCGAACGGACCTCCTCCGGAACCGCGCTGCGGGACATCCGCGGCCAGTACCCGAAGGTCGTCGGCGGTATCGACGACGAGAGCACCCGCGCCGCGGCGCTCGTCTACGACGAACTCTCGGCCAACGACGTGCACCCGGTCGCCGACGCGACGACCGCGGAGGCCGTCAAGGTGTTCGAGGGGATCTACCGCGACGTGAACATCGCGCTGGCGAACGAACTCGGTCGGCTTGCAGACGACCTCGACATCTCGGTTCGCGAGGCCATCGAGACGGCCAACGACCTGCCGATGTGCCAGCTCCACGACCCCGGTCCCGGCGTCGGCGGCCACTGCATCCCCTACTACCCGCACTTCCTGCTCTCGCGGATGGACGAGCCGATGGCCCTCACCCGAACGGCGCGAGCGGTCAACGAGACCATGCCCTCGGTCGTCGTCGACCGACTCGACCGCGAACTCGCGGCCGTCGGCACCGACCTGGACGGTGCGTCGATCGCCGTTCTCGGAATCACCTACCGCCCCGGCGTCGAGGAAACGCGGGCCTCGCCCGCGCTGGGGGTTATCGACGAGCTTCAGGAACGCGGTGCCGACGTTGCGGGCGTCGATCCCCTGGTCGACCCCGCCGACTACGGCGCGCGACCCCTTTCGATCGACGAGTTCGGATCGTCGGCAGTCGACGGCGCGGTCGTCGTCACCCCCCACGACGAGTTCAGTCGTATCGACTGGGACGCCGCGGAGCCGATGGTGGTCGTCGACGGTCGGGACGCAACTGAACTCGAGGGGACGACACACCGCGTGTACACGCTTGCGGGGTCGCGACGCGGCCGACCGCCGCGGCCCGGCACTGGTAGTACCAGCAGTGAGGGTGACGCCAGCCCGACGGACGCCGTCGGCGGGGAGAGTGACGGCCGGCGGCCGAGCGAGGACGCCGGCGACGACTCGCCGAACGAATCAGCGGCGAACCGAACGGGTGGTGGAACCGATGTACAGGGGTAAATCGATCGGCGTCGTCGTCACGTCCTACAAGGAGTCGGCGTTCGTCGATCGGGTGATCGAGACGGTGCCGTCGTACGTCGATCGGATCTACGCCGTCGACGACGCCTCGCCGGACGATAGCTGGGCGGTGATTCAGCGGGTTGCAGCCCGCGTCAACGCCGAAAGCGAGCCGGAGCGAGCCGTCGCCGACGGTGGCGACGGTCGCCGCGTCGTCCCGGTCCGCCACGACGAGAATCGGGGCTACGGCGCAGCGGTCAAGACAGGATACGAGCGCGCCGCACGCGACGGGATTGACGTCGTCGCCGTCATGAACGGGGACGGCCAGATGGACCCGACGATCCTCGAGCGGATCATCGATCCCGTCGTTGACGGCGAGGCCGACTACGCGAAGGGGAATCGGCTGCTGTACGCCGAAGACCGCGAGGGCATGTCGACGTTCCGGTTCGTCGGCAACGCGCTCCTCTCCGGGCTCTCGAAGTTCGCCTCGGGCTACTGGACGATCAGCGACCCGCAGAACGGCTACACCGCCATCTCGCGCGAAGCTATCGACGAACTCGACCTGGACGCGATTACGGACCAGTACGGGTTTCTCAACCACATCCTCACGCACCTCAGCGTCAACGACTGCCGCGTCGCCGACGTGTCGATGTCGGCGCTCTACGGCGACGAGGAAAGCAGCATCAGGTACGCCCCGTTCGTTCGGTTCGTCTCGCTGCTCCTCCTACGGAGCTTCTACTGGCGGCTCAAACGCCAGTACGTGATCGAGCGCTTTCATCCCGCTGTCCTGTTCTACGGGGCTGGAACGGCCGGACTCGCCGTCGGGAGCGGCGGCCTCGCCGGTTCGATCGTTCAGGCTGCACGCGGCAGGGACGGGTTCACGGGCGCGCTCGCATCCGTTCTCGCAGTACTGGTCGGCGTCGTCTCCCTCGGCGTCGCGATCTCGATGGACGCAGCGGAGAACGAATCGCTCCAACGAACCCGGTACGAGGACAGTACCGACCGCGAACGAGCCGCCCTCGAGCAGCCGGCCGAGCCGAACCGGACCGACTCGCCCGAGTAGCCTGTTTTTCCGTCTCCCGCTCACCGTACCGCCGATCGCGGGCGCAACACCGCGCGCACCGGTGAGTCGAGTGCAGCGAGATCCCCGCGGACCTCGGCGACGGCGACGAGCAGATCGGTCAGGTTCACGAGATCGCCGACGTACGCCTGCCGGCGGCGCTGCCAGCGGTCGGTGGCGTCCGTCCGAACGAGTTCGACCGCCCGGTCGCAGAGTGCGGCGTAGTCGTCGAACTGCTCGGCCAGACCCGCGCGTTCGAGTTCGCTGAACTCGCCGTACTCGTGGTCGTCGGTCCCCTGGTAGCGAAGCGCCGGCGTCCCGAGCAAGCCGGCCTCGTTGACCATCGTGCCCGTATCGGCGACGAGCAGGTCGGCTCCCGCCATCGCGTCGTGGATCAGCGCCGGATGGAGGTCGTAGGGTCTGGCTGGCAGGTCGCCGAAGTCCATCGTCCCGCTCTCGTCCGAGACGAAGACGGTCGCGTGCTCGCTCAGCCGTTCGAGGAGATCGCGCCGCTGGTCCCGCGAGAAGCCCTCAATATTGGCATCGTGGAGCGCGTCCATCGCGTTGAAGCGAACGAGCGCGTACGACTCGTCCGGATCGAGCGCGAGGAACTCGTGAATTGCTCGATCCGCCTCGAAGACGTCGGGGTGGAGATACGCACACTCCTTGAACCCGTCGAAGGTGTAGTGGTCGTCACCGAGGTCGCGACGCGTGACGTCCGGCGACAGGATGCAGTCGGCGAACGGTCGGGAAACGGTGTGGTTGAAGTCGCCCGGCTCGTCGTCCAGCACGAGGACGACGGGCGTTCGGGTGACGGTCCCCGCCAGCGCGGCGTACGGGCCGCGACCGAAGACGACATCGGGATCGAACCGTCTCGCCTCCCAGACGATCCGGCCGAACTGCTCGCCCAGCTCGCGAGCGAGTTGCGGTTTCGATGGCACGCGCGTCTCGTGGGTCCCGTACCGCCGGTAGGGCAGCCCGAAGAACTCGAGTAGGTCGGTCGTACAGGCGTACTCCCGGGTCAGAACGAGCACCTCGTGACCCGCCTCCGCGAGGTGATCGACCGCGTGCCGATACAGATGCACGTGCGCGGGAGTGTTGGCAAAGACGAGAACTCGCATCGCCCACAGCTAGACGCTTCGGCTGCTTTGTAATCGTACACGTACAGTAGAACGTGTAAAACACCCATAATCGGTATATTCACCCCCGTATGACCGTTCAGAAAAGGTTCTGGATAACAAAACGCCGCCGGTGAGAGAGACCGATACCGAGATGCACGTGCTCACGCTGACGACGAACGCCGATGCGCCGTTTTTAACCGAGCAGATGCGTGCACTCGAACGGCGCGGCGTCACCTTCTCGACGCTATCGGTGTCGGGAACGGTCGACGGCGAAACGTCACGAAGCCCGCTCGAGTACCTCAAGTTCTTCCCCTCGGTACTCCGCGAGGCCGGCAACGGCTACGACCTGATCCATGCCCACTACGGCCTGACGGCTCCGATGGCGCTCGCACAGGTCCGCAAACCCGTCATCCTCTCGCTGTGGGGCTCCGATATTTACGGCCCCGTCGAACCGGTGAGCCGAGCCTGCGCGCCGCTGTGCGATGAACTCGTGGTCATGTCCGAAGAGATGCGGACGTACCTGGGTAGAGACTGCACCGTGATCCCCGACGGCGTCGATCTCGAGAAGTTCCGGCCGAGCCCGCAACGTCGCGCCCGCGAGGCGGTCGACTGGGACGACGACGCTCACCACGTTCTCTTTCCCTACACGCCCGAGCGCGAGGTGAAGAACTACCCGCGAGCACGGCGGATCGTCAACGCGGTCAACGGTCTGGTCGACCGCCCGGTGCGGCTGCACACGGTCTACGACGCCGACCACGACGAGATCCCCGACTACATGAACGCCGCCGACGCCCTGCTTTTGACCTCGCACAGCGAGGGCTCGCCGAACTCGGTGAAGGAAGCGATGGCTTGCAACCTGCCCGTCGTCGCGGTTGCTGTCGGCGACGTTCGAGAGCGACTCGAGGACGTCTCACCGTCCTGTGTCGCAACGAGCGACGAAGCGTTGATCGATGGCCTCCGAGACACCCTCGAACGCGGCGATCGATCGAACGGCAGGGAGGCCGCACAGGAGATTAGCGTCGATCGGACGGCGGAGCGCTGGCTCGACGTGTACGAACAGGTCGCGTACGGGAACTACTGAAAGTCAGTTTCCATCCGGTCGGACAGCCCTCGCGCGATCGATGTGTACGCGGTTCCATGTATTCCTCTAGCGAGGCGATTTACCGACTCTCGCCGGCACGTATCGATCACGTTGTTTAAATATCATGTCTTCTATTCCAACACTCGTCCAATGATTCTGACCGTCCTCGCAGGCTTCGCCCTCCTGTACCTCGGATTCGGTGCCGTCATCTCGGTACTCATCTACCGGGACGCGAAACAAGCTGAACTCGACGGACCGCGAAAGTGGGCCGCGTTCGTCCTGCTCACTGGCGGTATCGGCTTCCTGTTGTATCTCTCGGAGAAGGATACTGCAGTCCACGATCCCGCCGATGCAGACCCGTTTTCGCTACCCGGATCGTCGACCGACACTACCAGTACTGATACTGAGACGGGAACCGGTACTGGCACCGACGCAGACAGCACCACCAATACCGACACTGATACCACCACCGACCAGCAACACGACACCGCCGAGTAACGGAACTGTCCACTTTTCGCTATCCCGTGCCGTGGTGCGTTCGAGTCGAACCACGAGTCGGACCGCGGGCACTCATGCAGCCACACACGGATACCGATCTACTCGCCGCCGGCGTCACCGATCCGCTGCTCGATACCACTCGATCGCCGCCGGCAAGTGCGCCTCGAGCGGCCGAGACTCGTATCCGAGTTCATCCTGGGCCTTGCGCGAACTGTAGAACAGCCGTTCGGTCGCGAGCCGCGCCATCTTTCGGTCGAACGGAAACACGTGCTGTTCCGTGACCGTTCCGACGACTTCCGCGACCGGCCCGGCCGCGTGGATCGCCGCCGCCGGCACCTGCACACGCGCCGGTGTGCCGTCCGCGCAGTCCGCGATCCGCTCGATCGCCTGCTCGTAGGTGAGGTTCTCGCCACCGAGGATGTAGTGCTCGCCCGACTCGCCGCGTTCGTACGCCGCCAGCAGGCCGTCGATCACGTCGTCGCGGCCGACGATGCTCAGTCCGCCCGGCAGGTAGGCCGGCATCGTCGGCTCGAGGCCCATCGAAAGCAACTGCGCGGTGAACTCGTCGTCGCCCGGTCCGAAGACCGATGTCGGATGGACGGTCACGGCGTCGCCGCCCTCGGCAGCGTATCTGTCGACGAACTGCTCTGCTGTCGCCTTCGAGCGCTGGTAGGCACCGATCGGTTCGACGAGGTCCGTCTCGGTCGCGAGTCCACCGGGCTGGTCCGGGCGGCGGGTGCCGGCGGTGCTGGTGAAGATCAGCCGGCCGGTGTCGGCGTCGCGGCAGGCGTCGAGGACGCTGCCGGTTCCCTCGCGATTGACGCGTTCGACCGTTTCGGGGGATGCGCTCCAGAGGCCGATGCCCGCGAGGTGGAAGACAGCGTCAGCACCGTCGACGAGTTCGCGGAGCGTGGGTCGATCGAAGAGGTCGCCGACGTACCAGTCGACGCCGTCGCGGATGGTCCGTTTGCGATCGGAGGTGGGGCGACAGAGGCCGCGGACGGTCCAGCCGTCGGCGAGGAGCCGGGTGCAGAGTGCGGTGCCGAGAAAGCCGGTCGCGCCGGTGACGGCGGCGGTGGGGGTATCGGTGTCGGTGTCGGTTTTGGATGTCGTGTCGGTTGTGGCGGTGCCAGTACTGGTGTCGGTGCTGGTGCCTGATTTGATTCCGGCCACAGACCCGTCAGCATCCGACTCTGCATTCGATTCCGCCATCAGTGCCCACCTCGCGCGTCGAGCTGTGGCGGAACGGCGTCCCCGCCGACCGCAGCGTAGAGGCGGTAGGCGGCCGAGACGGCGGGGTGCGTTGCGTCAGATGGCGGCAGCGACGCGCCGTCGAGTCGCTCCCGGAGCGTCGCGAGGTGCTGTTCGAAGTCGACGTCGCTGGCGTCCGCTGCGGTTCCGATCGGTGTGACGCGAACCGTCGATAGCTCGCTGTCGCTGTCCGCTGCACCCATCGCCTCGAGTTCAGCTGCGCTCGTCCGATCGGCGGTGCTCGATCGGCCGAGCAGCGATGCGCCGAGGGTGTCGACGGCGGGCGTCGGACCGGCAAACAGGGTGTTCGCCGCGTAGGGAGACTCGCCGTAGGCCGTCGTCGCGTCGAGCAGGGAGCCGCGGGGATCGATCGCGCGGGTTGCTGCAACGGCGGTTGCCGCGGCGTCGGCGACGGCGTCGACAAGCCGCGCGAGCGTTCGCCGTCCGCCCGCGAACGCCCCGGCGTCGGTCGGTCGAAGCGTCGGAACGGTGATCACGGCGCTTTCTCGGAGGCGCACGGGAACCGATACCGCGACGGCGTGGTCGTCGTTCGTGAGGACGTATCGCTCCCGTTCGAGGTCGTCGTCGCTACAATCGACGAGTTCAGCGCCGGTGCGTGCCACCAGGGACGGATAGCCGAGGTAGTCGGTCGTGCGCTCGAACGTGATGGTCGCTGAACTCGTGCCGGCGACGGCGAGCTCGGCGTCCGTCCGGTCGTCGAGGAGGGAGAGGGTTGCGCCGACGAGGGCGGGATCGGTCACCATGCCGGTGGAGGGGTGGAACGGGTAGTGCATGTCGGGAACGAGGGTGATTCGTCCCGGGTTGGTGGTCGAAAGTGCGTCGAGGGTCGGCGAGAGAACGTCCTCGACGGACGGCTCGTAGGCGGCCATCCGCGCGTCGATATCGGGATTCCAGTGTCGAGTGGGCGTGTCGTCACCGTTTCCGCTGTGACCGTCGCGCGGGTCGCGGGGTTCGGTGCCGTCGGTGGTGACAGTATCGGGGGTCTTGGTGTCGATGTCGTCGGTACTTTCGCCGGCCTCGACGACCGTTCCGCGGACGACCGACTCGCCCGTCATCGCGTCACCTCCATCGTCTCGAGTTCATCGGTCTCTCCGTCGGCGGCCAGTTCGTAGGCGGTTTCGGCCAGTTCGAGGCTCCGCTTGCCGTCTTGGCCGTCGATCGGCGGCCGGTCGCCGTTGCGAATTGCGTCACAGAACGCCGAGAGCGCCTTGTAGTGGGCCTGCAGGTAGAACGTGGGGCCGAAGACGTCGGACTCGGAGCCGGTGACTCTGCTTGCGACGTTCGAGAGTGCGGATTTGGCTGCGCTCGCGTAGAAGTTTCCGGGGAGGTGGTCCTGGTTGCTGATCGTCCCGGTGATGCCCTCGAGTCGGAGGCGCGTGTTCACTTCGGGGAGCTGTTCCCACTGGTAGGAGCCGCAGTGGAGCGTGATCGTCGTCTCCGTCTCGGGTGCGTGCAGCAGGACCGTCGCCGCGTCCTCGACGGGGATGTCGAGTGTCGCGCCGGTCGTGGCGTCGTGGACGTCGAGATCGCCGAAGAGCCACTCGAGCACGTCGAAGCAGTGGATGCCGAGTTCGAGCAGCGAGCCGCCGCCGGCCGCGTCGGCGTCGAGCGGCCACGAGGGTGGCGCGTGTTCGACGGGCGGACGGCCGAGCGGGCCGTCGTTGAGCCGCGTAATCGAGGCGTACGGAACGTGCCCGACGGTCCCGTCCTCGTATTCGGATTTGACGCCGATCATGTCCGGCTGGTAGCGAAGCGTGTGGTCGACGCCGACAGCGATGCCGGCCTCGCGGGCCGTTTCGAGCAAGCGGTCGGCTTCCTCAGTCGAGCGTGCGAGCGGTTTTTCGACGAACACATCGATGTCGTTCTCGGCGGCTCGTTCGACCGCGTCGGCGTGGAGAAACGGCGGTAGCGCGACCACGGCCGCGTCGAGTTCTTCCGCGTCGAGCAGGGTCGTATAGTCGTCGTACGTGCTCGGGACGCCGGCGCGTTCGGCCCGGTTGCGGTTCTCGGGCATCGCGTCGGCGGCGGCACGAACGTCGACCGCGGCCATCGAAAGCGCGGATTTCAGGTGAACCATGCCGATATTGCCGACGCCGAGCACGCCGAGCGCGAGTCCACTCGAGCCAGAGAAGGGTAATCGACTGCGGATTGCAGAGCACATCTACGCAAGAACGGGCCGTGGGTGGGCTTTGTTATCGCCGTCGTACAACACGCTTCTCAGTCATCACTCGTGTGCCCGCCATCAACGGCGACGACTCCGCCGTCGACGCCGCGGGCGACGGCCACTCGTCGCGCAACGTCGCCCATCGTTTCGACCGTCAGATCGGTCTCCGCCCGCCGTCGATCGAGGTACTCGAGAATCGCCCGCATGCGCCGGTCGTCGCGGCGGTGCGTGAGGTTGTTCGGGTGCAGCCACATGTGGAAGATGCCGTCGCTACCGACGGCCTCCTCGATCCCCCGCCTGGCCTGGACGACCATCGGGTCCTGCCAGATCGACTCCGCAACCGTCCGCGCCGGCCCCTCGAAACCGAAGAGAAACAGCGAGGCCGGCACGTTCACCAACCCGAACTCGTCTCTGTACGGCTCGACCAGCATCGTCTGATCTCGAACCGTCGAATCGAAGAGCCCGCGCACACCGTCGTGCGTCGGCGACCGTCCTCTGTACGCGCTGATTCCGAATTCGGCGAGCACGTCCCGATGGCCGATATCGTTGCGCGGATAGATGAACGAGTCGACGGGCTGACCCCACGCATCCGCGATCTCGAGACTCCGTTCGAGTTCAGCCACGGCGAGGTCGCGGTCGGTCTCCGGGCGGCCGAAGAGGACGTGCGAAAACGAGTGGCTGGCGAACTCGTGATCGACGTCGGCGGTCAGTAGGGCATCGACGAGATCAGGGCCGAATCGGAGGTCGGGACGGTCGTTCCAGTCGGTTTGCTCGTATTCGAACCAGTCCTCGGGGGCGGGGTGGTCCGCGTGGACGCGGTCGCAGTCTTCGAGCATGAGATGGCCGACGACGGCCCAGGTGGCCGGAATCTTGTACTCGTCGAAGAGGTCGAGCATGGTCGACCAGCCGCGGCGGCCGGCTTCGACCCGGTCGGCGGGCGGCGTTTCGAGATCGTGAAAGCCCCAGCCGAGTTCGGCATCGAGCGAACAAACGACGCTACCCATCGTTCCCACCACGCGGTCGTAGCATACTCGTGGCGGATTTGATCTGCCGGTTTTGTTATTGGTCCCTTTGGGTATGCAGGCGCGCGACCGCAAACGGTATGGTGAGCAAACAATCACGCCGTTGCTGGGAGGACGCGGTAACGTGACCGAACAACGGTCGTTTCGGCTGATCAGTCCGTGAACGTTGTCTATAACAAAGCGATCATCCCGACACCTCCCCGACAGCAGGTTTCTCGACAATCATGAGCGGATCTACTCACCGGACCGGACGAGCGTTCGTCCTCGGCTTAGACGGCGTGCCGTGGCGATTGATCGAACAGTGGAGCGACGAGGGGGCGCTTCCCAACTTCGCCCGACTCCGAGACGAGGGCGCGTCCGGAACCCTCGAGAGCACGCGCCCGCCGACGACGCCACTCGCGTGGCCATCGATCGCGACCGGCGTCTGGCCGGACAAACACGGGATCTACGGCTTCCAGAACCTCTCTAGAACCTACTCCCACGAGATGTACACCAGCCACGACGTTACCCAACCCACCCTCTGGGATCTCCTCTCTCCCGCCCACGTCGGTAACGTCCCGATGACCTACCCCGCGCGTGAACTCGACGAGGACGGCACGATGGTCACCGGAATGATGACGCCCTCGACCGACCAGGACTTCACCCACCCGCCCGACCTCCAGGCCGAGATCGAGTCCCAGGTGCCCGACTACGAGATCAGTCTCGACTACCCCGAGTACGCCGACCGACTCGACGACTTCGAGGTCGCCGTCGACGAGATGCTGGCCAACCGCCGCGAGGTCATGGATCTCCAGTTCGATCGCGCGGGGGCGGAGTGGCGGCTGTTCTTCTTCGTCTACACCGCCCCCGACCGGTTCCAGCACCTCATCTGGGACATGGACCGGCTTCTCGATCATTACCGCAAACTCGACGCCATCCTCGGCGACGTGATCGAGTTCACCGATCGCCACGATGCCGATCTCTACGTCGTCTCCGATCACGGGTTCGGCTCAATCGACCAACTGGTCTACATCAACCACGTGCTGGAACGAGAGGGCTACCTCGCCAGACGCGAGGACGAAGGCACGCGGGGCGCGCTCGCGAGTCTCGGCATCTCCCGCGACCGGATCACCGACGTGCTGGCGCGGGTCGGCATCTCCGAGGAACTGCTCGTCTCGACGCTCCCCCGGACGCTCGTCGACTCGGTCGCCGAACAGATCCCCGGTGATCACGCCCTCTACGACGTCAACTACGAGGAGACGACCGCGTTCGTTCACGGTGCCGGCAACTGCTACGTCAACGACACCGACCGCTTCGAACACGGCATCGTCCCGCCGTCGGAGATCGACCGCGTCAAAACGGAACTCGTCGAACTCTTCGAGTCGGTCACGGACGAACGGGGGGATCGCGTGCTCACCATCGCCGACGGCGACGAACTCTTCCCGACCGACGACGGCTCGCCGGATCTCGTCGTCAACGGCGTCGACGGCTACGACTGCCGGAACGCGATCACCGACCAGCTGTTCGGCGACACCGGGACGTACGCGGCCAGCCACCGGAGCGAGGGAATTATTCTCTGTCGGGGACCGTCGATCGAACCGGGAGCAACCCTTCGCGGTGCCCGCGTCGTCGACGTTGCGCCGACGCTGCTCCACGGCATCGGCGAACCGGTCCCGAAGAACGTCGACGGGCGCGTCCTCTTCGACGCCTTCGATTCGGCGGCGACGCCCTCGCAGACGAAAGTCGAGCGCACCGCCGTCTCACAGCCCGAAAACGGCGAGGCAGTCGACGATGACTTTACGGATGTCGAAGACCGACTGAAGGGGCTCGGGTACATGGAGTGATCGCGCACCGCGAGGTCGTCGCTTCGGTTGCACCCCTCATCCCGTCATCCGATAGCGACTACTCCAACGCTTGCAAGCACAGCGGCTACCGTCCTCGCGACCAACCCATCACTATGGTCGACGACGACCTCGAACTCGAACGCGACCTCGGTGAGGCAACGATCGTCTACGACGAACCCGACGAGGGAACGGTCCGAAAGACCGTCCCGAACGAACACGTCGCCTACTTCCAGGACCACTGGATCATCAAGACCGACGAGGACGACGAGGGCAACGATATCGTCCGGCGAATCCCGGCCCGACGAGTTCACTACGTCGAACGCTCCGTCGAGGAGTTCCAGTCGGAGGTCAAGACGCTGGCCGATCAGGTGCAGTCGGTCGCCTCGTCGCTCCGGACGAAGATTCCGGTCGGCGGGGAGTCGGGGGGACGAGGTGGGAAAGCGGCGGACCGAAGCGAAACTGACGAGGAGGTCCACCCGATCGAAATCACGCCCGGACGGGCGGACGAGTCCGATGCGGACGCGGATACGGATACGGATGCGGATCGAGACGCGGACGCCGATTCCGACACCGACAGCTAAGCAGATCGACGGCTGAACTCGCGAAAAGTCGCCGTTCACGGCCCCGCTGGTCTTCCCTTCTTATCGCCCTAGCCGCACCCGGTGAAGACCGGTCTTCATCGTCTTCCAGACCGGATACGCCGTGTTGTAGACGCTCCCCGGTGCGTTCCTCGCGCCCGCTCGAAGCACCCTATGCGATAGTGGCGGCCCCGACTCGGAGACGAGTTCGTCCAGATCCGCCGTCTCGAGCCACGTGAAGAACTCGCGTTCGGCGGCCGATTCGGGCTCGCGGTCCGTCTCGCGCACGCGCTCGCGGATGTCTTCCCACATGTAGCGTTCGTCTTGCCCGAGCACCCACGTCCCTTGCTCGAGATCGCGCCGGAGGTCGCGGTACTCCGCGTCGGTGAACGGGTAGCCGTGTGCCTGCGGGTCGAGTCCCGAGAGGCGGAGGCCGACGGCGGTTCGATAGCACTTTTCGCACCGGCCGCAGTTACCGTCCAGCCGCGTGTTGCAGGTCTGGAGTTCGAGATCCGGGGCCTCGCGCTCGACGTGGTCGGCGATCAGATCGAGGCGCTCCTGGCGGGGGAGGTCGTACGCGTCGTGGTGGCACTGCGTGCCGGTCCAGCGGACGTGATTGTCGATGTCGGGTCGCGAGCCCCATTCGAGATCGATGCCGTCCCAGTGGGTCGCGGCGACGTACAGGTCATCGATGCCGCGGGTGTACGCCATCGGCGCACAGAGGCCAAGCAGGCCGAGGCCGTGGCCGACCGAGCTGTACCAGCCGCCGTCGACGTAGCGTTTGTAGTGAGCGAGAAGCATTGCGTGATCGAGCGCCGACAGGGCGTTCGTCTCGATGAATGCCGTGTCGAGGTCGCGGTCGTCGGCGAACGCCGAGACGCGTTCTCGCAGCGTCGCCCAGTCCTCGTCGTCGGCCGGGTCCGGCGTGATCGTCCAGCCGCGGAGACTGACGAGCGTGGGCGCTTCCTCGCGGTGGCGGACGTACGAACAGGTCGAGTCGACGCCACCGGTGAAGAGGAGCGCGCTGTCGCTGTCGTCGTCGCTGTTGCGAGCGCTATCGCCGTCGGTACCGCTACCACCGGTGCCAGTGCCGGTTCCAGGGGCGTCGTCGGAGCCGCCGTTCCGCTCGCCATCGCCAGTGTCATCGCCATCGTGAACTCGGCGAGCGTACAGCTCGCCACCCTCGAGAAAGTCGTGCATTCGACACAGCGACTCCTGAACCGCCGCAAGCGCGTGCGCGAACGATCCGTCGACCGTCTCGACGTACACGTCCGCACCGTTCGCCCAGGCGACGGGACACACCTGTGCGAGGATCGGAATTACGAGAATACCGTCCGGAACGGATTCGATCGAACGGTCGTAGTTGACGGTGATCGGCTCACCGGTGAAAAAGCGCTGCAGATCGGACGACGGGTGCACCTCGCACGCGAGTGTCGACCCGGAGACAGTCGGCCGGTCGAGAGTGATCGATGACATAGCTGAACTCGTTGTCCCGAGGACTACGGAGGGCTACAAAAACCATCAGAACCGTTGATCGGTCGGGGACGATGAAATCGATCCATAGCCGACCCTCCGCTGTTCGACAACGACGCCGTACACGATACAACGTCGCCCTTCAACGGCCGTGGCTGTCGAACGGGTTCCAGCGCAGTCCCCCGAGTTCAGCGTGTACGACGACCGTACCGGTTACGCGATGACTCCGGGTGGTGGCTGGAGAGTCGCCAGGAAACGCCGTGTCGACGACTGTCAAACCCGTTCGTTTTTCCTGCATTCACACCCTGTCTGATAGGTTCCCTATAACAAACGCCCCATTCGACGAGGCTTCGAGCAAGCAATGTGTCCAACCAGTTGGCTGCATCGTGGAGGTCTGAGACGATGAACCGATCAGTGCTCAACGTGACGTACGCGGTCGGCTTTTTCGCCCTCGCTGCGGGACTCCTCGTCGCGAGGGCGAATCCGGCAACGGCGTACGAACCGTCGCTGTTTACCGCGACGCCGACGGCCGTCTGGGTCGGATTCGGAATCGCACTCGCGATCGCGCTCGTCACGGCGCTTGCCTGCCGCGGCCGCCAGCAAGCGATCGGGATCGCACTCGGTGCGACGACGGTAACGGCGATCGTGAGCCTGCCGCTGATTCGGAACTACCGCTTTGCCGGGATGGGTGACGCGCTGACTCACCTCGGGTGGACGCGGGACATCGTCAGCGGCAACTTACAGCCCCACGAGCTGTTCTATCCGGGATTGCACTCGCTCGCATCCGTCTTGCACTTCGTCGCCGGCGTCCCCATCGAGCGGGCCCTGTTGCTCACTGTCGTCGTCCTGTTCGTTCCGTTCCTGGTGTTCGTGCCGCTCGTCGTCCGCGACATCTCCGGCAACGGGCTCGCAGTCGGCGTCGCCGCGATCGTCTCGTGGATGGTCCTACCGATCAACAACATCGCGACGCACATGGGCGTGCACACGAACTCGAACGCGCTGTTTCTCGTTCCGGTCGTGTTGTTCGCCTTCGTCGCGTACCTTCACCGCCGGTCGACGGTCGAGCGGCTGCCGCTCGGACTCTCGCCGTTCAGTGCCTTGCTGTATCTCACCGGGATCGCACTCTTGCTCGTGCACCCGCAGCAGATGATCAACGTCGTCGTCCTCGTTGGGACCGTCGCGGGCGTGCAGTACCTCGCGCGCTGGCGGTACAGCGATCATCCGATGCTCGACCACCCGACGGCCTACACGCACGCGATCGTCCTCGGCGTCATCTTTGCGGCCTGGGCGTTGGCGAACGAGCGATTCCAGAGTGCGCTGTCCGGGCTGGTCACCGGGATGCTGTCGGCGGATATCAGCGGCGGACAGACGGTCGACCAACGCGGGGCGTCGCTTACCGAGATCGGCGGCAGCCTCGGCGAGTTGTTCGTTCGGATGTTCCTCAATGCGGCTGTGATCGGACTGCTCGTCGCGCTCTTCGTGCTGGTCATGTGGCTCGGCTGGACGAAAGTCGACCGCGAGACCTCGGCGTTCGTCACCTACTTCGCGATCGCGCTCTTCCCGCTCGGCGGCATCTTCCTGCTTTACTTCGTCGGGACGCCGACGATGGCCTTCCGACAGGTCGGATTTATCTACGTCGTCCTGACGATCCTCGCGGGTGTCGCGATCGCTCAGGGTATCGGCGGGCTCTCACGGTACTTCACGAGGCCCGGAGCGAACACGGTCGCCGCCGTCGCCCTCGGCGCGTGTCTCGTCCTCGGGCTGGGGACCATCTACGCATCACCGTTGATCTTCAGTCCGAATCAGCACGTGACCGACCAGCAGTACAGCGGCTACGAGACGAGTTTCGACCACGGCGTCGATGACCAGCCGTACGCCGGGCTCGGATACGATCCCTACCGGTACGATCACGGTATCTACGGCCTCGAACGAGAGGCTCCACTGACGAGCGCCGGCACCGCGAGCGGCGAAGTCGATCCCGACGAGTTCGAGGCGGGCAACTACACGGGCGCGTATCGTGGATCCGACTACTACTTCGCCGTCACGGAATACGACGTGACGAGGGAAATCGAGGTCTACCAGGAGCTACACCACAGCGAGGACGCATTGAGTGACGTCTCGCAGCAACCGGGCGTGAACAAGGTGGTCTCCAACGAGGAGTTCGAGCTGTACGCGGTCGAGTCGACGAACGCGACTGACGGTACCACCGTATAGCGTACCGATCTCCGAACCGATTTCTCCGACCGATTTCGGCTCACGACTGACACGGACTGCTGTCAGTCAGTGCCGGCGCACCCCGATCCGTCCTCGGTTACGCCGGGAAATCGGTACGACAGCCTGTCTGAACTCTCGCCGACGACAGCGCGGGTAATTACGGACTATTCACTGTTTCAGTGCGGATCAGCCGATCAGCTGTGACGAGTTAGCACACCGGTCAGAAGACGGAAAACGGGTGGTATAGCTTCTTAAAATGCGAGTAAGAACGTATTGACTCGGAAAGCCCCTGTTGTGAGAACCGTTTTCACCGTTCATCGTTCGTATCTTCGTGAACGAGACGGGCTACATTGTGAGCGAAACCGTAGTGTTACAAAGAATCTCTATAAATTTAATCTTCAGATCCAAAGAAAGGTTTATGGGCATAAGGTGTTGTTACGGAATTGTATGGCGCAGCATTCCCGTACGTCCGAAACGGAGACGACTCCGAACAACGGCTGTAATTCCGGCTTAACACGCCGAAACTACGTCCAATCGATCGCGGCGGTCGCGGCCGCAGCGACGACGCTCGGTGCAGCCGGGACGGCAGCGGGCCAATCGGACTACGAACGTATCGACGCCGAAGGGCAGACGATCACGATCGAGTCCGGTGACACGTGGGAGAACAAACTCATCGACATGACCACCGGCCAGGATATCGTCATTACCGCGCAGGGTAGTGACTGGACGATCCGAAACATCGGATTTACCGGTAAAAACACCTCCGGAACCGGTTCTGCTACCTTCGGTATCTCCGACTCCGGCGGCGAGAGTTCGATCGAGAACGTCTACCTCGGGGACGGGACCGACGAGCGAAACGGCAGCTCGAGCGGCCACGGCCAGACCGCCTTCTGGGTCAATCCGGATCACGCCGGCCACATCGACTTCCAGAACGTCAACATCCAGAACTTCGCGGACAACGCCATCTACGGCTCCGCGCCCGGGACCGGCGGCGGCGGTACCCTCCACATCGACAGCTGTTTCGCCGCAAACTGTTACGTCTCTCACTTCCGCGTCGCGACGGAAGGCAGCAAGATCACGAACTCGAGCGTCCTCGTCGACGACGAGGGCTACCAGGGCCGCGGCATTTGGGCCTGGGCACCCGGGACGATCGAGGTCGACAACTGCCAGATCGAGATGAACGGACAGAACACTGCTATCGACGCCGGTGCAAACGGCTCCGCCACCGAGGTCGTCGTCAGCGATAGCGACTACGACGAGGAAGCCGGTATCGCCGAAAACGCCGGCTCGACGGTCGAACTCGGTGACAGCGTCGGCACCGACCCCGAGGCAGTCATCCCCGACGGCGTCCCGACCGACGCCGAGGCTGCGGCCTCCGGCAGTTCCGACTGATCGCTCGCCGTCCTCGTCCTCCTGACGGCGGCCCTCCACCACAGCCCCGCTGACGGGTCTGCTCTCCTTTTGCTGTGTCGTCTTCCGTTCCGATCTAGCCGTCGCCATCGTTTCTCTGTAGCTCCCACCGATTTGCCACTCCCGTCGAAACGAGTTCAGAACGCGTCATGTTCTCGATTCGGACGCGACCGGTTGTATAACCTATATGGTATTGATTCGCCGTGTCGAGCGGTAATACGGTATTACTCGCCGGACTGAGTCGACGTGGCGAAACGCGTTTCGGCTGTGAAGATAGATAGTTTTGTGATCGAACACTCAGACCATATCTACCGTCTGTAAATTTTAGAGATTAGATAAGAGAAAGTTTCTTGTAGTAGTCCCAAATTACTCGTAGTACATGGCACGCGAACGTTCGGTACCGGGTGACGGTTCATCCGGGGATAAGGCAGTGACAGGCGGTAATACTGGATTACTCGGCCGTCGATCGTATATGAAACTGGCCGGCGCAACGACTGCAGCGACGGCGTTTGCCGGCACCGTCGGCGCGGCCGACGAGGCCGACTACGAAACGATCGCCGCACAGGGTCAGGTCATTCGGATCGGGCAGGGCGAGACCTTCGAGAACAAACTGATCGACCTGACGACCGGCGACAGCGTCGTCTTGCTCGTCGAGGGCGGCAATTCGACGATCCGCAACGTCGGCTTCGAGGGGCTCCACCGCGGAGACGGCTTCATGATCTCGATCACGGCTCCAAGCGGAGACGTGCTGATCGAAAACGTCTACCTCGGCGACGGCTCGACCAAGGAAGGCGAGAGCTTCGTCCACGGTCCCGGCGCAGTGTTCTACCACAAGGACGCGTCCTGTAACATGACGTTTCGCCACTGTAACGTCCAGGGATGGCCGAACAACGGCTTTTACTGCTCCAACACTGCCTCCGGCGGCTCGGCCCACTTCGACCGCTGCTACGGCAAGAACAACGGCGTCAGCACGTACCGTGTCGGCGGCGGCGACGACACCATTGTCGACTCCGTCGCGTACAACGACGACACCGACTACGGTCCCGGCTGGGGTGGCTACACCGAGGCCCATGGTCGCTCGGTCTGGGTCTGGCCCGGCGACACCGTCTCGATCGAGAACTCGCACTTCGCCGACGGGCCGTACCCGCACGCGATGGTCCTCCGCGGAAGCGGGACCGCCCAGATGTCCGGCGGTGCCATCGACGGCAACGTCCAGGGCAGCGGTCTCGAACGGACCAACGTCTCGAGTTCACCCGAACTCTCGGTTCCCGACGGAACCCCGACCTCGGCGGTCGAGGCTGCCTCGGGGGGCGCAAGCGATTCGACGACCAGCGGTGAGACGGACGCTGCCACGGACGAAGACGACACCGAGGACGGGCAGTTGTTGCTCGTCGAGGGCGACAGCGCGGACGTGACCCGCTACGAGTTCGCGGTCGAGGGCTCGGTCGAGCAGGCGACTACCGAGGGCGCGACGATCGATAGCGAAGACGAACTCGGGGACGGCCGCGTTCACGGCGTTGTCGCCGACTGGAAGGACGCGTTCCGGTTCGAGGGCGAACTCTCGTCGCTGACCGTCGATGGCCCGGGACGAGTGCTCGTCGAGGGCGAGGAAGTCGACCCCACAGACTACGGCGAGGCGCTCCCACACGAACTCGAAATCGACAGCCGCGGCACGCCGACGAGTTACGAGATCACGGTCGACGGCACGATCGAACTCGACGCCGACGAGGATCCGGACGACGAGGCGACGACGATCTCCGGCTCGACGGTCCAGAGTTCGGTGACGGACTCGACGCAGGTGTTCCGGTTCTCGGGGGCGCTGACGGACGTGACGTTTACCGACGGCGAGGCGGCCGTCTTTCTCGACGGAGAACGGATCGATCCTGCAGCGTACGGCGACACTGAACTGCTGCCACACGCGCTGGTTATCGACGGCTCCGGCACCGACGAGCCCACGTCGTACGCCGTGACGGTCACTGGGGAGATTGTCAAAGCCGATCCCGGCGAAGCGACTGTCGACGCCGACGACACAATCGCGGACGGTACCGTTCGCGGCGTCGTCGATACCGAACTCGACGCCTACTGGTTCGCGGGTGAACTCGGAGACTTCTCGCTGTGTGGGAACGCAGCGGTAGACGTGCAGTACAACGCGCGGGATCAGTAGTTGCGTCGGGAGTTGAGAAGGAGAGATTGCGGGCCCGAGGCTGAGACGGTCCGCTGTACCGATTTCCCGGTGTAACCCGAGACGGATTGCGGGTTCGCCGGCACTGACTGATGGCAGTCCAGATGAGAAATCAGCTTCCGAACCAAAACCGGTCGTCGAGACTGTCGGTTGTGAACGGATCGTGGTGTCGTCTCGGCGCTGTGTGACAGTACACGCGGTGTTCGGTAGTCCCACTCACTGACTGTCCGGAAGCCAGAGGCTGATAATCGGTACTCGATAATCAGATGGCTCCCGCGCGTGGAACAGCAAGCTGGCACGCGAACTGCTCCGGTACTGGATGACGGTCGCCGGGAGCCATCTGATGGTACGAACGGCCCGGGTAAAAGTCCTTCTCGATTCTGTTCGTCGTCGAGAACGCCAGCGGGAACGACTGGTCAGATTCTGTGAGTCGTGGACGAGCGGGTGGATACGAACGAAACGGATTTACTCGATTCGGGAGAGTTTGCCGTCGACATCGCGTTCGTGCTGGCGGTTCGTCGCGACGTGGGCGAGCGAGAGGACGAAAAACGCGGCGACGACACCGCCAGCGATCGCAACCGTTGGGAGGGCCGTGAGCCCAGGAAGACCAATCAGTGCCGCACTAACGAGGAGGCCACCGGCCACACTCAGGCCGGCGTACCACCGATCCCATCGGTCCTGTCGGTGGGTATCTGTATCCAGATACATCATCAGCAGGTCGGCGTTGTCCGCCAGCGAGATCAGTCCGCGATCCTGATCGTATTCGACGATACCGGCATCGTCCATTTTTGGGAGATGGGTCTGATAGAGCGCGACGTAGACCCGCTTTCGCTGGTCCGAACTGAGGGCATTAACGCTCGTATCGTTCTCCCAGGCGGCGATCTGTTCGGCGAGTTCACCGAGCGTGACGGTTTCGTCGGCCTCGAGCAGGTAGGTGAGGACTTCGCGTCGGCGGCGGTTCTTCAGGAGTTCGAAAATGACGTCTTTGGAGAGTTGGTCGTCAGTTTCGGCGTCGCCGACGGAGGAGGAGAGTTCGTCCGGAAGAGAGGTATCGACGGAGGACATTATCGCGTGCCTCCGCCGGTTGGGAGCCGTCCGGTGGACCGGTTGCAGTGGTTGTGGACGAACTGTTTCCGGGTTGATCGGGGTTGGGGTTGGATTTGGGGTTGGGTTTGGTCCCGTGTGGAGTGTTGATTGTAGAGTCGATTCTGGGAACGGTTTTGGTATCGGTTCTGAGTTCGGGTTCGAACCTGTTCCCGGTGAACACGTCGTCGCTCAGAGTTCGATTCCAGTGGTTCCGCTGGGACGGTTTGAGCCGAGGACTGCCGTCGCCAGGCCGTGTCCGAACCACTGGACTGTCGGACCGGCAGCGGCCCCTGTACGCTCGAACGGCAATTCGCAGTCACGATTGACACACCAAGTTGTACACCAACAGAGACACTCTTAAGCACAGCCACGTTTCGCACCGGCTGCAAAGGGGGTACGGACCGGCTTCTCGACGCGACGCTGTCGAGGCGATGAATGCGTGATTGCTGTGGACGATTCGAGATCGAGTGCAGCGCCAGTATCGATGGATTGGGCGTCTGTATCGACGCCGTACGACTGTGGCTCGAAACGCGGTATCGATGCGGAGAGTGGCGTCGGTGTGCGGGTCGGCAACACAGCACTGTTAGGAAACGTTTGACTCGAACGACATAAATTCTCCTGACGGTTTGCACTCGAAAGCCATCTTTACGTGGGGAACTACAGTGTTACTCGTCGTCCAGTTACTATCTCGACCCAGTCATCGGCGGTGGACGCCACTTTCACTCTCCAGTGTGACTCCCATCAGGAGACGAAATCGCCGGACTTCCGGTCTGGGACGGGTCCGATTCGAACTCTCTCGCGAGACAAGTGACCGCTCTCGGGCACTGCTTCGGGACGCGAAACACGCCGTCGTCATGCCCTCTTCGGGTGCAGTAAGTCGGCGTTTCTCGCGAAACCATGTGAACCCCTTACAGTGATAGCACGGTTTCCGTCCACTACTGATGACGCAGTCCATCATCGACAAGACCAGAACCGAGGTCCAGGAGGCTGACCAAGGGTTATGTCCAGACTGCGAAACTGAGACGATCATTCACGATCCGGATCGCGGTGAACGCGTCTGCGGGGAATGTGGACTCGTCCTCACCGAAGATCCGATCGACTACGGTCCGGAGTGGCGCGCGTTCAACGCCCAGGAACACGACGAACTCTCCCGCGTCGGCGCACCCCTTACGCAGTCGATGCACGACCGCGGGCTGACGACGACGATCGACTGGCGCAACAAGGACGCAAACGGCCACTCGATGTCAGCCGACAAGCACGGCCAACTCCACCGGCTGCGCGTCTGGCAGGAACGCATCCGCACGAAAAACGCCGGCGAACGCAATCTCAAGTACGCTCTCTCGGAAATCGACCGCATGGTCAGCGCTCTCGGCGTCCCCAAACCCGTCAAAGAGACGGCAAGCGTCATCTACCGGCAGGCCCTCGAGCAGGATCTCATCCGCGGCCGCTCTATCGAAGGCGTCGCCACCAGCGCACTCTACACTGCCTGTCGAAAGGAAGGCATTCCGCGCAGTCTCGAGGAAGTAACGTCCGTCTCGCGAGTCGACCAGCGCGAAATCGGGCGCACCTACCGCTACATCGCCGACGAACTCGATATCAACCTCGAGCCGACGAACCCGCGCCAGTTCGTCCCCCGGTTCTGCTCCGAACTCGACGTGAGCAAAGCAGTCGAAACCAAAGCCGTCGACATCATCGAACAGACGACCGAACAGGGACTCCACTCCGGCAAATCACCGACCGGCTTCGCCGCCGCTGCTATCTACGCCGCCGGCCTGCTCTGTGACGAAACGATCCCACAACGAGCCGTGGCCGACACCGCCCAGACCACCGTCGTCACCGTCAGAAACCGCTACCGGGAGCAACTCGACGCGATCGATCAAGCGCCGGTTACATGATCGACCGCTCGTTCTCGTTGTAGACGTCCTCGTTGAGCAATGCGTGTAAATTCGCGTACGGGACGAACGCGATGAACTCGCCGTTCTCGTCGTAGAGCCTGAGTCCGTCGTCCGTTCGGTCGTAGTCCTCACACATGATCTGTCCCTCCGGGAGGATCGCGCGGAACATACGAGTTCATACGGCCTCGGTCGACATATAGTGTTGCGCTTTCACAGGCCACACCACACCACGGAAACGACCGACACGACTACTGCGCCCGTGTCGACTAAGCGAAATCTGTTTACTCCCGCCACCGCTAGGGCCTGCAGTGACAGACGAACGTTCGTCAGCGACGCGCAGCGACGAGCACCTTCCTGCCGCCGACGCCGTCGAGACCGACAGCGTGGACGCCGCCGACGGGAACGAACACGAGAATCCGAATGTGGACGCGGACGCAGACGCGGATGCGGATACGGACGCGGACGCAGACGCGGATGCGGATACGGACGCGGACGCACCCGCCAGCACGGGTGCGGACGGCGAGTCGCACTCGCCGCTCCCACTCGAGACGTTCCACGACGCCTGCCAGCAGGCCGGCCGTCCCGTCCTCACCGCCGGCGAAGTCGCGCGCACGCTCGATCACCAGCCATCTCACGACGCCGTCAGCGACCGCCTCGACGCCCTCGCCGAGCGGGGCGATCTCGAACGCCTTGCCGTCTCGGCCGATCCCGTCGTCTGGTATCCGAACGAACTCGAGGACCTCACCGACCGCGAGCGCGTCGTCGTCTTCCCCAAACGCCGGGAAATCGTCGTCGACCGCCCCGACCAGTTCACCCGCGCCCAGCTCGCCCAGTTCGCCCACCTCGCGGACGGCAACGGCGAGGAGGGCTACCGCTACGTCGTCAGACCCGAGGACGTCTGGCAGGCCCCTCACGACTCTTTCGACGAACTCGCGCGAACCATGCGCCAGGCGCTCGGCCAGCGCTCGGCCGAACTCGAAGACTGGGTCCAGAGCCAGTGGGACCGCGCCCACCAGTTCCGGCTGGCGACACACGAGGAGGGCTACACCGTTCTCGAAGCCAAAAGCCCCGAAGTGATGGGCAACGTCGCCCGCCAGAAACTCGACGAGGAACACGTCCACGCCCCCATCTCCGACACCGAAGACTGGGTCCGCGAGGGCTCGGAAGCCGCGATCAAGCGCGTCCTCTACGAAGCCGGCTACCCCGTCCAGGACCACCGTGAACTCGACTCGGGCGAGCATCTCTCCGTCGAACTCGAAGTCTCCCTGCGCGACTACCAGCAAACCTGGATCGACCGCTTCGCCGAGGCCGGCGAGGGCGTCTTCGTCGGCCCGCCGGGCAGCGGCAAAACAGTGGCTGCGATGGGTGCCATGGCCCACGTCGAGGGTGAAACACTCGTCCTCGTTCCGAGTCGCGACCTCGCCCGCCAGTGGGCCGAGACGATTGAGGAGTTCACCTCGCTCGGTCCCCACCAGATCGGGCAGTACCACGGCGGCCAGAAGAACGTCCGCCCCGTTACCATCGCGACCTACCAGATCGCCGGGATGGACCGCCACCGCTCGCTGTTCGACGACCGCGAGTGGGGACTCGTGATCTTCGACGAGTGCCAGCACGTCCCCTCAGACGTGTACCGGCGAAGTACGCACCTGCAGTCGCGCCACCGCCTCGGACTCTCGGCCAGCCCCATCCGGGAAGACGACCGCCAGACCGAGATCTTCACCCTCGTCGGCCCCCCGATCGGCACCGACTGGCAGGCGCTCTTCGACGACGGCTTCGTCGCCGAACCCGAACTCGAGATCCGGTACGTCCCGTGGGGCGACGACGAACAGCAAAACGCCTACGCCTCCGCCGACGGACGCGAGCGGTACCGAATCGCCGCCCAGAACCGCGGCAAGATCGACGAGATCCGCTACCTCCTCGCCGCGGAGCCGAACTCGAAGGCCCTCATCTTTGTGGACTACCTGGACCAGGGCGGTGAACTCGCAACCGCGCTCGACGTCCCGTTCCTCAGCGGCGAGACGCCCCATCACGAGCGCCGGCGGCTACTCGAGGAGTTCAGGCGCGACGAGCGCGACCTGTTGATCGTCTCGCGGGTGGGTGACGAAGGGATCGACCTCCCGACGGCGGATCTGGCGATCGTCGCGTCCGGGTTGGGCGGTTCTCGACGGCAGGGAACGCAGCGAGCGGGGCGGACGATGCGGCCGGCAGGCGGCGCATTGGTCTACGTGCTCGCGACGCGCGGCACGCGCGAGGAGGATTTCGCGCGGCGACAGCTCCAGCACCTGGGCCGCAAGGGAATGACGGTCCGCGAGGAGACGATCGATCGAGATGACGCCGAGAGCGATCAGGAGTGAGATTTCCTGGTGAAGCCGCACGATTTCTTGTCGTGTGCGACGTGTCCCGCTAGAACAACGGATCTCCGTGTTCGACGGGTCTGTGCGGGACGGGCTGTATCGGTGAGACCGCGGCAGTAAGCAGTCCGCAACGACCGTCTACGGTTCGAACTGCTCCCGGTGGACGACGGTTTCCTTGTCGCCGTCGATCGCGGTGACGACGATTTGGTCGCCCGCAGGATCGACTTCCAGGTACAACGTGATTCCCGTCCAGGTTGCGCCGAACTCTTCGTTATTGTAGGCACCCGTCTGTCCGCCAGCAATCGTCGACTCGATACGAACTCGCTCCGCGTCGATCTCGGTCGAATCGGTGAGGACGACCGCCGCCTGGTTCACGTCGCTCGTAGGGCTGTCGTACTCCCAGTTGATTTCCTCGACGACGTCATTTGCCTCGTCCTCGATCGGTTCCTCGAACGCCTCCGACGGATCGTCCGGCGCGTCGTCCGCCGGACCCGAGAACAGATACTTCCATTCGCCGTTTTCGGTGGCGAGTACCCAGACGGTTGGGTCCCCACCGGACGGATCGTCGGCACTGACCTCGAGAAGCGCGAGCCGTTCGTCGGCAAGGTCGTCGTCGAGTTCGTCCCGGTCGAACCAGAACTCGCTTCCCTCGAGTTCGAAGACGGCGTCGGTAGCGGCGTCTCTCGATCGCACGGTGGTCTCGTACTCGCCGGGATCGTCGTCGCCGTTTCCGCCGCTGAACTCCCACCCCTCTTCTTCCAACGCGGCGGGATCGAGAGGGTTCAGTCGATGAGACACTTCGCTCATCGTCTCCGTGTCCTCTTCGACGGCCGCGTTGAGGTACGTCTCGACCACTGCGGATAGCGCAGTATCGACGCTGTCGTCGCGCTCTTTGGCCGCGTTCTCCTCGGCCGATTGATTGCCATCGTCGGTACCGTCAGTGTCTGCTTCATCTCTGTTTCCGTTTCCGTCTCCGTCTTCTGGAGCCGACTCGTCGGATAAGTCGCTTACACAGCCAGCCAGCGGCAGGGCCAGCGTTGCGATCCCGGCTTGCAGCGCGCGGCGTCGCGAGAACGGGGCCGCGGAACTCGTCTGCTCGTCGGTCGCGTTCGAGAGGACTGCATCTCGTCTGGGGGACATACGCTCCGTTTCTGTAATGTAGTATTGAGAGTTTGGATATCTGATTGCTTCGGGCCTGATACGGACTGTTGGTACTCAGTTCCGGCGTAACTGCGACCTTCCTGCGGTTGCGCCGGGAAATCGGTACAGCAGATCGTCTGAAGCGACGCTCGTAGCGGCGGTGTCGAACGCCGCTCGAGACGGACAGCGGCGACAACCGACCCGTCTCGACCGACGGTAACGACGGATCCGCTCTCTTCTGGGAGCACTGCAGTCAACCGACCGAAACGAGAACTCGATTCGGAACGTTCATCAGCCGATCATGACAGTGTCGAGTTAGGTATGTCCGCCACTGCCGGCGTCGAGGTCCCGGATCAGATCCGCACACTAACCGAACGGTATACACGTACTGAACGGCTTCTGACGCTTCTCGTCGCGGCGGTTGCTGTGATCGCTGTGTTTGGCGCGTTCGTCGTTCTGCCGTATTTCGCGGCCCTCGGGCTTTCGATCGCAGCTATCGCCCTCGTTCGAGTTCCGCTGCTCGAAACCGAGGGTGAGTTGCACTTGCGAACGGATGCCGATCCCGATGCCGTACGGAACGAGTTCGCGAGCGCGCTGCCGCCGGCGCTTCCGTTCCAATGGGGCAGGGCCGAAACGGTTCGCTCGACGGCGGACGGCGGAGTGTACGAGTACTCGTATCTGTTCGGCCAGCGGTCGATTACGATGGCGGTAACCGTTCGCTCCGGTTCCGAGACGAGTTCCGCTGGTGCCGACTGCGAACTCGATATCATGGCGGGCGAGAAACCGTGGGGACGATACCGCGTCTCCGTCGAAGAAGACGGGGAGAGCACAGCGGTCGTCGTCGCGTTCGAATCGACGCGCCGGTACGCGCTGAACCGGTTGACGCAGTTGGTGGCTGCGAATCGCTATCAGGAAGAAGCGTACGCGGCGCAGGGTTATACGGTGGTGGACAGGGACCGGTCGCTCACGCTCGGGAGGGCCTGAGACTGGAAGTGCTGTCCCGATCGAGTGGCGGCGATCGGAACGGTGAACTAGTCGACGGCCGAGAGCGTCGTCGGCGATCGCTCCGGCTCTGCTGTCTCTGCGGGCTCTGGTTCCACGTTTTCGACGGCTTTGATGCCGACGCCGGCCGCGAGTTTAGTTTTGGCCTCGGTCTCGTCGCGGCGGGCGGGGTCGCTGAACACGACTCGAACGCGGAGATCGACCGTCGTGTCGTTCAGTGCGGGATCGATGCCGCGAACGGTGGCGTCTTCGAGTCGGTCGACGGCGTCGATTCGTTCGACGACGCGCGTTGCGCCGTCGGCGAGGCTGCCGGTCGCGTTGATCGGCACGCGAACGGTGAGCGTCGCCGCGATTGTGGGTTGGGTGCGATCCATAAGCCCCCGCCGAGAGTCGAACTCGGCGGTCGGACGGCCCGTGTTGTCGGGCGTCCGCCGGTGGCCAATCCACTGCGGGGGGCGTCGCCCCGCGCAGCACTCGCTGGCCGGTGTCGCGTGAACCGAAAGGCGGAATCCCCGATTGCGTAATGGAGAAATCCGGAAAGGAACAGTCGTAGCGACCCCGACCGGCGAAGACGTGCGCGGCGCGGACGGGGTCAGAGACGACGTGGAGCCGTCAGCGATCCCGTCCACGGCCACCGATGAGCCCATTGCCAGCGAGATACCCGCCGGCGACGGACTCGAGAACTCGCCCGGCAGCGACGATGGCTGCCGCGTGACGAGCGGATGGTGGCGTGGTCGAGATCATCGGAACGATCGATACGTTGAGCGGGAGTGACATAATCTTTTCTCAGGTGTGTTAGTAACAACCATTCTCACTATGGGGTATTATACTGACATCAGAATGTTGAAAACACTTAATATTTTGAAGTTAATATGGTACATTGCAATGGTAGAAGATAGCAACCATCACAATGATAGATCGAGAAAATTGAACACATCTCGACGAGGCGCTATAGGATTGCTCGCGAGTGCTGTCTGTTTTTCTGGTGTAACGACTGCATCCCGAGATCACCAGGTTGATATGACAATTGTCAATCGACCATATTCAGATGAAATATCGCAACAAGAGATAGAAGAGTTCCAAAAACAGAGTGTGATAAATTACCGACAAGAAGTTGATGATGAAGAATCACAATATTTTGTACAACTAGAATCAAATACAGGGAGATTAGTTTCTTATGTTTCTGTAGTTGATGAGCGTGGAACTGTACGAGAACATTTTACTTTCGCAGACGATCCCTCTCAAGTTCCTAAAGCGCATGCTGAAGCGCATAAACAGGCAGAAATAATTGAGTCAGAACTAACTACAAATGAAACAGGTGATAGTTCAATATCTGACAGTGAATGGAATATATTACATGAAGGTACCAGAACAAACTATAATTCATTTGGTGACCTCTGGTCCAGTTATGAACTTGTCCAGAGTACAGAAAACAGAGATATATTCGCGTATAAGGAAAACTTCGACCAGACAGGTAAGAATGGGTATGAAAATGACGATGCAGGAGTAGAAATGAATTGGTCAAATAGTAATCCAGATATGGAAATTCATGACTGGGAACCGTACAATGGCACTGATAGCGGTGGTGAGAGATACTTTGAGGTGTCTGTCCCAGGTGGGATTTCGTATGGTTATCAGTCATCATGGAGCGAAATAGAAATTGATCGAACTACGAATTATTCAGATCAAACAGTCGTGTTTGATTGTTATTATCATGGTGATGGAAGAGATGGTAGTTCAGGCTTCCAACCAAGTTCAATCGCCAAACGAACTGGTGGATTAAGTAATAATCTATTTAGTGTTGAATCAGATGCGAGCTTCCACTACGATTGTGCCAGTTGCAAACCGGATTTTGAGCGTATAAAAACAAGCAAATCATTTTTACCCTACTAAGTTAATAATCTGTTTCAGGATGTCAATCGCTCACCAAAACATTTATCATAACTAATATTCATTAAATGATATGAACGGTGCAGCATTACAGCGTTTTTCGATGATATTATTATTGTTTGTTGGTGCGGTTGAAATTAGTGGGGCACCTGGTAGGACATATTCACATTTTATTCTTCTTACTGGATTAATAATTGGTATAGTTGGACTATCTAATGAGCTGGGGTAAATATTCAAACATAGCATAGTGGCGATTTTATTACTTTCTTTATTTTCAATCACAATTGGAACTGATCACGGCGACAGTCGATTTGTTCGATCAGTTATAGGGATCTGCTCCGTGATTTTTAACGGATTTTGGCGACATGTCGAGGCCAATATTCAAGGTCGCGTGTTCGGACTGTATTGATAATGAGCGAGTCGCGCGCGGACGAGGTGGGGCGGCGGTGAGCGAGCAACGCGAAGTGCTCGTGGGCGAAACGGCCGACGGCACGGATCTACACCTGCCGGTCGTCGAACTGCTGACGGGCCGCGGATTCGTCACCGGCAAGTCCGGGTCGGGCAAGTCGAACACCGCCTCCGTCATCGCCGAGGAACTGCTCGAGGCCGGCTTCCCGCTGCTCATCGTCGACACCGACGGGGAGTACTACGGCCTCAAGGAGGAGTACGAGATGCTCCACGCCGGGGCCGACGAGGAGTGTGACATCCAGATCGGTCCCGAACACGCCGAACAGATGGCGACGCTCGCCTTAGAGGAGAACGTCCCCGTCATCCTCGACGTCTCGGGCTACCTGGACGAGGACGAGTCGGACAAGTTGTTACGAAAGATCGCCCGCCAACTGTTCGTCAAGGAAAAGAAGCTCAAGAAGCCGTTCCTGCTCGTCGTCGAGGAGGTCCACGAGTACATCCCCGAGGGGGGCGGCGTCGGCGAAACCGGGAACCTCCTGATCAAGATCAGCAAGCGCGGGCGCAAGCACGGCCTCGGCATCCTCGGCATCAGCCAGCGCCCGGCCGACGTCAAGAAGGACTTCATCACGCAGGCGAACTGGCTCGTCTGGCACCGCCTCACCTGGGACAACGACACCAAGGTCGTCGGCCGGATCATCGACACCGAGTACTCCGAGATGGTCTCCGATCTGGACGATGGCCAGGCGTTCGTCCAGACCGACTGGACCGACATCGATGTCCGCAAGGTCCAGTTCCGGCGCAAGCGAACGTTCGACGCCGGCGCGACGCCCGGCCTCGACGACTTCGAACGCCCCGAACTCAAGTCCGTCTCCGACGCCCTCGTCGGGGATTTGCAGGACATCTCCGAGCGCAAGGACCGCGAACAGGACCGCATCCACGAACTCGAGGCCGAACTCGAGAAGAAAGAGAAACGCATCGAGACCCTGGAGGACGAACTCGAGTCCGCCCGAGACGTCTCGAGCGCGGCCAAACAGATGGCCGACGCGTTGAGCAATCCCGGCACGGTCCAGACGCAACTCGGCGGCGGCAACGACGAGGAACTGCGCCGTCTCCACGAGGAGGTCGTCGACCTGGAAGACGAGCGCGACGACCTCCAGGCTGAACTCGAAGCGCGCAAGGAACGCATCGAAGAACTCGAACGGACGCTCGAATCCCGGACGAAGACCATCGAGCGACTGCGGGAAGAAGCCGAACGACTGCGGTCGCGAGTTCAGGAACTCGAAGCCGAAACCTCGACGGACGCTGAGGAGGTCGGTGACGGTGACGGCGACGCTGACGCCGACGCAGCGTCGGAGACGATCGTGCAAGCCGGCGGCACCCCTGTCGAACTGGGATACGTCGGTACCGGCGGTGACGAGGGGCAGTCGGCGCTCGTCGTCGCGAACGACGAGACGGAGTACGACATGGGCGATGTCGTCGCGTTGCTCGAGCCGACCTGGATCGGCGGTCGTCTCGAGCGGGCGAGCGAGGGATCTCGATGTACGGTCGAGACGGCCGCACACGTACTCGTGGTGCTGGCTGGCGAGGGACCACTCGAGACGGAGCGGATCGCGACGGCGGTCGACCGCTCGACGGTCGCGGTTCAGAGTCTCCTTTCCGAACTGCGCACGGAAGCCGTCCTCGACCGGACCGGCGTGCGGTCGTACGATCTTGCGGATGCGGTTCGGTCGAAACTGCAGGCGTTGGCTACGGCTGAGGAAGCGGAGACTGCGAGCGACGACGGGGACGACAAGCGCGAACAGCAGCAGAAGACCGAAAGGACCGAGCAGGAAGCCGGAATCCGCCCGGAACGGCGCACGCAGTGATCGCTGTTGATACGACTCGCTGCGGACACGGCCGCTCCGCTGCTGACACGATCGACTTTGCCGCTGATACAACCGACTACGCTACTGACACGACCGGAGAGCGAGTCAGCCACCCGCAACTACGGCCGGCGAAGCGACTCACCGACCGCCTCGATCGCCGTCGTGTCGATGTGCTGGTGAACCGGGAGCGTGACGAGTTCGTGTGAGAGTCGCGTCGCCGTCGCGTACTCGGGCTCGCCCCGTACCGCCGTCGAGAGTCGCGGCCAGGTGTGAACTCCCTCGACGCCGCAGCGTTCGAGTTCGGTGATGAACGCGTGGGGGCTGTCCGTGCGGACCGGAACGGCCTGGGGACAGATTCCCTCGGGAAGCGTGGTGAACACCGGGTCGACGCCCTCGCGACCGTCGAGGAGTTGCACCCAGGCCCGAAAGTTCGCCCGCCGCGTGCGACGGATCGCGACCGGATCGATGTCGCCGGCGACGAACGCGGAGAGTTTCGACATCGGCGTTTTCCAGGCTTCGTATCGCTGGCGCGGCGTCGGGACGATCGGCGACCGCCGCCGGCCGGCGAGAAGGCGTTCGAACGAGTGTCTCACTCTCGGCACAGTATCGAGCGTCTCTCGAGCGACCGATTTGAGGACGTACTGATAGTCCCGACCGTCGAACGCATCGTGAACACCGGCGAGCGGCGAGGGTTCGTACCGGTCGATCACGCCATCATCGGTACGGTAGAGAATCGCCCCGTTCGGAACCGGCAGGAGCTTCCAGAGGCTCGTGATCCCGAGATCGCCGTGCGTTCCGAGCAACGTGTCACGGTCGACGCTAAGCGGTGCGTGGGCGTTATCGTCGATATGATAACAGCCGTAGTCGTCGACGATCGCCATCAGTTCGTCGAGTCCGGGCTGGGGGAACCCGAAGTAGTCGACCGACATGACCGCGAGCGTGTCGCCGTCCAGTCGCCGTTCCAAGTCGACGAAATCGGGCGCAAGCGTCGGCTCGACGGCGTAGTATCGCGGCTCGAGTTCGAGTTCACGAAGTGGCTCGACGACGGCGTCCGGGAGGTACGCCGGGACGACGACGTTCTGCTCGCAGTCCGGATCGGCGTCGACGAGTCCGGCGAGCCCGTCGCGAAGGGCGAGTTTTCCCGAGCCGTAGAAGCTGAACTCGCGGGCGTAGCGGTCGACAAACGGCTCGATACCGGTCGACTGCCTGGAGGGGAGCGAAGAGACGAGCAGCGATGGCGTTTCGCTGATCATCGGTCCACAGCACGGGTCGCTATCCTTGTCACCACGAGGCGCATCACAGCCGAATGTAGCCGAAGACGCCCTTAGTGATGGAGACAGTACACTGGTCGTGCCAGTGACAGGATGGGCTTACAGTCCGGAGTCGTCGTCGGCCGACTGGCGAGTGAGTATACAGACCCGGCTTACACGGACAAAATACTCGCATAACAAAGCAGGGACGGACGCAATCGCTCCGCCATGGATGATTCGACCGACGAAACCGGGCTCTCCTTACTGGTAGTCGGACTCGATGCTGCCTGTCGCCCGATCCTTCACCCGCTGTTCGAGTCGGGTGCGGTTCCGACGCTACAACGCGTGTTTGAAACCGGGACCAGCGGGCCGCTCGAGTCACAGATCCCGCCCTGGACGGCGAGCGCGTGGCCGTCGATGTACACCGGGAAGAACCCCGGCAAGCACGGCGTCTTCGATTTCCTCTCGTTCGACGGCTACGACTGGGACGTGGTGAACTCGACGCACGTTCGAGAACGGCCGGTGTGGGAGCTCCTGAGCGAGCACGGCATCTCGAGCGTCGTCGTCAACGTGCCCGTCACGCACCCGTCCCGCGAGTTCGACGGCGCGCTGATCCCCGGCATGACCGCACCCGAGGACCCGGACTGCCACCCAGAGGGGATTCTCGAGGACGTGAAACTCGCCTGCGGGGACTACCGGATCTACCCCCAGAGCGGCCCCGAGCCGGACCGCTCGATCGAGGGCTACGAGCGGACGATCGAACTCCGGGGGAAGGCGTTTCGATATCTCTGTCGCCGGATCGACCCCGACTTCGGCTTCGTCCAGTTCCAACAGACGGACTCGGTATTCCACGAACGGCCCGGCGACAAGAAGGCCATCGAGGCTGTCTACCGTGAAGTCGATAGCCAGCTCGCCGAAACGATCGAAGAGACCGACCCCGACAACGTGCTGGTAGTCAGCGACCACGGCATGGGACCAGTTTCGGGCCCCGAGTTCAGGATCAACGAGTTTCTCAGGGACGAGGGCTACCTCGGCGCGCTGAAGGGTGGCGAGGGGATGCCCGACTGGTCGAAAGCCTGGGAAAACGACCTGCTCGAGGGCGACGACGCCGGGTCTAACGAAACCAGCGCGATCGAGACGGCCATGAACGCGGCCGCGAAAGTCGGGGTCACCACACAGCGCGTCGCGACCGCGCTCGATTACGTCAGACTCAAGGAGCCGATCGGCCGTCGCGTCCCGAACGACATGATCCGGGCGGCGAGCGAGCAAGTCGACTTCCCGAACTCGCAGGTCTACATGCGCTCGAAAAGTGAACTCGGGCTCCGGATCAATCTCGAGGGTCGCGAGCCGAACGGGCAGGTGGCCGCCTCCGAATACGAGCAGGTGCGCGACGAGGTTATCGACAACCTCGCCGACGTTCGAACGCCCGACGGGGAGCCGGTGTTCGACGCCGTCGCCCCGCGGGAGGTGTACTTCGACGGCCCGCACGTCGAGCACGCCCCCGACATCGTGACGGTCCCCGCCGCCTTCGATACGGCCGTCGTCGCCGACCTCGGTCAGGCGCAGTTCGGCGAGCCGATGGAATCCTGGAACCACAAACAGACCGGCGTCGTCGCCGCGGCCGGGGAGGCGTTCGACGAACAAGCGGGTCTCGAGGGGGCGACGATTTTCGACATTGCACCGACGATCTGCTCGCTGTTCGACGTGCCGATCGACGCCGCGATGGACGGCACCACGCTCCCGATCGTCGAGGAGAGTACGACGACCGAGTATCCGGCCTACGAGCCAGCACCGATCACGGCGACCGACGACAGCGCCGTTGAGGATCGGCTCTCCGACCTGGGGTATCTATGACGATCGAAGTCACCGAACTCGATCCGTGGCAGGACGCCGCCGAGTGGGACCGGTACGTCGAGCGCTCGGACGGAACGAACCCGTTTTTTCGGGCGGACGCGATCCGGATCCAGGCCCAGGATACGGGCACGACGCCACACTTGCTCGTCGGCTACAAGGGCCAGGAAGCGGTCGGTCTCTTTCCGCTCTTCGAGTTCACCAGAGGGCCGATTACGGGGGTGTTCTCGCCGGCACCGCAGTCGTGGTCGTGCTATCTCGGGCCGGCGCTGTTGAACGTCGACAAGCTCAAACAGCGCAAGGCGGACCGGCGGATCAAGCGATTTCTCGAGGGCTGTTTCGCGTGGCTCGATGCGGAGATCTCGCCGCTGTACACGCGGATCGTCGCCGCCGAGTTCGACGACGTGCGCCCGTTCGTCTGGAACGAGTTCGACGTCGAGCCGTCGTACACCTACGTCGTCGACCTCACGGGTGGAGGGCGGTCCGAAGACGACCTGCTCGATCGGTTCAGCAGCGACGCTCGGAGCAATATCCGGAACGCCGATGAGGGCGAGGACGACTACGTGATCGAGGAGGGCGACACCGACGACGTCGAGCGGATCGTCGAGCAGGTCGCCGCCCGCTACGAGAACCAGGGGCGGGCGTTTCACCTGAGTCCGGCGTTCGCCCGGTCGTTGCACCGGGTGCTTCCGGACGGCTCGATCCGGCCGTACGTCTGTCGCGTCGACGGCGAGTTCGTCGGCGGCATTCTGGTCGTCGAGTCGGAGACGACCCGATACCGGTGGCAAGGCGGCGTCAAGCCCGATGCGGACGTGGACATCGCCATCAACGACCTGCTCGACTGGCACGTCATGCGCGACGGACTGCGCGCTGAACTCGAGCGCTACGACCTGGTCGGGGCGGGGGTGCCGAGCATCAACCGGTACAAGGCGAAGTTCAATCCGCGCCTGGTAACGAACTACGTCATCACGTCGGGCGCGTTCGGCTTCGATCTGGCGGTCGATCGGTACCGGAAGTATCGGTAGGCATCGCGGCCGCGTTCAGGCCGTTACGGAGATGCGAGGAGCAGGCCTCGCTCTGCAGGGCGGGCAACAAGAGTCAAGAGTCAAGAGTCGATAATCCGATACGTCGACTGGCGAGCGTCCTGCAGACAGACGCGGCTCTCGACGTGGTTTCCGTCCTCGAGTTTGCCGAGCGCGTAGCGGACGGTTCGGGCGCAGAGTCGCGACTCGGTGGCGAGTTCGTTCTGGGTCATCGTCCCCTCGTATTCGAGGACTTTGTAGACGAGTTTCGCGCTCGGGGGGAGGTCGGTCAGCGCGGTGTCGGCTTGGTCGGCTTTGTCGACATCCGAGTTCTGATCCGAGTCGGAATCGCCGTCGGCGTCGAACTCGTGTTCGGGAGTAGTATCGGTTGCGCGCATACGTTCGATCGGTATCTCGCGGTATTCCCGTAACGACCTATACGGTTTCGACAGTTTAGAAGACTAAGACCCTCCTAATGAGAGGACCGTTGTATCCCGGCGCGTCGTGATAGGGAGGTTCCCGGCTATTCGGGCGGATCAACGGCGTTAATCACAACATAGTAAGGCGCGTGACCGCATCACGACAGGTATGTTCGGAACAAGCGGTATTCGCGGGACGGTCGGCGACGAGGTGACCGCGGACCTCGCACTCGCTGTCGGTCGAGCGGTCGCCTCGGAGGGATACGACAGCGTCGTTCTCGGCCGAGACGTTCGCGAGAGTGGGACGATGCTGGTCGATGCTGTCGCCGCCGGACTCCGCGAGTGCGGCACGGACGTGATCGAGGTCGGCGTCGAGGCGACCCCGACCGTCGCCCGCTCGATCGCCCACCTCGATGCGGACGCGGGCATCGTTGTGACGGCCTCGCACAATCCCGAAACCGATAACGGACTCAAACTCTGGACACCTTCAGGGAAAGCCTTCGGTCCCGAGCAGCGAAACGCAATCGAGCGGCGCATCCGCGAGGACGACTACGAACTCGGCGCATGGGACGAACTCGGTACCCGACGCCGGTACGAGGATGCGACCGAGTTCCACGCGGACGCAATCGCAGACGCGGTCGACATCGAGGGGTCGCCGGCCGTCATCGTCGACGTGGGCAACGGCACCGGCGACATTACGGCGGCCGTCCTCGACGATCTGGGCTGTACCGTCGAAACCCTGAACGGACAGCCGGACGGCTCGTTCCCGGCCCGTCCGAGCGAACCAAACGCGGACACCCTCGAGACGCTCGCGACCGTCGTCGAGCACACCGACGCCGACCTCGGCATCGGCCATGACGGGGACGCGGACCGCATGATGGCCGTCGACGAAACCGGAACGTTCGTCCCGAAAGACGCCCTCCTCGCGGTCTTCGCTCGCGAGGCCGCCGGTGAGGGCGACCGGGTCGCCGCCCCCGTCGACACCAGTCTCGCCGTCGACGACGCGCTGACGGCCGTCGGCGCATCGCTCACCCGCACGCAGGTCGGCGATGTCTACGTCGCCGAACGCGCCACTGAAGCCGACGTTTCCTTCGGCGGCGAACCGAGCGGTGCCTGGATCTGGCCCGCCGAAACGCTGTGTCCCGACGGTCCGCTCGCCGCCTGCAAACTCGTCGCGTTCGTCGCCTCGCAGGGACCGCTCTCCGAACTCGCAGGCGAAATCGAACAGTATCCGATCCGTCGCACGTCGATCGAGGTGACGGACAAGACAGCGGTCATGAACGCCGTTCGAGAGCGCGTCACCGCGTCGTACGACGAAGTCGACACGCTGGACGGCGTCCGAGTCGAAACCGACGACGGCTGGTTCCTGATCCGCGCCAGCGGAACGGAGCCGCTCGTTCGGATTACGGCCGAGGCGCGAGCTGCCGCCGCTGCAGAGCGCGTCTTCGACGAGGCGAGTTCACTCGTCGAGGACGAGAGCTGAACTCGGCGGCGCACGTAGCGATGCGGTTGTGCGGGGGCGCAAGTAGTGACTACTGACTATTGAGAGGGGCTGAAGATTTGGGCGCTGAAGCGTGGAATCTGGGTTCTCCGGAGGCGACTGCTACGAGTTCTGTATTGCAGTGGTCGCTGGTGTCCGAACCGGGCTGTGAGAGCCGATTGTTACCGAACGAGCGATCGGCGACGCGCCATAAGCGGCGAGTTCAGTCTGTGGAAGGCGGAGAGGGGTTGTTCTTGTGTTCTTGTGCTGGTCGTGTCCGTATTCGTCTAAAAACAGGGACGGAAGGGAGGAACCGGATGAGACGGAGTGAGGCGGGATGTGGTGGGGTGGGAGAGGGTACGGGGTGGTGATCGGTGGGATCGAGGGGCGTCGCGTGGAGTTTGTGGGTTGAAGCCGGGAGTGGGTGGTGTTGGNGGGGTGGGAGAGGGTACGGGGTGGTGATCGGTGGGATCGAGGGGCGTCGCGTGGAGTTTGTGGGTTGAAGCCGGGAGTGGGTGGTGTTGGTGTTAGGGGGAGTAAGTGAAGGGTGGGAGGGTAGTGGGAGTGCGGTGAGAGCGGTAGTGTCTGGGCCGAGAGCGAGCTGTGGCAACCGAGTGTTAGCGGTCTTCTTCGGGGATGAAGTCGGACGTCTTCATCTCCCGGTAGGTTGCACAGTCGGGACAGGCGTGGACGACGTCGCGATTGTCACCGAAGACGCGAGCGAACTGACGGGTAACCTGATTGCCGCAGTTGACGCACCGGGGGGCACTCGTTTGCTGGCGAGACGTCATCGGCGTCCACTTCGCATCAGTTGGTTCCGTCGACATCAACAGGCCGTAACCACAGAACGGTATTTAATATAGACTGCATAACTCGATTTTTGAAAGGTAGTCTCGGATTTCACGTCCGATTCCCGGGGTAATTCGGAACGGCGGAGAATCGGTTGTATAACCGGTTTTCAACCGCGAAATTCAATATTTCTTGAGCGTAATGAATCGTTTCACCGGGTGTTTTTGCCCCGATTGATCGTCAGAGTGTAGTGCACCCGCTCGTCACTCTCAGATCGATCTTCCACGGGCCGATATAATAATCCGGTGAAACTGATCTGAACAGATGTGCGCGGGACAACGATGTCGGTTCCGGCAGGTACGTGTGCATTCCCCGTACATTCAGTGACACCCCTGGCGAGATTAGATGCTGTATATTTATCCCACCGATTCCCGTAGGTCGCGGTCATGAAAGCAGTCGTTCTCGCAGCGGGGGAGGGGACGCGAATTCGACCCCTCTCCGGCTCCGTTCCGAAGCCGATGTTGCCCGTCGCTGATCGTCCGCTCGTCGCCCACACCGTCGATGCCGCTATCGACGCCGGTGCCGACGAAATCGTCCTCGTCGTGGGCTACGAGTCCGAGACCGTCAGAGAGTTCTTCGGTGCTACCTATCGCGGTGTCTCCGTTTCGTATGCTGTCCAGACCGACCAGAACGGCACTGCCGATGCTGTCAACGCGGCTAGTGAGCATCTGGACGGTCCCTTTGCCGTCCTGAACGGTGACAATCTATACGACCCGGCCGCGATTGCGGCTCTGTTCGACAGCTGTCCGGCCGTCTGCGCGATCGAGGTCGAGAACCCTCGCAACTACGGCGTGTTGAGCACCGACGACGGCACCGTCGTCGACATCGTCGAAAAGCCCGCCGACCCGCCGACGAATCTCGCCAACGCCGGCGCATACGCCTTCCCCGAACGCGCCCGCGACTGGCTCGACGTTCCCGCAAGCGAACGCGGAGAACACGAGATCACCGACGTTCTCGCACGCGTCATCGACGAGTTCGCCGTCACGCCGGTCACGACCGACCGCTGGATGGACGTCGGCCGCCCCTGGGAACTGCTCGAAGCCAACGAATGGAAACTCGGTGAACTCGACCGCCGCATCGAGGGTGAGGTCAGCGATGCCGCCCAGCTCGAAGGTGCTGTGGTCGTCGAGGAGGGGGCAACCGTAAAGCCGGGCGTCGTGGTCGAGGGGCCGGCACTGATTCGATCGGGAGCGACGGTCGGCCCGAACGCGTACGTTCGCGGGGCGACGCTCCTCGGTGAAGACGTGTCAGTGGGCAACGCCGTCGAGATCAAAAACAGCGTTCTCTCCAGGGGCACGTCGGTCAGTCACCTGTCCTATGTCGGTGACAGCGTCCTCGGTCGCGACATCAACTTCGGAGCCGGGACGACGGTCGCCAACCTCCGACACGACGACGAGGCGGTCAAATTCACCGTCAAGGGCGAACGCATCTCGACGGATCGGCGAAAGTTCGGCGTCGTTGCCGGCGACGGCGTCAAGACGGGAATCAATACGAGTCTCACGCCCGGGTTAAAACTCGATACGGCGGCAACGACGCGGCCCGGTGAGGTCGTCGAACGCGATCGATAACGAACGCAACCGACGCTCTCAGGCGGCGATTTTATGTAGCGGTATCTGGCTAGTCCGATCGGAGACTGTCGATCGGTCACAGGGTACACGATCGTCGTCTCCAACAGCCCGTCTCGGCGTCGACATCGATCGCAGATCCGTTCGAGTTCGGGCCATCGATTCGCGTTGCCGTACGGATTCGAGGCGACGGGGGTGGCCTCGAATCCCGCGGTTTCGAGCAGTTATAGCGGTCTATTCGACGGTGACGCTCTTTGCCAGATTGCGAGGCTTGTCGATCGGCCGGTCGAGCTGGTTTGCCGCGTGATAGGAGACGAGTTGCAGTTGTACGTTCGCGAACAGACCTGCCAGTTCGGAATCGGTCGCCGGTATCGTGATGTGCTGGTCCGCCACCTCGACCGCCCGGTGGTCGTCCGGACAGATCGCGATTACGGGCGCGCCGCGGGTCTGGGCCTCCTCGGCGTTCTTGAGCGTTTTCTCGTCCTCGACCCCGGTAAAGACTGCAAATACCGGCGTGTTCGGCGTGACGAGTGCGAGCGGCCCGTGTTTGAGTTCACCCGAAGCGAAGCCCTCCGCGTGCTCGTAAGTAATCTCTTTGAACTTTAACGCCCCCTCGAGTGCGACCGGATAGCCGAGTCCGCGTCCGATGAAGAAGTACGACTGACTGTCCCGATAGCGGTCCGCAATCCGCGCTGCGTCGTCGGTCGCAAGCATCGACTCAAGCTGCGCGGGCATTCGAGACAGGTCGGGCAGAAGTGATGTGAGGTCTGCGGGCGGCTCGCCGCAGGTATCGGCGGCGATACGCTGCGCCAACAGCGTGAGCATGACTGCCTGCGAAGAGAACGTCTTCGTCGCGGCGACGCCGATCTCCGGGCCGGCACGGATAAACAGCGTGTCGTCCGCCTCGCGGGCGGCGGTCGAGCCGACCACGTTCGTCACGGTAAGCGTGTCCGCACCCGCCGCGGTCGCCTGGCGCAACGCGTTCAGCGTGTCCGCCGTCTCGCCGCTCTGTGTCACTGCAATGACGAGCGTCTCGTCGTCGACCGGCGGTGCCGTTACGCTGTACTCGTTCGCGAGCAGCGCTGTCGCCCGAATCCCTGCCTGGTTCAGCGCGAGCGAGCCGTACAGCGCCGCGTGATAGGACGTTCCACAGGCGATAAGCTGGACGTTCCCGACTCCCTCGAAGGTTCCTGGCGGAAAGTCCTCGAGCGCAATCTGCCCGTTCTCGGGATCGATCCGGCCCTCGATCGCCTGTGCGAGCGAGGTCGGCTGTTCGTAAATCTCTTTTAGCATAAAGTGGTCGTACTCGCCCTTGCCAGCCTGCTCGGGGTCCCACTCGACCGTCTCCGATTCGCGTGTGATCGACTCCCCCGCGAGATCCGTAAACTCGACGCCGTCTTCGTCGACGATCGCAACGTCGCCGTCCTCCAGATAGACCACGGTATCGGTGTACTCGAGGAACGCCGGCACGTCGCTCGCCAGGAAGAACTCGTCGTCCTCGACGCCGACGACGAGCGGCGATCCCTGTCGCGCCGCGTAGAGGACGTGCTCGCCGTCGAGCATCGCCGTCACCGCGTAACTCCCCTCGAGTTCATCGATCGCTCGCCGGAAGGCCGCCTCGTTCGCCATCCCGGCGTCGAGATAGTACTGAATGAGGTGGGGGATGACCTCCGTGTCGGTGTCGCTCGTGAACTCGTGGCCGCGCTCGCGAAGCCACGATTTGAGGTCGGCGTAGTTCTCGATGATTCCGTTGTGGACGACGGCGACGTCCGCGGTGTCGTCCGTGTGCGGGTGGGCGTTCTCGTCGGTCGGGGGGCCGTGAGTCGACCAGCGGGTGTGGCCGATACCGACGTTCCCCTCGATGCGCCTGTCACCGATCGAGTTCTTGAGTTCGTCGACCTTGCCGGAGCGTTTCTGGACGGCGATTCCGGAGCCGTTCTGGACGGCGATTCCGGCGGAGTCGTAGCCGCGATATTCGAGGTTTTCGAGCCCTGTAAGGAGCGTTTCAAGCGCGTTTCCGGTCCCGATGTGTCCGATAATTCCACACATCGATAGGTCACCCTCGAAGTGGCTGCCGGAGCTGGCAGCCGGTGGTGGCGACTGGCGAGTCGCGTGTGGGATGCGGTGCTGTTCCTGGGTGTGATAGCGGTGTCGACGATCGAGTTCGCCGAATGGATCGATCGCCCGTCACGGTCCGGCACGGGCGGAAACGAGGCACGGACATGGTACGACCACAGGCAAGCCGAACCCATTACTATAGGTAGACTACCGGAATCAACGGCGTTGCAGGATGCGTACAGTGACTCACTACACGCCACTCAGTCACCGTTTCGTGACTGTTCTACATTTTCGACCGTGGAATGCTGTATTGTACACCATCACTACGGATTGCTGTCAAATGCCCACTTAGAAGCGAATAATCGTGAGTATGTAAACCAAACAGCGATCCGACGAACGCGTATGCTGTTCCGAACGATCGCGCCGAACGGTCGAATCAGTGGTATGGACAGCCCACACTCGGCCAACGAACGGACGGCCGCCCGTCTCTCATCGCCGTCTCGTCTCGCCCCGTTCCCCGGTCGCTCGATCGAAAAAAGATCCGCCTAGAGACACGTCTCGTGTGCGTCAACACGCCGCAGAACGGCGTCGAACCGCCACACCTATGGTCCCGCTCGGTCCAGTACACCTATGGGTTTTGGTAGCTACGACGAATCCGAGCAACAGCAACAAACAACCGACGAAGACGATGTCGAGGCCGTCAACGTCCACCAGAACGACCACGACGGACAGCTCTCGTTCAAATCCAACGCCTCCACGGATGAACTCGTCTCCCAGTTGGGTGCGATGCGAGACGAGTCCGACGACGCCGACGAGTAACGACCGGCGCTTTCTCTCCGCTCTCGCTCCGCCCTCAAGCTAGCGCTGTACGCGACTCAGGTTCAGTTTCGTCTCGACGCCCTTCCACGCTCTATTCTTCAAACACAACAACTGTGAATGCCCTCCTCGTAGTTCCACCTGTGCCCGCTGAAGAACTCGACGAGGAACGCGTCCGTGAGATCGCCCGAGCTGTTTTCAAAGAATGGATCAAAACAGGCCTCAAAACGATTGGACTGCTCTTCCTTGCGATCCTCGGCGTTCAGATTCTCGCTTCATCGTTCAACAACTCTCTACTCTTGCTTCCGATCGGACTCATCGCCGGTAGCGCGCTTGTACTCTGGAGTCTGCGATCGATGTTCCGACTTCACGTCGTTCGTTAACCGGACGAAATGGGAACCGCTCGATCACCGAGTCAGGCGATCGTCGCCCCGCAGAGTTCACCGATCGCTCGGCGAAGCCGCTGTGAGACCGCCGACTTCGAGACGTCCAGTCGATCCGCGAGTTCATCCTGCGAAATCCCTCGTGGCACGTCGAAGTACCCTTCCTGGTAGGCAACGAGGAGCAATTCCTGTTGTTTCTCGGTCAGTGCGACCACACCGTCGTCCTCGTCGTCCGAGACCCGCAGGTGCTCGACGGCGACGGAGACGCCGCGTGCACGGCAGGTGTCGTTGAACTCGACCAGCGCGTCACGGTCCGGGAAGCGAAGCTGGACGAGCCAGCCGTCGCGCGAACTCGTGATATCGAGAATGTGGCCGTCGACGGGGGTCGTCATCGGAGCGAGCGGCAGTGCGCGGTCGGTGAGTGTCACACGGTAGACCCGTCTGTCGGAGTAGCGGTCGACGAGGACGGGATCCGTGACGGTCGGGTCGACTGCCAGCGCACGGTCGAACGGCTCGAACTCGGACCCGTAGACGGTGAGGAAGACGATGGTCCGGTCTTGCGGCGTCTGCGTGCGGTACTCGAGTTCGACGGTGGTATCGAGTGCGCGCCGCAGGGTTGGACGCAGGAGGAGGGCCTCGTGTTCGAGGCGGAGTTGCGCGATGACGCCGCCATCCGCCTGTGTACGCAGGGGCGTCTGTGCGGGGGTTGTTCCGGAGTGGTCGGCTGAACCGGTGTCGACCGTGGCTGTCGCCGACTCGGTCTGGCTCGCAGTCACGGACGCGGGTGGTGACTCCGCTTCGGCGTCCGTTCTCGCTCGCTCTCGTTTCTCCGTCGTCTCGGTAAGATCGAGACTCATGGAATCATCCCCCGCTCGCGTAGAAAGCTACTGTAAGAAGTTGTTACCGAACACACGCTCATCGATTCCGTGATTCGACTGTGACTACATGGGCGTGGAGGCTATACACGGAAATATATAAACAAATCGAGTCAATACTGATTCAACCGTCGAAATCCGTGACTGTTTCCGGGCGGAAGAAATAACCGGTTATCCGATTTCGCCGGCTCCGCCGCGGCGGTACAACCGAATTACGGTCGTCCAACAGCATATTACCGGCAGCCGTGGCCGAACTGGACAGCGTCGCTAACCGGCCGCGTGACGATTCTGAACTCGTTTCACTCGCCGGGAGTGCAAGAGCAGTGTTCACGTCAGTATTCGTCGAAGAGGAGTTCGAAGAGCTTCCGCTGGGCCGTTCGAAGGTGGCGGCTAAACGTCGGCTGCGAGACGGCCAGCGAGTCGGCGATTTCCTCACCCGTGCTCTTGCGGGGCCACGCGAAGAAGCCGCCGTAGTACGCCGCCTCGAGCGTCTGGAACTGGCGCTCCGATAACCGCTCCTGAACGGCTGCGTCGAACGCCCGCGGGGATCGCGTCTCCCGCTCTCGCTCGTGCCGAGACACGAGTTCAGCGCTCGGAAATGCACGCTGGAGTCCCTCGACGAACGATCGAACGTCGACGGGATCGGGCAGATCGAGTTCCAATCGCGTTCGGTCGTCGACCGGTGCGAGTGTTCGCACGAGACCGTTGTGGGCTGCGAGCGTGTCCGCGATGGTTTCGGTTTCGATGGTGAACTCGAGGACCGAGCCGGTCTCGCCCTCCCCGACTGACCGAACCCGAGCGACGCCGTCGAGTTCGGTGAGCGAGTCGAGACGCGACGCCGACGGGGACTCGAACTCGCCGGACGGCAACGTACAGTAGACCGTCGAGCCGCCCGCCGAGCGCGGAACGACCGCCTGCACGTCGAGCGGCTGGTCGAGTTCGTGGGCGAGCGCGACGAGGACGTCGTCGGACTCGCGCAGGACGAGTTCGAGTTCGGTGACGCGGTCCGAAAGCAGCGCCCGTTTGCGTTCGAGCGCGCCGATGGCGTGGCCGGCGACGGCCGCGAGGTGGGTGTACACCCGCCGACTCTGGTCGTCGAAGGCCGCCGGCTGGTCGGCGTACACCGTGAGCGTTCCGTAGCTGAACTCGTCGTGTTCGATCGGGACGCTCAGCGCCGAGCGAAGGCCCCGTTCGGTTGCGGCGCGGATGAACGCGGTCGTGTCCGGTTTCTCGCCGCCGGCGCGCGTCTCCGCGTCAGCAGCGGTCTCCGCGAGATCGTCGACGACGATCGAGTCCCGTCTCGCCGCTACTCGGCCGGCGGGCGCAGCCGCGTCAGGATCGATCGGAACCGTTTGAGAGTCGAGCCACTCGCCGTCTCGACCGGCCGCGGACCCCGACCAGGTCCGGGGGCTGACGGTCTCGTTGCCAGCGGTGGCGCGGCCGACCCAGGCGAGTTCGTCCGCGTCGGTCGGAGCTAGCGCGGCGGCGATTTCACAGAGGCGCTGTTCGACCGCCGTCCGGCTGTCGGCGTCGAGGAGGTGGCGTTCGCCCGCTCGGAGCTGTGCGGCCGTATCCAGTTCCGATTCGAGGCGCGTGCGCTCGTAGCGGGACGTTCGAACGCGTTCCCGAGCGGCGATTCGATCGAGAGCGGCGGCTCCGGCGGCGGACACCGTCTCGACCGGCGCAGTCTCGAGCGCGTCGAACGCCATCGGATCGCTGCTCGTCGCAACGATGACACCGCGCTCCGCGAGAGGAACGACGAGCACGCGCTCCGCGCGCAGGCCCGAGCGGGCGAGGAACGGATCGGCCGCGGCTCGATCGACGAGCGTGGCGTGAACGGTGTCGCGGTACCTATCGCCGTCGGTGTCGTCGCGACGGCCGTCACCGTCACGACCGACTTGCAGCGGCACGTCCTCGCGTTCGACTGCCGGCGGCTCGATTCGGGGAACCGACTCGGCCGTTGTGACCGCCGCGGGGCTGAGCAGGTCGCCATCGTCGGCGGGTCGGTACCAGCCGGTGAACTCGGCTCCGGTATACTCTCGAATCCCGGAAACGACGGCGTGACGCACGGCAGATCGGGACGCTGCCGTCGAGAGCGAATCGATCGTCCGACGGACCGTCGAGAGCGTCCCCGCCGCCGAGCGTCGTCTGTCGCGAACCACACAGAGCGTTCGATTCGCGACCGACAGCGGCGCGACGACCACGTCGACGGGGACCGACTGTGCCGATCCGCCGCCGTCGAGTTCACCCTGGATGGGGTCCGTCCACCTGCTGACCGGAGAATCGGCGCGCTCGCGGACCATCGCCGCGAGTTCATCGTCGAACAGCGCGCCGACGGCCGTGCCGACGAGCGTCCCGGTACCGGCGAGATCACACAGCGTCGTATTCGCGATTCGGATCGTCCCGTCCTCGAGAACGGCGATGCCGTCTTCGAGCGCGTCGACCGTCTCCTCGAGCAACGCGAGCCGGTCGCGCTCCACACCGTCGTCGGATTCCGGGTCACTCCTGAACTCGCGAGCGAGTACTGTGAGGCTGTTCTCGTCGGGAGCGGCGGTCACCACGAGGCGGCGCTCTGCCGTGGACGGGCTGTCAGATGGGGGAGCGAGAGTGGGGAGTCGCTCGGGCAGTGGGGTCTCGAATTGGACGACGGAGCCGGTCGCCCGCGCCTCGGCACAGCGGTCGACGACGGTCTCCCGAATCTCTGCGGGGAACAGTTCCCAGACGACGGTCCCCTCGAGCGGCGTCTCCTCCCGGTTTCGAACGGTCGCGTCCGATGCACCGTGAAAGAACTCGTGGGCGGCCGCGTTCGCGTACTTGAGCTCACCGGCGGGTCCGAGCGTGAATACCGCAGTGGGGAGGAGATCCAGTGCAGCATCCAGTTGCGCGCCACTGAACGTCGGGGAACCGGCTGTCCCCGAATCCGGCGCACTGTCTCGGTGGTGGCGCAGTTCTGCGACGTTTCGAACCCGGGCCGCGATCGTCGCCCGCGAGTCCGCCGGCGAAATCACGTCGGTAGCCCCGTGATCGAGCGCGTCGTCCACCCGCTCGTCGTCGGTGATGGCGACGATCGGCGGCAGCGAGCCGATATCCCCGTCCGCCGCCAGTGACACGAGTTCGGCGAGCGGTGTCGGTTGCACAGTGTCGGTCTCCGACTCGGGACTGAACTCGCAGACGAGGCAGTGGATCCCACGGTGTTGTGACGAAGACGCGGCTTGTGACGCGGACGCGAGGTGCTCGCGCGCGGCCGAGACGGTCCGCGCGCGGAGGAGCGCAGTCGAGTCAAGGGTTGCCGAAAGCGTGGCCGCCGTGCGCTCGACTGGCGGCGACGAGCCAACGACGAGGACGGAACGCGGTTCGCCGGCACTCATCGCGGGCTGGTCGCTCATCGGCCGATCACCGCCGGGAACCGTCCGGTCGAGAACCAGTCGACCCGTCCCTGTCCGTCCACTATGCGTGGGTGACGGTGGCCGGTTCGTCGGGGCTGATCGGCGAATACACGGCGCCGACGGTTGGCACACGCGGTCACGGATGTCCGTTCGGGGCTGAAGAGGTAAGTATCGATGCCGTACCGATGGGTAACGATGACTTTCGTCGCTGCCGTGACTGTCACTCGGTCTCGTGTTCTCTGACTGTAACGACCGGCACGGGTGCGTTTTGGACGACTTCTTCGGCGACGCTGCCGACGATCAGTTTGTCGAGCCCGGAGCGACCCGCCGTCCCGACGACGATCATATCCATGTCGTTCATCGTTGCAAACTCGACGATTTCGTCCTGCGGGACGCCCTCTCGGACGGTTGTTGTCACCTCGAGCCCGGTGTCTGTGGCAGCCTGCTCGGCTTCGGTGACGGCCTCGGTGATGGCCTCGTCGGCCTCGTTTTCCGGCTCGGTCCGTAACCGATCGCGCTTTTCGCTGCCGTGTGGCCCCTTTTCGGCGACCGAGAGGATGTGTAGCGTCGCATCGAGGCGGTAGGCGAGTTCGATCGCATGATCGGTCGCCAGTTGTGCGCCCTCGCTGCCGTCGGTCGCCAGTAGCAGGTCTTGGTACATTACATCAAGCGATTCAAGAGAGAGCGGGATACGTGTCTGACTTGCTGTTGCCGGGCCTCTGTTAGAAGATGACCGTCCACTCGTACTCGCAGTTTCGACACACGAACGTTCGCTCGAGTCCGTCGGCCGTGACCTCCCGGCACCGTTCGACGCCGGCTTCCTCGAGGCAGTTGGGACACTGGTACTGGCACACGACGAGCGGTACTGAACGGAACGGCCGATATGTATGCGCCGGTAGCGGCGGTCTTGATCAGTCCCCGTTCGGTATCGAAGGAGTTGCCGCATCAGATCACGTTGAAGACGAAAATCGAGAGGTAGAGCTGCCCGAGTCCGGCAACGATCATGACTGCGCCGGCGATCCGTTCGAGTAACTTTGTGTGTGCGGTGAGCCGGCCACCGCTGGCAATGAGGCCGACCCCCGTCGCGACGGTCAACGAGACCATGAGGAGCGTGACGGTACCGACGTACGTGCCGACGAGGAGCGCCGCTTCGCCGACCGGCAGCGTCAGCGAATAGGAGGTCACCGAAATGAAAATCGGGGCGACACAGCCTGCAGCGGCGAGCGCATAGCCGACGCCGAAAATCCCGAAGCCGAGGATGCTCGATCGTCGTTTGGGCAGCGGAATCGATATCGAGGGTGCCCGATCGAAGACGATGAGCAGGCCGAAGCCGATGAGTAACACACCGGCGATCGGCTCGAAAATCGTCACGCGCGACAGCGTCGAGTGACCGATCCAGTAGGTCGCGCCGATAATGAGCGCGAGCGTCACCAAGACGCCGAGACCGGCGACGAGACCCCTGATGAGCGACCCCGACAACGAGGCCTCGTCACCGTCGGTCTGGCTGGCGTAGAAGCCGACGTACCCCGGCAACAGCGGATACGCGCAGGCCGAGAAAAACGTCGAGACGCCGGCGAGCAGCGAGAACGTGATCGTCGAGAGCAGCGTCGCATCGCCCGCGATCCCCGTCATTGGTCCGCATCACCGTCGAGTACCAGTTCGATCTTCGAGACGAGTTCGTCCGCGCTCTTGACGCCGCTGTCCGACCACTGCAGGCGACCCGAGGCGTCGACGACGGCCGCGGACGGGTAGCCGTTCCCACCGTAGCGCACGGTGAGTTCGGCGTTGCGGTCGAGTCCGAGCGTCCAGTTGCCGTCGTGTTCGTCCCACCACGAGACGAGTTCGTCCTCGGTGATCGATCGGCCCTCGCCGACCGCCTCGCTGGTCGCCGAGACGAACTGCACCCGGTCGCCGACCTGCGCGTGCGCCTCGGCCAGGGCCGGCATCTGCTCGATGCAGGGTCCACACCAGGTGCCGAAGAGGTCGATGAACGTCGGCTCGGACGGCGACGGCACCAGAGCGGTTCCCGCCTCGCTGCCCGGGGCGTCGACCGTTTCGATCTCTATCGGCTCGGGCGGGTCGGACGCGTCGGCCTCGTCAGTCTCTCCGCCGCCACCGCCGGAACTGAACTCGTCGGGAGAGGGGACACCGTAGACGGCGACCGCTCCCGCGCCGGCGAGCACGCCCGCGCTTCCGAGCCCGGCGAGAACGTCTCGTCGGCGCATGGTTACTGTTGGGCGACGGTGCTCGTGTCTTCGACGATCTGTTCGACGCTACCGCCGAGTTCGGGATTGAGCGCCTGCGGATAGGATCGTTCGACGATGCCGTCCTGGTTAACCAACAGGATCAGGTTCAGGTGGGTAAACGAGTAGCCGTCGTGGTTCTCGTGTTCGGTCTCCTCCTCGGGAACCTTTTCGATTCGCATCCCGATCTGATCGTGGAGAAGTTCCTTGCCGCTCTCGTAGCTCTCCGGGCGAAGGAAGTGCCAGTTGCCGGCCTCGAGGTCGACGCCCTGTTCGTGCGCGTAGCTCTCGAGCGTGTCCGCGGTGTCGCGTTCGGGATCGAACGTCATCGCGAGCAAGTTGAGATCGTCCGTGTAGCCGTTTTCCTTGGCGTCCGCCTGGGCGCGCCGGAGACGCAAGAGCAGGGCGGGACATTTCCCGTCGGGACACGACGTAAAGAAGAACGTCAGCAGGAACGACTTCTCGCCGGCGAAATCGGCGGTATCGATCGTCTCGCCGTTCAACGGATCCGGGAGCGAGAAGTCGGGGAACTCTTGGCCGTGGGTGGGATGTGAAATCGCCTCGGGATCGCCGGGGCGGTCCGGCGAACCGAGGATCGTTCCATCGTCGTTGTCAGCATTGTCGCCATTGTCGTTGTCAGCGTTGTCGCCGATGCCGACCTCACCGAGACAGCCGGCAAGCCCGGTCAGTCCGGCAGCCCCCACCGCGCCAAACGAGCCGAGATACGTGCGTCGCTCCATATGGGGTACGTCGAACGGAGCGAGCAAAGGTTCGTTGGTTCACCTGCCGAAGCAACATGTACTATCACGCAGTATTCTCCGTCGCTATCGTTTTCGACCGCCACCGACACTATCGAAGTCAGTACCTACTTCGGTCTCGCCACCGTCACTCACCGTATCGTCCATGCGCTCGTGGCTGTCATCGACACCCCCGTCCCGTCTCCGACGGCAGTGGCGTTCAATACGTACGCTCGTTGCCATCGCCACGGTCCTCACAATCGTCTGTCTCGGCATCGGTGCGGCCGCCGATACCGCCAGCGCGTCGAACGCCGCCGCCGGACTCGGTGACGACCGCGAACTCACCGTTCCAGCCTGGCTGACAGTGTTCACCGGCGGCGTCGCCATCGGTGCCTCGGCACTGCTCGCCGCCCTAGTCACCGACCGGCAACTCGTCGACGCCCTCCACACCTGGTCGCTGCCGCTCTCACCCACCGGTCCCGACACGTCGAACCGCTCCAGAACGAGTTCAGTACCGTCCGCTCGCCGCAGTGAACTCGCGAGTGGGTTGTGGTGGCTCACCGGACTGGTCGGCGTCGCCGCGCTCGTCGGGACCGTCGTCGTCGGCCTGACCGGGCCCGGCCGCGTCGCGCCGACCGCGAACCTCGCGATCATCCTCTCGTTCGTTGGTCTCCGGTCGCTGCTTCCGATGGTCGCGTTCCTGGTTGGGAACCCCTGGCCCGCGCTCGATCCGTTTCGCCGACTCACTCGCGCGGTTTCCGCGCTTCTGACGCTGCTCGTGACGAGCGTCAAGCACCTGCGATCACCGACTTCGGCCGCCAGTGGCGAAACACCTCGCGCCGGACCGGTGCTATTCACATATCCCTCTGCCCTCGCCTCGTGGCCCGCCGTCGTCGGCCTCGGCGCGCTCGTCTGGCTCGAACTCGTCCTTCCCGTTACGTCCGATCCCGCCCTCCTCGCCCGACTCGCCGTCGGCTATACGGTCTATACGGTGGCCGGCGGAACGCTCTTCGGGCTTCAGTCGTGGCTCCGCCATGCCGATCCGCTGGCGACAGTCTTTCGGTTCTACGGCGCTGTGGCCCCGATTCAGCGCCGGCGCGACGGGCACGGCCTCACCCTCGTCCTCCCCGGCTCCCGGCTTCGCGACCCCGATCTCGTCACCGACGCCAGCGAGGTCGCGTTCGTTCTCCTCCTGGTCTGGGAACTCACGTTCAACGGCTTCGTCGTCACCCCGCCCGGCAGCCAACTGCTTGCTGAACTCGTCGGCGCTGGGGTACCAGTCGCCGTTGCAACGCTCGTGGTCTTCGTCGGCGGGTACGCTGTCGCCCTGGGGCTGTACTGGCTCGCTGCGTCTACGGCCCGTCGAACCGCGCCGACGTATCTCTCGACGGCGACCCTGGCTCGGCGGTTCGCCCCGCCGTTACTCGCGATCGCGGCGGGCTATCACGTCGCCCACTACGTCGGGGTCGTCCTCTCGCTGTCGCCTGCAGCGGTCGCGGTCGTGACGAGTCCGCTCTCACCGCCGCTCAATCCGACGACACTGGCGCTACCGGGGTGGGTTGGAACGCTCGAGATCGGTGCGTTGCTCGCGGGCCACCTGCTCGCAGTCTGGGTCGCCCACGCGACCGCGTTCGATTGCTTCCCGGGCCGACTACAGGCGATCCGGAGTCAATACCCACTTATCGCGGTGATGGTCTGTTATACGGCGGTTAGTCTCTGGTTGCTGACGTTACCGACGGTCCAGCCCCCGACGCTTGCGGGATAACTGCCCGTCAAAACCAAACCCACCCTCCGGACCCAATCGAACCGCAATCGAACCGCGATCGATTGCGATAGTTGTTTTGTTTCCGGGAGTGCACACGCAGACAATGCATCGCCGGAGTCTCCTCCGTCGGACAGCCCTCGCCGGGAGCGGAATCGGCACGCTCTCCCTCGCCGGCTGCCTCGAGCGACTCGGGTTCGAGGAAGAATCCGCCTGGTCGAACCCGCCGCTCGTCCAGGACCGTCCCGACGCAGTCTACCTCCCCGCATCGACCGAGAAAATGGCCCGACTCGGCACCGCGACCGGCGACGAGTTCGGGATCGCTCTCGGGTACACGATCCCGCATCGATTCTGGCTGCTCGCCGGCGAGTCGAATCAGGTCGACGTGCAGCCGTCGGACAGTCTGCATCTCATGGTGACGGTCTGGGATCGGGAGACTGAACTCGTGGTTCCGGCGACGGTCCGTCTCGAACTGGTACAGGAGGGAGAACGGGCGACGCCCGTCGGTTCGTTGTGGCCGATGATCTCCCAGCAGATGGGCTTTCACTACGGCGATAACGTCGAGTTATCCGGTGACGGGACGTACACGGCGCGCGTGCAGGTCGGTCCCCTCGACACCGATCGAACCGGGGCGTTCGGGGATCGTCTCGACGGCACCGAGACGCTCACGGTCGAGTTCACCCACGCCCGGGAGGACGTTCATGACCTCGGCGTCGAGTATATCGGCACCCAGCGGCGGGGCACCCAGGAAGCCCTTGACTTGCGGACGAACGATTCGATGCCGTCCTCGCGCGGCCAACCGCTCGCTGAGTTGCCCGGCGATCACCTCGGAACGGCCGAGAGGGATGAGAGTGGTGATGCGCGCGTGGGGGCGCTCGTGCTCGACGCGGAGCGGGTCGGTGGCTCATCGGAGCGTGCGTATCTTGCGGTGACGCTCCGAACGCCGTACAACGACGTGATGTTGCCGTTTGCTGGGCTCTCCGCGACCGTCGATAGCGGCGGTGATGGCGGTGGTAGTGAACGCACCGGCGGCGACGGAGACGGCGGCGGGACCGAACCCCGAGAATCGCTGACGCTCACCGAAGCCGTCGATCCGACGCTCGGCCATCATTACGGAGCCGAGAGCGACGTGCTTAGTACAGGCCAGTCCACCGCGGACGAGCGAGAGACGATGATCACGATCAGCGTCGAGACGCCGCCACAGGTCGCCCGCCACGATGGCTACGAGACGGCGTTTCGCACGTTCGACGACGTTCGCTTCCGAGCCCAGCGTTGAGCCAGCCGAACCGTCCCCGAGGTACGACGAACTGGCGGAACGGCCCAACTACCGCGACGAACGGTTCGTAAACGAATCCGTATCGATCGGAACGGTCACGAACGGTCGGAAACAAACCCATTATGCCGATGATAACTAACCCCCGATCCGGGCTACTCCATGCGCATGTCTCGCTCGGAAAACGCAACCATGCAGATCGGCTGCCCGGAGTGTGATACAACCGTCATCACCGCCGTCCCTGCTGGTCCCGGACTCGTTGACGACCGCACGGCCGACCGATTACGCGGCACCGAAACTGCCTGTCGCAACTGCGGTCACGAACTCGAACTGTACTTCTACTGATGGGCCGGGGAAACGAGTTCACCTCGAACTGCCGTCGCCTTCGATATCGCCGGGTGCAGTTGCTCGCTGCCGCTCGTGGACAGAGCCATCGAGAAACCGGACTGTCCGGACGGTGGAAACGCTACCAGCGGACTGTTAACCCCCCTGCGGCTGCAGGCCGCGAAGCAACCAGTGGCGGCCCTGTTCTGTTTCAGCGAATGCGAGTTCCCGACTCTCTCACTGTCGTTTCGAATCGGCAACCGTATCGCCACGAGTACGACACGGAGGCGGAGACGAACGGAAACGCGGAAACGGAGGCCGACACGGAGACAGGATCGGACACGGCAGCGATTTCGGTCGACGAACCCACCGGCGGCCTCACCGCCGGTCTCGATCCCGTTCTGCAGGAAACGAGCGGCACCTGGATCGCCTGGGGCGACGGCGACGCCGACTTCGATGTCACCGACGCGCGCGACTGCGTCGGCGTCCCGCCCGAGGAGGAGTGCTACACGCTTCGGCGGATCGACCTCTCCGACGACGCCGTCGACGCCTACTACCGCGGCTTCAGCAACCGCGTCCTCTGGCCGCTCTGTCACGGCTTCGCTGAACTCGTCGAGGAGCGAGCCGATGACTTCGAGTGGTATCGGACGGTCAACGCGACGTTCGCAGACGCGGTCGCCGAGCATGCGAGTTCGGATTCGGTCGTCTGGCTGCAGGACTATCACTTCGCGCTCGCGCCGCGGATGATCCGCGAGTCGATTCCGTCGTCGGCGACGGTCGCGCAGTTCTGGCACATCCCGTGGCCCTCGCCGGCGACGTTCGAGTACTGCCCCGAAGGCGAGCAGGTACTCGAAGGACTGCTCGGCAACGATTTGCTCGGCTTCCACGTCGGGCGATACGCCGACGCCTTCCTCGATTGTGTCCGCCGGTACCTGCCGGACGCGGTGGTCGACCGCGAGCGGCGAACGATCCGCTATGCGGGCCACACGACCCGCGCCGTTGCGACGCCGATGGGGGTCGATGCCGACTCCTACGATCAGCACGCACGCACCGCGGATGCGGACCAGCTCCACGCGCTCTTCGAGCGCTACGATATTCCACAGAACGTGACGCTCGGACTCGGCGTCGACCGCCTCGACTACACGAAGGGCATTCCGGAACGACTGACCGCACTCGAGCGATTCTTCGAGGCGAATCCGAGCTGGCGCGGCGAGTTCACCTTCGTCCAGAAGGCCACCCCGTCGCGCACGGAGATTCCGGCCTACGCTCGTCACGGCGACCTCGTCCGGAGCGAGGTCGACCGGATCAACCGCCGCTTCGGGACCGACGACTGGCAGCCGATCGTCTACACGGAAGATATTCTGCCGGCGGCCGACCTCTGTGCGCTGTACCGGCACGCCGATCTGCTGATCGTCAGTTCGCTGTGTGACGGGATGAACCTGGTCGCTCAGGAGTACGTGGCCGCGAGCGTCGACGGCGACGGCACCCTGCTGTTGAGCGACCGCACGGGCGCACACGAACGATTGGGCGAGAACGCGATTTCGATCAACCCGACAGCCGTCGACGAGTTCGCCGATCGGATCGAAGACGCACTTACACTGTCGCCACAGGACCGTACCCGCCGAATGAATGCCCTTCGAACGACGATCTTCGAGAACGATATCGACGCCTGGATGGAAACGCAGTTCGAGTGGCTGTCCCGGGTCCATGACGGCCAGTGGACCGCGCCGAATTCACAGTCCGGAGCGGACAACGTCGATTCGGGTGCCGACTCCGAATCGGATTCCGACTCCGGCTCGCACGAACGAACCTCGCTCGTCTGAACTCGTGTGCGTTCGAACGTCTCTGCACTCGCTTCCCGTGACGGAACGAGTCTCGATCCACTATCCGAACCTCACCCACACCCGATTTGCGAACTATGTCCGACCAGTCAGCGGCCAGCGACGACGGTTCCGACACCAGTATCGAAAGCGCCGACGCCGACACCGACACCGATACCGACGAGACCACTACAGACGACTCCCCACACGAGACACCACTGCAACCGCCTCCACTCCTGACGGGCGAGCACTTGCCACAGTTCCGGGCTACCCTCGCCAACGCAACGCATCTGCTGGTCTGTCTCGACTTCGATGGGACGCTCGCCCCCATCGTCGACGAGCCCGATGCAGCCGCGCCGACGACGGCAAACGAAACCGCCGTCGCGGGGCTCGTCGATGCCGCTCCCGTCACGACGGCTATCGTCAGCGGACGGAGTCTCGCCGACGTGCGGGCCCGCATCGACGGGCCGCGTATCTACGCCGGCAACCACGGCCTCGAACTCGCCTGGAACGAGACCGTCGCCGTTCACCCAGTTGCACACGAACGCGCCGCCCGGCTCGAAACCGTCTGCGAACTGCTCGAAACTGTCCTCGACCCGATCCCAAACGTTCGAATCGAAAACAAGCGCCTGACCGGCACCGTCCACGTGCGCACCGTCCCACCCGCTGCTCGCCCCACCGTTCGCCGACTCACACGGACCGTCGTCGACCGATTCGGCGGCGACGAACTCGAGGTCTCTCCCGGCAAACGCATCCTCGAAATCGGACCGACGATCGACTGGGGAAAAGGCGACGCCGTCGACCTCATCACGTCGACGCTCCCGGAGGGAACCGTTCCACTCTACATCGGCGACGACGTGACCGACGAGTCCGCGTTCCGCGCCATCGACGCCGACGGCATCAGTATTCGCGTTGGCGATGACGATCCCTCCACGGCATCCTACCGCGTCCAGTCGCCCGCCGCGGTCGCCCGCGTTCTCGACTGGCTCGGGACCGCCGGCGTCGAACTCGTCGGGCAGCGAACGCAGTTGCTGTCTGGAACTGAGCTATGGAGCGACGACCCGCGTGTCGGGCCGATCCCGGAACGCTGGCCGACGCCCGTGGCGAATGAATAAATACCGATGGCTGCTGGCGCTGACAATCGCCGACTCCGATGGCTTACGGTCGGCGTTCAGCGGGGGTTTGCTGGCCCCACGCCATCGTTACGCGTGACCACATATATTGTTGCCGATAGTGATTTCCAAAACAAACTCTCCGGGACAAGCCGAAAGTATTAGTTACCAGTGGAAATAAAGGTTCGGTACGAGAGTGACAGAGAGTGAAGCTACGCCAGCCAACTGATTTCCTGATCCTCGAAGCGCTCGAGGATAAGGGGCGAAACGTCGCGACGAATCTCGCCGCCCACACGGGAAAGAGTCGAAAGAACATCAACACCCGTCTCCCCGTCCTCGAAGACTACGGCCTAGTCGAGAAGATCGGCCCAGCAGAACGATCCGGCCTCTACGAGATTTCCTCGACAGGCAAAGCAGCACTCGTCTATCAGGATCAGTACGGCGAGGCCGACGACTTCGAAGACCTCATCGAGGGCCCCAGCGCGGGCGATCTCGATCAGGACGGTGACAGCCAGGCAGCCTTCGTCCGCGGGGAAAACGGTGACGTAGACGACGAAAACGCCAACACAGACGCCGACGAGTAATCCCTTTTCCACCGCTCAGCCGCGATCGATCGGATCATCCGCGGCGTTAAACCGCATTTTATTTGCGCCCTCCCATCAGCGGTCATCGTAGCGAGTCGTCCTGCCTTCCCGGTGGACGACCCTTCGAGTCTTCGAGACCGCGGTGAACTCGGTCGGGTACAGGGTATTACAGCGGCGAGTTCACCGGAAAGACAGCTATTCGCGGCTCCGATTCGGAGCCGGTCACTCTATCGGACTACTTCCCTCTTCGAAGAATTCGGAAAGGACCGTCTTGAGCCCCTTTCGGAGGTGTTGGTGCATCGTCGGTGGGGTCACACCCATGGTCTCGGAGATCTCCTCGCCGGTGCTCGAGCGCGGCCACTCGAAGAAGCCGCTGAAGTAGGCGAGCCGCAGCGTCGTCAACTGCCGGTCTGTAAGCTCCTCGTGGATTCGATTGCGGCGTTCGACTGCCGTGTGAACCGGCCGGTCAACTTCGCGACGCGCCATGAGTTCCGTACTTTCGTAGATCGCGGACAGCGCCTCAGCGACCTCCCGGACGTCGCCGTGCTGGGGCACCTCGACGATGCAGGTTCCGACCCCGTCTGTGACCGTCACGTCCCGGATCGTTCCCCCGTGATTCGCAATCGTCCGAACGCCGGACTTGACCAGTCGCATCTCGATCGTACAGTGATCCCGCCCGTCGTGGATGAGCCGACACGACTCGATCGACTCGTGTTCCGATGCCGCCTCGATCACCGTCTCCCCGTCGAGTCCGTCGACGGTCACGTACTGGATCGGCCGGCCGTCCGAGGTCGTCCCCGACCATTCGAGAGAACACGTACAGTCGTACTCCGCCGTCAGATCGAACGAAAACGACTCTCCGCCGTCGATCCTGAACTCGAGTTCAGTGACGGTATCGGCGAACAGCAACTGGCGGCTTTTGACTGCCATGATCGAAAAGCCCATGGTTTCCCCGAGGAGTTTGAACGCTTCCTGTTCGGTGTCCGAGAACGCATCGGCGCGACTCGCGAGGACGGTCAACACGCCGTAGATGGTTTGCTCGTGGACGATCGGAACGGTGATCGCCGCCCGAACGGTGTCTTCGCTGGCGGCGGCCTGTATCGGCTCGGGTAAGGGCTCTCGTTCGAGGATGTGGTTTGCCGTCAGTATTTCCCCCGTGGTTCCGGTTCGTTCGACCGGTCTCTGGCTGTCCGTTTGAGACCCGCTGTTATCCTCATCAGCAGTCCCGCCGGGAACGTCCTCACCTCCCACTTCCGTCTCCGACGCCGTTGCCGTGTCGGCCTCGGACTCGCCAGTTGCTTCCGCCTGTATCTGCGCCTGTGAGTGCTCATACTGCGCATCGTCGATGTTCCGAACGGCGTCGAGGTACGTCGTCGCCTCGCCCGCGCCCGTTCGGTAGCTGAACTCGCCGTTCGTGGTACGTTCGGCGATCCAGCACGCACAGTAGAGATCCGAATCGACGAGTTCAGCGCAGACCTCTCGTTCGATCGCATCCCGGGTAGGGGCGTCGACGAGTGTCTCGATTACTTGCCGAATAACGGCGTTGATACGGTTGAGCGTCTCCAGGTTGGCCTGCCTGGCCCGCAGTCTGCGTTCGCGCTGTGCGCGCTCGGTGATGTCGCGGGCGAGCCAGATGACGGCGCGCTGGCCGTCGATGCGTTCGTCGACTGGGACGACACGCGCTTCGTAGCGACGGCGGCCTTCGGTGGTCTCGACGCTGTACTCGACGGATTGGACCTCGCCGGTTCGGAGTGTGCGGTCGAGACAGTCCTGCAGTTGTGTCGCGGTCTCTTCCGGGAACGCATCGGTGAGGTGCTTGCCGACGAGTTCGGCCGCGGAGATGGTGTAGAGTTCAGCTGAACTCGGTCGGATTTTGGACTCCAGATACGTTCCGTCTGCACTGATGACGAACGCCTCGTCTGGCAGTTCGTTGGCGATGATTCGGTGATAGGTATCGTCGTGGGTCGGTGCGGGCGTCGATTCGGCGTCACGTTCCACGTGCTGTTCGGAGTCGGGGTTGGGGCCGAAGTCGGGGTCGGTGCTGGTACCGTCGGTTGGGTCGGTGTTTGCGCTCGCCTGCTTCTGTCGCTGTTCCTGTTCTTGTTCCTGTTTTTCTTCCGTTTCCTCTTCGTCTCCGTCTCTCTCCTCGCCTTCCTCCCCCTCGGAGTCGGTCCCGTGGCTACCAGTCGCCGCCGTCTCTTCTCGAATCACGTCGAGCACGCGGGTGACAGCGTTATCGGTCGCCGGAACGTACTCGCTCACATCGGCCCGGAGTGCCGCTGCAGCGAGCGTTTCGCTGCCGTTCTGTGGTGTGACGACGATCGGCTGTTCGCCGGCGTCGTCTTGCGTCGTGTCCCGGTTGGACTCTTGTGTCCGTGTCTGCGTCTGCGCTTCCGTTCTCACGTCCTCAACCTGACCAATAGCCGTTTGCAACGACGCGGGCCGATCCACATCGATGACGATCCCGTCCGGTTTGAACGCGAACGAGGCCCCAGATCGATCCGTTGATCGGAGTTCGGCCAGCGACCGAACGGTAGTCTCCACCGGCGGATCACGATCCGTCGCCTCGAGTTCCGTGCAGAGTCGGTGTTCGCTCGCCGGTGCGGTCGTTACACAGACGAGTGAGACGGTTTCCTGTGAGTGCTCCATGTGTCCGGGGTATCGGCTATTCGTTACCACGCCAGTGCTCCGAGCCGGTATACTTTCTACCCAACACCGCGACCTGCAATAAAACATAGGGGTCGGTAATGATTCGACGGTCGGCCAACAGGTGGCCGTGCGAGTGAACGACGGCTGTGCTGCTGTCGCACCTGCCCGTCTCCGAACCGGTTAGAGCTCGTCTGCTGCTTTCAGTTCGCCGATGACGTCGTCGACGAACGATTCCGGATCGTCGTACGGGAAGTCGCCGCCGGATATTTTCGTGTTTAGTTCCATCGCGGTCATCGAAAAATCCCCGGACTCGAACTTCGTCCCCGGACCGTTCGGCAGCGCCGGGACGAGGTCCATCGGACTCGAGATTGGGTAGTCAGCGGCTTCGAACGCGTCGATCATCTGCTCACGGATTTCGTCTTCGTCTGCCATTGCGTGACTCCGTTACGTCCGATAAATAATAAATTTGTAGGTAGTTGCGCGTTCAGCGTGAGAGCGTAATTCTTCCCTTCGCTGGGGTTTCTTCCGCTCTCATAGCACTGATAGTGTCTGTCTAGCGTATTCGCTGGCCGGAAGATAATCACCAATGCCGACAGCTCCGAAACAGTAATTATGCCCCGGACTGCATATCGACCCATGGCGAAAGATACCGTCAGGTACCCCGACGAGGTCGTCGAAGAGATCGACACCCTCGTCGACGACGGTATGTTCGAGAGCAAATCCGAGTTCTATCGCTTCTCTGCGGAGTACGTACTCACGCTCATCGACCCCGATCACGACGTCGAGACGTTCAACTTCGACGAGATCAAATCCGAACTCGATATCACTGAGGAAGATCACGCGAAGGCGCTGGGCACGGACGGTGGAACGTTCTTCCTCGATGCTGTGATTACAGTCCGCAAACAGGGGTTGCGGGGCAACTACGAGGCTGCAGAGCGGTTTATCGACACCCACTACGAAGCGACCGATCAGGAGTGTATCATCTTGGAGGAGTTGCTCGGAACGTACCGAGAGGGGACGCCAAATCAACCGTAATCAGGGTCGAATCGACTCGAGAAACGCCGCGTCAACATGCTGTCGAAGCAATGTTGCAGCCCGATCTGCGGGTGCCGTCGCTGTCTCTCCGGACAAGTTCGCGTCGTGGGCTGGCAACTCGACACCTGCAGACCGCGCCACGGCGTCAAGAAACGCCGTGCGGACGCCCGTATTGTCGAAAACGCCGTGGAGGTAGGTTCCGAGTACTTGCCCGCGTGCTGCACTTGCGTCACCGAGCGGTCGCTGGACCGGTTCGAGCGCCCGCGTTCGGCCGGCGTGAATTTCGTACCCTGAAGCAGTCCCATCTACGCCGGCGAGCAGCGGCGTCGCCGATCCGTCGACGGGGACCGTCGTCTGCTCGAGTCGCTTGTTCTCGTCGAACCGCGTTTCAACGGGGAGCAATCCGAGCCCGTCGAGTGTATCGTCGGTGCCGGTCCCTTCGAGCGAGGCGTTGGTGAGTCGCTCGCCGAGGAGTTGGTAGCCGCCACAGATGCCGACGATGGGGCCGTCGAAGGCGTGCAGTGCGTCGCCGAACTCGGCGGCGTGGAGAGCGCGGAGGTCGTCGACCGTGTTTTTGGTCCCCGGGAGAACGACGGCGTCGGCCGCAACTGCGTCCAGAGGGGTATCGCTCGCTCCATCGTCGATCGGCACGTAGACGACCGACACGCCAGGTTCCGCGGCGAGCGCCTCGAGATCGGTCGCGTTGGAGATGCGGGGGAGACGTGGGACGGCAATTCGAAGCCGCTGCTCTCCCGGAACGCCGTCGTCGTCGCCGCGAACTCCTCGTTCTTCGATGCCGGGGAGGCCGACGCTGTCCTCTTCGGGTAGGCCGGGGTCGTCGTAGGGCAATACACCCAGGATCGGGACGCCGGTCCGCGATTCGATCTCCTCGATTCCGGGATCGAGCAGCGACGGGTCGCCTCTGAACTTGGTGATGAGCGCGCCGACGACGCGCTCGCGGATGTCGTCGGGCAGGAGTTCGATCGTTCCGTAGAGACTGGCGAACGCGCCGCCGCGCTCGATGTCGACGAGCAGGAGGATATCGGCGTCGGCAAACCGGGCGGTTTCGACGTTCGCGAGGTCGCGGTCGTGAAGGTTGATCTCGGCGATGCTGCCCGCGCCCTCGGCGACGATCACGTCGTGGTCGGCCGCCAGCCGCCGGTAGGATTTCTCTGCGGCGACACGGGCATCCTCCCAGTGGTTCTCGTAGTAGCTGCCGGCGGGAACGTGCTCGCGGGCTCGACCCTGCACGACCAGTTGACTCTCACCGTCGCCGCGCGGTTTCAGGAGGACGGGATTGCAATCCGTCGTCGGCGTGAGCCGCGCCGCGCGGGCCTGCGTGAACTGCGAGACGCCGATTTCGCCCCACCGGTTGTCGGCCTCGTTCGAGTTCGCTTCGGCGGTCACAGCCGACGGGTTGCCGCTGTCTTCCCCCGCCTCGCGGACGACGACGCGGGCGTTGTTGCTCATGTTCTGCGCTTTGAACGGTGCGACCGAGACGCCCCGATCCGCGAGCAGGCGACAGAGTCCCGCGACGACGGTCGATTTGCCGACGTGGCTCGCAGTCCCGGCGACCAGAAGCGTCCGCGTCATTCACACGTCCCTGCTGCGCCCCAGCGTATCGTCCTGTCGATTCCATCTCCGGCTCCCCACCGCCGTTCTTGAACCGCCACAACCGGACCGAGTTCACCGACGCCACGGACCGTTCCGTCGCAGGCCCGACAACTACGTACATTGCCGGTGGAGCGTCCCCCGATCCGATGCCACCGACACTCGACAACGAGTACGTGAGCGACTGGCGCGTCCTCGCCGGAGACTCGGCCGTCGACGCCGACGATAGCGATACAGATAGCGACGGCGACGCGGACGAACTCACCGTCGCCCACGTCAGCGACCTCCACGGCCAACTCACGCCGCGCCACCACGTCTATTACGACACCCTCCGCTCCAACTCGCGAGCGGCCTTCGAGTTCGGCGACGCGGACGAACTCGTGAAACGAGCCGGCGGTATCCCGATCCTCTCGGCGAAGCTCGGTGAAATTCGATCGGCGGCCGATGCGACGCTGACCCTGATGAGCGGCGATACCTTCCACGGGTCCGCCGTCGCGACCTACGGGGACGGCCGGGACCTCTGTGATCTCGTCGCCGACCACCTCGGCCCGGACGTCTACGTCCCGGGAAACTGGGATGTCGCCGACGAGAGCAGCGACGATGGCGCGCTCCGGGAGTACCTGGATCGGCTCGAAACGCGGGGAACGACGGTCCTCGCGAACAACCTCTACGACGCCGGGACGACCGACTCGCTGTACGACCCGTACACGATCATCGAGCGAAACGGTATCAGCGTCGGCGTCGTCGGCATGACGAACGTCTACATGGACCGGATGGCACCCGCCCTCCACGAGGACAAGTACGAGTTCGGCAAGCACCCCGCGCTGCTCGAGGCGGCCGCTCGGGAGGCGAAAGCCGACGGCGCTGAACTCGTGATCGCGGTCACTGAAATCGGCCTCCAGTGGATGGTCCAGGCGGCGAAAGACTGCCCCTCGATCGACGTGGCACTAAGTTCGCACACGCACGAGTACACCCACGAGCCGATCGTGGTCGACGGAACGGTGGTCGTCGAATCGGGAATGGGCGATGCCCTCGGACGGCTCGATATTCGTCGGATCGGCGGGAACGCGGACGCGGATGCGGATGCGGACGCCGACGGCGGCGATAAGGACGGCGCTGATACCAAGGGCGACCACGACGCCCACGAGTTCGCCGTCCGCCACGTCCTCTACTGTCTCGCCCCCGACCACGAGTACACGCCCGACCCGGACGCCGCCGCTCACAACGCCATCGAGCGCGTTCGCGAGCCGTTCCTCGCCGACGATCCCGAGTTCGAGCAGGGCCACGGCACGCTCGAGCAGCCGCTCGATACCGTCGTCGGCGAGACGGCCACCCGGCTCGCCCGGCGATCGTTCCTGGTGAACTCGTGGAACGCGGCCCTGACCGACGCCCTCGTCGAGTTCACCGGCGCGGATCTGGCTGTCGTGAACGGCTACCGGTTTGGCTTCGCGGTACCGCCGGGAGAGATCACACTCGACGACTGCTATGGTGCGTTTCCGATGATCTCGCCGGTCGCGACGGGCGACGCCTACGGTAAACAGCTCGCGAACCACGTGGAAGCGTCCCTGAACGACAACTTCTCGCCGCACGTCTACGAGCAGGAAAACGGCCGCGTCCGGTCGTTCTCCCCGAACGTCTCGCTGACGATCGATCCGACGGCAAAGCGCGAGCGCCGCCTCGTCGCGTTCACGATCGACGGCGAGCCGATCGATCCGGACGACTCCTACACCGTTGCGGCCCTCGACAAGCCGGGCTCGGCCGCGCGCGAACTCGGCGGCTGTAACTTCCCGTCCCGGAACGTCGAGATCGAGGAGGGAACGACGGCGGTCGACGTGCTCGTCGAGTATCTCGCAGACGAATCCCCGCTCGACATCGATACCGACGGTCTGGTCACGACGCCGGACGACGGCGGCACCGTCCAGAACACGCCCGCAGACGGCCCGTATCCGTTCGTGCAGCCGGGGGTCGACTACGCGGGCGGCGAGAAGTACTGTGAGACGCGGCTGATTCCGGATCGGTACGCGATGCCCGACGAGGCGGTGAATCGCCGGCGGTGACGGCGACGCGAGCGCGAGTTCAGCGGGGCGTTACTCGTTCCGGTACCGCTCGGCCCACTTCGGCCCCGCCCGGCCCGAAAGCACGATGCCGAGCGCGCCGAAGCCGATTCCGGCGACGGCCAGGGCCGCCGCGAGCGTCGGTGTCGGCGGGACCACGACGAACCCCGCGACCAGCGTCGGGACGATCGCGACCGCGACGCCGACAGTGAAGGTTCCGAAGCGGACCGAATCGAAGAGGAACTCGTTCGGATCGAAGCCGGCGATGGAGACCGTCAGGCCGTAGTAGTACAGGCCGTAGCCGGCGAGCAGTATCGCGCCGACGGCGGCGTCGACGAGCGTCGCCTCGAACCGGATGACGGCGGCGAGGTACGGCACGGCGACTGCCGGCGTTCCCACGAGGACGAACGCCGCCCGCTTGGCGCGGAAGACGTCGTCGATGGCGACCGGATAGGTGAGGTAGAACTCGAGCGAGTCGAACTGCGTGAGCCAGTTGTAGGTCGTAAACGCGGCGAGACCCAGCACGCCACCGAAGAAGATGCCGGGCGCGGGTTCGATGCCCGTGATTTCGCGGACGACGCCGACGAGTGCGGCGACCAGCGCCAGTAGGATGCCCGCGGAGACGAACGGCTTCCAGACGCCGCCGGCAGAGCGCGAGAGGTCGAGCAGCGTTTTGACAACGAGGGGATCGTCCGCGAACGGCAGCCGGTCGCCGGCAGCCCGTAGCTGGGAAAACCGATCGCTCGCCGTTCGCGTCGGCCGGCCGTAGGTCGGGTCGTACAGCGCGAGCGACGCGGCGGCGACGAGAGCCGTTCCGCCCGCCAGTCCGACCGCCGCGGGAAGGGAACCCGACAGCGGGACGATCAGCGTGCGGACGGATTCGATCGCGGCAGATCCGTCCAGCGCCCAGGTGCCGGCGGCAGCGCTGACGAGAGCCAACGCAATTGCCCAGGTCGGCACGCCGCGAGTTCGGACGGCGATCAGGGCGACGGTCGCCGTCATGCCGGCGGCGAAGACGAGCGAGAGCGAGAACCAGAGCGCGAGGAGGTCGGTCGGTGTCGTCGCCGAGCGGCCGCCGATCGGGACTGCGGCGGTGGCCATCGGGAGGACGAAGACGACGGCGTAGAATAGCGCGTCTTTCACCAGAAAAATCCCGAGGAGCCGCCGTCGGGAGAGGGGAAGCGTGGATGCCGACGAGAGGACAAGCGAGAGCCGGCCGAAGACGTTTTCGAGCATGTTCGAGCCGGCGAAGCCGGCGGTGCCGCTGTAGAGGCCGAACCCGAGCGCGAGAACGTGGAGGCCGAGGACGATGGTTGAGGGGGCTGTGCCGGTCTCGAGGAGCGCGACGGTCGCGCCGGCGGCGAGGAGGACGATCAGGAGGGGAAAGGAGGCAAAGCGCCAGCCGCCGAACAGTCGCGTGTGGAGCCGCCACTCCTCGCGCAGGAGGGTGGTAAACAGGAGGCGGTTCGTGCCGTTCCCGATGCCACCAACGCGGCCGCTGTCGACGCCACCGCTGCCGATGCCGCCGCCGATATCGCTAACACGCTCCAGTTGGCCGGTTTGTGGCTCGTCTTGCCCGGTCTGTTCCCCGCTCATGCTTCGATTTCGGTCCGTTCGAGCGCCGGCATGTCGCGAGCGTCCGCGTCGTCGACGTGCTCGAGGAAGGTCTCGAGCAGCGAGTCGCCGGTTTCGTCGACGAGCGACCGCTCGGTAACGATCCGGCCGTCCGCAACGATGCCGACTCGCGTGCAGATGTCGGCCGCAACGTCGATGTTGTGCGTCGAAACGAAGACGGCGTTATCGTCGGCCGCGTACGCGGTCAGGAACTGCTTGACCTGCTCCTGAACGAGCGGGTCCAGGTTCGCAAGCGGCTCGTCGATCAACACCACAGCGGGTTCGTGGATGAACGCCTGCGCGATCATCACCTTCTGTTGCTGGCCCCGAGAGAGGTCCGTATGCAGCGTCTCGAGTTTGCTCGCGAAGCCGAGTCGCTCCGCCCAGTGCTCGATACCCGCCGCGACAGTCGCCTCGTCTAACTCGCGCACGTCGCCGACGAACTCGAGGTACTCCCGCGGCGTGAGAAAACTCGGTGGCGAGGCCTGTTCCGGAAGGATACCGACCCGCCGTCTCGTCTCGAGCGGGGCTGTCGTCGGGTCCGTTCCCAGCACGCTGATCGTGCCTGCATCGGGGACGATCTGGCCGGTCAGCGACCGAATCGTCGTCGTCTTGCCGGCACCGTTCGGCCCGAGAAAGCCGAACAGTTCCCCGCGTTCGACGTCGAAAGACATTCCGTCGACCGCCCGGACGGCTCCGTACGACTTGCGCAACTCATCGACTCGGAGGATACCCATCAGTTGAACGGGCATTCACAGTGGCTGGTAATAACTGTGCTGGCGCCCACCTGCCACCGCGGGCGGTGAAAGCGGCGGAGAGCAGAATCAGAATTCAGTTCCGCGACGCGCTCGCTGGCCGTCTTCGATCGGGTGTTTCTCCTTTCGGACGTTCGTGATCAGATCCGCACGCTCCTCGAGATACGTCGGCTCGTCGTGCCCGCCGGAGAGTACGAGTTCGAGATCGGCCGGCTTCGCATCGAGCAGGTCGTGCACGTCGTCCGCGGAGAACAGGTCGCGTTCGACGGCGTAGAGTACCTCGTCGAGGACGAGCATGTGGACGCCGTCCACGGGATCGCCGTCGAGGTCGAGCGGTGCGCCGAGGTCGGCTTCGCTCGCTGCGGTGAGGACCTCGCGGGCGCGTTCGAGGCCCGCCTGCGCTTCGGCCTCGTGCTGTGCTTCGTCGCTGCCGTCTGCCATGCCGTGCCAGCCGTAGTGGCCGAGGTTCTCGTAACTCATTCCCGGCAGCGCGTCGATCGCGTTGTACTCGCCGCGAACGGCCTCGACGCTCGATGCCCCGCCTTTCATGAACTGCAGGACGTGCACGCGATAGCCGTGGCCCGCGGCGCGCATCCCCATCCCGAGCGTCGCCGTCGTCTTTCCCTTGCCGTCACCCCACCAGACCTGCACGAGGCCGAACTCCTCGGGCGCTGCCGGCTCGATCCGCTCCGCCTCCGGTGTTCGGCCCTGTCCTGGCGTGTTTTCGATGACGGTCTCAGACGATGCAACCGATTCCGGCGTATCTGTCGTCTCCGGCGTCCGATCCTCGCTCATATCCCAGCCGTCGACCCGACCGTACATGTAGCTATTCCTGCCGCCCCGCCAGAATCCGACACAACCGTCTTGAGTCCTCGATCCCTACCCAGTTGCGATGTCTCTCGACTGCTCGACCGGTGAGACGCCACCGCTCGCGGCGATCATCGATGCCCTCGACGATCCCGACTGTCGAGCGATCATTGCCCTCCTGGAAACCCCACAGACCGCCCGCGAAATCGCAGAAGAAACCGATCTTCCGCTGTCGACCGCCTACCGCAAACTCGACCGTCTCCGCGACGCGGCACTCATCGCCGAGACGACCGAACACCACCGCGGTCGCCACGACAGCACCCACTACGTCGCTACCTTCGACCGGATCGATATCGAACTCGACGACGACCACGAGTTCAGCGTCGATCTCGGTCAGGAAGCGACGCAGTCGCTCGAGCTACGGGAACGGTTGCGACAGCAGTGAGGATCGAGAACGAACGACTCGCAGCGAGAAACGTAGCGACGAAACGGTGCGGCCGGCTTATTGTGCGAGGTAGCCGCCTTCGACGGGGAGCGTGACCCCGGTCACGCGCGAGGAGAGGTCGGAGCCGAGGAAGAGCACGGCGTTTGCGATCTCCTCCGGGTCCGCGAGGCCGGGCATCGGCTCGGTTTCCTGGAACTGCGCTTCCATTTCCGGGTGCTCGTCGATCGTCCGTTCGATCATCTCCGTGCGGACGATACCGGGAGCGATCGCGTTCGCGCGGATGTCCTCTTCGGCGTACTCGATCGCCGCGTACTTCGTGAGTTGGCCGACGGCCGCCTTGGCCGCGCCGTAGCCGCTGTATTGGGGCACGGCGACCTCGCCGCCGATCGAGGAGGCGCTGATGATCGAGCCGCCGTCGTCGGCCAGCATCGCCTCGATGCCGTACTTCATTCCGTACCAGACGCCTTTCAGGTTCACGTCGATGACCTGCTCGAAGGCGTCGTTGTCGTACTCGTCGAGTCGCGACACGGGCCCCTCGATCGCCGCGTTGTTAAAGAGCACGTCGATCCCGCCGAACTCGCTGACGGCGGTTTCGATCATCCCCTCGGCGTCCTCGGGATCGGAAACGTCCGCGTGAACGAATGTCGCCTCCCCGCCGTCGTCGGTGATCGCGTCGACAGTCGCCTCCCCGCCGTCCGTATCCACGTCCGCGACGACGACGGCTGCTCCCTGGTCGGCGAACGTCTTTGCAGTCGTGCGCCCGATTCCGGAACCCGCGCCGGTGATAACTGCCACCTGATCTTCGACTAGTCGCATCAGTCATTCTATCGGTCCGCCGAGAGATATCTATTTTGGGCACCTGTCATTCCGTCATATCTCGGCATATAATACCTCACAGGGATATATGAACGATCGATTATTCTGTTTTCTATTGGAGAGGTGGCGAAAATACTTATAAATCATATATGTCTCCACTACTGTGATGGCACACTACGAATCGGATTCGCTGACCGTCGAATGGAATCGAACGCTCGATGCGGTCGTCATGAACTGGCAGGACTTCGCGAAGGGCGATACCTACCGCGAGGGCCTCGACGAAGGGCTCGACCTCGTAATCCAGAAGAACGCCCGGAACTGGCTCGCCGACCTGCGAGAAATGGGAACGGTCACCCCGGAGGATCGCGAGTGGACCCAGGACGAGTGGCATCCACGCGCGTTCGATTCGTCTTTGCGGAACATGGCGATTGTCCAACCCGAGAGCGTCGTCGCCAACATGTCCGTCGAAGACATGGTTTCGGAAGTCGGCGAGAACACGACTTCGCGGATCTTCGACAACCGAGACGACGCCGAGGCATGGCTTCGAGACCAGTAGCTGCCTCCTGTAGACGGTACAGTAACCTATCGCCCAACGAGATCCGTATCCGTTGGCCCCTGTCCGTCGAACTCCCGAACGAACGCGTCGAGTTCAGCCGGCTCCGACGCGCCGGGTAACTCGCGTTCTGCAGTCGAACTCGACTCGTCGACGCCGAGTCGCTCACAGACCAGATCAGCGACGGATTCGGCCATCCGCCGGTACGTCGTCAACTTACCGCCGACGATACTGACGAAATTCTCGACGCCATCGTCCGCGTGAGCGTGGTCGAGTTCGAAGAAGCCGCGCGAAATTCCGCGGCCCCCGCGGGCCGCCTCGTCCGGCTCGTACAACGGGCGAACACCCCACCAGGTCCGGAGCTGTGGTTCGTCGGCCACCGACGGCAGCATCGCCGCACACTCCTGGATCGTCTGCTCGACCTCCCACTCCTCGCGGCTGAACTCGTCGGGATCGGACACCGGGACGCTCGTCGTCCCGAGAACGACCTCGTCCTCGTGGGGAACGACGATATCCCCGTCCGCGGGTTCTCGACAGCGGTTGAGCACCGGGCCGAGCCCGCCGTGTTCGATCGCGACCATCACGCCCCGTGTCGGCCGCATTTCGACCGAGACATCCGCCAGTTCGGCGACCCCACCCGCATGAGCGCCGGCCGCGTTCACCACGACCGTCGGCTCGATCGTCTCGCTGAACTCGCCGCCGAGGGAGACGCTTGTGATCCGACCGTCCTCGACGGTCATCGAGTTCACCGGGGCGTGGGTCAGGATGTCGCCGCCATGGTCGCGCGCATCGGCGGCGTTGGCCGCGACGAGTCGGGAGGGGAGGACGACGGCGTCGGGGACCCACATCGCCCGTTCGATGTCGGCTGAGAGTTCTGGAACGGCGTCCCGTGCGAGATCGCCGTCGATGACGTCGACCGGGATACCGAGTTCCTCGCAGGCGTCGCGTTTCGCGTCGAAGTAGGCCGGGTCGTCGTCGGTCAGTTGGACGAAGAGGCCGCGCGTCTCCCGAATACACTCGCCGGCGATATCTCGCAGAATGCGGTTTTCCTCGATACATTCGCGCGCGCCTGCCGCGTCGGACTCGGCGTAGCGAGCGCCGCTGTGGAGCAGGCCGTGTGAACGCCCGGATGCGCCCGCCGAGAGGCCGCCGCCTTCGGCGAGCGTTACGTCGACGCCGCGGAGTGCGAGGTCGCGGGCGATTCCGGTGCCGGTTGCACCGCCGCCGATGACGAGAACCGAAGTCGAGGTGGAGATGGCCATACTCGAGCCAGGTGCTCCAGCGGGACGTATGTTTCACTGCCGGGGAATCCCGCTTGGAAACGACGGTTGTGGACCAAGCGGCGTTACGGACTGTACTCCGGCGACTGCTGTTCGATCGTATTGGCGACGTTGTCGAGCTGTTCGCCGATCGTCGCGACGAGATCGTCGAGCGTGACGATTCCGGTCAGTTCGCCGGTGTCGTCGACGACCGGGAACCGACGAGCCCCGTGTTCGTCGATCGCCCTCGAGATTTCGATCGACTCCGCGTCCTCGCGGATCGTCGCCGGATCGGCCGTCATCGCCTCGTCGACCGTCACGGACGCGACATCCTCGCCGTCGTGGTCGTATATCGCAAGTGCCGCGTCGCGATCGGTGACGATCCCCACGGGTTCGGTGCCGCCGTCGTCGGTAACGACGATCGCGCCGACGTTTTCCTCCGCGAGCAGCCGCGCTATTTCGCCGAGTTCAGCGTCTCGATTCGCCGTGATAACGTCGTCCGGACCGAGGCTTCCAACGGGCATTGTTCGGTGAATGCCACCACGGATCCGGTATTCAAACCGAAGCTTTCGAATGAGCGCACCGCAGTAGGCAGTAGGCTCCGAGACTGCCGGTTCGGCTCCGTCGGAAAATCAGTGCTCCGCGGTTGCGTCGGGGCCGAACTTCTCGCGGACCTTCTCGACTTTCGGTGCCGCGTGCATCGAGCAGTAGGCGTCGTTGGGGTTCTTCTCGAAGTAGTTTTGGTGGTACTCTTCGGCCTCGTAGAAGGTCTCGAGCGGCTCGATTTCGGTGACGATCCCCTCGTAGAGTCCTTCGTTCTCGAGTTCAGCCGCGAAGGCCTCGGCCGTCTCGAGTTGCTCGTCGTCGTGGGCGTAGATCGCCGAGCGGTACTGCGAGCCCACGTCGGGCCCCTCGCGGTCTTTCGTCGTCGGGTCGTGGATCGTAAAGAAGACCTCGAGCAGGTCCTCGTAGGCGATGTCGGCCGGATCGTATTCGACCTGGACGACCTCCGCGTGGCCGGTGCGTCCGGAACAGACCTCCTCGTAGGTCGGGTTCTCGGTGTGGCCGCCCGCGTAGCCGGAGGTGACCGATTCGACGCCGTCGAGCGCTTCGAGTGCCGCTTCGACGCACCAGAAACAGCCGCCGCCGAACGTAGCTCGTTCCATACCCGCTCGTAGGTGCTGTGGGTGGATAGATGTGACGGGTGTGGACGCGGACGATGATGACCGGACGACGACGGCCGGACGAATGCGATCGGGCGACGATCGACCGACAACCGGACGAACGCAGGGAGCACCAGATTCAAGCGGCGGTCCGACGAACCGTTTCCCTTCGTCTATGTCGAACCTGGAAACCTCGCTCACCGAAATGCTCGACCTCGACGTGCCGCTCGTGCAAGCGCCCATCGGCAGTGCAACCTGTCCCGAACTCGCTGCTGCCGTCGCCGATGCCGGCGCCCTCGGTATGCTAGCCGTCACCTGGCGGGACGAAGCTCAGACCCGCGAGGTCGCCGCCGAAACCGCCCGCCGAACGGACGGCGTCTTCGGCGTGAATATCGTCGTCGATCCGGACGCGAAGACGGTTCCAACCGAGACGCACATCCAATGCTGTCTCGAGGAAGGAGTCGATGTCTTCTCCTTCTCGTTCGGCGACGCCGCACCCTACGTCGAGCGGATTCACGACCACGGCGGGACGGTACTGCAGTCCGTCGGAAGCGCCGACGAAGCGAGGGCCGCCGTCGACGCAGGGGTCGACAGTATCGTCGCACAGGGTTGGGAGGCCGGCGGTCACGTCCAGAGCAACGTTGCGACGCTCCCGCTGGTTCCCCGCGTGGTCGACGCCGTGCCGGACACGCCGGTTATCGCCGCCGGCGGCATCGCGGACGGGCGCGGAATCGGTGCCGTGCTCACGCTCGGCGCGGCCGGTGCGTGGCTCGGTACGCGGTTCCTGGCGACCCCCGAAGCCCGCGTTCACCGGCTCTATCGGCAGCGAGTGCTCGACGCGAGCGAAACCGAGACCGTCTACGCCACCCTCTACGACGAGGGATGGCCGAACGCCCCACACCGAGTGCTCGAAAACGAAACCGTCGCAGACTGGCGGGCCGCAGGGGAACCCGAAACCGACCGTCCGGGCTCGAACGAAACCGTCGCGGAAACCGGAGACGGAACGCCAGTCCGCCGATACGAAGATTCGCTTGCCACTCCAGAGCTACGCGGCGAGGTTGAGCAACTGCCGCTGTATGCGGGCCAGAGTGCAGGCATCACGCGCGATGTTCTTCCCGCAACTGAACTCGTGCGTGAACTCGCCGACGAAACGCTCGCGGCGCTCGACCGAACTCGGTGAGCAGCACGACGACTGTATCGCCGATTTCGATCTGCGGGTGCTGAACGGCCTTACGTTTCGGCTTCGTCCGCGACGTGCCATCGTAACAGCACGCCGTTGTCAAGCCGTTCGATGTCCGCGAGTTCAAGTTCGGGAAAGTCCGCGACGAAGCCGTCGCCGTCGGCCAGCGTCGGTGCGTCCCGACCGCCGATGATCGTCGGGCCGACGAAGACGGAGAGTTCGTCGACGAGGCCGGCGTCGAACAGCGAGAAGATGAGTTCGCCGCCGCCTTCGACCATGAGCTGCTCGAGGCCCTGGTTCTGGAGCGCGGCGAAGGCGCGCAGGAGGTCGACTCGTTCGTCGCCCGCGGTCACGAGTTCGGCGCGGTCGGCGAGATCCAGTCGCTGTTCGACGGGTGCGGATTCGGTCAGGCAGACGTACGTTGTCGCGGCATCGTCGAGGACGGCGGCGTCGAGCGGCGTTCGACCGGTGGAGTCGACGACGACGCGGGCGGGGTTCGCCGGTTCGCCTGCGTCGCGGCGCTGCTCGCGCAGGGCGTCGTCCTTGACGGTAAGATGGGGGTCGTCTGCGAGCACGGTGCCGACGCCGACGACGACGGCGTCGCTGTCGGCCCGGAGTCGGTCGACGCGGTCGAAATCCGCCTCGCCGCTGATGGCGACCTGTTCGCGCCGGCGCGAGGAGAGTTTGCCGTCCGCACTCGTGGCGGCGTTGACGACGACGTGCATACGCCCTCCTCTGGCGGGAGTCCCCAAGAAGCTACGGTGTCCGTCGCCGTTGGCGGCAGCCACGGCGGGCGATCCGTCCGCCACGAGTGGCGAGCCGATGGTGGCACAGTGAACTCGTGATTTGTGATCCGTAATCCGTGACAATAGTCGGCAATATGGTTTTTATCCAGCGTATCCACTGAAACGTTCAGCCGTGGTCTGGTGGCTGGTTGAGCGACTACTCACCCTGCTGGCCGTCGATGCCGAAGGATTTCCTCACAGACTTATTGCACTATATTGCGTTCTATTTCACATGCCAATCAGCATCGACCGGTTCGACGAAGAACCTGTGGACGCGCTCGGTCTCCAGGAAGGGACGCACCCGTATCGGCTGCTGCAATTCCTCACGGACCACAGCGATCAGGCCTTCACGCAGACGGAACTCCACGAAGCGACCGGCATCAAGCGCGGGAGCGTCGGCGCTGCACTTTCCCGCCTTGAAGATCGCGGCCTCGTTCGCCACCGGGGCCGATACTGGGCCATCGCCGAGGACGACCGTCTCGCCTCCTACGCTGCACAGATGAACGCCAGTTCCGCTTCGACGACGGACGATTACTACAACGACGAGGAATGACAGACGTCTACGAGCGCGGCGCGGTCGTAAAAGACCCCGACCTTCTCGCGGACCACGATTACCGGCCGTACATTTGCCTGAGTGATCGCACACACCCGTTCCACGACGAGGAAGCGCTCTACGCGGCGGCCACGACGACGTGACGAGCGGTTGCTATCCCGCTCACTGATGATGATTTTGTTTCAGGCGGTCTACCGAGGGAGAGCTACGTAAATCCGTGGACAGTCGTCACGATTCGGCATGCCGATATGGAGCGCAAAGAGGGGCATCTCGTCGAAGCGACGACAGAAAAAATTGCTACCGAAGTTGCTGGATATCTCAGCGTCTGTGAAGAGTCCTGTTTCCCATGGCTCAACGCCCTTACGAACCGCCGATCTCAATTTAGAGGGCAGACTGAATAAAGAAACCGCGCTACCAACTACTGATAATCACTGCGGATGAGTCGTCGTCCTGTTCCTGGTTTGATGTATACACCCCCAATTTTCACCCGATTTGTTGTTTTCGGAAATCGTATTCGGTGATTTTTTAACTGCTGTGAATGAACAGTCATTCATGGCCCTACAGGAAAAACTGACTATGGCAAAGGGAACACTGACGACTCCCTTTATGCGACGGCAACTTCTGCTGTCCTCCGTTCTCGGTCCGATCCAGAAGCGGATTCGGGGAAACGACGGCGAGTACGTCATGGATGCGGACTGGGACAACCTGATTATTCTCGACGGCTGTCGATACGATCTGTTCACGCAGATCTATACCAAGAACTCGTTAGACGGCGAACTCTCCCGGTTTCAGTCTCGCGGCAGTTCGTCGCCGGAGTTCCTCTCCGAGAACTTCGAGGGGCGAACCCACAACGACACCGTCTACGTCACCGCGAACCCCCACGAAAAACGAATCCTTGACGACACGTTCTACGACACGGATCGCGCCTGGATCGACGACTGGGACGACGAGGCAGGGACCGTTCTCCCGGCGGTTCTTTCCGAACGCGCTCGGTCCGCTCACGACACCTACCCGAACAAGCGGTTGATCGCTCACTTCATGCAGCCCCACGTCCCGTTCATCGGCGAAACGCAACTCGATGTCGACAGCGAAATCACGAGCGGACTTCGGGATATGATGCTCGAAGATTCGATGGACGATGCGCCCGGATTCGCCTGGGAGGAGTTGCAAAACGGCGAGATCGAGGAAGGCGTCTTCTGGGAAGCCTATCGCGACAACCTGATCCGGGTGCTCGAGGAAGCCGTTCCGCTCGCCGAGGATCTCCCGGGAAAGACGGTAATCACGGCCGATCACGGAAACGCGCTCGGTGAGTGGGCCACGCCGTTCCCGGTCCCGGTTTACTTCCACCCGACGAACATCCGGATGCCGGAACTGAACACCGTCCCGTGGTTCGTTCCGCCGTATACGGAGCGAAAACAGATTGTGCGATCGGGCGACGCCCCCGAGGAGACGATCGAGACGCCGACCGCAGCCGACGAATCGGCCGAATCAGACGAGAGCGACGTCGAGGAACGGCTCTCCGCGCTCGGCTACGCGGACTAACAACGGCTTCCTCATCCGGTCACGTTCGCGGTCCGCCGACGAACTCGGCCCGCCGAAATCCGCTCAAACACTTTACTTTCACCCCGTTGCGGGAACGCTTTTGAAGCCCCCACACGAAAGGCAAGTGATGGAACTCGACGATCATGCCGAGGATCTCGCCTCCGACCTCGGCGTTGACAAAGAGGAGGTCAAATCCGACCTGCAGAATCTCGTGGAGTACAGCGTTCCGGTCGACGAAGCCAAACAGAGCCTCCGCCGAAAGTACGGCGACGGCTCGAGCGGCGGCAGCGGTTCCCCCTCGAGCAAGCAAATCGGCGATATCACGCCCGACGACGGCAACGTCACCGTCACGGGTACCGTCCTGACCGCCGGCAAGCGATCGATCCGCTACCAGGGATCGGACCACGTCATCGTCGAAGGCGAACTCGCCGACGAGACCGGCACCATCGACTACACCGCCTGGGAGGACTTCGGGCTCTCACCGGGCGACACGATCACCGCCGGCAACGCTGGCGTCCGCGAGTGGGACGGCGAACCCGAACTCAACCTCGGGGAAAGCACCTCGCTTTCGTTCGTCGACGAGTCGCTGCAGCTCACGCAGGAAATCGGTGGCGACGCGACGCTCGCCGACCTCCAGACGGGAGACCGCGCGAGAGCCGTCGAGGTCGCCGTCCTCGAGTGCGAACGCCGGACGATCGACGGCCGGGACGGCGAGACGGAAATCCTGAGCGGCGTCGTCGGCGACGAGAGCGGCCGCCTCCCGTTCACGAACTGGGACCCCGCCCCCGAAATCGAGGACGGCGGCCCCGTTCGCATTGAGAACGCCTACGTCCAGGAGTTCCGCGGCGTCCCCGAGATCAACGTCTCCGAGTTCTCGACGGTCACCGAACTCGACCGTGAGATCGAGGTCGGCGCTGATACGACGACGATGGCGATCCGCGAGGCCGTCGAAACCGGTGGCATCTACGACGTTGAACTCGTCGGCAACGTGATCGCGGTGCGGGACGGCTCCGGAATTATCCAGCGCTGTCCGGAGTGCTACCGCGTCATTCAGAAAGGGCAGTGCCGGACCCACGGCGACGTCGACGGGATCGACGACCTTCGCGTGAAGGCGATCCTCGACGACGGCACCGGCACCGTCACGGTCGTACTGGACGACGAACTGACCGCAGATGTCTACGGCGGCACCCTCGATGACGCCCTCGAGCAAGCGCGCGAGGCGATGGACCAGTCGGTCGTCGCCGACACGATCCGCGAGCGCATCGTCGGCCGCGAGTTCAGCGTGCGCGGACACCTCTCGGTTGATGAGTACGGGGCGAATCTCGACGCGGAACGCTTCGGGGAGAGCGACGACGATCCGCAGGCGCGTGCACGCACCTTCCTCGAGGCGGTTGAGAAGGTAGCGGAGATCGATGATGGCGCGGACGCCGAGGAGGTGGACGCATGAGCGCAAACGGCTCCGACGACGAGGAGATTCCGGGCCGCGAGATCGCCTATCGGCTCTTCGCGGCGGAGTACGACGATGGCTCGCTGTCGTACGCGGAGAGCGACGAGGAGCGCGCGCCGAACTACGTCGTTTCACCGACCGGTGCCCGGGTCAACCGCGTCTTCGCCGTCGGGACGCTCACCGAGGTCACGGCGGTCAACGACGAGATGGTTCGCGCCCGCGTCGTCGATCCGTCGGGTGCGTTCGTCGTCTACGCCGGGCAGTACCAGCCCGATGCGCTGGCCTTCTTAGAGCAGGTCGAACCGCCGGCGTTCGTCGCGGTGACCGGCAAAGCTCGCACGTTCGAACCCGACGACGGCGACCGCGTCTACACGTCGATTCGGCCGGAGAGCATCGCCGCGGTCGACGCCGCAACGCGCGACCGGTGGGTCGTCACCACGGCCGAACAGACCATCGATCGCATCGGCACCTACGCCGAGGCCGCGACGCTCGACTCGCTGCCGGACGCGAGCGACGACGGAGTGACCGACGCCCTGCGCGAGGCCGGCGTCGAGTTCGGCCTCGCGGCGGGCATCCCGCTCGCACGGGACCACTACGGCACGACGCCGTCGTACCTCGCCGCGCTTTGCGACTGTGCGATAGAGGCGGTCGAAGTCGTCGCGAACGACCGCGACGAGGTCGGCGAGTTCACCGTTCGACCGAACGAGACGGGCGGGGACGCGACTTTCGACTCGCTCGCGTCGCTTACCGCCAGCGACGGCCTCGATATCGACGAGCATGAACTCGTTGGTGGCGCTGGTGGAGCGACGGACGCCGAGTCGGAGACAGCCGACACGGCCACCGCGGCAACGGCAACAGCGGGCGACGGACCGGCAAGCACCGACGAGACGGCGGCCGCCACCGGCACGGCGACCGAGACGGAAACGACAAGCGTCGATCTCGACGAGTCCGGTGACGAGGCCACTGCCGAGGCGACGACGGACGATGAACTCGAGTCGGACGAGAGTAAGACGGCTGCAGCGAGCGAAAAAACGGATGCCTCCGAGGGGGCGGCGACTGAAGCCGGTACGACGGATCCCGAGGAGACTACCGGTACCGAAGGGACTGTAGATTCCGAGGATACCGCGGATGACACGGCCGAATCGACCGAAGCCGATGATGTAGGGTCCGAATCGCTCGGCGACTTCGATGCCGATGCTGATGCTGATGTCGATACCGGTTCCAGTTCCGGTCCCGATCCCGATCCCGGTGACAGCGGCATGTACGAGATGGACGACGAAGAGCGCGAGCAGATCGAAGACGAGTTCGGGACCGAGTTCACGACGGGAACCGAAGTCGACGATCCGGGCGAAGCGGACATCGATGTGCCGGACGCTGCGGATGTCACCGACGCCGACGCCGATGCGACGGCTGGCGATGGTGAATCGAGCGAAGCGGCGACAGCGACGGAAGCGGAGACGGATACGGGGACGAGTTCGAGTTCGAGCGACGATCTCGGTGCACCGCCGGCGTCGAATCTCGAGACCGAATCCGAGGAAGACGACGAAGCGGAACCGGAGCCAGAGCCGGAACCGGACGATGGCACGAGTGACGCGGCCGCGGCCGATGCGGACGAGGCTGAGGCCGAAGAAACCGAGGAGGCAGAAACTGTCGACCTCCAGGCGCACGTCGTGGACACGATGGAAGACTTAGACGACGGCGACGGGGCGGACCGCACGGAACTGATCGAAACCGTCGCCGCCGACACCGGCACGTCCGAGGCAGACATCGAAGACGCGATTCAGGATGCATTGATGGGCGGGCAGTGCTACGAATCGGGTGACGAAACGCTCAAAGCGATCTGATCGAGTTCGGCATGCGAGACTCCCGCCCGCCCGATATCCACGAGAACGAGACTCCGGCCACCCACGTCGAACCCGTCCCCGGCCAGCCGGCCGCACTCGCCGATCTCGGGACCGAGCGGGCGCTTCTCGTTGCAGACTACCACGCCGGCTATGAAGCCGGCTTGCGGTACGAACGCGGCGTCGACGTCCCCAGTCACGCCCCCGAGCGCCGCGACCGCCTCTCTTCGCTCATCGAGCGCACCGATCCCGACCGCCTCGTCGTCCTCGGCGATCTCATGCATTCGATCGTCGATCCCGGCGGTGCCGAGCGCGGTGAACTCGAGGTGCTCTTCGAATCCGAACCGTTGCGATCGCTCGACGTGACGATCGTGAAAGGTAATCACGACGGTGTGATCGAGACGTGGCTAGAGCCAGCTGATGGGGCGGCTCCCTCGACGGACTCGCAGACAGGGTCGCTCACTATCGTTTCCGGCGACGGGATCGCGCTCGGCCCCGATGATTCTGAACGTTCCGTCGGCGTCTGTCACGGACACACCTGGCCCTCACGCGCCGTTCTCGACTCATCAGTCGTCTGTCTTGGTCACGAACACCCGTGCGTCCGCCTCGAAGACGAAGTCGGCGGGAGTCGCGTCGAACGCGTCTGGCTCCGCGGTCGGCTCGATCCGGACCCGTTTCGCGACCACTTTGGAACGACGCTGCCGTGGCTTGCGGACGATTCACGGGCTGAGCCGCCGCAGATTATCGTCCTCCCGGCGTTCAATGAACTCGTCGGCGGAACGTGGGTGAACCTGCCGGAGCAGTCGTTCCTCTCGCCGTTTCTTCCGGACGGACTCGCCGACGGTGAGGCGTATCTCCTCGATGGGACCCGGCTTGGCCCCTACGAGTCGGTGTGATCTGGCCGTCAGTTGTGCCTGTGCTGTCTGAGCTGTGACGCATGCGCATGTAAGCCGTATCGCCATCTGATGCCCGGGAGAACGGTCACTATGCCGATTCAGACGTACCGACTCGAGATTCGAGAGACGGATACAAGCGGGATCGATGCGGACGTATACGATGCGGAAGACATGATCGTCGCCTCGACACAGGTCGCATACGAGGACTACGGCCTCGAAGCGCCTGCATCGCGGGACGGATCACCATCTGAGGTAGCAGAGTTCAGTACGGATGTCACGACGATCGATCTGCAGTTCGAACGGGACGATGCGGGGTTCGTCTTTCGCGTGCTCGGCGATCGGGAGGAGGTAGCGACCGTCCGGGCGGATGATGCGGAGTGGGTGGTGGATTGAGCAGCGTCTGGAGGCATTTCTCGGTTTCTGTGAGTCGGACTGTACTATCTCTCGGACTGGTTGGGAACGGAGTTAACCGGCATGAGTAGTGCTTGGCAGAGCGACCCATTGCCTCCCAATTCTCGCCCTGTTCGCACTGGCAGGGCGATTGCGATCGAGTGAACGCGCGTTCGGTCCTGTTCTCAACAGTCCAACTGCGGTTTTCGGCGAGTTCAGCGGATGAAGTGGGACGGAGAAGCCTCGTCTCGCTCGCTCGGATCTTCTGGATGTGGCACCATAACATATATCATGGTAACATGGGTAACAGTGGCATTACGGAGGGGAATGAATGTCGACTGTAGATGACGCCGTTACACGGGGGAGAAATCTCACAGTCGAGCAACTCCTGTTGCTCGCTGTTGGGACTGGTGCTTTACTCCTGGTGGGAGATCTCATCCTCGGCGTCTTTGACGGGACGTATAACATCTCACGTATCGGGCGATACGTGATGCAAGGGGTTCTGTACGGACTGATTATCGGTCTCGCGGGAATCGGTCTCTCGATGACCTATAGTATCCTCAATTTCGCAAACTTCGCACACGGTGATACGATTACTGTCGGCGCGTTCATCGGCTGGGGCGGCACGTATCTCATCGGCGGCTGGGGTGCGGCGAGTATCGGTCATCTGGCCCTCGTCGGTCCACAGCGGGGCATTGGGGGGCCACAGTTCGGCATTTCGGTTATGTCGACGCCGATCGCGATTTTCGGCGGCCTCCTGCTCGCTGGCGTCGGGACCGCACTACTCGCAGTGCTGATCGACCGCCTCGCCTACAAGCCGATGCGCGGTTCCGACGGCATCCCGCTGTTGATCACCAGTATCGGCGTCGCCTTCGCGCTGCGCTACCTCATCGTGTTCGTGTATTCGAGCCAGTCTCGGGGGACTACCGCGAGCGTCCCGTCGGCCGATCTGTTGCTCGTCGACGGCTACGTGTCGATCGACGCCCACGACGGGACGTTGATCGCGGCGGCAGCGGCGCTGATGATCGGTGTCCACCTGCTGCTCCAGCGAACGAAACTCGGGAAGGCCATGCGGGCGATGTCGGATAACAAGGACCTGGCCCTTGTAACCGGGATTCCGACCGAGCGCGTGATCCGCTGGACCTGGATGATCGGCGGGGGACTCGCCGGCAGCGCGGGATACCTCATGGTGCTGTGGACGGGGACGATCGACTGGCAGTTCGGCTGGCTGCTCTTGCTGTTGATCTTCGCCGCCGTGATCCTCGGCGGGATCGGCTCGATCTACGGTGCGATCTTCGGCGGTCTCGTCATCGGCGTCACCATGCACATGTCAATGATCTGGCTTCCCGGCGGCGACTTTACGACCATCACGGCGTTCCTGATGATGATCCTGGTCTTGCTAATCAGGCCATCCGGGCTCTTCGGAGGGAAGACGACAGCATGAGCGCGACACCGCACTCCGATTACCGAGCACAACTGGAAACGCTGTGGGAACACGACGCCCTCAAGATCGTCGCGGTTATCGGGGCGATCTACCTCATATACGCCGCGATCGGCCTCGTCCTCGGCTACTCGCTGGACGGGATCATCAACACGCTCCGGCGGATGACCTACCTGATCGCGGTCTACGGGATGGTGACGCTGGCGTTGAACCTCCACTGGGGCTACACCGGACTGTTCAACATCGGCATCGCCGGCTTCATGGCGATCGGACTGTACGCCACCATGATGCTCGCGAAGCCGGCCGACCCGAGCGGGGCCGCACAATACTCCGGTCTCGGTCTTCCGGTTCCCATCGCCATCGTCGGTGGCGTCGTCATCGCTGGCCTCGCCGGCCTCGTCGTCGCCCTTCCCGCACTGCGGTTGCGGGCCGACTACTTCGCCATCACGACCATCGCGTTCGCAGAAATCGTCCGTCTCGGGGTCACCTCCGGTGCGCTCCAGGAGTTCACCGTTCTCGGTGCTGAACTCGGGACGGGCGGCGGCCGCGGACTCATCCGGAACTACGGCGACCCGATGAATGCCATCTTCGAACTCGGAGCGTTCAGTTCGTTCGTCGATCTGACGAACAGTCTGTTCGGGTTCGGGCCGACGCAGGCGCGGGCGCTCGCGTATTCGATCGTGCTCGTACTCGTTCTGGCGGGCTTTTACTGGCTCATCCAGCGGACGAGCCGGTCGCCGTTCGGGCGCGTGCTGAAGGCGATCCGCGAGGACGAGGAGGCGGCCCAGTCCCTCGGCAAGAACACGAACCGGTTCAAGATAAAGGTGTTCGTGCTCGGCTGTGCGCTGATGGGACTCGCCGGAATTTTGTGGCGATTCCGACGGACTGGCGTGACGCCCACGGCGTTCCGTCCGCACGTCACGTTCTACATCTGGATCGCGCTGATCATCGGTGGTGCAGGCTCGAACACGGGAAGCGTTCTCGGGTCCGGGCTCTTCGTCGCCATCCTGTTTGAGGGGCCGCAGTACCTCCGACGGGTGATCGATCAGGTCGTGGCAGTCGACGACGCCCCGAATACCTTCGCGGGCGCGGTCGGACCGCTGCTCTCTGCGGACCCCGCGCCGCTGGTTCGGTACACGTTTGACGAGTTCCTGACGCTCCAGTTCGTGATCATGGGTGTCGCATTAATCCTCCTCATGCAACGGCGGCCGGAGGGATTGCTCGGCCATCGCGAGGAAACGGCGGCTGCGATTCCACTGGGAAGTCGCCCGAGTGGTGCCGGAACCGGCGGTAGCGGTGGTGGTGGCAGTCGTGGCGGGGGCAATAGCAGTGGTGGCAACAGTAACGATACCGGTGACGATCCCGGGACAGGCGTCGATCACAACCGCACTCATGGCCACTCGAACAGTGCCAGTACTGACGCACCTGACCACGACCACGATATCGAACCGAGAACGACTACAGACGCGACGAGCGAGACAAGCGAAACGAGCGAAACGAACGAGACGACCCACACCGGCGGTGAGAAACCATGAGTGACAGCTCAGCAAACGTCCGGTCAGCCGAAACGGGAACGAACATCGACACTGGCACGGACACCGAATCCGTCTCGAGACCGGCGACCGAATACAGTGACGACGTTGAACTCGCGGTCAACAGGCTCGGCAAGCGCTTCGGTGGGATTACGGCTGTCGACGGTGCTTCGTTCACGGTCGAATCCGGCTCGATGACGGGGTTGATCGGGCCGAACGGGGCCGGCAAGTCGACCACGTTCAACTGCATCACCGGTATCCACCAACCCGATGCCGGTACCGTCACGTTTCAGGGCCGGGACATCACCGGCATCAATCCGTACGAGTGTGTCGACTACGGCCTCGTCAGGACGTTTCAGATCGCTCGCGAGATGGCGAACATGACCGTCCTCGAGAACCTGATGCTCCCGGCGAAACACCAGCAGGGCGAGGCCCTCTGGCGGTCGGTCATGCCGGTTGCCAGACGCGAGGTCGAACAACAGGAACGAGAACTCCTTGAACGCGTCTGGGACACACTCGAGTTCTTCGAGATAGAGCACATTGCCGAGGAGAAGGCAGGGACGCTCTCCGGCGGTCAGCGGAAGTTGCTCGAGATGGCGCGGGCGCTGATGACGGAGCCGGAGATGTTGCTGCTCGACGAGCCGTTCGCGGGCGTCAATCCGACGCTCGAGAAGAAGTTGCTCGAGCATATCCACGAACTGCGAGCGGACGGGTACACCTTCCTGATCGTCGAACACGATATGGATCTCATTATGGACAACTGCGAGCACGTGATCGTCATGCACCAGGGGTCGGTCCTGGCGGAGGGCGTTCCCGGGCAGATTACGTCTAACGAACGGGTCATCGAGGCCTATCTCGGAGGTGAGGTTTGATGGCGATGCTCGACGTGTCCGGGCTCGATGCCGGGTACGGCGACCTGCAGGTCCTGAGCGATGTGGATCTCGAGGTTGCCGAGGATGAGTATGTCGTCATCGTTGGGCCGAACGGGGCCGGCAAGTCGACCGCGATGAAGTCAGTATTTGGCCTGGCGACCTACATGGACGGCTCGATCGAGTTCAACGACGAGGACATCACGGGTCATTCGCCCGACGAGATCATTCACAAGGGCATCGGCTACGTTCCCCAGACGGAGAACGTCTTCCCGTCGCTGACGGTGCAGGAGAATCTCGAGATGGGAGCGTACATCCTCGATGAGGTCCCGGGGGATGCACTCGAGGCGGTGTTCGACCAGTTCCCGATTTTGCGGGAGCGACGGGACCAGAAGACGGGGTCGATGAGCGGGGGGCAACAGCAGATGGTCGCGATGGGGCGGGCGCTGATGCTCGATCCGGATCTGTTGTTGCTCGACGAACCGAGTGCCGGCCTCGCGCCGGATTTGGTCGACGAGATGTTCGACCACGTCGATATGATCAACGACAACGGGACGGCCGTGCTGGTGGTCGAGCAAAACGCCAAGGAGGCGTTGCGTCGCTGTGACCGGGGATACGTTCTCGTCCAGGGGCGAAACCGGTACGTCGATGACGGGGATGCGTTGCTCCACGACGAGGAGGTTCGCCAGCAGTTTCTCGGCGGGTAACTCATTTTTCAGCGCGTGGCGCGGTTTCGCCACTACAGCAGTCGAGGGTCGAGAGCATCGATCGGGTGGCAGCAAAAACAAGACGTGACGATCGCGAGGACGGTGAGGTGCCCTCGAACCGGCGCAGCCTTACTCGGCAAGTGCCGACTCGAGTTCACCGGTGTACGAGCCCTGCTCGGGTTCGAACGAGACTTCGTTGAGCGCGTCCCCGCCCTGTTCCTCGGTGAACGAGCTGACGTACTGCTCGGAGAGTTGCTGGCCGTAGTCGTTGTTGACGTACAGCGTGCCGACGGTGCCGGCCTCGAGGCGCTCGGCCGAGACCTGGGCCATAACCTGGCCCTGGAGCAAGTCACTCGGTGCCGTGCGGAAGAAGTAGTCGTCGTCGTCGACTTCTGACAGCGAAAGTGCCGTACTCGCCGGTGAGCACTGGACGACGTTCGCGCTGCTTGTCTCCCCGACGAGCGGCACCGAGTTCCCGGATGAGGCTGCGCCGACGATCGCCGGATAGCCGGCGTCGATAAGCGCGCCACCGTTGGAAATCGTCTGATCTTCGTCGGTTTCGGTGTCTTCGATCGCGAGATCGATTTCGAAACTGGTCCCCTCGAACTGGGCGGCAGCGAGTTCGCCGGCCTGGATCATCGGGCTGCCGAGTTCACCCAGGTCGCCGGTTTCGGGGAGCAACATCGCGACCATTACCTCGCGATCCGTTCCACCGGGAGAATCGTCTGCCATCTCGCCGCCGGGCCCCTCGCCCTCGAATGTGACCGTATCGATCGTCTCGGTCCCACCGTCCGCGAACTCCCAAACGTCGTAGCCGGCGTCCGCCGGATCGCCGATATCGTCGAAGGTGATGCTGCTCGAGGCCCCCTGATACGAGATTTCGTCGCCGTCGGCGACGGCTTCCGCGGCCTCCTGGAGGTCACCGGGGCCGTACTCGTCGCCACCGGGGTTTGCGACCCGGCGCATCTGGTCGCGGACCGCCTCGCCGTCGTTATCGCCGGCTGCGATGTTCGCGAGGATACAGACTGCGACCGCGTCGAACGTGTGCGAGTTGAAGACGCCCGGCGAGTCGCCGAACTCGTCCTCGTAGAGTTCGTTGAAGGCATCCTCGTTCGGTCCTTCCGAGGCTGGTGCTGTCCCGATGACGTTTTCCATGTCGTTGTCGACTTCGCCGGGAAGATCGCCGTCTTGAAGCCCGTCCGGGACGATAATGTCGGTTCCGTTGTCGTAGTTCGAGTAGTAGTCCCGAAAGATCTGGATGCCGCTTTCGGGATAGCCGATGATGTTCAGGACGTCCGGCCCGCCTTCTGTGACATCACCTTCGTCACCGATACAACCGGCTAGTCCGGCCACACCTGCTGCACCGATACCACTCAGTACCCGCCGTCGGTTGAGTTCCCCAACCATGGTACATGATCACACTGCACATATAAAAGAGTTTAGGTGAACTGACGGCTGGAGAGATCCCTCATGAGATATCGTAACGGGAGACGGTCAAAAAATTCGGAGTAAGCGTTAGTTATTGGTGGGACACAAGATCGATCCGTTGACTGACTTACAGCGTCTCGTTGAGCCAGTCAGCGAAGTCAGTCGTGAGGAAGTCATAGTACCCCATGGCCCCGAGTGCAATCGTCACAAGCAGCGTGATGATCACTGGAATACGGACGAGCCAAATCCAGCCCGTTCCCCAGATACCGAGATCACCGATCCCCTTGCGGAGTTCACTGCGTCCCAGTTCGGGGACGATCCACCCGACGAAGATCGAGACCAGCAGTGCACCCAGAACGAGTAACACGTTGTTCACGAATAAGTCGTAAACGTCCACGAAGATGATGTCGAGCGCAGCTGGCAGGCCGACGATAAAGAGCCCGACGCCCAGCACGACGGTCGCAGGAACGCGGCCGACATCCCACTCGTCGATCAGGTACGAGACGACCACTTCCATGATACTGATCGCACTCGAGAGCGCCGCAATCGCGACCGTCGCGAAGAAGACGGCCCCGATGATCCCTCCGAATGGCAGTTCAGCGAACGCAGCGGCCAGACTGACGAAAATCGCCCCTGCACCAGGATCGCCCGGATCGATACCGGCCGTAAAGAGAATGGGGAACACGATCAGTCCCACAGTGAATGCGATCAGCGTGTCGAGACCGACGATTGCGAGGCCGTCCTCGACCAGATTCCGATCCTCATCCAGATAGGACGCGTAGGTAATCATCACACCCATCCCGAGCGAGAGCGTGAAGAACGCCTGTCCCGCAGCACCCGGAAGTACGGATGTGAACTCGTTTACAATTACCGAGATGTCCGGCGACAGGTAGTACGCGTACGCTTCACCCGCGCCGTCGAGCGTGAACGCGTAGGCTGCAAGGCCGATCGTGATCGCGATAATTGCTGGGACCATGAGCTTCACCGAGAACTCGATCCCTTTCTGAATGCCAAGGGCAACGATACCGATCACTGCAGCCATGAAGATCGCGTGCAAAAGGACGGCATCAAGCCCGCTAGCGACGGATCCAAACTGTTCGTTAGCTCCGGCAACATTCCCCACATAACCGTCCTGCAGGCCGATTAGCACGTATCGAATCGTCCATCCAGCAACGACACTGTAGTAGGAAAGAATCAGGAAGCCGGTTGCGACGAACAACCAGCCCACTTTCTGCCAGAGACCTTGCCCGAGTTCACTGAGCGCACCGACCGGATTCCGATTGGTGCGGCGGCCGACGACGAACTCGACCAGCATCGCCGGGAATCCGACAAGTGCGATAAACAGCAGGTAGACGAATAGGAACGTCGACCCACCACCCTCCCCAACCTGGAATGGGAACCGCCAGATATTTCCAAGCCCAACAGCACTACCCACGGCAGCGAGAATAAACCCTGTCCTCGTTGCCCATGACTCACGTTGTTCCATGCCTACGCTGTTTAAATAGGACTTATATATAACTTTCCGTGAGACTCCTGAAATGTCACCTAGGTGTCTATTAATCGTGATGGAGTTACGGAATCCTTTTCCTATTGGTCCTCGCACAACGGCGTATGAATCCAAGCGGGGTGGTTCCTGCATGACGATGGACGACCGGATCGACGAACTCGAGGCGTTTCGCGAGGAGGCCCGCCTTGGCGGTGGTGAGGACCGAATCGCCAAACAACACGACAAGGGCAAGATGACCGCCCGCGAGCGGATCGATTACTTCCTCGATGAAGGTACGTTTACCGAGTTCGACCAGCTCCGAACCCACCAAACCCGGCAGTTCGGGATGGACGAGAAGAAGATCCGGGGCGACGGCGTCGTCACGGGTCACGGCGAGGTAAACGGCCGAACAGTTTTTGTATTTGCACACGACTTTACCGTCTTCGGCGGCTCGCTCGGCGAGGTCTTCGCCGAGAAGGTCTGTAAGGTCATGGACATGGCGATGGAGGTCGGCGCGCCCGTCATCGGGCTCAACGACTCCGCCGGTGCTCGCATTCAGGAAGGCGTCAAGAGCCTCGCCGGCTACACCGAAATCTTCCGCCGGAACCAGGAAGCGAGCGGCGTCATCCCACAGATTTCCGCGACCATGGGGCCGTGCGCCGGCGGTGCCGTCTACTCCCCGGCGATCACCGACTTCATCTTCATGGTCAAGGACACGAGCCACATGTACATCACCGGGCCCGGCGTCACCGAGACCGTCACCGGCGAGGACGTGACCCACGAAGAACTCGGCGGCGCGATGACCCATGCCGACAAGACCGGCGTCGCCCAGTTCGCCTGCGAGAGCGAGGAGCAGGCTCTAGACGACATCAAACGCCTCCTCTCCTACCTCCCGCAGAACAACGTCGAGGACCCGCCGCGGGTCGATCCGTGGGACGATCCGGACCGTCGCGACGACCGACTCACCTCGATCGTGCCGGACAGCCCGCAAAAGCCCTACGACATGACGGACGTGATCGATGCAACCGTCGACGAGGGTTCGTTCTTCGAGGTCGGCGAGAACTTCGCCAAGAACATCGTCGTCGGCTTCGGCCGCCTCGACGGCCGATCCGTCGGACTCGTCGCGAACCAGCCGCGAGTCAACGCCGGCACGCTCACCGTCGACGCCTCGATGAAGGGCTCGCGGTTCGTACGCTTCTGTGACTCCTTTAACATCCCGATCGTCACCTTCGTCGACGTGCCCGGCTACATGCCCGGAACCGACCAGGAACACCGTGGGATCATCCGCCACGGAGCGAAGCTTCTCTACGCGTACGCGGAAGCGACCGTGCCGCTACTCACCGTCATCACCCGCAAGGCCTACGGCGGTGCCTACTGCGTCATGGCCTCGAAGAACCTCGGTGCGGACGTCAACTACGCCTGGCCGACCGCCGAAATCGCCGTCATGGGGCCGAAAGGCGCGGTCAACATCCTCTACCGCGAGGAACTCGCCGAGGCCGAAAACCCCGACGAACTCCGCGAGGAACTCATCGACGAGTACCGCGAAGAGTTCGCGAATCCCTACACGGCGACGGACAAGGGCTTCCTCGACGACGTGATCGTCCCGACGGAGACGCGGCCGCGGCTGATCGCCGACCTCGAGATGTTAGAGACCAAGCGCGAACAGAACCCGGACAAGAAACACGGCAACATCCCGCTCTAGTATGACTGCACAGCACCCGGAAGCGAGCGACAAAACTCGCGCTGCTGACGGCGCAGAACTGCCGCAGTCCGAGGCGTCCGCAGCGCACACCGAACCCGACTCGGCCGAGATTAAGACGCGGCCGCTCGAGGTCGGCCTTCCCGCCGGTGTTGAACTCGAACTGCCGTCCGATGCCGACGATGAGGAGGCGGCGGCGATCGCGGCTGCGATCGGGGCACACCTGCACGATCAGGCGCGTGCGGCGGCCGCAGCGGCCCAGGAGGAAGAGACGTGGGACGGCAAGCGGTGGGCCTTCTCGGGTCGCGTTCGAGCCCAGCAGGGCGAGTTCAGCCGAGTGCCGCGGTCGGCGCCGACGGACGCGTGGGCCGCTGCCGGCAGGACGGATCGGTTCTGAGCGACGGGCAGGTGGTTCGACGGGACTGCGTTCCCGCGGTACTGTCTGTCTTTCCCGGTTATTCGTGAGGAGTACTCGCCTCGTTGCGAAAAAGTAAGGTAGTGGCCACGCAACCGTTCTCACAGGAATGTTCAGGAAGGTTCTCGTGGCGAACCGCGGCGAGATCGCCGTTCGAGTGATGCGGGCGTGCGAGGAGTTAAACGTCGGAACTGTCGCGATTTACTCCGAGGCCGACGCGGATAGCGGTCACGTCCGATACGCGGACGAAGCGTACAATGTCGGCCCCGCTCGCGCGGCGGACTCGTATCTCGATCACGAGGCTGTCATCGAGGCCGCACAGCAGGCCGACGCCGACGCGATCCACCCCGGCTACGGCTTCCTCGCGGAGAACGCCGAGTTCGCGGAGAAGGTCGAAGCCGCGGACGGGATCACCTGGATCGGCCCGTCGAGCGACGCGATGGAATCGCTCGGCGAGAAGACGAAGGCCCGCGAGATCATGTCCGAAGCCGACGTGCCGATCGTTCCCGGGACCACGGACCCCGTTACCGATCCCGAGGAGGTCGCGGCGTTCGGCGAGGAACACGGCTATCCGATCGCCATCAAGGCCGAGGGTGGCGGCGGCGGGCGCGGAATGAAGGTCGTCTGGGACGAAAGCGAGATCGAGGACCAGTTAGAGAGCGCACAGCGCGAGGGCGAGGCCTACTTCGACAACGACTCGGTCTATCTCGAGCGCTACCTCGAACAGCCCCGCCACATCGAGATCCAGATTCTCGCGGACGAGCACGGTAACGTCCGCCACCTCGGCGAACGGGACTGCTCGCTTCAGCGCCGACACCAGAAGGTCATCGAAGAAGGTCCATCCGCGGCCCTCTCCGACGAACTCCGCGAACAGATCGGCGAGGCCGCCCGCCGCGGGGTCGCTGCCGCCGACTACACCAACGCCGGCACCGTCGAGTTCCTCGTCGAGGAAGAGTCGGGCCGCGACGGGCCGCTCGGGCCGGACGCGAACTTCTACTTCCTCGAGGTTAACACGCGGATCCAGGTCGAACACACCGTCACGGAGGAGATCACCGGCTACGACATCGTCAAACGCCAGATTCAGATCGCCGCGGGCGAGGAAGTCGACTTCGACCAGGACGACGTCGAGGTCGACGGCCACGCAATGGAGTTCCGGATCAACGCCGAGAACGCGGCCGAGGACTTCGCACCCGCAACCGGCGGCCAGCTAGAGACCTACGATCCGCCGGGCGGCGTCGGCGTCCGCCTCGACGACGCGCTCCGACAGGGAGACGACCTCGTGACCGACTACGACTCGATGATCGCCAAACTGGTCGTCTGGGGCGAGGACCGCGAGGAGTGTATCGCCCGCTCGCTTCGCGCCCTGCGCGAGTACGACGTTGCGGGCATCCCGACGATCATCCCCTTCCACCGGCTCATGCTCACCGACGAACAGTTCGTCGCGAGCACGCACACGACGAAGTACCTCGACAACGAACTCGACGAGAGCCGGATCGAGGAGGCCCAGGCGCAGTGGGGCGGCGACACCGGCGACGGCGGGGCCAAGGGCGAAGACGAAGACGATGAAGAGACCGTCGAACGCGAGTTCACCGTCGAGGTCAACGGCAAGCGCTTCGAAGTTGAACTCGCAGAGCACGGCGCGCCGGCGATTCCGGTCGGTGACGGGGCGGCGGCCGGCACTGGAACTGGGGCGGCAAGTCCGCCACAGCCGGCCGGCGGCGACAGCGGTAGCAGCGACGAGTTCGCCGGCGACGGCGAGACCGTCGACGCCGAGATGCAGGGGACGATCCTCGACGTTGCAGTCGAGGAGGGCGACGAGGTCGCGGCGGGTGACGTGCTGGTCGTGCTCGAAGCGATGAAGATGGAAAACGACATCGTGGCTTCCCGCGGCGGGACGGTGACGGAGATCGCCGTCGAGGAGGAACAGAGCGTCGATATGGGTGACGTGCTGGTCGTGCTCGAATAAGGAAATTCGGGCGTATCGGGAGGCAGAAACCACGGGAAACAACGGGTCGGTACCGCGAGAACGCTATTCTGACGGTGAGACTTCGACATCCGGTGGGTGACGTTCGGAGGCGACCGTCGTGGCGACGAGTTCACCGTATTCCGCCGCGGACAGGTCGCCGTCGAGGTAGGCCTCGGCCCACGGGCGTTCGATCGAGGCTTCGCCGAACGAGTCGGGGGCAGGATCGAGGATGGTAACGGCGAGCGCGGTGGCGTCGTAGCCGGCGTCGACGAGGGCTGCGAACGCGCCTGCAATCGGGCCGAGGGTGTGGAGCGTACTCGTCTCGTAGCGCTCCGTCGCGGCGTACTCGATCGTCAGCACGTCCCGGTCTCGCTCGACCGTCTCGACGTCGATTCCGTACTCGTCGATCGCCGTCTCGAACTCGGCTTCGTCGGCGATCGATTCGGGAGCCATCGCTTCGATTCCGTTTTCCAGGACGGTGGATCGTTCGCTCACGGGGAGCGAGGGTGCGAGGTCGGCGGTCGGCCACTTTTCGTTCGGCGGGAACTCCTCGCCGATATCTGCGGTACAGCCGCTCAGGGAAGTGAGGCCGACGAGACTGCCCCATCGGAGGAGCCGCCGGCGGCACGTCTCGGTTCGGGGACGGTCGCGAGGCTGGGCCTGACGGTCCGAGGAATCGCCGCGTCGCATCATCGTCTCGGCCTGGGGTGGCGGCCGCCATAGGGATTCGTTCTGCATCTGCCTGCATCGGCTTCAAGACTTCCGTTGTCGGTAGTTACTGGTCCCTGATGGTACTCGAGTTGTACGACATCGGCCTCGTTTTCATCGGAATCGTACTCTTCGGGGTCGCGATCTTGCCCCGTCTCGTCGCGAACCGATCGATTTCGCTGCCGCTTTTCTTCGTCGCCTTCGGCTTGCTGGTGTTTGGCCTCCCGATCGATCTCCCACCACCGGACCCGCTCGAACAGAGCGAGACGACCGAACGCCTCGCCGAACTCGGCGTGATCCTCGCGCTCATGGGAGTCGGGCTGAAACTCGACCGCCCGCCCGGACTTCGCGCCTGGGCGTCGACGTGGCGACTCCTCGCGATCACGATGCCGCTGTCGATTATCGGCGCAGCGCTGCTCGGCTGGGGGCTCGCGGGTCTGGTTCTCCCCACGGCCGTCCTGCTCGGGGCGTGCATCGCGCCGACGGACCCGGTCCTCGCCGCGGAAGTCCAGGTCGACGAACCCGGCTCGGGAACCAACGAACAGATCGAGGCCCCGCCTGCCCGCGAAGACGAGGCGGAGGTCCGATTCGCACTCTCCTCCGAAGCCGGCCTGAACGACGGCCTCGCGTTCCCGTTTACGAATCTTGCCATCGCGATCGCCCTCGTCGGTATCGCTCCCGGCAACTGGCTCGGCGAGTGGCTCCTCGTCGCCGTCGCCTACAAAATCGCCGTCGGCGTCGCACTCGGTGCCGTTCTCGGGGCAGTGACGGCTCGCATCGTCTTCCTGACGAACCCGACCACCCAGATCGCCGAATCGGTACAGGGCCTCGAAGCCGTCGCCGGGACGCTGCTCGTCTACGGCCTCACTGAACTCGTCGGCGGCTACGGGTTCATCGCCGTCTTCATCGCGGCGCTACTGATTCGTGACTACGAGCGCTCGCACGAGTACAACGAGGCGTTACACGAGATCAGCGAGTTGGCAGAGCAGGCCGTGATGGCGATTATTATGGTCTTTTTCGGCGGTGCGATCGTCGGCGGCCTTCTCGCGCCGTTGACGATCGAGGCCGCAATCGCTGCTGTCGTGATCGTCTTCGTCGTTCGACCGGTCGCAGGGCTCATCGGTTTGCTCGGGTTCGATCGCGACTGGGCCGAACGTGGCACGATCGCCTTCTTCGGTATCCGTGGAATCGGCTCGTTTTACTACCTCTCACACGGCCTCAACGAGGCCGTCTTCGCCAACGCGGACCTGGTGTGGGCGCTGGTCGGTGCGGTCGTCCTGCTCTCGGTCGTCGTCCACGGGATCACTGCGACGCCGGTCGTCGATCGTCTCGGATCGGCTGAATAGCACTCGTTCGCACGGTGGCCAGCACGGAGACACCGCCGCATCGATTCTTATCGGTCCTCGTCGCGAGTTCGGTCTGCAATTCGACCCTCGCCGGATACCGCGTCGATGTGGACTTGCATCGAGTGGCCGTTCGCTTCGAGCGGAACGATCCAGGAGGCGCTGGTTCGATGTGGCTCGCTGACACTCGTTACGTCCTCGTACCCCTCCTGTTCGGCCTGTTCGTGCGCGAGTTCACGCGCCTCCTCGGCGTCGGTGATTCGGATGTCGTCCGTCAGTCGGACGGTGACGACCGGCACGTCGGCCATGCGGACGACGCGTTCGGTGACGCTCCCGACGAGGACGCGGTCGAGGCCGGTCCGCCCCTGGGTCCCCATGACGATGAGATCGATCTCGTTGTCGTCCGCGTAGGCGAGGATCTCCTCGTGAGGGACACCCTGTGCGACGGTGGTAACGGTTTCGAGATCGGCGGCCCTCGTTTCCATTGCGACCCGGTCGACGGCGCGCCGGGCGGCCTCGGTTGCGGCCTCGCTCTCGAACGTTCCAAACGGGCCTTCCGGGACGACCGAGAGTGCGTGAACCGTTGCGTCGAACTGGTCGGCGATGGCTAATCCGTGCGTGATCGACCGCCGAGTTCCATCGCTCCCGTCCGTCGGAATGAGGACGTGATCGTACATCGCTCGGACGTTTGGCGCACGAACGTAAATAGGCTCGACTCCCATCTGGGCCACCGAGACGGCCGCGTTCAGTGTCTGTCTCACCCGCTTGCTCTCGAGTTCAGCGCCGGCGCTGAACTCGTCGGTCTGGTAAGGATGACTCAATATAGTATAAACAATGTAAATGTTTTTCACACAGTGCGACAACAGTTTGCGTGAGCAATGGCAAACCTTGTCACGAATGTCGCGGCAGCCGTCGAGGAGCACGGGGACAACACCGCGATCGGATTCCGGGGGGAAGAAACCAGTTACGACGAGTTCTGGGCACAGACTGGTGCGTTCGCGACCGCGCTCAACGAGCGGGGGATCGGGGTGGACGACCGTATTGCGCTCTATCTGCCGAACGTCCCGCCGTTTCTGATCGCCTTCCACGGGACGCTCCGTGCCGGTGGTGTCGTCGTACCGATGAACCCGCAGTACAAGTCACGGGAGATCAGCCACTTACTCGGCGACAGCGAGGCCAGGGTGGTCGTCACGCTCTCCGATCTCGTCCCGTTCGTCACGGCGGTCCAGGACGAGACGAGCGTCGAACACGTCGTCAGTATTGACGGCGAAGCCGAGGGTGCGACGACGTTCGAGGCGTTCCTCGAGCGCGGTGAACCCGATATCGTCGACCGCGCCGACGACGACGTGGCGGTCCAGCCGTACACGTCGGGGACGACGGGTCAGCCGAAAGGCGTCCAGCTAACGCACGAAAATCTCGCCTCGAATGCGACGGCGGCGGCGAAACTCGTTCCGGACGGAATTCGGTCCGACGACAGGCAACTCGGCGTTCTACCGCTGTTTCACATCTACGGGATGACCGTCACGATGAACGCCGCGTTGTTCAACGGTGCGGCCTACTACCCGATGGCCGACTGGGACGCCCAGGACGCCGTCTCGCTCGTCGAGAGCGAGGAACTCACGGTCTTCCACGGCGTGCCGGCGATGTACAACGACGTGATCAACCAGCCCAACGCCGACGAGTTCGATTTCTCCTCGGTCCGGCTGTGCGGCGTCGGCGGGTCCGGCATTCCGACCGAAGTCCTCCGGCAGTTCGAAGACCGCTACGAACCGATGGTCTACGAGGGATACGGGCTCACCGAGACCAGCCCGATCACGCACTTCAACAGTCCGATCGACGGGCGGCGCGTCGGTAGCATCGGCAAGACCGTCCCCGGCGTCGACTCGAAGGTCGTCAATGACGAGTTCGAGGATGTCTCGCCCGTCGAGGAAGGGCCAGTCGACGAGGACGAAGCGGACTTAACCGAGATCATCGGCGAAATCGTCGTCTCCGGGCCGAACGTGATGAAAGGCTACTACGGCCTGCCCGAGGCGAACGAGAAGGCCTTCACCGAGGCAGCGGGCACGACGTGGTTCCACACCGGCGACGTGGGCTACCACGACGAAGACGGCTTCTTCTACGTCGTCGACCGCGAGAAGCACATGATCGTCACGGGCGGGTACAACGTCTATCCGCGCGAAGTCGAGGAATTGCTGTTCGAACACGAGGCCGTTGCTGACGCCGCGGTCGCCGGCATTCCGGACGATCGACGGGGGGAGACGGTCAAGGCATTCGTCGTGCCGACGCCCGACGCCGACGTGACGGACGATGAACTCCGAGAGTACTGCCTGACTAATCTGGCGGAGTACAAGCACCCGCGCGAAATCGAGTTCGTCGAGGAACTCCCGCGGACGACGACGGGGAAGGTCCAGAAGTTCAAGCTTCGTGAGCGCGAGGAGACGGCGGAAGCAGAGACGAACTGACGGCTCTACTGCGCTGCACTGAAAGCGAAATTCGTTGATCCTACACCCGCTGTGAGTGTGGGAGAGGCAATTCAGAGCGTCTAATCCGCAGTAGTGGCTATCATAATTGACGATACGGACATTCTCTCCATATCGATGAGACCTTACTCGTTGGGTAGTAATTTTTGAGTGGCACGGCCGGGCATCGCTCCGCGACGCTCGACCGGCCGGAACGAGAGAAGCGCCGCTTAGGAGGTGCTACTACCCATCAGACAGGTATTATCGCTGTATCGGCGGAACGTTCTCGGTATCGGTCGGACGAACGCGACGGCACTCGAGGGAGGTGAGCGGCCGTGTCCGTCGTGAGCGACGTGCTCGGTAACGGAATTTTCGTCGTCTTTCTGGCGCTCGTCGTCGGCATGGCGGTCGGGCGCGTCACCGTTCGAGGCGTCTCGTTCGGGGTCGCCGGCCCGCTCTTTGCGGGATTGGTGCTCGGTCACCTCGGACTGACGGTCCCGCCGTCGTACTCCGGCCTCGCACTCGCGCTGTTCGTCGCCTGCGTCGGGTTGATCGCCGCCGAGGATATTTCCGGCGTTATCCGGACCTACGGCCCGTACTTCGTCGTCCTCGCGGCCGTCATGACCGCATCGGGTTTCGCGGTTACCGCCATCTCGGCGACGGTCCTGTTCCCCGAGACGAATACGCCGTTGCTCATGGGTGCGTTCACCGGCGCGCTGACGAGCAGCCCCGGTCTCGCGTCCGCCCTTGACGGTCTGTCCGGTAGCGCACAGGCGTCATACCAGATCGGCCACTCGATCGGCTACGTTGTCGGTGCCGTCCTCATCGTCCTCTTTCAGCAACTCTATCCTCGATTCGCCGGCCTCGAGATGGATACGGAGCGTCGACAGTACGAAGCCGATGTCGGCGAAACGGAGTCGAATACCGACGGCTCGTCGATCGAGCGGGTACCGTTCAGCCTCGTCGGATTCGGACTCGTGCTCGCACTCGGCGTCGTGCTCGGGTCGATCCCGCTGCCGCTCGGTCCGCTCGGCGCGCCGACGCTCGGAACGACCGGCGGCGTCATCATCGCCGCGCTGGTGCTCGGCTACGTCGGCGAGCTCGGGCCGATCACGCTGCGGATGGACCGGACGATCCTCTCGGAACTCCGCTCGCTCACGCTCGGCCTGTTCCTCGCAACGGTCGGTATCGAGGCCGGCAGCGGGCTCGTTCAAACGGTCGCCGAGTACGGCGTTCAGATCGTCCTGGCATCGGCGCTGACGAGCCTCGCCGCGATTCTCGTCGGACTGGCCGTCACGCGACGGCTCTGGGGCCAGGACTGGATCACGGCCGCCGGCGGTATCTGCGGCGGCCACACCGACACGAAAGGCCTCGCCGCGGCGATCGACGCTACCGACGCCGACGAGGTCGGTGCCGCCTACGGCAACACCTACCCCTTCGCCCTCCTGTTCATGGTCCTGTACGCGAAGGTGCTGGTGTTGCTCGTCCCCGCCACGGTCGGCTGAGAGTCGCCCCCGAATCTCGGTTCCGGAACGGTTCACAGGGGTGACCGCACGGCGTGGCATCGTCCCCCGAACTTGATATTCTCGCTCCCGTACCACTAGCCATGGTTGACGTACTCACAACCGAGCTCAGTCGCTTCGTTCGTGCAGCCGGTCCCGACCCCGACGACACGCTCGCCGAGATGGACGAGTTCGCCCGCGAGGAGGGCTTTCCCCACGTTGGTCCCGAGGTCGGCGCGTTCCTCCGGTTCGTCGCCCGTCTCACCGACGCCGAGCGCATCTTCGAGTTCGGCTCGGGCTACGGCTACTCCGCGTACTGGTTCGCCGAGGCACTCTCTGCTGACGGCGAAATCGTCCTCACCGAAGTCGACGAGGCTGAACTCGAGCAGGCCCGCGAGTATATGACTGCTGGTAGATACGACGACGTTGCGCGATATGAACTCGGCGACGCACTGGAGACGGTCGAGCGATACGAGGGGCCGTTCGACGTGGTGTTGCTCGACCTCGAGAAGAATCGGTACGAAGCGGCGTTCGAGGCCGTCCGCTCGAAGGTTCCGGTCGGTGGCGTCGTCATTGCGGATAATGCAATTTCGGCCAGCAGTATCGAGTTCGAGGCGCTGCTGGAGATGGTTGAGGCGACGGCAGAGGGTGAGAAAGAGCATGCAAACACTGGGGATGAAAGCAACGAGCATACGCGCGGAATCGCGGCGTATCTAGAGCGCGTTCGAGAAGACCCGTCGTTCGAGACGGTCGTCGTGCCCCTCGGCGAGGGAATCGCGGTGAGCTATCGCGTCGAGTAGTCGGACGGCTCGCTCTCGATGCTTTGCTCGTCGAGGGTCTCGGTACTGACGGTTGTCCCGTACTCGCGGAACCCGAGGAACGCGGTCGTCGAGCAGGCAGTCAGGAGCAGTGCCCACGTCGCCGCGGTGACCGCGATGACGAGCACGGCGGTCGGACCGGGAACGGCGGCACCGATCGTCTGGAGCCCGATGACGTGCAGGGTAGCGACGGCGAGGAATCCGGTCCAGAGGACGAGTGCAAGGGAAGCAAGCGTGCGTCGAGAAACGCTGTTTGCGTACTTGGCGAGCGTGTAGACGCCCGCAATGGCGAGTGTCGTCGCGCCAAGCGTTGGGCCGAGTTCGTCGACGGAGGCGCTCAAAGCGCCCGCGACGCCGAACAGGGCGAGCGAGACGGCGACCAGGAGTCGATCCGAACGTGTTGGTGTCAGGATCACGTCGTGCACCGCTTTGCTGGCACCTATAGCTGGGTGGCTATATAGCTGTTGGCTCCGGTATACCAGTGTGATAGACGGGCGCACTGACGGGGATACGGCGGTGATGCGCGTCGAACCGGGACAATCAGGTGATCGGTCCCCCGGCGGGGGTGGACCCATGTTGTTCGGTCGAGTTGTGAATGGCGCGTGCACCTGCCGGTCGAGGGTGCGGTCGCGCCGGTCGACGGGTTCGACCTGATCGGTCAGGGTGGATGAACGCGTAACTTTACTGTCGTCCACACCAAGGCACAGCCATGTCCTATCGGAAAGTGAACTACGAGGAAGTCGAGCAGGTGTCGAGTGCGATGCACTTCCTGAGCGATCCGCTCGAAACGGAACAGGTCGGCGTAACGGTTGCCCGCTGTGATCCGGGCTGGAAAAGCAAGCCACACGACCACACTGACAACGACCACGAGGAAGTCTACGTCCTCATCGAAGGCGAAGCGACAGTCGTCGTCGACGACGAACCGGTCGCGATGGAAACCGGCGATGCACTCTGGATCCCGCCAACGTCGACGCGCCAGATCCAAAACGGTGACGACGAAAGCGCGTTTGTCCTCGTGAGCGCACCGAGTATCCAGGACGACGATGATGACAGCGAGTGGCCCCTCTCCGGTTTTGCCGGGTGAGTGTAGTCGGTAGCTCCGCTTCCCGCCTCCATCACTTCGGCACCCACTGCGTGCGGTTCTTACAACCGAGACGGCAGATATGTAGAAAGAACAATTAGTTCTCACACGAGTGCAGTCGTGTGATGGTTCCCGTTGGACACTTACTGGTGACGCTGCCGACGCCGGCGACGATCATAGTGCCGACAATAGAGATGACGACGATGACACCGAGACAGAACCGCGTCACACCCCCTCCGCTATGAGCCGTCGACAGATCCTCTGTATAAGTCGCGATCGGTCGACGCGAGCAACGCTGACGCTCGCACTGACGGATGCACCCGTTAGCGTCGCCGTTGCACGGGAGCCTGCTGTAGCTATCGACCGTCTCGAACGGGACCCGGTCGACGCCGTCGTCATCGATGCGGGAACGATTTCGGACGTTCCGGCCGTCCGCAGCACCCTCGAATCCGTCGCGCCGGATCTCTCGATATTCGGCTACTGGGATGCGGACGGCGGCGAGACGACGCCGGTTCTCACCGAACTTTCCGCATCCAACCCGGCGACGGCTCCCGCAACGGATCTCGCACAGCTGATTCTCGACAGTATCACCCCGAGTTCAACCGCAGATCGCCGTCCTGAACTCGTCGAGACGATCCGGTGTGAGTTGGCCGATGCGACGTCGCCGCGAACCGTCGAGCAGGTGCTTCGCACGACGTTTACGGCGAGCGATGCGTTCGTATTCGCCTGGGTTGGCGAGTACGACCGCGGTGAGCAGTCGGTCGTGCCCTGGATCACGGACCCCGATGCGACCAGTTGGCCGACACACCGGACGTTTCGAGTCGGCAACGGTGCGAATCCGTTGCTCGAACGCGCGCTGTACACGCAGACCTTACAGACCGCCAGTACCGACTCCACGCGGCCGATTCCGTTTGCCGATCGTGCCCGCGAACGCGACGTGCAGGCGGTGGCAGTTTCGCCCCTTGCAACGTCTGAGGAGCGCTACGGCGTGCTCGTGGTGTACGCGGACACGGCGCTGTCGGCGGCCGAACGCGGGACGATTCGGTCGGTCGCCGAGGTGGCCTCGCACGTCCTCGAAACGATCGCGATCCGCGGCCAGCTCGAACAGCAAGAGCAGACCCTGCACCGGTACGAACGCCTCGTCGAGACAGCAGGGGACGGCATTTACGTCCTCGATGCGGCCGGCCACATCATGACGATCAACGACGCGATCGTCGAGATGACCGGCTACACGCGCGAGGGACTGCTCGGCGAACACGCCGACTTGCTCTTCGACGAGTCGACCATCGACCGTGCCGAAACGGCGATCGGCTCGCTGCTTCGAAGCAACGACCGTTCGACAACGATCGAGGCCCCGCTCGAAACGAAGTCCGGGACCCGGATTCCCTGCGAAGTCCAACTCACCGTCCTCGTCCACGACGACGAGTTCAGCGGCTGCGTCGGCGTCGTCCGAGACGTTACCGAGCGAAAGCGAAACGAGCGCCGCCTTCGCGAGCAGAACGAGCGCCTCGACGCGTTCGCCCGCATCGTCAGCCACGACCTGCGCAACCCCCTCGGCATCGCCCAGGGCTATCTCGAACTCGTCGCAGAGACGGAGTCGCTCGAGCACCTTCCGACGGCTCGGCGCAGTCTCGATCGCATGGAGGCAATTATCGACGACGTGCTGGCGATCGCTCGCGACGGCGCGTGGGCGAGTGAAACAACGCGCGTCGATCTCGAATCGGCTGCGACGGAGGCCTGGAACCACGTCTCGACCGGCGGGGCGATGCTCTCGATCGTGGATACGATGACGCTCACAGCCGATCGCTCCCGACTGTTGCGCGTCTTCGAGAACCTGTTTCGGAACGCGATCGAACACGGCTGCGACGGCGACGAGTCCGAGCACGAACTGACCGTCCGGGTCGGCACACTCGAGTGCGGCGCGTGTTCGCTCGGAGCGGACGAGATCGAGAACGGCACCGGCGGGGAACTGGAAGCGGACGACCCGTGCGGCTTCTTCGTCGTGGACGACGGGGCTGGCCTTCCCGACGAGTTCGCCGCCGCCGCTGAACTCTTCGATCCCTCGGTGTCGACCGACGCGGACGGCCTCGGTATCGGACTCTGGGTCGTCCGCGAGGTCGCGGCGGGCCACGACTGGCGCGTTACCGCGACAGAGAGCGAGGCCGGCGGCGCACGGTTCGAGTTCGTGACGGTGGCCGGACGATCGAGTTCGTGATCGGAGTCGTCAACAACGCCAAACGAACGGTGGGACTGCGCGACTGCGCGACCATCCGTCTAGAACGGGTGTCCAACGTGTCGCGGGCGACGGGAGATGAATGCAAGCAGACAGCAGCGCTCGAACGACTGCACCGAACAGAAGCTCGCAGTTCGACTCGAGACGCCCGCCACACGCTGTGATCGGATCGAACGCGCCGAAATCGCAAGCGTTCAAGAACCGCAAGAGACACGCGAGAGCGTTTCTTGTCGCTCTCAGTCGGACACCGTCGTCTTCTACTGCCCTTCGAACGCCGGTTCGCTACCGAAAGACTCGCTGTGTTCGTCTTTCGACGGTCGGCCTCACTTCCCCTCGAACTCCGGCTCACCGTCGCCCATGAACGCCGTGATGCCCTCCATCAGGTCGTCCGTCGCCATCAGGTGGCCGAACGCGGAGGATTCGTACTCGAGACCCGCCTCGGTGTCGTCGCGACCCGCGAGCATCGCGCGCTTGGTGAACTTCTGTGCGATCGGCGGCCCGCCGGCGAGGTCGGTCGCCAGGTCGAGCGCCGCGTCCACGAGTTCGTCGTTGCCGACGAGTTCGTTGACGAAGCCGAACTCTTCCATCGTCGCGGCCTCGTAGCGCTCGGCGGTGAGGATGATCTCCTTTGCGCGGCCCTCGCCGACGATGTGTTTCAAGCGCTGGGTACCGCCCCAGCCGGGGAGCAGACCGAGATCGAGTTCGGGCTGGCCGAACTCGGAGCGGTCGCTTGCGACGCGTAGATCCGCGCAGGTGGCCAGTTCCATGCCGCCGCCGAGACAGTAGCCGTCGATAGCGGCCACGACCGGCATGTCGCAGGCTTCGAGCTTGCCGAACGTCGACTGGCCTTTCTTCGAGAGTTCGACCGCGCCGATGGGGTCGGCACCGCCGGCGGCCATGCTCTGCACGTCGGCACCGGCCGAGAAGGCCTTCTCGCCCGCGCCGGTGATGAGCAGCGCGCGGACCTCCTCGTCGTCCTCGAGCAGGTCGATGGCCTCGGAGAGTTCGGCCAGCAGGTCGTCGCTGATGGTGTTCATGCGGTGCGGGCGGTCGAGGACGATGTGTCCGACCATGTCGCCGGGGTACTCGACGTGGATGGCGTCGAAGTCGACGCCGGCCTCGTCGTCAGCGGACTCGTAGAAGCCACCGGCTTCCGCGCGCTCCGCGAGGTAGTCGGCCGGCGCGTAGCGCTCGTGACCGGTCTCGTCGTAGGCGTCCTCGAGCGTTTCGAGGAGCGGTTCGAGACCGAACTCGTCGACGAGTTTGACCGGGCCGTCGGGGAAGCCGGCACCGAGCTGGACGGCCTCGTCGATGGACTCCGGCGGGGCGACATCGTTACCGATCAGCTTCGCCGCCTCGTTGGCCATCGTCGCGAGCAGCCGTTCTTTGACGAACTCGGACTGTTCGTCGGTCGGGATATCGACGCCGTTGCCGTCCTCGTAGTCGTAGAAGCCCTTGCCGGTTTTCTTGCCGAGTTCTTCGTTTTCGACTTTCGTCTCGAGGAGCGGAGCCGGCTCGTAGGCGTCGCCGAGCACCTCGTGCATGTATTCGAGGACGTGGTAGCTCACGTCGTTGCCGACCTGGTCGCCGAGTTCGAAGCTCCCCATCGGCAGACCCATGTCGTACTTCGTGGTCGAGTCAACCTCGGCGATGGTCGTCTCGTCCTCGCTGACGAGCCAGCTGGCCTCGTTCATCAGGGGGACGAGGATGCGGTTGACGATGAAGCCGGGCGAGTCCTTGTGGACGCGGACCGGCGTCTTGCCGAAGTCTTCGGCGAGTTCCTCGATCACATCGAGAGTGTCTTCGGCACTTTCCGCGCCGGAGATGACCTCGACGAGTTGCATCCGGACCGGCGGGTTGAAAAAGTGCATCCCGCAGAACTGCTCGGGACGCTCCGTCACGTCCGCGAGTTCGGTAATGGAGAGACTCGAGGTGTTCGTCGCGAAGATGGCGCGGTCGGGTGCGTGTTCCTCGACCTCGCCGTAGACGTCCTTCTTGATCTCCATCTTCTCCGGGACGGCCTCGATGATAACATCCGCATTGCCGACGGCCTCCTCGACGTCGACCAGCGGCGTGACGCGTTCGAGGGCGGCATCGGCGTCGTCCTGGCTGAGCTGGTCTTTCTCCGCGAGCTTGTTCAGCGACCACTCGATCTGCTCGTAGCCGTTCTGGACGAACTCGTCTTTGATGTCGCGAAGTGCGACCTCGTAGCCCGCCATCGCGGCGACCTCCGCGATGCCGTGTCCCATGTTCCCCGCGCCGAGAACTGCGACGGTGTTGATGTCTTCCAGTTCCATGAATAATCATGCAATGGGCACCCGTTTGAACGTTTCCCTCTTCCGGGTTAGAAACTTTCTTTGCGTTTATAGCCGGTTACAAAGCTCTTTATCGCTCGGATAATAACGATTGACCATGGAATTCGGTCTCACCGAAGAACAGGAGCAGATCCGCGAAGAGGTACAGCGGTTCGCCGAAAACGAAATCGTCCCCATCGCCGAGGAGTACGACGAACAGGAGAAGTACCCCCACGACGTCATCGACGAGGCCGCCGAAATGGGCCTGACCGGCTCGTACATCCCGATCGACTACGGCGGTGCCGGCTACTCCATCCTCGACACCGCGATCATCACCGAGGAACTGTTCTCCTACGACCCTGGAATCGCGCTGTCGATCATCTCGACCTCCTTCGGTTGCGAGGCAATCATGAACTTCGGAACCGACGACCAGAAGGAGCGCTTCCTCGAACCCGTCGCGCTCGGCGAGAAAATCTCCGGCGCTGCGATCTCCGAGCCCGACACCGGCTCCGACGTGTCCTCCGTCTCGACCCGCGCCGAGAAGGACGGCGACGAGTGGGTGATCAACGGCAACAAGATGTGGATCACCAACGGGACCGTCGGCGACTTCTTCGTCGTCCTCTGTAAGACCAACCCCGACGCACAGGGCCGCTACAACGGCTTCAGCCAGATCGTCGTCGAATCCGACCGGGACGGCTTCTCCGCCGAGAAGATCACCGGCAAACTGGGCATCCGCGCCTCGGACACGGCTGAACTCGTCTTCGACGACGTGCGCGTCCCCGAGGAGAACCTCATCGGCACCAAAGACGCCGCGTTCATGCAGCAGATGCAGTTCTTCGACGAGACCCGCACCGCCGTCGCCGCACAGGGCGTCGGCATCGCCAAGGGTGCCACCCGCGCTGCACTCGAGTACGCCCAGGACCGCGAGCAGTTCGGCCAGTCGATCTCGGAGTTCCAGGCTATCCAGCACAAACTCGCCGAGATGGCGACGAACACCGAGGCGGCCCGCAACCTGACCTACAAGGCGGCCTGGAACGTCGACCAGGGCAACGACATCACCAAACTCGCCTCGATGGCCAAGGAGTACGCCTCCCGAATCGCCGTCGAGGCCGCTGACGAAGCCGTCCAGATCCACGGCGGTGCCGGCTACGTCAACGACTTCCCGGTCGAGCGGTTCTACCGCGACGCCAAGATCACCCAGATCTACGAGGGCACCTCCGAAATTCAGAAGAACGTCATCGCGCGCGAGATGCTCGGCAAGGGCTTCTAGAACCAAACATTTGCTCAGCGTGCGGTCGCTTCGCGGCCGCACTCGGCAAAATATCGAACGAGTGGAACGCTCTTTCGTACCTCGCGGGATCTTCGATCCCGCTTAGCTTTGATGAAAAGTACTCCTCCTCCCTCAGCCGCGTAAACGCGGCTTCCGGGCCAGTCGTCGGCCCGAGCGCTACGCGCAGCGCTTGGTGAACGGTATCGCTCAGGTTCTCCAAACCGCTCGCTCACCGACAGATGATCCCGCACAATATAGGGCCCCATCACCTCGCCCATAGTATAATATTCATGATATCTCTCGAATTACCGACCGCGCACGAAACTTCTTCTCGAGGCGATCCGGGGCGAGGATGTAGAAGGAGCCGTCTTCGTGAGAGACGCTAGTCGTCGCTGGAACTGGGAGCAGGGTTTGGGTTGTCGTCCACGGGAGTTGCACCCTCGGCATCGAACAGCGGACTCTGTTCCCCGGGAACGAACGTGTTGAGAACGAGCGCCGACAGCGCGGTCAGGATCACCGGCTCGCCGAAGAACGTCTGGGCCGCATTCGGGAGGCCGCTGATCGCTTCCGGGGTCGTCGCGATGCCGAGGCCCAGACCGAGCGAGACGGCCACGATGACCATGTTCCGCCGGTCGAGTTCAGTGTGCAGGACGATCAATCGGAAGCCGCTGGCGGCGACCATGCCGACCATCAGCAGGGTGGCACCGCCGAAGACGGCGCTCGGGATGGTCGTGACGACGGCACCGATTTTCGGACTGAGACCGAGCACCGCGAGGATGACGCCGCTGATGCCGACGACGTGGCGGCTCATCACGCCCGTAAAGGTGATAATGCCGACGTTCTGGGAGAACGAGGTGACGGGGAAGGTGGCGAAGACGGAGCCGAGCGAACTCAGCAGACCGTCGGTAAAGAGGGCCCCGCGGAACTCGCGGGTGTCGGGGTTTCGCCCTTCGGCAGCGGTCACGCCGGACATGTCGCCGACGGTCTCCATCGCGGAGACGAGAAAGAGAAAGGCGAAGACGAGGATCGCGATCGGTTCGAACTCGAATCCGAAGCGAGTGGGTGACGGAACGGCGATCCACGCGGCTGTCCCGATCGGCGAGAAGTCGACGAGGCCGACCGCGACCGCGGCGACGTAGCCGACCGTGATCGCGACGAGGATGCTCAGGAGCCGGGTGATTCCGCGCGTCAACATGTTGAGTCCGACGGCGATGGCCAGAACGAGCGCGGCCAGGCCGATGTGGTGAAGCGCGCCGAACTCGCCGGCTTCGTGGGCGGCGGTGCCGCCGGCGGCGTAGTCCATTCCCGTTGGGATCAGATACAGTCCGATGATGACGACGACGAGACCGGTGACGAGCGGCGGGAAGAAGGGTTTGATGCGGCTGAACTGCCAGCCGATGAGCCCTTCGACGGTGAAGCCGGTAACGAGGATCGCACCGAACACCGCGGCCATACCGAAGTCGGCACCGATCGTCGTCATCGCGCCGAGGAACGTAAAGCTCGTTCCCATAACGATCGGCAGTTTCGCGCCGACGGGGCCGACCGTGTAGGCTTGGACGATCGTCGCCAGGCCGGAAAACAACAGCACCATCTGGACGATGTAGGCCGTATCGGCACCGCTCAGTCCGACGCTGCCCGCGACGATGTACGCCACCGCCGTCGCCGGCACGATCATGACCGCGACGTGCTGGAGTCCCAGCAGGATCGACTTCGGCAACGGTGGTTTCTCGTCGAGTCCGTACTCGAGCTGAATGCCATCCCCGGGTTCGTTCGACATCTCTAGGAATCAGCTTGCAATCGAGAGGTAAAAAGTCTCGTATATACGCTCAGACCACGCCTCCTCAACAGTACTTTTACCCATAAACATGCGTATCTTGGCGCGACAAGGAGTAGGATAGCTACTCGACGGAACTGTCGGAAATCGAATGGTAAGGGAGCCGTTCGCTCTCGAAGCCGAGTTCAGCAGTGCGATGAGTGAACGGTAACCTCCCCGTCCTCGACCGTGATGTCGATGAGGCTCGTCGCCTCGAACGGCGTCTCGTCGAGGGCGGACGGGCCGACCTTTCGCATGACGACGACGATGTCGGCGATTTCGGCCCCGATATCGTCGAGCGCCGTACAGATGGCCGCCAGGGTGCCGCCGGTCGAGAGCATGTCGTCGATGATGACGACGCGGTCGCCGGGTTCGACGTCGTTGATGTACATCTCCGACTCCGAGTAGCCCGTCTCCTGGTGGAGCGATACCTCGCCCTCGAGGCCGTACTCTCGCTTGCGGATCACGACGAGCGGAATGTCGGTCTGTAGCGACACTGCGGTTGCGAGGTGGATTCCCATCGCTTCGGGGGCGACGATCTTGTCGACGTTCAGGTCGGCAGTTTGCATGACTTCGACGACGACCTCCCGCAACAGCGCGGGGTCAAGCACCGGAACGCCGTTGCTGATCGGGTGGACGAGGTACTCGTAGCCGTCTTTGTCGATGATCGGCGCGTCATCAAGCGATGCGAGGAGTCGGTCCATGGCGTGGATTGGGGCAATCGCGGCAAAAGCGGTTCGTTCTCGACTCCGGGCGGAGCAGACTATCGCGTTGAGTAATCGACAGTGGCGGTTCCACCGTCGTCCGGCTCGTGTTGAACGAATCGCGTTCTATCGCTGGTCGCTCCGGATGTTCGCCTCACGGGCGTGCGACGGCATTATCCGTCGCTGTCCGAATCCGAATCGGTATCCCCGTCGTCGGTATCCGTGTCCGAGTCGGTGTCGCCATCGTCAGTATTGCTGTCCGTGTCGCCATTGCCCCCGGAATCGGTGTCGGTGTCGGTGTCACCGTCGTCCGAATCCGAGTCCGAATCTGTATCTGTATCTGTATCTGTATCACCGTCCCCGGAAGCCGAACCAGCAGTCGCATCGCTTCCGGACGGCGGGTGTATCAGCGCCGTCTCCGGTTCGGCTGAACCGGCGTCGGTGTCGGTCTCGGGAACCCGATCCCGCCGTGATTCTTTCACACCGCGACGGTCGCGCTCGCTGTCACCCGCCTCCCAAATCGAGTTCACCTTCAGCAGGTACAACGTGACCGGCGGAACGACGTAACAGGCGATCGCGATCGCGGCAAACCAGGGGTCGATGAAGATGAGCAGTCCGAAGATCGTGAGTCCGGCCGCAGTGGCTGCGTGGATCGCCGTCTTCGTATAGCCGCGGTAGAACTCCCAGAACTCGCGGAGTTCCGTTCTGATCCGTGCTGCTGCCGGTTGTCCCATACCGCTCGGTACGCCATCGAGCGGGAAACCATTTGTCGCGTGAACCCCTAGTACCGACAATGAGAGAGTTCGTCTTCGCACTGGAGTACGAACCAGGAACGAACCCGGTCGCCGACGTGCTCGCGGACTACCCCGAGATGTCGGTCCGCTCGCTGTCGTGTCACGTCAGCGCCGATAGCCTCTGGCGAGTCGACCTCGCGAGCGGACCCGACGCGGCGCTCGCCGAACTCGAACGGGCCTACGAGACGGCCGACTACTTTGCGGACTGTCTCGTCAAGGACCACTGCGGGGCGGATTGTGAGGTGCAGGTCCTCGATCGATCGATCGATACGCTCGTCGTCTACACCTACTGGGAGCGAACCGAGGTCTGCACGTCGGTCCCCCACGTGGCCCTCGAGTACTTGGGCGAGGGACTGCTCTTCGAG
>NZ_AOIL01000069.1 GCF_000337595.1 Natrialba taiwanensis DSM 12281 | reverse complement strand
TCTTCCGATCTGAGCAATAACTCGATCCGGAGCGAAACGCCGTTGAGGCTGCGGTCAATCCGACCGACGCACTCCCCGAGGAACAGCAGGCGGCGTTGCAGGCGGCGGTCGAGTACGGCTACTACGAGACGCCGCGCCAGATCGACCTCTCGGAGCTCGCTGACCGACTGGATGTCCCGCGGTCGACGCTCTCCTATCGGCTTCGGCGGGCGGAGGCGACGCTCGCGTCGACATTCGTCGGCGAGATGGAAACGATCGAACTGGCGGCGGGGTTGTGAACTCGGAAACTCAGGGACTCGAGAACTCGAGGATTCGAAGATTGTCGCGCCCCGAGTCCGGATTTGGCGCACGCCAAATAACCCGTATACTGGTGGGGGCAGTATGAGGGAGTAATGAGAGATTCACCACCGAGTGTGCCGCCCGATTCGTCTGATTCAACACCATCAGACACCGATCGAACGCTCGAGTTGCAGGTCCCCGAAATGGACTGTCCCTCCTGTGCCGGCAAGGTGACGAAGAGCGTCGAGCGACTCGACGGCATCGACGACCTCGACCCGCAGGTGACGAGCGGCCGCTTGCTCGTCCGGTACGATCCGGCGCGGACGAGCGAGTCCGAGATTCGGGACCGTGTGCGGGCAGCCGGCTATCAGATTGCGGACGAGGGCAGCGACGCCGGAGCGGCTGAACTCTCGCTGTCGGTTCCCGAGATGGACTGTGCGTCGTGCGCGAACAAGGTCGAAAACGCGCTCGCGGATGTTGGCGGGGTCGACGAGATCGAGACGCAACCCACCTCGGGCCGCGTGACGGTCGCGGTCGACGACGAGACGAGCGCCGACACGGTCGTCGATGCGGTCGGCTCGGCCGGCTACGAGGCGACGCCGATGGACGGCGACAGCGACGAGATCGGGTTCGGCGACGACGACTCGATCTGGCGGAGCCGCCGCGCCATCGGCACGGCGATCGGCGGGGCTATCGCAGCCGTCGGGATGATCCTCGCCTTCGTCGTCCCGGCCGCCGACCCGACCCTCGGAACCGTCGCCGACAGACCCTACGCGCTCTCACAGCTCCTGTTCATCGTGGCCGCCGCGGTCGCCGGCGCGCCGGTCCTCCGGAACGCCGTCTATTCGGTCCGCAACCGGAGCCTGGATATCGACTTCCTGATGGGCGTCGGCATCGTCGCCAGCGTGGCCGCACACCACCCCTTCGAAGGGGCGATGCTCGCGGTCCTGTTCTCGGTCGCGGAGCTCCTCGAACGGTTCTCGATGGACCGCGCCCGGAACTCGCTGCGCGAACTGATGGACCTCTCCCCCGACACCGCGACCGTCCGCCGCGACGACGGCTCGACGGAAACCGTTTCCGCCGACGAACTCGCGGTCAGTGACGTGGTCGTCGTTCGGCCCGGCGAGAAGATTCCCGCCGACGGCGTCGTCATCGAGGGCCAGAGTGCGGTCGATCAAGCTCCGATCACGGGCGAGAGCGTGCCCGCCGACAAGCGCGAGGGCGACGAGGTCTTCGGCGGGACGATCCCCGAATCGGGCTATCTCGAAGTCGAAGTCGAGAGCGAGGCCGACGACTCCACCATCGCCCGCATCGTCCGGACCGTCGAGGACGCCGAGCGCGACCAGACGAAACGCGAGCAGTTCGTCGATCGCTTTGCGAGCGTCTACACCCCGCTCGTCGTCGTATTCGCGCTCGCCGTCGCGACGCTGCCGCCGCTGGTCGCCGGCGCGTCCTGGAACACCTGGTTCCTGCGCGGGCTCACGCTGCTGGTCATCGCCTGCCCCTGCGCGTTCGTCATCTCCACGCCCGTCAGCGTCGTCTCGGGCATCACGAGCGCCGCCCGCAACGGCGTCCTGATCAAGGGCGGTCGCCACCTCGAAACCACCGGCGAGAGCGACGTGCTCGCCGTCGACAAGACCGGCACGCTGACCACTGGCGATCTCTCCGTCACCGACGTGATTCCACTCGAGGGTGCCACCGAGGCGGACGTCCTCCGCCGCGCCAGCGCCGTGGAACGGCGAAGCGAACACCCCGTCGGCCGGTCTATCGCCGGCTACGCCGACGAGCAGGGAATCGACGGTCGCGACGCCAGCGTCTCGAACTTCGAGGCCCTGACCGGCAAGGGCGTCCGCGCTGAACTCGACGGGGAGACACACTACGTCGGAAAGCCGGACCTCTTCGACGGACTCACGGATCTCGAGCACGTTCACGCGACGACCGACGGCGGCGTCGCGGTCGTCGACACGCCCGCCCGCTCGCAGTGTGAGCGCGAAGGATGTCTCGACGTACTCGAGGACATCGTTCCGGAACTGGAGCGCGACGGCAAGACCGTCGTCGTCGTCGGGACCGAAGACGACCCACTCGGCGTCATCGCCGTCGCGGACCGCGTTCGACCGGACGCCGAATGGGCCGTCTCGCGGCTTCAAGAGCAGGGCGTTCGCGTCGTGATGCTCACCGGCGACAACGAGGGGACGGCCCGCGCCATCGCCGAGCAGGTCGGTATCGACGAGTTCCACGCGGAGTTGCTTCCCGATGAGAAGCTCGCGTGGATCGAGCGACTCGAGGGCGAGAGCGACGAGGCCCGCGTCGCGATGGTCGGCGACGGGATCAACGATGCGCCCGCGATGGCCACCGCGAGCGTCGGGATCGCGATGGGCGCAGCGGGGACGGACACGGCCCTCGAAACCGCCGACGTGGCGCTGATGGGTGATGATCTCACCCGGTTGCCGTATCTCTTCGACCTCTCGAAGACGGCCACCGGCGTCATCCGACAGAACATCTGGGCGAGTCTGGCGGTGAAAGCCGTGCTCGCGGTCGGTGCTCCGATCGGACTCGTGACGGTGATCCACGCGGTCATCATCGGCGACATGGGCATGAGTCTCGGCGTGACCGGTAACGCGATGCGACTGGCAAATATCGAACCGGAGACGCCAGCTACCGGCCCGGACTCGCCCGAGACGAACTAACAGCAGACGGTCGGTAGTCCTCACCGACTCGGTCGCCGAAACCGAGATCGATTTCCTTCTCGAACCCGCTATTACAGTATCCCCTATGATGGACCAGGCCGAACCCGTGCTGCGCCAGGACCCGGTCATGAGCCGACTGGTCGAAACGCACGATCCCTACGTCAAACCGAACCAGACCGAGTACGAGCGCCTCTGTATCTCGATCATCAACCAGCAACTCTCGACGGCGAGCGCGGCGGCCGTTCGCGAGCGTGTGTTCGACCTGCTCGAGGACGAAGTCACGCCCGAAACCGTCCTCACGGCGGAGGATCGGGCGCTCCGGGACGCCGGCCTCTCGCGCAGCAAGATCGAGTACGTGCGAAACGCGGCGCGGGCGTTTCAGGAGGACGATTACACCCGCGACGGGCTGGCCGACGTCAGTAACGAAGACGTCGTCAGCCGTCTCACCGAGATCAAGGGCATCGGCGAGTGGACGGCCCGCATGTACCTCCTGTTCGTGCTGGAACGACCCGATATCCTGCCGCTCGGCGACCTCGCCGTGCGCCGCGGGATCGACGAACTCTACGGCGACGGCGCGGAGTTGACGCGGGCCGAAATGCGCGAGATCGCCGAGGCGTGGCGGCCCTATCGGAGCGCGGCGACGCGATACATCTGGGCCGAGTACGAGGCGGAATCGAGTATCGACGTTACCGACCTCGTCAACGCCGACGGCTAACCGACGGTCCCCATCCAGGTGAGCACCTGCCGAGCAGTACCAGCCGTCGAGTTCAGTGCCGGTAATCGATCACTGTCCGCGTCGATCCTCGCGGCCGATGACTGTCATCGAAGTCGGGACGAGTTCGCAATCCGTTATTACGATTTTTCGCCCGGTACCGACACGACACGAGTACTGATTCAGGGACGGAAACCGAGAACTGAGTCGAAGAGACGGCCCTGCCGACTGAAGTACGGTCCGATTGCAGGGACGACTATGTCCGAGGATCCACCCGACAGTTCATCGAACACGAGTGCGAGCGCGAGCGCGAGGCCGACCGAGAACTCGGGGACCCACCGACGGCGCGCCCACCGCAGACTGACTACAGATCCCGACCGAATCCGGGAGTGGGCTGAGTCCCGCGACGCCGTTCCCGTCTCGACGTACGGCGGCGAAGGCAGCGGTGGCGGTTACGACTACACGCTCGCCCGTCGAGACGACCTCGAGGACCACCACGAAGAGCAGTCCTGGGACGAGTTCAGCGAGACGTTCAGCAACGAGGATCTGGTGTTCGTCTACGAGGCCACAGGGCCCGCAGCGCAAGACCGCGGCCACGGCGCGACGGACACGGCCGAAACCGACGTCGAAGACGAAGCCGATGCGCAACCAGACGCCGACAATCTCTCACTCGACACCTTCGAACTCGTCGACCGAACCCGGGCCTTCGATCGCGCCGAACTCGGCGAGAGCGAACTCGAGGACCAACTCCGACAGGGCGAGCGCGTCACAACTGAACTCGTCGAAACGCAGCGAATCGAGCGCGACATCGTCGAACGCGACACTATCGAGAGCGAGGTCATCGGCTCCGAACTCCTCGAACGCCGCATCGTCGACTCCGAACTCCTCAATCGGGAGGCTATCGATATCGAGTTCATCGACGAGTCGCTCGTCGAGGTCACGACCGACGAGGCCCGCCTCGAAACGGTCGAGGAGATCGAGCGCTACACGGTCGAGAGTCGCGTCGTCAACGTCGATATCGACCACAACGACGCGCTCACTCGAGACGAGATCGAGATGGACGATGCCTTCGAGCGCGTCCAGGAATCGATTCTCGAGAGCGATATCGTCCGAACGGACGCCGAACCCGAGGCAGTCATCGAACAGGAAGTCATCGAGAGCAAGCGCGGCGAGGGCGATACCGTTCGGAGCGACCTCATCGAACGTCGTACCGTCGAAGACGAAATCGACGAACGGCTCGTGATGCGCTTTGCGCTCGAGGACAGCGACATTCTCGATTCTGAACTCGTCAGCAGCACGGTTCTCGAGGGGGAGATCATCGACAGCGAGGAGTACGAGACGATGTCGGCGGAAGAGATGCGTTCGCCGGCCGGAGCGGCGGGAGGTGCCGAGTCAGGCGAGGGTGCGACAGGAGAAATGGGCGCAGAAGCAGAGCCCGGGGGGATGAAGACGGCGGAGATGGAGTCCGGCGGGAGCGATCAGACGGAAGCGCTGGAGACCGGAACGGCCGGTAACGAGGAGACTGCTGCCGGCGAAGGGGCGGAGATGGCTGAACCGAGTGGAGCCGGTGCGGAATCGGCTTCGGCGGAGGCCGGAACGGGGTCGGCAGCCGGTGGCGAGATGGAAACGGGTGCGGGTGAGATGGACGAAACGCGAGACGGAACTGGAGAACCCGAAATGGATGCGGAGTCGGAGTCAGAGCCGGGAGAGCCGGAGTCGGAGACCCCGGCCGTAGACCCGGATGCGACGGCATCGATTTCGGCTTCGGATCAGGGAAAGAATGTCGTCGACGAGTCGGGGAATCAGATCGGGATTATTTCGACCGTTGAGGAGGGGACCGCGTACGTCGATCCGAAGCCGGGGCTTACGGACCGGCTGCGGGCGCGACTCGACTGGGGCGGTCACAGCGACGACGAGTATCCGGTCGAGCCGGCACAGATAACGGCAGTGAGAGAGGATGAGGTGGTCGTCAGGAGCGAATGAAGGGCACGCGCTGAGAGAACGAGTATTTGAGTGCGTTCGGAGACCGCAAGTGGTGTTCCTCGAGCGGGTCAGCGTCGCCGGAAAAACCGAGCGTTCGAACCGAAGTATCGAGTTGCGGCCGTGCGATGCTCAGCTTCCGGGCGTTACTCGAGGTCGAAGCGATCCAGCATCATCACTTTGTTCCACGTGTCCGCGAAGTCACGCACGAACTTCTCCTCCGAGTCATCGGAGGCGTAGACGTCCGCGATGGCTCGCAGCCGAGCGTTCGAACCGAAGACGAGATCCGCACGGGTAGCCGTCCACTCGACGTCGCCCGTCTCGCGGTCGCGCAGATCGAAGACCTGGCCGGTCTCGGAGTCGGCAGTCGCCTCCCAACCCATGATGTCTTGGGAGTCGTCGGACGCTTCCCACTCGTAGTCCATGTCGAGCAGGTTCACGAAGAAGTCGTTGGTCAACGTCTCCGGCTGGTCGGTGAGGACGCCGAGCTCGGAGTCCTGGTAGTTCGCGTTCAGTGCGCGCATACCGCCGACCAGCACCGTCATCTCGGGCGCCGTCAGATCCAGGAGGTCCGCCTTGTCGATCAGCAGTTCCTCCTGCGACCGGTCGGCCTCGTCCGAGTAGTAGTTCCGGAATCCGTCGGATTCGGGTTTGAGCGCCTCAAAGGACTCGACGTCGGTCTGTTCCTGCGTAGCGTCGGTCCGACCCGGTTCGAACGGAATCTCCACGTCGTAGCCGGCGTCCGCCGCAGCCCGTTCGACGGCCGCGTTGCCGCCCAGCACGATCAGGTCGGCCAGTGAGACCCGCACGTTGTCGGATCGCGAGCCGTTGAAGTCCTCCTGGATCGCTTCGTAGGTCGAAAGCACCGTCTCCAGCTGGTCCGGCTCGTTTACTTCCCAGCTCTTCTGCGGTTCGAGACGGATGCGAGCCCCGTTTGCGCCGCCGCGCTTGTCGCTGTCGCGGTACGTCGACGCCGACGCCCAGGCGGTCTTGACTAGCTGAGAGACCGAGAGATCCGACGCGAGGATCTCCTCCTTGAGTTCGGCGATTTCCTCGTCGCCGATCAGGTCGTAGTCGGCGTCGGGGATCGGGTCCTGCCACAGCATCACCTCATCCGGCACTTCCGGGCCGACGAACCGTTCGGATGGTCCCATGTCGCGGTGGATCAGCTTGTACCAGGCCTTCGCGAATTGCTCACGGAACTCGTTGGGATTCTCCTGGAAGCGCTCGAGAATCTCCCGGTAGTCGGGGTCGCGCTTGAGCGCGATGTCCGTCGTGAGCATCATGACGTCTTCTTTCTCCGACGGGTCCTCGGTACCGGGTGCGGCCTCGTCGAGTTCACCGTTCTGCGTGGTCCACTGCCAGGCACCCCCGGGGCCCTTCTCGGGCCACCACTTGTACTCGAGCAGGGTGTTGATGTAGCCCATGTCCCACTGGGTCGGCGTGGTGTTCCACGGGCCCTCGATCCCGCTGGTAATCGCGTCGGATCCTTTTCCGGAGCCGTGTTCGCTCTCCCAGCCGAGTCCCTGCTGATCGATAGGAGCCGCTTCGGGCTCGGGACCGACGTGTTCGTCGGGGTCGGCGGCACCGTGGACTTTCCCGAAGGTGTGGCCGCCGGCGATGAGCGCGGCCGTCTCCTCGTCGCTCATCGCCATCAGGCCGAACGACTCTCGAATCCGCTCCGCCGACTTCTCCGGATCCGGCTCGCTGTCCGGGCCTTCCGGATTCACGTAGATGAGCCCCATCACGGTGGCGGCGAGCGTCCCTTCGAGGTCGCCGTCCTCGTCGAAGCGGTCGGATCCTTCCCACTCGTCTTCGGGCCCCCAGTCGACGGCATCGTCGGGCTGGTATTCGTCCTCGCGTCCGCCGGCGAAGCCGAACGTCTCGAATCCCATCGATTCGAGGGCGACGTTACCGGCCAGAACGATCAGATCGCCCCACGAGAGCTTGCGGCCGTACTTCTGCTTGACCGGGGCAAGCAGCCGGCGCGCCTTGTCGAGGTTCGCGTTGTCGGGCCAGCTGTTGAGGGGCGCAAAGCGCTGTCGACCGCCAGCCGCGCCGCCGCGGCCGTCGCTGGTGCGGTACGTGCCAGCGCTGTGCCACGCCATGCGAATAAAAAGAGGGCCGTAGTGGCCGTAGTCGGCCGGCCACCAGTCCTGCGACGTCGTCATGATGTCCTCGATGTCTGCCTTCACTTCGTCGAGGTCGAGTTTCTCGAACTCCTCGGCGTAGTCGAAGTCCTCGTCCATCGGATTGGACGTGGGGACGTTCTGATCGAGGAGGTCCACGTTCAACCGGTTTGGCCACCAGTCTCGGTTTGACTTAGTCATCAGTGTGTAATTGCTACGTTCGCCTATTAAGATTTGCTAATCCGGTATGATGTCTTCGCTACGACCCAAGCAATCTTCTGAACAGAGGAATTTTTATCAGTGGTCTATTCGCACTGTGTCTTCGGGACAACCACTGAGACTGGTACTGGATGAGCGTCGATACGATCGGCTGTTTGAAAACCAAGATACCTCCCGCGATCGCTTCGAGGGAACGATCGGTGTGGCAAACGAAACTGTCGATTCCGGTTCCTCCCGAGAGAGTTCTCGAAACCGAAACGTGGATTCTCGGACCGGTCGGCCGGCCGCCCGTCTACTCTTCTTCCTCCGGAAGATCATCCGCGTTGCGGTCTGCACGCCGGCCGACGTCAACGCGGTAGTGTGAGAGAATGTCCCGTCCGAGTAAGACCGGGTAATCCATGTGGTCCCGATCTTCGACGCTCGCCGTCACGGTGTGTTGGTTCCCGCCGATGCCAACGACGACGTCGACGACCGGACGGCTCCGCGTGGTCTTGCTGCTGCCGGATTTGACCCGCGTAATCGACTTGATCGGCCCGGCTCCGATCTCGGCTGCGAGGCCGGTGTCGATACTCGTTCTGGTCGCGCCCGTGTCCGATTTCGCCAGGACCCCCGTCGACCCGCTCGTTCCCGAGAGGATAACTTCCTCGGTGTAGCCGATCACTGTCGGCTCCGTTTCGGGTTGCGTTTGCCTGATCGGTTGTGCGCCCGGCTGGGAGTCGTCGAGTTCAGTTGCGAGTTCGTCGACGCGGTCCTGGTCGACGGTGCCGCCGGCGTGTTCGATGGCGAGTTTGGCGATGTAGGGGGCGGGGCTGATCCGGGTGGCTTCGTAGAGGCCTTTGAAGCCGGCCGTCGGGTTTACTTCGAGGACGTACCAGCCGTCGTCGCTTTCGACGAGGTCGACGCCGGCGTAGTCGAGGCCGATGGCGTCCGCGGCGCGGGTGGCGAGCCGTTGAGCGGGTTCGGGGAGGTCGTCGGTTGCGTCCTCGACGGTGCCGCCGAGGGCGACGTTCGTCCGCCAGTCGTTGTCGGGCGCGTAGCGGTACATCGCCCCGATGATCGTGCCGTCGACGACGTAGATGCGTACGTCGCGGTGGCGTCGATCGTCGCGGTCGATGAGTTCCTGGAGGAACGCATAGCGGTTGCCGACTTTGGCGTTCACGGGATCGCCGGGGCCGACTTTCCAGGTGCCGCCGCCGTGGGTGCCGATCGCCGTCTTATAGACTGCTTCGTCGCCGTATCGATCGCGGACCGCGTTCAGTTGGTCGCTGCTGAGGGCGAGGACGACGTTGGGGACCTGCACAGCAGCCGTTGCGAGTGCCGTCGCTGTCGAGAGTTTGTGCATTGCAGTGAGCACCGTCGCCGGGTCGTTGAGCATCGGGACGACCTGGGCGAACGTGTTCGCGAGACCGAGTTCTTCGGCGGGTTGTTCGGTGTTCGAAAGGAGCATTCGGTTGGCGATGACATCGACGGCGGGTTCGAGGTCGACGCGGCCATCCGTGACGCTGATCGAGGTGTTTTCGTGGCGGAGCCACTCGGTATCGTGTCCGAGTTCATCGACGGCGTTGAGTATTGCTTTTGTCTCCTTGCTCGTGTGAAGACTCAGTACGCCGACAGTGACGGGCTCGGCAGCGGCCATACCACTTCCACACCAACGGACGGGAAAAGTATTGGCTGGCGCTGTTCGCAGTGAGAGAGTCGTGCAGGCGTGACTACCCGCCGTATCACATTGCTGTCTCACCGGATCGCTGCACGGACCTCACGTGGATCGACGAGGCCGCTCACGACGGCGAGAACGGCCCACGTGGCCGCACCGAGTGCGACTGCACCACAGAGCATTACCAGGTTCGACACCATCGGCGTGACGAGCAAGACGGCGACCGCCATCACGCCGGTAATGACACAGATCAGGCCCATCGACCGCCCGAGCCGATCGAGGTGGAGCGAGAGTTCGGCGTGAACGATGTAGAGGTTCACGGCGACGTAGACCGTGTGGGTGATGACGGTTGCAATCGCGGCTCCGACGACGCCGAGCATCGGGATGAGAAGGAGGTTGAGGCCGAAATTAGCGGCTGAGGTCCCTCCCTTCGCGATGGCACGAGCGCGTGCGCGACCGAGGTAGTCGAGACTGTCGCTGGTCAGGTTCGTAATCGCCTGCAGGACGACGAACCCGGCGAGGACCTGCAAGACAGGGACGGCACCGGCGTAATCGGCACCGAAAACCATTCTGACGAACGGCCCGGCGACGATCACGAGACCGGCTGCGGCCGGCACGTACAGGAGCATCGTCTGTACGAGCGAGGTTTCGTAGATCTGTCGGGCCTGTTCGAGTTGGTCCGCGGCCTTCTGTTCCCCGAAGTTCGGCGAAATCGTAAAGCCGAGCGCCTCCGCGGGTGCGAGGACGAAGTCCGTAATCTGCTTGCCGAGCGTATAGAAGGCGACCGCGGTCGGCGTCAGGAGCGCCCCGACCAGTACCGTGTCGATTTGCTTGTCGATGACGTTGGCGCTTCGCGTCGCCGTCAGCGGAACGCTGTACTTGAGGAGGCGACGCGACAGTCCGGGTTCGAACTCGTCGGCCGGCTCGTACGTGCGGTAAAACCGTTCGTAGAGGATGGTTATCCCGACCGCGGCGGCGATCGTATAGCCGATGACGTAACCGAAGAGCGCGCCGAGCGCGCCGAAGCCTGCGAGAACGAGCGCGATGACGAAGGCGAACCGAGCAACGCCGGCGATCGCCTGAACCGCAGCGCTATAGCCCAGTGCGTTGAATCCCTGGAACGCAACCTGCGAGAAGGCGTTGAACGAGTTCACCACAATGTAGAGCGCACCGATAGCGAGGAACGAGGCGACGCCGGGATTGCCGAGAACGGCGGCGAGGTCGTCGTAGACCAGTAGGAGAACGAGGGCGACGACGCTAACGACACACAGTTTGGCGATGATCGTCGTCCGGAGGAGGTGGGGTATCTGTCCGGGGTCTCGCTCGCTGTATTCGGAGATATACCGGGCGCTCGACTTGCCGAGTCCGATGTCGGCGAACAGTTGGATGACGGCGAGGATACCGATCACCCAGTAGAGCGCGCCGTAGCCGTCCGGATCGAGCAGAAACCGGGCGAGGACGAACATCAGCAGGGCGCTCGAGACCATATAGATGGCCCGAGCGACGAGCGTTGCCTTGAATCCGCGGACGATGTGATTCTGTGTCTCTGAGCTCATGGAACTGATCCGGTAATCCCGATGTGCAGTAGGCGAGAGGCTGCGTCAAGCGGTCGAGCGAGTCCGACGAACCGGTTGCAGTGGCGCGACCACAGCCGAGTACGCACTGCGTGTCCGAATGCGAGAGGTGCCAATTGTAATGCACAGACAACAGGAGTAGGCTCGGCGTACCGACCGGAAAAGAGACCAGCGTGACGGCTCTCAATCAGTAGTCCGGCGCACAATCCACACGACCCACCGCGAGTTCCCCTCCAATCACGAGTTCTCCTGCGGCCGAGTTCACCGCACTCAGATCACGGATTACGACTGCTGGTGATCACAGATACGACGCATCCCAGCGCGTCGCCTTCCGCCGATTCCCGCAGACGTTACACTCGATCTGTCCCATCGAACCCATCGCGTTTTCGAGCGAATCGCAGTTCCCGCAGAACCAGCCGTACTGCGTCGTCCGCTCCTGGTCCTCGTAGGCGACGTAGAACGGCGACTTCGATCCGCGGGCCGCCTCGCCGTAGTTGACGTAGACCGTCGTCCCGTCGATATCGAGTTCATCGACAGTTCCCCACCCCTCGTCGCCAAGATCTTGTTCGACGTAGACGTTCTCGGTGAACGTCTCTTCGCCGATGTCGACCTCGCGCTGGCCGGCCTGTTCGAACCCGTGTTCCCGGTAGAACTCGTTGCCGCCCTCGTTGTCCGCGAGGACGAAACACTCGATCTGATCGGCCCCCGAATCGAGCAGTTTCTCGCGAGTGCGGACGAGCAGGCGGACGCCGGTGCCGCTGCCGCGCGCAGCCGGGTCGATATGAAGCCAGAGAATCCGCCCGGTGCCGTACTGCTGGCCGACGAGGTCGCTCTGGGAGTAGCCGACGAGTTCGTCGTCGCGTTCGACCACCAGGATGACCGCATCGTCGCTCTCGAGTTCGTCGGCGAAGCCATTGCTGTACCACTGGTCGATGGCGTCATCGATCGTCTCGCTGTCGAGAAAGTCGGTATACGTCGAGTGCAGTGAATCACGTGCGATCGATCGAATCGTCTCGACATCGTCGATAGTTGCTTCGCGCAGTTCCATGCGCGAGTGTATCATGACCTCGTATAAAACGTATGCCCCGGCTTGAACAATGTCTCCACTGCGCGCCAGTACGGACGAAGATTCACGTCACTGCCGGTCGAGAAACGCCCATGGGAGGCGACACGCCGACCGATGGCTCGTCGAACACGGATACGGACACGGAGCTGAACTCGTCGGCGGCGACGGGGGGAGATGGCACCGCGGCTGAGAGCGATGATGCGTTCACATACAACGGTGGCCGAGTCGATCCCGGTGAATCGGCAAACATCCGCTATGGAATCAGCGAGACGTATCTGGGAGATCCGATCAGGGTGCCGGTGACGATCATCAACGGGGCGAAACGGGGGCCGACGGTCTGTCTCTCCGCTGCGGCTCACGGGGACGAACTCAACGGGATCGAGGTCGTCCGCGAGGTCGCCCACGACTGGGATCATTCGGAGTTACACGGAACGCTGGTTTGTCTGCCCGTGATGAACGTCCCCGGCTTTCTCGCCCAGGAGCGGTACTTGCCGATTTACGATCGGGATCTCAACCGGTCGTTTCCCGGTCGCGAGGGGTCGACGAGCGCCCGGCGAATGGCATACCAGATCTTTACGAACTTCATCGAGCCCTGCGATCTGGGGATCGACTTTCACACATCCACTCGCGGGCGAACGAACATGCTACACGTCCGAGCAGATCTCGATAACCCAACGGTCGTTCGGCTCGCGAACGCGTTCAGTTCGAACGTCATCATCGGCGGCGATGGCCCTTCTGGAACGCTCCGCAGCGAGGCGACTGAGGCCGGCATCCCGACCATTACCGTCGAGATGGGGGAGGCCCACCGGTTTCAACGCCGCCTGATCGATCGCGCTCTGACCGGCGTCGCAAGCGTCCTCGCCGAGTTCGGCTGTCATCGCGAGTCCGCGGTTCACTGGCCCGGCTGGCGGGTCGTTATCACCGACGACGACGAGAAGACGTGGTTGCGTGCGGATGCGGGCGGAATCGTCGATATGAAACACGGACGCGGCGCGCTGGTCGAAGAGGGCGACGTAATCTGTACGATCACCAATCCGTTCAAGGAGGAAGACGATATCGTCGCCGTCGAGGCCCCGTTCACCGGGCTCATCGTCGGCGTCCTCGAGAACCCGGTCGTGTATCCCGGGAATCCGCTCTGTCACCTCGTCGGCCTCGAACGCGACACGCGCACGGCATTAGAGCGCGAACAGCGGACCGAGCGGTCGCGGTCGGAGCTGCGGTAATCGAGATCCACGACCGTTCGAGAGGTGAACTCGGGTGCGAGTGAATTCGGATGGCCGTAGAAAGGGAGACGGGACGAAGAGGCAATGAGAGCGATAAAAGTAACTTCTATACCCCCGCGGTCTAACCGTCCACATGAGCGTATGAGTCAGTCTTACAATCGCGGCCTCATCGAGGACTTCGGTCGCTGGAAGGAGTTCTCGGCCGGCATGTGGGCGTGGATCTTCCACAAGTTCACCGGGTGGATGCTTATCGGCTATCTCTTCACCCACATCGCCGTGCTGAGTAGCGCCATCGCAGCGGCGAACGGAGAAACGATGATGCTCGCCGGAGAACAGGTCAACGCATACACCGGGACGATTCAGGGCCTCGAGGGGCTCTTTATCGTTCGCATACTCGAGGTCGGACTGCTGGCGGTCGCCGTCTTCCATATCTTGAACGGAATCCGACTCCTGATGGTCGATCTCGGTATCGGTCTCACTGCACAGGATAAGAGTTTTTACGCCTCGCTCGTTCTGACGGGTGCCATTACCGTTGCGAGCGTGCCGACCTTCCTCTCGGGGGTGGGCCTCTGATGGCGGAACGGTACTCTTCGTTCACGCCCGGCGGCACGGCGTGGTTCCTCCAGCGCGTCACGGCGGCGTTTCTGATCGTCGTGCTCGCGTTCCACTTCTTCCTCTTGCACTTCGTCAACCACGCCGCCGAAGTCACTTTCATGGGAACCCAGCAGCGAATGGACCACATCGGCTACTTCCTGACGATGGTCCTGTTCCTCGTCGCCGGTGCCTTCCACGGCGTCAACGGCGTCTACAACGCCCTCGTCAACCAGGGGCTGAGCGGCACCCCAAAGAAGGTTGTGCTCGCAGTGCTTAGCCTCGCAGGACTCGCGCTCGTCGCACAGGGAACCTACGTTGCGCTCGTCATGGCGGAGATGATCTAACATGAGTACCCAGCAACAAGAGCCGGAGAGCCAGGAATCGCCACAGGACCCGGAGATGAAAGGCACCGAGTCGCCCCAGCAGCGGCGACTCCGAGAAAAACAGGAGGGTATGGTCGAGGACCAGGCCGAAAAGGAGACCGAGGTCGAGGGTGAGACGGTCCACCTCAAGGTCTTCCGGTACGATCCGGAGGTCGCCGACAAGCAGGAACCTCGCTTCGACGACTTCCACGTCCCCTTCGAGAAGGGGATGACCGTCCTCGACGCGGTCATGTACGCCCGCGACGAGTTCGATTCATCGCTGACGTTCCGTCACTCCTGTCGGCAGGCCGTCTGTGGGTCGGACGCGTTCTTCGTCAACGGCAAACAGCGACTCGGCTGCAAGACACAGATTTCGGACCTACAGCAGCCGGTTCGCATCGAACCGCTGCCCCACCAGGAGGTCGTCAAGGACCTGGTCGTCGACATGGACCACTTCTACGACCAGATGCACGCCGTCGAGCCGTACTTCCAGAACGACGACACGCCCGACTCGAGCGACCTGGAGGAACAGCGCCAGTCCCGCGAGAACCGCGAGAAGGTCAAGATGTCCACGCGGTGTATCTGGTGTGGCGCGTGTATGTCCTCGTGTAATATCGCCGCGGGCGACAACGAGTACCTCGGGCCGGCAGCGATCAACAAGGCCTACAAGTTCGCGATGGACGATCGCGAACCCGAGGACGTCAAGGAGCACCGACTCCGCATCCTAGAGCAGGAACACGGCGTCTGGCGGTGTCAGACCCAGTTCTCCTGTACCGATGTGTGTCCGAAGGACATCCCGCTGACCGAGCACATTCAGGAGCTCAAGCGGGAGGCAGTCAAGAAGAACCTGAAGTTCTGGTAATATGTACGAACACGACGTCATCGTGGTCGGCGCTGGCGGCGCCGGCCTCCGAGCCGCGATCGCAGCGAACGAGGCAGGAGCCGACACGGCGATCGTCTCGAAACTCCATCCGGTCCGCAGCCACACCGGCGCGGCGGAAGGTGGGATCAACGCCGCACTTCAGGAGGGCGACGACTGGGAACTCCACGCCTACGACACGATGAAGGGGTCCGACTACCTGGCCGACGCGCCGGCGGTCGAGACCCTCGCCCAGGACGCTCCCGAGGACACCATCACGCTCGAACACTGGGGCATGCCTTTCTCCCGCGAGGACGACGGCCGCGTCTCCCAGCGCCCGTTCGGCGGCCTCTCGTACCCTCGTACCACCTACGCCGGCGCGGAGACCGGTCACCACCTGCTGCACACGATGTACGAGCAGGTCGTCAAACGCGGCATCCAGGTCTACGACGAGTGGTACGTGATGAACCTGGCAACGACCGACGAGGACGACCCCAACGACCGCCAGTGCGAGGGCGTCGTCGCCTACGACGTGCAGTCCGGTACCGTGGAGGGATTCAAGGCCAACCAGAGCGTCATCCTCGCGACCGGCGGCCCCGGCCAGGCCTTCGATCACACCACCAACGCCGTCTCCTGTACCGGCGACGGCCACGCAATGGCATATCGTGCGGGCGCGCCGCTCGAGGACATGGAGTTCATCCAGTTCCACCCGACCTCGCTCCCATCGACCGGCGTCCTCATCTCCGAGGGTGTCCGCGGCGAGGGCGGTATCCTCTACAACAACGAAGGCGAGCGGTTCATGTTCGAGCACGGCTACGCGAACAACTCCGGTGAACTCGCCTCCCGCGACGTCGTCGCCCGCGCCGAACTCACCGAGGTCAACGAGGGTCGGGGGATCGAGGACGAGTACGTTCACCTCGACATGCGCCACCTCGGCGAGGAGCGAATCATGGACCGACTCGAGAACATTCTGCACCTCGCGGAGGACTTCGAGGGGGTCGACGGCCTCATCGAGCCGATGCCGGTCAAGCCCGGCCAACACTACGCGATGGGCGGTATCGAGGTCGACGAAAACGGACAGACCTGCGTCAACGGCCTCTACGCGGCCGGCGAGTGCGCCTGCGTCTCCGTCCACGGTGGAAATCGCTTAGGTGGCAACGCGCTGCCCGAACTCATCGTCTTCGGCAAGCGTGCGGGCCGTCACGCCGCCGGCGAGGACCTCGGCGAGCCCGAGATTCGGACCGGCTACGGCGACGACGTCGAGGACGAAGACGACACCGAGTTACCGGTTGCTCCCGGTGCGGCCGGACTCGATTCGTCTGACGCCGTCGCCGACGGTGGCGTCGCAGCCGAGACGGGAACGCTCGAGCGCGCCGTCGAACGCGAGCGAGAGCGCGTCGATCGCCTGATGGAGCGCGACGAGGGCGTCCAGCACGCCGAGATTCGCGCAAAGCTCCAGAAAGCGATGACCGACTACGTCAACGTCTTCCGGACCGAAGACGGCATCAAGAAAGCGCTGAAGATCATCCGCGAGTGCCGCGAGGAGTACCAGAACGTCTACGTCGACGATCCATCGCGGACGTTCAACACCGACCTCCAGCACACGATCGAGACGCGCAACCTGATCGATGTCGCCGAGACGATCGCACTCGGCGCACTCGTGCGAAACGAGTTCCGCGGCGCACACTGGCGACAGGAGAACCAGATCCGCGACGACGAGAACTGGCTCAAACACACGCTCGTCTCCTGGGACGACGGTGCGCCCGACATCTTCTATCGCCCGGTCATTCTCGAGGGCCAGGACAAGACCTACGAGCCGAAAGTGCGCAGTTACTAACGGCTCACGGCTCGCTGCGGTTTTGCCCGCAACCGATGCGCTGAACTCGCTTTTCCGTTTTTCTGTTCTTCCGTTCTCCAATTCCCGTTTCACGTTTCCGATTCCCGTTTTCGATTTTCCCGGTCTCGACGCCCACCAACCACCAGAGCTAAGGCACCCGCAAGGCTATCCTGGGCCGGTATGTTGCTGTCGGGGACCGTCGTCGCCGACGCCGACACCGTGATTCCGGACGGTGCCGTCGTCGTCGAGGACGACATCATCGTTGCCGTTGGAGACCGTTCGACGTGTCGCGACCAGTATCCGGGCCACGAGCACCACGCCTGTGACGTGCTCGTGCCAGGCACAGTCGGCGGACACGTTCACTCCGTCCAGAGTCTCGGTCGCGGCATCGCCGACGACACCGAACTGCTCGAATGGCTCTCCGATTACGTCCTCCCGATGGAGGCCTCCCTCTCGGCCGACGGGATGCGCGCCGCCGCCGAACTGGGATATCTCGAACTGATCGAGAGCGGGACGACGACCTGCATCGACCACCTCTCCGTCGCTCACGCCGACGAAGCCTTCGAGGCGGCCCGCGAGTTCGGTATCCGCGGTCGACTCGGGAAGGTGCTGATGGACAAGGATTCACCGGCCGGCCTGCTCGAAGAGACCGACGCGGCACTCGAAGAGAGCGAACGGCTCATTCGACGGTATCACGGCGTCGACGACGGCCGTATTCAGTACGCCGTGACGCCACGATTCGCCGTGAGCTGTACCGAGGCGTGTCTCCGCGGCGCGAGAGAACTCGCGGACGCCTACGACGGGGTGATGATCCACACGCACGCGAGCGAGAATCGCGGCGAGATCGAAACTGTCGAGGACGAAACCGGCAAGCGAAACATCCACTGGCTCGACGAGGTCGGGCTGACCGGTGCAGATGTCGTGCTCGCTCACTGCGTTTGGACCGATGAGGGAGAACGCGAGGTGCTCGCGGAGACTGGGACCAACGTCACCTACTGCCCGTCGTCGAACATGAAACTCGCAAGCGGGATCGCGCCGGTGCTCGACTACCTGGACCGCGGGATCAACGTCGCGCTGGGGAACGACGGGCCGCCGTGTAACAACACGCTCGACCCGTTCACGGAGATGCGACAGGCCAGTCTACTCCAGAAGGTCGACCATCTCGATTCCGAGGCGCTGCCGGCTAAGACGGTGTTCGAGATGGCAACAGTCAACGGTGCGCAGGCGGCCGGCTTCGACTGCGTCGGGAAACTCCGCGAGGGCTGGAAGGCGGACATCGTCGGTCTCGAGACTGACATTACCCGCGCGACGCCGCTTCACGATGTCCTCTCACACCTCACGTTCGCCGCTCACGGAGACGACGTGCAGTTCACGATGGTCGATGGGGAGGTCCTCATGCGGGACGGCGAGGTGCTCGTCGCCGACGCCGACGCGATCAGGAACCGAGCCCGCGAGTTCGCGGCCGAGATGGATGTCACCGCGTGACGAATAGTCGTTCGACAGTCGACGTGAACTAGCGCCAGAAACCGATCGAGTCGAGAACGGAGGCTGAGGCTGGTTGCGGTAACGACGTTGTAGCCGAGAGAGATTCCGACGATACCCACGAGACCGGGGAGCTCGGTCGGGACCGGAATCGGTACGTCGACCAGTGCGAAGAACGCGCCGGTGAGTGTACCGGTGAGCAGTCCCAGAACGACGAGTTGGAAGTCAATATTGGTGTGAACGGTGGATGCGACAAAAGTACGCTGGCTTCTGCTCGGACCAGCGTTTTCTCCGTCGACGCGATATTCCCCGTTCTCGTCCTACGTATTTCGACGAACGACGATACTCAATTTTAATATCGTCGAACAAGGGATGGTGTAGTATGCAACTCAGCGAACGATCGACGGCAGATGTCTCGATCCCGGACGAGTTCGATTCGGCCCAGGCGAAAGTCGTCTATCTCTATTTGCACGTCTGGCCGGAATCGACAGCCGACGACCTCTGTGCGGCATTGAGTATTAACAAGGGGACCGTTCTTTCGATCATCCGGACGCTTCGCAAGCGCGGCTACGTCGAGCGGGATGAGGGCCAGTATCGGCTCTGTTGACGGCTATAATTGGCAGTGGGTGGAAACCGGACGCTGATCGATCAGGGAAGCGCCTAGAGTTCGATCCGCTCGACCAACTGATCGTGGTTCTCGTTCGTGTTGACCGCGACGATACGGATCTCGTCCTCCAGCCCCGAGTCGCGGAGTTTTGCCTTGAGGAGATTGTCCACCTGATAGACGCCGGCGGCGTTGGTCATCGCGATTTCGACCATCACCGGACTGGTTTCACCTTCGTAGAGCGAAACGCGGCTGATCGCCTGACTCGAGAGCGTGTTGATCCCGCGACCGCCGTGTTCGTAGGGGATGCGCGAGCGGCCGCTTTCCATGTCCAGCGCGTCGGCGACGCGGATGATGCCGGCCTCGGTCGTCAGCGGCGTCTCGGCCGTGTGGTGACAGAGGATCGCGTGCAGAACCTCCCCCTTCATGCGGACCTGTTCGGCGAGCTCGTAGAACTCGGGGAGGATCCGGTCGAGAATGTCGGCAGCGAGCGGAATCGAGTAGTAGACGTGTTCGTCCCGATGGACGACGTGGCCGATGTCGTGCAGCGTCGCCGCGAGGGCGATGATCACCGATTCGTCCGCCTCGGCGAGTCCTTGCTGGCGTGCGCCGTTGAAGTCGACGTTGCCCGCTTTGAGGAGGTCGTACAGACAGAGTGCGCGGTTGCGAACGATCTCGATGTGCTTCTGTCCGTGATCGTTGTACCGCATCCGGTCGACGGCGTTGACGTTCTGGGCCTCGAGATACGTCTGGATCTCCTCGTCCTCTTCGATGCGTTCGAGGACCGTATTCAGTTTCTCGTCGGGGAAGTTGTGCTCGCTCTCGGGAACGTAGACACGGCTTCCGTTATCGTCACCAGCAGTATCACTCATACCATCCACGTCGGTTGCAGGCTAAAAAAGCGCTACGCCGGTTGCCGATTTGGTGACGACGCGCTTAGGCGACGTCCTCGACAGCCGCCTCGACCTCCGCGTATTCCGGTTCGACGCCCGGATCGTCGCTGACCCAGGAATACGTAATTTCGCCGTCTGCATCGACTACGAACACCGAGCGCTTGGCGACACCGTAGACGCCGAGATCGTCGAAGTCCATCGCGATCCCGTACTCGTCGATGATCTCCTTGTTGAAGTCACTGATCAGGCCAAACTCGAGGTCGTTCTGCGCGCGGAACTTGTTAAGCGCGAACGGCGAGTCACGGCTGATCCCGTAGACCGACGCGTCGAGTTCATCGAAGGCAGACAGCCGATCCTGGAACGTACACATCTCCTCGGTGCAGACGCCCGTGAACGCACCGGGGAAGAACGCAAGGACGATCGGTGCCTCCTCGTCGAGTTCAGCCGAGAGACTGAACTCGTCGACATCGCCGTTTGCGAGCGGTGCGGTAAAGTCGGGTGCGGCATCACCAGTTGCTGGCATCGTCACCACCTTATGTACAGGCAGGAAAGACAGTTTCGTTCGCGGACCGAAACCACATGGCAGATTGTGATGAGTTCCGTGAGATACCGTTTGCATAGATCATCCGCTTTCTCACCGGTACAACACTGAACAGACTGGAGAGAGTTGCTTACTGACTCTCAGTTTCTTTCTTACCGGCTGCTCAGTGCGATTCACTGGACAGAACCCGTTGTGAATACTGGTGGTGATCGCTGGCTGAATTCATCAGAGAGTGACCTGTTGGCGGTCCCTGCAGGACTGGGAGGTCCAAAAAGGTTATAATTGCCAGCGGGTAAGCCACGCATAGAGATGGTAGCCGAAATCGCACCGCTGTTCGCTCCTGTTCCAGGGGGCCCAGAACTACTGATCATCCTTTTCATCGCCATTCTGCTGTTCGGGGCGAACAAGATCCCGCAACTAGCACGCTCGACCGGCGAGGCCATGGGCGAGTTCCAGAAAGGGCGTGAGAAGGTCGAAACAGAACTCGAAGAGATGCGCGACGGTGACTTCGAGGGCGACCTCGACGACGAGGACGACGATTTCGTCGACACGGAGCCGGTCACCACTGAAGACGACGAGACGGAGACGGAAACCAGCACAGACACCACGACCAACTAACCGTCTTTTGCGGGGCGTGTGGCCTAGCGGAGAGGGCAGGAGGTTCCTAACCTTCTGATCGTGGGTTCGAATCCCGCCACGCCCGTGCAGCAAGGAACAAAGTGACGAGTGAACCGGCATGGCGGGATTCTTGAACCCTGCAAGTCGCAGCGCCGAGCGAAGCGAGGTGATCGTCTTGCTCCGGTTCGAATCCTGCCACACCTGGTCTATACCTGCCCGGCCGGCCTATACAAATGACTAACTGCCGTGTTGAGATATCGATTCTACGCACAGCGGCGCGTCTCAAGTACGAACCCCGCCACCTCACTCAACGGCTACCACAGCGTCTCTCCGGACGTCTCTACCGATCCGACCAACCGAGTTCACCCCCCGACTCCGACTGTTCGCGCCGATGCGACGGTCCTTCACCGCGCAGTCCATCCGCCATCGACCGCCAGACACGACCCCGTGACGTAACTCGCCGCTGAACTCGCGAGGAAGACGACGGGGCCGGCGATCTCTTCCGGATCGGCGAACCGATCGAGTGGGGTTCGATCGAGGATCGATTGGCGGAGGCGGTCGTTCGACTCGAGTTCGGTGGTCAGGTCGGTCGAGACGTAGCCGGGGGCGACGGCGTTGACGCGGACGTCGGGGGCCCAGTCGAGTGCGAGGCTCTTCGTGAGTCCGACCAGGCCGTGTTTGGAGGCGACGTAGGGATGCTGGCGCGGGAGGCCAACGAGTCCGCCGACGCTGGCGACGTTGACGACTGCGCCGCCGTCGTTTTCGTGGAGGGACTGGGCTGCAGCGGTTGTCACCTCGTAGGCACCGGTGAGGTTGACGCCGAGTGTCCGCTCGAAATCCGCGGTCGAGACGTCTTCGGGTCGGCCGAGTGCGTCGTCGGGGTTGAAGCCGGCGTTGTTGACGACGACGTCGACGCTGCCGAACTCGGCTTCGGCTCGGTCGACGGCGTCCACAACGGCGTTCGGGTCGGTAATATCTGCGGTGACGGGAAGGGCGTCGCCGCCGTCGGCGGCGATTTCCTGAGCGACTGCTTCGAGTTCAGGTGTCGAGCGAGCGGCGGGGACGACGGCAGCGCCGGCGGTTGCGAGTTCGAGTGCGATGGCGCGGCCGATGCCGCGGCTCCCGCCGGTAACCAGTGCGACGGTGTCGTCGAGGTCGAACGGGGTTGTCATGGGGTCTCATTTGTAGTCCTGTGCGGGGCGTATATCAAACTGGCTTCGGCTCCGAGGTGAGCAGTCGATTCCGAAAACATATGACATCTAACAACTGTGCGAGAGAGACATACCGACGAGTTCCGAAAGGAGACACCCGGATCGCAGTACATGTTGATTCCTTGACTGCCCAAGTTATCAGATATGGTAATGAGCGGATGAATTTTTTGAAGGGTGACTGAGAGGGTAGGTGCAATGGCTATTGACGAAGCCGACCAACCGGATGCAAAACAGGCGTCTGCGGCTGGGGCGTCCGCATCTGGGTCGGGGGACGTGGTCTCCGACGAGTCGGATGCCGGTTCGGGATCCGGCGTTCGTGTCGGCGAGTATACGTGGGAGGATTTTATGGAGGAGTATAGGTACGGGGACGAGGTTTCGACGCTCTATTCGGCTGTGCGGGATACCGACGAGCCGACGGATCAACTCGGTCTCGACACCGACGAGGAACCGGAGCCGGCGGTTCCCTCGGGCGGAGACTGGGATCGCGTTTCGTTCGATCCGGAGCCGTATCTCGGCTACCAGCCCGAGGAGTTAGTCGACCGGGTATTGCCGATCGCCGGATCGAACGCGGACGCTCTCGAGACGCCGTTCTTGGAGTACGTCGACCCGGAGACGACGCCGGTCGTCAAGGACGTCTGGACCTGGGAGCACTACAAGTGGGAGTACTACTACGACGAGGACGGAAACCGACCCCTCGATGACGAGGGTGACCTCGTTCGCCACGACAAAGAAGAAGCCCTCGGCTTCGATCCCGACACGCTCGAGGATCGGCTCTCGATCGCCGACGATATCGCGATGGAACTCGACGACGTCGTCGAGGAACGGACCGTCAACATCCAGGAGGACATCGACGAGGACGAGTTCTTCTCGACCGCGGCCGGTAACACGACGGTCAGCAATCGCTACGACCTCGAGAAGACGGTGCCGTTCGAGAAGAAGACGCACTTTCGAGAGGTCGAGCGCTACTGGGTGAACAAACCGTACGCCTACGTCGTCGTCTTCCACTCCGAGAAGGAAAACGAGAAGAAGTACTACATGGTCGAGCCGTACCTGAACGAGATCGAGGTGGAACTCCAGGAGTTCCTCTCGGGCAAGCTCAGGAAAGCGATCAAGTACTCCGACGACGGTGTCAAGGAGAAGGCAAATGAGGACGGCCGCCGGGTCGTCATCGAAGACGAGACGCGGGAGTTACTGAAGCGCTACGATCTCTTCGAGAAGCAGTCGGGGAGCAAGAAAGCGGGGCTTCTGGAGACCGTCCAGACGCTGCTGGACGATGATGAGGGTGATGAGGATGCCGACAAAGACGAGGAGACAGCGGACGACGACGTGGCTCTCTCCCAGAACCAACTCGAGGGTATCGAAGTCCGTCCGGAACCGATCCTCCTCGCGGAGGACCCGGATACGCTAAACGAGTACCAGGTCGAGAAGCTCCTGTACTTCCTCAAACGGAACTTCATCGGATACGAGCGCATCGACGGAATCAAACACGACATCAACGTCGAGGACATCTCCGTCGACGGCTACAACTCGCCCGTCTTCGTCTATCACTCCGAGTACGAACAGATCATCTCGAACATCTACCACGGCAAAGATGAACTCGACGACTTCGTCGTCAAACTCGCCCAGCGGTCGGGCAAGGGGATCAGCAAGCGACTGCCGCAGGTCGACGCGACGCTGCCGGACGGCTCGCGTGCGCAACTGACGCTCGGACAGGAGGTGTCCGACCACGGGACGAACTACACCATTCGTCAGTTCAAGGACGTGCCGTTTACCCCGATCGACCTCATCAACTGGAACACCTTCAGCTTAGACGAGATGGCGTTCCTCTGGCTCGCGATCGAGAACCACAAGAGCCTGATCTTCGCTGGGGGTACCGCATCCGGGAAGACGACCTCCCTCAACGCGGTCTCGCTGTTCATCCCGAGCAGCGCAAAGATCGTCTCGATCGAGGACACACGCGAGGTCGAACTGCCACAGCGTAACTGGATTGCAAGCGTCACTCGCCCCTCGTTCGCCGACGACGAGCAGGGCGACGTCGACGAGTTCGATCTGCTCGAAGCCGCCCTCCGCCAACGGCCTGACTACATCGTGATGGGCGAGATCCGCGGTGAGGAGGGACGGACGCTGTTCCAGGTCATGTCGACGGGCCACACGACTTACACCACGTTCCACGCGGACTCCGTTGACGAGGTGCTCAAACGATTCACGACGGACCCGATCAACGTCTCGAAGACGATGTTCACCGCGCTGGATCTGGTATCGATCCAGACCCAGACCCGGGTCCAGGGCCGGAAGGTTCGCCGGAACAAGTCGCTCACGGAGATCAACCACTACGAGGCCGAACACGACGAGATCAACGTTCAGGACGTCTATCAGTGGCAGGCCGAAACGGACGAGTTCCTCAAGATGGGGGACTCGAACACCTTAGAGGAGATCCAGTTCGACCGCGGCTGGAGCACGGAGAAACTCGAGGAAGAACTGTTCAAACGCGAGGTCATCCTCGCCTACCTCATCAAGAACGGTCTCAACACCTACGCCGAGGTCGCCGCGACGGTCCAGGCGTTCATCAACGATCCTGACACAATTCTTACACTCATCGCGAACGGTCAACTCGAGGAGAGCCTCGACGACCTCCGGGAGATGGAAAGCGTCCTGATCGACGTCGACCGGGAGAAAGAAGAACTCGTTCCGCGTCCGGATTCGACCTCCGAAACGTACAACCTCTCTATGGACCTCCTCGAGCGAGCCGAGGAGTCGCTGTTCGAAGACTATCGCGGGAAGGTGCCAAGCGGCCTCGCGAGCGCACTGGGAGAAGTTGCCGACGAAGACCCGATCGAAGTCGACGGAACGGACGACGAGTTCGACTTCGAGAGCGGTATCGAGGACGGCATCGCAGAGGAGTGGACGTTCGGCGATGGGGCGACTGACTTTGCGGAGACGGCGGCGACGATGCCGGTCGGTGAGGACGACGACGACGAGCCGGACTGGTTCGCAGAGACGGACAGCAGCGGGTTTGGTATCGAGGCGACGACTGCTGAGACGACCGCTGGCAGTGGTGCCAGTGCGGGTGCCGGTGACGGTTCTAGTGCGGACACCGGAGCGGCCGATTCCGGTGTCAGCCCCGGAACTGAGACCGGCACCGGAACCGACACGACGACTGAACCCGCGTCTGCGAACTCGACATCCCCCGAGATAGACAGCCTGGAGACGGCGGACGAGTTCGCTGCGGGCGAAGCGCCGGCCTGGAGCGATGGGACTGCCGGAGCAACAGCGTCCGGTTCCGGAGAGACAAGCGACGTTACCGTCTTCCCGTCCGACGATGCCGACGGTGATCTGGGCGGTCTCTTCGACGACATGGGCGAGACGCTCGATGAACTCGAATCGGCTACTGCGGGTGCGGAGTCAGCGGACCGGACCGTCGATACAACCGCCTCGGATGAGGTGTTTGCCGGCGACGAGTTCGATGACGTGTTCGATCCGGATCCAGGTTCGGGTCCAGATCCGGATTCGATGGACGACTCGGCAGGTGGCGAAACCAACGAGGCATCGTCACAATCGCCGAGCGAGACGTCATCTGCGTCGAGCGGGTCGGCCGATCCGAATGGTGCCGAGGGCGACCGCCGGACTACCGACGAGTCGGTAACGGAGCCGAACGCGCAGTCAGGGTCAGGATCAGGGTCAGCATCTGCGGAGGCCGACAAAACAGCCGCTGACTCGACTGCTGCCGACGAGGCGACAGAATCGGGGCAGCCGACGATTCCCGAAAGCGCCGTTCCGTCGATCGAACTCGGCTCTGGAACACCGGTCGAAGAGCGAGGGCCCGGACCGACGACGGAGGTTTCGACGGGGTCGCCCGATTCGGCGTCAGATCAGGACTGGCCAGACAAGCATGAACACGAGCACGAGGCGGCTGAGGACCCTGAATCAGAATCTGAGTCCGACCCCGATCCAGATCCGTCATCGCCGTCTTCGATCCCTGCTAACGGGACGGAGGACGATCAAACGGACGACGCAGGTGACACAGGCGACGTGGTGACGTTCGACGAGGCGACGATCGAATCATCCGCTGACACGGGTGCGGACATGGACACCGATACAGATACGGATAGTGATAGGGAGAGGGAGAGGGAGAAGGCCGTAGAGACGAGTGACCGAACTGCTGATCCGAACGCGAACGAGACTGGCGACACATCGAACTCGATCTTCGGCAAGCAATCGGAGTCGGTCTTTAGCGACGCCGAGGACGAGAGTCGCGCCGATTCCGGCGGCGGGTCGATGTTTGATGTAGAACGAACGAATGAATCCGACTCGAGTATTTTCGCAGCCGAGGACGAGACGAGTGCCGGTACGGACGACGAGACCCCGACTGAACCCGCCAGCCAAACCGACGAAGACGAGGCGGGCGACGAATGAGCCTGCAAACCGACACGGGCGACTCCGGAAGTGTCACCGGTGGATCCGATATCCTCGGTGAAACGTTCTTCCCGCTGTATAGTCGCCTCTTCGGCGAGGACAGCGAGTTCGTCGCCGACGTCGAGACGAAACTCGCCCAGGCCCGGATGACCGACACGGTTGAACTCTATCTCTCTCGTGCGCTCGGCATCGGGTTCATCAGCGGCCTCGCACTGTGGCTGATTGGTCTCACACTCGGGTATACGCTCTTTGCGACCGGGCTGATCGCCGTCGATACCATCATCGGGTTCCCCGTCGGGAACGATACGCTACTCGCGATTATCGAGGCGCTTCGAGTGCCGGCGCTCGTCTTCATCACCGGAATCATATTCGGGACGATCGGCTTTGTACTCGGCTTTGGCTCGCTCACTGCGATCCCGTACTCGCGCGCGTCGGCACGGAAGCGCGAGATCAACATGTTGCTGACCGACTCCGTCTCGTTTATGTACGCACTGTCGGTTGGCGGGCTAAACCAACTCGAGATCATCGACGCGATGGCCCAGGCCGACGACACCTACGGCGAGGTCGCAAAGGAGTTCCAGAGCATCGTCAAGGAAACCGAGTACTTCGACGTCGACTACCGGACTGCAATCCGCACCCAAGCGATCGAAACGCCGAGTGATGAACTCTCGCAGTTTCTGACAGACATGCTCTCGATCGTCAACAGCGGCGGTGACATGGAGAGCTTCCTCGAAGACAAGAAAGAAAAGCACATGCGCACGGCCAAGCAGGAACAGGAACTCACCCTCGAGACGCTCGAACTCTTCGGGGAGATGTACATGACGCTGTCGCTGTTTCCGCTCTTGCTCATCATTATCATGGTCGTGATGCAGATGATTCCACAGGCGGATGTCACCAACAATATGCTGTATATGACCGTCTACGGCCTGATTCCGCTTACCGGGATTGGCTTCCTCATACTGGTCTCGACGGTCAAACACGACGAGCCCGGCGACGGCTACCTCTCAAATGCGACCGGCAACAGATACGTCGAGAGCAAGGCGGAACAGGGACTGCTCAATCTCGGCCTCGTCGAACAGTTCACCGGCGAGCACAGCGTCTTCGATCGGATCAAGAACCGCGAGGGAACCCACGAAACGATCGAGGTCGTAAAGCGACCGCACATCTTCTTCAGGGACAACCCCCTGTACACGGTCGCACTTACTATCCCACTCGCGCTTGTCGTCGTGACGACAGCGATGATGACCGGTTCCGCACCACTCTCGTGGAGCGCCCTGCTCGATAACGTCATCTGGGGAACCGTCATCTACGTATACATTCCGTTCTATATCGTTGCAATCCCGCTCTCGATCTTCCGCGAGTGGAACGTCCGCCACCGAAATACCGTCGTCAACACGCTCTCGGAAGACCTGCGGAAACTCTCGAGTGCAAACGACACCGGACTCACACTCCTCGAATCATTCAAGTCCGTCGCCGACACGACGAGTGGCAAACTCGCCCGCGAGTTCGAACTCATGCACACGAAGGTCAACTACGGGACGAGTCTGAAGTCGGCGCTCATCGAGTTCAACAACAAGTACCACATTCCGCGACTCGCCCGGACGACCCGGCTCATTACGGAGGCACAGGAGGCCTCGAACCAGATTACGGACGTGCTCCGGACGGCCGCAAGCGCGAGCGAGAATCACGACGACATCGAACGCGAGCGCAAGTCCCGCACCCGGATGCAGGTCGTCATCATCGTCATGACGTTCCTGACTGTCCTCGCCGTCATCGCGATCCTCAAGACGCAGTTCATCGATACGATGGCCGGTCTCGAAACCAACAGCGGCGGTGCCGGCGAGGCCAACAGCGAACTCGCACAGGCCGACCTGAGTGACAATATCCAGATCGATATGCTGTCGGCGCTGTTTTTCCACGCGGTGACGCTGCAGGGAATCATCTCCGGATTCATCTGTGGCTATATCCGTGATGCAGACGTACTGAGCGGGCTCAAATACGCGATCATCCTGGCGACAATCGCCCTTCTCGGCTGGACGATGGTGGCCTGACATGTACGGGAAATGGACAGAAACGAGTTCGGTCGAGACGGAAACGAGAACGCGAACTAGGATCGGAATCGGAACCGAAACAGGAACCGAAACCGGAATCGAACGCCGGTCTCTAACCCGCGGACAGCGTGGACAGACCACGCAGGACTTCGTGGTCGGGATCGGAATCTTCATTCTGGCGATGGCGTTCGTGTTCTCGTTTCTTCCCTCGCTGATCACGCCGTTCGATTCGTCGGCCGGCGGTGCGGAGATCGCACAGGCCGACCGAATCGCAGACCAGGTTGTCACGAACCTCTCCGATAGTGACCGGCCAAACGAGATCAATGCCAGCGAGTTCGAAGCGCGCTATACAGGACACTCGGCCGCGGAGTTGCGAACTGAACTCGGATTGCGTGCGAGTGAGAACGGGGGTGAAACGGTGGCTTTCGACCGGGTAAACGTAAGCGTTGAGACGCTCACCGATGGACCACCCGACGAGCAGTTCGTTGACCCGACGGCACTGGCTGCCGGAGAGACGTACAACAATCAGTCAGCAGCAAGTACTGCGAGAATCGTTACGGTGGCCGATGAAGAGGGAATCCTCGACGACGGTGACTGTGAGCCAGCGTGCAGACTCGTCGTGAGGACGTGGTGATCGTATGAGTAGCCGACAGTCACTACCCACGGACTCCACTCACACCGATCGCGGTCAGGCCTACACGCTCGAGGGGTTCATCGGCGCGATGGTCGTGCTGCTGGCCGTCCTCTTTGCGCTCCAGTCGGTGGTCATCACGCCATCATCCGGTGGACTGGCCGACCGATCGGTCCAGTCGCAGGTCCAACAGGAAGCACAGGATGCACTCGTCGTCGCCGACCACGACGAGAATGTATCAGCGTTGCTCCGCCACTGGGACGAAGACGGCGGCTTCGCAGGTACAAACGGGTCCGTTGCACCCGGTGAGGACCACGAGTATGAGACGTTCACGCAGAACGATCTGGAGAACGCTTCCGTCCTGGGCCTGATCCTGAACCAACGATTCGCAGCCCAGGGCTGGAACTACAACCTCGAGTTCCACTATCTGGATAAAGGGAACGACATGACACACAAAACGGCTGTCTATCAGGGCAGTCCGTCGGCAGACGCGATTACAGCGAGCTATACTGTAACGCTTTACAATGATCAGTATATCAAACCGGACGGAAAACAGATCGAGGACTACGACGACGCCAATCAGACGATTCCCCCTGCGAAGGGAGTTGAAGATCCGATATACAATGTTGTGGAGGTTCGTTTGATTGTATGGTAGCAGATGAACTTTCTCACGAGAGTGCACATCGCGACGACTATGCTCAATCATATAACCGCGGTCAGATCATTCTCATCGGCGCTATCGCACTCGCGTTCATCATCCTCGGTATCGTCGTCGTCTTCAACGGCGTTCTCTACACCGAAACCATTTCCTCGAGTTCAACCAGCCAGAGCGCTGCCGATGTCGAGGTGACCCAACACGAACTCGAGACGGGTGTTGCCGGGATCGTTCACCGGTCGAATATCGCTGGAAAGGATCTTGATGATGATAATCTCGATATCGGTGAATACAATAATCTATTCCGAAAGGTAACAACAAATAATACGCCGACGATCACTACCGTCGAATATATCGACAGAAATACGTCAGCAACAAGCGCTGTTGGAAACGTCAGTGATTTTGATGGGCTAACAGATAGTAATATTTCAGATGCGAGTCGCGATACATCGCAGGTCGGTCACTTCACTCTTCGTCTCAATACGAGCAATGACGGGACGCTTGTCATCAATAACTCGACCTCTGAAACAACGTTCGAAGTTGATGGCAGTCAGATCAACGTCGATGGTGAGTCGGTCTCAACGGGCACAGCCCGCGTCGATCTCGTAGCGGGAACGGTAAATGGAACCCCACATCAGCGAGTTCCAGAACTCTTCGATCCGTCGGAGTCATATGAGGATATAACGATCGACCTCAACGGCGTTGACGGGACCTACGAACTTGTAACGAATCGGAGCGGTGGACATGATGATGCGCTATCTACACGGACCACGGAGGGCGCGTGGAAGGTAGACACAAGAGTGATCTACGAATCGAACTCCATCACGTTCCAGCAAACCGATGATGTGCCGATCTACGGCGGTGACACGTGATGCTGAGCCGAGAGCACAACGATGCCGATCGAGCGATGTCGATCGCGGTTACGCACGTGTTGACGATCGGGATCACGACGATTTTGATCGCGCTCTTGCTCACCAGTGCTGGCGGGTTGCTCGATACGGAGACGGATCGGTCTGCAGAGCACTCGTTAGAGACGATCGGTGAGCGAATTGCCGGTGAAATCGAGAGTGTCGACCGGCTTGGCGACGATACCGTGACGATTAGAGCGCCCCACCCACGAACGGTCGCGAACTCCGGATACACCGTCGAGATAGCCGAAAAGTGCGAGGCACCGCTTCTCGACGGCGAAACGGACTGTGTCAAACTCACGTCGAACGGAGCCGATACTGTCGTTTACGTTCCCGTTGTCGTCACCGAATTAGATATCGACGAGAGTTCAGCACCGGGTGGAACGATCGAGATCAGCGCCGATGGGGACTCCCTTACGATCGACGGTGGGAACCGATGAGCAGGCACGATCCAAACCCGCCGCGTTCGTTCCACACCGACGAGCGCGCGATTTCCGAAGTCGTCGCGTTTATCCTCGTCTTTGGGATCATCCTCTCGTCAGTCGCGCTCCTCTCGGTGACCGGCTTCCAGGCGATGGAAGACTATCAGGAGAACGAACAGTTGCGAAACGCCGAGCGGGCGATGGACGCCCTCGCGGAGAACTTCAACGACGTACTGCAGTACAGCGGGATCGAAGAACGCGATAGTGAACTCTCGTTACGAGAGGGGACAGTGACAACCGGAAGCGGCGGAACCGAACTGAATATTTCCGTCGATGGAACTCCGATCAAAAACCGCTACGATAGCGAGTTCTATGATCCTGATACGGAGACCGTTACGCTCGGCGAGTTCAGATACGAGGCCGGCTCGGAGACGATCGCCTACGATGGCGGTGCCGTCGTTCGAGAGGGCGAGACCGGCAGTGCGGTCGTAAGACAGCCGCAGGTGATGTGTTCGCCAGAACGCGATCGCGCAGTAATCTCGCTGGTGGCGCTCAATGCGACCGAGCGGTCGATCCAGAGCAGTGATGGACTGCAGTTCACGCTGACTCCCACTGATCGGACCGTCGAGACTATCGACGATTCGAGTACGGTCTCGATCACCGTGGAGGAGTCGTCAGCCGACCGAGCCTGGGAAGAGGGCGTTCTCGATCGCAATGGCTGGAACAGCGGGACGTGTGACAATGTCGATGAAGTGCTCGTGATGGTTGTGGAAGCGACGATCGAGTACTGATCTGAGATACTGCATCTACCCCCACGCTTCCGTCAGCATCGCTCGCAAGCCGGCCCGTGCCGTAAGGGACTCGACGCGAGCAGCGTGCTCGTCAGCAGTGCCCGCCGTCTCGAGATACAGTCCGTTCGAGAGTTGCTGTGGCGACTCCATCGGAGACCCATCGGCGACGATCGGTTTACCGTTCAGGACCGTCCGCTCGCCATCCGGCGGCTGCCACGGCACGGCGACACCACTCAGTCCGCGTTCGAAGAGGTACTCCGCCGCCTGAACGAGCGCCTGGCGTGAACTCGAATGGCCGATCGCGCCGATCGAACCGCGGTCATTGAAAAAGCGGACGACATAGCTGCCGTTGCCGTCGGTCGTTTCGGTTTCCGTCTCGGTTCCGGATTCAGTTTCGGTATCGATCGCTTCGGTCTCCGACTCCGTTGTCTCCGTCGGGCGATCGGTGTCACTATTAGTGTCCGACGAGCCTTGCACATCCGGCGTCGCTGTCCCTGCCCTCGTTCCTGGTGTCTCCCCGTCGGTTGTTGACGAGTCAGTCGTTGACGAGTCGGTAAACTGAAACGATATTTCGGCCGAGTCCTCGCTGGCTGTCGCTACATGGCTGTCGTCGTCCGCAAACACCACGATGAGTTGTTCGACGAATCGCTCCGTCAACGCCTCGAGTTCGTCAGCCCTGTCGCCTTCCGACCGCGTTGTCGAAACGAGTTCAGCGACGATGGCGTCGACGACTGTCCGGCGCTCGAGGGCAAGTTTCCGGGCTACTGTAGCGCGGGCGCTGGGGTCGAGTTGCTGGGCGATGGTCGATCGGGTGAAGTGATCGACCGAGGTGGCGTGGTCGGCGAGCGAGGTGAGATCACAGACGAGATGGTCGACACCGACGGTGACAGTGTCGGTGTCGGTGCCGGTACCGGTGCCAGTGGTTCCAGTACCGTCGGCAAGCCAGATGAACTCGTGGCCGTTCGTGTAGAGAGCGCGGTCGATACCGCTCCAGGTCATCGTTTCGAGGAGGGAGGCGGCACGGGATTGGTCGAGTGTGGCCGCGGCTGGTTCGACGGCGACGAGGAGGGCGGGGACGCCTTCGATTTCGAGGACGTACTCGAGTGGCGTGCCGTCGATGGTCGTATCGGTCGTACACGAGTCTGCGTGGACGTTCCAGCCGAGCGTTTCGAGGAGTGGATCGACGAGCCAGACGCGTGTCGAGGGGCAGTCGGCTGGCGGCGAGGAGTCGATCACGGACTGTGATCGAGCGATGAACGACTGAAGCGCAGCGCCAGTCATGAATCTGTCTCGAGAGGGCGTACTCGGTGGAGGATCATGTAACGCTCGACTACTCTCAGGTGTGGAGGACGGATCTTACGCGCACTGTTACTCGCCTCTTACTCTGAGCTGCCTGTTGACTCGACGACAGCGGTCTCGGTGTCCATTTCGGAGTCAGAATCGGTGTCGCCGTCGGCATCGTCGGCATCGTCGGCGTCATCGGTGGTGTCTGCCTTGCTGTCGGCTGCGGAATCTGTGTTCGTCGCCAGAGCCGCGTCACCAGCCGTATCGGTGTCACCCTCGTTTCCGGCCGATCGTGTCTGGGTCGGTTGCTGGCGAGTCTGTTGAGCATCGCCCCGCTGGTAGATCCGAAGGCGGGCATCACGGACCTCGAAGGCGGATTTGAGCGTCGGTGGAATCGTCTCTGCTTTCCCGATCACCAGATAGCCGCCCGGCATGAGCGATCGGGAGATCGTCTCCAACATCGGCCGTTTGTAGGCGTTGTCGATGTAGATAAACAGGTTTCGGCAGACGACGAGTTCGAATCCGGATTTGGGAGCGTCGTTGATTAGGTCGTGTCGTTCGAACGAGACGGAGCGGCGAATCGTCTCATCGACTCGGTAGGTGCGGTCGCGTTGCTGGATGTACTGATCGGAGGGCCCGTAGTCGTCGAGAAACGACAGTTGGTCACCCAGATCGACGGTGCGTGGTTCCTCGTAGATGCCCGTCCGGGCCGTCTCCAGTGCGGGGACACTGATGTCCGTTCCGAGAATCTCGACCCGCTCAGCATCGATCGCCGGATCGACGTGTGCGAGCAACGATAGCGAGTACGGTTCGCGGCCGTCTGCACAGGCGGCACTCCAGATTCGGATCGGTTCGTCATCTCCCACGGCGCTGTAGTGGCGAAGGATCTTCCGGATTCCGTCCCAGACCTCGGGGTTCCTGAAAAAGCCGGTTACGTTGATGCTCAACGCCCCGAGCAGCGCCTCCCGCTCGTCCGGGTCGGTGCGCAGCGTCTCGAGGTACTCGAGATACGTATCGCTGCGCGTTCGGCGCATCCGCGAAGCGACCCGTCGGTCGAGATAGCTGTCGTTGTAGTGACTCGTCGCGAACGCGAGTTCGTCCTCGATGTAGCCGATCAGGTCGGCGAATTGCTCGGGATCGCCACGGATGTCATCGGGGTCGACGTCGGTATCACCGCTCATAGTTCCGTCACACCCTGATCGCCGTTCTCGTCGGAACTTTTTACGAGCAGGGTTCCCGTTTCAGGTGTGAACTCGACGGTTCGGCCGCGGTCGCCGCCGAGATCCGACGCGACGAGCGGGACGCCTAACTTCTCGAGTTCAGCTTTGGCGGCGTCGATATTGCGCTTGCCGACGCCGTCACCGAAGCTATCGAACTCGAACATGTCGCTGCCGCCGGCGAGTTTCGCCTCGACGGTGGTGTAGCTTGCGCCGCGTTCGACCATGCGCCGCAAAAGGGCCCGGATAGCGGTATCTGCGTACTTTCCGGGTTTGCGGTCGCTGTTTTCGGCCTCGTCGCCGTCGGGTAACATGGTGTGGGCGAGGCCGCCGATCTCCGTTTCCGGGTCGTACAGTGCGATCGCCACGCACGACCCGAGCCCGTAGGATTTGAGTGTATCGTCGCCGTCGCTGACGGTCAGTTCGGATATTCCGACCTGAACCGACGTCGGCGCGCCCGGTTCTGTGCCGTAGGTCTTCATGTGTCGGTATCGGTATCCGTGCCAGTACCAGCGCCACCGTCAGTGCCAGTACCGGTAACGTTCTGGAATTCGGCCGTCGTCGGTTCCTCTTCGATCCGATCCACGTCGAGATCGTTTAGCGCCCGTTCGAGGTCAGACTCGTCCGGAATCGCATAGACTTCACAGTCGAATTCGCGTCCGGCGGCCACGATAACGGTATCGAAGACGAACGCAAACTCCTGGTCCTCGCCGAGTTGGATCACGACGGGATCGACGGCCGCAGCCCCGATATCGTGGATGAACTCGGGCGTCGAGTGGTCGATCGTCGTATCGAGCACGTTCGCCCAGCCGTCGAGAAACCCGCTCGCCATGATGTTGCCCAGTTCCTGGATTGCGCTCTGGCCCATCTGGCCGAAGCCGTCCGTCTCCTCCGTGTCACCAGCACCCGTCGGCACCATGGCGTCGACGATTTCGTTCGCGGATTCCTCGTCGAACAGGAATAAGAGGTAGCCACTTGGCACGCCGTCGAACTCGAAGGCGACGCCGACGAGTCGCTCGTCGGGCACCTGCTCGGGAATCGTCTCCAAGGAAACGAAATTGAGCCGGCGAATCTCGACGCTCGTATCGATGCCGGTCAGCGTCGTCGCCGTCTTGGCAACTTCTTCGGCACCGCGTTCGGCCATCCGGTCGAAGCCGTCGAGTTTGTCGTACTCGATACCGCCGCTGGTCCGGAGCCGATCGAGCAACGCCGCCATCGACTCGCGCTCGGGAAACAGATAGTGGCTGAACCCGACCTGGGTCTCGACCGTCTCGATCTGACTCTGAAAGAGCAACGCGAGGTCGTCGCCCGCAGGTGCCTTCTCGACCTCGTCGAAGAAGGTATCCGCTGACCGTCCCTCGACGAACTCCGGCGTCGAGACATCGATAACGGTTTCGAGCACGTCGGCCCAGCCGTCGATGAACCCGTTGTTCATGATGTTTCCAACCTCCGTCGCAGCGCTGCGGGTCATCTCGTTGAACTCGTCGAGTTCACCGGCCTCATCCGACAGATCGGAATCCGTAGCTGACTCCTCGAGTAAACTCTCGACGATCCGCAGGGCGTTCTCGCGCTCGAAGACGATGACCGAGTAGCCCTCGATCGCCCCGGTGAGTTCGACCCGAACGCCGACTTTCGATGTCGAATCCTCGAAGTCGCGCCGGATCTCCCGGCCGCGCATGAAGTTGAGTTTCGTCACGCCAGCCCGCGTCTCGACGTCAGTCATGTGTGTCAACCGCCCCGCTGCCAGGCCGGCCCCCTCTCGAGCCATTCGGTAGAACGTCCCGAGTGCGTTGACGTCGAGTTTCATGCGGTTTGAACGTCGATGCCGTTGACCAGTTCGACGAACTCTTCTAGGTCCGGGAACGCGTAGATCTCGGCCTCGATCTGGTAGCTCGGCACCGTCAGGTCCGAGTCGAAGAACAGGGCGAGATCGTCGTTTCCAAGCCCGGCTGTCCGGGTGACGATTTCTTCGCCAGGGGCGTAGACGAGCTGTGGTGCCGCGGTATCGATCATCCGCCCCATCACGTCGGCCCAGCCGTCGATGAAGCCACTCGCCATCATGTTCCCCATCTCCTCGACGGCGCTTCTGGCCATTTTTCCGGAGACATCGGACATATCATCGACGACATCGTTGAGCATGATCGCCGTGATCTTCTTCGCGCTCTCCTCCGGGAACAGGATAAGAATGTGCCCGTGTGGCGGGTTGAGAAGGCGAACGCGCACCCCGACCCGTTTGCCGGGTTCGAGTTGCGAATCGATGTCGTCGACATCGATAAAGTTCGTCTTCATCACCTCCATCTGGGCGTCCTCCCCGGTTAGTTTGGTCATGTTGTCGGCGACGCCGTTCGTCCCGACCTTTGCCATTTCGTTAATGAAACTCAGTTTCCGAATGTCGACCATCAGCGTCATGAATTCCTCCGTCGATATGCGTCAGTGTCTGCGTCTGCAACGGCAACCGGTTCTCCGTGTCTCGATTTCGATACCGTTCCGTTCATAGTGTCGTCACATCTAGAATATTGACAATCTTCCCGCGACCGCGAACCGTTGCCCCGCTGAGTCCCGGCAGATTTGCCATGAACCCTTCGAAAGGCTTGACAACTACTTCTTGCTGGCCGTAAACGGCGTCACAGCGAAGCGCGATCGGTCGCACATCTTCGCGGATCCGAACGACCATCCCGCGTGCCGGACTTCGCGGCCCCGGCCTGTCGTCTCGGCTGCCCGTCGCAGCCAGCCCAAACCGTGCTTCGGTCGTGGCTGTGTCAGGCGCTCTACCTGAACTCGTCTCGGTGCTGGCACTGGTATCCGTCTCCGAGCCGGCTGCCGGCTCGTCGGTTACACCGAGTTCTTTGTCGAGTCGAACTACCGGCGTTCCCCGTTCCTGCGTACTCTCGTCGGTATCGTCATCGTCGGTGGCTGTCGCATTATCATCATCGTTACCAACATCATCTCCGTCGGTCTCTACAGCCTCAGCTCCGGCCCCGACGCCGACACCACGGTCCGCCTCGCTACTTCCAGCACTATCCAGCAAGACCGCCTCACCATCGACGTCCTCGATCAGCTCGAACGGAACGATATCCGAAACCGCCTTCGTCGGAATACCGAACTCTTCGCCGCCGCTTTCGACGAATAGCACGTCGTCGATCGCGATAGACACAGGAACCGACATCGTTACGGTCGTTCCCTCCTCCGGTTCGGTCTCGATCGAAACTGACCCATCGAGGTCCTCGATCGTCCGCTTGACGACGTCCATGCCGACGCCGCGGCCACTGACATCCGTGACCTCTTCGGTCGTCGAGAAGCCAGGGTGGAAGACGAGATCTGCAACCGACTCGTCGTCCAGTGCAGCGGCGTCATCCGCAGAGAGAACGCCTTCTTCGACCGCTTCAGAGCGAAGCCGCTCGGGGTCGAGACCACTGCCGTCGTCCGACACCGTGATTACGACTCGATCCCGCGAGCGAGACGCCGAAACCTCGACAGTCCCCTCTTCCGGTTTGTCGGCGGCGTCCCGCTCTTCGGGGGATTCGATCCCGTGATCCACCGCGTTTCGGACGAGGTGGATCAACGGATCTCGAAGCCGGTCGAGAATGCTCCGGTCGAGTTCAACGTCCTCGCCGCTCATCTCGAAGGCGACGGTCTTGCCCTGGTCGCGGGCGATGTCGCGCACGACGCGCGGCAGTCGGTTCGCGACCGTCCGTAGCGGAACGAGTCGAACGTCCATTACCGTCTCCTGAAGGTCCGTCGTCAGGTCCTCGAGGTCGTCGAGTTCGTCGGTGATCGCACCGGCGTCGGCGACGGACTGGCCGAACTGGCCGGATTCGACCTCGTGGCGGAGCCTGACGCGACTCGTCACCAGCCCCTCGACGAGCGTGAGCAGTTCGTCGATCTGCTCGACATCGACCCGGACGGACTGGATTTCGTCAGTCTCCTGGTCCGTGTCCGGCCGTTCGACCGTTTCGGGGACGGTGATGTCGGGGATCTCGAGGGCCGGTTCGTCGATGCGTGGCGGATCCGTCGCGGAGGATTCTCCGCTGGATGCAGCGCCACCGTCCGAACTGTCTGCGCTCGATTCGGGTATCGTCTCGAACCCGGAATCGGTCCCGACATCGGCGGCTGAATCGAAGTCGGATTCGAACGGCTGTGGCTCGTTCTCGAGTTCTTCGTCGAGATCCGCGAACGCGTCGTCGTCGAAGCCACCGAATCCGTCCAGGTCGTCCGTTGCGGAGTCACTCCCGGGATCTGATTCGGCTGGCGTTTCTGTTTCCGCCGTCGACGAATCGTCGACTTCTGCATTGAGGCCGTTCGTGAACGCCTCGGCATCGGCGGCGTCCGCTCGATCGATGTCGTCGAACGCGATGTCATCGTCGGTGACTGCCGGATCGAAAGCGGTCTCGACTTCGCTGAACGCGCTGTCTCCATCGGCCTCCTCATCACTGCTGCTCTCGACATCGGTGGTGTCGAAGTCGGCGTCCGTGGGTTCGAACTCGGGGGCTGTCGATCCCGACGGCGAATCGAACCCGGACGCCTCGGTGACAGGTTCCGACTCGTCCAAGGCCGTGGCATCGCTGTCTTCGGCGTCGAAACCAGTTGTAGCGGTTGTCTCGGTTGTGTCGGCTGTATCGGTTGTGTCAGCTGTCTCGACTGTGTCGGCTGTACCGTCTGTATCAGCTGTCTCGGTCACCGCTGGCTCAGCTTCCGACTCGATCTCCTCGCCCTCCTCGCTTGCCACAGCCTCATCAGTCGAGTCATCTGCCGGCGTCGACAGCGTCGAGTCGGATTCGAATTCGTCGCCACGAGCGGCTTCACTGAACTCTCCAGTATCGCCCTCAGCGTTCAGCTCGATATCAGCATCCGATTGCTGGGTACTCTCTGCTGATTCGGCATCGACCGCGGACGCAGTGTCAGCGGCGACACTGGTGTCGTCAGTGGCGGGTGATGCCGTCTCATCTGACCCGATTGTCTCGTTCGTTTCGTCCGTCTCGGCTGTCTCGTCCGCCTCGTCCGTCTCGTCGAACCACGCCGTAGTCTCACCCTCATCAATCGCCGAAACATTGAGCGGATCGGTGTCAGTCTTAGCCGCCGTCTCCGATGCCGTCGCTGACTCCTGTGTTGTGGCCGCTGGAGACTCGGCATCCGACTCGAACTCGAACGCGGACGCTGTTTCGGGTGCGGTGTCGTCCGCACCAGACGTCTCTACAGACGTTTCTGAATCGAACTCGAACGTATCGTCAGCAACCGATTCGGCCGCCTCCTCGAGAGATTCGGTTGACTCGGTTGACTCGGTTGATTCGGCCGACTCAACCGATTCGACCAGTCCGTCCGCAGCGTCGGTCTCGGAGTCGGATTCGGCATCACATTCGGCCGCAGACTCGGATGTGGATGCGGATCCAGATGCAGATGCGGACTCGGCGACCCCACCAGCACCAGTCTCGAGTTCCTGCGCATCGGCTGTCTCGTCTGCACCAGCAGACTCCTCACCGACAGTAGCATTGGATGCCAGCGTCTCACCACTGTCATCGTCCGCAGATACCGACGCGTCGTCAGCGATCACCAACTCATCGAGTTCAGCATCGGACACGGACTCGACTTCGTCCGTGCCCAGGGAGTCACCGGCGAGGAACGGCTCGTCTGCGTCGGCCGCATCGCCGAGAAGCTCGTCCATGCTGACCTCGTCCTCCTGGTCGAACTCGTCGAACTCGAGTTCAGCGAGTTCCGCCTGGAGTTCGTCGAAGCCGACGGTGTCGACCTCGTCTTTGAGTTCTGCGAAGACGGCCTCCGCGTCGTCGACATCGTCGCTTTCGTCGGGGGCAGCCGTCGCAGAGGCCTGTTCCGTCTCGGTCGCCGTAGTCGAGGTGCCGGAGGTGTCGGAGGCGTCGGTTTCTGTGCTCCCGTTGGCTGACTCTGGGTCTGCACCCGTATTTACGCCCGTATCTGCCGTTGCAGATGGCTCCGACGGTGCCGGACTCCCGAGGTCGAGATCGTCGACATCCGCGTCGGCGTCTGCAAGCAAATCGTCGAACGCGCCCGCATCGCCCATGTCGTCGAAGACATCGAGGTCGCTATCGTCGACCTCCTCGACTTTCTCGTCTAAGTCGTCGAACTCGGTGAACTCGTCAAGAAGGTCATCGACTTCAAGATCCTGTGCCTCGTCGGCGCTGAGTTGGCTGCCGGGTTCGGTGGTCGTTGTGTTGGCTGTCGGCGATGAGATTGTCGAACTGTGTCGTTACGTCGACGAGTTCGAAGTCGGCGACTTCGCCGACGGGATCGAGTCCGGAGGCGATCGCGCCCTTGCCGACTGCACTGCCGAAGACGGCGTCGAAGGTCGTGCCGTAAGCGCCGTCCGCGACGGTCGATCGATCGGGGTCGGTCCCGATCAGATTGAACGCGTCGATCAGCGCTTCGACGACCAGAATGCCGTTGTCGATCTCCTCGTGGTCGTCTTTTTCTCCATCGTCAGCCACCTCGATTCGCGCGAGGTAGGCGTTGTGGTTGTCGTCCGCCGGGGGCTCGAACTGCGAGAGAACGCGCTCTATTTCGGCCGTCGAGGGTGAGGAAAGACCGTCCGTTTCCGTGGCCGGCTCGAGTTGTGCCCGGAGGGAGTCGATCGTCGCCGAGGGATCGGTTTCGACCTCGCCTTCGAGGGCGACCTCCTCGACCATCCGTTCGAGTTCGTCGACGGCGTCGAAGATGGCGTCCATCAGTTCCGGCGAGACCGTCAGCCGGTTTCGGCGAACGGCATCGAGAACGTCCTCGATTGCGTGTGCGAGGTTACTTGCGGATTCGAGCCCTGCAGCACCGCAGTTTCCCTTGAGCGTGTGCGCGATCCGGAAGATATTGTCCATCGCTGCTTCGTCGTCCGGGTTGCGCTCTAAGGTCAGCAACGCGTTGTTCAGTTCGGTAATCCGGTCTTCGCTCTCGCGAACGAAATCGCTCCAGTAGTCAGTCATCGGTCTCACCCTCGCCGCCGTTGCCGGTATCAGCGGCCGTAAACGCATCCAGGATCGTCGGCACGACTTCCGTGTCGGGAACGACCGTGTCGACGCATCCCGTTTCGATCGCCTGACAGGGGATGCCAAAGACCGGGCTCGTCGCCTCGTTCTGGGCGATGGTGTGGCCGCCGCCGGCCCGGATCGCTTCGATCCCGGCGGCTCCGTCGCTGCCCATTCCCGTCAACACGACGCCACAGAGCGGTCCCGCGACCCGCTCGGCGGCGGTCTCCATCGTCACGTCGATCGCCGGCCGCAGCCCGTGGCGACGCTCGCCATCATCGAGTGCAACGCGAAGCGACTGTGTACGCGTTTGGCCCGCCGTCGTGTTGGGATCGATCTCACGCTCGCTATCCACGACCTGCAGATGGGAGCCGCCCGCGGCGACGACCGCCTCGCCGGGTCCGATCCGAGCACCGTCCGTCGCCTCGCGGACCGCATACTCGCTGTGCGCGTCGAGTCGCGCCGCGAACCGATCGGTGAACTCGGGCGGCATGTGCTGGACGACGACGACCGTCGCCTCGAGCGCAAGCGGCAACCGAGCGAACAGTTGTTCGACGATCTTCGGGCCGCCGGTCGAGGCACCGATAACGATAACCGGCGCATCGGTCGCGCTGAACTCGGCCGTGTCGGATCGAGCGCGGTCAGTCGCCGGCGTTGCGGTCGCCGGCGCTGACGGCGTCTCGGGGCCTGCCGGAGACGAGTTCACCGACGAGGCTGTTGAGCCGATACTCGTACTCGTACTCGCATCCGCTCTCGCCGTCCTCGCCGGTGTCGCGGATCGAGACGGTGCGTCGGCGACGTGCGTCGATGTCGCGTGTGCATTCGCCGCAGTGCGGGCGAGTGCGAGCGAGGACACGTCGGCGGCCGCGAGTTCGTCGACCTTCGCGACGACAGCATCGGCGAGGTGGCCGATGTTTCGCGATCCCGAGCCGTCGGGCTTGTGCAGGAAGTCGATCGCCCCGCGTTCGAGGGCGTCTAGCGTCGCGTTGGTGCCCTCGCCGGTGTAGGCGCTGAGCATGAGAATCAACGTCGGATCATCGGCCATGATCCGTTCTACGGCCTCGATACCGCTCATCTCGGGCATTTCGACGTCCATCGTCACGACGGCTGGGTCGAACGACGCAACGATATCGACCGCTTCGACCCCGTTCGTTGCCGTTTTAACCTCGTAGCCGGCCTCGGTGAGCGCGTTGCCGATGACTGTTCGCATGAATCTCGAGTCGTCGACAACGAGTACTCGCGTCATGCCGCAATAACGTCTGTCAGCGCCTTCCTGACGCTTGGCTCCTCGAACGGTTTCGTGACGTAGCCGTCAGCACCGGCCTTGACGGCGAGTTTCATCTTCTCTCGCTGCCCGACACTCGTACACATGATGACGCGAGCGTCGGGATCGATCTTCTTGATCGCCGCCGTCGCCTTGATCCCGTTGCACTTGGGCATCACGATGTCCATCATCACGATGTCGGGATCGTGTTCTTTGTACAGCTTGACCGCTTCAGCACCGTTTGACGCCTCCCCGATGATGCGGTGATCCTGTTCCAGGATCTGTCGCAGTAAATTCCGCATAAAATGTGAGTCGTCTACGATGAGCACCCCTGTCGACATTCACTAGTACACCACAGTCCGGTAGCGATACAACTACCATAAATGCTGTCTCCCGATTATCAGACGTGATAAGTGTCGATACCAATCCGACGCCCTCTCGGGTCAGGACTCGAGTTCAGCCGACGAGGGCTCGATCGGGCCGGAGGCGAGCAGGAGTTTCTCAACGTCGATAACTGGCGTCACCTCGATGACCGTCCGCGGATCGTCCTCGCGTTCGTTTTCGCGGTCGTCTTTGGCGCGATCCGCGCTGGCGGCCGTCGGTGGTTCCAGCGCAGTGTCGACGTCGGCATCACTACCAGGTTCGTCACCCTCGGCGCTGAACTCGTCGGCCGATTCGATGACGGCTGCATTGCTCGTTCCGACGCTGCCCGCGTCGGGTGCTGTCGGTTCCGAGCCCCGCGTTCGGTCGCCGGGTCGTCGCTCCGTTCGCTCCGTCGTGACGAGTTCGTCGACGAGCGGGTGTTCGAGCGCGTCGCCGGAGAGGTCGCTGTCGTCGATGGCGGTCGAGTCGAAGACGTTGCTTTCGGGGACGGCATCGACGCCGTAGACTTGCTCGACGCGGATCGCAGCGGACTGGTCGTCCGAGCCGCGGTCGAAGACGAGGAGCTGTTCCCGCTCGGCAGTGTGCGTGGCCGTTTCGGACGGTGACTGGAGCGCGTTTTGCGCTGCACCGGCAGCCGCTTTCGAGGCGGACGCATCCGCCGCCTTCGGCGGGAAGTGCACGGTGGGGTCGATTACGGCCGTGATCTCGCCCCGAAGGTCCGTGATGCCAGCGATCGCCTCGGGGGTACGCGGGACGCTTGTCAGGTCGTCTGGCCGGTCGGTCGTCGTCCGCACGTCGGCGACGGGAACGGCGAGCCGGTAGCCGCCGACCCCGAACCCGACGACCCGAACCTGGTCTTCTTCTTCCTCCTGATCGATCGTCGACTGCTGTGAACGGGCGTCTGCATCGTCAATATCGATTCCAAGCAGTTTCTCGGGCAGATCCGGGGCCATGTTCCTGTTCGTGTATTCCAGTCCAGTGGTAAAACGTTGACTCCTGTGGATGTCCGCTTTGCTGACTTGCTGACCTCTCTCGAGTTATCGAGGCGTCATTCCGCCGGTGTGCTCATCTACACCTCGCCACACCTACACCCACACCGTCTCCCTTTCTCACCGTCGCCGGTTCCGTTCGAACTGCACAAAGTACTTGGCACCGCCCTCGAAGATCACACAGCACTATGACGTCGGCTGCAGACGACCCCACGGTCGACACCGCGTCCTCCAGCGACTCCGACCGGCTCCGCGTTCTCACCTTCGATCTCGGCGACACTCGCTACTGCGTCCGCACCGCCGCCGTCGCCTCCGTTCTCAGTATCGCGGATACCGACGGCCTCGACGCAACCGCCGACCCGTGGAACGCCGGCAGCGTCGCCGTTTCCGGTGAACGAGTTCGTGTCGTCGATCTCCACCGCATCTTCGAATCGACACGTCGCCCCGTCTCCGAACTCTCGGAGCCGCTTCTCCTCGTATTCACCGACACCGACGCCGACGGGCGACACTACGGCTGGCTCGTCGACGATGTGGACGTTACGAAAACCATCTCTCGCACTGAACTCGAACCGACGCGAACGAGTACCCGATTCGTTACCGGACGAATCGAGTTCAGTGCGGCTGGGGACGACGATGGAACGGCGGTCGTCCTGCTCGACGAGGAAGCGATTCACGGCTAACTCGAACCCGTCTCTCGAATAGCGAACTGGTGCAGCCTCGCCGCGTGTGACCGTTACCGGAGTCCTGGCGGCGGGCCGTCGTTGTCGTCGTCTTCGAGTTCGACATCGAGTCCTAACTCCTCGCGCTCCTGCTGGAGTTGCTTGACCTGCCGGTAGTAGTAGGCGATCCCAATCGAGCCGATCACGACGACCAGGCCGACGAGCCCGAGGAACAGCGGGATGTTCCGCGTCTGATAGTAGCGAAGCGAGATCGTACTGTCGAGTTCGTCCCAGGTGAGTCGCTCTCGGTCGTCGATGACCTCCCGATCGTAGCCGCCCGGTCTGGCGTTTCCGAGGAGGAAGTTCGACGTGCGGTGGCCCTCCGGCACGGTGACCTCGTAGGATCCCGAAACGTAAGCGGGCAACTGGAACGTGTTACTCCCGGCCTGCCCCGACAGCGCAAGCGTTCCGTTGCCGTCCGGTACCTGGACAGTAGTACTGGACTGACCCTGGTCAACTTCGAGTTCGGATCCCGTCACTTCGGTGCCGTTCGGATACCAGTAGCGGACGCTGTGGATGTCGAGCGGTTCCTCCTGGTAGAACGACGATCGGTACAACGAGAGTTCGTCGGTGTCGTTTAGATCGTAGACGGCGCGGAACTCGCCGTTGCTGATGAGGTTGCCGTCTTCGATGTCGATCGTCACGTCGGAATCGGTGTCGCGGAGATCGTCGTAGGACTGGTTGCGGTCGAGTTCGTCGTCGGAGATGCCGCCACCGAAGGCCGAACAGCCGGCCAGGCCGACGAGGAGGACGACTGCGACCGAAGCGAGAACGAGCCGGCGGTTCATGTTAGGGGACGACACATCGCAGTTCGGCCGGGAGGTACTCACCGATGCTCGCGAGCAACCCGGGTGGGTCCGTGTTCTCGGTGCAGATGACGCTCTGTTCGAGGAGTCCGAGCCGTTCGATCGTGACGTAGTCGTGGGCGTGGCCCGCGCGGTTGAGCGTGGCCCGAACCTCCGCACGGGTCGCGCTGTTGACGTTGAGCCGACCGTCGCCGCGGCTCCACTCGTAGAGGCGGTCGCGTTCTTCGTCTGCGAGCCGCGAGGGGGTTTCGGCTCCGGCCTCAGGTTCGCCATCACCGCCGCTACCACCGTAGACGAACCGCATCGGCATGTGTTGGACCAGCCCGTACCGATCGCGGATCTGCGTCGGCGAGCCGGGGCCCAGCCCGAGTTCGGCCGCCGGAATCCGGACCGGCTGGCCGGCGTCGAGGACGAGCCCGTCCTCGTCCCAGGATTCGAGCGTGCCGACGTAAGTCTCGCCGGCCTCGAGATCGGGGACGATTTCGCCGAACTCCTCGCGGAGCACGTTTCGCGCGACGGTCGCGTCGTCGCCCTCGATGGTCACCGAGGGAAAGTCGTCGTGGCGCACCCCGAGTTCGAACTCGACTTCGAGGTCGCCGATTTCGTTGCCGACCAGCGACCGCAAGGAGTCAAGTGCCCGTTCGCGGGCGTCGCCCTCGACGTACAGTTTGGTTGCGAGTACGACCATTCTATCGATCAGGCGTCCACATCCACGTTGGCATCGATATTGAGTTCGTCCTCCAGCGCCGCGAGGCGGTCTTCCATCGCCGTCACGAGCCGGTCGTTGTCCATCGATTCGAGCGGCGAGCCACACTCGGGACACTCGAAGCCGAAGTCCATGGCCTCGCCGAACTCGAACCGGATCGAGCAGATTTCACAGAGATAGAACTCGTGGTTGCGTTCGTACTCCTGGCGCTGTTCTAAGGCCTCGTGGAGTCGGTACATCTCCGATTCGAGGTTTTCGGGGATGTTGTCGTACTCGAAGGTCCACAGGTAAGTGAGCCAGCCCGAGTCCTCGTCGCGCAGCCGGCGGTAGCTGGCGAGATCGTTCTCGTACAGGATAAACAGCGCACGCCGCACGTCGTTCAACTCGAGATCTAGATCCTCTGCGAGCTCCTCGTCGGTCACTTCCCCGTCCGGTGGTGCCGCCGCGACGGGCATCCCCTTGGGACCGACCAGCTCGTGCAAGTACTTCTGGATGACTGGATCCTCGAGCAGGTCCTCAAAAGCCATTACCTATCCGTAACGCCATGTGGCAATTAAGTCTTTTGAGGGACGCCGCCTCAATCCGGCGGCGGTGTCGATCCCAGCGCGTCGACGGTTCATACGGACTGCTGTAAGTCATTTCCGGCGCAACCGAGCCCGTCCTGCGGTTGCGCCGGTAAATCGTTACAGCAGACCGTATCAGAGCAGGCTGTCGTCTTGCTCGCTCTGGGTTTCGGATTCTCCGCTTCGGTGTGCGGGTTCTTGGCCCATGTCTTGATCTCGACCGTGATCGTGGCTCTGGTCCTGGCTGCGATCGGCATCTTGTTCTTCCTGAGGAGTGGCTTCCTCCCAGCCGAGGGTGACCGTGACCGCCTCGCGCTCTCCGCCGAGCATCGGCGATCGCTCCTCGACTTCGATCGCGTACTCGAGGGGCTCTCCCGGCGAGAGCGCCAGGAGTTTATTGCCGACCTGAATGTCCGCGGTGGGGCCGCTCTCGAGTTCAGCGGCGATCGCTCGCAGTCGGTCGGCGGCCGCTTCCCGTGACGTTTCGTCTTCGTACGTCGTCGTGTCGGCCATAGGACTCCTGGCACCGAACGGACACAAATAGGTTGGCCGGGAAGGGGCAGGCCGCGCGGAGAAACCGTGGTACGAGATTTACGGGGACGCGTCGGTATCGTCGTCTGTTGACACCGATTCGACCCGCTTGCCGGTCTCCATCGGGACGACTGTCCGATCGGCGTCGGCCCACTCGCGCTCGAGTTCAGCGCCCTCGAACAGTCGGTCGAGAAAGACCGCCAGGCCGGCGACTTCGGAGTGGGGCTGGTTGGTGACGCCGACGTTCCAGTCGGCTTCTTCGTAGACGTCGAATGAGACCTTTTCGGAGCCGACGACGAGGAGTAGCGGCTCGCCGTCGTCCCGGTGGGCCTCGCGGATATCGCCCTCGACATCTTGGACGCGTTGGCCGTACATCGTGAGGTGGACGACTTGCCCCTCCCAGTTGCGGATGAGGGAGTGGGGTGAATCCGTCAGTTCGGCCGTGAAAGGGCCGCCGAAGCGATCCGTGATGTCGTCGACGGTTTCTTTCGACTGGCCGGCGTTGTCGGGGAACCAGACGCGGTCGGCACCGAGCGCGCGGGCGGTCAATCCCACGTGGGTCGTCATCCGGTCGTCCCGACCGGGGCGGTGGCCGAGGCGGAGGACGGCAACCCCTGGGCCGTTCGGAGCGTCGTCGTTCATGCTCGTATGCAGTTCCGGATCGGGTTAGGGGGTTTCGCTTTCGAATCAGCCCTGTGCGGCCAGCGATCGTCGGTGAACTACTTTGAGACTCGATGGCAATATACGCGCATGGACAAGATCAACGACGCCGCACTCGAGTGGGACGAGTACGATCACGGAGCCACGGCCTTCCGCCGAAAAGAACTCTCGAACGCCGTGGGCGCGAGTGAACTCGGCTGTAGCCTCTACGAACTGCCGCCGGGAATGCGCTCGTGGCCCTACCACTATCACACGGCGAACGAGGAGGCATTGTACGTGCTGGCAGGGGCGGGACAACTCCGCTGTACTGACGGCGAGCAATCGCTGACCGCGGGCGATTACGTGACGTTTCCGGCCGACGAACGGGGCGGCCACCGCGTCGTCAACGATGGCGACGACCCGCTTCGCTATCTGGCACTGTCGACGATGAACGAGCCTGACGTGACGGTATACCCCGAGATGAACAAATTCGGCGTCTTCGTCGGCTCGCCGCCGGGCGGACGGGGCGAGCGACCGTTTCACGGCTACTACCGGATCGACGACGAAACGGAGTACTGGGACTCCTAACGCGATCCGAAGCGGTTCGCGTTCGGTACGGCCGCCGGCGTCGCCAGTACGCCGGCCGATGGTGAGGCCCGCGGCTGAACTCGGCGTCTCCGCGTTCGTTGACCCGAGTTCCACGTGAGACCCGGAGCGCCGAAGCGATTGATATTAGTTAGCATACGACTAGTAGACGGTATGACCAACGAACCGAGCGACGAGCGGTGGTCGTCGATCACGGGTGGTTTCGTCGTTCCGATTGCCGGTCTGCTGGCGCTGCTGTTCGCCGTGATGGCCGGAATGAGTGTCCAACCGGCTCTTTCCGGGTCGCCGTCGGATCTNGGTTTCGTCGTTCCGATTGCCGGTCTGCTGGCGCTGCTGTTCGCCGTGATGGCCGGAATGAGTGTCCAACCGGCTCTTTCCGGGTCGCCGTCGGATCTGGCGACGCCGATCATTTTCGCCGGCGTTGCGCTGCTGTGTTTCTGGGTGAGACAACGAGGGATCGCGGCTCGAGCGGACGACTGAGACCCCGGCGCCTCGCCTCATTACTGAGCGGTTGTGAACGGGCGCGGACGGTGAACGAGCACAGACAGACAGGCAGAGAGACAGTTCCTGCACTGTTGCGTTCTGTGCCGCCACACCTCACTGCTGTTTGGCCTGCTCGAGCGAGAAGAAGAATCCGTAGTAGGCGACGACGCCCGAGAGCATGAACATGTAGTAGGCCCACGTCGGCGCGTCGAGGAAGACGAACTCGAAGAGGAAGCTCACGAGCCCGACCCAGACGACGGCAAACAGCAGATCGTAGACCATTCCGGTCCCGTTCTCCGTGACGTGTTCGCGCAGCCGGTCAGCGACGCTCATGAGCAACCTCCTCTCGACTGGATGACTGCTGTGCGTATCATGTCGAAATAGTGTGATCGATTGGCTGTTGTCGCGTGTCCGGTTCAATCGTCCTCAACGTGGTCGACGACCAGCACCGGAACGTGCGTCGAGCGGAGCACGCGTTCAGTGACGCTACCGAGCAATGCTCGTCGGACGCCCGATCGACCGTGGCTCCCGATCACGATCAGGTCGATGTCGTTGTCCTCGGCGTAGTCCGCGATCATTCGATGTGGCTGTCCGCCGGCGTGGCGCTCGTAAGTGGTCAGCCCGGCCGCTTCGGCCGCGTCCGTGACGTAGCCGGTCGCCGCCTCAGCGTCCTCGCGTAACTCCGTCATCTCCCTGAACTCGCCCTGTCGAATGCGGTCGACCTGTTCGGTGCCGAGTCCGTAGGCGATCGCGTCGGTGTCGGCGACGAACAGCGAGTGAACCTCCGCGTCGTACTGTGTGGCGATATCGATCGCCTGTTCAACCGCCGCCTGTGCGACCGTACTCCCGTCGGTCGGAACGAGTATACGCTCGTACATGATTAGTCGTCCGCGGGCGCGTTAGCATTGCCGTTCTTTTCGGCGACGATGTCCGCCGCGGTCTTGTCGCTGGGCATCGGGTCAGGGCTGTGACACTGCCGAACCATCTGTTTGGTCTCGAGCGGCGGTTCGGTGGTCACGAGCGAGACGACGATCGTGATCGCGAACACGATCGGCGTCCCGATGAGCGCCGAACCGATAGCCGGCATCCAGGTCGTGAGCACATCGATCCCCCAGCCGGGGCCGAAGTGGCCCTCGTTGAACATCGGGATGAGCCAGATGATCAGGCCGGAGATCATCCCGGCGAGCGCGCCCGGTCGGTTGGTGTTCTCCCACCAGAGACCGAGGAAGAACATCGGGAACAACACGATGGCGGCAAGCGAGAACGCGAACGAGACCAGCGCGGCGATCGCTGCCGACGGGTCGAGCGCGAAGATGATCGTGAGCGCCCCGATCAGGATGATGCTCAGGCGACCGACGAGGACCTGCTGGCGCTGGGTCGCGTCCTCGTTGATGATGTTCGCGTAGATGTCGTGGGAGATCGCCGACGAGGCGGCGATGAACAGCCCAGCCGTCGTCGCGACCGCCGCGGCGATGCCGCCGGCGGCGACGAAGCCGACGAACCACTCGGGTAATCCTGCCAGCTGCGTCGCCAACACGACGAGCACGTCACCGGCCGCGCCGGTCATTCCGGGATCGCCGTAGACAGCACCGATCTGGTCGCCGTACAGCGCGGTTCCGAACGCGGCGAAGGCGGGTGCGCTCAGGTACAACAGCGCGATGAAGAACAGCCCCCAGGTACACGACCAGCGGGCGACCCGTTCGTTCTCGACCGTGTAGAACCGGACCAGCACGTGCGGGAGTCCGCACGTCCCGAAGACGAGGCTGAAACAGGTTGCGACCCACAGGTAGTAACTCCCCTCCGAGAACGGTTCGGAGAACTCGGAGGCGAGACTGTCGATCATCATGCCGTACTCGAGCTGCGGTAACAGCGTGGAGAATCCTGCGGTCCAGCCGGTAACCAGCAGTCCGAGCAGGAACGCGCTGATGAGGATGACGTACTGCAGGACCATGTTCTTGGTCGCGCCGAGCATCCCCGACAGCGAGAGGTACGCGACGGTGATGACCATGAAGATCACCATCATCGTCTGGTAGCCGGTCAGCACGCCGCCGGTGATCGCCGACCAGTCGCCGAGAATGTACATCCCGACGAGCCCCATCCCGCGGGCCTGCCCGAGCGCGTAGACGAACCCGATCAGGAACGTGGTGATGGCCGCGAGCGCGCGTGCTGTATCGGAGTTGAACCGGTCGCCAACGAAGTCCGGCGCGGTGTACTTTCCGAACCGCCGCATCTGGGCGGCCATGAAGATCAGCAGGACGAAGTAGCCGGTCGTCCAGCCGACGACGAACGCCAGGCCATAGACGCCCGAGACAGCGACGGTGGCCGCCACTCCGAGATACGTCGCGGCCGACATCCAGTTGGCCCCGATCGCCATTCCGTTCTCGATATTCCCGATCGATCGGCCGGCGACCCACATGTCGTCCGTGTTCGCGGCCTTGAACATGAAGCCGGCCACGATGAACAACAGCATCATCCCGATGACGATAATCGATGGCACCAACTTGAACGAAATATCGAGCCCTTCCGGGAGCAACGCTTCGTCCGACTGCAACGGGATCGTCTGTAGTGCACCGACCGCAAAATCCGCCAGCAACGGGACGTTCCCGCTCATTCGCCGATCCCCCCATCAGCCGCGGCCGCGTCGTCCGCAACGGTCTCGGTCATCTCCGGTTCGGCAACGTCCTGTGAGATTCCGTACTTTTCGTCGATCTGATCGCGCTTTCGCGCGTACCAGACCGAGAGGACGAGCGCCGCCCCCGGTCCGACGACCGCAAGCAGGAGGTAGTGCAACGGGAATCCGATTACCGGTATCTGCGTCGTCATGATCTCGGGTGCGAGACGCGTCGCCGTAATCGGCGCAAATGTCGTCAAGACCCAAATCGTGAAGCCGATCCATATGATGCGGAGGTGATCCCGCATAAATGGGGTCGCCGGCTTCAACAAGTTGATTTCGACGTCCATGTAGTCGATTTGCTGTTCGCGCTCGACGTCGGTCATCCCCCCGTCAGTCGCAACGTCTTTGTCACCGTCTTCCGCGTCATGAGTGTTTTCATCTGGCATGGGAATATATGTCGTATTGCGTCAGTGGTTGTGTGTCAGTCCGAATGAACCGATGGAAACGAACTGATTCAGTCCGTTTCGACCTGTGCTGCGATGTCGTCGACGACCTCGGGGTTCCGAAGCGTCGACGTATTTCCGAGTTCGTTTCCGCTCGCGATGTCTTCCAAGAGTCGGCGCATGATCTTGCCCGAACGCGTCTTCGGGAGTTCGGGCGTGAAGATCACGTCTTCGGGTTTCGCGATGGGGCCGATGGAGTCGAGGACGGCCTCTCGGGCTCGTTCCTCGAGTTCAGCGTTGCCCTCGTAGTCGTCCTCGGGAATGGCGTAGACGTAGACGGCTTCACCTTTGACCTCGTGGTCGCCGCCGACGACGGCGGCTTCGGCGATGCCGTCGACGCCGACGACGGCGGATTCGATCTCCATCGTGCCAAGGCGGTGGCCGGAGACGTTGATCACGTCGTCGACGCGGCCGAGGATCGTGATGTAGCCGTCGTCGTCGATTTTGGCACCGTCCTCGGGGAAGTAGACCCATTCGTCGGCGTCCTTGTCGGAGTACTCCTGCCAGTACTCGGAGAGGAACCGTTCGTCGTTGTTGTACAGCGTCCGGAGCATGCCAGGCCACGGTTTGTTGACGGTGACGTAGCCGGCCTGACCGGCGTCGACCTCCTCGCCTTGTGCGTTGACAACGCGGGCGTCGACGCCCGGCAGCGGCGGCCCCGCGGAGCCGGGTTTCATGGTGTTGACGCCCGGAAGCGTCGTGATCATCATCCCGCCAGTTTCGGTCTGCCACCAGGTGTCGACGATCGGGCACTCCTCGTCGCCGATGTGTTTGTAGTACCACTTCCAGGCGCGCGGGTTGATCGGTTCGCCGACGGTGCCGAGCAGGCGCAGCGACGAGAGGTCGTGTTCCTCGGGGTAGTCGCTGCCCCACTTCATGAACGCCCGAATCGCGGTCGGCGCGGTGTAGAAGACGTCGACACCCTCGCGTTCGACGATCTCCCATAGGCGGTCCTTGTCGGGATAGTCCGGCGTCCCCTCGTACATCACTGATGTCGTCCCGAGCGCGAGCGGCCCGTAGACGATGTAGGAGTGACCCGTGATCCAGCCGATATCGGCCGAACACCAGTAGGTGTCCTCGGGTTCGAGGTCGAGCACGGCGTGGCTGGTCCAGGCCGTGTAGGCGAGGTAGCCGCCGGTCGTGTGTTTCACCCCCTTCGGCTGGCCCGTCGTCCCCGAGGTGTACATCAGGAACAGCATGTCCTCGGCGTCCCGCGAAACCGGCTCGACCGACTCGCCGTCGTACTCGGCGACGAGTTCGTCGTAGTCGCGCTGGTTGTCGGCGAGCGAGTGGTCGAGGTCGTCGCCCAGTCGGTCGACCACGACGACGTCGGAGACCTCGTGGTCGACGCCGTCGAGGCCCTCGTTGGTCTTCGAGAGGTGATCGAGCGCGTCCCCGCGGCGGTAGTAGCCGTCGCAGGTGACCAGGAACTCGCTGTCGGCCGAGTTCATTCGCGTCGCGAGCGCGTCCGCGGAGAAGCCGGCGAAGACGACGCTGTGGGGTGCCCCGAGGCGGGCGCAGGCAAGCATCGCGATCGGCAACTCCGGAATCATCGGCAGGTAGAGCGTGACGACGTCGTCTTCCTCGACGCCGAGACCGCGAAGCGTCGCGGCGAACGTCTCTACCTCCTCGAGCAACTCGCCGTAGGTGTAGCTGCGGGTCTCCCCGAGTTCACCTTCCCACTTGATCGCCTCGCGATCGGCCGCGCCGTCCTCGACGTGCCGGTCGAGGCAGTTGTACGAGGCGTTGAGTTCGCCGCCGGTGAACCACTCGTAGAACGGTTCGTTTCCGTCGTCGAGGACAGTATCGTACGACTCGTCCCATGAGAGGAGATCGGCGGCCCGCTCCCAACACTCGGGCCAGTTCTCCTCGAACTCGTCGTAGATCCCCGGATCCGTAACGTTAGCCTGCTCGACGAACGACTCGGGCGGTTCGAACGCCTCCTGCTCCGCGAGCCGCGCCTCGAGCGTGGCATCCTCTTGTGACATGATACAGACTATCAATGCGGGACTGCCATAGTAAAGCCAGCCTCTAGGTGTACAAACCAACGCGACCGGTTTTGCGGACAGAGCGCCACAGTCGCCGCGAGAACTGACCACAATCGGCGAGATCACACAGCAGATTCGTCGACAGACCGAACGAATGATCGCCGTCTGAGCCGCGCTGTCCGGCCGATAGCTGGTCCACCCTAGAAGCCTAGTCGATCGCTGCGGTCACTCGTGCCGTTCCGTTTCCGACGGATCGTCGAAGAACGTCTGCAACAGTTCGTGTTGGCCCTTTCGCAGGTGATTGTGCAGCGTCGGCGAGGAGATCCCCATCGCGTCCGCCACCTCCTCGGCCGTGCTCTCCCGGGGCCAATCGTAGTACCCCCCGAAGTACGCGGCTCGCAACGCTGCAACCTGTTTGTCAGTTAATCGATCCTCGAGCCCCTTCCTGAACTCACGGGCCGTCTGAACGGTCCGTTCGGCCTCTCGCTTGCCGATCAGCGACGACTCCGGAAACACCGACTGTAGCCCCTCGAGAATCGTCCGCAGGTCGGCTTCGGCCGCACACTCGGCCGTGATCGTCGTCGTTCCGTCGTCGGTAACCGCCTCGCGAACGGTCACGCCGTACTCGGTCAGCGTCCGCGTCGGCGAGGACCCCTCGACGACGACTTCGATGCGCCAGCCGTCCGGTTCGGTCTCCAGGAGGCGACAGTCCTCGATCCCCGGATCGGCCGCCGCCAGGTCGAACACGTCGGCGGGCGGCGCGTCCGCGAGCCGAAGATAGTAGAGTTGCGTCGACTCCGAGATCGGCACCAACGAATCGAGTTCGAACCGGCAGCCACACCGACGGGAGGCCTCCACGAAGAACGAACTCGCGTCCTGGCAGCGGATGTCGACCTCGACGACGCGGTCCGAGAGCAGCAGGTTCCGCCGCCGAACGGCGGTGATCGCGTAGCCGGTCTGCCGACCGATCGTCGCAAGCCACCGTCGCTCACTCTCCGTAAACGCGTCCTCGCGGGTCGTCCCGACGCCGAGCGTACCGTAGGTCGTATCGCCGTAGGTCAGCGGGACGCCGGCGAGTTCAGTGCCGGCGAACTCCTCGACGGATTGATCGACGACCGTCGTCACAATCGGCGTGTCGGAATCGGACTCCCCTGACTCCGTCGCCGCCTCGCTGACAGCCACGGCGCTGTCTGCATCTCCGGTGTCTATCCCCCACTCCGCCGGCACGAGGCGATCGATCACCGCCGCATCGACGCCGCTCGTCGTCCGCCACTCGTCGCTCTCGGCCGTCGCCGTCGTCCGATCGATCCAACTGAACTCGTAGGGCTGACCGTCCGCGAGCGCGTGACAGGCCGCCGCTTCGACCGCTTCGTGGTCGCTCCCATCGAGCAGTCCCCGCGTCACCGCCCGGTACCGGCGAGCAACCGCCGCCTGGCGCTCGAGAGCGGTACGCTCCGATCGAACCGCCTCGAGTTCGTCGTGGTGGGTCGAAATGTCCCGGACGAAGACGGCGTAGCCGTCGTGTCGACCCCGCTCGTCGCGCAGCGGTGAAACGACTTCGGTCGCACGAACGCGGGAGCCGTCCCGGTGAACACGCCAGCCCTCCTGTTCGATTCCGGACTCTTCCAGTGCGGTCGCAAGCGTCCGCTCGGGGACGCCGTCTTTGACCGCCTCGTCGGTGTAGAAGGCAGAGACGTGCGTGCCGACGATCTCGCCGGCCCGATAGCCGAACAGGGCGGCGGCACTCCGATTCCACCGTTCGACGTACCCCTCCTCGTCGAGTCGGACGAGGGCGTACCGGTCGCTTGCGGCCAACAGTAAACGGACGACGCTGTCGTCGCTCATCGGCCGTCCAGAGCGAGCGTTCGACACTCCGAGTCGCGGTGCCGACGGGCGTTCGACGGCGTCGAACGCCTCGACGAGTTCGGAATCGGTCGGCGTCGGGAAGTAGGATTCGAGCGCCTCGAAGCTCTGCCAGCCGCCGGCGGCCTTGACGGCGCGCGGATTGATGTCGCGGTCGACGAGTGTTCGGCGCGCGAAGTATCGGCGCAGATCGCTCGAGGAAACGTCGGCGAGGGCCGGCTGATCGAACCGTTCGCTCGCCCGCGTTGCCACCTCGGCGACGAGCATCTGCAACCGCCGGGCCGTCACATCGAAAATCCGGTCGTCGGCCCCCAGCCCGTTGCTCCGGGCGTACCGACGCGCCTCCTGCTCGACCCGCGTCGGGAGGTATGCAGTGTGGCCGGTCTCCTCCCGATCACCGACGGCGGGGACGCGAACCACGTATCGCGGCGGATCGATCCGCACCTGCTCGATGTCGCCGACGGTGAGCGCGGCGAGTTCAGCCGGGCGGAGACCGACTTCGCCACAGCAGCGCACGACGAGTCCCTCCCGGTAGGTTTCCGCGGCATCGAGGATGAACTCGTACTGGCGGGGCGAGAGCGGGGCCGCGTCGGCTGCCTCCGCAGTCATGTTTCGCGCTTTCAGCTGAGAGGAATATAATTGTATCGGCTATGATCGCCAAATTCGGGAGATATCTGGAGTGGGTGTTATTTGATCCTCTGTTCTATTTCGCTGTATTTGAAATCGCGAAACTCAAGATCGATCTCGTTCGCTCTGGATTTCGCCGACGATTTCCGGGTTCCGGAGCGCGCTCGTATCGCCCAATTCTTCGCCGTTGGCGATGTCCTCCAGGAGGCGACGCATGATCTTGCCCGAACGCGTCTTCGGGAGTTCGGGCGTGAAGACGACTGCTTCGGGGGTTGCGATCGGACCGATTGCATCCGCGACGCTCTCGAGAATTCGCTCGCGGAGGTCGTCACTGGGGTCGCCTGCAGCGGAGACGTACGCGTAGATTTCGGTGCCGCGGCGCTCGCTCGATCGGCCGACGACGGCCGTCTCGGCGACGCCGTCAACCTCGGCGATTGCGCTCTCGATCTCCATCGTGCTCAGGCGCTGGCTGGCGACGTTGATCACGTCGTCGACGCGTCCCAGCACGGTGACGTAGCCGTCGTCGTCGACGGAAGCGGTATCGCCGCTGAAGTAACACCAGTCGTCGGCGTCGGGGTCGGAAAACCGGTCCCAGTACTCGGCTCGATAGCGCTCGTCGCCGTCGTACAGCGTCCGCGCCATGGCGGGCCACGGGCGGGGAATCATGAGATAGCCCGCCTTTCCGGGATCGACCTCGTTGCCGTCTTCATCGACGACTGCGACTTCGATCCCGGGGAGCGGCGGTCCCGCAGCCCCGGGTTTCATCGGGTCGATGCCCGGCAGCGTCGAGACCATGATCGCCCCGGTTTCGGTCTGCCACCAGGTGTCGACGATCGGACACTCCTCGTTGCCGATGTGCTCGTAGTACCAGCGCCAGGGTCGCGGACTGATCGGTTCGCCGACGGTCCCGAGGAGCCGTAGCGACGAGAGATCGTGGCGGTCGGGGTACTCCGTTCCCCACTTCATGAACGCGCGAACCGCCGTCGGTGCCGTATAGAAGATGTCGACCGCGTTCCGGTCGATGATCTCCCAGAGCCGATCCCGGTCGGGATAGTCCGGCGTGCCCTCGTACATCACCGTCGTCGTCCCGAGTGCGAGCGGCCCGTAGACGATGTAGGAGTGGCCCGTGATCCAGCCGATGTCGGCCGCACACCAGTAGGTATCCGCCGGCTGGATGTCGAGGACGGATCGAGCGGTCCAGGCGATCTGTGCGAGATAGCCGCCGGTCGAATGGACGACCCCTTTCGGATCGCCCGTCGTCCCCGACGTGTACATCAGGAACAGCATGTCCTCGGCGTCCCGCGAAACCGGCTCGACGCTCGCACCCGCAAACTCCGCACAGAGGTCGTGATAGTCCCACTCGTCGTCGCCGAGGACGTGTGGAAGCTCCTCGCCCAGGCGGTCGACGACGACCGTCTCGACGTCCTGCTCGACCGCGAGTCGGGCGTTATCTGCCTTGCTCTTCTGGTTGAACGCATCACCGCGGCGGTAGTAGCCGTCGCAGGTGATCACGAACTCGCTGTCGGCCGCGTCCATCCGCGTCGCGAGCGCATCGGCCGAGAGCCCCGCGAAGACGACACTGTGGGGTGCGCCGATCCGAGCGCAGGCGAGCATCGCGATCGGCAACTCCGGAATCATCGGCAGATAGATCGTCACCACGTCGTCGGCCTCGACGCCCAGCTCTCGGAGCGCTGCGGCGAACTCGTTGACCGCGACAAAGAGGTCCTGGTAGGTGTAGGTCTCGCGCTCGCCGCGCTTTCCCTCCCAGCGGATCGCGGCGTAGTTCTTCCGGCCGGCCTCGAGATGCCGGTCGATGCAGTTGTACGAGGCGTTGAGTTCGCCGCCGGTGAACCACTGGTAAAACGGCGCGTCGCTGTCATCAAGGACAGTGTCGTATGCCTCGTCCCACGAGAGCAGGTCGGCAGCCCGTTCCCAGCACGCGGGCCACGCGTCCTCGAACCGGGCGTCGATTGGCCGGTCGCCGGCCGCGTTCGTCACTGTGGCTTGCTCGACGAACGACGTGGGCGGGTCGTGTGGTGACCCGGTGGGCTCGGGACGGTTCCGTCCCCACCCGTTCCGATCGTCCATATCTCGTTCGGACCGAAGTCGGTCAACGGAATAAACGTTCCTCCGTCGGAAAGGCAGACGGCGACGCGACTAGTTCGACCGAACCGGTTCGGCATCGTCCTCGACGACGAGCACCGGCCGATCCGCAAAGCGAACGACGGCATCCACGGTACTCCCGAGTAGTGCACGCTTGAGTTCTGAACTCCCGCGAGCGCCGATGACGATCACGCCTACGTCGCACTCGGTCGCAACCGCGAGAATCTCCTCGTGTGGCACGCCAGAGCGGATCCCCGTCTCGACCGGCACGCCGGCTGCAGTCGCTTCGTCCGCGAGTTCAGCGAGTGCGGATTCGGCCGCCGCGCGCCGTTTGCGCTCGCGTTCGTCGGGGTCGACGATGTCGTTGTCGTACTCGGTGCGCGATTCGAGCACGGCGAGCCCGTACACGGCCGCATCCAGTTCGGTCGCAAGGGAGATGGCGTGATGGGTGGCCGTCGTTGCGGCGTCGCTGCCGTCCGTCGCGACGAGAAGTGAGTCGTACATACCGGCCCGTATGCGGTCCTCGGTGAAAGAGGTGAACCCGGATCCGGTATCGACAGCGCGTCCGGTGGTCAGTCCCGTTTCGGCATCGTCGAAAACCGGGCCGGTGTCTTCATGTCCGCACGATCGGACGGCGATGGTGCAACCGTCGAGTGGCGGGCGACGCCGCGCGAGGTCCGTTCGTCGGCCGAATCGGAACCGAACTCCGAGCTGAGATCCGGCTCGAGGAGACCGTTCTCATCGTCACCATCAGTCTCGTCGACATCGCTCTCACCGCTCTCTTGGCCGCCTGATTGTTCGGACTCTCCGCTCTCGCCGCCACCGTCCGCCTCCTCATCGCCTCCGCTATCGACATCGACGCCAGCCGCAGCGAGTCGCTCCTGTAACCCCTCGATATCCTCGCTAAACGACGCCAGTCGCTCGCCCACCGCCGACCCGAGTTCGTCTTCGATGAACTCGAGCGCGTCGCTGTCGGTGTTGGTGTCGGTGTCGTCATCCGCGTCCGCGCCGTCAGCTGCAGCGGCTGTAGCGTCGCTCTCAGATGTATCGTCGCTCCGGTCGCCATCGCCGTCGGTGTCGCCGTCTGCATGAATCGCCGCCTGCAGTTCACCGACCGCGTCGGAAAGCGTCTCCTCGTCTGAACGCTCGTCGAGCCGTGCGAGGCGCAACAGGCGCTCGAGATCCTCGACGTGCGACGGGTCGCCGCGCGTAATCGCCTCCGGAAGCGTCTCCGGTTCCGTTCCATCCGGCAGCGTCCCGAGACCGATCGCCCCGAGTAGCTCCCGCGGGTCGGTCGACGCGAGCAGGTCGCTGGCATCGGCCGCAGCCGCCGTTACCGTCGACTCGCTCGGAGAATCGTCGTCAACCAGCGACCCCGCCTGGGCATCGGCCGTCTCGAGTATCTCGGTCACCCGCGTCCGGAGGTCGTCGTCACTCATGATTCTCACTCGGTCCGTGTGGAGTGCTCGGGTGCGAGCGTCGTGAACGTTTCCCGGCCAGTTCCGGGTTGGGGGTGGAATTTCGTTCCGGCGTCCACGCACGCACCTCGTCGACTCCGGCATCGCCGCCGTTTTTCCGCCTCGATTACTCACTCGGAGTCGCTACTCTCCCCGTCGGTGTCGTCGCCACCGTCTCCACCGCCACCATCTTCCCCACCACCGCCAGAGTCACGTCCATCCGCGTCTCCATTTGTCCCGTCGCCCTCCTCGGCGGCCACCGTCTCGATAATCTCGTCCGTCATCTCCTCGCGGCTGAGGTTCGCCTTGACGCCGACCTCCTTGGCAACGGACTGGAGATCCTGGTACGACATCACGCCCAGGAAATCCACCAACGTCTCCCGTCGAAGGTTCTCTAGATCCTCCGGTGCCTGCTCGAGTTCAGTATCGGCGTCGGCGTCTTGGTCACCCGCATCAGCAGTCCCAGCCTCCTCGTCACTGCTCTCATCCTCATCGTCCGCCCCCTCCTCCTCCTCCTGCGTCGGCTCCGTTTCTGAACTCGTCTCGAAAACGCCCTCGAGACTGGTTCCCTCGGTGACGTTCTGGGCGATCGACTCGACCGAGTCGCGCGCGTTGCTATCGTCGAGCGCCGTCACGAATCCGGTCCGCATCGCCGTGACGAGTTCAGCGAGGAGTTGTTTGAGTGTGAGGCTGTCGGCTGTCGTTTTTGTGTCCCCATCTCCGTTCCCATCTCCATCTTCGCCTTCCTCTTCACCTTCGCCGTCGGCCGCATCCGTCCCCGATTCGAACGCACTCGAGAGCGTGTCGTGGATTTCGCCACCGACGGAGGCACCGATGGTTCGCCCGAGTTGCTCGCCGAACTGGCGGCCGACGGAGGCACCGATTTCGCCGGCGTCGATTCCGTCCTCGATGGAGCCGCCGTCGATGAGGTCGGCGACATCGAGTTGTTCGGTGACTTCCTCGGCGACGAGTTCCTGAAGCCCGGTGTCCTCACTCACAGGCCTCACCTCGATTCGTGGGGCAGGGCTGCTGGCGGTGTCGACGGTGGTTGTGTCGATGATGAGGGTCCTGAGAGCATGGATCGAGATGGGACTGGTGGGAGCGGTTAGTCATCCTCTGTGTCGGTGTCTTCGCCGTCGTCACTCTCGGTGTCACTGGTCTCGTCCGAGTCGGCTGTGTCGGTGTCCCCGTCTCCGTCTTCGTCTTCGTCGTTGCCCGAAGCGTCGTTATCTCCGTCATTCTCCTCGTCATCGTCCTCGCTCTCTGCATTTCCGTCACTCTCCTCGGCGTCATCGGTGTCTTCAGCATCCGCAGTGTCGGACTCGCCTTCGACCGCTTCCTCTTCCGCCTCGTCCGTCTCCGAACCGCCTTCGTCTTCGTCCGCTTCCTCGTCTTCGCTTCGGCTCAGAATCTCCTCGAGCGAGAGTTCACCGATCGTCCGCCCGAGACTCGCACCGAGCTTGCGTCCGATAATCGCCCCGAGTAACGCGCCAAGCGCCTCTCCCAACGGTTTGTCGTCGTCGATCTCGTCCTCCCACTGCGTTCCCTCGAGCAGTTCGTGAAGATCGATGTTTTCGGCGATCTTCTCGTAGTCGATCCGTTCGGTTACCGAGTTCGAGTTCGCGTCCGCGTCTGTGTCCGTGTCCATGTCCATGTTTGTGTCCGACTCCGACTCCGAATCTGACTCTGAATCCGTCTCAGTACTCATACTTAGGCCTCCGGCTGTGCATCGGCGTCCGCAGATTCCTGTCCGCTCGATTCCTCACTAGCCGTCTCCGCCTGTTCGACCAGTTGCTTGATGACCTCGCGAACGACCGTCGCGATGAGTTCCTCGACCGGCAGCCCGGGAAGCAACCCGACCGCCTTCTGTTTCGCCGTGTCTCCCGCCGACGAAAGCGAACTCGTGATCGGGGCGAGCGGCCCGGTATCCGACTCGGTATCGTCGCTTTCGCCGTCTTCCGCGTCGGAGTCGTTGTCACCGTCCTCGGCTGCAGTCTCCTCGTCTTCACCCTCGGCTTCGTCACCCTCGAGTTCCTGCTCGCCGTCCGCGCCGCTACTTCGAAGTCCGCCGAGCAACGACTTCACCTTCCCCAGCAGCGCCCCCGGGAGGAATTTCAGCCAGGTTATCGGCTTTCCAAGCGCCGACTGCAACATGTTCACCGGCTTTTCGACCAGCGACGTGACCTTGTCCAACAGCGCCGCTGGACCGTCTAGCAGCCCGGTCACGCTCGAAAGCAGATTGCCGAGTAAGTTGTTCTCGCCCGGCCGGGCCGACACGTCGAGCGTGACCGGGTTCAGGTTGACCTCGAGCCCGAGCAAATCGAGAAACAGGCCGTCGAGATCCAGGTGGAGGACGCCGTTCGCCTCGTCACCCTCGTAGACGTCTTCGGCGTCCTCGACGTGGGCGCTGGTCGGGTCCTCGTCTGCTCCGTCACCTTCGCTTTCGTCGCTCTCATCGCTCTCCGAACCGTCACCGCCGGCCTCGGATTCCTCACCGGCCTCCTCATCCCCATCTTCGGCTTCGTTCGGTTGCTCCTGATCCTCGTCGTCCGCTTCGTTCTCGTCGGCGGTGCTGTTCTCGTCCTCTCCCTCGTCTTCGCTGCTCTCCTCGCCGCCATCGGTGACGAGCCGCCGTCCGGTATTCGTCGTCTCGATCCCATCTCCGTTTCCGTTTCCGTTTTCGCCTCCGCCTCCAACTCTCCCTCGCACGCGCGTCTCATCGCTGGGGACAACCTGTTTACTGGTGTCACCGCTGTCTGTCCCATCTATCATTATCTGGAACAATACACAAGAAACAGCGCTGTGGTAATTTCCCTTGCGTGTGCACCCGTTTTGGCCGATCAGTGGAGTACTCTCCGTCACCGGTACTGCGATCGTGATAGTCGCCACTGAGAACTGGTGACCGGAACCGCCGAGTTCAGCGCGGCGACGGCGGGACGAAACCGGTCGGCGAGTGCTGTACTCGCCTACTCGCGGGTGCCGGCGGCGAACGCGAGGAACCGATCGAACGCGCCGCTCTCAGGATGGACGTGGGCGTAGGTGCCGAGCGAATCGTACGCCATCAGCCCGTCGTGGTCGCCATCGATCCCCGACCCGCGGACCGTTTCGAAGGCGAAGCGCGCGTCCGAATCGACGGTCGCGCTCGAGTAGTGGAACTCGTGGCCCCGGATCGTTTCGTCCGCCCGGGCGGTCAGCGTGTCGTCGACCGCCGCGAGTTCAACGTGATCGAGCGACTGGTAGCGATCGTGCATGGTTACGTCTGCGGGCAGGATTCCGGCCATCTCGTGGGTCGTCCCGATCCCGGATTCTCGCTCGGCGTCGTCTTCGCCAGTCGTGGTCAGCGACTGGCTCATCGCCATCAGGCCGCCGCACTCGCCGAAGACCGGCAGTCCCTCGCTCGCCCGCGCCCCGAGTTCGGCGAGCGTCCCCGCGGATTCGAGTGCAGCGGCGTGCAATTCGGGATAGCCGCCGGGGAGGTAGACGCCGTCGCAGTCCGGCACGGGATCGCCGGCGACCGGCGAGAACGTCACGAGTTCGGCGCGCTCGCGGAGCCGTTCGATCGTCGCGGGGTACCGAAAGCAAAAGGCCCGATCGCTGGCCACGGCGATCGTCGTCTCGATCGGGTCCGGAGCAGCGCACTCGCGCTCGGGTGCGGACGGTTTGCGGGCGGCCGCGAGCAACCGGTCGGTCTCCAGGGTCTCGGCGGCCTCCCGGAGCGCCGCGCGCGGGAGCGCCGACTCCGATCCCATCTCGAGCCCGAGGTGGCGGTCGGGAATTTCGAGGGCCTCGTTCGGCGGAATCCGCCCGAAGAACTCGAGGTCATCCGGCAGCGCCTCCCGAATCCCTCGTTCGTGACGGCCGCCGTGGGCGCGCTGGGCGATGATCCCCGCCACGTCGATGTCGCGGCCGATTTCCGCGGCATACTCGCGAAAGCCGAGCGCGGTCGCCGCGACGCTCTCCATGCCCGCTTTAGCGTCGACGACGAGAACGACCGGCAGGTCGAGTTCAGCGGCGACCATGGCTGAACTCGAGGCGTCGCCGTCGTACAGCCCCATTACGCCCTCGACGACGCAGATGTCCGGGGCTGGTGTCGAGGTGGAGACGGCTGCGGTGCCAGCGCGTGCGCCGTCGCCGGTCCCAGCGCGAGCGTAGTTCCGTTTGAGTCCATCGGCCCCGCAGAGCCACAGATCGAGCGTTCGCGACGGGCGACCTGCGATCGCCTCGTGGTGGCTCGGGTCGATGAAGTCCGGCCCCGCCTTCGCCGGCTGCACCTCGCGGCCCGCATCCGACAGCGCCTGTATCGTCGCCAGCGCCGCGACCGTCTTGCCGACGCCGGAGCTGACGCCGCCGAGCACGATTCCCTTCATCGAACTTGTCTCCGGCCACGGACCCGGCTCCGTCCTCGGTTCCGTCTTGCACGGGTGTTGCTGTACGCCACGTTTCCGCTCGGTCGCAAACGACGGTTTACCATTGTGGTTGTCTTCGCGCAACTTCACTTGAACTCGTCGGTGAGGGAGATTCGACGGCGACCGTCTCGCTCGAGTGACGCGGCACGCCGGTACCGGCGACGAACTTAACGGCCTGAATCGGCTATACCGTGTTCCGGGTGCGACTATGACAGACGAACACAACAGCGAGACCGCAACCGAGACCGAGATCGGCGATCACCTTCGCGAGGCGCTTCGCCACCTCGATGCGGCCCAGGAGGGCGACCTTCGGAAGACGAACGCCGTCGCGCTCGAAGAAGTCTCGCAGACGATCACGTCGGTGTTGCGAGAGTACGAACAGGACGGCCACCCCGGCCGTTCCGACGACGGCGGCGAGTAGCTGCATCCGTCCGGGTAGTGACAGGAATCGGTACGGCGGGGCGAACATCAACACGTCTTTGAGCGCGCTCGCGCGTTATCCGGTGAGTTCACGATGACGGGGGAAGACACAGCAGGGGGGAACGCAGGCGCGGACGACATCGAGTACGGTATCGACGACCGGCCGCCGCTGGGCGAGTCGACCGTGCTCGGCGTCCAGCACTACCTGACGATGGTCGGCGCGAACATCGCCGTGCCGCTGATTCTGGCGAGCGCAATGGGAATGCCGGACGAGCTATTGCCGCAGTTCATCGGGACCTTCTTCGTCGTCTCGGGAATCGCAACGCTCGCCCAGACGACGTTCGGCAACCGGTACCCGATCGTCCAGGGCGCGCCGTTCTCGATGCTCGCACCCGCGCTCGCCATTATCGGCGTCGTCACCGCCGGCGGCGCGGGTGGGGACTGGCAGGCCGCACTGGTACAGTTACAGGGTGCGATCATCCTCGCCGCGGTCGTCCAGGTCGCGATGGGGTACTTCGGTCTGGTCGGGAAACTCCAGCGGTACCTCTCGCCGGTCGCCATCGCACCCACCATCGCCCTGATCGGGCTGGCGCTGTTCGATGCCGACCAGATCACGTCGCCGGAGCAGAGTTGGTGGCTCCTCGGGCTCACGCTCGGACTCATCCTGCTGTTCTCGCAGTACCTCGATCTCAAACACCGGGCGTTCAGACTGTATCCGGTCATCCTGGCAATCGGCATCTCCTGGATCGTCGCCGCGGTGCTGTCGGCGACAGGCGTCCTCGGCAGCGGCCACCCCGGCTTCGTTCCGCTTGGCGACGTTACTAACACGTCGCTCGTCCTGCCGATCCGGCCGTTCCAGTGGGGCTCCCCGGAGGTCACGACCGCGTTCGTCGTCGGCATGTTCGCCGGCGTGCTCGCCTCGATCGTCGAGAGCATCGGCGACTACTATGCCGTCGCGAACCTGACCGGTGCCGCCGCCCCCAGCGAGAAGCGGATCAACCACGGTATCGGCATGGAGGGTCTGATGAACGTCTTCTCGGGCATCATGGGCACCGGCGGCTCGACCTCCTACTCCGAGAACATCGGCGCGATCGGACTCACCGGCGTCGCCTCGCGCTACGTCGTCCAGCTCGGGGCGGTCATCATGCTCGTCGTCGGCTTTATCGGCTACTTCGGCCAGCTCATCGCGACCATTCCCGACCCCATCATCGGCGGCCTCTTCATCGCCATGTTCGCCCAGATCGTCGCCGTCGGCATCGGGAACCTCAAACACGTCGACCTCGACTCCTCGCGCAACGTCTTCGTCGTCGGCTTCGCCCTCTTCGTCGGCCTCGCAATTCCGTCGTACATGGGCAACTTCGAGAGCACGATCACCTTCCGCGAGGCCGTCGGCCTCGCCGGCGCGATCGACCCGCTACTCAGCGCTGACGTCATCGCCGGCACCGTCCTCGTACCCGTTATCGAGAGCGCTGCCATCGCCGTGGTCGACACGATCTACATTATCGGCTCGACTGGCATGGCCATCGGCGGCCTCGCCGCGCTCGTCCTCGACAACACGATTCCGGGGACCCGTACCGAGCGCGGCCTCGCTGAACTCGATCGGCTGACCGAGGACGAAACCGAGTTCAACACGTTCTGGGATCGCTGGATCGGGGGCTCCGAGTCGCAGGCCGAGGGCTGACGCTGTTCTCGCGTCGCGGTGGCTTCTCCTCGTCTCCGTGTCGAACTGTGCGTTCGGTCCGGTCCCGTACCGTCGTTTCGACGGGCGGGAAATGATGGTGGTGGCGAGACTGGTATTGACGAGGCCGGTATTGGTACGGATGCCACGGCCGGTCGTGATCATCGCCGTCCCGGGCGGAGACTGTCTCTCGGCACGGACTCGGCTCGCGCCGAGCGCTGTGCAGTGATCGCCACATAGTATTAACCATTCCACATTTTCTCGGTTCGTGAGAGAACTTCTAATCTATATATACTGTATCGTGGTCGAGAGTATCATAATGGATGACATATTGGGGGCGAATGAGGATGATCGTGACCGTGGTATCGCGCTCTTGAATCGACGGACGGCCGTACTCGGTGCTGCGGGGGTCGCAAGCGGCGGGTTGTTCGGCTACCGAACGTTCTTCGCCACGGACGAGCCAGCGTTCGCGTTCAGTGACCTGCAACTCACCGGTGAGGGGATCACGATTGCCACCGTCGACGGCAACGTTGCGTCCGTGGCTATCGACGGCAGCCAGACCGAAATCGCGTTCGAATACATCAATTTCCAGGAGAGCCAGGTCGGGGACGGCGTCGATGAATTCGGCATCGACCTCGGACTCGCCTCCACAGACCTCGGCGCAAGTGAAGAGACGATTTTCGAAACCACGATCGATGCTGGTGCCCTCCCGAGCGACGAGATCGTCTCCTCGTTGGACGGCGATTTGGGCGTCTCCAGCGTTCCGATCGACGACCACAGCCAGATCGAACTCGGGGACTTCGAGCCCGCCGACGGCGTCGGCGAGTCGGCGACGACGACGTTGGAGTTCACGTTAGCGGTCACCGCGACCAGCTATGACACCGTTTCCAGCGAGGCAACCGTGCAACTCGATGTCACGGTGACGACCATCGACGAGGACGACATCGAAATCGCGGTTGGAGGACACATCGTCCTCGGCGGTGAAGCCGAGAACGCCCCGCAGACGACCGACTGAGCCGCCATCACAGGATAGCGAACCAGTGTTCGAAATAGAATGACCGATAACACGCCGCTGACGGAGTACGACATCTCCCGCAGAGCGGCGCTTCTCGGACTGCTGGGGATCGGCGCGACCGGGAGCGTTGGACTCGGGTACGTGCTCCATAGCCCCGGGAGCGAGGACGATCCCGCTGTGACCGTCGACGCGACCGTCTCTCCTGCCGACATCGTCGCCACCACGCACGGAGGCGACAGTGAGCCAATACGCATTCCCGGTGATACGATCGAGCTGCAGATCGCCTACGAGCGGTTCAATCGCGTCAGACGAAACGAAAGCGAGTTCGACGTTACGATCGGCGTGAGACCATCGTTCGCGGACGAGCGCGAGCCGCTGGCGTCTGGCACGCTCGACATCGGTGAGACGCCCAGCGACGTCATCTCCCGAACGCTTCATTCGGACGGGTTCGACCGGAGCGGGATCGATCTCGCCGACCATTCGGCGGTTTCCGCGGACTACGCGGAGTTCGCGCTGACCGAGCGGTACGAGCGAGCAGAAACGAGCGTCGAAATCGCGGTGACGGTCGAATCGAAGACGTACGGAACGGTTGCCTCGACGACCGACACGATCACCGTGATCGTCTCGCGGGACGCCGGCCTTACCGTCGCCGCCGAGACGCTTTCCGAGCAGTTGGTCGTCGACGGTGACGCTGGCGGGATCGACGCGATGTACTTCGCGGGCGGCGAGTTGCCGATCACGATCACGTACGACGACGGTGCTGACATCGAGACCGGCACGGAAATCTCCGTCTCGCTCCTCGTCCGACCCGAGTTCGCTGCCGACTTCGAACCGATCGCCGCGGGAACGATCGCCGTCGAACCGACGCCGTCCAGATCCGCGACGGGGTACATTCGCGACGGACCGATGGCACTCGCTGAACACGCTGCGGTCTCCTCGTCGTATGCGGCGTTTGAACCGACCGGGAACGCCCAGGCGGTCACCACCCTCGATGCGATCGTTCGCGCTGAACTCGACGACCGGAGAGCCGAGACGACACAGCACTTCGTCGTCGTTGTGACGCCGACGCGAAAGATCGTGCAAACACCCGACAAGCCGTCGGCTCCGTCGGACCCGTCAGACCCGGACTCCCCGTCAAAACCGCCCGCCACCCGCGGCGTGTCCGCCGGTGGAACGATCGCACTCGATGGGGCAGCAACGACCGAACCGGAGTAACGCGACATGAACTCGACCGACCGACAACCGACCGTGACCGAATCGCTCTCGCGCCGAACGGCGATGGCCGGATTCCTGGGGACGGCCCTCGGATCCGCGTTCGGATACGATCAGTTTCTCCGCGTCGAGGAACCGACGTTCGCCGCTTCGCTCGAGTTCAACGCTGCGGACGTGACGATCCAGACCAACTGCGGCATCGTCACCGAGGCCGTCGTCGCCGAGGAATCGACGATCGCCATCGACTACGCCAACGTTCCCGATAGCGTCCTCACCGACGGCTACCGGTTTCAGTTCACGCTCGAGGCCAATCCACACGTCGATGGCCGGGCCGATCGTGCGTTCGCCGGCTGGAGCGAGCCAAACGACCACGCGCCGACCGATCTCGGAGCCGTCCTCGACGGAATGGACGGAGCCGGATCCGCGAGCGATCCGTACGTCATCACGACCGATCATGAACTCCAGGCGATCGCTGCAGCCCTTGACGCGCATTACGAACTCGGCAACAACATCGATGCAACACAGACGGGAGCCTGGAACAACGGAAGCGGATTCGATCCGCTCACCGATACCGACGCGGACGAGGCGTTCGAGGGGACGCTTACGGGCAACGGCCACCGAATCTGCGGGCTCACGATCGACGGGGACGACGACGGCGTCGGCTTGATCGGCGTCAACGCGGGCACCGTCGACCACGTCGGCCTCATACACAGCGACGTACAGGGTCCCAACGCTGTCGGCACTATCGCCGGGCTGAACATCGGGACGATCGACCGCTCGTACGCGCTCGATTGTACCGTCCAGGGCGCTGAACTCGTCGGCGGACTCGTCGGGGCGAACGTGCGGGAAGAAGGCGAAACCGAACAGGGCCACATCGATCGCTCGTACGCGGAATGTTCCGTCACCGGCGACCGATTCACCGGCGGGTTCGTCGGCCTGAACGTCGCCGACACCCGCGATGCCTACGCACGGGGCACCATCGATGGCGACGCCGTCATCGGCGGGTTCGCGGGAGCGAACGCACTCGGCGAAGGCGAAGATGCGGGGCTGATCGGCTCGCTGCTCGAACTCGTTATCGGCGTCCTCGACGGATTATTGTCGCTCGTCGGTCTCGGCGGAGACGACATCGAGGAGACCGGTGTCATCAGCGATGCCTACGCCACCGTCGCCGTCCCGGACCACGACAACGCAGCCGGCTTCGTCGCCGTCAACGAGACCGACCGGACGTGTCTCCTGTTTCTGTGCATCGGCGGCGATCCCGGCGACCTCGACCGAACCTACTGGGACACGGACGCCTCCGGAACGGCCGTCGGTCTCATCGAAGCGAACGGCGACGAGGACCTCAATGGACTGTCGACGAGCGAACTGCAAGGCGCTGCGGCCAGCGCAAATACGGCCCTCGACTTCACGGACACCTGGACGACCGTCACGGACCCCGACGACTACCCGCACCTTCTCGATACCCCCGTCCCCCACGACGGCGGCACCACCCCCTCTGGCGGGAGCACGACATTCGAACCGCTTGTCGATGCCCACTCCGTTCCCGCGACCGATCTCCTAGACGCAACTGACCTCCCACACGGGACGCTCACGCCGTCGTTCACCGACCTGAACATCGACACCGTTTCGCTGTCCGCCCATTCGGCCATCGACCCCTATTTCACCCACCTGGAACCCACTGCCGACGCCGCACGGATCGACACCGCGATCGAGTTCACACTCACCGTCGAACTCGGCACTGCGACCGAGACGATAGCGACGGCGACCGCGGGACCGGCGACGGCCACGCTCACCGTCGACGTCGACTAACACACCAATGAAACGCGAACTGCTCATCGCTGGCGGCGGATTCGTGCTCATCTGCGGACTGCTGTACGGGCTCTCGCTGGTCGTTGCGATTCACCACGTCCCGACGGGCAGCATGGAGCCGACGATCGAGCGGGATTCCCGGATCGTGGTCTCCGAGTGGGGATCGCACGAGGACCTCGAGAGCGGCGAGATAATCGTCTTTCACGCGGACGGCAACGAATCGGACCGACTCGTGGTGCATCGGGCCGTGGCGTACGTTACGGAAGGAGACGATTGGGTCGCTGCGCTCGAGGGGAACACGACCGACTCGCTCACCTGTGCCGAAGCGGTCCACTGCCCCGCGCCGAACGAGGGCTACATCACGAAAGGCGATTCCAACCCGTCGTACGACCAAGAAACCGGCCTCTCGCGTCCGGTCGAGCCGCAGTGGATCACGGGCACGTACTGGCGGTAGGCGACCGCTTCTGATTGCAGCGCCGGGATTACAGTGCGTTCGAGCCGGTGTGTCGTCCGAACGCTCCTTTTTCGTTTGCTCCTTACCGCCGTGCACTGAAATCGATCTACGGAGTTCAGTGCAACGGTCGGGTTCGCGAGGTGTTCGAGAGCACCGTCTCGCGTTACAACAGCGTCGAGCCGCGAGTTCGGTTCGGATTCCGCGCCGCGGTTTCGAATGGTGGTGGTGCGGTGGTTGTGATGGCTGTGGACAGCTTCCCATCACACGCTGCGTGGAATCCGATGTCCCGCCGCGACCCGCTCGCGTTCGGCAGACCCGTTGGATGGGTCTGTCCGCGAACGCTGTACGCGGCTGTTAGGACTCGTCGGCTCGGTCGGCTCGGTTGGAACGCTCGGGTCGCTCAGGACGCTCGGGACAATCAGCCCGATCCCCCTGCGCTACGCCGTCGGGAACCGGCGGCGCAACGCGACACCCACACGGCCCCGCAACCGCGTCCGTCGGCCCGATCACCGTCGTTCGGGTGATCGGCTCCCCGCATCGCGGGCACGTTCTGAACTCGTGGTCGGCCGCGCTATCGGGATTTTCGTGTGCGTCACCGGGGTGTTCGTGCGTCTCACCCGGATTCTTGTGCGCGTCGTCGTTTTCGTTCGGTTCGGTATCCGACTCATTGTCGTCACGCAGCCCCATTGTCACACCCCGAAATTCCGGAGAATTCGACGGATAGCGACGATCCTACGCGGACGGTTCGACTCATCAATCGTGCGGGATGTTTATATCCCGTGAGAATGTACGCAAACATGGCTTGTGAACCCCGGGAGGGTTTGGAAGCCACGTCTCGGGTGTATCAGCACCCGGGGCACTTTCGTACCCGGCGTCGTGGCTTCCGTTCTAATTGTTAACTGGTGGTGACTTATATCTACCGTTGGCTGTCGGGAAGGAGTACTGAGACCACTCTCCATCCACGAAATAGAACGCAACAACTCTGTGAAATCCTGAGAGAGTTTCAGATTCAACAAGTAGGGTGACTGAATATAGCCTCTTTCAAAGTCTCGGATACTGCGATTCGACGGGGAGACATTTCACTTGGCTCAGCGAGCTATCTCACGCTTCTCAACAAATTCATCGAGATGCCCCGCATTCGGGATTCTATCGGTCTCACCGAGCCAGAAAACACGACACACAAATTGCTTCCTCGCTTATCAGCGGGATGCTGACAATATTGCGGTTCTTCTCGGCTCGTCTTTGGTTGTCTCACCCACAATTTTGACCAGACATTCTGAGCGTTAAATACACATTGGTAGTATTGAGATCTAGATGTTCAGAGTATCGAACGCTTGCGTTGGTGGTGATGAACTCGCATTTATCTCCCACTCGAACCCTTGGTTGTCCTCGAACGTTCGATGATGAGGAGCATTTCGCTCAACGGGACATCCAAGCTTCTCCGCTCGGTTTGTCACCGATTCAAAAGTTACTTCATCCACCGCTAACGCTATATGGTCTACTCTGCGGTCTGTAACCTCGGATTCAACCCCTGCGACCGCGAGAAAGAACTCGTCCCGGCCTAGAAAGGACATTGTTGGCGTGACACCCTTCAAGAGAGCATCTTCCCAGTCGATGTGCTCCGGGACGGTTCCAACTTCACCATCCAGTATCCCTTCCCGGAACAGTACCTCCATATCAAACAACTCCTCGTAGAACGCCTCACCATGGGGAATATCAGAAACGAGAAGCACTACGTGGTGAACGCCATTGATTGGCATACACACATTCTCCCCTGAAAGCTGAAAAATCTGCTCTATTGAATAGGGGTACGGTGTCGGGGTGGGTGTGTTATGGCCACGAATCAGCGGTTGAAGAGTAAAATTTCAGAAACCAATCTTCATTCTTGCTACCAGGTCAGAAAAGTACGCTACCGATGACCACTAAACGAATCGTCTCTGCCGTAGTTTTCTCTCCCTCTCGGGGTTCAGAAAAGATATTCAACAGGGCAGAATAAACAGTCAGGACGCGACGACGATGAGCCCTCGAAGTCAGGCGGTTAGATTACCCACCCGGTCAAGAGGTTGTACAGCTGCGAGAGAACCAACAGCCCGACGGGAATCCAGACCGCGATTGCGGCCCCACGGGACGACAGGTTACGTGCGTGTTTCGTGGCATGCATCCAGATGATACCCTGCCAAATCAGGAGTACGATGGCGATCAGTGCGGCGATCCGAACAGCCGCCTGACTTTGGATCGCCGTCTGAAAGCTTACCAGTGCTTCGGTGAACTCGGCAGCGTTCTCTGAATTGAGGTTTTGCGGGAGGTCGGGGACACTGACGTTTTGAAGCGCAATGAACTGGGCGATAGCGGAGATAATTCCTGCGAAGATCGCGGGGGCGAACCCCCATCCGTTCAGCTTGAACGTATCGCCGAGTGAGCCCTCCCCGCCGACCGCGATTGAGAGGAGGTAGAATACGAGCGCAAAGATGATCCATGCGACGAACTGTCCGAAGAATCCGAAAACCACACTTCCTGCGAGGCTGAGGGAGGCAAGCGGGGGTGCGCCCGCGGCCACGAACTCCCGATAGGTGAGAAGTGGGGCGAGAACGCTGGCGATGGCGGCGAGGAAGACGATACCGAGTGGTCGAAGGAGACCGGGGTTTTCGGCTCGTTTGCGGAACGATTCGTCCGGATCGGTAATGACGTTGGTGAGTGACATTGTGTTATCGTTGGATGGTCTGTCGTTCATACGATGGCGTTTCGATCTTCGACGTGATACTGATTGTTAGAGGGCGGTTGAGTTGAACCGGTAGTATCCAAGCATGAGTGGGACAACGATCCACGCAGCAAGGACCACGAACCCGAACGAGGGGGCGAGATAGAACGGCACGTCGCCCCCAGCACCGGCAAGTGGCCCGCTCGTGAGATCGGGGATCAATACGTGGAGCACGTTCGAGTACGCGGCTGTCGGATCGAGCTGGACGAAAAACTGTGCCCACTCGGGTTGAGTCGCCATATCCAGCGTCAGAGGCGTGTACTCGTTGAGGATAAACCGAACGAGTGTCGGGATGAGGCTCCAGATCACCGGGAAGATGAACAGGCTGGTGAGCGTGCCCGCGCCGACGAGCGAAAGGGTCGAGGAACGCGTCGCCGCCGAGAAGCTGACCGCGAGGGAAACGAACGTTAACGCGAGCGCGAGCGACGCCAGCACGAACAGGACATAGTTGCCGAGCGAGAGGGACCCGGCCAGCACCACGACGACGCCAGCGGCGATTAGAAACCCGACGATGGCGGAGGTGAAGACAACTCCCGTCCGCCCGAGCACTTTCCCGAGAACGACGTCGCGGCGGGTATGTGGCAGCGAGAGCAGTAGCGCGATACTGCCACTCTCGCGCTCGGAAACGATTGACTTGTAGCCGACGATCAACCCGATTAATGGGATGAAAAACACAGTCAACCCGGAGAGGAAGTTGATGAGCGCAAGCGAAGAGACCTCTCCTCCGCCACCGATCGCGCCGAGCGCGATGTAGACGTAGGCTGCACCGGCTGTAAAGACGACGAACACCGCGGTCAACCCGAGCAGCATCCACGACTGGATCGCGTCTTGGAAATCCTTCTGCGCGATTGTGATCGCACTCATGGACGGCCCGCCGTGTCCTCATCAGTTGATCCATCGGCCCCGGTAGCCGACTGGATGGTCGCACCGTCGGATTGACTATTTCCGTCTCTCAACTGGTCGGCTTCATCCGCTGGTCGATGGTGCTCATCGGTGGTGTACGACGCGAACAGGTCTTCGAGTGAGGCGCTCTCCGTCGTGAAGTTCTCAACTGATACCCCAGCATCCTCGATGGTGTCCAACACTACCGTCTTCGAGGAATCCTCGCACGACACCGTGATCGTGGTGCCCTCGGCGCTCGCCTCCGAAACCTCCGCGAGCGTGCGTACCTCGTCGAGAACTCCATCAGCCACTCGATCAACCTCAACCACCAAGGTCGCCTCGGTGCTCGTCGTATCGCGGAGCCCCTCAATGGTGTCTTGAGCGACGAGTTCACCCTCAAGCAATATGCCTACCCGGTCACAGACCGCCTCAACCTGACTGAGGATATGCGAGGAGAAAAACACCGTCGCGCCGCGATCGCGCTCTGCACGGATGATTTCGCGCATCTCGCGCGCGCCGTTAGGATCGAGTCCCGTTGAGGGCTCGTCGAGGATCAGCAAGTCTGGTTTGCCAACCAGCGCCATCCCGAGGACAAGCCGCTGAGTCATTCCCTTCGAGTAACCGCCAGCCTTTCGGTCTATCGCGTCGGCTATTCCGACTCGTTCAGCGAGCGCGTCGGGATCATCATCGCTTTTCTTCGACTTGATGGCGAAGTTGAGGTGCTTGCGGCCGGTTAGCCGATCGTAGATGTCGAATCCCTCGGGGAGCACGCCCGCGCGCTCTCGAATGCGTTTGCTTTCCGCCTGTGCGTCGTGGCCGAGCACTTCAGTGTCTCCGGACGTTGGTCTGGCAAAATCAAGTAAGATATTGATTGTTGTTGACTTTCCGGCCCCGTTTGGTCCCAGAAAGCCGTAGATCTCGCCTTCTTCGACCGTAAGGTCGAATCCCTGAAGCGCGGTTACATCTCCATACTGCTTCGTCAGGTTCGTGAGTTCGATGGCGGACATGGCTACGCATCCACCACCGAATTCTGAAAGCAGCAGCCTCGCATTAGTGCCCGTTGCAGCGGCTGATTTACGTGTTCAGTGTTCGGCTGCCGTAGACGGGGGGAAGTGCGGAACGTTCGTACTGCACTACAACAGCCCACATATGTATAGAGGGCTGGTGGTATCGTGTGCCTATTCAGTTTCATACACTCAACCGGACAAACCCGGGGACATTAAACGGATGATCCGATTTTCTGGCTCAGAAAATCGGCGTGTACCGATACGGCGAGCCAAAGCATCGAGCCCATTGCCGCTCAGCAATCCTACTGTCACGCCCCTCCAATCCTTCGAACAGCCATCGGTGCAGAGTATGGATAGTCGGTGTTTCCCATCGATATCATGGCGATTAAGACAGCCCCTACCGTGACTACCACTATGACCATCCGCGTCCGTACCGCACTCAAGAACGGCCTCCTCCGGGCGTTTACCCGAAACGGTCTCCTTCTGGTGGGTGTCTACCTCGTCGTCAGTTTGCTTCAGGGCGGACTCGTCTGCCCTGTTGGATTGCTTTTCTGAACTCCGAGAGGAAGAGAAAACTACGGCAGAGACGATTCGTTTAGTGGTCACCGGTAGCGTACTTTTCTGACTTGGTAGCAAGAATGAAGATTGGTTTCTAAGATTTTACTTTTCAACCGCTGATTCGCGGCCATAACACACCCACCCCGACGCCGTACCCCTGTTCAACAGAGCAGAAAAATCTACTCTCGATAAATACGCGTGCTATACTAACGGACAGTTTCCAATCCTATTAGCGGCTAGGGATTTCAATAGAGGCCGACAACATCCAGTAGGCCAAGTATACTCACGCTTCTATGTTTGTAAACTACACACTCACAGAGAACTAGTTCGCAGTCGATAGGTGAAATAGTGTGATGATCATAGCATTTAGCAGCAAACCAGACGTGTGCGACCCCTGATACCACCCCTCAATACCGCTTATTGTTCAACCTTCGAAACCTCGGGCCTATGACACCGGCAATTCCCCAACTGACCGCGTTTCTCGACCGCGCCGGCACCGACGGCTACCTGCTCGACGCCGACGGGAACGACAGCCACCAGTACTACCTCTCCGGCTACCACATGCTCGACGAGTTCGTCACGCTCTACGCCGACGAGCGCGTCACCCTCCTCCTTCCAGGTCCCGAATGTAGCCAGGCCGAACGCGACAGCAACGGCGACGAAATCCGCTCCCGCGCCGAGTTCAGAAACGCGGCTGAACTCGAAGACATGGACCCGCGAAAAGCCAGGAAACGCGTAACCGTGGACTTCCTCGACGCCGCCGGTATTGACTCGGTGTCGGTTCCCGTCTCGTTCCCGGTCGGCACCGCCGATCTGCTGCGCGAGCACGGCATCGAAGTCGTGCCGGAGTACGAGTACGTCCTCGACGAGATCCGCGCCGTCAAGCACGACCGCGAGATTGACCACATCAGGGAGACACAGCGAGCGGCCGAAGACGGGATGGCCGCCGCCGAAGACCTGCTCGAACGCGCGACCGTCGCGGACGGCGTGTTACACCTCGACGGCGATGTCCTCACGAGCGAGCGGGTGCGCGAGCGCATCGAACGCGCGGTCCTGGACCGAGGCTGCGGACTCGATCAGTGCATTGTCGCGTCCGGACCCGCGGGGGCCCGCGCCCACGATCCCGGCACCGGACCGCTGCGAGCGAACGTCCCGATCATCATCGATATCTTCCCCCGACACAAGCGGACGCGGTACTTCGGGGACATGACTCGCACCGTCGTGAAGGGCACCCCCAGCGATCGCACCCGAGAGTGGTACGCCCTCGTTTCCGAGGCCTCCGAGGCAGCCCTGGACACCATCCGGGCGGGCGTCACCGGCGAAACCGTCCATGCCGCCGTCTGCGACGTGTTCGAGTCGGCGGGCTACCCCACGGGCCGCACGGCGGACGACCCCGACAGCGGCTTCCCCCACGCGACCGGCCACGGCGTCGGCCTTGACGTTCACGAAGCGCCGTACCTCGCACAGCAAGCCGGCGAACTCGAGGCCGGGCACGTCGTCACGGTCGAACCCGGACTGTACGAACAGGGAACCGGCGGGGTCCGCCTCGAAGACCTCGTCGTCGTCACCGACGATGGATACGAGACCATGAACGACTATCCGAGGGACCTTCGCGTCGTCTAACATGTACCCTGACGCTATTTTCTACGCGGCGTTCGATAGTGTCCAGAAGAAACCAGGCTTCTCAATTATACATGGTCAATTGCTCCTCGCGAGTTCTTCTCTGGGGGTTAGCTCCCAGTATACTGGATGAGATAGTACATCGCAACCCCGAAAACAAGACCGCCGACGATCCCCTGGCTAATTGCGTTCGTCCAGTTACCATCAGCGAATACCGTTTCAAAGACACCTGCTACGACTATCCAGGTGATGATCATGGTGAGGATATACAGTAGCGGGTTGTCCAGGTCGATACTGCGTATGTTGTTCATGCCTCACGCTCCATACTCGACAGTAAATGTTTTTCCGACCCTCATCAAAAAAGTCACACATATTTTTGAATAACACCTGAATTTGTGTGCGCTATTACTCAGTGTCGACACTGAACGTCCCATATACCCAACAATAATCGAACTGTCCACCGGAAAGCCGTGACCGATCACGAACGGCCGCCAAAGAACTCCTCGAGAGAGGACGGCTGTTTCGATAAAAGTGATCGGTCCTGTCGGTAGTCGCTCAGGCCCGCGTACCGACCATCTCCGTGGTGGTCCGGCGACTCTTGGCCCACGAGCCGATCGCGCCACCCAGCACACCGGGGATGGCGTAGAACGCGAGCATGAGCAAGCCCAGGACGACCATGCTGAACATCGGGACGACGCCCGCAAACAGGAGCGTCGTAAACGCTGCGATGACTAACAGGATGAGCGATCCGAAGACGGTCGCGATACCGCCGTGGAGCGCACCGGTGCCTATCCTTCCACCGACGAGGTAGCCGGCGGTGAGGCCGCCGAGGATGCCGATGGTTCCCCAGTGTAAGACCGCGACCGAGGCGTCAGATCCCGCGTAGATCATCCCGCTGATGAACCCGAGCACGAGGGTCACGACGAATCCAGTTATGACTGCTGACCAATTAATTCTCATAGTCAATTATTAGTATGCTGTCACGGGATATAAGCTCCACTTCACGAGAAATGGAGAGTACTGCTGCCGTGAGTAGACAGGTAATTGCGACGCGAAGCGAGCGAACGAAGTCTCTCTAAAAACTGAGACGGACTCTTTACATAATCCCGACAATACTAATTGCCGTTGGCGGCCTACTACGCTTCGGGAGAGAATCACGGTAATGGTATCCAGTAAATACGCCTCCAAAAATGGAGGGGCCGGCCGGCAGAACAAATCGAATCACGGCGGGTACGAGCCATGAGTTTCCTGGAAGTCATCCCGTTAGCCATCGTGATGATCGCGGGCCCGCAGATACTCTCTCCGATCTTCCTCGCCACGAGCGACCAGTGGCGGGCGAACTCTACGGCCTACGTTCTCGGCGCGTCCCTCTCTATCAGTCTCGTCGTCGGTATCGCGTACCTCTTCGGGAACAGTTTCGGTGCTAGCGGCGGTCTGTTAGGGGCGAGCGCAAAACAACTGCTCTATGTTCTCGTCCTCGTTTTTCTTCTGTACGCGGCCATGGATACCTATCGGAAACGGAACGTGTCGAAGCCGCCGGCGTGGATGGGAAAACTGACCAACGCGACACCCCCGCTCTCGTTGAAACTGGGTTTTCTCCTCCTCGGCGTCTTTCCAACCGATATCGTCACCTCGGTTAGCGTCGGAACCTACCTCGCGGCAAACGGCGATCCGGTCACGGATGCGGCCGGGTTCGTCCTGCTCACGCTGTTTCTCTTGGCGGTTCCATCGCTCAGCGTGTTCCTTCTCGAAGAGCGAGCAGAAGCTGCGCTCCCGCAGGTCCGCAACTGGATGAACGAGAACTCGTGGGTAATCTCCGAAGCAGTGATTCTGCTCTTCGTCGTCCTGACGCTCCAGAACCTCTTCGGATAGGCCCCACAGTGGTCACAGGTCGAGTGATCGTCCGACGGACACGGCGCTATCGTCACACCGACCACCCCCGATTTGCGAAGAGAATCGCATGATATGACGGAGCCGCAACCCGTTTCCTGTTGGGATCATATTTCGATCACCCTTGACAGACCACCAATACCAGCGAAGATATCCCTACTGATACCTCTACAGTCGAATTAGTGTTAGTTGAGAATCGAGTCGTCTGCGAGTGGGCGCTACAGGATTTGAACCCGTGACAGCTTGGTCCGAAGCCAAGTACTCTGTCCAGACTGAGCTAAGCGCCCGCACCCCTTCGTATCCGGTGGTTCCGTATAAGTCACTCGATTTTCACCGGTTCCGACAGACCCCATCACACCCCGCCATTCCCACCCACTGAAAACCACCTCGCAGGTCTTGTCCCAATACTTCCAATCCCCGCTAATGACAGCCGAGTTCACCGCGGCCGACGATCACGGTCCGCCAAATCCCGACGAATCTGAACCTGAACTCGAGTTCAGAACGGACGAGACGGGGGCGGTGACGGTGGTGCCGGCGGACGCGACCGCGCTCGAGCGAGAGGAGGCGTGGCTGACGGTTTCATCTGACTTGTGTTGTGAGCTTGGGGCTTGGCGGTAGCGGGTCCGATATCGGTGTCGGTGTCGATATCGATACCGATACCGATACCGGTGCCGACACTGACGATGACGATACTAATTATGACAGGCGCGCACGGGAGACACACACCGGCTGCGCCAGCGGATCGTACCGTTTAACCGGTCGGCCTGAGCAGTATCGCCAATGACAGCGGGGGAGACGATCCGCGGGCTGGCCGAGTTGACGCGGCCGGTGAACGTGCTCGCCGCGAGCGTGTTGACCTTCATCGGCGCGTTCGTCGCCGGTGGTGTCACGACCGAGACCCCGGAGACAGTGACAGCGGTCGCAGCAACGGGACTTGCAGTCGGTGCGGGAAACGCGATCAACGACTACTTCGATCGAGAGATCGACCGGATCAACCAGCCCGAGCGGGCGATTCCGCGCGGTGCGGTGAGTCCGCGCGGCGCGCTCGCGTTCAGCCTCGTTCTCTTCGTCGCGGCCGTGGCGTTCGCCCTGACGCTCCCGCGATTTGCGATTGCCATCGCAGGAATCAACCTGGTGGCGCTGGTGGCCTACACTGAGTTCTTCAAGGGATTGCCCGGGCTGGGGAACGCCCTGGTGGCCTACCTCGTCGGGAGCACGTTTCTGTTCGGCGCGGCGGCGGTCGGCGAGATCGGGCCGGCGGTCGTCCTCTGTGCGCTGGCGGCCATCGCGACGCTCACCCGCGAGATCATCAAGGACGTCGAGGACGTGGAGGGCGACCGCGAGGAGGGGCTGAACACGCTGCCGATCGCGATCGGCGAGCGCCGCGCGCTCTACGTCGCCGCGGGGCTGCTCGCGATCGGCGTCCTCGCGAGTCCGCTGCCCTACGTCCTCGGGCACTTCGAACTCGCGTATCTGGTCGTCGTGATACCGGCCAACGCGATCATGATCGTCGCGGCCTACGAGAGCTTCGAGGATCCGACTACGGGACAGTCCCACCTCAAGTACGGCACGTTTCTCGCCGCACTCGCGTTCATCGTCGGCCGTGCGGCACTTGAACTCGAGTTCGGCTGGATCTGAGTCGAGCGAAACGGGAGGGATACAACTGTCCGGAGCCCGTAGGCCGGCATATGCCACTCGAATCGGACGCTGCGCTCCGGGAGATCCTCGGACTGGAGACGATTGCGGTGGTCGGCTGTTCGCGAACGCCGGGCAAGGCGGCCCACGACGTGCCGGCGTATCTCCGGGACCACGGCTACGACGTGATCCCGGTCAACCCCTTCGCGGACGAGATTTTCGGCAGAAATGCCCTCGATACGCTCGCGGACGTGGAAGACGAGATCGATATCGTTTGTGTGTTCCGGCCGAGCGAGGAAGTCGCCGGAGTCGTCGAGACGGCGCTCGAGCGCACGGACGCCGACGTGATCTGGACCCAGCAGGGCATTCGAGACGCCGAGGCGGCCGCCCGTGCCGAGGAGGCGGGCCGGCAGGTCGTGCAGGATCGCTGTATGAAAGTCGAACACCGGCGGCTACACGCCGAATCGTCGCGCGTTTGAACACTGGGGGGTACCACCGACAGAGACTTACATACCAGTAGACTACACAAGAGACGTACCTATGTGTGACCGGTCCGGGAACTGCTCGAACGACGGGGTCTGTCAGCTCGTCCTCCGAAACCGGACGACGGGCATGGATGTCGTCGAACACCACTGCAAGGCGCATCTCGTCCTTCGGGTGTGGGAGGTCGAACGCGACGACGAACTCGAGGTCGTCGACGCGACGACGCTCCAGCGGTCGTCCGCGGCGGATGAGCCCGTCGGTCAGGAACTCCACTCCTCGAACGAGCGGTAGATCCCCTTCGAGAGATAGCGTTCGCTCGAATCCGGAAACACAGTAACGACCGTGTCGTGCGTCGCGTCGAGTTCGCCGTCGGCAATCTCCCGGGCGACGTGTTTGGCGGCGACGCTTGCGGCCCCGGCGCTCGACCCGACCAAGTGTCCCTCCTCACGAGCGAGTCGCTCGAGTTCGTCGTGGGCGTCGCGGTCGGAGATCGGATAGACGGCGTCGACGAGTTCGGGATCGAACAGTTCGTTGGTTTCGACGTTGTGGGTGCCGATGCCTTCGATTTTGTACTCGCCTTCCTCGCGGTCGTCGCCGAGGAGTTCGCCGTAGACGGAGCCCTCGGGTTCGACGGCACCGACGACGGTGTCAGGGTCCTGTTCTAACGCGTAGCGGGCGATGCCCATGAGCGTGCCCGCGGTGCCACAGCCGGCGACGACGGCACCGACCTCGCCGTCGAGGGCGTCGTAGATTTCGGGGCCGGTGGTGGCGTAGTGGGCTTCGGTGTTGAGCGGGTTCGAGAACTGCTGGGGGACGACGGCGTCGTCTAATTCGTCGGCCAATTCGTGGGCGCGGGCGATCGCGCCGTCCATGCCGTCCTCGGTCGGGGTGTTGATGACTTCCGCGCCGAGGGCGGCCATGAGTTGCTGTTTTTCGACGCTGAAGCGTTCGGGGACGACGAAGATGGCGTTGAGGCCGAGTTGCTGGGCGGCGGTCGCAAAACCGATGCCCGTGTTCCCGGCGGTCGGTTCGATGATCGTGCCGCCTGCGGTGACGTCGCCGCGCTCGAGCATGCGTTCGAGCATGTAGCGGCCGATTCTGTCCTTGACGCTTGCACCCGGGTTGAACGACTCGAGTTTCGCGTAGATCCGGACGCCCTGCGGGCCGTCGCGGATGCGAACGAGCGGGGTTTGCCCGATCGTCTCGAGCACCGAGTCCAACGGTCGCTCGTGGGTCGTCATCGTTCTGGCAAATGTTGCCACTGTTGTTAGGTCTTCCCTTTGTGGTCGACCAGTCACACTGCTCCTCGGGTGCGGACTTCGCAAGCGGTGAGACGTGCAACGACGAGGACGGACGGGCGCTACTCGGCGGTCGTTTCGCTCGGCTCGGTATCAACGGTGTCCGTGGCCGTGTCGTCGGTCGCTGTGGACTCCTCGTCGTCGAGTTCAGCTTCGTCGATTGCGGCTTCGGCGAGGATTTGCTCGCCGTCGATGCCCTGTTCCTCGGCGAGGGCAAGCAGCAGTTGGCGTTGTTCGGAGAGTTGGTGGTCGATGCGCTCGACCGTATCGTGCGTGTCGTCGACCTCTCCTTCGAGGTTCTTGATACGCTGTTGCAGTTGCTGTACCTGCTTATACATTGCTTCGGCGCGGTCGGAGAGGCCCTGAATCTTCTTTGCGGTGCTGCCGAGTCCCATGACCATCCCTTAGAGGCCATCCTAGTTGGGCCTTTTCCTCTTGTCACTCTCTTTGTCCTCTCTGTCTCTCCCTCTTTCTCGATCCATTGGTGCCGCGCTGTGCTAATATGGTTAAAATTCATCATATCATCGGCGATCGGCGACGGATCGTTGTACGTCGGGAACCCGTTTCGATCGACTGCACTCAACACCACGACCGGCGAGTAGCGTTGGACGACCGAAACGGCCGGGAGCGATACGCTGGTCGTCGCCGACGGCGTCCTTTATCTGGGCGGACCAACTCTGATGGTGTCATACGACGGGGATGATGGCGACTGCCTGTGGCAGTTCCGACCCGACACGACCGGCAGCGGGAGCGACATCGCGCCCGTTGTCGGTGGGGCTGTTTTCTTCCCGTGCGGTGGACTCCACGCGCTCTGCGAGATACCCGGTTGATCACTGCGCCGGTATGCGGTTGCGGAGACGAAAGGTCCTTAAGTACCAGTCACATACAGACAAATGGATAGGTCGGGCAGTTAGGCCCTGCTCACTACCCGCAGTATGGCCTTTAGCGGGGACCAAACACCGCGGGCGTCCGGTCAGACCGGCCGGGGCCTCGGGAGCCAACGTGGAAGCCTCGTCCGTCGGGGACAGCGGTCTACGGTGGCCGTCCGCAGGGACGTCCCATCGTGGTTAGTCGGCGACAGCCCATCAGGCGCGGAAGCGAGCAGTGGACCGCCGGACACCTGTCGCTCGACGGGTCGCGGGGTGGAGGAGGCAACCGAGATTCCCCCGGCCGGAACGCCGGGCAATCGCGGCTTCCACATTCATACTTCATCTGCCGTCATATCCGATCCGGAGCGATGGCGCTGACGACTGCTGTGTCTTCGATTCGACCCACGCAGTTCTCCAGCCGTAGCATTCGCCGAGACCACAATACGATTAGTTCCTCGGGGCGTGGCGTCCGTATGATCAGTCTCGCGCTCTCGATTCGACAGGCCGATTGCCCGTTGAGCGCGGCGAGTTCAGCGGCCGAGGTCGCGTTCGTCACGCCACACTGGCACTACGATCACGACCGATCACAGCTCGAGTTGCGCATCCTCGCCGACGGGAGCGACCGCGCGGCCGTCGAACGCGGCTTAGACGTGATTCGGAGCCACGACGAAACCGACTCGTTCGAACTGCTGGCAAAGCGGGACGGCACCGCCCGCGTTCACCTGACGATGGGGACGACCGACACGATGGGGACGGTCGTCGCCAACGGCGGCTACCTCACCGCACCCTTCGAAAACGTCGACGGGAGCGAGCGATGGGAGATCGGCTTCGACGACGCCGCGGCCGCGGAGCGAACGCTCACCGTCCTGGCCGACCTCGACGACGAGTACGAGATCCGCAGTCGAGAGCGGGTCGATCCGACGACCGTCCTCGAAGACGTTCGCGCCGACACCATCGGCCGAACGGTCCTCGACGGTGCCCGGCGACTCACTCCGACCGAACGCGAAACCATCCACCGCGCCGTCACCGGCGGCTACTACGACGTCCCGCGCGAGGCCACGCTCGGCGACCTCGCAGCTGAACTCGGGGTCTCGGACGCCGCCGTTTCGAAGACGCTCCGACGAGCCGAACGGAAGCTCCTCGTTTCGGCCGTCTCGGCCATCGGACCGGTCGACCAGTCCGACCACGCCGAACCGGACGGCGGGCGCTGAGCCGGCCGGGGTTAACATCCTAACGAGAGCAGCCATTCTCGGGCAGTCCATACTCCTCTGCGTTCACACTGTGTACCGGAACTCCGTTTCGCTGCCGTCGATATCGACGTATCTGTTCGCACTGGCACCGCTTACCGCCGCAGCGCTCTGGGGCGGCCTCTACGGCGTGAGCAAGTGGGGCTTCGACGCCATCCCGCCGCTGACGCTCGCGTTCTTGCGCGTCCTGGTCGGTGCAGCCGCACTGTTGCCCATCGTCCGCCTTCGGTATCCCCGGCGCGAGTTCACTCGCCGCGACTGCCTTAGCTTTCTCACTCTCGGGGCTGTCGTCGCCGCCTCGCTCGCAACCCAGTTTCTCGGCACCGCCTTCACGACCGCGAGCCAGGGATCGCTCATCACCGTCCTGACGCCGATCTTTACCATCCTGCTCGGTGTCGCCCTCCTCGGCGAAGAGCTCTCGCCACGACTCGTCGCCGGTATTGTGACCGCGACCGCCGGAACCGTCATCGTCCTCTCCGGGCAGTACCACCTCACTGAACTCGCGGGGGTCGCGACGACGGGGATTCTCATGCTCTTGCTCGCGAGTGCGACCTGGGCGCTTTATACGGTGCTGGGAAAGCCGTTAATCGAACGCTATTCGGCGTTAGAAACGGCAACGTACTCCTGCACGGCTGCCGTGCCGATGCTCGCGGTTCTCGTCCCGGTCGAGTTCACCCGAACGGGGACCTCGCTTCGCGCGATCGAGTTCACGCCTCAGGTGATCCTCGCGGTGCTCTATCTCGGGGTTCTGGGGACGGCAGCAGCGTGGTATTGCTGGTACAAGGGGTTGGAGTTCGTCGACGCGAGCGTTATCTCGGCGTTCTTTTTCATCCAGCCGATCGTCGGCGCGGTCTTCGGAGCGACGTTGCTCGGCGAGTCGCTCGGCTCGCGGTTCGTCCTGGGCGGGGTCGTGATGGCTGTCGGCGTCTATTTCGTGTCGACGGAGTCGAATCCGTAATCGCCGGTCGTGTAGATTATGGCGACCATCGGCTGCCACCACCATCACTTTCGAGTAGTCCGAACACCTACCGGTGCATGACGGCCGTGTGCCCGCGCGTCTCGATCAGGTCAGCGCTGACGCGGTCTGCAAGCGTCCGTGCTTTCTCCTCGGTCGGGTTCCCGGCGCGGGCCGCGCGGAGGAACTTTACCTTCACGAGGTTGCGGTTCGAAAGCTGATTGTTGAGTTCGTCGACGACGGCATCAATGCCGCTTTTGCCGATCCAGACCGTGACATCGACATCGTGGGCCTGCTCTTTGAGTCGCTGGTTGTCCATACGCCACGTATCGTATCCAGGTGGTTAATCCTCTCGAAGGAGCGCCGCTCGAACGCCGCGAGTTCGGGAGTTCGCCAGTTCGCCAGTTCGTCACTCAGTACTCGCGTCGGCCGCCGACTCCGAATCGGCTGTCGCCGTCCCGGCTTGCCGATCGCCGTACGGATATCTGGCGTGTGCGCCGCACTCGCAGGTGATCACGACGTGGCCGTCCTGAAGCCGAATGCGGGCGTTCGCGCCCGGCCGAAGATACGCATCGCAGGCATCGCAGGTGAACCGCCGGAACTCGCGGGGCAGCGTCAGACGGTTTCGTTCTGCCACACGCCGAGCCAGGCGCACATAGTACCGCGCCCGGTCGTCCTCGCCATCGGCTGCTGCCGCTCGAGCGAGTTCGTGTAGCCGGTCGATCCGTTCTGCGGCGACGGTCATACTGCTGGTTGGACGCCACAACCTATTGATGTTGTGTTCTGCCACTAATCCGGGCTGTACTGAGGCTGATCCCAGGGAACAGCGCGATCACACACGTCTAGTTTCAACCAACGTTCAAGAGAACATGGTTTCGAAGCGTTTTATACTGGGGGTGTTGACCCTTTGAAGTGTACGACTGATCGAACCGTCCTACTATGGAACCGAACTCGTGGCACGAAGGTCCCCCACAGTTTAACGAGATGAACCGTGACCATTCCCCAATCCCTCCCTCCACGTTCGACGATTGGCTCTCCCGCGCTCGACTCGCCGGTCCGACTCTCCGGGCCCGGGCGCTCGATGAGACGTGACGCGCGAGCACACACAGTGTCCACAGATTCTTTACAATCGAAACCGATGTCTAACCGACTGTTAGCCGACAACCGACCGAGGTGCACCGAATCGATATGAACTCGCCACCAGATGAGTCCGACGAGTCTACCAAGGGGATTAGTCGACGGGCGATGCTGGCTGCCGGCGCGACTGGCCTCTCGATCGGAGCGAGCGGCTGTATCAACCGCGTTCAGAGCGTCGTCGACCCGAATAGTTCCACTGGGATGTCCGTCTCCATTCTCACACTGCCCGGTGCGGATGGGGACAGAGAAGGGGCCCAGATCGCACGCCATCTCGAGGAGAATCTTCGCTCCGTCGGCGTCAACGCAACGATCAACACACGATCGCGATCTGAACTCCTCGAGACGGTCCTGCTCGACCAGGACTTCGATATCTACGTCGGGCGTCACCCGGCCGACTTCAATCCCGACTTTTTCTACGAGGCGTTACACTCGACATACGCGTACGAAAGCGGCTGGCAGAATCCGTTTAAGTTTATGGACCCCTCCTTCGATAGCGAGGTTCGATTTACGGACCCCTCCTTCGATGGTGCCCTCGAGCGACAACGCACAGTCGAGGGAGCCGAGCGCGAGGACGCTATCGCCGAACTGCTCTGGCGGTTCGCCCTCGAACAACCGTTCATTCCGGTCTGTATCCCGAACGAGTATCGGCTCGTCCAAACGGATCGCTTTAGCGGATGGGAAGATGGGCATCTCGCAACCCGGCTCGGTTATCTCGGACTCGAACCGGCGGCGGATGTCGAGCAGCTACACGCGCTGATCACCGACGCTCGGCCGACGCGAAACCTCAATCCCCTCTCTGCGACGGCCCGAGAACGAGGGACCGTCACCGACTTGCTGTACGACTCGCTTGCGACCTACGAAGAGACGGACGACGACAGCGAGAGCAACCTGAGACCGTGGCTCGCAGCCGACTGGGAGTGGGACGGGTCGACCGCGACGATCGAGTTGCGCGAAGGCTGTACGTTCCACAACGGCGATCCGCTGACGGCCCAGGATGTCGAGTTCACCTATCAGTTCCTCGCGGACACGACGCTCGGTCGCGCGCCAGAGGCCTCGCCGGCACCGCGCTATCGCGGCCAGGTCGCGGCGGTCGACTCGATCGCCGTTGAGGACGACTACCACCTGACGATTTCGGCCTCGACCAGTCCCGAAGTTGGCGAGCGTGCGTTTACGGTGCCGATTCTGCCACGGCGCATCTGGTCGGAACGCGTCGATACGCGTGTGACCGGAAACGACGAGTTCTCACCGCCGCAAGGGACCTGGTCGCTCGTCACGGCCAATAATATTCCGCCGGTCGGAAGCGGCCCCTTCCAGTTCGCCGACCGAAGCCAGGGCGAGTTCTTGCTCCTCGAACGCTTCGAGGACCACTTTTCGGTGGGTACAGACGGCGTTCCGGAACCGACTGTCCCCGAACTCCGTCTCGAGGTCGATCCCGGGACGGCCTCCTCTATCGATCGGATCACAAGCGGCGGGGCGGACATGACGACGGCCCGCCTCGAGACCTACGCTCTCGGTGGAATTTCGGATGATGCCCCGGTTGAGCGGGTCGAGGATACGTCCTGGACGTTCTACCATATCGGCTTTAACACCCTCAAAGAGCCGTTTAGCAACCCACGCTTTCGCCGTGCCGTCGCCAGACTGGTCGACAAGGGGTGGATCACCGAAACGGTCTTCAACGGCCACGCCCGACCTGTCGCCGCGCCCGTCGCCGAGAAATGGACTCCCGACAGTGACTCCGAGGTTGACTCCCTCGTCTGGGAGGACAAAGACCCCGTCACCCCGTTCCTCGGAACCGACGGCGAACTCGATGTCAAGGCCGCCCGATCACTGTTTGCCGAAGATTACGAGTACGACGACAACGGAAACCTGCTGAGGTAACACAATGCTTACGCAGCTTCTGTTGCAGGTTGCCGTCGCTGTTTCGATCCTCCTTTCAGTCGCACTCGCGGGCGTCGTTGGCCGGGATCGCCTCTCACTGCTCCGCGAGGAGTGGAAGTCTCGCCTTCGTACCAGCGCACCTGCAATCGCCTTGCTCCTTGCAATCTTGTTGCTCAATCGAATCATGCGACAGCAGGGACGCAGTCTCTCTCAGGAATACGGCGTCCACATGACCGAGGTGTTTTACACCATCGAGGGCGAGTTCGTCTTGCTCTTTCAGGCGATCGCCTCGCCCGAAGCGAACGCATACTTCTCGATCAGCTACGTCTACGGCTATGTCTTTTTGCTCATCTTTCCCGTCGTTGCGTACGCGGCACTGCCGAAGACGATCGACTTTCGGCGGCTCCTGATCGCCTACTCGCTCAACTATGCGATCGGTCTCGTCTTCTACATCCTGTTTATCGCCTACGGCCCGCGAAACGTGTTTGTCGAAGAGCTCACCCAGACAATGCTGTACGACAACAACCCTCAAGTCCAGTATCTCACCACCGAAGTCAACCGAAATACGAACGTCTTTCCCTCGCTTCACACGTCCCTTTCAGCAACCGTCGCCACGTTCGCCTACCAAACCCGCTCGACGTATCCTCGATGGTTCCCCATCGCTGTCTGTCTCAGTATCAGCATCATGGTCTCGACGATGTATCTGGGCATTCACTGGGGCATCGACGTGCTCGCCGGACTCGCGCTCGCCGGGTTCTGTGTTTCCCTCTCGACCTATCTCGTCGATCGGTGGTCGCTCACAGCGATCCTCAAACAGGTCCGCGAGCGAGTTCACGAGTACCGTGATACCGTGACGACGCCATCGCAGAAGAACTCGTGAGACAGCGATCGGATACCGTTTCGTCCGTCGGCCGTTCTGAACCGCCACGGATTCCGACAGTGGAACAGCGGACAGCGCAATACTGTTATATCGTCCCCGGCGAACTGTGGCAACGGACGATATGAGTGATTCTCCACCGTCCTCCAGTCCGGACCGCCGTCGTACCCCGTCCGCAGGTCGCGATAGCGGCGGTCTCAGCCGTCGAGCAATGCTCGCCGCGTCGGTCGGTCTTTCCGTATCGACCAGTGGCTGTCTCCAACATGTCCGCAGTATCGTCAATCGAAACGAGGTCGAACAGCTCTCGCTGACGATCACGACGCTTTCCGCCGACGGGGACAGAGAGAGTATCCAGCTCGCACAAGATATCAGCGCGACGCTGGAAACTGCCGGAATCGACATCGAGATCGATATGCAGTCACGGGAGGCGTTTCGCCGCAGTGTCTTGATTAACCACGACTTCGATATCTACGTCGGTCGCCACCCCGGCGATATCCGCCCGGACTTTCTCTACGAAACCCTCCACTCGAAATTCGCCGACGAATCGGGCTGGCAGAATCCATTTGGCTTTACGAATCTCACGTTCGATACGTATCTCGATCGCCAACAGCGCGCCGGCGGTGAGGAGCGCGAACAGGCTGTCAGCCAGACCCTCGAAGCACTCGCGCTTGAACAACCGTTCGTCCCCATTTGCGTTCCACACGAGTTCAGACTCGCTCGAACCGATCGGTTCGACGGCTGGGAGCAAGGCCATCTCGCAACCCGCATGGGGTATCTCGGACTCGATCCGCCGACGACGGAGGAGGCCGTGCTTCGGGCGGTCCATACGGATTCCCGGCCGTCGCAGAATCTCAACCCGCTCGCAGTTGAGTTTCGAAATCGAGGACTGATCACGGGATTGCTGTACGATTCGCTTGCGGTACCGAGATGGAGCGAGGGTGGGGCGGATGCTGGAGGAAGCGACGAGGAGACGGACGGTATCGAGGAAGACGACGATCGGACGTACACCTCGTGGCTCGGGACCGATTGGACGTGGAACGGGAACGGGAACGAGAACGAGAACGAAAACGAAACGGGGGACGAACGTACCGAGAACGGTAGCAGCACCGATACCGATACTGATCCCGATATCGAACTCAATCCCGATGCTGATCTCGAGCCCACTGGCACACTGACCGTCACGCTCCGAGAGGACTGTCAGTTCCACGACGGCCACGAACTCACTGCCGACGATGTTGCCTTTACTATCGACTTTCTGTCCGATACGACACGGGACGACAGCGAGTTCCCCGCGCCGTCGCCACGCTATCGCGGTCACGTCGATCCGATCGCGGACGTGGTCAAGCAGGGCACATACGAACTCGAGTTCACCTGTACGGCGAGCGAACCGGTCGCCAAACGCATCCTCGAGATCCCGATTTTGCCCGCGCACATCTGGGACGAGCGGACCGAGACGGCGAGTATCCCCGCTATCACCGTCGCAGACGGAACGACGGAAGCCCTCATCACCGATAATCTGCCGCCGATCGGAAGCGGTCCCTTCCAGTTCGAAAACCGGACCGAACGCGAGTTCGTCACGCTAGAGCGCTTCGACGAGCACTTTACGCGACGCGAGTCAGTCGCACTTCCCGAGCCCAGCGCCGAGACGCTCCGGATACGGATCGATCCGCGGAGTACGTCCGCGATCGAACTCGTCGAGACCGACGATGCGGACGTGACGAGTCTCGCCCTCGAATCCTACGTCGTCGACGACGTGCTCGCGGCCGAAAGTGAACGCGAGCAAACCAGCGACGCGGATCCGCTCGAAGTGATCGAGTCGTCCACGGGATCGTTCTACCACCTCGGTTTCAACGCGCGGACAGCACCGTTTTCCAATCCGCGGTTCAGACGGGTGATTGCCCGGTTGATCGACAAAGAACAGTTAGTCTCGGACGTCTTCTACGGTCACGCACGGCCGATCGCGGCACCCGTCACCCGGGAGTGGACACCCGACTCGTTGGCGTGGACGGGAACCGATCCCGAGACGCCGTTCCTCGGGACCGACGGTGAACTCGATGTCGAGGCAGCACGAGCGGCGTTCGAGGAGGCCGGATTTCGGTACGACGACGAGGGGCGGCTTCGGGTGAGATACTGATGCTCACACAGGTTCTCGTCCAGTTGGTCGTCGTCGTCACGCTCATGATCGCCGTCTCCGTGGCACTCTTCGTCGGCCGCCGCCGACTGCAAGTGACGTGCACGGAGTGGCGAACCCGGCTTCGCGCTACGGCACCCGTGCTGGCCGTCCTCACCGTCGTCTTGCTGTTCAACAGTATCGCCAGACAGATCGTTCCCGACCTCTCGTGGATGATCGGCTGGAACCTCACCTGGGCCATCTATGACATCGAGGGCCAGTTCATCCTCTGGCTACAGTCCTTCGAGACGCCGGCCGTGACGGCCTACTTCTCCTTTATCTACATCTACGGCTACGTCTTCGCGCTCACCTTTCCGGTCGTCGCCTACTTCGCCCTCGCTGATACGCGCCCGCTTCGCGAACTGTTGGCCGCCTACACGCTCAATTACACCCTCGGACTCGTCCTCTACGTCTTCGTCATCGCCTTCGGACCGCGGAACATGATGCCTGAACTCGTCGAGGCACTGCTGTACGATACGTATCCCCAGTATCAACACCTCACGCGACAGGTCAACCGAAACACGAACGTCTTCCCCTCGTTGCACGCCTCCCTCGCGACGACCGTCACGCTCCTCGCCTACCGAACTCGAGACCGGTATCCGACGTGGTTTTACGTCACTCTCGGATTGGGAACTTCGATAGCGCTCTCGACAATGTATCTGGGCATCCACTGGGCGATCGACGTGCTCGCGGGCCTCGGACTCGCCTACATCAGCGTCAGTCTCGCCCGCGTACTCGTCGACCGCTGGTCCGTCTCCGCCTGGATCGCCTCGATTCGGGGTCGGGACGCGGACGACGATCGCGAGATGGATTCGAGTTCAGATCACACCTGATCGGTGTCGTCGCTGACGGTCGAGGGTATGCCGATGTCGGGTTAGCATTCGAGACCTATGCGACGAGCGAGGAGACGCGTAGAAACAGTACACACTGGCTGTGAAAACTGAACTCTGAACTCGAGTATAGCGTCTCGAGGGATGTCGCGTACCGAACCGTATTCCGGAAACCGCGAGCGATCAGTTGTCTTCGAGCGCGTCCGCGATCCGCTTGAGCGCGCGCGTCTGGTCGCGCATTTCGTCGCGGAGTTGGCGAACCTCGCGGACAAGTTCTTCGTTGCCGACTTCGTCGCTGCCGCCGGGACCGCCGGGTCCGCCGCCCATGCCGCCGGGACCGCCGGGGCCGCCGCCCATCATGCCGCCCATCATCTGTGCGAACGGGTTCCCGCCGCCGCCCATGCCGCCGGGTCCGCCGCCGCCACCGCCGAACGGGCTCTCCGGGGGCTCGCCCTCGCCTTCACCCTCTTCGGCGCGCTTTTCGCGGATTTCCTCGACTCGTTCGCGGAAGGACTTTTCTTCGCCGTCGTTTGCGTCGGCGTCACCGTTGTCGTCGACAGCGGTATCGGGTTCGTTTTCGTCCGTCATACCCTCGGATTCTGGACCGCCGGGGAAAAGGATTGTCATGTTTTCGGGGCTGCTGACGTGTTTCGGGGCTGCGAGGGCGAGAGTGAGAGTGGGAGTGGGAGCGGGAACCCAGACTGCACGCCGGAACCGAACACAGCCGTCGCGAGGAATCTGAACCACCTATCTCGGTGCCGCCTCAGACGTACCGTATGGCTGGGCGCATCCACGCGATTCATATCGCGCCCGAACGGGGCGCGCCGATGGAGCGAGTCGACCGCAGTATGGCCGTCGCCGGCCGCGGACTCGAGGGCGACCGTTACTACCGCGCCGAGGGGACCTTCGACGCCCGCGAGGGCAGCGACCTCACGCTCATCGAACGCGAAACGCTCGCAGCCGTCGAACGCAAGTACGACATCGAACTCGAACCCGGCGTTCACCGGCGGAACGTGACGACGACAGGAGTGCCGTTAAATCACCTGGTCGGCAGCCGATTCCGTGTCGGCGATGCCATCTGTGAAGGGACTGAACTCTGCGAGCCGTGTTCGTACCTCAAGTGCCACATCGACGAAGCGGGAATCCGCGAGGCGTTGGTCCACCATGGCGGCCTTCGAGCGCGGATTCTGGAGGGCGCACCGATCACCGAAAACGATCGGATCGAGCATTCGACTCGCAAACCTCAGGATGACTGTGACAAATAACCACGTTTCGAATAGGTAGGCGAACATAGTCGGACTAGCTCGGCACATCTTCCGGAACCAGTACAGTTTTCGCGGATCACTACCGAACATCCGACACACCCACCGAGTGGATCGACTCGTGAACGAGCCAGGAATACAATCGCTGCTAGATCAGGACACACTCGACCGGCGAGTGCGGGCCGGAAAGACGCCACAATGGGTCGCCGATCACTGGGAGACGTTCCAGTCCGGGCTGCTCGGCGAGCGAAACGATTCACCGTTCCCCTGTTTCTTCGGTGCCGAATCCGTCGGCAACGGGGAACCGCTGTACACGACGGTACCGTCGATGAGCGACGCCGACGCGCTGTTGACGCTTCGCGATCGCATCCTCGAATACCTCGACGTGTATCGGGATCATGCCGACCGCGCCTCGCTCGTCACCTTCTTCAAACCGCCCGCGGACCCGCTCTCAGAGCAAGCATACCACGACGCACTCTGGCATATCCTCCAGACGCTTCACCTCCACGATCCCCACCCCTGGCCCGAAGACATCCCCACTGACACCGATGACCAATACTGGGAGTTCTGTCTCGGCGGCGAACCGATGTTTCCGACCTGCCGCGCCCCGTTCTACGACACGCGCAAGAGCCGCTACTGTCCGGTCGGGCTCGAGATCACGTTCCAGCCGCGCGCACTCTTTGAGGGGTTGAACGTGACTGCCGACGACGAAGCCGGACAGCGTGCGCGCGACATCATCCAGAATCGGCTCGAAGACTACGACGGCGTCTGCCCGCACGCCGATCTCGGCGACTGGGGCGTCGACGGCGACCGGGAGTGGCCCCAGTACATGCTCTCCGCCGACGACGACCAGGCACCCTCGGAGTGTCCGATGACGGTGACCCGAGACCATCCCAAGCCGGCCGCGAGATTACCATGACAGAGGATCCTGATCCCGCCATCCCCGACGACGCCGCGTTGCTCCTGATCGACTTCCAACGGGGGTTCGACGACCCGTCGTGGGGCTCGCGGAACAATCCCGACGCCGAGGACCGCGCCGCCGACCTGCTCGCACACTGGCGCGAGACCGACCGGCCCGTCGTCCACGTCCGCCACGACTCGACCGAAGCGGCGTCACCGCTTCGCAGCGACCAGCCAGGGTTCGCGTTCAAACCCGAGACGGAACCGCGCGCGGACGAGCAGACGTTCGTCAAATCGGTCAACGGCGCGTTCGTCGACACCGAACTCGAAGCGTGGTTACGCGACCGTGAACTCGAGACGCTCGTTGTCGCCGGCCTGACCACGGACCATTGCGTCTCGACGACGACGCGGATGGCCGAGAACCGCGGGTTCGACGTGCGTCTCGTTGCCGATGCGACCGCCACCTTCGAGCGGACGTTCGACAGCGACACGTTCGACGCGGAGACGATTCACCGAACTGCCCTGGCACAGCTCAAAGACGAGTTCGCAACAGTCGTCCGGACGGCGTCGATCGTGTCCGAGTGAGTCGGTGAGCCGGCGTTTCGGGATCGATACCGTTTCGCGTTGCGGGCCAGTTCTCCATGGATCGGCTATCGTCGGCCGCCGTCTTACCCGAAGGAGCCGAGCGACGACTGCAGATTTCGCTCCGACTTGCCCTCGGTGAACTCGTAGCCGACGAGATCCCGCATATCCACGGCGTAGCTCGTCCCGCCGTTGTCGAGAACGAGCAGTCGCCCCTTCACGCCGACGACCGTTCCCCTCGCCATCGTCTCCTGAACCGGGCGAGCGTCGAGTTCACCGTCGGCTGCCAGTCCGTAGTCGAACGCGAACCGATCGATGACGTCGAACGGCTCGAGAACGGCCTCCCAGGCGTTCGCGTCAACCTCGGCTGCGAGTGCGTCGACCTTCGGGCCGGTTCGCACGCGGTCGACGAGTCGAGTCGCGATCTTCGCCTCGATCTCGCGGGCGATCTTTCCGTTGGGGACGGTGTGGACGTGGGCCGCGCGGTCGGCCCCCTGCTCGCGGAGACGGGTCTCGAGTCGCCAGTGGCGGGTGACCCCGACCTTGAACGTGTCGGGGGCGAACGCGGCGATGTAGACGGCGTGGGACTCGTAACAGTCCATTTCGTCCTTCAGACAGGTGCCCGTACAGCGGGCACAGACCCAGGTGCTCGTGTGGAACTCGCAGTAGGGTGCTGACGGGCGGTCGCAGGCGATGTGCTGGCCGTCGTCGATGGTGCCGGCGCAGTGGCGCTTGCCGAGCGCGTAGGCGAGTTCGTCCCCGGGCTCGAGTTCGCGGCGCTCGACCGCGTCGCCATCGGCGAGCAGGAGCGCGGAACCCCGGCCGCTGGGTTCGTAGCCGACCAGTTGCACGCGTGCGCGTTCGCAGCGCGAACGGATAGGCATAGCGTTCCGGACGAATCAGTCGTCGAGTTGTTGTTTCGAGTCGAGCCAGTTGCGGCGGTTTGGGAGCGTACCGGCAGAAGTATAATGATTTTGCCAGAGGGAAGGATTCAGCGAATTGAAATCTGTTTAAGCTCCCTCCCCTTCATCATCGTCTCCGCTGACATCAGTACTCGAGCGGTTCTCTCGGGAACACTACCGAGCACTTCGGTCGGCTTCTCGGCGGAGTGAATGTCCCAATACACCTCATATCGAACATGTTTATATTTATATAAAATATATAAGTTATTGAGCGAGTTCGGTGCCGGATTTACTGCGACATGAGAGACACGCACGCAGCCACGGAGGACGCGGCGGCAGATGACCGACGGACGTTTCTGCGGGCGATCGGCGCGGCCGCGACGGTTCCCGCCCTCGTGGGGACCGCGGTCGGAGACGCGAGTTCGGAATCTGACGCGCCGGAGCCGATTCGCTCCAGCGATGAAATCGTGCCGATCACGCACGGGGTCGCCGTCGGTGACGTGACGGCGACGACGGCGGTCGTCTGGGCGCGCGCCGAGCGCGAGGCGACGATCCACGTCGCGTACGCGCCGATCGAATCGGCCGACAACGCCGGCTACGAGCGAGTCGGCGTCGACGGGGAGACCGACTACACCGGTCGCGTCCGCCTGACCGAACTCGCGTCCGGGACGGAGTACCGGTACTTCGTCTGGGCGATGCCCGCCGCGGCCGGGCCGATGTCGAAACGGCCGCTCGACATCGACGAACTGACGGCCGACGCGATGCCCGACGCGATCGAACACGGAACGTTCCTCACGGCACCGTCGGCGACCGAGGAACGATCCGTCACCTTCGCCTGGAGCGGCGACACGTGGGGCTACGGCGACGACCCGATCGACCCGCCGTTCCCCGGCCTGCGATCCATCGCGGAACGCGAGCCGGACTTCTTCCTCTATCACGGGGACACCATCTACGCCGACGCGCAGACGCCGGCCGGGAAGATTACGGAGAACACGCCGCTCGACGAGGCGCTCGAAATCTATCGGGACAAGTACAAGGAGATGCGAGACCCACCGGCGAGCGTCGCCGAGCGGACGAACCTCCGCGAACTCTTGGAGTCCACGTCGGTCTACACCGTCTGGGACGACCACGAGGTCATCAACAACTTCGCCGGGCCGATCGAACCGCTGATGCCCGAGGGGCGGCGCGCGTTCCGCGAATACTGGCCGCTCGATCGTGACGAGGACGCCGCACCCGGCGACTCTAACCGGTTCTACGACTCGTTCCGCTGGGGGAAACACGTCGAACTGTTCCTCATCGACACCCGCCAGTACCGCGATCCGAACGTCGAATTCGACTCGAAGACGCTGCTCGGGCGCGAGCAACGCGAGTGGCTGAAGGACGCGCTCACCGACTCCGATGCGACCTGGAAGGTACTCGCTTCGCCGGCCCCGCTCGGGTACCCGTCGGACTCGTGGGCCACGCCGGCGGATCGAACCGGCTACGAGACGGAGCTCCTCGATCTCGTCGAACACGTCCAGACGGAGGAGATCGCGAACTTGGTCGTCGTCGCCGGCGACGTTCACAAGTCCGTCGTCGGCGCGTTCGACCCGGACGACGACGGCGAGTTCGAGTTCGTCGAGGCGGTCGCCGGGCCGCTGGGCGCGCCAAGCGGTCCTGCGGACGAACAGTACGCGCCGTTGAACCCGACGACGTTCTTCGCCAAGGGCGAGTACGCGAATTTCGGGACCGTCGAAGTGGCCGAATCCGGAGAGGCGATCACGATCGGCATCTACGACGAGTTCGGCGACGAGCAGTTCACGAAGGAGGTGCAGGCGACCGATATCGATCCCGGGCCGACGCCGACCGACAGTATCGAGAGTTCGTTCGACGACGGGACCGACGGCTGGCTCGTCTCGCAGAACGGCGGCAGCGACCAGCCGGCGTACTACGAAACGGGCGGCAATCCGGGCGGCCACATCGGCGACGAGGAGAACCAGGGCGGTATCGCCTGGTACTACCAGGCGCCGTTCTCGTACCTCGGCGACCGCGAGTCGTTCTACGGCGGGACGCTCTCGTTCGACCTGCGACAGGAACAGCCCGATCAGCAGTTCGACGCCGAACCGATCGAGGGCGGGGACGTGTTGCTCGCCGGCGACGGCACGCAACTCGTCTACGAGTTCCGCGATCCTGAGCGGGTGCCGGGCGAAGAGTGGACCTCATTCGAGGTCCCAATGACGGCATCCGTGCCCTGGATCGACCTGACGAGTCAGGAGCCCCTGGCGACCGAAGAGCGGTTCCGCGACGTGCTCGCCGATCTGACCGTGCTCCGCATCCGCGGGGAGTATCGCTCGGGAGACGACGCGAGCTACCTGGATAACGTGGTCCTCTCGAAGTGACGCCGCACTAAGCGGCGGTCCCGTCCGCCCGTCGAGTACCGATGCCAGACGGACAACACCTATCACCAATGGTGACCAAGTGGGCCCAATGACACCATCGCTCACCGGGTCGCTCGAGGCGGCGACTCCCGACGCGGACGCCGGCGTCGAACTCACGTTTACCGTCCGAAACGAGGGCACCGACACGGTCACGCTCCAGTTCACCGACGCCTGCAAGGCGGATTTCGCCGTCGTAGACGAGGAGACGGGCTGGGAGGTCTGGCGCTTTACCGACGGGCGCATGTTCGCCCAGCTGCTCAGCGCAGATGAACTCGAGCCGGGCGAGGCGACGACCTACGAGGCCGAATGGGAGACTCCGAAGTCGGGCGAGTTCACCGTGGTCGCCGAATTGCGAGCGCGGGAGACGACGTGCGAGGCGCGGACGGCGCTGAGCGTGTGACGCCGTCGCGCCGCGCTGCCAGTCGGCTGTGGCGACATACTGACGAACTCGCAGCCGACGCAACGTTCGAGTACGCCGTCGCGCCGCGTTCCGGCCGGCTGTGGCGACGGCTGTCGCGAACAGCGAAGTCGATAAACCGTCCCTCTCCTAAGGGTTCGATATGCAAGCGCTGGTCATCGCGGCGCACGGATCGCACCTGAATCCGGATGCCTCGAACCCGACGTACGCCCACGCGGATACCGTCCGCGAAACGGGCGCGTTCGATGAGGTCCGCGAGGCGTTCTGGAAGGAGGAACCGCACTTTCGCGAGGTGATCCGCACGCTCGAGTCCGAGGAGGTGTTCGTCGTCCCGCTGTTCATCAGCGAGGGGTACTTCACCGAGCGGATCATCCCCCGCGAACTCCGCCTCGACGAGTTCGAGCCCGAGCAGTGGGAGTCCGACGGGACGAGCGCCTCGCAGGTGACGCTCGAAGCCGAGGACGTCGGGAAGACCGTCCACTACTGCGGGCCGGTCGGTACCCACGATGCGATGACGGACGTGATCGTCCAGCGCGCCGAGAGCGTCACCGGCGACCCATCGGTGGGCGAGGGAGTCGGCCTCGCGGTCGTCGGCCACGGCACCGAGCGCAACGAGAACTCGGCCAAGGCCGTCGAGTACCACGCCGACCGCATCCGCGAGCGCGGGCGCTTCGACGAGGTCGAGGCGCTGTTCATGGACGAGGAGCCGGAAGTCGACGACGTAACCGACTTCTTCGAGACCGAGGATATCGTCGTCGTCCCGCTGTTCGTCGCCGACGGCTACCACACTCAGGAGGACATCCCCGAGGACATGGGACTCACCGAGGATTACCGCCTCGGCTGGACCGTCCCCGCCGAGGTCGACGGCCACCGCATCTGGTACGCCGGTGCCGTCGGCACCGAGGGACTGATGGCGGACGTGATCCTCGAGCGCGCGGCCGACGCCGGTGCCGAACTCGGCGACGCGATCGAGCGCGTTCGACAGATCACGAGTTCGGCGACCGAATCGGAATCGAACTCCGAACGGACCTCGCAGGCGGGTGACTGACGATGGTCGCGCCGAGACACGTCGAAGAGTTGGTACAGCGCGTCACCGATGGTGGAGACGACAACGACATCGCGTTCGATGGACTCCGGATTACGTGCGACGAGTCGGCCGATGACGAGTTCACGTTCACCCTCGCGATCGACGGGGAGCGCGTCGGCCGAGCTGGGCTGGACGCGGACGGCCTTCGGGAGATCCTCGCCGGCGAGGCGGGCGAGGGAGACGAGACCGTCGACGCGTACGTCACGAACTGGCACTACTGGCAGGAACGAGTCGGCGGCGAGGGAACGGCCCGGCGGGCGTTCCTGCGGTGGTGTGAGGACGCGCCGCCGGACGACGACGAGACGGCCGATGGCGACCGGTCCGTTCCGGCTCGCTACGCCGCCTTACGCGACGGTATCGACCGTGAATGGGGGCAACTCTGTATCACTGCCCGATTCGTCGATGGCGACGAACCCGATGGCGAGCGCGCCTACGACCTCTGGCACGTCGACGACGCCGACGCAGACCTAGATGACCTCGAAATCTACGACGAACCGCGTGCAGCCCGCGAAATCGCGACCGACGACGAGGACGGTCGCTACCGGCCGCTCAAGACCGCGCCGACGCTCGAAACCGGCTGGGCGTTCACCGGCCTCTCCGGAACTGAACTCGTCGACGCCGTCGGCTTCTTCTACCCGGCGACGATCGCCAACTGGCACCGCGAGCAGGAGGGCACCCTCGATGTCGATCACTGGAGCGAGACCGCGTCCCGCCAGAGCGGCATCTACGAGGTCGTCTCCGAACTCCCGCGCGAGGCCGTCGACTGGATGGCCGAAGCCTGTTGCGTCGACTCCCAGTGTCTGCGCCGGCGCGAGTGGGAGTACGAAGAGGGCGACGACCTCGACCCCGACGGCGGCGACGGCCCCTTCCCGTGCCGGGAACCCTGTTCGCTCGTCATCGCCGCCGCGCGCAAGTGGGCGATCGCGGAGTCCGAAACGGAGCGCACGTACGAACTCGAGTTAACCCCGAGCGAGCGCAACCAGCTCGAAGAACTGATCGACGCGGTCGCAGACGATCGAACGGACGAGATCCGCGAAGCCGACGTCAACGACGGCGCGAATCGCTACCGTGCCCGGTATCTTCGAGCGAAGCGATTCGCCGACGGTGAACTCGAGATGCGAGAACAGTAGACCGATCGCGTAATCAGCGGACTACGTCACGAGCAAGAACAGCGCGACGATAACGCCGACGACAACGACGCCGACGCCGAACGTCGCCACCGGACCGCCGATACTCGCCGCCGTCGTCATGGCGAGAATCAGCGCGAGCGCACCGAGTGCGAGCACGGCGAACGTGGCCGGTTCGAGCCCGAGTTCAGCTCGGAGACGCGCAATCGATGAGCGGTCCGCGGTCGTGCTTGCGTTTGCGTCACCGGTGTCGGCTCGCGGTGAACTCGAAAGCGACTCGTCAATGTCGACATCCGGCGGAGTCGGTGAAATCGTAACGGTGATCGAGACTGATTCGGACCCGTAGCCGGTCAGGATCTCCAGGTTACCGCGGATCGGCTCCTGAAGCGAGTCGGCGCTAACGCTGATGGGGATAGGGGTTACGCTGTCCGCCTCGATGTAGTAGTTCGGGCTATCGAGCGTAGCGACGCGGGCGAGTGTGTCATCGAGTCGGCAGTGGACGTGTGCCGGTGCCGCGTGGCCGTGCAGTTCGAGGACGAACGAGTCGTTCGTCTCCAGAGCCGTCGTTTCGGCGGTGAGCGTCTCGGGTTGGTTGCGGTTGACGTGAACGTGGACGGGCGTCGGTACGGAACTCGACGGGGATGAGGGAGATGATTGTGGACGCGAGGAGTCGGCGGGCTGTGTCCGATCGGTATCACTACGGGTTGACGATGCAGCTGTCGGCGACTCGGACTCGCGGGCGGAAGTGGGGTCGGACTCAGTCACGAGACGATACAGGTAGTGGTATCGGGCCAGTTACAAGTAGTTACTGTCGATCGACTCGATTGTCTCAGGCCGGGGATTCCTCGCGCATGTCCGGCGGGAGCAGGTTCGGAATCCCGTCGTCGATGGGATAGCGCTCGCCGCAATCGGTACAGACGAGTTCACCGGAAACGACTTCGGCAGCGTCAGTATTGCCGTCAGTGTCCGCGTACGCCGTGTTTTCGAGCTCCAGTTCGTGCTTGTCGAGCGGACAGCGGAGGATATCAAGCAACGACTCTTTCATACTTCGTAGGCGTATCGCATACAGCAAAAGGCTTCGGGAACGGATGCACCGAAATGGGCAACCAGTGAACATATATACGACACTGTGTATCTCATTCCCAATGAGACAACGAGTTGCACAGCGCCGAACACTATCTAGCGGGGTGATCGTGGTCGATGGGGTCCGCTCATCTCGGTGATAGCGTTGCCCAGCTGGGCCGCCTCGCGACCGATCTCGAGGCCTGTGAGTCGGTCGCGGAAGTCTATACGCGCGCCGTCAGCGGCGTCGATCGCATTATCGAATTCGATGCTGCAAGTATCTGTACCGTCGAGGACGGCACGTTCGAACCGCAGGCGGCAAACACCACGGGATTGATCCCGGCCGAACCGCTCGCGGCCGACGCGGGTATCGCGGGGAAGACATACCGCACGGACAGGACGTACGTCGTCGACGATCTGACGACGGCTCCGGACGCCGCACCCACGAGCGACGCGTTTCGATCGGTGCTGTCGATTCCGCTCGAGTTCGGCGGCGTCGTCCAGTTTCACGCGACGGAGCCGGCCGCGTTCTCGGAGGCCGATCGCCACCTCGGCGAACTCTTCGTCGCGACGGTCACGAACGCCCGCAACCGGGTCACCTACCAGAGCGCGCTCGAGACCGAACGGGATCAGTTCGCGGCGCTGTTCGAGAACGTTCCCGACGCCGCCTTGCAGTATCGAATCGAAGACGGCACACAGCTGGTCGATGCTATCAACTCCGCGTTCATCCGCGTCTTCGGGTACGACGCCGCAGACGCTGTCGGCGAACCGCTTGCGGAACTCCTTCTCCCGGCGCGGATGACGGCGACTGAGGGGGCTGACACAATGGAAGGGACAGGGCCGGGAACAGGAACGGAACCGGAACCGGAACCGGAACCGGAACCGGAACCGAAACCGAAACCGGAATCGGCCGATACCGCTGGTGTGCCTGGGCAGGAACGGACACAGTCACGGGCACGGGCACAGACACAGATACAAACGCAAACACAGTCACACCCGACACACCTCGTCGAAACCGAACTCACCGAACGCGCCGACGTCGAGGTCGTCCGCGAAACCGCCGACGGGCCACGACCGTTCTTGCTTCGAAACATCCCCGTCGCAACCACCGACGGCACGACCCGCGGCTATCTGATCTACACCGACCTCACCGAACTCAAACTGCGCGAGCGCGAACTCCAGCGCAAGAACGAACGCCTCGACCAGTTCGCGAGTATCGTCAGCCACGACCTCCGAAACCCACTCGGCGTCGCCGACGGCTATCTCGAACTCGCACTCCAGAAGGCCCGGGAGAGCCAAACGGACGAGGCCGCTCCAACGGCTGAACTCGAGGAAATCCAGCGTGCACACGACCGCATGAAGCGGCTGATCGAGGACGTGCTGACGATGGCCCGCGGCAAGCGCGTTGAGGACCCACCGCCAGTCGATATCGACACGATCGCCACGACTGCCTGGAACAACGTCGACACCGACACGGCCTCGCTCGAGGCCACGAGCGACACCCAACTCGCAGCCGACCGCGGCCGCCTCCTCCAACTATTCGAGAATCTCTTTCGGAACGCAATCGAACACGCCGGCCCAACGGTCAGCGTGTGCATCGATTCCCTCCCGAACGGCTTCGTCGTCGAGGACGACGGCCCCGGCATTCCGCCTGGCGAACGCGAGTCGGTCCTCGAACCCGGCCAGTCCAGTACGGCCGACAACACCGGCCTCGGCCTCGCAATCGTCGCCCAGATCGCCGCGGAACACGGCTGGACTCTTGAGCTATCGTCGGCGGCGGATACCGCCGATACCGCGACTCCCGGCGCACGATTCGAGTTCAGCGAAGCGTCCAGTCCGCTCGAACGGCCGAGCGAACTCGACCGCGAACGCGGTTCCGGAGTGGCGTTTGGAAGCGAGTCGACTGCCGGTTTGGTCGATGGATTGGAAACGCGCTCTCGATTTGAACTCGAATCCGAACCCAACTCCGGGTCCGAGTCCGATCCTGAACCCAGGTCTGAACTCGAACCCGAATCTGACTCTGACTCTGAGTCTGATTCTGATCCTGAGGCGGACCCTGCACCCGACTCCACGACCGAGCCGGAGCTGGACAGCGGTACTCCTGCCCACCAATTGGAACCGACCGGCGAGGCCAGTGACGGGGACGGTAAGGGGGACAACGGCGGAGGCGGAGACGGAGACGAAACCGAGGACGAGCACACGAACGCGGCTGATGAGGACACACGATGAGCCGCTCCACAGGTACCGATCCCGTGACCGTTTCGATACGCGGGACAACGCTTCGAGCCAGTGATATCGCGGGAAACACCGTTTCGTTCGGTCTCGTCGGCTGGGATCGACTGGACGATCCCCACTCGTTCGACGAACCGATCGACGCCACGGCTGTCGGTCGCGTCTCCGAACTCCGATACGACCTGTTGAATATGGTCGATATCACGCGCCTGGACGAGGCCGGCGACCGACACGGCACCACCGGCGGTGACGGCAACGGCGACGCAGCCGCCGATCACAGCCCCGACTCGGCGTTCGAATCGGTTACGAAGCGGGACGATTCGTCGTTTCAGAACTCGCGGCTCTCCGTCGAGGCCGGAGACGAGGAGCTGACGCTCTCGGACGGCTCCTACGTCTGCCGGTTCGAATCGAATATCTTCGTCCGGCTCCGGTTCGATGGCCCGGCGACGCTTCGAAACCGCTCGCGCGGCCCGCTGACGATTTCGTTTCCCCACCCGACGCGCGTGACCGTGGGATTCAAGTCACCCGTCGATTACCCGCGCGACGAGCTGACGGTCGCTCCGACGCCCGACGGCGTCGCCACCGCACTCTCGCACCTCTCCGCCTCGATCGAGACGACGACCGTCGACCGCGTCCACCGCAACTATCGGGGCTACCCGCCGCTGCTCTCGGTTGACGCCGATGCTGACGAAACCCGCGTTCCCGACGCGGTTCGCGACGCGACGCCCAAGACCGATCTCGAACTCGTCGTGCCAAACGAGCTAGCGGCACTCTTTACGGTGGCACCGCTTGCGTACTATCTCAGTGCGCGCGTCCGAACGCCGGCCTGTACCGACCGAACCGCGACAGACGCACCTGTTCTTCGTTCTCCACAACACGGACTGCTCCACGAGTTCAGTGCCGGTCCCGCGTTCCCAACGGACGTTCGAGCGCTCCTGCGGCGGACGTTTTTCCTCGACCTGCTGGCGTCGTGGGTCGAGCCAACTGAACTGACGGTGGTCGAATCCGAGCAGCTTCGAAGCGCCGGGATCGAACTGACGGACTGTCCGGGGAAGCCGATCGCCGAGCGCGTCCGGACGTATCTGTCCTTTTCCGACGAGACGATCGAGGAGATTCTACCGCGATGGCCTTATCGGATGACCGTCGACCCGACGTTCGAGCACGTCAACGCGCTCCCGCATCTGCTCTATGACCTCGCTGCGATCGAGCCGCCATCGACACGGGAACGGGAACAGGATCGGTGTCGGGATCGGGATCGGAATCAGGTTCGGACTGACGAGACGGCAACCAGTGCGGACGAACTGGCTGTGCGGCGACGAATACACGGCGTGCTTGGATCGCGTTCGGTTGTGAAGACGAAGACGGGCAGTGAGACGGCGGAAACGGACGCGGCCAGAGCGGCGGCGACGGAGACGAACGTGCAGCCGAACGCGGACGCCACCGAGGCCCACCAACAGACCCGTTCCACGCCCGTCGCTGCCGCCCAGCGGACGACCTTTACAGCCACCCTCACAGCCTACGAAAACCGGCTCTCCGATCTCGAACACCAATCGGACGACCGCACCGTCGTCATCGTTTTCGCAACCGACCGCGTTCCAGAATCGGCACGAACCGCCGTCGTCGACACCTACACCCGCCGATCGGACGCCGTCTCGCCCCGCGTCGAACGCGTCGACGAACCGACGCGCGCTGAACTCGATGCCGTGTTCGAGACCGGAGCCGATTTCCTGCACTACATCGGCGAGTGCGACGAAACGGGGCGCGGACTGGCGTGTACCGACGGCGCGCTGCAGCCGGCCGATCTCTCCGGAAACGAGGTCGGGCTGTTCCAACTCGATGCGACGAACGCCACGACGGTCGCGACTGAACTCGTCGAGACGGGAAGCATCGCCGGTGTGGCGGGCTACAGCACGCCGGAAGCGCCGACCGAGGACAGCGGTGACGAGGAGGCTGCAATCTCGACGACGATCGGCGAACTGCTCCTGTACGGCCAGAGCCTCGCGACGGCACACACCTGTGCGACCGTCAGTTCCGGTGATGACGGTGATGGCGGCGGTAACGGCGGGATCGTCGTCGGAGATGGAACGCACCGATTCGTCGCGAAGTGGCGTCCCTCGGAAATTCAATCCCTGCACACGTCTGATGACGGCACTATTAAAGGAGTCTCCGTCCCGTTCCCGGTTGATCCGGTCGGCGCCCACTGGCGAGGAAACCGGCCGGAACGAAAGCGCTTGATTCCGGCGACGATCACACACGAAATCGAACCGGACGGTCTCAACGAGTACATCTCGAACACGATCCGTCCGATATACTACGACGGACAGTTCTACTGGCCGGAAGAGCAAAAGCAGTTGCTGTACCCGATCTCGTAGCCGTCGCTGTCACGGGAGCGGCGGTGACCGGAGGCAGATCGGAGACTGATTGAAGACCGTCGAGTCGCTACTCGTCGGGCGTCTCGACGATGACGGTTTCCTCCCGGCCCGGCCCGACGCCGACCGCGTAGATCGGCGTCTCGAGTTCATCGCTGACGTACTCGAGGTAGGTGCGGGCGTTCTCCGGAATCGCGTCGTAGCCCTCCTCGGCCACGGCAGCCCAGTCGACGTCTTCCCAGCCGTCGAACGTCTTGAACGTCGCCTCACAGCGGCCCCACTGTTCGGTGGTTGGGGGCATCGTCAGGAGTTCGTCGTCGTCATCAGAACGCGATGCGTTCTGATTGCTCGCCGAGGATTGCTCGGCGGTGTCGAACTCGTAGCTGTGGCCGACTTTCACTTCATCCAGGCCGGCGAGGACGTCGATGTGGTTGATCGCGAGGCCGGTAAAGCCGTTCGCGCGCGCGGCGTGGCGCAACATCGGCATGTCGAGCCAGCCGACGCGGCGGGGGCGGCCGGTGACGGTGCCGTACTCGCCGCCCTCGTCGCGGATGTAGGTCGCGAGTTCTTCCTCGTCCGCACTGGCCTCAGCGGAATCGTAGTCGGGGGTCTGGCCCTCGACGCCGCCCAGTTCGGTCGGGAGCGGGCCGGTGCCGACCCGCGAGAGGTAGGCCTTGATGATGCCGATGACCTCGCCCTGACCGACGACCGTCGGCCCGAGGCCGGTGCCGACCGTCGCCCCGCCCGCGGTCGGGTTCGAGGAGGTGACGTAGGGATAGATGCCGTGGTCGATGTCGATCGAGGTTCCCTGTGCGCCCTCGAGCATGACGCTCTCGTCAGCGTCGATGCGCTCTTGGAGGAAGGAGCCGCAGTCGACGATCATTCCCTCCTCGGCGAGGCGCTCGCCGAACTCGCGGTAGGTGTCGTAGAGATGGTCGATATCGAACGCCTCGCCGGTTTCCTTCTCGAAGACCTTCTCGGCGAGGGCCTTCTTCTGGGGGACGACGTATTCGAGCCGGTCGCGGAGGGCGTCGGGATCGAGCAGGTCGCCGATGCGGACGCCGCGTCGGCCGGCCTTGTCCTCGTAGGTGGGACCGATGCCGCGCCCGGTCGTGCCGGCGGCGAGGTCGTCCTTTTCTTCCTCTTCGATCCCGTCGAGTGCGCGGTGGTACGGGAGGATCACGTGGGCGCGCTCTGCGACGCGAACGTCCGGGTCCAACCCGCGCTCGCGAAGCGCATCGATCTCCTCGAACAGCGTCTCGGGGTTGACGACACAGCCGTTTCCGAGGACGCCGACCTTGCCCCGGACGGCTCCCGACGGAACGAGCGATAGCTTGTACTCTTCACCGTCGTGGACGACGGTATGTCCAGCGTTGTCGCCGCCCTGATAGCGGGCGACGACATCGGCGGTGTCGCCGTAGAGGTCGACGACGCCGCCCTTGCCTTCGTCGCCGAGTTGAGCCCCGACGATTGTGACGGTCATAACAGCGGCGGATTCTTGCCGATCCGATAAACAGATTACGGTATTACCGGGGCGTCACCCGGAACGAGACTGCCAACATATACACAGTTATGGGTATATTTCCGCTACCCGAGCGCGAGAATACACGCATCCATCCACGTTTGCAGCGGCCGACAGAGGGGTGAGCTGATAGCTGCCCCTGATTCGTCCGCACGCACTCGCTACCCGGCAAAATAGATCATCATCATTCATGTGTATGCCTCGCAAGCGGAAGCGTTAACTACTCTCAAAAACGACCACCGAGTTGAGAGTGGATGGCTCTCTCCTAGAGAGTAAATTTTAAAAGCCACAAAGACAAGTTAACAAATGCCATGATAGACCGACTTGAGAAGGAAGTCGATATGCTCGAACGCCATCTGCAGGTCCTGAAGATGGTCATCGAAAACGAACCCATCGGTATCGTGAAGATGTCCAACGAAACCGGCTACCCCCACCACAAGGTTCGCTACTCCCTCCGCGTTCTCGAGGAAGAAAACCTCATCGAGCCCTCCAGCCAGGGTGCCATCAAAACCGAGCGTACCGTCGAGTTCGTCGATGAACTCGACGGCAAAATCGACGACATCGTCGACAAGCTCGAGGGCATGAAGATCGAAGACGTCGCAGAGGCCGACAGCTAACGCCTGGAAACTGATCAGTCAACAGCGCTAGCTTGCCTCGAACAGATTGATCTCAATTCTTCACCGCCCCGAACGACTATTTCCGGCCGGTGAAGTATCTCCTGATCCGTACTGTTCTCGGCAGTGAGAACTCGCCCGCTTTCACTTGGCGGTAGCAGTGGACGCTACTGGTTCGTTTCGGAGAAAGCAAACGCCGTCGACTAGAGTTCTGGAACGTTCATGTGGAACCCCTCACTGCGCGATTCGACCAGACAGAGGTGGTAGCCGCTCTTTCGCGAGAGATTGACGTAACTCAACTTCGAGCCGCGGCTGAGAAAACCGCTGCTCGTTGCCTGTTCTGCAACCTCGAGTGCGCCGGGCTCGAAGTAACTCGATGTTACGGCGACGGCAGCCGCGAGATCCGGATAATTCGCCTTCACTGCCGAAGCCGCCTCCTCGAGTTCTTCGAGCAGTTCCTGGCTGGCGGGTTCGCGGGAGTCGTTGAACGTCGCGAGGACGAGCGGGTTCCCCATCTTGTCGAAGGCGACGACATCGAACGTCACCTGGTCGGGGACGTCGTCGGTATCGTCGTCCGCGAGCGAGATCGTCGCCCCGAGTTCAGCGCGGTCGATGCGCGGGATCGCATCGTAGAGGTCGGCCAGGCCGTCGGCGTGGCCGGTATCGCGGATCTCGTAGAGAACTCGTTCGGTGAGCCAATCGATGAAGCGGTGCTCGATCGTCTCGGTGAGAAACGCCTCGTAGGGTTGGTCCTCGACGGCGACGCTCGCGGCGTCGAACTCGGTGTGGTGTTCGAGGCGCAGATTCGTCGCGACCTCACTCCGGTCGGCACCGCCGTCGTGTGCGGTTTCGAGGGTCGGTTGGCTCTTGGAGGCGTAGCGCACGAAGAGGTTCGTCCCCGAGAGCGCCTGTGCAGGAGAGAGGTGGGTTTCGGCGTCGACTGGTCGGGAGCCGGAGCCGGTACCCGATCCCGCCCGAGCCTGCTCGAGTTCAGTCTCGAGTTCCGAAACGCGCCCGCGAAGCTGTTCGATCGTCGCCGCGAGTTCCTGGTTCTCGGCCCGTAACTCGTCGCGTTCAGATTTGAGTTCCCGCGCTTTGTTCGCGAGCGCGTCGTGTTTCGATTCGAGTTCTTCGATGCGGCGCGTATACTGGGTGAGCTGGCGTTTGTGTCGGTCGTCGTCAGGGGTGGGTTCGGCCGCTGTCGTGTCCGAACTGTTCGATCGTCGCGTTTCCTCAGTCGAGTGCGATCCCTGAGCGGACACTGAACTCGATTGGGTTTCGGTGTCCGTCTCGGGGGTCTTTCGATCGCCGTCTGAAGGGGCTTGCTGGGCGTTGGTGGCTCGGGATGGGGCTGTTACAGCGGATGCGGACCGAGAACTGGCAGTGGAATCTGCGTCTGCATCCGCGTCCGCGGTCGCCGAGTTGTCGGGATCGAGCGAGGGGATCGACCGGGTTTCGCGCCACTGCTCTTCGGCTTCGAACTGCTGATCGAGTTCTGCTGCGTCGGGATCGTCTGCATCAGGATCGACTGGGCCGGCAGGGTCGGCGGAGGCGGCGGGGTCGGCGGACCGGTGTGGAGTCTGGGGTGGGTCCTGTGATCGAGACGAGGGGGAGTTCTGCTCTCGATCCGGATTCCGTTCCTGGGGTTGGGGCTGGTCTCGGTGCTGCCGGCGGTCGTTCAGCTGTTCCTGCGTTTGCTCCTGGGATTGGGATTGGGACTGGGATTGGGTTTGGGTTTGGGTTTGAGCCGAATCCGCTGTCTCCGTGTCGGGACCGGCGGATGGCGCTGCTGTCTCCGAGTCGTCAGCATCGTCCCCCTCGTCTCCATCGTCTTCGAGCCAGGAAATATCGTTCTGGTCCAGTTCCTCCGCTGCTGCTTCGACCGTCTCTGGGTCCGGATTGGCTGTCATCCCGCCCTGGGCCGTGGACTCGTCCGGAGCGCCTGACTGTGCTTGTGCGGGGTCGGTTGGTGAGTCGGCGTCCGGTGCAGTGGCACCATCTACTGGTGCCGTAATTCCGTCCGACTCGCCGGAACCAGGCGCTGTAAGTGTCGAATCTCCGCTCTCGGTGATACCGTTTCCCGAGACGGCCGGCTCGGTGCCGGAGACGTCGATCGGATCGATCGCTGACTCGGTCGGGTCGGCGGTCGGCTCCGCCGTGCTCGTGTCGTCGACGGGTCCGTAGTCGTCCGCCGCTGGGTCGGACACATCGGCGTATTGGCTCGTCGCCGCCCTGCCTTCGGTAGTTTCGCTGTCGTCCGTGGCCGTCTCCGTTCCGGTCTCAACCGCTGGTGCTTCGGTTCCCGGCACGTCAGTGACCTCGATGTCGACATCGATGACCTCGTAGATGCCGACCTCATCGTCGGCTCGCTCGAACGCCTCGTCGCCGGTAATCAGCCGTTCTGCGTTCCCGATGTAGGCGGCTGCCATCCGACGACCACCGTAGTAAACCGCGTAGTAATCGCCGCTGAGAACGTTTTCGCTCAGTTCGATATAGCCGGTAAACGATCCGTTCTGGAGCGTCTCGTCGACCTCCCGGAGCGGCGTCTCGTTCGTGTAGTACTTCGCCTGAACGTCGCCCCCGTGTGCTTCCATCGTACAGAGCAACGGTAACGACGGGTGCGGTGCCTGGTAAACGGTTCCCGTAACATCCTCGAAGTCCGTGATTTCACCGCCGAGAACGCCGACGATGCGGCCGTTAAGCATACACAGCCACGAACCACCCGCAGCGACGGCTCCCGAAAAGCCACCGTCAGCGAGATCAGAGAGGCCGTCGAAACCACCACTGAACGAGCGAGAATCCCACTCCTCAACGCGCTCCTGCGTGCGCGAGTCCATAGTTCAACAAGCGGGAAGTGCAACAAATACGTTTCGCCTATATTTTCGACTCGGCATCCTCGGCAAGTTCCTTCATTCGCTTGCCAATTCGGCCCGCGCTCGAGAACTCGTCTTCGCTCATTGCCCCCGCCAGTGCGTTTCCGAGGACGAAGACGGCGTGTTTGTGTTCACTCTTTGATTTATGGACATGCGAGGGATCGACATCGAGCTGGTGGTACGCTTCGAACAGGCTCTCGTCGACCTCCTCGCGCTCTTCGAAGTACTCCATAATGACGACGAGTTCTTCGTGTAGCTCGAGGAGTTCGTCCTTATGCATACCCACAGGTACGAACGGTTTCGGCTTAAGGATTGTGTGGCGATCGGTCGCAAAACTGTCGGCGGCAGGCACGCGTTCGGATGCAATACAAGCACCGTCAGTGTGTCCCGTTACTGGCGCGACTGACCGCGGAACCGGCTTCAAACGTGGCGGCTCAGTCCGATTTGGATGAGGAGCATCTAGCGCGTTCGATCTAGAGTTCGACGCCGCTCGGGATCAGGCTGTGCTGTCGGAGGAGACTGCCTTCGTCGTCGTAGACGAGGAACGTTCGTTTGTCGTAGGTGACAAAGGAGTCGCCATCGAGCGTGATCTCGACCTCGTACCGGCCCTCGTCGTCGGCCGCACCCTCGCCGTACCCACGGGCCGCACGAATGAACTGAAGGACGTCGGCCGCGTCCTCGTTGAGTTCGAGAATGAAGTCGCCCGTGATGCGGTTCGTGACGCTGACGACGCCGGTGGTGTCGTTTCCGAGCGGTTCCTGGAGCCGCAAGGCGACGTCGGTTTCACCCGCGTCGAGGATTTCGTCGTCGGGGCCAGTAAGGCGCTCGCGGAGTGTCGCTGCTGGGCCGGTAAAGTCGATCGATACCGATGGTTTGCTCGGGTTCTCGCCAGTTTCGACCCAGTCAATATTGCTGACGTGTAACGTGAAATGCTCGCGCCTCATTCCGTACTCACGGTTAGCGCTCCCATCGTATGAACGTAACGCACAGCTAATCACGTCGGTTGACAGACACGATCTGCAGATACTCTCTTCGGCGGAACAATCTGTCCTACTGGTGCGAACGGTCGAACGCAACGCTTTTTGCACACCCGGGGCCGACACCCGATAATGGAGGAGGACGACAGAGCGACCCTCAGCACAGTCCGTGACACCTACGATCACATCGCGAGTCACTTCGCAACGACCCGCGAATACGCTTGGCCCGAAGTCGAGTCGTTCATCGAAACGACCGAGCCACTCGCCGAGCGGACTGCACCAGCCAATTCGGCGACCCGGCCGCTCGTCGGTCTCGACCTCGGCTGTGGCAACTGTCGCCACGCCGAACTGCTCGCCGCGACCGACGCCGTCGACCGCGTTCTCGGTCTCGACATCAGCCGCAACCTCCTCGAAACCGGTCGGGAACGCGCCCGCACGAACGAGTTCAGCGTCGCTCTCTGTCAGGGCGACGCTGCCACGCTCCCGCTTGCGACGGATGCTATCACTGTCGGCATCTACGTGGCAACGCTCCATCACCTGCCAACACAGGAGCTGCGACGGCGGAGCCTCGACGAACTCGGGCGCGTCCTCCGACCCGACGGCCGAGCGCTGGTCAGCGTCTGGTCGACCGCTCACGACCGCTTCGACAGTGACGCCGTCGCCGAGACGGGATTCGATACGACGGTCGAGTGGACTCTCCCCGGCGGCGAGATCGTCGACCGCTTCTATCACATCTACTCGCCGCCCGAGTTCGAACGCGACCTCGAACGGAGCGCACTCGATCTCTGCGAGTGGGAACTCTCGAGCGGAAACTGCTATGCGGTCGTCGCCGGAACTCAGGAGTGAACTCGTGGGTGTGACCCCGCTCCGGGCGGGCGATCAGATCGAAAAGGAAGAGCCTTAAACGTGGAGCCAAAACCGGGGAGTGCGCGCGGATGGTCTAGTGGTAGGACCTGAGCCTTCCAAGCTCATGGCCCGGGTTCAAATCCCGGTCCGCGCATTTTTTTGACGAACGGATGTTCACATTGCTGCTGCGAACAAATTCGCGAGCAGCAGCAATCCCGATCTGAGCAATCCCGGTCGACACTGTTCTGGTGGGTCCCACCGTACGCCGCCGTCTCCGACTACCCTTCGAGTGGCGTCCCGGGCGAGCGCGAGCGAAGGTCGGTAACGAGCGCGAAGACGAGACCGAGAACGGACCCGAAGATGACGTGCCCGAGCATACTCTCGATCGCAGTGGTCGGAAACTCGGTCGCGGTACCGGTGCCGATCGCTTCGATCCAGACAGGGAGGACGAGCAACGGCAGGATCGCCCAGATAGCTAATCCGAAGACGAACCCAGCCCCGATGAGGCGAAGTGTGAGGCCGGTTCGCGAGAGTGCTCCCGTTTCGGGACTCGTCATGATCACTCCGAGGAACACGTTGCGAGTAACGAGCAGTCCGAAGAGGAGCCCCAGCAGAATTCCGTGAACGATGTGGATGCCCCAACCGACGACACCTACTGGATCGAGCCCGTATATGCCGGGGATCGCAGCGGACACGGTATCCGGGTCGTAGACCCACATGAGGAGCCCGAACGCGAGCGCACCGATTGCGCCACCGAGCGCGCTCCCGATCGGCCAGCCACTCAAGTTCTCGATGCCGACCGCAGACTGGGTGTCGGATTCAGCACTCATACTGGTTCTGGGTGTCGTACCACAACCGGCGCTATAATGGTTTGTCCAACTGGAATATCTACTGGTAATTTCCCGAGAACGCATCACTCCGGTGTCTATTAGTGGCTCTCGTCCCAACGACCGTTCGATCCCACCGTGGACTACGAACTGCTCGCGTGGCCGCCGAACGGACCGAAACTGCGCCTCGATCACACGCGGTTCAGCTACGCCGGCAAGTTCGTCATGACGAATACGGGGAAGGCTGTCGCCCGCGAGGACGACACCACCGTCGGAGCTATCGCGTTCAACGAGGACCGAACCGACGAAAACACGCTCTGGTTGCGATACGTTACGATCGCTCGCGACCGCCGCGGTGAGGGGATCGGTCCCGAACTCGTCGCCCTCGTCCGCGACCGCGCGAGAGAGCGCGGCTACGACCGCCTCCGCATCGCCGTCAACAACCCCTTCGCATACGAAGCGCTCTATCGCGCCGGCTTCGGCTACACCGGCGAGACGACCGGCATCGCTGAACTCGTGCTCGAGTATCCGCCGACGGCGACGATCGAGAGCGAGCCTGCGATCCCCTCCGACACTTCGGCCGACGAACCCGCTGCTTCGGAAGACGCTGACCGAACTCGAGACGCGTATCAGGCCGGTCTCGACGAGTTCCGCAGCCGCGACCTCTCCGACGCCGAACACTCGTTTCTCGACTCCCGGTGCGGAAGCGAGCCACCACCGGAAGCGACGGGGAGAGACTGACGCGGAATCGCCGCGCTATAGTAACAACTGAAACGGTTTACACACTTATCGTACAGCTGTCGCACGATCAGGTGTGCACTGACTTTCAGTGGCTACTATAGCCGTCGGCCGACCAGCAAATGTACGCCGCTGCAACGACGATTGCATGGAGTGTCCCGCCGACGGCGACGCTCGTGAACGTTCCGAGTGCGACGCCGATCCGCGGGGACGGTCCGCCGTGAAAGACGCCGGTCAGGACGGTGCCGAGATAGCCGGTAGTGAGGAGTAACACAACAACCGAGAGCGGGCGTCTCACGGCGTATACGGCGCTCTCAATCACAGCCTCGACCGGGCGTTTGCCGCCGATCACGATCGCTGCGGGCGTTAGAAAGAGTCCGCTCGCGATGGGGACGACGACGAACAGCCATCCGAAAAGCAGACCGAGTCCAGTCGATCCGGGTCCGGGTCCGATTCCGAACGCTCCAACCACGAAGAGACCAGCGAGCAGCACGACCTGGACGCCGAGCACGTACGCGAAGAGCCAGCCGAGTCGGACGAGTGACGGGACGATACCCGGGAGTCCCCTGCTCTCGTCAGATCCGACTTCGGATATCGCCGATGGCGATGAGATCGCGTCCGTTTTCGAAATTGAACGAGCCGCCAGCCGAACGACCCCCGCAAACGCCACCGTCACCGCGAGCGCGAGTCCGACCTGCCAGCCGATAAGTACGGCCAGGAACACCGGTTTCAGCCCGAGAACGAGACCCGAATTCACCTCGGCCATCGGCTCCAGTGTCGGCACCAGTGCGACCGAAAGGTGGACGACGCCGTTGGCGGGAAACGCCACCATATCGACCGGATACGGCGATTCGATCCTGGCGACTGCACTCGTCGCTCCGACCGCACCGGCGAGCGCGAAGGGGACGAGTAACGCCGGTCGAGCGCGGAGCAGCATGATGGTGATTCGGATGAGGCCGATCAATCCGACGGAAGCATCGTCCGCCGGCTGCTGTGACGGTTCGGTGCCAGTCGGCGTCCCGTCGTTCGAATCGTTCGGTGTCGACATACTATTCGAGTCCGTAGAGCGCGAGCGTCGTTCCGATCACGATGCGGTCGTCGGTGACGACGGCCGGCGTCATCCCGCTGCGTTCGACCGACCCACCACCGCTGGTCGGGACCATCTCTGTGAACGTCCACAGGGTCTCGCCAGTTCCCCGATCGAGTGCGTGAAGTCCCCGCTTGCCGGGAACGAGCAGGTGCTCGTCGGCAACCGTCGGCGGTGCCCCGTACGGAAGTCGGGGAACCAACGGCGCATCGTCGATCGTCACAGCCCACCGTCGTGAGCCACTGTCGCGGTCGAGTGCGACGATGCGGAACGTCTCGGGCATCTCCTCGCGGTCGATCAATCCGACGTGATAGAGCCGCGCCTCGTCGACGGCGACACCGATGTGTTCGCTTCGGTCGAGCGATTTCGTCCAGCCGAGTTCACCGGTCGCAGCGTCGAGTTCACAGAGACGAAGCGCTCGGGTCGATGTGTTCCAGTCGATCGTGTAGACAGTGCCGTCGCGCGTTGTGAGACTGTCCGCGGGTTCGACGCCCGGTTTCGTGTCGCCGGATGAGACTTCGTCCGTGGTCGTTCGCCATTCGAGCGACCCGTTCTCGCTGGAGATTCCGACGAGCAGCGGGACGACGACGGCAGCCTCCTCCCGCCGCGTTCGGAGTTTGACAACGGCGGTACCGGTTGTCGTATCGACGACGTGGCCGACCGGGGAGGCGACGTATCCGTCGGCGGCGACCGTCTCGAGGTCGAATCGCCAGCGGTTGCTTCCGTCATCGCTATCGCTCGCCGAAAGTGCCGCCGACCGTGGATGCAGCGAGACAAGCGTCCCGTCGACGACGAGCGGCGAGCCGAGCCACTCGCCGGCGGAAGCTCTGGGGGGCAGTCGAGACGCACTCGTCGAGTCGCCGTCGAGCCACCAGCGAGCGCGTTCCTGGCCGATCCCCGAAACCGAGTCGGGCCAGCCGCCGCGGTCGGCAGCGTAGCCGCCGATGACGGTGCCGTACGGAACGACCAACACGCCGTCCCGGTAGAGTTCAGTCGAGGCGAACGCCATCGGCAAGATATCACGGCCGAACGGCCCGTAGGTGCTCGCACGCGTCCCCTCGCCCGTCGCGGCGTCGAGGACGAAGAGTCCGTTGCTGTACTGGCAGTAGACGGTTTCGTTCGCGACGACCGGCGGGTACCAGCCGGAGGCGCTGACCGAGCGTTCCCAGGCGATATCGACGCCGTCGCGCGGGAGGGACGCGTTCGGGACGAACCGCGTCCGACCCGGGTCGCGGCCGTACATTCGCCAGTCGGTATCACTGGTCCCGGGCGTCCGCTCAGCGCCGAGGCAGCCCGCGCCGAGTAGCGATCCCGCACCGGCGAGAACTGCCCGTCGACTGACATTCTCGACGGAGTTCTTCACAGTACGTATCACAACAGTAAAATTAGAAAATAAAAGTGTTTCCGTTCGTGGAGAACGTCCGACGGCGAGTGAACTCGCGACGGAAGCCAACGATTCAAAACCCGTTCGCCCGAATAGAGAGGCAATGGGAAACGCTGCTTTGCGCGACATCGCCGTCATCGAGGAGGTTCCGTTCGCGGACATCGAGGGCGTCGTCGCCGTCGACGCGCACAACTGGCTCTACCGCTATCTGACGACGACGGTCAAGTGGACCAACAGCGCGAAATACACGACCGCGGACGGGACCGAGGTTGCCAATCTGGTCGGCATCGTTCAGGGACTGCCCAAGTTCTTCGAAAACGACGTGACGCCGGTGATGGTCTTCGACGGCGGCCCCTCCGAGCTCAAGGAAGACGAGATCGAATCCCGGCGGGACCAGCGCCGAACCTACGAGGAGCAACTCGAGACCGCCCGCGAGGAGGGCGACGAGGTCGCCATCGCCCAACTCGAGTCCCGAACCCAGCGGCTCACCCCGACGATCCAGGAGACCAGTCGCGAACTTCTCCAACTGCTCGACGTGCCGATCGTCGAAGCTCCCGCCGAGGGCGAGGCTCAGGCCGCGCACATGGCTCGGCGCGGCGACGCCGACTACGTCGGCTCGGAGGACTACGACGCCCTCCTCTTCGGCGCGCCGCTCACACTTCGCCAACTGACGAGCAAGGGTGATCCCGAACGCATGGATCTCCAGGCGACGCTCGATCACCACGACCTGACCCTCGAACAGCTCATCGACGCCGCCATCCTCATCGGCACCGACTTCAACGAGGGCGTCTCCGGTATCGGCCCGAAAACGGCCATCGCGGAGATCACCGAGCACGGGGACCTCTGGAGCGTGCTCGAGGCCCGCGGCGACTCGATCCGGTACGGCGACCGCGTCCGTGAACTCTTCCGCGAGCCGAACGTGACCTGTCTCTTATACACANAGCGTACGTCACCGCCGAGTGGGGGGTCGATCCGGCGGAGGTCGAACGAGGCTTCGAGCGTCTCGAGGAGAGTGTCACGCAGACGGGGCTCGATCGCTGGACGTAAAACATGATGTGAGTACCAGGTGACTATCGCAGAGCCAGCAAAACGGTCGGTAAGCGGAGCACCGAAGTTCGGCCGTCCCGTCCATCCGGCTATGTACGCCTACGAGGTGCAAGACGCGACGAGTGACTACGCGGGAATCGTCGAGACCGAGCGCGAGCGGCCGGAGCCGGACGCCGACGAGGCGCTCGTTCGAGTTCACGCCGCCTCGCTCAACTACCGGGATCTGGCGATTGCCAACGACGAACTCGCCTACCCCGGCGTGGAATTGCCGGTCGTTCCGCTCTCCGACGGTGCCGGGGAGGTCGTCGCGGTCGGCGACGAGGTCGACCGACTCTCGGACGGCCAGCGGGTCGCGACGCCGTTCGCACCAGACTGGATCGACGGTCCCGGAACGCAAGAGAAGATCGCCCGGACGACGGGCGGCAACGTCGACGGTGCGCTGGCCGAGTACGTCACGTTCCCCGCTGCCAGCCTCACGACACTACCCGATCACCTCTCCTACGAACAGGGGGCGACGCTCTCGTGTGCCGGGCTGACCGCCTGGCGCGCGCTCGTCGAAGACGGCGGGCTCGGCGCGGGCGAGCGCGTCCTCGCGCTCGGAACCGGCGGCGTCTCGACGTTCGCCCTCCAGTTCGCAGCACTCCACGGAGCCGACGTCTTCGCGACCTCCTCGAGCGACGACAAACTCGAGCGCGCCCGCGACCTGGGCGCGACGTGGACGTGCAACTACGAGGAAACGCCCGACTGGGGTGAACTCGTCCGGGAGCGAACCGGCGGTGGCGTCGACCACGTCGTCGAGGTCGGCGGCCCGGGAACGCTTGAACAGTCACTCGCGGCGGCCGCTCCGGGCGGGCACGTCCACCTCATTGGCGTCCTCGCCGGGCAGGAGGGACAGGTTCATCCGGGCCCGATCCTCCACAAGGCGCTCACCGTCGAGGGCGTGATGGGCGTCGGCAGCCGCGCGATGTTCGACCGGATGACTCAGGCGATGGCCGCCTCGGAAATGGAGCCGGTGATCGACCGCACCTTCGACGCCGCCGATGTCCGCGAGGCGTACCGATACGTCGAGGCCGGCGAACATCAGGGGAAAGTCGTCATCAGCCTCGAGTAATCTCCCGTTGACAGTGGACCGTTTCGTCTGTCAAACAGTGCAATTTCGATTCGACCGCTGGGAGGGGATCCCAGTGCGGGGAAACCGGTAGACCCGTTCTCAACCGTCCGTCCGTGTTATTCGGGCTATAATAATCCGTTCCTCACGGATACAGGAGACCGGGGTGATTGCCCATGTCACAGCACACCGAACGCAACCGATCCGAGTCGGCGGCTACCGAAACCGAAACCACCAGCGAGCGGTCGCCGGCAGATCGACGGCGCGGTCC
>NZ_AOIL01000068.1 GCF_000337595.1 Natrialba taiwanensis DSM 12281 | reverse complement strand
GCGTTGACGACCCACACTGGCCAGTGGCTCGCCGTCGCGTTCATCGCGCTGCTCGTGATTAGCATGGCACTCCGAGCGATGCGATACACGCGCCCGCGGTGGTAACGCGACACAGCCACACCCGCAACGACGCGCAGCGGCCCACATCGACCACGAAATCGGACGATCGAACCGAGACACACCACCCCTTTTGCGTATGAAAAGTATAACTGAATGTACTTCACACTAACCAGTAGTGCCCTCCAACGCAACACCGCCGGCCCGGCGTCGACGCGAGTTCATCGCGACTGCGTCCCTCTCGCTCAGTGCGCTCGCCGGCTGCTCGACGGTCCGAACCGAATTCCGAGAACGGCGGCTCGGAGAACCCGACCGACGACTCTCACCCGACTGGCATCCCGATCCGGGTCAGTGGCCGATTGACGGCTATAACTTCGCCCAGACGAGCCACAACCCGTACGCGACACCGCCTCGGGACGATCCCGAAACCGCGTGGACGTACGACCACGAGAACGGGCAGGAACAGAACTCGCTTCGGACGCTGATCGTCGCCGACGACACCGTGTACGTCAGAACCGACGGTGAACTCGTGGCGCTGGACGCGGCGACCGGGCAAACGGAGTGGACTCGCTCGCGCGCGAGCAGGGCATTTCTCGCGTTCGTTGCCGGCCGACTGTACGAGTTCAGGGAGGATCAACTCCGCGCGCTCACCCCGGGCGGAGAATCGATCTGGGAAACTGAATTCGACGACGACAATTACTATTACACGCCCCTCGAACGCGACGGGTGGGTCTACGTCACGGGTCGAGATACCGTCGCCCGACTCCACGCCGACACCGGCGACATCATCGCCACGGCGGATCGGGACGCAGCGAGCCCGATAACTGCGGGTGGGTCGGTCTACGCCGGGCGCTACTCGCTGACGGCGTACGATATCGTCGACGCCGAGTTCAGCCGGCGCTGGACGGCCGACGACGGATCGCCCTACGAAGCCTACGGATCGGCAGCGGTAGCGAACGGGCTGGTAGTTCGATCGGAGCGCCATAATTACGACGGCGACGGCGAGGATAGGGGTCGGCTCTCGGTCTACGATGTGACTGACGGAACGAGACGAACGGCACTCACCACGGAGCGAACGACTCGATCGCCGTCAGTCGACGGACAGCGGGTGTACGTGAGTACGTCCGACGTTCGAGGGGGAACCATCGGATCGGCGGGACGACTCGCCGCGTTCTCAGTCGACGGCGAGGAACACTGGCGTTACGAGCCCGAGGCGAGTCTGCGGCCGCCGGTCAGCGCCGACGGGACCGTCTACGTCGGCCCGTTCGCCAACGACCGAGTTCCGCTGGTCGCGTTCGACGCCGCGACCGGCGACGAACTCTGGCGGCGCGACGTGGCGAGTTCACCCGAACTCGCGATCGCGGGCGAGACGCTGTACGTCGGGACGAACGAGTCGGTGCGGGCGTTTCGAGCGTAGCCGGCGGCGGCCGAATCCGTGGAGTCGTGAACTCGCGGGGCCGCGAACCCAAAACGCAGCCGTCAGAACAGGTGGTCGTCCTCGTCCAGGAGTCGGGCGGGGCCACCGACGTCCCAGACCGTCGTCGAGACGCCGCAGTCCGAGATTGCCTCTTCGACCTCCTCGGCGTATTCGTCGGTCGTGTTGACGTAGACGGTTGCGCCCGTATCGGTGGAGAAGTAGACGGGGATGTCCTCTTCCTCTCGCAGTTCGCGAACGCGGTTGAAGACCGCGAGCGTCGCCGGTTGCCAGTAGACCCAGCCCTTGGGGCCGGTCATCGTCGTCGCCGCGAGCGAGAGCGAGTCGTGTTCGGCGAGTTCGAAGACGCCCTCGAAGTCGTCGTTGCGAAGTGCGTCGCGCATCTCGGCGATCTGGCCGTGGATGTGGGCGTTGCGGGCCTGGAACATGTGACTGTCGGCGGCCTCGTCGTGGGCGTCCTCGGTTTCCTTGTGGTAGGGGACGAGCCCGACGATGATCTTTAAATTCTCGTGGAGATTGCTCGGCAGGCGTTCGGACCGGCAATCTTCGTCGTTCAGCCCGGTGTGCAGGTGGGAGAACGCGCCGGTGACGGCGCGCGCGGCCGAGGCCGAGCCGACGCGAGCGATGGTCGAAATCGTGGGCCTGTCGGCGTCGATTTCGGCCGCGTCGGCCAACGCCATCGCGGCGGCGGCAAAGCCGGAGGAGGAGGAGCCGAGCCCGACGTTCGTCGGGAAACTGTTCTCGCTCTCCAGACGAACGGGGTAGACCGTGTGCGCGGCGTCCGAGAGGTCGCGGGCCTTCTCGACGACGGCGTCGACGCGCTCTGCGGCGCGGCCCTCTAATTCCTCGCCGTCGACGACGTAGGTGTCCTCGTCGTAGTCCATCGAGAACTCGACGGTCGTACGGGTGTGGCTCGGGGCCGTACAGACGCTGATGCTGTCGTGGTACGGGAGTCGCTTGATGTCATCGCGCATCCCGTGGTACTTGACCAACCCCTGAATCGGGTGGGCCATCGCGGTCGCTTTCATACCCGGATAGGCGGATGATGGCCGCTTAAAGTTCACGGCATTCGATTGGTGGCTTCACGCGGGCGTCGAATCGCGAATTGCTACTGCTCGTCGCTCGCTACCGAATCGGACGACGACTGGATCGCGTCCCGAAGTGAGTGACGCCAGTCGCTGGCGGCGTCAGCTTCGGCTTCGAGTTCAGCCAGGCGAGTTTCGAGTTCGCTCAGTGTAGTATCGAAATCGTTGAGAGTATCGTGATCTGTCCCGACTGTCGCCTCGAGCGCGTCGAGAGTGTCGTCGACGCGTTCGATTTCCCCCGAAAAGGCCGATCGGAGTAAGAGGAGTTCGCGTTTGAGACGCACTTCGGCCTCGTCGGTTTGGGCGGCCAACTCGTCCGTTCTGGATTCGAGGGTGCGTTCGACGGTGTCGATACGGGTCTCGAGTTCGGTGAGGCGGTCGCCGTAGGTGTCGACATCGGCCTCGAGTTCGGCAATGGAGTCCTCGAGAGCGGTACAGGTGGCCTCGAAGTCGGCGAGGCTACTGGTCGTCTCGGATCGGCGGTGTTCCAGCTGGGAGTCGAGTGCTTCGAGCCGGTTGGTGACCGAATCGAGTTGGGGCTGGAGCGTTCCCTCGAGACGACGCCGAAGGACGTTATCGGCCGCGTTGAGATCCGCGATGTCAGCCTGGAGCTGCTCGATTTCGGTTGTGGCCGCTTCGAGTTCGGTCTGGACGTCTTCGAGTGCGGTGTCAGTGGACGCTGCGTCAGCGCTGGTCTCGTCGGTAGCGCCGACAGCACTGTCAGCGGTGTCGGCCACACCGGGGGCAGTACCGGGTGTACCGGCGGTCTCGCCCGCGGGTGCAGTGTCGGGAAGACCGAGCGCGCGCTGGAGCGCCCGTCGCTGTGGCTCGTTTCGCTCGTCGCGGAGTGCAGCGACCAGCGTCTCGAGAACGTCAGTCTCGTCCGATGAATCGGCCGACGGCGTCGTATCGTTTCGTGATGGCATCGGTATCACGGGTACAGCGTGGGCAAGACGGAGGCGTATACGTCACCCGCTCGTCTCGGTCACTCCGTCAGGAGCGAGCCGGCGATGTGCGATCGCTCGTTCGTTGAACTAGTCACACAACGTGGCTAATAATACCACCTGTTCGTTGAAAGCGGTGCAACTAGTCGGCCGGAACGAACCACCGCTCACGCGTTCGTCCGTCCGCGACAGCCACGGTATGCCACAGTAACGCACTCTCCTGCAATCCGACCCGCCGTGGCACGCCTGCCGGATTGCCGGGCTCGAACCGAACACCTCAAATGGACGCTCTCGCAACGAACGCTGCATGGGAACGCCGCGTGAGAGCCGCACGAATCAGGCTGCGGAGGTCGTCGATCGACTCGAGGAGGCGTATCCGGACTCGACGATTTCACTCCGGTACTCGAACCGCCTCGAACTGCTGATCGCCGTCATCCTCTCGGCACAGTGCACCGACGAGCGCGTCAACACCGAAACCGAACACCTCTTCGAGACGTACGACGGGCCCGAAGACTACGCCAACGCGCCCCAGAATGAACTCGCCGAGGAACTGAACTCGATCACCTACTACAACAACAAGGCGAAGTACATTCGCAGCGCCTGCCAGACGATCGTCGAGGAACACGACGGCGAGGTCCCCGATACGATGGACGAACTCACCGATCTTTCCGGTGTGGGGCGCAAGACGGCGAACGTCGTCCTCCAGCACGGCCACGATGTCGTCGAGGGCATCGTCGTCGACACGCACGTCCAGCGCCTCTCTCGCCGGCTCGGGCTGACCGAGGAAGAGTACCCCGAACCGATCGAACAGGAGCTGATGGAACTCGTCCCCGAGGGCTACTGGCAGCAGTTCACCCACCTCTGTATCGATCACGGTCGTGCGACCTGTACGGCCCGGAACCCCGACTGCGACGACTGCGTCCTCGCGGACATCTGTCCTTCGGAGAAGGGCGACAGCGAGATCGATCTCGCTTCCGGCGAGCCCTGGTAGCGCCGCGGCGCTGGCTGCGGGTCGACTCACGCAAGCCGAACGCCTTTTCGGCGAGCGACGATAGCCCCGGATGGGATCACCATGGTTGACGACCCAAGCGAAACCGGCCAGACCGACAGGACCGGGAAAGACGAACACGGACGGGACGTCGAACTAACCCACGAAGAAATCGACGACGAGGAGGACGACGACGAGCTCACCGAGGAGGAGAAGGAAGCCAGAGAGCGAGAGGACGAAGAACAGCGCCGACAGGATATCGAGCACAAATCCGACGAGCGCGAGGCGGACGCGGTCGACAACGCGAATCCGGACCACCACCGGGACGAAGAGCCGTACAACAGTTAAACGACGGGCGATCGGGCGTGGGCAGGCTGAACTGGGGCGAGTTCAGCTGGCGGGCGATCCCACGTCCCGAACTGCGACAGCGATCACGAACGCAGGGCCAGCGCGATTCCGGCGGGTCGAACACGTAGTTGCGGTTTCTCGTTGTTTTTCACTCGTTTTCGAGGCGCTTGCGGTCGGACCGAGTTCACCCGTCGAGTACAGTATCGGGCACCGCAAGCACCGGGAGTGTCTCGGTGACCGAGACGGTAACCGGTTCGGCCACGGCAACGCGGCCGATCGCTCGGTCGTCGGCGACCAGCGTCACCGGCTGTTCGTCGCGGTCGATCGTCAGCGCGAGTTCATGATCCGGGAGAACCCACTGGCGGGTCTTCGTCACGAACGGTCCGATCGGAGCGACGGCGACGCCGTCGACCGCCCGAGAGAGTTCCGGGGCGTCGACGGCGCTCGCGTAGCCGTGTGTGCCGGCCGCGGTAGCGACGACGATGCCGTCCGCCCGAACCGAGTCGACTGGCTCGTCCCGGCTTCGAATCGAGAACTCGGAGATGGAGGCGGGTTCGTCGGTGACGAGGGTGAGATCGAACAGCGCCCGAACGGGGGGGTGGCTCGCGTCGCCCTCGAGCAACGCGTCGGCTTCCAACACGTCCCGGCGGTGAACCGTCGCATCGCCGTCGAGTGCCGCGGCGAGGGCGTCGGGAGCGCGATGGCGAGACGCGGCTCGAACGCCCGGAATCAACCCGACCGGAAGCACTGGAGCGGAGAGCGAGGCGGTGGCGGTTGCGCGAGCGAGCGCCGAAAGCGCCGACTCGCCGGCTGCGACCAGCAGCGTCGGAGCCGGTTCCGCATCGAGGACGGCCTCGAGTTCACCCCGATGAATCGTCGCGTCGGCCGCGGCGAGCGCCGACTCGAACGCGTCGGTCGCTGGAAGCGACTCGTTCGAACTGAACTCGAGGAGGCCGATAACCGGCGACTCATCGGGAGACCACGTGCCAGCGTCCATGCGGAGCAGTTCGCGTGGCGTGCTCAAAAGCGTGGGGTCCCAGATCTCTGCGGTGCATCTCTCCTCGGGTGGCTGCGGGTTACTATCGAGCGGCCGGTCGCGGGGTTCGATCAGTCGTCGTACGGCCAGTCGCCCGTGAGTTTGCTGCCTTCGGCGAGTCCCTGCGCTTCGAGTTCGGCGGCGATTTCCTCGGCCGGTCGGTGTTCGACGGTCCGCTCGTCGTCTGCGAGTTCGACGACGAGGTCGGTGAGCAAGATCGCCTGTTCGCGCAGGGTTCGAACCTCGAGTTTCTCCAGCGTGTCGGCGAAGGTGTGGCCCCAGCCGCGGCCGACCTCGTCGGCGGTCGATTTCGCGTGGTAGCCGGGGACGCCCCACTGGACGAACGGCCAGTGGTCGCTGTGGGGACCGAGTTCGGGGACCGTCTCGATCGGGTGGTCGTGGTGCTCGGCGACCGCGTTCGCGGCGTCTGCCAGTTCGGGGAACCCGTGGGTCGTGAGCGAGAGCGTCCGGTCGCGGACGACGCCGTCGTTGTTGACGATCGCTTTGATTTCGTCGTGGTCGGCTCGTTCGGCGTGGTAGCCGGAGCCGACCAGGCCGACCTCCTCGGCACCGTAGGCGACGAACTCGACGCGCGTCTCGAGTTCGTCCTCGCGGGCGGCAAGTGCGCGGGCGAGTTCGACGACCATCGCGGTGCCGGCACCGTTGTCGAGCGCGCCCTCGGCGATGTCGTGGGCGTCGACGTGGCTCGTGACGAGGACGCGTTCCTCGGTTTCGGGGCCGAGTTCGGCGTGGACGTTCTGGCTCGCGGCCGCCTCAATGTCCGCGTCGACGCTGACCGCGAGTTCCTCGCCGTCGTACCGGCGGGCCAGGCGCGCCCCGACCTCCTTCGAGACGCCGACGGCGGGGATGTCGCCGATCGGATCGTCCTCGGTCCCGACGCTGCCGGTCGGCGGGAGGCAGCCGGGAACGTGGTTGCGGTAGATGAAGCCGACGGCACCCTGGTCGACGGCGTGGTAATACTTCTCCCGGCGGTGGATGTAGCGCTCGTAGTAGTCCGGAATGTCGCTGCGGACCATTGCAACCGTCCCCTCGAGATCGGCGTCCTCGAAGTCTTCCGGCAGTCCGTACCCAAGGTCGACGAGTTCGGCCGTCGCGCCGTCGGCCGGGCTTCGCGGGAGCGCGATGCAGTCGAGTTCGGTCTCGGCTTCGCCCTCTCCGTGGCCAGCGACGATCGAACTCTCGCCGCGCGTCCAGCCCTGAATGTCGAAGGGATCGAGGCGGGCGTTTCGCGCGCCGGCGTCGGCGAGCGCGTCGCGGGTCAGTTCGGCGGCCGCTCGCTCGCCGTCGCTGCCTGCCATTCGATTACCGATGTCGACCAGTCGTTCCAGATGGGTCCAGCCAGCGTCACTGGTGAACACGTCGCCGATCCAGGCGGTCATAGTGACGGGTATCTCGGCGGGGCGGGTAACTGTACCGTTTGTCGGATACGGTACCGCGATTCGGCTTTGGAGTCCCGCCACGTGTGGTCTCACCGCACGTTCAGGACGAACTGAGAATCTTTTTTACCTCGCTCGCTCTCGGGGCGTGTATGCGGGAGACGCTTGCCGAGTGGCGGCCGGTCGTAGACGAGGCGATCGCCGATCTCGTGCCGCGCGAGATCGACACCGAGTACCTCGAATCGTTCTTCGGCGAGCCGACCTACGCCTACGACCCGGACGGTCTCCAGCGGGCGCTGTCCGACCCGCTCTGGGACTTGCTCGACCGCGGCGGCAAACGCTGGCGTGCCGTCCTCTTTCTCGTCTTCGTCGAAGGCTTCGGCGAGGACCCGATGGCGTACTTGCCCTACGCGTGCATTCCGGAAATCCTGCACAACGGGACGATCATCGTCGACGATGTCGAGGACGGCGCGACGAAACGCCGCGGCGAACCCGCGCTGCACCACATCTACGGGCGCGATGTCGCGCTGAACGCCGGCAACGCGCTCTACTTCCTGCCGCTGAAGATCCTGACCGAGGACCCCGGGAACCTGCCGGCCGAACAGCGACTCGCCGCCTACGAGATGCTGATGGACGAACTCAACCGCACCCACCTCGGGCAGGGCATGGACATCTGCTGGCACAACGAGCGCGAGGTTCGGATCACACCCGCGGAGTACCTCGAGATGTGCGCGTGCAAGACCGGCTGTCTCGGCCGCATCGTCGCCCGCCTCGCCGCGATCATCACCGACCAACCTGAGCGCGTCGAACAGGCCGCCGCCACCTACGCCGAACTGACCGCCGTCGCCTTCCAGATCGGCGACGACATCCTTGACGTTGAAAACTCTCTGGGTCGCGCCGGCGAGTTCGGCAAGGAGTTCGGCAATGACGTTCGTGAGGGCAAGAAGACGCTGCTGGTCATCCACGCCATCGAGGAGAGTCCGCCGGAAACGGCGACGCGCCTGCAGGAGATTCTAGAAGCCGAGACGAACACCGACGACGAACTCGCCGAGGCGCTGTCGATCATCGAGGACGCCGGCAGCATCGAGTACGCCCGCGAGCACGCACTCGAACTCGCCGCCGATGCTCGTGCCGCCGTCGATGAACTCGCTCTCGACACGGAGACGACCGACCGGCTGTACACGTTCACGGAGTTCGTCGTCGATCGCGACATCTAGGTGCTGTGAGTGCTGTGAGTGGTGTGTGGTGTGTGGTGTGTGATGTTCCAGCGCCGAGTTCGACTCGACCGCGGAAGTGACTCCGAAACCGCACTGTTATTCTCTCGATTCCGGCACCGATTACGTACCGGTTAGCAATACAGAGTGTTCCGTTCCGTGATTGGTAGGGGTAGATACTACGGCGAGGGCGTCATACCGTTCCCTATGGGCGACCACTCTGCACACGGTACCGGATCGGCGACCACGAGTCCCTGGCCGCTGCTCGTCGCTCTCGGCCTCGTCTTCTCGGAGGTCGGGATCGTTGTCGCCCTGCTCCCGGTTGCCGTCGCCGGCCTCGTCCTGTTCGCCGCGAGCGTCACCGGCTTCCTCACGGAGTCCGCTCGCGTCGCTCGGCCGTGGCCACTCGCAATCGGATTCGGTATCGCCTTCGTCGTTCTCGGCGGGCTCCTGTACGCACTCGGGACCGGAACGCTCTCGGTCGCTCCTGCCGACGAACTGACCGGCCTCGCGAGACGTGGAATCGCAATCGCTGCCGCGGGTGTCATCACCGCTGTCGGCGCAGTCGCCCTCCGTGTTCGCTCGCGCCGGAACCGCGAACGCGAACGCGGAAGCGAACGAGGTGGCCAACACGGGTGAGAGACCGGAAAGAGACCGCACCCGGATGCCGCTGAAACCACATCGGTCACCATCGAACTCTCGGAACTCTCAAAATCATCGGAACTACCGAAACGTTGAAACATCGAAACTACCGGACGCAATCGCCACTCGAGACCAAAGCCCACACCCAACACACCCACAGACACATGAGCCGCCGTGCATTCGACACTGAACTCGCATTGGACCTCGCGGTCAACTTCATTCCGTTCGTAATTATCGTGTTCTTCATCGGCTTATTCGCCGTGTTCAATCCGTGGGGGTTCGACCCGCTACGGTCGACGATTCAGTTCGCGATTTTGATCTCGATAGCCGTTTCACTCGCGGTCGTTACGGCCATTGCCGCACGCGTAATCGAGAGTGACGACCACACGCGCGGGGAAACGCCGTAATCGGAGAGGAATGGCTCGCTTTGTTGTGGCGGTGACCGGATTTGGTCACGATTCGAAACCCCCGCTTCCGAGACTCCCGAGACACTCTCGAAACGAATCGGCTCGCAGGCCTCGAACGACCGGGTATAGACAGCAACCAAATGACGCTCTCTTCCGGGTCGCTATGAGACCCGGTGTGTGGCGACTCGAACGCCGGCGCGAGTTCAATTGATGATCAACATGAATCCCGCCGTTCCCATCAAGAGTGCAATCCCAACCAGCAAGAGTGCGAAGAGTTCCTTCTCGGTCACAGCCGTACGAACACCGGACACGAACAAAAGTTTGTATCCGATGTCGAGGGTGGACGACCGTGACTGACGACCGAAGCGAGACGACGACCGAGCCGGTCGCGGCGACAGGGAGAACCGTCACCGGACGCACACTCGTTCTCGCTACGGTTGGGACGATTGTCCTCGTCACTGCTGTCTTCGGGGCCGTTCTGGGCTTCCTGCTTCCCCGGCACGCTGCACTCGAGTCGGTAACCGTGAACGGAGCAACGGTCGTCGTGTCGCCGATAACGGGTTCGGTTTACGGGGCTGTGACGATCGGGTGTATACTGATGGCACTGGTCGCAGTCGTAATGGTGGCATCACGAGTCGGCAACGGAAACGGCGGATAATCGTCCAACGCGATGTGAAGGCTCCGAGGAGCGGAGATGATCGATCGCGATCAGTCGTTCGCCGCCGATTGTAATCGCTTCGTCGTCTGGACCAGCGGGTGGCGCGCGTAGTCGACGACCTCGATATCGTCGAGTTCTTCGAGTCCCTCGTTGGCGGCGGTCTTGGCCATTCCGAGTTCGATTTCGTGGTCGATGACGATGACGTAGGCATCCATGGCGTCGATGCCGAGTCGGTCGGAGGCGAGGACGCGGTGGTGGCCGTCGGCGAGCAAGAGCGTCCCGCCGTTGTCGATGACGACGAGGGGTTCGGCCAGGCCACGTTCGAGTTCGTACTGGCGTCCCTCGAGTTCGTCGGCGTAGACGCGGCCCTGGGTGGGGGTGAGTTGATCGATCGCGACGGTACGGCGTTCCTGTTCGAGCTCGATATTGTGGATCTGTTCGAGCGTTCGGACGAGCTTCCCGACCTTTTCCGGGGTTGCGCGTTCGATCTGACTGCGGATGACGTCGGCGTTCGAGATGATGCCGACGAGGTTGCCCGCATCATCGACGACGGGGAGTTTCTGGATGCCGGAGCGGAGGATGACGCGGGCGGCGTCGGTGACTTTCATTTCGGGGTGGGCGACGAGCAGGTCGGTCGTCATGACTTTGAAGATGGGGTCGTCGTCGTCGGCCAGCAGCAAATCGCGAGCGCTGATAAAGCCCTCGACGCGGCGGCGTTCACAGACGGGAAAGCCGCTGTGCTCGTCGCTCTCTGCGATCCGCGCTGCAACGTCACCCACGGTAGCGTCGGGCGAGACGGTCGCCACGTCGCGGGTCATGTACTCCTCGACCTGGGGCTTTGTCCTGTCCGACACGATCTCCATACCGGTGGTAACGGGTCCGTGCGCAAAAGTACTGTTACTGTCCGCAGATGACGGTCACTCCTCGTCGTCGTCTGCTTCGACGGGCGAGCGAACCGACTCCGGCGACTCCACCCAGTCGGCATCCGCCTCGAACAGCCACTCGCTCGCCCGGTGGTCCGTGCTGACCGGGACGCCCGGGCGCGTCTCCATCGCCTCGAAAAACCGGTCGGTGATCACTTCCTCTGCAACGTTGACGATCGATTCGACCTCCGCTTCGTCATCGAGTTGGCCGAGAATACCGACCTCGAGTTGGGCACCGGCCATGTCCGCGTGACCGCCGGCACTCCCGATCTGGTCGAACCCGTCCCGGAGCGTTTCCCCGAGATCAACATCGCTGGACCGGGACCGGGCCGAGAGAAACGCCATTTCGCCCCTGAACCCGAACACGAGCGTCGTTTCGACACCGTCCATCGCGAGCAACTGATCCGCCGCCTGGGGAAGCGCGTCCCGGTTCCCGATCCGGCCGGCACTCGCCACGACGACCGATCCGCGCTGGACTCGGTTTTTGATCGCCAGCGCAATCGTCTCGAGCGTCTCGCCTTCGAGCGTCGGTTGTTCGATCCGACGAAGAATCGACGTCTCGACGTGCGGCCGGAGAACCGACGCTGCCCGAAAGTCCGCCGGCGAGACCTCCCGCGTAAAGTCGTTCGTGTCGATCCGAATGCCGTACAGCAACGCCGTCGCCGTCGCCGAGTCGAACGTCCCACTGAACCGGTCGATATACTCCGTCAGTATCGTACTGGTCGCCCCGACCGACTCGCGCAACTCGACGAACTCGCTCGGGATCGGCCCCCGCGGCGGATGGTGGTCGATGACGATATCGATCGGGCGCTCCTCGGGAAGTTGGTCGTTGACCCCCGGTCGGGAGTGATCCACCAGCGCAACTGCTTCGTACGTATCCAGCGTCTCACCCGGCGAAAGGTTCCGCAGGGACAGCCCCAGCAGGTTCACCATCGCCCGATTCTCCTGGTGAGAGATATCCCCGAAATAACAGGCATCGGCGGGAACGCCAACCGACTCGGCAATATCAGCAAGCGCAACCGCGCTCGCAATCGCGTCCGGATCGGGATTGTCGTGCATCACGACCGCGAGCGGCCCATCGATCGTCACTAACTTCCGTTGCAGCCCGAGCGCCGCCTCGGCCTCCGATGTCGTCGTCTCCTCCAACACCCGTTCGACGAGTGAACTCGTGGCATCGACGGTGTGATCCGCGAGTTCGGTAAACCTGGCTCGGTCGTCGGGTGTCGGATTCCCGCCCATGTAGGCGGTGATCGAAGCGGCGGGGAACTGATCTCTCGCTGTTTCGAGGGCGTGGCGGTTGGTATCGGTTCGGTCACCGCCGATGAAGATGACATCGGGGTGGTCGATGGTCGCGAGGATGTCGGGATCGGTCGGGTCGCCGCGGCGGGCGGGGATGCTCTCATCACGGAGCGTTTCGGCGACGTTCTGGTCGGCGGTGATGACGAGGAGGCGGTCGGCCGGACTGGTTGCTGTTGCAGTCCTGGCGGCAAGAGAGAGTGCAGACTGTCTGGCAGTAGTGTACGCAGCAGTTGGTGCCGTGCTCGGACTGGTGGCAGTAGCAGTTGGTGTGGAAGTGAAAGTGGAAGAGTGAGATGAATTGATAGCGTCGGAACCGTGCGTGTGGCCCGGAAGATGGCTCTGGCCGCGGGTAGAGAACGCTTCGGCAACGGTGCGGCCGACGGTTCCGCACCCGAGGACGAGCCGGAAAACCATGTATCGCGGCTTGCGACCCAGAGAGGTAAAACCTACCGGTACCGAGTTCGGGCGAGACCGCACGACTGCACCCACGTGCGCTATCGTGAACTCGAACCGACGCCAAACGAGGGATTTTCGAGTGCAGAAGAGACGGGATAGAGAGGCCAGGAGTTAGGTGGTCAGTGGTCAGTGGTCGGTGGTCGGTATTAGGTGAGCACGGCAGTTGCTGCGTTGACGGCTGTATCGGCGACGGGGCCGAACATCGGCAGGAGTGCAACCGTCATGACGGCTGCGACGACGAGCGCAGCGTACAGTCCGATCGGCTGGGAGAGGGAGTCGCGTTCGGCGATCGGGTCTTCGATCCAGACGGCCTTGATCAGCCGGGAGTAGTAGTACAGCGAGAGCGCGCTGTTGACCACGAGCGCGACGGCGACGACGAGCAAGCCGGCGTCGAGTGCGCTGGTATACAGGAAGTACTTGCTCCAGAAGCCGCCCAGCGGCGGAATGCCGGCGAGACTGAACAGACAGATGCCGAGAGCGAAGCAGGCGACGGGTGCCTGTCGGGCGAGGCCGTTGTAGTCTTCGAAGGTACGGCCGACGCCCCAGTACTCGGCGAGGGCGACGAACAGGAACGCGCCAGTGTTCATGAAGCCGTAGACCAGCAGGTGCATCATCGCCGCGCCCATGACGAGTGCACCGCCGTCGGCCGAGATGCCGGCGAGACCGATCAGCGCGTAGCCCGCGTGGCCGATTGAGGAGTACGCGAGCATGCGTTTGACGTTCTCCTGGGTTGCGGCGGCGAAGTTCCCGAGCGTCATCGTGACGACCGCGAGGACGATGAACGCGACCGTCCAGTCGACGCCGATGACGCTCGCCGTCTGGGCGACGGGGAACGCCTCAGTGAACACGCGGAACGCGATGACGAAACCGGCGGCCTTCGAGGCCGACGAGAGGAACGCCGAAATCGGTGCGGGCGCGCCCTCGTAGGCCTCCGGGGCCCAGAAGTGGAACGGGACGCTCGCGGTCTTGTACGCGAAGCCGCCGATCAGCATGAGGATGCCGAGACCGAGCAGTCCGCCGTAGTCGTTCGCGTCGCCGTTCCCGATGACATCCGCGATGGTTTCGAGTTGCAGATGCCCTGTCGCACCGTAGACCAGCGAGATACCGTAGAGGAAGATGGCCGAGGATAGCGCGCCGATCAGGAAGTACTTCAGACCGCCCTCGACGCTGCCGCGGTTGTCCTTGAGGATCGCGACGAGCGCGTAGGACGGCAGACTCGAGAGTTCGAGCGCGATGAAGATCGTTACCAGACTATTGGCGGCGGCCATCGTGGCCATCCCGGTCGCGGCGAGCAAGACCAGCGAGTAGTACTCGGCCTGGTAGGCGTGGTCTTCCATGTAATCGTAGCTCGCGACGGTCACGAGCGCCGTGACGACGGTGATGACGATCATGAAGAACAGCGCGAGCTGATCGACGACGAACTGGTTGTCCAGCACGTCGATGACGCCGCGGCCGCCGTCGATAGTCGGCGTGCCGACGCCGGCCAGGACGAACCAGACCGCGACGCCGAGTGCGGCGAGCGAGCCCGCCGTCGCGGTGCCGGCGAGCAGACCGCGGTTCGTCGTCGTCGGCGAGATACTATCGATGACGAACAGGGCCAGCGCCGTCGCCGCGAGCAGTACTGCCGGGGCGAGTGCCGTCCAGCCGGGGAGTTCGAAGATCGCCATTACAGTCCACCTCCGGTCTCCAGAATCGGAGTAACTGCGTCTTTCATCATCTCGAAGATCAACTCGGGGGCCACGCCGAGTAAGATAATCAGTCCGAGCAACACGAACATCGGTGCGATGTCGTGCAACGCGGCGCGGCCGATCTCGTAGTCAGTTTCCAGGTGGTACGGCCCGAAGACCGTCCGCTGGAGCGCAAACAGCAGGTAGCCGGCGACGATGACGATGCCGAACATCGCAAGCGCCGTAAACACCTGCGAGTACGCGAGCAACTCGGAGCCGAAGGCTCCGAAGAAGATCGTGAACTCGCCGTAGAAGCCGCTCATCAGCGGCAGTCCCATGTAGCCGAACGCGCCGGCGACGAGAACGCCGGCCGCGACTGGCATCCGATCCGCCAGTCCGGACATGTCGGTGACCATCCGCGTGTGGGTCACGTTGTAGATGACGCCGACGGCCATGAACATCAGCCCGGAGATCAGTCCGTGACTGACCATCTGGAAGGTCGCGCCGCTGACGCCGAACTCGGTGTACGCGATCAGGCCGAGGATGACGTAGCCCATCGAGGAGACCGAGGAGTAGGCGACGATCCGTTTCAGGTCCGTCTGCGCCAGCGCCAACAGTGCGCCGTAGATGACGCTGATGACCGCGATCGCGGCGATCGGCACCGCGTAGGCCTCGACCTGCTCGGGGAACATGGTGAAGTTGAACCGCAACAGTGCGTAGGTCCCCATCTTCAGCAGCACGCCGGCAAGCAGGACGGAAGCCGGCGTCGGGGCCTCGACGTGGGCGTCCGGCAGCCACGTGTGGAACGGGACGACCGGCACCTTGACCGCGAAGCCGAGGAACATCGCGACGAACACGATTGCGGTGAGCGTGCCCGGATCGACGCCGAACAGCGCCGTCTGGACGCCGCCGCCGTTAACCATCGCGTCCGCGATTTCGGGCAGTGCAAAGCTCGTGACCTCGTCACCGAGGCCGAGGACGAGCGCGATGAACGCGCCGAACATCACGAGCGAGGCGACGTTCGTGTAGACGAAGAACTTGATCGCCGCGTACTTCCGGCGCGGACCGCCCCAGATCCCGATCAGCAAGTACATCGGGATGAGGACGGCCTCCCAGAAGATGAACCAGACGAAGAAATCGAGCGCGGCGAAGACGCCGATCAGGTTCGCCTCGATAAAGAGCAGGAGGCCGTAGAACTGGGACTCGCGCTCGTCGATCGGCGTCCACGAACTCACGATCGCGAGGGTGACGAGAATCGTCGTCATGACCACGAGCGGCAGGCTGATGCCGTCGAGGCCGACGAACCACGAGATCGTGTAGTCGCCGAACTGAATCCACTCGACGTTCGAGGAGAACGCGAGTTCACCGTCGAGCAGGGCGTTGCCGCTGCCGTCGAACGCCGAGAACAGCCACAGCGCGAGTGCGGTCGGAATCAGGCTGATGGCGAACGCCAGTTTGCCGGCGATACGGTTCGGCGCGACAAACGTGACGAGCGCGCCGAGCAGTGCGACCGCGATCAGTGCTTCGATCATCATAGGAACCACCCCCCGAGCGTGCCGAGGAGAAGCAGGAGGCCGATGAACCCGGCCACCAACAGCGCCGCGTAGTTCGTCACGAGGCCGGTCTGGACTCGTTTCAGCCGGCTACCGCCGAACAGACTTGCAGTCGAGACGCTATTGACGAGGCCGTCGATGACGGACTGGTCGAACCGGTCCGCCATGCGAGCGACCGGCAACGTGAATCGTTCGGCGATCCAGACCTGATACTCGTCCTGGTAGTAGTTCGCCTCGAGCGTCCGACGAACGCCGCCGAGTCGCTCCTTGTGGCGCACCGGTTCGGGAACGTTGTAGAGGGTGTGTGCGGTGAGTGCACCGGCGAGTGCCAGTCCGAGCGAGAGGCCGGCACCGAGCAGCATCGTCACCGTCTCGGACCCGATCGCGCCCTCGTCGAAGGCGACGGTCTCGTGGTAGGCGTGGTAGGTCAGCCCTTCGACCGAGCCGAACTCGCCGTCGAGCCAGTGCTCTAAGAACGTGATGTCAACACCCAGCACCTGCGCGAGCGGTGCGAGGTTGACGAGGCCGGCGACGACCGCAAGGATCCCCAGCACGATCAGCGGGGCCTTGATCGACCAGCCGACCGGGTGCGGGTCCTCGGCGGTCTCCGAGCGGGGCTCACCGTGGAAGGTGAGAAAGACCATCCGGAAGGTGTAGAAGCCGGTGAAAAAGACCGCGATCAGCGCCATCGCGTAGGCGACGAGGATCACCGGCTGTTCGAGGCCGACGATCAGGGCGTCGTAGAGCACTTCGTCCTTGGACCAGAAGCCCGAGAACGGGATGATCCCCGCGAGCGCGAGCGCGCCGGCGAGGAAGGTGTAGTACGTGATGGGTGCTTTGTCCTTCAGACCGCCCATCTTCCACATGTCCTGTTCGTGGTGCATGATGACGATGACCGCGCCGGCACCCAGGAACAGCAGCGCCTTGAAGAAGGCGTGGTTCATGAGGTGGAAGACGCCGGCGACGTAGCCGCCGACGCCGAGTCCGAGCATCATGTAGCCGTACTGGCTGATCGTCGAGTACGCCAGCACCTGCTTGATGTCGTCTTTGACGACACCCATCGTCGCGGCAAACAGCGCGGTAAAGCCGCCGACGAACGAGATGACCGTCAGCGCGGTCGGCGAGAGCGCGTAGTAGCCGAACATCCGGGCGACCAGATAGACGCCGGCCGCGACCATCGTCGCCGCGTGAATGAGTGCGGAGACGGTGGTCGGACCTTCCATGGCGTCCGGCAGCCAGGTGTGCAGCGGGAACTGCGCGGACTTGCCCATGACGCCCCCGAGGACGAGCAAGGCGGTGATCGTCACCCAGGTCCGCGCATCGAAGCCGAACAGCGTCTGGCCGTTTTCGATCGCTGTCTCAGCGGCGACGACGAAGGAGTTCTCGCCGGCGAACGCGACCGTACCGAACGTCGACGCGATGGCGACGACGCCCAGCAGGAAGAAGTAGTCACCGAAACGGGTGACCAGGAACGCCTTCTTCGCGGCCGAGGGTGCCGAGCGGGTGCGAAACCAGAAGCCGATCAGCAGGTACGAACACAGGCCGACGAGTTCGAAGAACATGAACGCCATCAGCAGGTTGTCCGCGTAGACGAAGGCGAGCATGCTGAACGTAAAGAGCCCGAGCCCGGCGTAGTACCGCGGGAGCCCGGTCTCGCCCTCGGCGTTCATGTACCCGAGGCTGAAGACGTGCACGAGGAACGCGACCAGCGAGACGATGACGAGCATCAACGCCGACAGCGGATCGATCAGGAGTCCGAAGGTGAACTCGATCCCGTTGGATCCGGCCTCGGTCAGCACGTCGCCGGCGGCCCACTCGTAGAGCGTTTCGTGATATACTTCGCCGCCCGCGACGGTGACGAGCAGCCACAGCGAGAGCAGGAACGAGCCTGCCGTCGCGAGGATGCCCGCGATCGCGCCCCGTTTCGGCATGTACTTGCCGAAGGTTAGCGCGACGACGAACGCCACGAGCGGGAACAGTGCGATTGCCGGAGCGTAGCCGAATGCACCTGTACCTGCCATCTTACCACCTCATCGTCGTTGGAACCGTGACATCGACGTCACGGAAATTACGGTACAACACCAGCAAGATTCCGAGTCCGATTGCAACCTCTGCGGCGGCAAGCGCCATGGTGAACAGAGCGAACACCTGCCCAGTGAGGTTGCCGTGATAAAATGCGAACGCGATCAGATTGATGTTGGCCGCGTTCAGCATGAGTTCGACGGACATCAGAAACAGCAGTGCGTTGCGACGCGTCAGAATGCCAAAGAGCCCGATCGAGAACAGGGCCATCGACAGGAGGACGTAGTACTGAACCTCGACCGCCATCAGGCGTCACCTCCTGTGTTGCCGTCGCCATCGTTATCGTCGTTGCCATTGCCGGCGGCCGTCGAATCAGTAGCAGAATCAGCGTCGGATCCGGTAGTTGTCACACTCTCGGTCGAATCTGAACCGCCATCTGCAACCGTCTCACGTCCCGTCGCGGACCGAGCCGGTTCGGCATCGTCACGCTGGCTCGGCAGTGCGACGACCGGTTTCCCTCCCTCCTCGCGCTTTGCGAGGACGATCGCCCCGTCAAGGGCCGCATCGAGGACGACGGCGATCAGGAAGAACGCCGCGAGGAACGACTCCGTGTTCGGAATCGATCCCGCGGTGGACTGGAGTTCATCGAGTTGGAACATCGCGTACCCGAGTTCAGATGTGATCGCAATACTCTCGGGGAATCCCTGGCTCCCGCCAAAGCTCGTATTCAGGACGATCAGCGCCATCAGCCCGAAGAGGCCGACCGCGAGGACGCCCGGAAGGAGCACCCGTCCGACCCGGAGTCGCGGCTTGGTCGTCATGTCTGTACCACCTCGTCGGCGTTCGTCTCCGTATCGTCTGTCGCGTCCTCACGCTCCGTCAGCATCACGGCGAACGTGATGAGGATGAGCCCCCCGCCGACGTAGACGAGAACCTGCATCATCGCGACGAACTCGGCCGCCTGCATCACGAAGTGGACCGCGATGCTCAACAGCGCAACGCCGAGCATGAGCGCTGAGTGCCACGGCTCTCGCAAGAGAACCACACCCAGCGCGCTGGCGAGCGTGATGAACGCAAACAGCGCGAACGCGATCTGCTCGTATATCATTGTTGTGTTCAACTGCCCGTTTCGGGGACGGGCGACCCAGTTACTGGTAATCGACCTCCCCGTCTCCCTCGCCGATCCACGCGCCCCGATCCGGTTCGCGCGACTCGAGCGGGTCGATATCCTTGTACCACGGTACCGACTTCAGCTCCTCTTTGTTGTAAACGAGGTCGTGTTTGGTATCGCCGGTGAACTCGAAGTTCTGCGTGAGCAGGATGGCGTCGACGGGACAGACCTCCTCGCAGAGGCGGCAGTAGATACACTGGCCGATGTGGAGGTTGTACTGTTCGCCGTTTCGCTTGTCGTCCATGACGATCTGGATCGTGTCATTCGGACAGACGTTCTCGCACTGGCGACACCAGATGCACCGTTCCTGGCTGAACTTGTGGACGCCGCGGAATCGTGGCGACACGTCCGGTGCCGTGCTCGGATACTCCACCGTGAAGGTGGAGCCGTCCAGTGCGTGTTTCATCGTCGTTGCCATCGATTTGAGTACCCCGATCATGCTATCACCCCTACGATTGCCGCAGTCAGTCCGAGATTCGCAAAGGACAGGACGAGCAGTCCCTTCCAGCCGATTTCGATAAGCTGGTCGATTCGTACGCGCGGTACCGCCGAGCGCAGCCACTGCGTCAGGAAGAACACGCCCCAGATTTTGAGGGTGAACCAGACGATGCCGAGTGCCTCTGGACCCGGCCCGTCGGGGCCACCGAGGAAGATCGTCGAGATGATCGCCCCGCCGAGGAAGATGTGGAGGAACTCGCCGAGGTAGACCAGCACGAAGTAGACCGAGGAGTACTCGGTCTGGTAGCCGGCGACGAGTTCAGCCGGCGCTTCCGGCATGTCGAACGGGTTGCGCCCGACCTCGGCGAAGTTCGCGATCAGAAAGAGGACGAACGCGAACGGGTTGACGAGCGCGTACCACTGTGGGATCGCCGTGATTCCTAGGTCGACGAGCGGCTCGGCCTGCGCATCGACGATCGTACTCATCTGCAGCGAGCCCGCAAACAGCACGACGGACATTCCGGTCACGACGAGCGGGATCTCGTAGGCGACGTTCTGTGCGACCGCGCGCAAGCCGCCGAGCAGCGAGTACTTGTTGCCCGAAGCGTAGCCGGCCATCACGAGCCCGATCGAGGCGATCCCGGCGACGGCGAAGGCGAACGCCAGGCCGACTTCGGGATCCGCAAGTTGGATGCCGCTTCCCATCGGGATCACGGCGAACCCGAGGAGCGCCGATCCCACGATGACGATCGGCGCGAGGTCGTAGGCCGGTCGGTCCGCGTTCTCCGGAATGATGTTCTCCTTCGAGAGCATCCGAACCGCGTCCGCGATGATGATGCCGATGCCGGCCGGCCCGATCTGGTTGATCGAGATTCGGTCCGTAAAGGAGGCCGTTATCTTTCGCTTCGCCCAAGGACCGGCGACGGCGGTCATCGCAAGGATCAGGCTCCCGACGATGACCGCACCGATGAGCGTCGAGAGCAACTCGCCGGCGAGACCGAACTCGTTCAGGCCGGTGAGATCGCCGAGACGCTCGGGTAACAGCACGTCCGACTGGAGCGGTGTGGCCGTCGCCGCGTTCATCGATCCACCTCACCTAAGACGATATCGAGGCTGCCGAGCGACGCGATCAGGTCGGGGATGTACTCCCCTTCGGACATCTCGGCGAGCGCCTGCAGGTTCGAGAAGCACGGACTTCGGATCTTGAACCGACCGGGCTTGTCCGTGCCGTCGGAGCGAATGTAGATGCCGAGTTCACCTTTGGCACCCTCGACGGCCCGGTAGATCTCGGTGTCGGCGTCCGGCTTCAGCGTCCGGGGGACGTTGGCCTGGACGTCACGTTCGTCTTCGGGCCATTCTTCGAGCAGGTCGAGACACTGCTCGATGATCTTTGCGGACTCCTCGACTTCTTCCATCCGACAGAGGACGCGGGCGTAGTTGTCACAGCCGTCGCGAGTGATAACGTCCCAATCGAGTTGGTCGTAGTACCCGTAGGGATCGTCTCGACGGAGATCGTAGTCGACACCGGAGCCGCGAACGACCGGGCCCGTACAGCCGTAGCTTTTCGCGACGTCCGGCTCTAAGACGCCCGTGTCGATACACCGGGTCTGGAAGATTTCGTTCCCAGTGATCAGGTCGTGGTACTCCGCGACCTTCGCCGGGAGTTCGTCGAGGAAGTCCCGCGCCTGCGCGAAGAACTCCTCGCGCGGTTCGGGCAGATCCCAAGCGACGCCCCCGACCCGGAAGTAGTTGAACATCATCCGCTGGCCCGTCAGATCCTCCAGCAGATCCTGGATGACCTCCCGGTCGCGGAACGTGTACATGAACGTCGCGGTGAACTCGCCGTAAACGTCGAGTGCGAACGTTCCGAGTGCGAGCATGTGCGAGGCGATCCGGCAGAGTTCAGCGCCCATCGTCCGGATGACCTGCGCGTACTCGGGGACCTCGACGTCGGCCAGATCTTCGATCGCCCGCGCGTAGGCCCACTCGTTCAACAGGCCCGCCGAGACGTAGTCCCAGCGGTCGGGGTAGGGCATGATCTGGTGGCGGTAGGTTCCCGACTGACACATCTGCTCTTCACACCGGTGGAGATAGCCGATATCCGGCTCGACATCGGCGACGGTCTCGCCGTCGAGTACCGTTTCGACGTGAAGGACACCGTGAGTTGCCGGATGGTGCGGCCCGATGTTCAGGAACATCGTGTCCGAATCGGCCTCTCGGTGGTCGGGCTGGATCGGGTTCTGATGCTCCGTCAGCGTGACGAGTTGCGGTTTTTCTTGATCGTAATCCCCCGAGAGCGGATGTCCCTGCCAGGTCTCGGGCAGGAGAATCCGTCGGAGGTCCGGGTGCCCCTCGTATTCGACGCCGATGAGGTCGTAGGCCTCTCGCTCGTGCCAGTCGGCCGTCCGGAACACCGGTTCAGCACTCTGGCTGACCGGATTCTCGGTCGTCGTCGGAACGACGATGCTGAGTTCATCGGTCGGATCGGCGAACTTCTTCAGGTGGTAGATCGACTCGTACCGGTCTTCGTACTGCTGTGCAGTGACACACGAGAGGTGGTCGTAGCCGGCCTCGTCCCGAAGGTCCGAAAGAACCGCCTGCACGTCGTTGGGATTGATGACGAATCCCGGTGCGTTCAGATGTTCCTCGCGTGCGATCGCGCGGTCACCGAGCAGCGCCTCGAGTTCGGCTTCGTCGGCGCCGGACGCTGGCTGTGTCAGCTCCGACTCGACCTCGGATTCCGTGCCCGTGCTCATGGTGAATCAGCCCAGTTATACCGCATGACGAGGTCGTCCTCGTCGATCTGGTCTGCGAGTTTCTGAACCAGTTCGTCCTTCGGCAGATCGCCGAACTCCTCGAGTTCGTACGGTTTGACGACGACGGCCGAGGACTCACCGTTTTTGATCCGCTCTTGGAGTTTGAGGACACCGTAGATCAGGGCTTCAGGTCGCGGCGGACAGCCGGGGACGTGGATGTCGATCGGGATGATCTCCTCGGCACCCTTGACGACGTTGTACCCTTCCTGGAACGGGCCGCCCGAAATCGTACAGGACCCCATCCCGACGACGAATTTTGGTTCGGGCATCTGATCGTAGACGCGCTTCATACGTGGCCCGAACTTCGAGACGATTGTTCCCGGAACGATCATCACGTCGGCCTGTCGCGGCGACGCACGCGGAACGCCGGCCCCGAATCGGTCGAGGTCGTGTTTGATCGCGTACGTGTGCATCATCTCGATGCTGCAGCAGGCGATCCCGAACTGGAGCATGAACATCGAGTTCCCGCGCACCCAGTTCATGAACTCGTCGAACTTCGTGAGGATGAACGGGGATGCGCCGAACGCCTCGCGAAGTCTGGAGTTGAAGCGATCGTCGACACCCTCGCCGATCCGGGCCTCACGGGTGTCCGTCGACGGCGCTGTGCTGTCGTGAATCGTTTGTTGTGGTTCGTCGCTACTCATGGTGTCTGGCTCGTGCTCGTGCTCATGGTCGATTCCGCTCCGTGTCTACCTGACGAGGTGTCTGTGCCCACTGGACGGCACCGTTTCGCCATGCCCATGCAAGTCCCGCGAGCAGGATCGCGACGAAAAGCACCATCGGGCCGAGGATATCGAGCAGCGACACGGCATCCGATTCGATGGCATCCAGGTACACGACCGCCCAGGGAAACAGGAGGACGGTTTCGATATCGAAGACGAGGAACAGAAGCGCAACCATGTAGTACTGGATGTTAAACCGGACGCGTGTGCCGCCGGTCGGAACCTCACCGCTCTCGTAGGTGGCACGTTTGCTCGTTTCGGGCACACTCGGACGTAGCAGCGCCGATACCGCCATCATACTGAGCGGTATCAGGACTCCGACGAGCGCGAGTGCCCCGATCGCTATCCAATCGTTCATCTCCGTAACGTTCGGGAGTTTAAACCGCACGCACATAAGGGTTGATTGTTCGTTTTCCGGGTCAACACGGGCCAAGCCGAGAGATCAGGGATAAACGGCCTGTCCGAATACTTGGCGTATACTTGCCGTAGTCGTTTCCACGCGAGCGAATCGGGAATTGGCTGATTACAGACGATAGGAGCGGCGATGAAGAACGATGAACGTTGGACGACCACGCCGGGGAAGTGGCAGGTGGTGCGTGATTACTGCTCGCGCTCTCGGAAGGCAGGTGTTCCCTCGTCGTGGAGTTCGCGCGAAACGGTACCGACGCCGTCGCGCAGTCCATCGTGGTAGGTGACGAGGCGGTCGCGCACGTCGTCGTACTGACGAGCAAGGATCTGTGCGGCAGAGAGGGCGGCATTGAAGGACTTGCCGGCGTCGACGGCGACGAGCGGCGCGCCGGTCGGCATCCCGATCACGCTGTCGACGGACTTCTCCTGGACGGGGACGCCGATGACCGGCAGCGGATACGCGATCGAGGCGGTCATATTCGGCAGATCAGCAGATTTCCCGCCCGCACCGGCAATGATGACGTCGAGTCCGCGCTCTTCTGCCGTCTCGGCGTAGGCTGCCATCAGGTCCGGCGTCCGATGGGCCGAGGTGACGTACGTTTCGAACGTAAACCGCTCGTCGGGGGCGTTTTCGTAGTCGGTCTGCTCGGCAAAGCCAAGTTCATCAACGAACGCGTCGTAGGCTCCGCGGCGCTCGCCGCCGGTCAGCATCGTCTCGAGGTCGGAGTCGCTGCCCATCACGATGCCAACGTCCGGCGTCTCGGCCGCTGGGCGGTCCTGTGTGGCTTCCTCGTGGAGTCGGTCGATCAGGTCGGAAACGCTGTCACTCATAGTAGGTAGTGGCGGTCACTCCGACGTGAACGTAACGGACCGCTTGAGTTCGCGCGCGGTCTCGAGTAATTCATCGGTTGTCTCGCCGTCGCGTCCGGACAGCGTCACGTGACCCAGTTTTCGCAGGGGCCGCGCCTCTCGCTTGCCGTACCAGTGGAGGGCCGCACCCGGCATCTCGAGAATCCGATCTGCGTGGTGCAACGTCGCAGACTGGGACTCCTCGACGTCACCGAGCAGGTTCATCGACACCGTCGGCGAGCGGAGATCGGTCGCGGCGAGGGGCCACCCCAGAACCGCCCGCGCGTGCTGTTCGAACTGCGAACTCTGTGCGCCCTCGATGGTCCAGTGGCCGGAGTTGTGCGGGCGCGGGGCGATTTCGTTGAGCAGGATCTCGCCGTCGCTCGTTTCGAACAATTCGATGCCGTAGACGCCGCGGCCCTCCATCACGTCGAGGACATCCGAAGCGACTTCGCGAGCGCGTTCTGCAACCGCGTCGGAGGAGCCTGCCGGCACGATCGTCTCCCGCAGAATCTCGTCCTCGTGGACGTTCTCGCCGATCGGGAACGTCGCGATTTCGTTCTTGCTTTTGACCGCGATGATCGAAATTTCGCGCTCGAACTCGACGAAGGCCTCGACCATGGCGGGGCCGGCGACGGAGTCGAGTGCGGCCTCGGCGTCCGCTTTGGACTCGACTGGAACGTTCCCGCGGCCGTCGTAGCCGCCGGTTCGAGCCTTGAGCATGACCGGCGCGCCGTAGTCGTCGATCGCAGCGCAGATGTCGGCGGCGTCCATAACCTTGCGAAACGGCGGGACGGGAACGCCCGCGTCCTCGAGTTCACGTTTCTGGACGAGTTTGTCGTGGATCGTCTCGAGCGTTGCTGGCTTGGGGTGGACCGGTGTGCCGGAGTCCTCGCTGACGCGCTCTAAAACGTCCTGGTCGGCGAGTTCGATTTCGAAGGTGAGCACGTCGGCGCGAGCGGCGAGTTCGCGGATGCCGGCTTCGTCGCCGAAGTCGGCGACGATCTGGTCGCGAGCGACCGGTGCGGCCGGGCAGTCGGCTGTCGGATCGAGGACGACGACCTCGACGCCGAGCGGTGCCGCTGCCTCCGCGAGCATGCGCCCGAGTTGGCCGCCGCCGACGACGCCGATCGTTGGTCCTGGGGTCTGTAACGTCGTCATTAGGCGGGCATTGACGGGGGCCCCGCTTAAGAATTGGCAATCGGTGAGCGAGTGCGTCAGACGGCGTTCAAGCGAGTATTATTCATCGAAGAATCCGAAGGTATATCCTGGGTGGTGTTGGTATAGTAATACATGATTTCGGATGGTCGTGTGCTGGGACAACGGTCCGATGGAACGGAGGCGGTCGCCAGCGATCGGTCAGAGCCGATACTGACGGTCGATTCGCTGCGGAAGACCTACGAGACCGACGCGGGGACGACCACTGCAGTCGACGACATCTCATTCACTGTCGAAACGGGATCCGTCGTCGGACTGCTCGGACCGAACGGGGCCGGCAAGACGACGACGATCAAGTTGCTCCTTGGACTAATCCGTCCGACCAGCGGGACAGCACGCATTAACGGTGTCTCCGCCACTGAATCGCCGACTGGTGCCTCCCAGTCCGTCGCCGCGATGCTCGAAGGGGCCCGGAACATCTACTGGCGGCTTACCGTTCGCGAAAACATCCGGTTTTTCGCCCGAATCGGCGGCCAGCCCGCCGATCCCAACCGAATCGATCGCCTGCTCGAACAGGTCGGTCTCGCTGACCGGGCCGACGACCCGGTCAACGAACTCTCTCGCGGACAGAAGCAGAAAGCCTCGCTGGCGTGCACCCTCGTTCGAGAGACCCCCATCGTCGTTCTCGATGAGCCCACGCTTGGCCTCGATGTCGAGAGTTCGTTCGAACTCCGCCGGGAACTCCGACGACTGGCAACACAGGAGGGGCGGACAGTCCTCGTTTCGAGTCACGACATGCAGGTGATCGAGGCCCTGTGCGACCGGGTTATCATCCTGAACGAGGGGACGGTTCTGGCTGATGAATCGGTCGATACCCTCCTCGACCTGTTTCAGACGCGCGTCGTTCGCGTGACCGTCGACGGCCAGTTATCGAACGGCGTTCGGACTGAACTCGAGGAACGGTTTGGCGCGACAGCGTGGACGACCCGCGGCGACGGGGAGACCGTTACGCACCAGTTCGATGCGACCCACGTACAGGGAAACGAGTTCTACGAGTTGATGGCCGTCCTTCGAACCTCCGGGACGACGTTCGTCTCGGTCGAATCACTCGAACCGGACCTCGAATCGGTGTTCCTGCGCATTATCGAAACCGAGCGGGTGGCCAGTGATGACTAATCCGTCTAGACTCGTCGCCGCCGTCGTGGAAAAACGACTCGTCCTTCTCAGGCGATACTGGATGAACACGGCACTCCGGGTGTTCACCATGTATGCGACGTTCGCACTGGTTTTTCTCGGCGGCCGCTCGATCGGCGGGGCGAACACCGACGGTGCGCTCGATATCACCGTCGTTGGGTTCTTCCTCTTTCTCGCCACCAGCGCAGCCTACTTCGATGTCGCCGGGAGCGTCATGCGAGAGGCTCAATGGGGGACGCTCGAACAGTTGTATCTCTCGCCCGCCGGCATCGGTCGCATCCTGTCCGTCGAAGCAGTGTTCAACGTCGTCCTCAGTAGCGGTCTCGCGCTTTCCCTCCTTGCCGCGATGATCGTCACGACCGGGCGGACGCTCTCGATCGAACTCCTCACTATCGTCCCGCTGCTCGTCGTGACGATCCTCCCGGCGATCGGCATCGGCTACGTTGTGGCCGGTCTCTCCCTGCTCTACAAACGGCTCGAAAACGTCCAGCAACTGCTTCGCTTTGGCTTTGCCGGCCTGATCGCCGCACCCGGCGCGCTCCGGGGCCCCACCCTCGCGTTGCTCCCGATCAGCCCCGGCAGTTCCCTCATCATCCGTTCGATGACCGCGGGAACGAGTCTCTGGCAGTTCCCTATATCCGAACTCGCAGCACTGCTCGTCAACAGCACCGTCTACCTCGTCGGCGGCTACCTCGTCTTTCTGTCCCTGGTCGAGCGAACTCGCGACCGCGGCGTGATGGGCCACTACTGAGCGATTCCGAACGATCGAGTTCGGGCAGTTACGACGTTACGAGTTCTCGAGGCAGCGGATCGAACGCGGTTTCCCGTGAGTATCAGCGGCTCGGCGCGCAATCTCGGTCTGTGAACCGTCTCAGGGTCAAGTGATTCGAGACCGTTGTGTCTCGTCATCACGAAAATCTTCGATTTCCGAACGACTCCGAAGCACTCGGCCTGCGCCGCCTGTAGACGCTTCCGTGAACTCGCGTTCAGTACAGGTGACACAGGTATCACGGTAGCATGGCTCGTCTAGTTTAATTCCGGGGACGAGTGATGTGTGTCTGATAAGAAGGCGTTTCCCGCACTGAAAGAAGCCGTTTGTATGTCGCTCCGAGACGCCCTCCAAGTTATCGGCCTTCTCTTCGTCATCTGGTTGCTTTTCCAAGGGTTCGTTGGTATGGGGCCCATTGGATGGCTATTTTTTGGGGTGTTACTCGCCATCGGATCCTTCAAGTGGATCGGGAGCAGAGACGGAAGAATCACACGCAGAGTTCTGCTCCGCCAGTGAAAAATTGCCCTGCGTATGGAGCGCCGAACGACCCGGAGCAAATAATATGCAAGTACTGCGATGCGGAATTATAGGGGGTGTTCAGTTCGAAGCTGTAGTACCAGAGTGGTCGTTTCAGTTTCGAACTCGATTCCGAACAACGAAATCGGATTTCCGATGCTCGTTATTTCTCGTTGACGTCGAGGACCTTGCCGGCCGCGATGGTCTGGCCCATGTCGCGGATGGCGAAGCTCCCGAGTTCGGGGATTTCGCTAGACGGTTCGATGCTGAGGGGCTTCTGGGGTCGGATGGTGACCACAGCAGCGTCGCCCGACTGGATGAAGTCGGGGTCTTCCTCGGCAACTTCGCCGCTCGAGGAGTCGATCTTCTGATCGATGGATTCGATCGTGCAGGCGACCTGTGCCGTGTGGGCGTGGAAGACCGGCGTGTAGCCGGCCGTGATCACGGACGGGTGCTGCATGACGACGATCTGGGCCTGGAAGGTCTCGGCGACGCTCGGCGGATCGTCGGCCGGACCGCAGACATCGCCGCGGCGGATGTCGTCCTTGCCGATGCCGCGGACGTTGAACCCGACGTTATCGCCGGGTTCGGCCTTCGGCACTTCCTCGTGGTGCATCTCGATCGTCTTTACTTCGCCGCCCACGTCGCTGGGCTGGAAGGAAACGGTGTCGCCGGTGTTCATGACGCCGGTTTCGATGCGGCCGACCGGGACGGTACCGATACCCGAGATCGTGTACACGTCCTGGATCGGCAGGCGAAGCGGTGCATCCGTCGGCGGCTCCGGCTCCGGCAGCGTGTTGAGGGCCTCGAGAATGGTTTCACCCTCGTACCACGGCGTGTTATCGGAGACGTCCGCGACGTTGTCACCTTCGAACGCCGAGACGGGAATGAACGAGGCGTCTTCGGTGTTGAACTGCACCTGATTGAGCAGTTGGGTAACCTCCTCGACGACCTCGTCGTAGGTGGATTCCTCGTAGTCGACGACGTCCATCTTGTTGACGGCGACGATGAGTTCGTCGATGCCGAGCGTTCGTGCAAGGAAAACGTGTTCCTGGGTCTGGGGCGCGACGCCGTCGTCGGCGGCGACGACGAGAACGGCGTGGTCCGCCTGGGACGCGCCCGTGATCATGTTCTTGACGAAGTCGCGGTGGCCCGGCGTGTCGACGATGGTAAAGTCGTACTCGTCCGTCGAGAACTCCTGGTGGGCGATGTCGATGGTGACGCCGCGTTCGCGCTCCTCGGCGAGATTGTCCATCACGTAGGCGAACTCGAAGCCGCCCTTGCCCTTCTCTTCGGCCTCCTCGCGGTGCTGTTCGATGACGTGCTCAGGGATGCTCCCCGTCTCGTAGAGGAGTCGCCCGACGAGCGTACTCTTTCCGTGGTCGACGTGGCCGATAATGGCCAGATTCTGGTGTGGACTTGCACTCATGGTAGTGGGTAGTACCGCTAGCAGGATCTACTCGATATGTACTCCTAAACCCTTGTGCGGCATTTACTGAACAGTACAGAAACACTAGATATGAGTCCGTTACCGGCGATAATGGAGCCGGTCCGCTTTCCCGGCAAGCCAGCCGACACCGTCGGGTTCCGACTTGAGGATACATTCGGCGAGAACGGTACCTCTTTTACGCCCGCTCACCTCGGCTCGCGTATGACCACGCTCGGACTGGTGGTCGCGGAGTTCAATCGACCGATCACCGAGCAGATGGAGCACGAAGCCGCGGAGGCAGCCCAGGCTGCGGGAGCCGAGGTACACGACATCGTCCACGTCCCCGGGGTGTACGACGCCCCGCTGGCCGCCGACCGCCTCGCGCGACTCGAGGCCGTCGACGCCGTGGCCGTCATCGGGACCGTCATCACCGGCGACACCGACCACGATCAGGTTATCTCCGACGCGACCGCCCAGCGGCTCGCAGACGTGAGCCTCGAGCGTGATACTCCCGTCACACTCGGCGTCACCGGCCCCGGCATGTCCGCGGCCGAGTCCCGCGAGCGCATCGAAAACGCTGCGAAAGCAGTCGACAGCGCGCTCGATCTCGTCGACGAACTACCCGATCCCGAGTCACCGTCGCGTACCACCGACTAAAACGACCACGACGCATCCCGAAATCGAACTCAGTTCCAGCAATGACCATGGAATTCACCGACCGCCTGACCCGAGTCGAACCGTCCGCAACCCTCGCCATCTCCGCGCTCGCCACCGAACTCGAGCAAGAGGGCGCAGACGTCGTCGATCTGTCCGTCGGCGAACCCGACTTCCCGACGCCACAGAACATCGTCGACGCCGGCCAGGACGCAATGGACGCCGGCCACACCGGCTACACGACCTCCGCCGGCATCCTCGAACTCCGCGAGGCCATCGCGGACAAACTCGCCGCTGACGGCCTCGACCACGGCCCCGATGAGATCATCGTCACCCCCGGCGCGAAGCAGGCGCTCTACGAGATCGTCCAGGCCCTGATTCAGGACGGCGACGAGGTCGCACTGCTTGACCCCGCCTGGGTCTCCTACGAGGCCATGGTCAAGATGGCCGGCGGCGACCTCACCCGCGTCGACCTCTCCGACTCCGACTTCCAGCTCGAACCCGCCCTCGACGACCTGGCGGCCGCCGTCTCCGACGAAACCGAGCTGCTCATCGTGAACTCGCCGTCGAACCCGACCGGTGCCGTCTACACGGACGCCGCACTCGAGGGCGTCCGCGACCTCGCCGTCGAGCACGACATCACCGTCATCTCCGACGAAATCTACAAGGAGATTACCTACGGCGTCGAACCCACCAGTCTGGGAACGTTCGACGGCATGGCCGATCGCACCATCACCGTCAACGGCTTCTCGAAGGCCTACTCCATGACCGGCTGGCGGCTCGGCTACTTCGCCGGCCCCGAGGACCTGATCGATCAGGCCGGCAAACTCCACAGCCACTCCGTGTCGTCGGCCGTCAACTTCGTCCAACACGCCGGCGTCGAAGCCCTCGAACACACCGACGACGCCGTCACCCAGATGGTCGACGCCTTCGGCCAGCGACGTGAACTCGTCATCGACTTGCTCGACGAACACGATGTCGACGTTGCGGTTCCGGACGGCGCGTTCTACATGATGCTTCCCGTCGCCGACGACGATCAGGCCTGGTGCGAGGGAGCGCTCGAGGACGCCCACGTCGCAACGGTTCCCGGCAGCGCGTTCGGGACGCCCGGCTACGCCCGCATCTCCTACGCGGCGAGCGAAGAGCGACTCGAGGAGGGTATCGAACGGCTCGCCGAGGAAGGGTATCTCTAACCTGCCGGACGGGACTATCGTTCGTTTTCACACGAGTTCAGTCGCTCGTCGATGACGGGAGACGATGAGCAGCCTGAGTCGCCGGCAGCGAGACGGCGTGTTCGAAGTGCGCTTGGCGATCCGAACAGCTATGTCGAGCGTGTGCGTATTAGTACCATGATGTCGAGAGCCACGAGCACGCCGCTCGACGACATCGAGTTCCTCGCGCGGTCGGAACATCGCGTGGCCGTGCTCGATGCGCTGGCCGACCGGCCTCGGAGTCGAGTTGCGCTTCGGAGGGAGACGGGGGCGTCGTCGTCCACGGTCGGGCGGACGCTGCGGGCGTTCGAAGAGCGCAACTGGATCAGGCGGACCGGCAAGCGGTACGAAACGACGCAGTTGGGCGCGTTCGTCGCGGCGGGGCTGCGGGAGTTGATCGACCGGCTCGAAACCGAGCGAAAGCTTCGTGACACCTGGCAGTGGCTCCCGAGTGAGGGGAGCGGGTTCACCATCGAAATGGCGACCGACGCGGTCGTGACAGTTGCGGAGGTCGATGCGCCGTACCGTCCGGTAAACCGGTTCGCATCCTTGTTCGAAGAGACCGACCGATTTCGGTTCGTCGGGTTCGATATCGCCCTGCTCGAACCCTGTAAGGACGAGCTTCGAGAGCGAGTTCTCGACGGGATGCGGACGGAGATCATCGACCCGCCGAGCGTCGCCCGCTCCATTCTCGCGACCTACGGGGAGCACTGCGCCGGGCCGCTCGAAAGCGGGAATCTCACGGTCCGCGCGCACGACGACCTGCCGCCCTACGGCATCAGTCTCTTCGACGACCGCGTCGCCGTTAGCTGCGCCGACCGACGGAGCGGCGCGGTGCAACTGCTACTCGATACCGATGTGCCGACGACGTGCGAATGGGCGGAATCGGCGTTCGAGCGCTACCGACGCGAGTCGCGACCGCTCACGCTCGGATCGGTAAGCGAGTGACGTGTGACGGCTCGTAGCGATAGACGGTTGCAGCAACTGCACGCGAGTCAGGGGGTGCATGCCGCCCACTCGGTGCCTACATGCGAGTTCACGGCGTAGCCTCTCGCGGGGACTGCACTATGGCCATCGAACACTCCGACGAAGAAACAATAACGGCGCTACAGGTAGCGTGTGATAGAGGGTATCATAGAACGATTAGCACACCAAAGAGCAGGGTGAACGCTGAGGTGGTATGAGCCCAGCGACCCTGCAAGATCATCCTTCGGTAGACTCGTTCTTCAATGTCGCGGAGACAGAGACGTTAGCGTTGTTTGAGCACCTCTCCTTCGAGTTTCTTGAAGAGTTCGACGTGTTCGCCCCGGCGGAGACGGGGCGAACACGAGAGCATGAACCACCTGAGCTGATGCGCGGCTTTCTCCATTGCTACTACAAGGACATCTACGGCATTCGCCCCGTTGAGCGGGAGCTTCAGAACACGGTTGTCTGGCTGAGCTGTGGGTTCGATCGACCGCCGTCGAGAGACGCGGTCGATCGCTTCCTCACCGATCTCGAACACATCGTTGACGAGGTGTTCGACCACCTCGTCAAGCAGGCCGCCTGCCGCGGCCTGCTCGACTTGACCTACTGCATCGATTCGTCAAATGTGAGGACGATGCCTGCCGATCAAGACGCATCAAAATGCTACGATCCAACCGATGATGAATACTACTACGGCTACGGCTGTACGATCGTCTCGACCGGCCAAAAGATCCCAATAGCTGTCGAGTTCACCGAGAGCAAACAAGCGCCAGAAGAGACGGCGATGCGCGTCATACGTGACGCGTTCGCCGTCAAGCAACCAATCTGGATGGTTGGTGACAGTACCTATGACACGCTTGACTGGCATGACCCCTGCGGCCAGCAGGTGGTCGTGCCAGTTGCTCGTACAACGCACGGAACGCTGATGACCCGAAAGACATCGAGTACAGGGTCGAAGACCGCATCGAAAAACACAGCGAGGACGTCCAGCTGAAGCAATCAACGGTAGATGAGACGTACAACCGACCTACTGGAGTCGAACGAACCAACGAATCAGTGAAGGACTGCGGCCTCGGGCGAACGCACGCCCGAGGCCGCGTCCACGCAAGAGCGCAGGTGTTTCATTGCCCTGTGCCTTCGTCTCGTCGTCGCTATCACCAACTACGAACGCGGAGACAATCCGGGAAGCACGATCATCACGGTGGAAGAAGCGTTCTATGACACCCTCTGCTTGTGGAAAACTCGTCCAACGAGTATTGCGTCTTGAATTCGCGGAATAACAACTCAACCTCCCATCTGCAGCGGTAGATCGTCGCTAGATCTGCCGGTAAGAACTCTTCTCGCAGGAGATTCGTAATATATAGATGATAGTCGTCGGCGTCCGCAACGAGGACGCCGACGACGCGGAACGTCTTCGTGTCCCACGACTGCGTCCCTGCATACTCTCTCCGCTGGAATTCTGCTTCGATCTCAACATCGATATACTACCGATAGAGGTCATCAACCACGTCGTGGATCTTCTCACCCTCCAAGGGAATGGCGTCGCCACGCCATTCCCGCGATTCTCCGGTTATCTCCGGGTTCACGTTTGATTTGAGCCGACTCACGAAGTAGCCGTCATTCTCGTCGATTAGTGCGAAACGGCGGTACTTGAAGTACGCTTGATCGAACAGTACTAACCGGTCTTTGAGCCACGGACCTGTGTCAAACTCTGTGCTATCGTGTGCTTTTTCGTCAGTGACGCTGAACCGGTCTATCGTCTGATCAGTGACGTTGTGGAGCAGGTGGAGCCGCGCTCCACCCTGCTCCCCTTTCCATGGTTCGTACGCATCAGCGAGGAATCGATGTAACCGCAGGATTGTCCCGTCAGCGACCATCACGTCATGGAACCGGTCGAAATCTGTATCAACTGTATCCGGGACAGCGACCTCGTCGAGGTTTCGCTCAACGAGGTCGCGGAGATACTCCGCGAGCGAGGGAGTCAGACGCTGATAGAATCCGCCAGGAGAGATCGTTTCATCCGCTGTAGCGTTGTAGCTCCGTCTGAACCCAGTGAGTGTTCGGCTCTCGCCTGCGGCGAAGCCGAACACGAATGCCCAGACGAAGGCAGGAATCCGGAGCTTGCGGTCGCGTTCGACCACGCCGAGTTCCTTGGCGTGCTCTTCGAGGAACTCGGAGGGAAACAGTGTAGTGAGCCGAGGCATAATTCGAAATGAGGAGACGTCTTTTGCACACTTGTCGCCTCCTCGTTCCTTCCGCAAACATACCTCGATAAGCCGCCGCTGTCACGCGATTCGTCTCCTAACTAAAGACGGATGCAGCCGTGTTATGAAGCCAATTTCGTATCGGGCTACGCTACTTGAGAATACGCTATTACTGCTCTACCTGCCGAAAACAGCACGTATAACATACTCACAACATCCGTGTTATGAGATCCAATTCTTCTATGATACCTTCCCACATCAATCTGAGTTATCCATGAACGACAGGGGCGAAAACCTCAACAAGTGGACTCATAGCATTCTATGCAGGTGACTAGCCGAATATAACAGCAACGGTTTTAATGGTAGAATTATATCAACTCAGCTATGGATGAGAACTTACTTGCGATACTCGGCTTTCAAATTTCGGTAGTTGCTGCAATCGATCTGATTCTCCGGGAAATTGGCTCCACTCCTGAGGGGCCAGTATACCTCCTGGTTTGGGGAGGCGTGTTAATCACCCTCACTGCTATCATTCTCCAGCATTTCTCATCTGATTAGCTGGTTGTGTTCTGAACTCACATATGATATGGTAAGCAGCACCGAACGGGCTTGGAGCAATGTCACTGGATGCTCGAACTTGGGGAGGTAGGTGACGGCGCAATCGAATACAGTGGCTCCACCGATCGCACGGACGCTTCGTCGGTTGAGAGAACGGTATCTGTAAGCTCATGGGCACAATACTCGAGTCGTCTGAGTGGATCGACTACACCTGGTGTCGCTCTTTTGTAACATATTGGAGCCAGCCTACGAATACTAGAGCTTCCCGCATGGGCAGAAAAGGATATGTACAACGAACAACTTGCCTTCGGTAGGTGTTTTAGGATTTTGTTCAGTTGGGTGCAATAGAGTTTCACCTGGAACGGCTCGACGAGATTGTCGAGTGACGGCTCAAGGCCATCTGGATGACACGGTTTTGTCCATACTCACTCGATCGCACCGACAACCTCCCAGTCCAGTTCAGTAGACGTTAAATTTGATGGACTACTAACACGTACTCGCTCATCTCTCCAAGAGATGACTGAGACACGAGTTCACGAATTGGAGACGGAAGAAGAATGGGTGGCTGCGTTTCCGGTGTTGAACCAATTGCGAACTCATCTAGACGAGGAATCTTATCTCGACTACCTCCGCGAGATGACCGCCGAGGGATACCGGTTCTTCGCCGTCTCGGTAGACGACGAAATCGTTTCGCTCGCTGGCGTCGGAGTTCAGGTGAACATGTACTATGGTCGGCACGTGTGGGTCTACGAATTAGTAACGGATGCCGACCACCGATCGGCGGGACACGGATCGAAACTCCTCTCGTTCGTCGAAGACTGGGCCGAGGTGAACAACTGTGAACTCGTCGCACTCTCTTCTGGACTCCAGCGCGAGGATGCACATCGCTTCTATGAAGAGCGGGCCGGAATGGAGCGGGCCAGCTACGTATACAAGCAGCCGCTGAAATAGTGAACCATATATGGCAACCCGGACATTAAATACTGGATGTTTGTCCAATCATTCGCTCAATTTTTAATCATCTATTGCTTCTTTGCTCGACCTTGTTCAGTTCGATCAACAACCGAAAGATTGCCTTCACCAGATTCGCGTCGACATCGAACTGCTCTGCGTTCTGCCCCGCTCGCACCATTACCTGTTCCTCTTGCTTCTCGTCGGTCGTCGGCAGGTCATTCTCGTCTTTGACCGCTGCGATCGTATCCGCGACGTAGGTTCGCTGGGCGATCAGTTCGACGATCTCCTGGTCGATCGTCTCAATCTCCTCGCGGAGTTCTTTGAGATCCATCTCGTCCGGTGTTCGGTTCTCGCTTGCGATCTCGTCTCCGTTCGAAGCTGAATCTGGCGTCATGGTGTTTGAATACGTGTCCCGTCTGTTCGGGTCTGCAGTAATCGTGTCGTTCCCTCGCGCTCGTCCCACCGCTCTCGAACGCCGGCCAGCGTGTCGCGGTCGCCGACGGCGACGTAGCTGGGTCCCGTCCCAGACAGCGACACCCCGGTTACGTCCGGCAGTGCGTCGAGCATCGGCCCCGTCGAGAACTCGAGCGCGCCACAGAACGCGAAGCCATTAACCGTCATCGCCTCGCCGTAGCGCCCATCGAGTGCGAGTTCTTCGACGAGTTCAGCCATCGGCGCGATGCGCTCACAGGCGGCGGTGTCGGCGTCAGCGCTGTAGGCTTGCGTCGGCGGCGTGTAGACCGCCGCGTGCCAGTCGGGTTCGTCGCGGGCGAGCAGCTCGTCGCTCGTGTTGTCGGTGATCGTCACGCCGCCGAGCATGCTCGCGCTGGCGTCGTCGAACGCGCCGGTCGCGGTGACACCGGCCTCGCGAGCGGCGCGGACGCCGAGTCGACAGGCGTCGATGCGATCGACGGCGTCGCTGACTGCCAGTGCATCGAGCGTCGCGAGAACGGTGGCGTTGGCCGCCGCGCTCGAACTCTTCAACCCGCCGGCCATCGGAACCTCGCTTTCGGTGCGAACGCGAGCGCCGACGGTGGACCGATCGAGGCCGGCCGACGCGGCGAACTCGTCGAGGGTCAGGTCGACGCAGCGTTCGATGAGCGTCGTGTCCGCGTCCGGGTGGCCGTCGACCCGGCCGACGGTTTCGCCACTGTCGGTGAGTTCGACCGTCGCGGTCGTCTCGAGGTCGATCGCGAAGGCCGAACCGGTTCCTGTTGCAAGGGCGTTGAGGACCGTTCCGGCTGCGGGTGCGACGGCGCGGCCGTCCATACGAGAAGACTCACAGAGTGCGTACTTACGGCTGGCGGTTCTGACAAGTCTTCTCCCGGTGGCAAGGAGAGCACGGGATCGAAACCGGTCGCTGAGTACCCACAGTCTGGTCGTCATATGCGACTCCGTACTTTCCGGCCGGCGCGGCAGGAACTCGCCTCGAGAAGAGACAGTACTTAGTGACTGCTACGCAATTTGTCAGCTCGATGGAGTTCGATCGGCGAACGCGAAACCGCCCCACTGTCACTGCGTTTGCTCCGACTCTGCTCTCGAATCTGCTCCCCCTCGGAGGCGTTCTCTGGTTCGACTGGCGCATCGGCGAGGTGCTGGCGATTTATTGGATCGAAGTCGCGGTCATGCTTTTGGCGTACAGCGGGGCGGCGCTTTTCGCCGAACGACGGATCGTGCTCGAGGGGCGGAATCTCTTCTTGCCGGGAGTGAACCGGGGAAAAGAGTTGTCCGAGTCGAAATGGGGCGATAATCCAACCACCATCAATCTCGGAGGATCGATTCCGCCGATTTACCCACGAAACATCAGAATTATCGTTATGTCCGTTGTCTGGGGGCTTGGATTCCTGCTACTCCCGCTCGGTAGCTTCGGCCTATACCCGGTTGTCGAATCGATCGTGTCTCCCTCTCTCATCGCGGCGGTGCTCGCCACGATCGGTTCCCATCTCGTCGAGTTGCGTCGCGAGTTCTTTGCGACGAAACGGTACGAGGACCTGTCTGCACACATGGTCCTCGAGATTCCCTGTCGAGTCATCTTCTTCGCGATCGTTTTTCTTGCGCTCGCCACGCTTGTCGGCGGGTTCTCACTCTTCCTGATCATGGGAACCGTCAGAGAAGTATTCGGCGTCGTTCCGACGCGCGGGACGCTCGAATTCTTCTTTGCCACGGGAGTCGTTCTAGGAAAGCTCGTTGTCGAGTGGTCTCGATTCCGGGCGGAGAACGACCCAGATCCGAGCGGCTTTGCAAGCTGGTTCGTTCCGTTCGATCCGCGCTCGGAGTGAAGCCGATACTCGCTGCTCGCGGTGCCGTTCGGGGCTTCCCGCCGGGCGTTTCGGTATCGCGACCGGCGTACAATCGGCGAGAACGCACCGCTTTTCCCAACTCCGCCCGAACGGGCGAACAATGAGCGCACGCAATAACGTCGCTCCGAGTACGATCACCGTCAACCTCGTCGAGGGCGGGGTTGTCGTCCAGTACCTCGACGGCCGGGAGGTCTTCTACCACGGACCACCCGAACCCGTCACGGAGTCGATCAAGACCTCGCCGGGGAAGGACGTCCACGTCCTCGTCACCGACCCCGACGGCGTCGAGGGCGTCATGACCTACGTCAACGACCGGGACACCCACGACGATATTCTGGAGACGACTGGCGTCGGTCGCGTGATACTCAGCGGTGACGACGAAGAAGTGCTGTATCCCGGCGTGACCGTCTCGACAGACGCCTACTCGATCCGCGTCGAGGCCGACCTCTCACTGGTCGACGGGCGGGTATTCGTCTTCGCCGAGGACGAACTGAGCGAACACGCCTACGAACTCGTCCCCGCTACTGACGAGTCCGCTACCGACGAGTTCACGAGCGGCGAGTCGGACGACACTCCTGAACAGCATCGTGAGGACTCCACCGCGTAACATGCCGCTGCAAAAAGCCTGGACGACGCTCGACCGGGAGGCAGTCGCAAGTGCACCGGATCGACCCGGCGTCTACGAACTCGGCGACGAGTCCGGCACGGTGCTGTCGGTCGGCCACGGTGTCTTGCGCGACGAACTGAAGACGGCGCTTGCCTACGGCGACGGCGACCGCATCCGCTGGACCGAGACACACACGCTCGATCGCGCAGGTGAACTCGCTGCGTCTCATCGTGAACGGCTCGAGTAGGCCACCTGCGGGTTGATCGGCTGCTGACTCATCGAGACCGTCGCGAGTGCAGGACGTTATTGAATGTAGCTCGGATCAGCTCCGTCACACCGTTTTTCGTGCGCTGTTGCATCGGACTCCTCATCGAAGAGCAGCCCGCAGGTTTCACACTCGTACCAGGTGGCGTCGTCCCGCTCGGTCTGGACCACCATATCGAGAGTTGGCCACGAATACCCAAAGGCATTGCTCCGGCACACTGAGACGTGTCGTCGGGTAGGTCAGGGAAGACGATCTCCTCCCAGCGGGGACGTCTCGCAAGGTGGGAGTGACGTGGGTAATTCTCAAGGCGACGTGGCCGAAAGAACCGGGTATGAGTGGGTCGGATTCCGATGGCATCTCGCTGTCGGTCCAAGCAGCCGAGAAGCGCGACGCGGGCCGAGGTGTCGCCCGAATACCTGAGCTTGCTCGCCGGCAGTTGGGCGTTCTCAGTGGCGATACGATCGTCATCGAAGGCGAGGGCGACGGGGGGAAGACGACCGTCGCAAAGATGTGGCCCGCGGACGCGTCGATTCCGGAGCACGCGATTCAGATCGATGGCGACACCCGTGCCAATGCCGGCGTTCACGTCGGCGATACGGTTACCATCCGGACGAAGGACACGTCCTCGATCCGCGACGCTGAGCGCGTGACACTAACGCCGCCGCCGACGCTGTCTTCCAGCCAGCAGCAAGTCGCAGAACACGAGGCGGCCAAGACGCTGCGAAACCGACCGGTGCGTGCCGGAGAACAGATCAGAATCGAAGGCGTCGGCCAGGAACCGTTTTCCGTCGTTGACACGACCCCCGGCGGTGACGTTCGAATCACGAGTTCAACGACGGTCCGCGTCACGGGCTCGGCGGGTGGTGGGGCGGGCTCCGGTACCAGTAGCAGTACCGGCTCGAGTACAGCCACCACCCCCGAGAGTGACGGCGAGAGCACTGGCACAGCCACGGCTGGTGGCGGCTCGTCGCCGTCAGCCACTGGCGAGCAGCCGGCAGACGGCACAGCCAGTTCCGGCGTCACCTACGAGGATATCGGCGGCTTGGACGACGAACTCGAACTCGTGCGGGAGATGATCGAACTCCCGCTGTCGGAGCCGGAGCTGTTCCAGCGGCTCGGGGTCGAACCGCCCTCCGGCGTGTTGCTCTACGGCCCGCCCGGGACCGGGAAGACGCTGATCGCCCGGGCGGTCGCAAACGAGGTCGACGCCCATTTCGTGACGATTTCGGGGCCGGAGATCATGTCGAAGTACAAGGGTGAATCCGAAGAGCAGCTGCGCCAGACATTCGAGCAGGCGCGTGAGGACGCTCCGACGATCATCTTCTTCGACGAAATCGACTCGATTGCGGGGACGAGAGACGACGACGGCGACGCCGAAAATCGGATCGTCGGTCAGTTGCTGACGCTGATGGACGGCCTCGACGCACGCGGCGAAGTGATTGTCATCGGTGCGACGAACCGCGTCGACAGCATCGATCCCGCACTCCGTCGCGGCGGCCGGTTCGACCGCGAAATCCAGATCGGCGTTCCCGACGAGACGGGACGCCGGGAGATTCTCGAGGTCCACACTCGCGGGATGCCGCTCGCGGACGATGTCGACGTGGATGCCCTCGCCCGTCGGACGCACGGCTTCGTCGGCGCGGACCTGGACGGCGTCGCAAGCGAGGCCGCGATGGCGGCGATCCGGGATCGGCCGGCCGAGACGGACGACCGCGAGGCGTGGAATCGGAATCCGACGGTACAAAAGCGCCACTTCGACGAGGCGCTCGCCTCCGTCGAGCCCTCGGCGATGCGCGAGTACGTCGCCGAGTCGCCCGACACGAATTTCACCAACGTCGGCGGGCTCGAGGACGCAAAGCAGACGCTTCGGGAATCTGTCGAGTGGCCGCTGACCTACGACCGCCTCTTCGAGGCGACGAACACCCAACCACCCTCAGGCGTCCTGCTCTACGGCCCACCGGGCACCGGCAAGACGCTGCTCGCCCGCGCGCTGGCCGGCGAAACCGACGTGAACTTCGTCCGCGTCGACGGTCCAGAAATCGTCGACCGCTACGTCGGTGAGAGCGAGAAGGCCATCCGCAAGGTGTTCGAACGCGCCCGCCAGGCCGCACCTTCCATCGTCTTCTTCGACGAAATCGACGCCATCACCGCCGCTCGCGGCGAAGGCCACGAAGTCACGGAACGCGTCGTCTCGCAACTGCTGACCGAACTCGACGGGATGCGCGAGAACCCGAACCTGGTCGTCCTCGCGGCAACCAACCGCAAGGACCAGATCGACCCCGCCCTCCTCCGCCCCGGCCGCCTCGACACCCACGTCTACGTCGGCGACCCCGACCGCAAGGCCCGCGAGAAGATCCTCACAGTCCACACCCGCGGCAAGCCCCTCGGCGACGACGTGGCCCTCGACGAACTGGCCGCTGAACTCGAGGGCTACACCGGCGCGGACCTCGAAGCGCTCGTCAGGGACGCCTCGATGAAGGCGATCCGCGAGGTTGCAGACGAGTTCAGTCCGGGCGAAGCGAACGAGCGGGCCGACGAGGTTGTCGTTGAGCGTCGGCATCTCGAGGCGGCGCGGGAGAACGTCGATGCGTCGTAGTGGGTCGGTTTCTGTGGCGTGCTGTCGAGTGCCTGTCGACCGGTCGTGGTTCGCACCGTGATCCGCGAGTGGAGCGCCTCTGGGAGTTGCAAGTTGCGCGTCTCCGAAGTTGAACTGCGAGTTGAGCGCCGGGAGTGGGGATACGGAGGCGGCGCGGATTACGCACCGGGGACGTCGAATTCCTCAAGCGGGCCATCGTCGAGGATCACGGTCTCCCCGGCGGTCATCGAGTCGCCGGGATCGACGGCGATGTCGTCGATGTCGACCGCGGGTGGGAAGAGCACGTCGACGCGGCTCCCGAAGGCGATGTGGCCGAGGCGGTCGCCGCGCTCGAGTTCATCGTCGGCCTCGCGATAGGGGTGGATTCGACGAGCGAACGCGCCGGCGATGAAGGTGACAGTCGCCTCGCTGTCGGTCGGCAGCCGGTTCGTGGCGGAGTCTGGGTCAGTTTCGAACCGCACGTGGACGCGCTCGTTTCGGTCGGAGTCCTTGGAGAAGGCGGGTTTGTTCGCGCCGGGGATGTGTTCGACGTTGGTGACCGTTCCGGCGAAGGGAGCGCGGACGACGTGGACGTGCCAGACGTTCATGAAGGTACCGAGACGGACGCGGTCGCCCTCCTCGCGCAGGACGGACACGCTGCCGTCGGCGGGGGCGACGACGCCGGTCGGCGGCGGCGTGCGCTCCGGATCGCGGAAGAAGGCGAGCGTTCCGACGCCGAGCGCGAGCGCGACGGCGCTCGCCGTCACGCTGAAGACGAACGCGAAGGGCGCGGCGAGCAGCGGCACGAGCGCGTACTTCCAGGCACCCGGTGCGAGGTCCATAGCGAGAGAAGGTGAGCGAGTTGTATGGTCGTTACGGATGGGGTGCTCGTGTCGTGATACAGGTGTGGATCACGCTACGTGCCCGCCCGAATCGCGAGTCGGATCCGGTTCGCAAAGACGTTCATCTCGCCCGTCGCGTGGGTGCTCTTGCTGATGAACGCGGAAACGCCGGCCGCGAGCGCCTCGTCGACGAGCGGTTCGAGCGAATTCCCGGTAAAGAGCACGAACGGAACCCCCTCCTCGGAGAGCGAGCCTGCGAGTTCGATGCCGGTCTCGTCGGGCAGTTCGTAACTCGAGACGACGCAGTCGAACGTCCCCTCCGCGAGCGCCGTCCGCGTTGCGGCCGCCGTCGCCACCGCGTCGACCTCGAAGCTGTGTTCCTCTCGTAACGTCTTGCTGACGTGTTCCGTGAGGAACTCGCTGTCTTCGACGAGAAGAACGCTGTGAGATGGCATGTATGGTGGCAGTGACACAGGTTTATCTAATAGTTCTTCTTGCAGATTCGGATCGTTCCGCCGGGAGACGAGTGAACTGAAACGAACGGCCCCGGTCAGTCCCAGAACGACTGCGTCCGCGCGTACTCGCGTTCCTTCGAGAGGATGTCACGATAGAACTCGTCCTCGTTCTCCCGCAGTTTGTTGATGATCTGGGCGGCGTTGTGCGGGCCGACGCCGCGGGCCGCCATTGCGACGACGGCTCGTTTGCCGTGGCTCTGAACGAGGCTCGCAGCCCGAAACGCGCGCTCGGTCATCTCCTCCTGCTCTTCGTCTTTCTCTTCGGCGCGTACCGCCTGCACGACCTCGTCGGCCCACGGGTTCAGCGAGGCGATCCGGGTCGACCCGCATTCGGGACATTTTGGCTGGTCGCGAACGCGTTTGACCTTCGTTGTAACCTTCCAGTCGGTACAGTGCGTACACAACAGGATAACCCGGTCGTCCTGCAGGCGCTCCTTGACGGTGTCGATGACCCCCGCGTCGGCGTTCTCGGGCGCGAGAAGTTCCTTCCCGCCGGAGGAACGGCCGCCCTGCCCGACCGGCGTCCGCCCGCGGTGGGTGACGAGTTCAATAGCACCGGACTGAACGCCGTCGAGAACCGCCGCCGCCCGCTCGATGTCCAGATCCTCGTGGAATACCTCGCGGATCGACTCGTCGTACATCGGAGTGTCCTCGAGTGCAGCGAGCAGGCGGTCGTTCGAAAGTCGGCCCGAGCCCTGTCCCTGCCAGCGCTTGAGCGCGCCGAACTTGGCGGAGACCTGCGCCAGCCGGAACGCGAGCGCGTCCGAGTTCTTGAGCCCGAGTTCGACGATGGTCGCGACGTGCTCGGGGTCGGTCTCTTCTAACACCGCGACAATATCGCTCGTCGCGACCGACGTGGGCACCTCGAGTTCGATCCGGTACGGATCGGTTTCGAGGCCGACCGAGGAACCGGCCTGCTGACCGAGCAGCGACGAGAGGAGCCGTCCGAGCGTTTCGTTCGCCGTGTGGCCGTAACAGGCGTTGATGACGATGGTCCGACCCTGGCGTTCGAGGACGATCCGATCCGCGGTGGGAATTGGTGCGGCCCCGTCCGATTCCGACTCAGTTCCCGACCGCAAACCGGATCCCGAACCAGCGTCGACCTGCCGCTCGAGTTGCGTACAGGCCTCGGTCAACGTGAACTCGTCCGCGGGATACCGGCCGGCGAGTTCGCGACCGACGGCGCGGGCGTCTGCGCCCGCTTCGAACTGCGGTTCGGCGACGCCGCGAATCTCGCCGACCTCCTGTGCGACCGCCGCGGGGACCGGAATCTCCTGCCCGATCCAAGAGGGCACCTCGCCGGCAGGGTCCTCGATCGGGCTCACCTTCACCCGCGCCTCGTCGTCGTCGATCTCGGCGATGCGCCACATCTCGCCTCGCTGGACGAACACCTCGCCCGGCTGGGCGAAATTGACGACGAACCGCTCGTCCAAGGTCCCGATCTGTGAACTCGAGGCGATGTCGTGGACCTCGTAGGTCTCCTCGTCGGGGATCATCGAGAGGTTGGCGTAGACGTACTGCCAGGTGCCGCCCGTCGTCTCGAGGCGGTCCTCGCCCTCGTCGAACCAGACGATCCGGTTGCGGTGGAGTTCGCCGAGGATTTCGCGGAACGTCTCCGGCGCGAGGTCGCGAAACGGATACGCTCGGCTGACCGTCTCGTAGGCGTCGCGGATGTGCACCGAGCCGCGGCTCTGGACGAATCCCGGAATCTGGTTCGCGACCACGTCGAGGCTGCCCTCGTGGATCCGCGCCGGTTCGACCTCGCCGTCGCGGGCGCGGCGGGCGATAGCGAGTGCTTCGAAGGTGTCGTCGGGTCGGGTGGTGACGATCGTGCCGCTCGAGACCTCGTCGCGTCGGTGCCCGGCGCGGCCGACCCGCTGGAGCAGGCGGGCGACCTGCCGGGGGCTCTTGTACTGGATCACGTGATCGACGCGGCCCACGTCGATTCCGAGTTCCATCGAGGAGGTACAGAGCAGGCCGTCGAGGTCGCCCGCTTTGAATCGATCTTCGACGTCGATCCGGGCCTCCTTCGAGAGCGAGCCGTGGTGGACACCGATCGGCAGATCGAGTTCTTTGAAGCGCGAGCCCAGTGCCTCGGCAGTCTGGCGTGTGTTGACGAAGACGAGCGTGGACTCGTGTTCGTCGACGAGGTTGCGGATCAGGCGAACGTGACTCGCCGTGTCGGGTTCGGTCATCAGTTGCCCGGCGAGTTGCTCGTCCTCGTCGGTGATCTCGGGTTCGCGGACAGTCACGCCGACGTTGCTGCCGACATCGATTTCGCGGATCTCGCAGGGCCGGCCGCCGGTGAGGAACTGGCCGACCTCTTCGGGGTCGCCGACGGTCGCCGAGAGGCCGATCCGCTGGAACTGGCCGGCGATGTCGCGGAGGCGCTCGAGCCCGATCGCCAGCTGTGCGCCGCGTTTGGAGGCCGCGAGTTCGTGGACTTCGTCGATTACGACGTGGGAGAGGTCCGCGAGCGCGTCCCGAAGGCGGTCGCCGGTGAGCATCGCCTGGACGGTTTCGGGCGTCGTAATCAGTACGTCTGGCGGGTCCTCGGCTTGCTTGCTGCGCTGGTAGTCGGTCGTGTCGCCGTGGCGAACGTCGACTTCGAGGTCGAGGAACTCGCCCCACCACTCGAGACGGTCTAACATGTCGCGGTTGAGCGCCCGTAGCGGCGTCACGTAGAGCACGCCGAACCCCTCCGGTTGGGCGTCGACGAGATCGTCGAAGACGGGGAGCATGGCCGTCTCGGTCTTGCCACTCCCGGTGGGTGCGATCACGAGCGTGTTCTGGCCGGCGGCAAGCGGCGGAATCGCGAGTCGCTGTGGTGCCGTCGGCGTCGAGAACCCGCGTTCGGAGAGCGCTCCGCGGACTGTCGCGCCGAGACGTGAGAAAGCCGCAACGTCCCCCTCGGTCATCGAACCGGTATACGAGCGAGCGATGCATAAGAGCCACGTTCTCGACTGCGATTCACGCTCAGGTGACGGTATGGAGTGCCTAGACGTCGGTAATCGGCACATACCTACAACGGTCTATTCGGTATGCCGACGAGATGACAGCTCCACGCAGACGACTGTCACAGACCCGTACTAATCGACACCCGTTGACGGAAGCAGGTCCCGAATCGGCGAACTCATCCGGGCGAGCGAACGCGTCGCCGACGCCCACGATACCGCACTCGCCGCGGGGGCGATCACTATGAGCGGGGCGCGCGATTCCCCGTCCGGACGCCGTGCGGTTCTCGTCGTCGGTATCTGTGCCCTTCTCGGAACGGTCGCCGCTCTCGGCCCTGCCGGTGCCGCCGCGGCCGGAACCGGTTCCGACCCGGTGTCCGCGGTAACCCAGCAGTACGTCTCCGAAGAGGAGTACGTCGAGGCCGTTCCGGAGCAAGGTGACCCGTACTTCGAGGCGGCGGCCGATGACGGAAGCTGGATCAGTTACACGAACCCGCGCGACGACTACCGCATGCCCTACCTCGGCGAGGGTTCCGGGAAGATGTGCGTCACGTTGGTCAACGAGGCGGGTCAACCCGTCTCCGGCGAATCGGTGCCGGACACGACCGTGACGATTCCCACCGGCGAGTCGCTCTCCTGGCACCAGGGAGCCGATCCGTTCACCGTCGAGTACCCGCTGACGGACAACTATAACCGCCCGATGGACGGGGATCAGTTCGGCACGAGCGAACTCCCACAGGGTGACGGGTACCTCGACTCTCACTGTGTCGAATGGCACGGTCTGCCGGAGAACGAGACCGTCGAATACGGCGAAGTCGAAATTGGGGGCCCCCACGCGGACCAGATCGAACTCGTCGGCTACATTCAGCAAGCCAACCAGGACTGGAAGTCGAACATCGATCCGCTCGAAGCAGCCGAACCCTACGAAGAAGCCGGCGGTAGCTGGACGTACACGCCCGACGGCTCGCACGGCGACCTAGTCGCCGTGTTGCAACTCGATGGCGACGCGGACATCCCCGTCAACGAGACGGACGGTGATGCCGACGATGGAACTGGAACCGGCTCCGATTCCGACACCGATACTGGCGACAACGACGGCGATAGCAGCACCGATACGAACGACACTGACACGGTTCCCGGCTTCGGCGTTCTCGCTGCGCTGGGTGCGCTGCTCGCCGCTGTCGCGGTCCGTCGACGCGGATAGAAGCGAACCCGTAAAATCGATGTTTCTTTGCTGATTGCCACGAGAGACCCGCCAATGACGAGCGACGACACGGATACGGATGCCGATTCCCCGCGCGTCCCGATCGTCTGTGACGCCTGCGAGACGACTTCTCGCGTCCCGCTCTCGGCTGTCGCCGACGCGGTCGAGCGACATAACACCCAACTCCACGACGGCGAGGCCGTCGCAGAGGTTGATCCGGACATCGCGGACCGAATCGCCGATCTGGTCGCGACTGAACTCGGCTTGCTCGACGAAACGGAGTGAGCATCGAGGTCGCACTCGAGAACCGTTCGGTTCCGATCCACAGCGACTCATCGTTGCGCACCCACCTTGCAACCGAAACCAATGCGATCATCTCACACCGTCCGGTACGTGACAGAGACTTCTGCACCGCGTGACTACAACCCCCATACGCATGTCCCGTACGACCTACACCTGTCACTGCGGTGCCGTCATCCAGTACAATCACGACCTCGAGAAAGAGTCCGGAACCGTCTCCCGAAACTGGAACTGCGCCGACTGTGGCACGCGCGTCCCCAGTACGATCGCCGAGCGCATCCAGCACCAACACCCCACATAAATCGTCTCGGAGTCAAGTCCAGAGGCGCTCGCCTCGACCGAACTCGTTCCCGATCAGTTCTTTCTTGCCCACAGAGTGCGTACAACGCGCTATGACAGCGGACGCCGACTCCGACACCGAATCGGACGCCGAACCAGATACCGAACCGGATACCGAAGTGCCCGCCGACTGGATGGACCCCGCCGACGAGCCGATTCTCGAACTCCTGAGCCAAGACGAGTTCTTCATGCCGGACCAGATCGAATCCGAAAAGATCTGTCGGAGCCCGCACGCCGCCTACCGGTGTCGAGAACTCACGAAGCGGGATCTACTGACGAAACACGCACCGGGAATGTACGACATCACTGAACTCGGTGAACAGGTGCTCGCGGGTGAGGTGGACCCGACCGAGATATCGGAACCCGAAGAGGGGGAATCGGAGACGGGAGACGACGGCACCGACGAAGGGGAAAACGACGAGACCAACGACACCGACGACACCGACGACACCGACGAGACGACAGCAAAATAGCCAGACCTCGCCCCGATCAATCGCCAGCCGCCACAGCCGCAGGGGCGTTCGCTTCGAGAAACGCGACCACCTCGTCACCGCCGAGAAATCCATCAGCGCGCGTTGCGATCGGTTCGCCCGCTCGAAAAAACACCAGCGTCGGTACCGACTGAATCTCGAACCGATCGACGAGTTCGAGATCGTCCCGCGGATTCACCAGCCCAATGGCGACGGCTGTCGACCGCGCAACGTTGCCGAGCACTGGTTCCATCGCCTGACACAGCGGACAGCCCTCCGTGTAAAACTCCACGAGACTGCACTCGTGGCGCTCGATGAACGCATCGAGTTCGGCTTCAGTGTCGAGTTGAACCGGTGTGGTTGTGAACTCGTTCATAGTCGGTGACGGGGCTCCGCAGGGAAATCCGTGCCGGACGCGGTATCACAACCATTCGTCAACCTGTGGCGCAACGTTTGCCATGGGATGTGCCTCTCTCGGCTGAACTCGAATTGTTGTGGACAAACATCCACGAATCCATGTGAAGAAGGATATTCGCCCACAACAGTAGAGTTTTAGTAGTGGGTACCGTGGGTTGAGCCGAACAAAAGATGACAGACGGGAACCTGACTACGGCAGAACAGAACGTGTTAGACAAAATCGAGACGGAGGACGTCGATTTCCTCCGATTGCAGTTTACGGATATCCTCGGAACCGTCAAGAACGTCTCTGTGCCGGCACGTCAGGCCGAGAAGGCGTTTACCGAGGGCATCTACTTCGACGGCTCCTCGATCGAGGGTTTCGTCCGGATCCAGGAATCGGACATGCGGCTGAAGCCGGATCCGGAGACGTTCGCAATCTTGCCGTGGCGCAACGACGAGAACAGCGCGGCGGCCCGGATGATCTGCGACGTCTACGACACCTCGACGGGCGAGCCGTTCGAGGGCGATCCGCGCTACGTGCTCAAGCGCGCCCTCGACCGTGCCAAGGAGATGGGATATACGGTCAACGCCGCGCCGGAACCGGAGTTCTTCCTGTTCGAGGAGGACGAAGACGGATACGCGACGACGACGACCAACGACGCGGGCGGCTACTTCGACCTCGCGCCGAAGGACCTCGCGAGCGACGTGCGCCGGGACATCATTTACGGCCTNACGACGACGACCAACGACGCGGGCGGCTACTTCGACCTCGCGCCGAAGGACCTCGCGAGCGACGTGCGCCGGGACATCATTTACGGCCTTGAGAGTATGGGCTTCGAGGTCGAGGCCAGTCACCACGAAGTCGCCGAAGGGCAACACGAGATCAACTTCGAGTACGACGACGCGCTGACGACGGCGGATAACGTCGCCACCTTCCGCACTGTCGTCCGGGCGATCGCCGCCCAGCACGACTACCACGCGACGTTCATGCCCAAGCCGATCCCGAAGATCAACGGCTCGGGGATGCACACCCACCTCTCGCTCTTTACCGAGGACGGCGAGAACGCCTTCCACGATGCGGACGACGAGTTCGATCTGTCGGAGACGGCTCACTCGTTCCTGGCTGGGATCCTCGAGCACGCGCCGGCGATCACGGCGGTCTCGAATCCGACGGTCAACAGCTACAAGCGGCTGGTGCCGGGCTACGAGGCTCCGGTCTACGTCGCCTGGTCCGACCGTAACCGCTCGGCGCTGATCCGCAAGCCTGCAGCCCGTACGTCCGTGGCCTCGCGAGTCGAAGCCCGCTTCCCCGACCCGTCCTGTAACCCGTACCTCGCGTTCGCCGCGCTCATCCACGCCGGTCTCGACGGCATCGAGAACGATCTCGACTGTCCGGACCCGGTTCGCGAGAACATCTACGAGTTCGACGAACAGAAACGCGAAGAGTACGGTATCGAAACGCTGCCGTCGAACCTCGGCGGAGCCGTCGACGCCTTGGAAGCGGACGACGTCATCTACGACGCGCTCGGCGACCACGTCGCTCCGAAGTTCGTTGAGGCCAAGAACCAGGAGTTCGAGGAGTACCTGATCGATGTCTCGCAGTGGGAACTCGATCGGTACCTCGAAACGTTCTAACCGCCACTCGCTGGTGTTCACCCCGCGAGTTCACTTGCGGTTTTCGGCCCACGGATCATCTGTCACCTCGCGTCTCGTCTTTCGATTTTCGACTCGGTATCGGGCTTCGACTCTCGTCGCGACCGCAAGGTCCCACCATATCGATGCTCGCCGGCGGTTAGCGCGCGCCGAACCGGCGAGTGAGCGGAGACCGGATGAGATTTCGGGACGGACGCACAACCGCGTGCAATGCGCGAACGCGACCGCCCACGACCACCGGACGAACTCGACGCCGAACTGGCTGGGGCACTCGAGGACAGAGACGGTGAGACGCTCCGCGCCGTCGCGGAGCATGCAATCGCACTCGCCGACTGGAAAGACTCGACTGCCGAACCGCGGACCCCGACCAAAGAAGACGACGATGCGGCGGGTGGCCACGATGTTGCGGTGAACTCGGAGTCAGCTACGGAGGGAGATGCGCACGCGGATGCCGCCGACCAGCGTACTGATGCAGCGCTCGATTCCGACGAGTTCCCCGCCGGCGTTCCAGCGCGTGCGAACGTCTCGCTGGTCGAGATCGCCGGCGAGACCTACCGGTACTACCAGTGGCGGGAGGACGACGAGATCAGGTCCGAGACCGAGCGGCTCCCGGCCGAGTGAGCGGCTTAAGCCTCGCCGTAGACCGGTACCGCAGCGCCGCTCGTGACCGTCGCGCCGTCGCTACAGAGAAAGGCCATCACGTCCGCGATGTCGCTCGGATCGACCCACGAGTCGTGATCCGCATCCGACATCATCTCGCGGTTCATCGGCGTGTCGATCACGCTCGGCATCACGCAGTTGGCCCGGACAGTGCCGCGGTTCTCCTCGGCCAGCGTCTCCGTGAGCAGGCGGATTCCGGCCTTCGTGATGCGGTACGGACCGTCGCCCTCGCCGCCCTCGAGTGACGAGCGTGCGCTGATGCTGACGATCGATCCCTCGGTCTCCTGAAGGTGTGGCAGGGCGTGTTTCGACGCGAGAAACGCCGTCTTCAGGTTGACATCGAGCAAGAGTTCGACTTCGTCGAGGGATGTCTCCTCGATGTGGTCACCGCCACGCCAGGTCCCGGCGATGTTCAGCAGGTGGTCGATTCGGCCGTGGTCGTCGACGATCCGGGAGACGAGTTCAGTGACGTCGGCTTCGTCGGTCAGGTCGGCCTCGTAAAACGCGAGGGCGTCCTCGTCGGCGGGATCACGGTCGAGCAGGCTGTCCTCGTCGTCGGGGGCGACGACATCGACGGCACAGACGGTCGCACCTGCCGCACGGAACCGGTCGACCGCGGCACTGCCGAGTGCGCCGCTTGCACCGGTGACGACGGCGACGGTATCCGTGAAATCGACCTCGAAGGCTGATTGTGGTGCCATGGCTGTCCCTCCAACGTCGGTAACGATCAATACCGGGGGTGACCGTCCGAAGCGCGTGACATCCGGGTGCCTGCAAGCTGCACGCGACGGGCCGCTCAGGACGTGTCGATGGGCGGCAAGAGCACCTGCTCGAACCAGAAGGACGCCACTGTCTCGGCCAGCGAGTCGAACTCGTCGGGGCTCGACGGCTTCGAGAGCGAGGCGTTCGCCGCGAGTTCGTAGCTCTCGCGAACGGTCGCCGGATCGTCTGCCGCCGTGAGTACGATCACGGGGAGCCGGACGAGTACCGGGTCCGCTTTGACCGCTTTGAGGAATTCGTAGCCGTCGACGGACGGCTGGTCGATATCGAGCAGGACGAGTGCCGGAAACGGGGCCGTCTCGTCCGTTTGGCGGCGCTCGAGTTCGGCGAGGCCGGCCATTGCATCGTCGGTAACGGTGACGCAACTATCGATTGGAAGGTTTTCGAAGGCATCGCGGATGGGTTGATTGTCGCTCAGATCGTCTCCGACGAGGAGGATTTCGAACGGTTCCGATCGTCGATCACTCATCGTTCAGCCACCACGGAAGGTGCAACGTTGAAACTCCACAACGATACATGCAGGGGACACGTACCGCCCTGTTCTCATGGCATCTGTTTAAACGTGGATGCTAATTGATTTGGTCGAATAACTGGCACGAACAGAAGAGTGTTCACACAGTATACGTATCCGCCGTGCCATTGGACCCCCGTCACCGGAACCGGTAGCTCGCAGGGCACCGATAGCGCGGAGAACAGAACGCTAAAGTCCACCAGTCACATCACGTGGGTCGAATGCGACTGATCGCCCACCGCGGCTTCGCGTCGACGGCTCCCGAGAACACCATCGCCGCCGTCCAATCCGCTGCCGACCACGCGGACGCCGTCGAGGTCGATGTCCGCCGCTGTCAATCGGGTGAACTCGTCGTCATCCACGATGCGACAGTCGAGCGGATTATCGGTGGTGCTGTCGATACGACGACACCGACTCCCGACACCGCCACCGTCGCAACGACCCCCCTCTCAGAACTCAAAACACACACCGTCCTCGATTCCGGCGAGCGGATTCCGACGCTTGCGGAACTACTCGAGGCGCTTCCGCCGGGTCTCGAACTCCACCTCGAACTCAAGGAACGCGGCCTCGCGGCGGATGTGCTCGATGCGATCGACGGCATCGACAACCCCGTTCTCCTGACCTCGTTTCTCCCCTCGGAACTGCGAGAGATCCGCGAACTCGAGCCGAGTCAACCCATCGGACTCCTCGTCAGCCGTCGGCTCGAGACGCCCGTGACGACCGCGGTCGAACTCGACTGCGACGTGCTCGGTGCGAGCTACTGGCGCTGTCTGACGACGCGACTCGTTCCGCGAGCGAAGGTGGTCGATCTCGAAATACACGCGTGGCCGATCAAGCGACGGCTTACGGCGGCGCTGCTCGGATTCCGTGGCGTCGACTGTGCGTCTGCGGATCGACCGATTCGCGTGCCGTGTGTCGGGTTGGAGTGAGTCAGGCGAGCCACTCCTCCGGCTTCGTATCGTAGTCAACATCGTCGGCCGCGAGATGCTCGACCTCCTCCCAGCGGCGATCCTCGACCGTCACCTCCTCGCCGTCGTACCGCAGCAGTTTGCCCCGCTCTTCGGCTTCGGGCTCCCGATTCCGGCGCTTTGCCACCTCGATATCGTGCTCGTCGATCTCCTTGACGATGGTCAGCAGATTCACCGGCCGGCCCCACAGCTCGAAGATCCGCTTGATCGTCTCCTTCGCCTTGCCGAGATCGAGCATCACGCCGTTGTACTGATGGCCCAACAGGAGTTCGTTCGCGTTGTTGTAGTTGCCGTCGTAGACCGCGATCGTCGGCTTGCCGAAATTGGTAAACTGCAACAGGAGCTTCTTCTTGACGTCCTCGGCGGCGTCGCTTGCGACGTGGAACTGTCCCGTCGCCTTCGAGTGCTCGTAGGTGAAGTAGTTGTTCTCCGTGATGAACTCCTGCGTGAGGAACTCGTCCAAGAACGTCACGTCGTTGTGACTCTCACGCACGTCAAAGAGCCGATCCCAGCCTGCGGTGAACTCGACGTTCGAGAGCGCCTCCTCGATGCTGTCGTAGCGGGTATCGTCGAACAAGTAGCGGCCGATCTGCTCGAGTTCGTTCTGGGTGACCCGCGAGAGGAACCCGCGATTCTGGCGCTTGACGAGCGAGTAGTGTCGTCGGGCGAGTCCCTCGTAGGTCAGGACCTTCCAGGGGTACCGCTCAACGTCGATCTCGCCGTTGTGGGCCCGTTCTATCGCCTCGAGATCGATCCACTCGTCGGGCACGCCTGCGCTCGCGAGTTCGTCGAGCGTCGCCGGCGTGATCGTATCGATCGCCGCGGGCGGTTCGAGGTGCTCGCGCACCTCGTCGAAGTCGACGACATCCGAGAGATTCCGCCAGGTGATGCCCTCGACCCGAAGCAGATGCTCTAAGACCTCGCGACGGTTCGTCGTGTTCTCGACGTACTCCCACAGTTCCATGCCCAGACTGTAGGGGTTGAGTCCGCCCGAGGCGAGCACCTTCGCCATGTGGTCGGCGTAGTTCATGAACTCGTCTGCGCCGGCGAAGCCTTCGTCGGTCATCATGGTCGACTCCCAGTAGGCGGCCCAGCCCTCGTTCATCACTTTCGTCATCTTCTGGGCGGCGAAGTAGTACGCCTCGGCGCGCATCATGTCGAGGACGTCGCGTTGCCACTCGTCCATCTCGACGGCGCGTTCGGCCTCCGAATCGTACCGTTTGCCGTGCTCGCGGACGAACGCGAGGAGGTCCTTCTGTGGCTCCTCGGGGAAGGTGACGCCGCCGTCCTCGCCCTCTAAGCGTTCGAGCCACTCCTCGTCGAACACCTCGCCTTTGATCTCCTCGGACAGTTCGAGTTCGTCCAACTTCTCGGCTAAGTCTTCGTCGAGTTCAGCAGTTGCCGCCGGGCCGTCGACGTCGAGTCGGCGCTCGAACACCTGGTGTTGGTCGATGTTGTCTTCGAGGCTGAGGCAGTGGTCGATCCACTTTTCGACCTCGGCGCGGTCGATATCGGGATCGGACATGTAGTCGTCGATCGCCCGCGCGTGCCGTTCGAGCATGGCCGCGGCGTTGACCTGTTTCTCGTCGGCGCGGCCGCTGGTGAAGAGGCCGAACCACTCGTTGTTCGCGAAGAAGTCGGAGTGGGCCTCGACGTGGGTGATGACGGCCTTCTGGTCGGCGACGGTGTTCGATTCCTGGAGGAACGCGTGGGCCGGGTTGTCGTTGTTGACGATCTCGAAGGCTTTGCCGCCGCCGTACTGGCCCTGCTTTTGCTGTTTGTCGTACTGCATGCCCCACCGCCAGTGCGGGTAGCGCGACTGGAAGCCGCCGTAGGCGATGAGTTCGTTCATCTCGTCGTAGTCGATGATCCAGTAGTTGACTGGGTAGGGCTCGAGCCCCAGTTTCTCGGCCAGGTTCCGGGCCTCCGTGACCGGTTCCTCGAGGTCGGTCGCGATCGCCTGTTTGCGGAATCTGTCGGCGTTGGTGTTTCGCTTACTCATCGGTCTCACTCTCCGTGCTGAGGATCTCGTAAATCGCGTCGGTCACGTCGTTGGCGTCGTTGACGTATGCGATCGCCACGTCGTCGGCGTCCGTGCCGAAGTGGCGCTCGAGTTCTTCGGCGTGGGTGGCGTTGATCGCGTTCCCGCTCGGCTGAGTTTCCACGTAGGCGTGGAGGTTGGCGGGAATCTGGTCCATCATCGGTATCACCCGTTCCTCGGTGTCGTTCGAGGAGTTCTCGGAGTCGCCCGCCGCGAAGACGTAGCGGTTCCAGTCGCTCCAGGGGTATTCCTCCAGTAGTTCGGCGGCGAGTTCGTACGCGCTCGAGATTTTCGTGCCGCCGCCGCTGCGGATGCCGAAGAAGTCGTCGCGCTCGACCTCCCAGGCCTCGGCGTCGTGGGCGATGTAGACGAACTCGGCGTTGTCGTACTTGCCCTGGAGGTACCAGTCCAGCGGCGTGAAGGTGCGCTCGACGAGTTCGCGTTTCTTCTCGCGCATCGACCCGGAGACGTCGCGGATGTTGACGACGACGACGTTCTTCTCTTTCTCCTCGATGATCTCGGGGTAGCGGTAGCGTTCGTCCTCGCGGCGGAAGGGGACGTGCTTGACCCCTTCGCGGCGGATCTGCTGCTGGACGCTCTCGCGTTCGACGTTGGCCTCGACTTCGGCGATCGACCGCCACGTACCCCGTTCGTCCTCGGGAATGTCGGCGTAGGCCTCTTCGATCCAGGCCATCGACACCGACAGATTCTCGCCGCGAGCCCACTCGAAGACCTCTCGCGGCGTAATGCCCTCGACCTTGCAGAGTTCGCGAAGGAAGTCCTCGTCGAAGTCCATCGCGAGTTTACGCTTGAGGCCTTCCTTGAACATCCGTTCGAAGTCGAGCGTACTGTCCGGGCCGGTGCGCGTGAGGTCGGTGAACGGCCCCTCCTTCTCCTCGACGACGCG
>NZ_AOIL01000067.1 GCF_000337595.1 Natrialba taiwanensis DSM 12281 | reverse complement strand
CCTACACGACGCTCTTCCGATCTGAGCAATCGTCTTCGCCCTGGCCGACGCCGCCCTGGTCGCGCTGGTCGTACTCGAACTCGGGCAGTGAGATGATCTTGACCGGGATGTTGATCTGGTCGGGGCGGCCGCCGCCGAGGTTGCCGTACTGGATGAAGTCGGCGAGGTCTTCGCGGCGCTGTTCGCCGACTTCGCGGAATCGTTCGAGGTCATCTCTCAGTCCCATGATTGCACCTCCACTGCCACCTTACGTTCGCGCTCGTCGTTGTGTTCGTCTGTCAATCCCATCGGTAGCTCACCTGTCCCATGACGTGTCTGCTGGTCAGTTCGGCTGACGCCGCCGAGTAGTCGAACTCCTCCACCATCGTCTCGATCGTGGTCTCCTTGACGGCGGCCGTCTCGGTCCCGCTCGGCGGGTCGTCCCACTGTCGTGGGTCGAAGTCCTCGAAGGTCCGGCTGACGTCGTCCCAGTCGTGGCTTTCGAGGACGCTCTTGATGACCGGAATCGCCGTCAGGTCGACGTTCGACGCCGAGAAATCCTCGTCGCGGTGCTCCCACGCGTGGCGGTTCAGCGACGTGATCACCTTCTCCCGACGGAAGTTCCTGACGCTTTCTCTGGGGAGATTCCCCTGGTATTCGTCCTCGGAGAACCGACCGAGGTGCTCGATCTCGAACAGCTTCATCTTCAGCGGGTCCGGCTCGACCTCTTCGCCGCGGTCGTTGTACAGCGGCTCGTCAGTCTCCCAGGCGTAGACGTGTTCGACGTACTCGGCGACGGTCTCCTCGTCGACGCGTTTCTCGTGCATGATCGCCTCGATAACGTCCGACTCCTGCTGGTCGAAGACGTAGTTCTTGACCGGGACGACGCGGTTCTCGAACTCCGAGCGTTCGCCCGTCGAGAAGACCGGCGCGTTCGCCATCCCTTCGGCCATCGAGTTCAACACGTCGCGCGGCATAACCACGTTCTCGACGCCGAGTTCGGCGTGGTGGCGGTCCCGCTCGGTCTGGAGCAACTCCGCGAGCGTATCGCGCGTGTACGTGACCGGAATGCCGTGGTCGCCGTCGTTGCCGTCGTCGTCGAAGTCGAACTCGTCTTTCTCCCGGCGCGTGTCGCCCTCCTGGAGGAACCCCTGATCGTAGATCAGCGCCTTGTCGACCAGGTCGAGCCCGTTGGGAAGGTTCTCCTCGTCCAGGCGCGTGACGACCGCGTACAGCGCCGCCGCCTCGATCGCGTGCGGGGCGAACTCGCGGGTTCGCGTGTCGCCGTCCTGTCCCTTGATCGTCGTCGTTACCGGCTCGCGGATGCGCGCTTCGAGTTCGTCGTAGCTCTCGGCCTCCCAGATTTCCGTCTCGTTCGCCAGTTCGCGGCGGATGAGTTCGGTTTCGAGCGAGAGGTTCGTCAGGTAGCCAAAGCGGTGTTTGTCGAGGCGTCGTTTGAGCGCTTTCAGAGGGTCCATGCCGTTCCGGTCGGCATGCTGGTTGAGCTGGGCCTCCAGATCGGGGTTTGAGATGATCAGCAACTGCGTGTCGACGTCCATCCCGATCCCCTTGTCCAGTTTGACGGACTGCTCGTCGGGGACGTTCAGCAGCTTCTGGAGGAGGTCGGCGTGCTGGGCCGCGTCCTCGACGATGGTGAGGACGCTGTTGCCCTGCGACAGCACCCCGTCGTAGCTAAAGGCCTGCGGGTTCTTCCGACCTCGCGAGTCGAGTTCCTGGAGCATCCCGTGCATCCAGGAGCCGACGAGTCGTTCCTTCGGACGGCCCTCGTCCTCCGAGTGCAAGACGCCGACGCCCTGCCCGTGGTCGACGACGTAATTTTTCACGCGAAGGTGCTCGTCGTCGGCGATCGCCGAGAAGAGATCGTCGCTTCCCTCCCGACGATAGCGCTCTTCCAAGAACTCGTAGGCTTCCCGCGAGAACGGATCGAGTTCGGTGTCGATCCGGACGGGGACGTGGTCGTCGAGTTCAGCGTTCAGATCCGCGAGCAACTGCGAGCGGACCTGCTCGGGGAACACCGACAGCGGGTGGGCTTGGACGGGACTCTCGTACCAGTTCTGGTCGTCGCCGGCGGTCGGATCGACGCCGTAGCTCAGACCGCGGTCGCCCGTCTCGGCGGTGGTGACGTTCCACTCGACGGTGTAGCGTCGCCCGTCGGGCGTCTTCGAGTACTCTCGGAGGCCGTTGACGAGACACCGCTTGAGTTCCGACTTGCCCGTCGCTGTCGGGCCCTCGAACCAGATGATCTTCTCGTCCTTGCCGCGACCCGCGGCGATCGACCGGAGGTCGTCGACGAACCCGTTCAACACCTCCGTGTTGCCGAGAATCGCGTGCTCGCCGTCGTTGTGCGGGTCGTCGAAGAAGCGATAGCGCTCTTTCTCTTCGCCCTCCTCGACCACCGTTCGCGTCCCGGCGGCTTCGATCGCCTCGAGCAGGTACTTCGACGCGTGCGAGGCGATCGTCGGGTTGTCGAAAATCCGGTCGACGTACGCCGCGAGACTCATCGGCTCCTCGTAGGTCTCTTCGAGTTCGCGATCGGCCTCGGTGACGTAGTCGTGTCCGGTCATGTTAGTCTTCCATCTCGGCTTTGGCGACCTCCGCGCCGGCGAACTCGAGCACTTCCTTGGCACCGCCCTCGGAGTAGCCCTGTTCCATCAGCGCGTCGATCCACGCCGAGCGCTCGTCGTCGTCGAACTCGTTGGCCGAGACCAGCGCCGAGAAGTTGATGTTGTGCTTCTTGTCCTCCCAGAGCTTGCGTTCGAGGGCGCGACGCAGGCGCTCGTTATCCTGCGGGTTGAAGGCCTCGCCCTCGCGCGCCCTGCGGCTGACCCAATTGCTCACTTCCTGGCGGAAGTCCTCTTTGCGGTCTTCGGGAATGTCGAGTTTTTCCTCGACCGAGCGCAGGAACGTCTCGTCGGGTTCCTGCTCGCGCCCGGTGAGTTCGTCCTCGATCGTGTCGTCGTCGATGTAGGCCATCACGTGGTCCATGTACTTCTCGCCCTGGCGCTGGATCTCGTCCAGATCGTAGGCCAGCGCGTGGCGCACGTCCTCGATGGCGCGCTCCTTGTACTCCTCGCGGACCGTCTCGAGGTAGCGGTAGTAGGTCTCGAAGTTGTCCTCCGGGATGGAACCGTGGTGTTCTAAGTTCTCCTCGAAGAAGTTGAACACCGTCAGCGGCGACAGGAAACCGCGGGAGCGGTGTTTCGAGTCCATGATCGCCTCCGCGATCTCGTCGCCGATGAACCGCGGGGAGATGCCGACCATCCCCTCGCCGATTTCGGCCGTCTGCTCCGCCTCTTCGCGGAGCTTCTTGATGTCGATGTCGTCGCCCTCGTCGATTTCGCCGTTGTAGGCTTTGACCTTCGAGAGGAGGTCGACCGTCTCGGCATCCGGCTCCTCGATCCGGGTGAGGACGCCGAACAGGCCGGCCATCTCCAGGGTGTGCGGCTCGACGTTGATGTCCGGCACGTCGGCGTTGTTCAGCATCTTCTGGTAGATCTGGGACTCGTCCTCGTAGGACAGGACGTACGGGAAGTCGATCCGCTTGGTGCGGTCGTTGAACGCTTCCATCTTCTCGTCGCCCTTCTTGTCCTTGTACTCGGGCATGTTCGTCCGGCCGACGATCACCTGGTCGATGTCGATCCGCGGATTGTTCTTCGGCTTGATCGTCTGCTCCTGGGTCGCGTGCAGGAAGTCATAGAGGAACTCGCGCTGGAGCTTGAGCAACTCCTCGCCGGAGAAGATGCCGCGGTTCGCGTTACAGAACGCCCCGGAGTAATCGAACGCGCGCGGGTCGGACTCGCCGTAGATGGCGATCTTCGAGTAGTTAACGTCACCCGTCAGCTCCGTTTCGTCCTGGTTCTTCTTGTCCTTCGGCTCGAAGGTCTCCAGCCCCTGCCGTTTGTTCTCGTCGGCGACGAAGCGGATGATCTCGACGTGGTTCTCTAACACCTGCTGGAGGTCGTCGTCGTAGTACGCGAGCAGTTTGTCCATGTAGAACTCGCTCTCCGGATCGAGCGACTGCTCGTTTTGGATCGTGTACGGCGCATCCAGGCGCTCGTTGACATCGTCGATCACCCGCTGGCGCTGTTCGTACGGCAACAGGACCAGCGGGTCCTGGTTCATCGGCGACCGAACCGTATCGTCGGCCGGGTCCTGGTCTTTGATGACATCGCAGAGGTTCGTCCACCGGAAGGTGTACATCCGCCCCTCCTCGTGCATCGTGTAGTCCTCGAAGTACTCCCGAACTTGCTTGTCGAAGTGGGACTTCCCCGAGCCGACCGGGCCGAGCAGGAGTTTGATCCGCCGTTCCGGTCCCAAGCGTCTGGCTCCCGACTTCACCTTGTTGACGAACTCGTGGATAGACTGGTGGATCACCGTCCCGTAGAAGGTGTTCTCACCGTCGTTCAACGGGTCCTCGCTGGCCAACTGGTACTCGACGACGCCTTCGGTCTCGTCGTACGTCGTCCCGTAGTAGTCGAACATATCCGCAACGCGCTGGTGGGCGTTCCGGGTGATCTTCGGGTCGTCGTACACCGCTTCTAGGTACCAGTCGAAGGACTTGGTCTCCCGCAGGTCCGCGGGCATCGATTCCTTGTACTCCGTGCTGAGTTGCTCGAGTGTCTCGATGTCACCGGTCATTGTATCATTGCCAGTTGTGGATCCCCGTCGGTCGTGAGCCGAGAGTCGGTCCGATCGCCAACCCTCAGCGTCGCGGCTACCCTCCGGAACGAGACGGGGGCTCTCGAAGAGGGCATACCCATGCGGGCGACGGCGGCTTTCTCTGTCATGTGTGAACTCCCACCATTCACCGATGGCCGGTGACCACGTCTGGAAGCGTGGGCAACGTACCAGGGTGGGCGTGGGGTGAATCGGTCCGACGGACGGATACCGATAGTATTTAATGAGTGAGTAATCCAGGTACTTAACGTTGGCCCCAAAAGGTATTTATTAGGAGATTATTACGGGAGATATCTGCCACTATTCTCTATAGGCGAATGGTATCGTGGGCCACAGTTCGTGCCGAGCGACGTAAATGACCTGCCTGCATTGCCGTGGTTCACTCGCGCGCGCTCTGGTACCTAACATGATATGTCTACAGGTATCAACAGTTGGGTTCGTTGCAGTAACTGAAACACTACTCAGCGTTCGGCGACGACGGAGATTTAGGGACAGTCCTCCTACCTTCACCATGACCGATCTCGCAGCGCTCCCCGATTCCTGGGACATCTGGGCCGAGGGCGAGGACGGCCGCCTCGTCCTGGCGTACCGTCCCGATATCTTCAACGGCAACGACCTCCCCGCCCCCTGCCTCCCGACGCTGTATCTCACCCACGGCAAGCGCACGCGTCGCCCCGGCCAAAATCCAACCGACACGACCGGCCGAAACGACTGGTACGTTACCCTGTATCTCGAACCCGAAATCACCCTCGACGGCGGCACCCAATTTTCAACGCGATCCGACGCGCTCTCGGCCGCGCTCGAACTCGCACAGCAGTTCGACGCGGGCGAAATCGATTATCGAGGCTGCTATCAGGTCCCGCGCGAGCAGTACTTCGCGCGACTCGACGAGTTCACCGGACGCGAACCAGCCGGCAAGAGCGGGGGAGAGTGAGACGCGTTCAGCGATCGATCGATCCTGACAGCGGGACGTGAGGCTTAACCGCGAGTGGCGAGTTATCTCTACTATGTCTACTGTCACGCTCGTCGGCTCCCGGCTCGCCGAACCGGGAACCGAGTTCATCTATCAGGGCGAGGCCGACGGCTGTGCCGGCTGTCCGTACCGGAGCCAGTGTCTCAACCTTTCGACGGGGACGACCTACCGCATCACGTCGGTTCGCGAGAACGCACAGACGCTCGAGTGTGCGATGCACGACGGCGGCGTCCGCGCCGTCGAAGTCGAACCCGTCCCCGTGCGCGCGAACATTCCGACGAAGGGTGCGTTCGCCGGGAGCAAGGCGAGTCTCTCCGGTCCCTGTCCGTACGTCGAGTGCCCGAGCCACGAGTTCTGTGAGCCCGACGGTGCCGACTTCGACGAGGAGTACCGGATCAGCGAAATGCTCGGCGACCCGCCACACGACAACTGTCACCTCGACCGATCGCTACAGCTCGTTGAACTCGAACAAGAGGACTGAACGCGGTCGGTATCGCCCGGTTAACTCTATTCTTGTGCGGACTCGTCGTCGAGCCAGGTGCCGGCCCAGCACTCGATTTCGTCGAAGACGGGTTCGAGCGATTTGCCCTTGTCGGTGAGACTGTAATAGGTCGCGATCGGGGCGTCCTCCTCGATGCGGCGCTCGACGAAGCCCGTCTCGCCGAGATCGTTGAGGACGCGCGAGAGCGTTCGCGCGTTCGCGCCGGTCGAACGCTTGAGTTCGTTGAACCGCTGTTCGCCCGAGAGCAGTTCGTGGAGGACGGCCAGTCGCCACTGGGAGCCGATCTGTTCGAGCGATTCGATGACTGAGCAGGCACCGGCGTCGGTTTCGCGGGTATCGATCTGCTGGGAAGACATTCGATTGACAGTCCCTACAGCGTGGAGTACTATAGCAGTTCGGAAACGAACTAGCTAACGTGGAGTTATCACTTCCCGGCCGAGTTCGTGAGTCTCCGCAGACCGGCGCTGGCCGAGTTTAGAACGCGTCTCGGCTGGAACGGCGGGAATTTACGACGCATATCGTCCACGAAACCACCACACCTGCCGGAGAATCGTCCCAACAGGACAGTTATGTACCACTAGCAACAGGTGTCGGATGTGAAGACTGATACCACGCGACGGGGTGTCCTCGCCGGGGTGTTGGCTGCCGGTGTCGGCGGGCTCACGTTGACGTCTGCCCGGGAGTTGCTCGATCAGTTCGCACCGCTCTCGGGCGACGCCTGGGACGCGGCGAATCGCTCGCTCCCGGACACCGTCGAGAGTCCCTACGGCGAGGCCAGCGTCCGCTACGACGAGTTCGGCGTGCCGACGGTCGCGGCCGACGGCGAGGCGGCGGCGTACTTCGCCGTCGGCTACACGCAGGCGTTCGATCGGCTCTTCCAGCTCGACCTCCAGCGGCAGGTTATGCGCGGACAGGTTTCCGAACTCGTCGGCGAGTCGACCGTCGAAGACGACGAGTTTCACATCGCGATGGACTTTGCGGGAGCGGCCGAGGCGACCTGGGAACACGTTTCCGAGACGCCGGCCGGGCCGCTGATCGAGGCCTACGCGGACGGCGTCAACGCGGTGATCGAAGACGGGCAGCTCCCCCTCGAGTTCGAACTGCTCGGGGCCGAGCCGGAGCCGTGGACGCCGGTCGATTCGATGCTGATGGAGAAACAGATCTCGTGGGATCTAACCGGGAATTTCGCCGAGTTGCGTCAGGCGCTGCTCGCGGATCGACTCGGCAAGGAGACCGCGGCTGAACTCTATCCGGAGCGGCTGGATCACGACGTGCCGATTCTTCGGGACACGGTCGAGGGAGAGCGACTGGATGCGGACGAACGCGGTGACAGCGAGACGGAGCGCGAAACTGGAAGCGAAGCGGCGTCCGATACCGGAACCGAGGGCGATGCTGCGAACGCTGTGGACCGACTCCGACAGTCCGAGACTGCATCCGACTCCGACACCAATACTGCTGCCGAGCACACTGCCGCCGTCGGTCCGGCGCTTCTGAACTGGCTCTCGCGATTCGAGTCGCCGCCGGGCGTCGGTTCGAACAGCTGGGTCGTCTCCGGCGAGCACACCGAGAGCGGAACCCCGACGTTGCCTACGACCCGCATCTCACCCTGATGACGCCGCCGCTGTGGTACGAGCAACACGTCGAGACGCCCGAGGCCTCGGTTCGCGGCGCGACCTTTCCCGGCGTCCCGTTCGTCATCGCCGGAGCCAACGATAGCGGCGTCTGGTCGTTCACCAACGTCGGCGCGGACGTACTCGACTGCTACGAGTACGAGTTCGACGAGGCGGGCGAGCGCTATCGCTACGAGGACGAGTGGCGCGAGTTCGAGACCGAGGACCGTGAACTCGCCGTCGCGGGCGGCGAGAATCGCACGATAACGGTCAGGAAGACGGTCCACGGGCCGGTCCTCGAGCGCGAGGGCCAGACCGTCGGCGTCGCCTGGACCGGCCACACGGCGACCCGGACGACCGAGGCGATCTACGAATTCGGTCGGAGCGACGGCCTCGACGACGTGCTCGAGTCGACCCGGAAGTTCGATCTACCGACGCAGAACCTCGTCTACGCGGACGCCGAGGGGCGGACGATGTACTACGCAACGGGCAAGCTCCCGATTCGGGAGGTCGACGGCGAGGCGGTGGCCGGAAACCGGATCTTCGACGGCTCCGCGGGCGAGGGGGAGTGGGAGGGCTTTTCCCCATTCGGCGAATCCTCCTGGGAGGGATTCGTCCCGTTCGAGGAGAAGCCCCACGTCATCGATCCGGACGTGCTCGCGACGGCGAACCAGCGCGTGACCGACGACCCGGCCCACTACGTCGGGACCGCCTACGCCACCCCCTACCGCGGGCAACGGATCTACGAGCGACTCGACGAGCGCGTCGACAGCGGCGAGCCGACCGATCTCGACTTTCATCGCACCCTCCAGGATGACGTGTACGATGGGCGGGCAGCGCAGCTCGTTCCCGACCTCGTAGACGCCGTTCGAGCGAGCGAGACGACCGGGCTCGCGGACACCCGCGAGGCCCTCGAATCGTGGGACTACCGCATGGACCGCGACTCCCGCGGTGCGCTCGTCTTCGCCCGCTGGTTCGAACACTACCGACGAGAACTCTTCGAACCCGCGTTCGACGACGCGGGACTGGACGAATCGTACTACCCGAACGATTGGGTTGTGGCGACGCTTCCCGCCGACAGCCACTTCTTCGCCGAGCGCTCGCGAGCCGAGACGATGGTCGCCGCACTCGAGACGACGCGAGACGAACTCGACGAGGAGGGCTGGGACACGTACGGCGACTGGAACTCGACGCGGGCGATCGAGCATCCGTTCAGCGTCGAAGCGCCGTTTCTGGACTACGAGACGGAGCCAGCCGACGGGTCGCGGGCGACGGTCAAAAACTACCGCGTCGACTCGGCCGTCGGCTCGAGCTGGCGGATGGTCGTCGAACCCGGCGGCGACGCGACGGCGATTCTCCCCGGCGGGAACTCGGGCGACTACTTCTCCGAGCACTACGACGATCAGTTCGACCGGTGGCGAAACGGCGAGCAGAAAGCGATGGGTCGGACGGTCGGCGACGGCGAGGCGGACGTCTCGTTCGTGGAGGACGACTCATGAACGCCGACTCGACCGATGGCAACCGCGACGAGCCGGAACCGACGGCGGTTGCCGACACAGATGACGATACCGACACTGCCACCAACACCGGCACCGACACCGATGCCGGCACCGCTGACGGGAACCGATCGCCCGTCGCTGAACTCACTCGTCGGCTGGAAGCCGTGAGAGCCGATCCGCGCCAGCGGGCCGTCGCGCTCGTCCTGACGACCGTCATCGCGCTCGCGCTCGCGTGGCTCCACTGGTTCGGGCTCGTACTCGCGGGCGCGCTCGTGGGTCTCGTCTCCGCGAACCTGTGGCGCGCGCTCGCCACCGCCGCCGGCTTCGGGCTGATCGCCCTCGGAGTCTTCGTGATCAGTCTGGGCGGCGCGACCGCAACGGTTCTGGAGATGCGGCCGGTCGTCTATCTCACCGTCGGCAGTGCGATCGGTCTGCCGGTGCTCGGCTCGTTGGTTCGAGGAATCGTCTAACGCGAGCTGCGACTCCCGGGACGATAATCGGCGACGGTCGCAGTCCCGACCCGGACAGAACTGTTTTCTTCCCGCTCGTCGAGCCTCGCATATGGAGTACACGACGCTTGGAAACACCGGCATGGAGGTCAGCCGCCTCTGTCTCGGCTGCATGAGCTTCGGGTCGAGCGACTGGCGCGAGTGGGTGCTCGAAGAATCGGAAAGCACGGAGATCATCGAGCGCGCCATCGACCTCGGGATCAACTTCTTCGATACGGCCAACATGTACTCGCGGGGCGAATCCGAGCGCATCCTGGGCGACACACTCGCCGAGTTCGACTACCGCGATGCGGCCGTCATCGCGACGAAGACCTACTTCCAGATGCGCGACGACGACCCGAACTCGGGCGGACTCTCGCGAAAGGCGATCGAACAGGAACTCGCCGCCAGCCGCGAGCGCCTCGGCGTGGACACGATCGACCTCTACCAGATCCACCGCTGGGACGACGACACGCCGATCGAGACGACCATGCGCGCACTCGACGACGCCGTTCGCCGCGGCCACGTTCGATACGTCGGTGCCTCCTCGATGTGGGCTCACCAGTTCGCCGAATCGCTGTACACGAGCGACCGACTCGGACTCGACCGGTTCGCTACGATGCAAAACCACTACAACCTCGTCTACCGCGAGGAAGAACGCGAGATGCTGCCGCTCTGTGACAAAGAGAACGTCGGCGTCCTCCCCTGGTCGCCGCTTGCTCGCGGCTACCTCACGCGCCCCCACGAGGACATCGACGCGACGACGCGCGGCAAGACGGAAGAATACCTGTACGACCACCCCTACCGAGAGGGCGGCGGTCCCGAAATCAACGCCCGCGTCGCCGAACTCGCCGCCGAAAAAGGCGTCACGATGGCACAGATCTCCCTTGCCTGGCTGCTCCACAAGGACTGGGTCGACGCACCGATCATCGGCACGACCAGCGTCGAACACTTAGAGCAGGCCGTCGACGCGCTCGATATCTCGCTGTCGGCGTCCGACATGGCCTATCTCGAAGAGCCGTACGAACCGGTTCCCGTGTCGGGCCACTCGTAACTGCACTCGATCACGGGAGTTCCTCGGCGGCGGCAACCAGTTCCGCCTCGGTTTCCCAGCGGTGGAGTCGCCCCTCCGACTCGAGCAGATCGAAGACGCCGTCCTGCATCCAGCCGAAGGGATGGTCGTCCTCGCCGTCCGGGTACTCGCGCTTGAGCACGTGACTCTTCTCGAAGAACTCGGACGTGCCGGCGAGCAACCCCTGTTCGACGAGGAAGTCGCTCGGCTCCTTCTCGGCGACGCCGACGACATGCGTGACGAGATCCGCGATGAGACAGAACTTCTGAATCCCGTTTTCCCACTCGCCGCGAACGTCGACCATCCGGAACGCGTAGGCATCGGATCGGCGATTCAGCCGGTCGACGACGAGGTTGAGCCGCCGAATCGGTTCGCGGTCGTAGCTGCCGAGGACGAAATACGAGCGGTCGCTCTCGTAGATCGGCGTCAGCTCGCTCAGCGAGTGCAAGATGGCCTCGTTGTCCGCGAGCGAAATGTCCTCCCGATCGAGTCGCTCGTACGCACTCGTGAGGACCGCCTCGGGGACGGCCGGCTTTGAGTCTGTCATGTGCAATGAGTGTCGGCAATCGACCATAGTAGTTTCCGGGTCGTTTCCGATTTTCCGATTCTTCGTCCTTGATCGAGAAAGTGGCAATAGAGGCCCGAAATCCCGATAACGTGGGACACAAGTATCGGAAACCAATCGGAATTCGACGAGTTCAGTATCTTACCTGCGAGTGATTCACTCCAGAGTAACTTACTTGGTGTCCCAGCACGTAGCTCGCCGTATGAGTACCCGGCTCGGCACGCCCGAGGGACCGAACACCCGCGAACTCCTTCACTTCGTCACCCAAGAAACGCGATTTGCACTACTCATGAACGTCCTGCAACATCCCGAGCAACTTCCCTCGATGTACGAACTCGAGCAGTTGAATCCGAGCGTTAGCGAGGCGACCGTGTACAAACACGTCCAGAAACTGATCGAGGCCGGGATGCTCGAAGGGGTGGAGCTGTCCGAAGACGAGCGCCAGCAGGGGTATCCGTGGAAATTCTACAGGCTTACTGCTGAGGGGCGGCAGTTTCTCGACGAACACAATCTGCTCGCCGCGGAGGAGACGCTCCAGCACCTGTACGAGACGATTTCCGATAAATCGGCGAAGATGAAACGGTACGAGAGCGCGCCGCGGCCGTCCGTCGAGTGAGCGGTGCGCGGGCCGCGTCGTTCAGCGCACGTTCGCACCGGTCGAGTGTAACCGCGGATTCGGCGGGTTGGGCGACGGGATGAATCAGGAGAACCGCGAAGCGATGTCCGCCTCGGTGATGATGCCGACCGTCTCGCCGGCTTCGGTGATCATGACGGCCTTGTAGTGCTCCAGCAGATTACTGATCTCGTCGAGCGTCGCGTCCTTCGAGACGGTCGGGAAACTCTCGCTCATGTGGTCCGCGATCGGCTCATCACGGGCCGCAGCGTCCAGGTGGACGAGGTCGCTCTGACTGATCGAGCCGACGGGAATGCCGTCCTGGATCACGGCGAGTTGCGAGTAGGCTTCCTCTTCCATCTTGCGTGCGGCTTCCGTAACGGGGTCGTCCGGCGACACGTTCACGACGGCTTCGTTCATCAAGTCTTCCGCGCGCACCACGTCGCTTTCGGCCTTCTCCAGCGCGTTGACGATCCGTCGAAGCGTCGAGAGGCGGGGGTCGACGTCGCCGCCCTCGATCCGGGCGATCAGCGGCTGAGAGACCTCGGCCTTGTCGGCGAGTTCACTCTGCGTTAACTCGAGTTCGGTCCGGCGCTGGCGGAGGTCCGCGGGCGTGGGAAGTTCCATATCGGTGAATAACCAGGGGTTATAGAAAGTCCTTTGGGTGGCTGGCAGTCCGCGTCCGAAGCGGGGTGTTACAGGGGCTATTCGTCCTCGGGGACTTCGATGATTTCGACGACGGAGAGGGGGACGTCTCGGAGCGCGCCGCCGACTTCGCTCTTTGCGATTCGGGAGGCGTGTTCCTCGCTGTCGGCGTTGAAGACATCCATCTCGAGAGCGAGGCCGACAAGTGCGGTTTCGGCTGCGACGAACGCCGAATCGAAGGGCTCACCGCATGCGGGACAGCCCGTCGCGCCGACTTCGACTTCGACGTAGTCCATATCTTCGCTGTTGAGACGCTTGCCGGCTTCACTGACCGCGACGCCGATCGCGTCGTCGATCGCGTCGACATCCCGAACGAGCCATGCTGCTTCCATCGCGACGAGGTAATTGCCCATATTTACTGGTCGGTCCGGGGGGTTTCCTGTCTTGCGGTTCGATGCTGACCGGAGAGCAACCGCACGAGTGTTGCTTCTACTGCCGGACAAAAGTCAGTGAACACTCGATCGCGTCTCACGGAGCGTCGCTTGTGGCGACGACCGTTCGAGTGCGATCGACGTGTGAATAGTTTTGTCCGGCAGTATTACCCGCGTGTGTCAGCGCCTCGGCGCGCACGCGAATCCGATCATCCCTGTAAGTTATGCGAATCGATCTAGTCGATTCCCGCCTGCATAGCCGGATGTCGGGCCGAGTACAGGTCCAGTTGTTCGGACTGAAAGTGATTTTGAACCCCAGGACGGCGTCGCCCCTATCTGGAATTAACAAACATTATGATTTTTCCATCTTACAAACGCTTATATATCNACTGAAAGTGATTTTGAACCCCAGGACGGCGTCGCCCCTATCTGGAATTAACAAACATTATGATTTTTCCATCTTACAAACGCTTATATATCACCTCCGTCTGACCACGACTGAACGCTGATGATATCCCGCGTGTACCGCGCAACGCTGTTCGCACTGTACCAACTCTGCATCGTGACCGGTATCGTCGCCATGCCGCTCGCAATCGCCGCCCGCCAGGCCGGAATCACGCTGCCCATCCACCGACTCATCGACACCGTCGAAACCGCTTACGACGCCTCCCAACCCTGATCACTCGCTGAACTCGTTTGCTCGGCTGCCCGTCTCGACTCGGTAGCGACGCGAGTATCCGGTAGTGCGCCGAGCCGAAGCTGAACTCGGACGAAGCGGAAACAAGGACGATGACCGCCGATGTTTTATATCGTGCCGGTCGTAATCTTCGGTCAATGCGAGCACCACAGCATAATTCGGAGTTTTCCCGGACGGTCGATCAGTTGGCCGACGATTCGAACCCGTATGCGCCGGAGGTCGGATCGCTGCCGCAGAACGATCTTTCGCGGGCCGACCTGGACAACGTCAACAAGACGGGGACAACGACGATCGGCATCACGACCGAGGACGGCGTCGTCATCGCGACGGACATGCGCGCCAGCCTCGGCGGCCGGTTCGTCTCGAACAAGAACGTCCAGAAGGTCGAGCAGATTCACCCGACCGGCGCGCTGACGATGGTCGGTAGCGTCGGCGGTGCCCAGTCGTTCATCTCGAGTCTCCGTGCCGAGGTCAACCTCTACGAGGCCCGACGCGGGGATCCGATGAGTATCGACGCGCTGGCGACGCTGGCCGGTAACTTCGCTCGCGGCGGCCCGTTCTTCGCGATCCACCCCATCCTGGGCGGCGTCGATTCGGAAGGGAGCCACGTCTACAGCATTGACCCCGCAGGCGGCGTCATGGAAGACGACTACACCGTCACCGGCAGCGGGATGCAACTCGCCTACGGCCTGCTCGAACAGGAGTACGAGGACGGGCTCGCGAACGACGACGCGACGACGATCGCCGCCCGCGCGATCAAATCCGCCGCCGAACGCGACACCGGCTCCGGCAACGGTGTTTTCCTCTGTGAGATCACCGACGAGGGCGTCGAGATCAACGGTCACCACGACTTCGAGGAAGTCGTCTAACTCCGGACAGTTCTCGGTTTCGAGTTCAGTTCAGGAGTAGTGACCCGTCCACTGGGCTGTTGGCGGCTTTTCTGGCTGTTGTGTTGTAGAGTTCCGTATCGTTGCTGTCGGTACGCTAGTGGAATAGTGGCTTGTCCGGCGAAAACCGAGACTGGACGCGAGTCGCGTTCAGTCGTCGGCGGCCTGTTCTGCGTCCGCGCGCTCGTCCGTCGAATCGAGGACTTCCTCACGGTGTTCGTCGAGCAGCGGGGCGCGGCCGCGCGGTTCGGGCGGCGTCTCGGTCATCTTGATCGGCGAGCCGGCGATTTCGACTTCCCCGTCGGTGCCGGGTTGGTCGACCGGGACGAGCATGTCGCGCGCGTGAACGTGCGGATCGTCGAAGATATCCTCGGTGTTTTGCACCGGCGCGACGGGAACGCGCCCTTCGAGTTCGGCAACGAGTTCGTCCGTCGTTCGATCCGCGGCCCAGTCGGCGAGTTCGGCGCGCAAGAACTCGCGGTGTTCGAGTCGGTCGGCGGTGGTGGGGTAGTCGTCGGCGAGGTCTTCGCGGTCCATGGCGGCGCAGACCTCGGTCCAGTGGTTCGTGCCGAATGCGGCGATGACGGCGTGGCCGTCGGCGGTTTCGAAGGCGTTGTAGGGGAACAGCGTGGGGTGGGAGTTGCCCTGTCTGGTGGGCGGGGTGCCGGTGTAGGACTGCTGGTAGATGGCGCGTTCGGTCATGCTAATCATCGAGTCGTACATGCCGGTGTCGACGTACTGGCCCTCGCCGGTCTGTTCGCGGTGGTTGACGGCTGTCTCTTATACACATCTCTGAGCGGNATGTGTATAAGAGACAGGGCCTGGGCGATGAGGTCGAAGGAGGGTTGGCCCTGCCGGTCGGTTTCCCCCGTGCGCGGGTCGCCAAAGCCCCGGATCGAGGAGTAGATGAGTTCCGGATTGAACTCGGTGAGCGTCTCGTAGCCGAGGTCGTACTTTTCCATCGTGCCCGCGCGGTAGTTCTCGACGACGATGTCGGCTTCCTCGACGAGCGAGAGGAAGTCCGCGCGGTCGTCTGCGTCGGTGAAGTCGAGTTCGATGCTTCGCTTGCCCCGGTTGACGCTCTGGAAGTAGCCGCCGTAGGCCTCTTCGTCAGGGTCGTCGACGAACGGGGGGTTCGACCGGATGAGGTCGCCGCCGGGACGTTCGATCTTGACGACGTCGGCACCCATGTCCGCGAGTAACATCGTGCAGTACGGGCCGGCGAGGACCTGTGTGAGGTCCAGCACGCGCAGGTTCGAGAGTGCGCCCATGGTGTGGGTGGTTGCGATACCGCCACCTAAACCTTTACCATCGATCATGTAGTTGTGAACTTGTGACATAGAGGGGCTGTTAAGGTGTTTAAGGAATATTATCATGGAAGATCATTAGGTTTATACCCAAGTTCATCATGGTTCTGCATACGATGTCCCAAACGGTCGTCCTCGGCGTGATCGGCTCGGACGCTCACGTCGTCGGCATTACGATCCTAGAGCAGGCATTCAGTGCAGCAGGCTTCGACGTCATCAACCTCGGCGTCCAGACCTCCCAGGAAGAGTTCGCCGAGGCCGCGGTAGCACACGATGCCGAGGCCGTACTGGTTTCGTCGCTCTACGGCCACGCCGAGCAGGACTGCCAGGGATTCCACGGCGTGCTCGAAGACGCAGGTGTCGATGCACACACCTACATCGGCGGCAACCTCGCCGTCGGCCAGGACGACTTCGAGCAGACGCGGGCGACGTTCGAAGAGCTCGGTTTCGACCGGGTCTTCGACTCGGAGACGGACCCCGAAGAAGCGATCGCTGCGCTCCGCCAGGATCTCCAGATTACGACGACGGAGACGGAGCGCGCGACGATCAGTTCCTAGATGATACGAGACGAACGCATTCCATCCGACGAGCTACGGCGTATCGACGAGGAGATTCGGGCCGACTGGCCGACGGGTGCAGACGTCGACTTCGACGAGGCGATCGCGTACCACGAGTCGCTTCCCGCGAGCAAGCGCTTCGCCGACGTGCTCGAAGAGGCGACCAAACCCCTCTTGCAGCCGCGGGCCGGCGTGCCGTGCCTCGACGATCAGGTCGAACTGCTCGAGTACCTCCACGGAGAGGGGAAAGCGGATCTCCTCCCGACGACGATCGACTCGTACACGCGCGATAACGAGTACGAGAAGGCCCAGGAGGGACTGGAGAACGCACGCGAGAGCGGGGAAGACACCCTCAACGGGTTCCCGGCGGTCAACCACGGCGTTTCGGGCTGCCGGGAGCTGATCGAGGCGATCGATGCTCCGATCGAGGTTCGCCACGGGACGCCCGACGCCCGCCTGCTGGCTGCCATCACGTTCGCCGGCGGCTTCCAGAGCTTCGAGGGCGGTCCGATCTCGTACAACATTCCCTACACCAAGCGCCACGGCTTGGAGGAGACCATCGAGAAGTGGCAGTTCGTCGACCGGCTCGCGGGAGCCTACACGGAACGCGGCGTGCGGATCAACCGCGAGCCGTTCGGACCGCTGACCGGAACCCTGGTGCCGCCCTCGATCGCCATCGCGATCATGCTGGTCGAGGGCCAACTCGCCGCCACGCAGGGCGTGCGCTCCGTGACGCTCGGCTACGGGCAGGTCGGCAACGTCGTTCAGGACGTTGCGGCGCTGAACGCCCTGCAGAAACTGGGCGACGAGTTCCTGCCCGACGAGGTCGTCGTCACCACGGTTTTCCACGAGTGGATGGGCGGCTTCCCGCCGGACGAGGCCCGCGCAAACGGCGTGATCAGCCTCGGCGGGATGACCGCCGCCATCGCCCGGCCGGACAAGGTCATCACCAAGTCCCCCCAGGAGTTCCAGGGCGTGCCGACGAAGGAGGCGAACGCCTCCGGACTGCGCACGACGCGCCAGGTCATCGACATGGCGATCGAGCAGGAGATCGACATCGACGGTATCGCGGAGGAACAGGACCTGATCGAGCGCGAAACGCGGTGTCTCATGGACACCATCCTCGAGCACGGCGACGGCGACGTCGTCCAGGGGACGATCAAGGCGTTCGACTCGGGCGCACTCGACGTGCCGTTCGCACCGAGCGACAGCGCGAGAGGGGCCGTCCTCCCCGCACGGGACGACGACGGCCGCGTCCGCATCTTCGAGTGGGCCGACCTCGCGATGGACGACGACATCAAGGAGATCCACCGGGCGCGACTCTCGCGGCGTGCGGACACCGAAGGCCGCGACCAGTCGTTTCGCATGGTTGCAGACGACGTCGACGCGATCAGCGACGGAAAACTCATCGGTCGCCCCCAGAACGCGGGGGACGTCTAAGACGACGCTCAACGGTCACCCGCAACATCACCTTACCTTCAATCCCAAACCCAACCCCAATCTCAACCTCAACCCCAACCCAAACCACAACGCCAACAATGGAAATCACAGCCATCCACGCAACCCCCGGCTACGCCGGGTTCTTCTTTGACGACCAGCGCGCGATCAAGCACGGTGCACAGCAGGACGGGTTCACCTACACCGGCGACCCCGTCACCGACGGCTTCGAGGAAATCCGCCAGGCCGGCGAAACCCTCATCGTCGACGTTGAACTCGCGGACGGGACGACCCACCGCGGCGACTGCGCTGCGGTTCAGTACTCCGGTGCAGGCGGACGCGACCCGCTTTTTCGGGCCGACGAGTTCGCGCCCGTCGTCGAGGGGCCAGTCGCCGAAACGCTTGTGGGACGAGACGCAAGCGAATTTCTGGCGAACGTCGACCGTCTCGAGGAGATAGCGATCGGCGGAAGCCAACTCCATACTGCGATCCGTTACGGCGTGTCCCAGGCGCTGCTCGCGGCAGCCGCCGCTGCCGAGAGCACGACGCGCACGGACGTACTGGCCGACGCGCTCGGCACGGAGCCCGCGACGGAACCCGTTCCGGTCTTCGGCCAGTCCGGTGACGACCGCTACACGAACACGGAGAAGATGTTCGTCAAGGGCGTCCCCGTCCTCCCGCACGCGCTGATCAACAGCGTCGAGAAGATCGGCGAGAACGGGGAGACGCTGCTCGAGTTCATCGAGTGGCTCACCGAGCGCTCGCAGGAACTCGGGCCCGACGACTACGAGCCGCGATTCCACATCGACGTGTACGGGATGATCGGCGAGGTTTTCGGCGGCCCCTACGATCGCGACGAGGTCGTGGACTACTTCACTGCCATCGAGGACGCCGCGGGGCCGTATCCGATCCAGATTGAAGGACCGATGGACGCCGGCGGTCGCGAGGCGCAGATTGAGGCGATGGTCGAGCTTCGGACGGGATTGCAGGAGGCCGGCGTCGGCGTCGATATCGTCGCCGACGAGTGGTGCAACACCTTCGAGGACGTGCAGGCATTCGTCGACGCCGGCGCGGCCGACGTCGTCCAGATCAAGACGCCGGACCTCGGTAGTGTCCACCGCAGCGGGCAAGCCGTCCGCTACTGCGAGGGAACCGAGACCCGCGCGTACCTCGGGGGCACCTGCAACGAAACGGCAACGTCTGCACGCGCCTGCGCGCACGTCGCGCTCGCGACCGACGCCGCGCAGGTGCTCGCAAAGCCCGGCATGGGCTTCGACGAGGGCTATATGATCGTCGAAAACGAGATGCGACGGACGATCGCGCGCCGAAACCGCAGCCGGCAACCTGAACTCGACGCCGACGAGGTGACTGCAGATGACTAGGGAACCACAACGAGATTCCGAAACCGGGAGCGGAGAGCGAAGCGAACCGCGACCGATTGACTGGACAGATTCCGACACGTTCGCACGGGCACTCGAACGGGTCGAGACGCGGGAGAAGGGTAACTGCTTCGAGGACTTCGCCGAGGGCGATCTCCTCGCACACGACCCCGGACTCACGCTCACCCGCTGGGGCAACGAGTCGTGGATGAGCCAAACGCTCAACCACGATCCGGCGTACTGGCGTTCCGACGCCGCCGCGGAGCGTGGCTTCGACGAGCCGCCGATCCACCCGGACTACCTCACCGCCGCCACGCTCGGCATCACCGTCGAGGACCTGAGCGAGAAGGGGGGCTACTTCCTCGGACGGACCGACGTGCGATTCCCCGGTACTCCCGTGTACGCCGGCACCGAACTCCGCGTCGAGAGCGAGGTCGTCTCGACGGCAACCTCGAGTTCGCGTCCCGAGTTCGGCATCGTCACCTGGAGAACTCGCGGAAAGGATGCCGCGACGGGCGAGGTCCTCTGTTCGTACGAGCGGACGAACATGATTCCGCGGCGAGAGCCGGTCGCGACGGACGGGGGCGGGAGCGCTACAGCGGCCGATGCCGACGGAGACGAAGACGGTTCCGATCTCCCTGAAACGTTCGTCACACCTACCGGCGGCTTCTTCGAGGATTTCGTCGACGCGCTCGAGACGGCCAAAGGGCGCGACGCCGCCGTCGCCTACCGCCACGAGCGCGGACGCACGCAGGACGACGTGACCGTGGCCTCGCTGCCGCTGGCGACGCTCAACACAGCCAAGCAGCACCACAACGCCGACGTGATGGGCGACTCGCCGTCGGGCGACATCGTCACCTACGGCGACGTGACCCGCTCGACCGCGCTCGGCCACGCTCGCTCGGACGAGCGAACCTGGCGCGAGGTCGGCTTCGACGACGAGAAGTTCCACACGTTCGTCGCACCCGGCGACACCGTCTACGCGTTCACACGCGTGCTCTCGGCCGACAACGACGCCTCGATCGATGTGGCGGGAACGGTCCGGTTCGAACACATCGCGTTCAACCAGGACGACAAACCCGTGTATTCGGGAACCAGAATCGCCGAGATTCGAAAGCGCACAGCCTGAGAGAGTACCTGCGATCCGATTCACCAGACAACACAGACAATCCAGACATGACCGACGACATCCGACTCTGCCGAACCTTCCAGACCGCACCAGCCGCCGTCCCGAAAGACGACTCCGCAAAATACCTCGTCTCCGGCCTCGAGGCCGAGGGCTTCCAGGCACCCGACTGGCTCGTCCCCGACCTAGAGGACGGCACCGCCCCCGACATGAAAGCCGAGGGACTCGAAAACACCATCGACCGCGTCCCCGAGTACGAGTTCCCCGGCGAAATCTGGCCCCGCGTCGAGTGGAGCTACGAGGACGCGGACTACCGCGAGAAGGGGCGAAACCAGATCGATCAGCTCGTGGCCGAACTCGGCGACGAACTCGAGGGCGTCGTCGTCCCCAAAGTCGGCCGGCTCGAGGACGTCCAGCGAGCGGCCGAGGTCGTCGCCGAGGCCGAGTCCGAACACGGCTATCCGGACAACTCGATCGGCCTCTCGATCATCGTCGAAACCGGCCGGGCCAAGTCCGACCTCCGAAAGATCGCCGCGTTCGGCGCGGAGTCGCGACTCACCGCGCTCGTCTTCGGTCCCGTCGACTACACCGCCGAACTCGGCGGGCGCGACCTCGGCGACGGCCGCCCGCGCTGGGACGGCCTGCTCGAAGAACTCTCGAACGAAGCCAGCGCCGGCGACTTGCTCTCGATCGGCGGCCCGTTCGACGACCTGTTCAAAGAACGCGCCGGGCTAACCTACTACAACGCCGACGAGTACGCCGACCAGGTCGAACACGAGGCCCGGCTCGGTCTGGACGGCTCCTGGTCGCTCTATCCCAAACAGACCATCCAGGCCAACACGATCCACATGCCCACGCCCGCCGAACTAGAACGCGATGTCCACAAGATCGAACGGTTCAACGAAGCCAAGCGCGAGGGCACCGGCGCGGTCACCATCGACGGCCAGATGGTCGACGAAGCGACGTTCAAGAACTTCGAAAATACGGTCCAGCAGGTCCGTGCGATCGATACAACGCGGCCAGCCCAAACCGAAGAGCGCTACGACGAGGCGCTGTTAGAGCGCGCCCGTGAACTCGAACTTTCCTACCAGTAGCGTTCGAGGACAGTCGGATTACCGCCGCTGGCGATTCGCGTCACGTGGGGTCGGCGTCTTGTGTGTACCAACAGTTGTTACGGGGAGTATCGAGAATGTCTATTCACAGATTGGGTTCGGATCCGGTGGATATTCGTCAGTACGATAGCGTCCGGTTTCTCTTATCTAGGGGACTCATACATAGCCATATAGTCTGCTACTAGAAACAGCTTAACACGGTTACGGAGAATAGCTGTCTGAACGCCGATAGAGATCGACCTCCCACTCATTCCAAACAGTTCTCATGAATACAGTACCGAAGTTCAGCAATGGTATCGAATCACACCACAAACGGTTCGATGCCGATGAGTACAGTGATATTTACGTCGTTGGTGATGTCCACGGAAGCCGGGCCGCTCTTGAGACGCTTCTTTCAGACCTCGGCCTGAACGACGACGACCTCGTTATCTTCGTCGGTGATCTGGTACGAAAGGGACCAGATAGCCCCGGCGTGATCGATCTTGTCCGCGAGGATAGTCGTCTCATCAGCGTTCGCGGGAACAACGAGCAGAAAGTCGTGCGTGGGTACAAGGACCCAGAATGGCTCCGTGAAAGGGACCGAGCGTATTTTGACTCGCTCCCTGTTGTTATCTCCTTTGCGGACGCACTCGTTGTCCATGGTGGCGTTGACCCCAAGCAAACACTGGAAAACCACTCCGTTGAAGAGCTATTGACGATGCGTGCACCACACGGTGATGGGTATAATGGACCGTTCTGGTACGAGAGTTATGACGGTCCATATCGTGTCTTCTTCGGACACACCGTTCACAACCGCCCGGTTGAGCGAGAGTTCGCTGTCGGTCTCGACACCGGCTGTGTCTATGGTGGCATGCTCACGGCTTACAATTACCGGCATGACGAATTTATCACTACCGACCAGACGACAACTCACCAAGAGCGCGACGACTCAAAAGTCGTTCACCCGGCTTGAATCGGTTTTCTACCGTGAGGTCGGACACACCCCGACAGCGTGCTAGATACGTTTGGAGTTCGAATGGCCGTGTTCGGAAATATCGGCGTTACACGTACTCCGATTGGAGACGGTTCCGCGCTCCCTCACGAGTCTTGAAATACCGTCGTTCGCCGTCAGTTGTTCGAACTGCCCAGTCGTAGATTTCACTGTTAGGACGATACCAGTACTCGGAATACGCGTCGAACACAGGTTTCTCTCCGCCGTCTGACCGGGCCTGAGTAATTGTCTCGTCGTGCGTAGAGTCATCCGATTTCTCGCGACCGGCATCTGCATCGGTTTCGGACGCGTCCGCAATGAGGAGGTCCCCCTCGATGAGATCTGTATCGACCATCAGTCCCGATCCATTTCCGCGATCGAGAGCCGCTTTCGTGGCTGTCATCAGTATCTCTTGGATGTCCCGTACGGGGTCATCACCCGGAGAGATTTGCTCATAGCTTCCGTCGCTTTGCATCACCCACCGACGGCGGTTATCCGCCATTGACGACTCCAAGATGAACCGGAGTTGTCTCCGCAGTTGTGTCCCCTGAACCGGAGTAACGGCTTCCACCCGATAGTCGAGATTCCGTGTCATCCAATCGGCCGACCCAATGTACCATTCAGGCTTGCCACCGTTTTCGAAGTAGAAGATTCGAGCGTGTTCGAGGAATCGGCCGACAATCGAATGGACAGTAATGTTCTCACTCAACCTTTCGATACCAGGGCGGAGCCGACAGATGTCCCGAACAATCAGATCGATCTCAACACCGGCTCTCGAAGCGCGATAGAGTTCCTCAACCATCGAGGGATCTTCGAGTCCGTTTACCTTCACGACGATCCGCGCCCGTCGGCCCGCATCGGCATAGTCAGCTTCCCGTCTAATCATCTCCGTAAACCGCTCGCGCAACGTTACAGGCGCGATCAAGAGCTTCCGGAAGCGATCGTCGAGTGTCGGTCCGGTGAAAAAGTTGAATACCTTCGTGAGGTCGTGGCCAATGTCCTGATTGGCGGTCAACAACCCCAGATCAGAATACCCCTTTGCCGTCTCCGAGTGGTAATTTCCCGTCCCGACGTGTGAGTAGAGTCGAACACCGTCGTCTTCCTGTCGAACGACGAGCGCAGTCTTAGAATGCGTTTTCAGGTTGACGGTCCCGTAGGCGACGTGGATACCTTCCTCCTCGAGTTGTCGAACCCATTCCAAATTATTCTTCTCGTCGAAGCGAGCCTTGAGTTCAACCATCACAGCCACCTGCTTGCCGTTCTTGGCGGCGTCGATGAGACTTTGTATCACTTTCGAGTCACTCGCCGTCCGATAGATGGCTGCTTTCACTGCGAGCACGTTGGGGTCGTTTGCCGCCGCGTTGAGAAACTGTTGTACCGTCCCTTCGAAGGAGTGGTACGGATGATGTACAAGGACATCGCCCTCTCGAATCTCATCAAAGATAGCCATCGGTCCGTCTTGAGTATCGCTCGTCACCGATCGAAATCGGGGGTGTGCTCGTGGGGTCCACGAAGACCGCTTGAGATCAGGACGGTCCAGTTCGGTGAGTTCGAAAAAGTCCTCGAAATCGATTGGTCCCTCCCGATAGAACACTTCCCGATCATGCACATCAAGCTGCGCTTTGAGGGTCGAAAGCGACTCGGCTGGCATATCGGCATCGACTTCCAGCCTGACGACTGTCGCAAAGCGACGCTGCTCGAGAACCTCCTCAACCATATCGATGAGGTCCTCAGCGACCTCTTCGTTACGCCGCACCTCAGCGTTCCGAGTCACTTTGAATTTCGACACGTCGCGGATGTCGAGATCGGGAAGCAGTAGATCAAGATTTGCTTCGATCAACTCTTCGATGAGAATATATCGATCCGTTCTGTCGGGAATCGCTATCAACCGCGGCTGGTTTGATGGGATTTTGATACGAGTGAACGTGGGATCATCAGCCTCGTCCGACGAAAGTACAGCAAGCGAAAGTGAGAGATTCGAAATGAACGGAAACGGGTGAGCCGGGTCGAACGAAAGGGGCGTCAGCGTTGGCAGTATCGACTCCTCGAAGTACGTCCGTACCGTTTCGCGCTTATCCGCCGATAAATCGTCGAGATCGCAAATCTCGATCCCCTCATCCGCAAGTGTGGGCTTGAGCGTGTTTTGCCAATATGCTGATTGCTGGCGAAAAAGCGGACGTGCGGTATCAAGCACCTCGCGCCACTGTTGTTTCGGCGTTCGACCATCCGGCGTCGTCTCGGTCACGTCGGCTTCGATCTGCTGTTTGAGCCCACCGACGCGTTTCATGAAGAACTCGTCAGTGTTCTTGGTAAAGAACGCAAGAAATCGAAGCCGTTCGAGTGGTGGATTGCGCTCGTCCATCCCCTCGCAAAGAACACGCTCCTGAAAAGCAAGCTCTGAGAGTTCCCGATTCAGGTAGTACTCGGGGTTCGTGAGGTCCCTCTCGCTCATTGCTGCACCTCACAGCACCCATGTGGCTGTGTCCCCCCAAATCGACATGGCTGATCGCTCACGGATTCGAGTTCAAATCGTGTCGGTCGGCCCCCGCTGACCGGTCTCTGTTGAACCGGTGGCTCACAATTGCGTCCCGCACTGGGCACTGCATTCGATACCGAGCACCCAGCCCGTCGAACAGCCGTCCGTAACCAGTCGAGTATGTCTCCCGTCCCGTCGACATCCGTGGCGACCGTTCGCGTGCGACCGGTCTGTGAACCGAGTTGTCCGAGAATATCAGGCTTCGGCATGGGGCTGGACAGTGATCGTTTCAGTTGATCGTTCAGACTCTTCTAGCGGGATCCGACCGAACTCGGGTGATTCCATCACACAGTCCACTGTGCCACGTCCGATCAACTGGCTCCGGATCGCAGCTAACTTCCCGTCAAGAGTATGAGTATATTGCCGAGTAGTGCCAGTCGTGCGACACTGCCGGGTCGAATAGACATCTCCGGTTCCCCCACGTGTTCGATCGGGCTTGTGGATCGGACATCGACGGAGATTGGATGGTGGCATACCCGGTAAAGAAGCGTCGGAATACAAGTAACCCACTTAATAGATCTATTTATCGATATGTATTTGTATTTGTTATCGTCACCGTCTGGGGGAACGGTCATATAAGCAATTGTTACGATGCGGACTCTACTGGTGGGTAGTTTTGATGTCCGCTGAGCATCGAAGGTCCGGAGGAGCGACGAAATCGGGGAACCTGCGCTGTGGTTGGGAGCCGCTCGAACGCGTGGAGAGTAACACAGCGGAAGGGAGTCACATCGACAGGCACACTTCGCTGTGCGCGACTGGTCTCCTGCAAATCCCCCGGCCTCGCTGTCGCTCACGAATTTGTTCGCAACGGCAACGGTGGGGTTGGGATTTGAACCCAAGAGGCTGACGCCACCTGCTTTCAAGGCAGGCGCAATAGGCCGCTCTGCCACCCCACCTCACCTGCGTCTTCCCCGTGCGTTCAAAAAGGGTTATCGGTCTCTGTCCGCTCGAGCGTTTCGTCCGGGCCGACCGTCAACCCGAGTTCAGCAACGGCGGCAGCCATTGTGTCTGTCCCCGGTCGACCAGCCTGCTGGCGCGCCTCGAGAGTGGCGATGGTTGCACACAGCCCGGACTCGGTCGCGACAGTCGGGAGCATGGGCGCGAAGCCGAGTTTGAGGTCGGCCTCCGCTGCTGCCGTCCGTTTTGCGATCGTCGACACTGCCGGCGTTTCGTACGCGTCGGTGAAGTCTATCGGCTCGGTAAAGCCCGCGAAGTACGCCCGGCCGTTGGAGGAAGGGCCGAGGACGACATCGTGGCGGCGCAGCGACATCGCCGCCCCGTCGAGTTCAGTTCGGGCGACGAGCGGGACCGTCGGTTCGAGGACGCCGACCGCGTCGGCCTGATCGCGCTCGAGTAAGTGCGTGACCGTGTTTCCGATGCGGGCTGCGTGCGTGGAGCCGACCTGGCGTTCGAATCTGACGGTCTCGGCGTCGGTCGGTTCGAGCGCCGCCTCAGCGAGTTCACGGACCGCCGTCTCAGCGTCTCCGGTTCCCGCATCAGTGGCCGCATCCGGTATCGTCTCCTCGTCGCGGTAATTGAGTAGGACGTCGCCCCCGCTTTGCTCGGCGGCCCGCACCACGTCGGTGACGGCGGCTTCGTAGAGCGTCACAGCCGCTGATTCGGAGAGCGGTGTCGACTCGACGAGCGACGGCAGGACTAGCCCCGGCCACGGCGGGTCGACGGGAACGACGACGATCATACTAACTCATCCGGGACCTGAACTCTTGAACGCGGCGCTTTGTGCGGATCGCACCGGGAAACTCGGACGAATTATAGGGGTGGAGGCTGTGCACCCGCGTATGACCGATCGATCACTCACGATCGAGGGACTGCTCGGAACGGGAGTCGTCGTGGTGTTGGCGGCGCTTGGCGTCTACGGGTTCACAACTGGCTACCTGCTCGAATCGCCCGACAGGTTGTTCGCGCCATCGGTTGCGACGCTCGGGATTGTCGTTGCGGTCGTCGGCACGCTGGTACTCCTCGGCGCGCGTTCGAAGCGGTGGCGGCAGAATCCGTACTGGTAGTGCTCGCGGCTTCTGGTCCGGTATCGCGCTCGTTACCGTTTTTGTCTCCCCTTCGTCTGCCGATAGTCCGACGCCATGAGATCGGCGAAGTGTTCGATCCAGGTCTGGGTCTGCGCTGGGGACTGATCGCGGGGCGCTTCCATCGGCACGAGTTCGAAGCCGCGTCCGCGGATCGTCGTCGCGTGGGCGTCGGGAAGGACGAGTTCGTCCGCCGGCGTCGTGGTGTAGTCGGTGCCGAGGACGGAGAGGGCGCGGTCGCCGATGGGGACCAGGATTTCGGGGTTGATCATCCGGATTTCGGCGTTGAGGTAGGGTTCGCAGGTGTCGATTTCCTCGGCGCTCGGCGGCCGCTCCGGATGACGACAGCGCGTGAGGGTCGTCAGATAGACGTTTTCGAGTTCGGGCTGGTCGGGAGGAGAGGTGGCGTCACAGAGGGCGAGGCGTTCGAGGATGCGTCGGAGATCGTCGGCGGTGTCCGTGCCGGTCGCTGTGTCGGTGTTCGCGTCCGGGCTGGTGTCCGTCTCGGTACCCGGCTCCGCCGCGGAATCGCGCGCGACGAGTGGAACCCCGCTCTCGTCGGCCGCTCGACTCGGGCGTTCGCCGACGAACAGGAAGTCAGCGCCGACATCGCCGTAGCCGTGGACGACCTGCGTGCGCGTCTCGCAGAGCGCCGGACAGTTCCGGCACTGCTCGTCCATGCTGAACGGATTCGCCCACGTTTGCTGATTCGCGTCCACACTCGGGTCTCGGCGGGGACGACCAAAAGCACCGCGACTGCACGGAGCGTCAGCGACCCAGCCCACCGCGTTCGTTGACTTCGAGAATGAACTTGACGTTGCGGACGATTTCCTCCGGCGACGTGTCTTCGTCCGCGTCATAGAGGTCGCTGGTCCGGTACAGGATGTTCGCGAGTTGCTTGCTCTCGCTCGACTCGCCGCGAACGTCGTCGGCAACGGCCCGGATGCGCTCGACGCGTTCCGGGTCCGGACTGAACTCGTCGGGTTCGACATCTTCGTCGCGCTCAGCGCCGTCTTCACCGGCATCCGGTTCCGGGACCGTCTCATCCGCGCTCTCGTCGGTCATTGGTCCAGCGAAGGCGTCTCCGTCTGGCTTGCCTGAGACACGCCGCGCCGGTGAACGATCCCCGTGTTATTCGCGACGTTCTGGGTGATCGTTCTGAACGCATCGCCGGTCTCACTGTCGTTGTCGAGGACGGTCGGCTCGCCGCCGTCGCCGCCCTTGCGGACCGCCGGATCGAGCGGGATCGAGCCCAGGAACGGCATGTCGTGCGTCTCGGCGAACTCCTCGCCGCCGCCGGAGCCGAAGATGTCGTGTTCGCCGCCGCAGTCGGGACAGGCGAACGTCGACATGTTCTCGGCGATACCGAGCACGACGGTGTCGTGTTTGGCAAACATCTCGAGACCTTTGCGGGCGTCGTCGAGCGCCACGTCTTGGGGCGTCGTGACGATGACGGCGCCCGTGACCGGCATGGTCTGGAGCATCGTCAACTGCGTGTCGCCGGTGCCCGGCGGGAGGTCGACGACGAGGTAATCGAGGTGGCCCCACTCGACGTCCTCGGTGAGCTGCGTGATGACCTTGTGGACCATCGGGCCGCGCCAGATGACCGGATCGTCCTTCCCGGTGAGGAAGGCCATACTCATCAGCTTCACGCCGTACTTTTCGGGCGGTACAAGCGTCTCGTCCTCGGTGGCCATCGGCGGCTCGTCGGCGTCGACCATCCGCGGCACGTTCGGACCGTACACGTCGGCGTCGAAAAGCCCGACGCGCGCCCCCAACTGCGAGAGGCCGGCGGCGAGGTTGACCGCGACAGTCGACTTGCCGACGCCGCCCTTGCCGGAGGCGACGGCGATGACGTTCTTGACGTTCGGCAGGACCTGTTCGTCGGTTTCGAAGTCGTCACGGTCGGGAATACTCGCAGAAAGATCGGGTTCGAGTCCCTCTGCGACGAGCAACTCACGGATCTCAGCGGCGATGTCGGACTCGGTTGGCGAGTACGGCGCGCCGAGTGCGAGATCGATGTCAACCTCGTCCCCCTCGACAGTCACGTCGTTGACCAACCCGAGCGAGACGATATCGTCGCCGAGTTCGGGATCATCGACCGACCGAAGGCGGTCGCGAACGGCGGCTTCGTCCATGTCTGAAGGTACCACCGGGCGTCGAAAAGGGTTGTGTTCGCGGGGGCGACGACACGGCCGGTCGACTCAGGGATCAGGGGTTGAAGTCGAACCGCGGCCCGCCGTACGTCGGCGGATCTGGCTCGAGTTCAACGCCGCGCTCGTAGCGGACGAAATTGAGATAGAACGGGCGGCCACAGCCCTCGATCGGGGAGCCCGTACGATCGGTGACGGTGGCGTCTTCGCCGCAGAGAAAGGCGATTCCGTCCACAGATTCGCGGGTTTCCAGGTCGTCGGTCGGCGTGGCGTACTCCCAGCCCGGCTGTGCGTGTTTCGTGACCGAGCGGTCCGCGAGGTCGGGGGCGCGTTCGATGCTGTGGACGGCGTCGCAGTGGGGGCAAGTGTACCGGACAGTGACAGAAGCCATCGGTGGCGGATCTAGGATGGCATGAACCGTAAGGATGCGGTCGCCGTGACTGCCATCACCGCCGGGACCGAACTGTTTACCGATTGGCGACCGGACGGACGGCTATGACCGGATCCGAACCCGCCACCGAGTTCGACCCTGAAAAATTCGAGGAGAAATACGTCCACTACTTCGACGAACTCGAAGAAGCGTACTCGAACGCCTATCAGCAACTCCACGGGCAGGTCGATTCCGAGGTCCTTCGAGCGATCGACCGACAGGTGTTGAGCGAGAGCGAACCGGTGTACGAAGGGAACGGCGAGTTCAGCGTTTCCCTTCCCGAGAACCCGCGGGAGCGAGTCGATGCCGTTGACGACGACGAGTTCGAGGCCGTGCTCTCCGTGTTCACCGAGCGGATCGAACGGGAGTTACAGCGACTCTTTGGATTCGAGGCTGCGGAGTGAACTCGCGGTGTCGATCGCTGACTGAACAGGGCTGATTCGATCGCCGGACCCGGAACACCTTTTGCGCTTACGGGAATCCATGCAGGTATGATCGACGAGACGGTCGAGGAGATTCAGGAGATGCAGACGCACAGCTCCTCGGTAGTCGCCGTAAACGCGACGCGGGCGCTCGAGGAACTGCTCGATCGAGAGTTTGCGACCGCCGAGGAGTACGTTCGCGCGCTCGAGCGAAACGGCTCGGTGCTCCGGCGGGCGAACCCCTCCCACGCGTCGCTCCAGAACGCGGTTCGCCAGGTCGTGGCGGCCGTGACCGAGGCCGACCCCGAGACCGTGACGGAAGCGAAGATACTGACCCAGGAGGAGATCGACGCGGTCGTCTCGCGGGTCGAATCCGCCAAGGAGCGAGCGGCTGAGAACGCCGTTTCCCGCCTCGATGACGGCGCGACGCTGCTGACCCACGACTACTCCTCGACCGTCATCGAGGCGCTCGAGCAGGCGACGGACGCGGGCAAGACCTTCGATGTTTACGTCACCGAAGCGCGACCGCGTTACATTGGCCGCAAGACGGCTCGCCGACTCGCCGACCTCGACGGCGTCGAGGCGACGCTGATCGCCGACAGCGCGAACGGCTACTATCTCGAGGAGTGTGACCGCGTCGTCGTCGGCATGGACTGCATCGTCGAGGACACCCTCTACAACCGCGTCGGGACGTTCCCGATCGCGGCGACCGCGAACGAACTCGACGTTCCGGTGACCGTCCTCGGATCGGCCTCAAAAATCGTCAGCGAGGGCTTCGTTTTCGAGAACGAGTTCAGGTCGGGCAGCGAGGTCATGCCGGAACCGGCGGAGGGATTCGACGTGGAGAACCCGACCTACGATGCGACACCGGTGGCGTTGCTCGAGAGCGTGATCACCGACGAGGGACGAGAGACGTTCTGAGTGTCCGGCTTCCAGTTTCGCGTCGCCCGCTGATTCGACGTTTCATCGTGGCATCGATTCGCCGGTACTGGGTCGCTGTTTCACTACGTCGTCGGCCCCCATCGAACCCGAGACGACGAGCGGTCAGCATCGCTGACGGTCACGATCCCGTGACGACAGTCTATGCCGGTGTCCGTCGTACTGGGAGTATGCGCCTCGTCCAGGTGTTCGTTCCAGCGGGTGATCTCGAACTCGTCCTCGAGCGGGCGGAGGCGGCCGGCGTCGACTACGCCGTCTCCGAAGAGACGAGTAACGACGAGTTCGAGGCGCTCGTCTCGATTCCCGTCCCGCCGGCCGCCGTCGAACCGCTCGTCGCCGACTTTCGGGAGGCCGGCCTCGATGAGTCCTCCTACACGGTGGTCACGTCCGCAGAGACGATCGTTTCCGACCGGACCGACGACCTGCTCGGCCGGTTTTCCGGCACCCGAATCTCCCGCGAAGAGTTGCAGTCCCAGGCGGTGGCGCTCGCGCCCGCGAGTTCAACATACTACACGCTGCTCATCGTCAGTACGGTCATCGCGACGGCCGGCCTGTTGCTCGACTCCGCGGCGACGATCATCGGCGCGATGGTCGTCGCACCGCTTATGGGACCCGCGCTCGCGGCGAGCGTCGGCGTCGTCGTCGGCGACGACGAACTCGCGAGACGCGGGGTCGTCTTGCAAGTCGTCGGCCTCCTCGTCGCCGTCGCAACGGCGGCGCTGTTGGGGTGGCTCCTCAGGGGAACGGTGTTGCTGCCGCCGGGCTTTGACATCACGACGGTGCCACAGATCCGCGAGCGGATCACGCCGAACGCGCTGGCGCTGTTTCTCGCGCTCGGGTCCGGCGTCGCCGGCGTCATCAGCCTCATCCGCAACGTCGGCTCGGTCCTCGTCGGCGTTGCAATCGCCGTCGCGCTCGTGCCGCCGGCCGCGACGGTGGGCCTCGGAATCGCCTGGGGGCATCCGGAGGTCGTCGTCACTGCCGGCACGCTCGTCCTGGTCAACCTGCTCTCGATCAACCTCACCGCGTTACTCCTGCTCTGGCTCTCCGGCTACCGACCGCACCGCGTCGGGAGCGTCGACCGCGTCTACGGCCGCCTTCGCTCGCGGATCGTCGTGCTGGTCGTCGCTATCGCCGTCCTCTCGGTGATCCTCAGTGGCATCACCTACGGCACCTACCAGACTGCAGCCGTCGAACACGACGCGCGAACCGAACTCGACGCGATGAGCGACGAGCCACCCTTCAACGATCTCGTTCTGCAAGAACTCTCCGTCCAGTACGAACTGATTGACCTCTACACCGGCGACGTGCCGGTCGTAACCGTCCTCTCCGAACGCCCGCCCGGCGAGACGGAACCGCCCGACTTCGCCGAACAAGTACGCGAGCGCCTCGAAGCGGCGACGGGAACCGAACTCGAGGTCGTCACCGAACTGGTCGACACGCAGCGAAGCGGCTGAGCCGGCGCGGTCGACTCACTCGCGCTCGCCGAACGACCGCGGCGCGCCCGCCCTGGGACTCGCCCACTCGACAGCGTTTCGGAGGACCCGCCGAATCTCCGCGTTCTCGTAGATGGGATACGTCTCGTGACCCGGTCGGAAGTAGAAGATCCGCCCGCTACCGCGACGATAACAACACCCGCTTCTGAATACTTCGCCGCCCTCGAACCAGCTCGTAAAGACCAGTCGGTCCGGCTCCGGCACGTCGAACGGCTCGCCGTACATCTCCGTCTCCGGCAACTCGATGCACTCGTCCAGCCCGTCCGCGATCGGGTGGCCGGGATCGACGACCCACAGCCGTTCCGTGCCGCCGTCTTCGCGCCACTGGAGGCTACACGACGTTCCGAGCAGCCGCTTGAATATCTTCGAGTAATGCGCGGAGTGGAGGACCAGCAAGCCCATCCCCTCGAGCACGCGCTCCTGAACGCGGTCGACAACCTCGTCTTCGACCTCGTCGTGCGCCTCGTGTCCCCACCAGAGCAACACGTCGGTCGCGTCGAGTACGTCCTCGGTGAGCCCGTGTTCCGGTTCATCGAGTGTCGCCGTCCGAACCTCATACTCGATGCCGTCCTCGATCTCGGCTTCCTCACCGGTAAACACGGTCGCAAGCGCCTCGTGAATCCCCTCCGGATACACCGCCGCGACCTCCTCGTCCTCGCGCTCGTGTCTGAACTCGTTCCAGATCGTAATCGTACACATTGGATGTGGATCCACCATCGACGTCCTTAGCTCACCTGGTCTGTCCCGAGTTCACGTGGCACACAAGCGACTCGTATCAGATTCGATGACTCACAGTAATGCAGAGGGATGGGTCGGTCACAACCCTTATTTTGATCGCTGCCCGCGTCTCTCTATGAACTGGGACTGGGCGCTCACGACATCGAATACCCTCATTTCTCGCCTCACACCACCCTCACAACAACGACAGGGTGGTTCTCGGTGAACGGAACGAACATCGGCGTCGGCATCGTCGGGCTCGGCGGCATGGGTCACCACCACGCACGAAACGTCGAAGAACTCGGTGCCACCGTCGTCGCCGGTGTCGATCTCGTCCCCGAACAACGCGAACGCTTCGCCGCAGAGTTCAACGCGAAGACGTACGAAACGCACGACGAACTCGTCGTCGACGATGCGGTCGATGCGGTCGTCGTGACGACGCCGAACCGATTTCACGAACCGATCACGGTCGCCGCACTCGAGGCCGGCTGTGACGTGCTCGTCGAAAAACCCCTGGCACACACCCTAGAGAGTGCAGAACGGATCGCAGCGGCCGAAGCGGAATCGGACGGATTCTGTATGGTCGGCTTTCACAACCGGCACGCGGCGTCGATGGCGATGTTCGAGGAACACCACGCCCGCGGTCGGTTCGGCGAGCTGACCCACATCGAAGCCAACTACGTGCGGCGACGCGGCGTCCCCGGACCGGGCTCGTGGTTCACGAACAAGGACCTCTCGGGCGGCGGCGCGCTTCTCGACATCGGCGTTCACGCGCTCGACCTCGCACTGTATGCGCTCGATTTTCCCGAAATCACCGAAGTTTCCGGCATCGCCAGGACGACGTTCGGCGGGCGCGAGGACTACGCGGACCCTGACGGGTTCGGCGACAACTGGGATGCGAACGCCGAAACGTACGATGTCGACGACTCGGTCAGCGCGTTCATCCGCTGTGCCGACGGACAGACCGTCTCGCTCGAGGCCGCGTGGGCGACGAACCGCGAGGAGAGTATGGACTTCCGAATCCGCGGCACCGAGGCCGGCGCACAGTTCGACATCGGCGATACGAAGCTCCAGATTCTCGGTGCGAGTGCAGCCGGCGGCGATCACTACACTGACACAACCTGTACGGGCGATACGGGACTAACCGGCTATCTCGAGCAGGATGAGCGGTTCCTGACGGCCGTCGCCACGGGAAACGAGCCGACGACGAACACGCTCGATGAGGCGCTCACCGTCCAGCGCGTCATTGACGCGATTTATCGCTCGAGCGAGACGGGCCAAGCCGAGTCGATCGAATCGCGGCCCATCCCACAGCCGGTCGAGAAAGAGGCCGAAGCGGACCAACAGCCGGAAGCCGGAGCCGAAGCTGATCTCTGAACCCGGCTCCCACCGACCCGCCTCGGAACCGTCCGTCGGACGAACTCCTTTGTTTCGCGCAACTAGCGTCGTAGAATCAGTCGTATAGCCGAATCGTCCGCTGAACCGCCGTTATCGGCCTATTCCCCCGAGTATATAATTAACTATATTCTGAATCAATGTTGTCCATCATTATCAAAGGCCTTATTACTATGTACACATCTCGCATACAGTAGAAGGGTTGACTATGGTTAGAAAAAATTCTAACACGAACGGACGCTCACGACGGCGGGTGTTGCAAGCGACGGGGGCACTCGGGCTAGCTGCGGCGGCGGGTTGTCTCGGTGGCGGCAACGAGGCCGAACCGCTCGATGAACTCCTCGAGGAAGATCCCGACGAGTTCGAGTCGGTCGAGATTGGCCACTGGTGGACGGCCGACGCGGAGGCGGAAGCCTTCGAGGCGCTCGTCGAAGGGTTCGAGGAAGAGTACCCGGATATTACCGTCGAGTCCTCGCCGTCACCGGGTGGGGCCGGGAGCGCGCTCGAGGCGGACATTCGAAACCGGGTCGTTGACCAGGATCCGCCGAGCACGTTTCAGGTTTGGCCGGGCCAGGCGCTCGCGGATTACACCGCCGACGACCTGCTCTACGACATCGAGGGACACGTCTGGAACGACGAGATGGAGGAGGCGTACCTCGACGGGCCGATCGAGGTCGCGCGGCCGGACGGCGACTTCGTCGCCGTGCCGATCAACATCCACCGGCTGAACAACCTGTTCTACAACGCCAACGTTATCGAGGACAGCGGCATCGATCCCGAATCGATCGACAGTCCGAGCGCGCTCATCGACGCGATGGAGACCGCCGCCGAGGCGGGCTACGTCGGAATGGCCCAACAGACCCAGTCGTCGTGGTCGACGCTCCAGCTATGGGCGCAGGTCCTGCTTGGCGAGTACGGCACCGATGTGTACGACTCGGTCATCGAGGGGAACGTCGAGGAGAACGAATCCGAAGTCCGCGACTCGCTTGAACTCGTCGTCGACTACAGCGAGTTCTTCAACGAGGACGCGAGTTCGATGAACGACTGGGACGACGCGAGCGACTACATCAACTCTGGCGAGGCCGCGTTCTTCCACCAGGGAGACTGGGCCGCCGGCCAGTACGAGACGGATGAGGAACTCGCGTACGGGGACGACTGGGATTACGTCCCGTTCCCGGGAACCGACGGAATGTACGTGATGGTCATCGACTCGTTCGTGTTCCCGAAGTTCAACCCGTCGCCGAACGCGACCGTACGGTTCCTGCGCTACGCGGGTACCGCAGACGCACAGGAGCGGTTCAACCAGGCCAAGGGCTCGATTCCGCCGCGGACCGACGTTTCGGACGAAGCGTTCACCCCGTTCCTGCAGGATCAGATGGCTGACTTCGAGGAGTCGGACGAACAGCCGCCGTCGATCGCGCACGGGTTGGCAGTCGCGCCGGATACCCAGACCGAGGTCGAGGGCGCGTTCTCGAACTTCATCGATAACTGGAACGTCGACGAGACGTACAACGAACTCGTCAATAGCTTCCAGTAACGCTGGAAGAGAGATTCACTATGGACTCGTTACGGAACTCCCTCCGACGGCTCAACCCGCTATCCGAGACGGCGACGGAGCAGTCCCAGGGAACGCAGACGCAGGGGTCGCTCGCCGGCCGGCTTCGAGACAGTGACTTCGTCGAGTCGATGCCGTTCTGGCTGCCACCGACGCTGCTCGTCCTGCTGTTCGTCTACGGGGCAATCGCCTGGAACATCGCCATCTCGTTTACCGGCTGGTCCGGGCTCGGACAACCGGAGTACACCGACCTTTCGCTCGAGATGTATCGCCAGTTGCCGGCGGACCAGGACTTCAGGGCGTCGCTGTGGAACACGATCCTGCTTCTCATCACGTTCACGGGATCATCGCTGGTCGTCGGACTAGGGCTTGCCCTGCTCGTCGATCGGAAGATTCGCTTCGAGAACGCGTTTCGGACGATCTATCTGCTGCCGATGGCGCTATCGTTCGTCGTGACAGCAATCTTCTGGTCGTGGATGTACGCGTCGAACGGGGTGATCAATACGACGTTGAACGTCTTCGGACTCGATTTGCTGGCGCACAACTGGATCGGCAACCCGCAGTTCAAACTCGCGGCGGTGATCGTCGCGCTCATCTGGCAGTTCAGCGGCTACTGTATGATCGTCTACCTCGCGGGGCTGCGGGCGATTCCGGACGAACACTATGAAGCCGCGCGGATCGACGGCGCGTCGACACTGAAGCTGTACTGGCGAGTTATCATCCCGCAGCTTCGGTCCTCGACCATCGGCGCGGTCGTCGTGTTGATGGTCTTCGCGCTCAAGGCGTTCGACTTCATCTACGTGATGTTCGGGACCAACCCCGGCCGCTCCGTCGACATCCTCGCGGTCACGATGTACCGCGAGGCGTTCTCCTCGAGCCAGTGGGCCTACGGCGCTGCGATCGCCGTGGTCCTGTTCGCGCTCGCACTGACGATCATCGGACCGTACGCTTACACGCAGTACAAGCGAGGTGCACTCTAATGACGGACGATACCGACGCTCACACAGACAGAGACAGAGACGCGGACGCAGATACCGACACCGACACGGACGCAGACAGGGACACGCAGACGGACACGGAAACGGAAACGGAACCAGCGACCGACGACTCCTCGCGTCTCCCGCGGATCGGCCCCGGTCGGCTCGCGCTCTACGGCGCATTGCTTGCACTCGTGATTGGCTACCTCTCCCCGCTGTACGGCGGGCTCACGACCGCGTTCAAGACCCAGGAAGCGTACCGTGAGACCTCACCGCTACAGCCGCCGATCGAACTGCTTTCGTTCCCACATCTGGACGGATTCACTGTCGACCCCTGGTTCACCGCCGGCGGCGAACTCGCCATGGGGATGATAAACAGCTTCGCGCTGACGATCCCCGCAGCCGTCTTCTCGGCACTCCTCGGCAGCCTGGCCGCCTACGGCCTGACCAAGGTCAACTGGCGCGGGCAGGCATTCTTGCTCGCGCTGTTCCTCGCAGCCGTCTTCATTCCCTACCAGGCCGTCCTCGTCCCGCTCCGTCAGTTCTGGTCGATCGTCGACATCTCGGGGCTCCACGAACGCGGTGAACTCGTCGAACTGATAATCACCCACATCGCCTACGGGACCCCGATCTGTACGGTCCTCTTTCGATCGTACTACCAGACGCTCGACGACGAACTCATCGAGGCGGCGCGCCTCGACGGCGCGAGCCTCGCCCGGATCTACCGGAAGATCGTCCTGCCGCTCTCGGTTCCGATGTTCGCCGTGACGCTGATCTACCAGTTCACGCAGATCTGGAACGACTTCCTGTTCGCGCTCGTCCTGCTCAGCGACCGCGCGAACTACGTCGTCACCCTCGAGTTAAACGCACTCCAGGGCGCGATGGCGACTGACTACGGCGTGCAGATGGCTGGCGCGTTCATCGCAGCGCTCCCGACGATTCTCGTGTACATCATGTTCGGAGAACAGTTCGCGAAAGGACAGACGATGTGATCACAACTCACAGATCAAAACGATGGCAGACCTACAACTCGACGCCGTAACCAAGGTGTTCACGGAACGCGACGGCAACCAAATCACCGCCGTCGACGACGTATCGCTCACGATCGAGGACGGGGAATTCCTCGTCCTCGTCGGCCCCTCCGGCTGTGGCAAGTCGACGACCCTCCGAATGGTCGCCGGCTTGGAATCGATCAGCGCCGGCCAGGTCCGACTCGGCGACACGGTCGTCAACGACTCGAAACCGAAAGACCGGAACATCGCGATGGTGTTCCAGTCCTACGCGCTGTACCCGCACATGACCGTCCGTGAAAACATGGCCTTCGGGCTACAGGAGTCGACCACGATGCCCGACGACGAGATCGAACAAACGGTCGCGTCCGCCGCCGACATGCTCGGCATCGACGACCTCCTCAAACGCAAACCGGACGATCTCTCCGGCGGCCAGCAACAGCGCGTTGCCCTCGGCCGCGCAATCGTCCGCGACCCCGAGGTCTTCCTGCTCGACGAACCACTCTCGAACCTCGACGCCAAACTCCGCGCGCAGATGCGCACGGAACTCAAACGCCTCCAGAACGAACTCGACGTCGCCACCATCTACGTCACCCACGATCAGACCGAGGCGATGACGATGGCCGACAAAATCGCCATCCTGAACGACGGCGAACTTCAGCAGGTCGGCACCCCACTCGAGTGCTACCACGAACCCGCAAACCTCTTCGTCGCCAGCTTCATCGGCGAACCCTCGATGAACTTCTTCGACGTAACCCGCGACGACAGCCAGCTCGTCCACGACCACTTCAGGTACGACCTCTCGAACGAAACTGGTGACGCGCTTGCGGGCGCCCACGCTGAACTCGTCCTCGGCGTTCGCCCGGAGGATATCGACCTCCAATCCACCGCAAACGGGGCCCACACCTACGCAACGGTCGTCGATGTCGTCGAACCGATGGGCAACGAGAACAACGTCTACCTCACCATTGGTGACGAGCAGACGCAGACGTTCGTCGCCACGGTCGACGGGATGCACCACGTCGAGGCGGGGGAGACCGTCTACGCGCACATCCCAGAATCAGCAGTGCACGTCTTCGACCGACAGAGCGGACACGCACTGCGTAACCGGACGGTCGAGTCGACGACGATTCCGGAAACGAAGCTCTAACTCGGTCTCTTTCTCGACCGACCTATCGACTCGAGTCGCCGTTCGTTTCCACGGACGGTGAATCGCATCCCGTTGCACTTCGATAGCCGCGCGCGAGAACGCGGACCGAAACGAGATGTGCGTAGAGGGCAAGAAAGACCGCGATAACCCCGAATATCGTTCGTCGGGAGAACGCCGCTGCGAGAAACCCCCATCCCGGAACCACGATGAGGAACGCGATCAGCCACGCAATCGCGTAGCTTCCATCCACAAGAACCGGCCGCTGCAGGCGGATATCTATCGCCTCGAGAAGCGTCGTCCCCTCGGCGATCCGACCGACAGCGATCGAGTACGTGTATCCGATCGCAAGAACAGTGACGAGCGTCGTCGTTGACAGCAGGAAAAACACCATCGATCCGGCGAAGCCGACCGCCGCCGAAAACGGGAGTCGAGTGAACACCGCGAGGACCACCGCGAAGACGGCCACCAGGAGGATCGCATACCCGGCCGAGAGAACGGCCAGCCGACAGCCGCGTCGAAGCGTCGAGCCGAGCGGACGAAACGGCGGCGGGATTTCTCCTCCGTCCACCGTCGTCTCGAATACGCGAAGGAGATAGCCGAGCAAGGCAGTGGCAGCTCCCATCGATGTGACGAGAAACGACACTGCGAGGAGCGGCTGCGACGTCCCCATCGTCACGCCCAGTTGTCCTGCGATAACCGTCACAAGCCCGAGCAAGCCACCGACCACGAATAGATCCATCGAGCGCTCGCCACGGAGTGGGTACCGTAGCGCCCCGCTCAGTCGAAGCGCCATCACCCACGTCTGCGGACGCTCGCGGTATAACGATTGCTGGTCGTCGCGACCAAGAGTAACCCTTTTGCGGGACCCCTGCACACATCCGAGTATGAGTTCGGACTGGCCACACGACCCCGACGGCGAGGAGGGCAGCGAGGGGATGCGCAAGTACGACATGGCAGTCATCGCCAAGAAGGTCGACGAGGACGAAGACTTCCCGCTCGATCGGGACGAGTTCGTCGCGGAGTACGGCGACGATCCGATCCGGGTGAACTACCAGACGGTCGTCCCACTCAGTGAGATTTTCGAGTTCGTCGAGCAGGCGGAGTTCGAGACGATTACGGACATGCACAAGGCGGTCGGCGCGGCGATGCGGCAGGGGGGCTTCTGGGACTATCACCCGCAGGGTGTGAATCCGGAGCAGAAACACGCCTGAGTCTCGCCGTTGTTCGACTCGGTTCCACTCGGAGTGATGCTGTGACCATCTCGGCCGAATACGGCTGACGACCGTTCGCCATCACGAATCTGGATTACGTATCACTTATACGATGGCGTTCGAAAGCTTCGGGCACCGTGACTAACACGCAGGTAACGCTCGTTCAGATCGACAACTACGGGCCGTGGACGGTGACGCCGGAGCCACGACGCGAAGCCGACCTCCAGACGATGCAATCTCGGCTCTATGCCGATATTTCCCAGTTCGTCGGCAACCGTGGCGGCTACGTCTTCTTCAGCCGGTTCGATAACATGATCGCGGTTACGAACGGGCTCTCGATGGCGGACCACGAACTCCTTCAGGAGTCGGTGAACAATCGCTACCCCGTGACGCTCAGTCTCGGCGTCGCGACCGGCACCTCGCCCGTCCAGGCGCTTGCCGATGCGACCACGCTGGTACAGGAAGCAGGCAGCGCACAGGATAAGAGTCGGCGCGAGTGTCTCAAGGGGCGGGCGATCGAAACTGCCCACCAGACCGACGACGACGTCCAGATCGCCCACTTCGACGTTATCAACGCGACGGGCAACTACACGGACGAGCTCAATGCCTTCGATACGTTCATCGAAATCGAACAGGGCTACGCGGAACTCATGCGATACATGCGCACTGCCCACGAGAGCCTCTCCTTTTTCGTCGGCGGCGACAACATTATCGTCTCCTGTCCGGACCTGACGGAAGGCGACTACGAGGACGCGATTCACCACGTCGAGGACGCCGTCGATGTCGAACTCCAGGTCGGCGTTGGACGCGGTGAGAACGCCCATAACGCCGGGTTCGCTGCAAAACACGCGCTCGAAATCTGTCGGGCAGACGGAACCAGAGTCGAAGTAGACTGGTAGCCCGCTGACATCGATTCCCGCGGTCGTAGAAGCAGAAAACTTCGGCGTGTGGCCGCTTAAGTGTAGTGGAGGTAGTTTTTAGCCCGACCGCGCGGTGTGTTCACACATGGAATCGGAACTGTCGGTCAGGGATGTCCTGACGACCGAATACGTCGGTGTCAGCGAGTCAGACACCGTTCAGGACGCAGTAACGCTCATGCGCGAGGAACACACCGGCTGTGTACTCGTCGTCCGCGGCGCTAATCCGGTCGGCATCATGACCGAGTGGGACGTCCTCGGTCTCGTCGCAGCCGGCCGCGATCCCGCCGAAACGACCGTCGGCGAAGCGATGACTACCCCCGTGATCACCATCGAACCGGCCCGGTCGGTTACCGACGCAGCGACGATCATGGCTCGTGAAAACATCCGCAATCTCGTCGTCGAACGCGATACCGAACTCCGCGGCGTCGTTACCCAACGCGATGTCATCGCTGCCGCCGGCTCGTTCCAGGCAACGATGACGCCACCACGAACGACCGACCCCGAATCGAGCGCCGTCGCCGATCAGGACCGCGGCGACGAACGCCTCGCCGCCACGACGCCGAGAGGCGAACTCGACACGCAGACCCAACTGCAGCCAAACGGCGGTGACGAGTATTCGACGCAGGGCGTCTGTGAATCCTGTGGCTCACTCGCGGACGAACTCTGGGATGCGAACGGCCAACTGGTCTGTACCGATTGCCGGACGGTATGACGTCCCCACTTGTGGCGATCGAGACCACACAGTTCCGCCCGCAGACGAGTTCAGCTATCGCTATCAGCATTCAAATTGACTGCGGACTGGCGTCTCGGTGACGAGTGCAGGGTGCAGTTCTGGCGGCTACGTGAGCGGGGACACTGACCGTTATCATGGTCGCTGTAATCACGGACCGTGGATACAGCGGACGGAGACTATCTCTCCGATAGAAAGACCTTTCGGGTGCCGCGGTGGACTGATCGACAATGATCGATACCCTCGACGACCTCGACGTCGAAGGGACAACCGTCGGCGTTCGCGTCGACATCAACAGTCCGATCGCCGACGACGGGTCTCTCGCCGACGACGCCCGGCTCCGTGCTCACGTCGATACGCTCTCGGAATTGCTCGAGCGCGGCGGTCGGGTTGCCGTCCTTGCCCACCAGGGCCGACCCGGCGGTGACGACTTCGGCACCCTGTCTCCGCATGCCGACCGTCTCTCCGACCTGCTCGGCCGTCCCGTCGACTACGTCGATGCAACGTTCAGCCAGGCCGCACGCGATGCCGTCCGCTCGCTCGAAGACGGCGACTGCGTCGTTCTCGAGAACACCCGCTTTTACAGCGAGGAATACATGGAATTCGACCCGGACCGCGCTGCTCGAACACAGCTCGTGGCGAATCTCGCGCCCGTTCTCGATGCCTACGTGAACGACGCCTTCGCCGCGGCCCACCGCTCGCAGCCCTCGCTCGTCGGCTTTCCAACCGTCATGCCGGGGTATGCGGGTCGCGTCATGGAATCCGAACTCGACGTGCTCGGCTCGATCGAGGAGACCCCCGAACCGCGGATCTACGTCCTCGGCGGCGCGAAAGTCCCCGATTCAATCGATGTCGCCTGGAGCGTTCTCGAGAAGGATCTCGCCGATCACATCCTCACTGCCGGCGTCGTCGCCAACGTCTTCCTCATCGCCGACGGCGTCGACCTCGGCGACGCGAGTTCGGATTTCATCTACGAACAGGGTTACTGGGACGAGATCGATCGCGCTAGCGACTTGCTCGACGCCTACGGCGACCGGATTGCGCTGCCCCGCGACGTCGCCGTCGACCGCGACGACAGCCGCCACGAACTCGGCGTCAACGCGCTACCGCCCCAGGAGGGCGAGGCCGCGATGGATATCGGGTCATCGACGCTCGCCTACTACGAGCGGCTTCTCGAGGACGCAGGCACCGTTATCCTCAACGGGCCGGCTGGCGTCTTTGAGGACGACCGATTCGAACTGGGAACCAGACGGCTCTACGGCGCGGCGACGGACGTGCCAACGAGTATCGTCGGCGGCGGAGACACTGCCTCGGCGCTCCGCCGACTCGGCGTCGAGGGCTTTTCGCACGTGAGTACCGGCGGCGGTGCCGCGTTGCAGATGCTGACCGCCGATCAGCTGCCTGCTGTCAGCGCGCTCGAGCGTACTGTTGACGCTGCTTGACCGCACCATTGGCAATGGTCCCTACCCTCGGATCGCTGATCGCCGATCGATGACCGGACGACTAACAATGACGACCGACGATGACAACCAATCTAACTATCGACCACGCCACGAGCGCCGATCTCGAAGCCGTCACCGATCTCTGGGTCCGACTCGCTCGCGGCCAGCGCGAGTTCGACTCGGCCGTCCGCGCGGAGGCCAACCGCGAACTGATGCGCGAGACCCTCGCCGCACACCGCGTTGCCGACGGCCTTCTCGTCGCTCGCGTCGACGACGCAATCGTCGGCTTTGCCTCCGTCTCACTCGAACGCGGCAGTCTCGAACTCGAGCGGACGCGTGGCACCCTCTCGAATCTCTACGTCGACCCGGCCTATCGCGACCGGGGCATCGGGTCCGCGCTACTCGAGGCCGCCACGGCTGAACTCGAATCGAAGGGCGCGGAGGTGTTGCTGCTCGAAGTGATGGCACAAAACGAGGATGCCAGGCGATTTTACCGAGCGCACGGATACGAACCCTATCGAGTGGCGATGAAACGATCGCTCGAGGAGCCCACAGCCGGGGCGGATACTGATACCGAGACCGACTGAGCGGTCTGGTCGAACGGATCGCGAACGGAAACCGAAAACGATACACATTCAAAGGAGGATTGCTAACCAACGGACTGCGCCAGGGGAGCATGGGCGGTTCATGCACTCGACTTGTAATCGAGACTTCGTGGGTTCAAATCCCACCCCTGGCTTAAATCCTTAGGTTCAAATCTCCTACCGACTGGTATCGGCACATTCTGGCATTCAGAGAACGCCGGTAATTCGAACAAACGGTTCAACGCTCGTTCTACCGCTGGGTCAGTACGCGGACGGACATCGAGTACCGCCTCGGATTGGACACTGATCGCGTCGAACGGTTGATCGAGGCCACACACTGATAAGGACGGTCACACAGTACAAAGGCAGCACACGAGGAAACTGAATAGATCTCGGTTCTCGGAACCGTGCCAACTGAGAGACTACCATGGCGTCGTCGATGTGAGGATACCGATCGCCACCAGATCGACAGCCAATATGCTCAGCGCAAAGGCCGGCTCAAATTCGTGTTCGGGCGTGCCCGCCGACGCGTGAACGTACGCGGGAAGCGCAAGAACCAGACCTGAACTCGGTAACTATTTATTAAATAATCACCGAAACAAATGGCGACTGGTGCTCCGACCCAAACGGCGGAAACTATGGCGTGTTCCACGTTTACAACGGGTTCCTGTCCGGCGGATACGGCTCCCTGAAACGTCTCAAGTTTGATGAACTCAACTATATTTTTAAACATATATATGGAAAGAAATACATTAGCGAACAACTACGGCTAGTGGTCTACATATATGTACTACAAGCTTGGGTTGAGGCCAGTGGATTTATATATAGGCGAGGAAAGAGTCCGGCCAATGCTACTCTCAGTCGATCGTTCGGAGACCGCCGAGACACGGTCGCTTAGCTTCGACGTAATCGCTGCAGTCGCCGAACGAGAGGGAGTCGATCCGACAGACATCGAACCGCCGGAGTACGAATCCCTCTATACTGTCGTCAATCCCGAAGCACTGGATGCACTGTTTGCACCGCGACAGGACGGGTCCGATCGAATTTCGGGCCGTGTCGAGTTCACGTTCAATGGTTACCACGTCGTTATTACGGGCGACGGTGAGGTAACGTTGCGAGAGGTGTCATCATAGTATCTCCACCGGCGAGGCGGTCTCTCGATCGAAAAACGATGGATGCGACGGATGGGTCGTGGCTAGTCGAGCTGGGAGCGCCAGGCTTCCGGAACGGGCCGTGAATCGCCGGTACCGGGGTCGATGAAGACCTGGACGGTCGTGGCCGTCGCTGCCAGGGACTTGTCAGCGTAGATCTCGTACGTGAGCGGGAGACTCGCAGTCCCGAGTTCACCGACGGTGAGTGCGATGGAGACGGCTGCGTCGGCCTCGATTGGCTGTTTGTAGTCGATTTCGAGATGTGCGAGAACGGTATCGAGATCGGCGAGCGAGGTGTCGAAAACATCCTGGAAGTAAGCCTCTCGGGCCTGTTCGAGGTAGGTTGCGTAGGTAGCGTTGTTGACGTGGCCCATGAAGTCGATATCTCGAAGCCGAACGTCGATCTCGACGACGTAGGTATCCGTTGTTGTGTCCGGCTCGGTTCCTGGGGTCATGTGGGATGGTGGCCGGTCGACACCCGTATACGTACTGGTTGCCGGGACCAGAATTATTCGCCGCGACAAACCGATTCGAACACCTGCTCGTGAAGCCGCTCTGTGACGAGTTCAAGGAGCGGTTCCATGTGCTGCGTGTCCGCCCGGTTGTATTCGATCAGGGTCTCGAGTGCGGCATCGTCGCCGCGTTCGTACTCCCGCCAGAGACGGACGGCATCGCGGCCGCTTATCTCCGGGAGGTCGCGGTCGATACCGACATCCCGTTCGATCGCTTTGAGTCCGCCGTCGAGGCCGATTTTCTTGCAGGGGTACATGAGGTCGACGTGTGGCGTCGTCACGTCCAGATCATAGCAGGTCTCGAGAAACGGCACGTCAAAGCGCCGGCCGTTGAACGTGACCAGCAGCGATGCGGCGTCGAGTGCAGCCGCGAGTCGGTCGCGCGTGAGGTCGCGGCCCTTGACGAACGTCGTCGTCTCGCCGTTGCGGTGAAGACTGACGGTCGTCACGTCGTGGTGGCTCGCGTCGAGACCGGTCGTTTCGATGTCGAGAAAGCAGGTGTTCTCGCGGGCGTTTTCGTAGAGTCGCCAGCGGCTCGAAGCGGGAAGAGACTCCGCGAACGGAGCGACGTCACCCTGCTCCAGGTGGGCTCGGCCCGTTTCGATGAACGTCTCGATCCGATCCGTGAGCGTGTCACCGACGACGCTACCGTCGAACTCGTCCCAGTGGGTAATTCCGTGTTCCCAGAGGCGGCGTTCGGTCACCTCGCCGACGCCGCGAACGGGAATGAAACTGTTCTCGATTCGCACACCAGTGGAGGGGAGTGGCGGAGAGAAAAGTGCTTGGATCGATGGAAGCCGTACTGCCGAGTACGCAATCGACGTCCAGGTGGTGGGTGAGTTGGTAAGTGGGTGCAAAAACTAGTGGACCGATCGGACCGGCATCCACTCCGTCACCAGTTCACGATCGCGCAGCGTCCAACGCTGTTCGTCGATACCGTCGCGCGTTCGCAGTTCGACGAGCGCATCGAACAGCGGTTCGAGCAGCGCAACGGCGTCGTGGTCGGGGTCGAGCGGCAGGTGGACGTGACCGACTCCCCGAGCGTGAGTCGTGGCGGTCGTCACCAGATGCAACAGCCGAAAGACCTCGTCCGTGTCGTGCTCATCGAGCAACGTGACCAGTGAATCCAGACAGAGACGAAGACCCGCCGGTTTGCAGTCGGCCGTCTCCCGATCGAACTCGTCGATCGCCTCGATAATTTCGAGGCCGATCGTGCCGATTAGCGGCTGCTCACCCGGCAGCGACTCGGGCGAGTGCGTGTGACCGGATCGAGAGCGATCGACGGAAGCCGTGGAAATCGTACGCGTTCGGGCCGGCTGGTTCGTACAGTCCTGCCAAGAGTCCGCGCTGGCTGTTGCATCGACGGTGTCCGTGACGCGCAGTCGATACTGGACGCCGCGCGAGTCAGCTGTCTCCGGCGTCTCCGAGTCTAACTCACGGTGAACGCCTGCGAGCCGCCGACAGACGGTCTCGTGTGCATTCTGGCTGTCGGCACCGACTACCAGGACGGAACTCCCTTCTCGTTTGAGCGCATCGAGTGCCTGTGCGAAGGTCGTCTCCGTCTCGGTGTCAACGGTTCCCCCTGGCACCGTCGCGCTGTCCGTCTCCGTGACGTCGGAACCCCCGGATTCTGACCCCATCTTCGCTGACAGAGACACCGATCACACATAATATTTCGGGATGAATACGGGAGAAAAACGATGCTCGCCACCGTCCGAGTTCTGCCGGTTGACTCGCGGTCGGAAGCCTCTCACATTCTTCCCGACAGCCGGATTTTCATACCGTGACCCCATACAGGGGGTATGGGCGACCCCGACTCCAACTCCAACTCCAACTCCAACGCCGACTCCGGTTCCGGCTCCGACTCCGACGCTCCTCGCTCCGACCCCGACGAGGATCTCGCGACGGCCGTTCGCGAACTCACCGACACGATCGAGCTACTCCGCCAAGAACTCGCCGAGAGCGACCGCCGGTCCCCGTTCTCACCCACATCGCCATCCGGACCACCGCTCCGGCCACCGTCTCCCCGGGAAGTTCTCGCGTTCACCGACGAGTTCGCCATTCCCGCCGCCATCACCGCCCTCGAATCGAGCGTGCGCGCACTCGAGGCGTTCCAGCGCGGACTCAACCTCGTGCGCACCGAACGAGAAGCCAGGGATCGCGCGTCGGCGGCGGCCGAAACGACGGGCGAGCGCGCTACTGACGTTCGTCGGACGACGCTCTCACAGCTCGATACGGTCCTCACGCAACTCCAGCGGGCGGCCTCGTCGGATGCCCTTCCCGCGGACGAAGACGCCCGTGAGCTCCTCACGGAGGCGCGGCGGCTCCGTGACGAAGTCGATACTCGCCTCCGGGAAGCGACTGCCGACCGCGAGTCCGGTCCCGATGACGGGACTTCTGATACCGGTGGTGACAGCACTGAGACGAGGACTACCGATGGAGTTCAGATCGACATCGGCGACGGTTGCCCCCCACGCGATGAGACGACAGACGAAACCGAGGCGGCGAACGGCTCGAACGTCGATGTCGACGCTGAACTCGAGACGCTGAAGGATCGGTACAGTTCGGACGAGGTGCCGCCGGCCGATGACGGGCACGACGCTGGCGATTCCGATACCGAATCGAGCGAACCGCACGCCGAAGACAACGATCGCGGCGATTCGGCGACCGCTGCCGACAATGACGACGAGACAGATGGCAGCGACAACGATTCCAGCAGCAACGATACCGACGGCAACGGCGAATAGAATACGACCCGGAGGACGTTAGACCGGCTCGAACCGATAGCCGTCCCACTCCTGACTCGCCGGCTCCCGAATGCCCGCGCCCGGCTCGCGGAGTTCATCGACGTAAACCGGCCGGACCTCGTCACCGACCTCGATCTCGCCCGTCGTCACCTGTCCGATCGCGCGCACCGATTCGCCCTCGATCGTGAACTCGACGATCGCCAGGTGGTTCGGCTCGCGAACGCCCGGGGGCGTCGCCGTCGAGGTCGTCCACGTGACGACCTCCGCGGTGAACTCGCTCAGATCGATCGTTTCCACCGGCTCCGCGCCGTCGGGGCCGCGTGGATGACCGGGGTAGCTGATCGTGCCGTCCTCGTACCGGTAGGCGTCCATCGTCATTGTGCTGCCTCCATGATGGTGGTGATAACGCAGTTCCCGAAGCCGCCGACGTTACAGCACAGTCCCACGTCTGCCTCGACCTGCCGTGGGCCGGCCTCGCCGACGAGCTGTTCATAGATCTCGACCCCCTGTGCGACGCCGCTCGCACCGAGCGGGTGGCCCTTCGATTTCAGCCCGCCGGAGGTGTTGATCGGCAACTCGCCGTCGCGTTCCGTCTCCCCTTCTTCGACGAGTTCCCAAGCCTCGCCCTGCTCGGCGAAACCGAGTCCCTCCATCTGGAGGAACTCGAGAATCGTGAACATGTCGTGGAGTTCAGCGACATCGATGTCGTCGGGCTCGCGGCCGCTCATCTCGTAGGCACCCTCGCCGCTCTCGACGACGCCGCCCATCACGGTCGGGTCCTCGCGCTCGTGGACGACGTGCGTGTCCGTCGCACCGTCGATACCCGTGATGACGGCGTACTCGTCGGTGTACTCCTGGGCGACAGATTCGGGACACAGCAGTAGGGCCGCCGATCCGTCCGTAATCGGACAGAAGTCGTACAACCGGAGCGGATCGGCCACGATCGGCGACTCCAGCACCGTCTCCAGATCGACCTCCTTCCGGAACTGCGCGTGCGGATTGTCGACGCCGTTTTTGTGGTTCTTGACGGCAACCTTCCCGAGGCTCTCGCGGGGCGCATCGAACCGATCGAGGTAGTGTCGCGCGGTCAACCCCGCGAACGAGGGCAGCGTCACGCCGTGTTTGTACTCGACCGGATGGGTCAACGAAGCAATCACGTCCGTCGCCTCGCCGGTCGTTCGATGGGTCATCTTCTCGCCGCCGACGAGCAGCGTCATCTCGCTCGCCCCGCTCGCGACCGACTGCCAGGCAGCGTAGATTCCCGCCCCGCCACTTGAACTCGTCTGATCGACCCGCTGGGTGTACGCCGGCGTCGCGTCGATGTCCTGGGCCAGCGCGTTCATGATCCCGGTCTGTCCCTCGAACTCGCCACTCGCCATGTTCGAGACGTACAGGTGCTTGACATCCGCCGCGTCGACGCCCGCGTCGTCGAGACAGGCGAGTCCGGCCTCCGAGAGGAGTTCCAGAACCCACTCGTCTCGCTGCCCGAACTGGGTCATCGACGAGCCGATGACTGCGACACGTTCCATACCCTACTGCACACAGGTCACTGTTTTATATGGTAGGGGTCCGGAGCGCGCGGCGCGCCGGTATCGATCAGTACCGGGAGCGGCCGGTGGCTGGCAGTTCCTGCACAGCAGTGCCTATCCGACTCCACGTCGATCACGTTGATCCGCGCTCGCTACTGGTAAATGTACCACTCGCCATCATCTTTCACCATGGTGAAGTAGAACTCATCGACCGGCCCCGACGAATACGAGACGTACACGAACACGTGGTCGTCGAGACCGCTCTCCTCGAACTTGGCGCTCAAATCGTTCTCTTGCGTTTCGGCACTCGCTTCGATCGCTGTTTCGTTGCTCTCCTCCTCGTCATCCTTGAACTCGATCCAGATCTCCGATAACGGCCGCTCTTCGATCGTGTCGACCGGTACGTCATCCGATTCGGTGGGTGCCGGGAGGTTACTATCCGGGTGAATGAGATCGGCTGCCGCGTCTAGATTATCCTTCTCTATCGCTTCGGTGTACTGTTCGACGACATCTTCCGGTCCGTCGGTTTCACCATCGAGATTCGGGATACTCCCGAGACAACCAGCAGAGCCGAGGACGGTTCCCGTTCCGATTCCGCCGAGTATTTCTCGTCGATTCACACCACCAATAGTTTCCCGTTCTCATATATAGTCTAATAAAATTCAGACCGTAATCTACCATCCAGCGGAGGGACAACCAGGTTAGGCTGATTCGGGCGTCGCCGTCTGCAACTCGCTTGCGCGCGAGCGCGCCTGCGAGATTACCGCGGGTCGCGCCTCGAAGGAGACGAGTACGTCTTCGTCCCCGTAGGTAACGTCGTCGACGTGGGCGTTGTCGTGGATCCACGAGACCACGCTCATCGTCTCATCCGTCATCGGCAGTACGAGCCGTTCTTCCTCCCAATCGGGCAGTTCGCTGTCGATCCGATCAAGCAGTGCGTCGACGTTCGTCCCCTCCCGCGCGCTGACGGTAACCGGGTTCGGTGCGAGCGCGGACAGCGCCTCTCGCTTTTCCTCGAGTTCAGCGTCGCCGACGGCGTCGATCTTGTTGAGGACGGTGACGATCGGGGCCTCGTTGCGTTCGTAGAGGGTGTCGTGGCTGGTGACGAGTTTCTCGTGGATGTCGTCGATGTCTTCGCTCACGTCGACGACGAGCAAGACGAGATCGGCCCGGTAGACGGAGTCCAGCGTCGATTTGAAGGATTCGACGAGCCAGTGGGGCAGATCGCTGATGAAACCGACGGTGTCGGTTACGAGCACGTCGCGCGGGTCGATGTCGGCGCGGCGGGTGGTCGTTCCGAGCGTGGTGAACAGCTTGTCCTGGGATTCGGCGGTCGAGTCGAGGTCGGGGTGGAGATCCTCGTTCTCGTCGACATCGAGATCGGCCGCGAGTCGTCGGAGTAGCGTGGATTTGCCGGCGTTCGTGTAGCCTGCGAGGGCGACCAGATCGAAGCCGGAGTTGCGTCGTCGTTCGCGACGGTGTTCCTCCGTTTGTTCGATGCGCTCGAGTTCGTCGGTGATGCGGCTGATCTGGTCTTTGATGTCCTGCTCGCGGCTTTCGTCGTACTCGCCGAGCCCCATGAAGCCGGGGTGCTCGTCGCGTTTGGCGAGGCTGGTCTTGGCCTCGGCGCGGGGCAGTTCATAGCGGAGTTCGGCGAGTTCGACCTGGAGCTGGGCTTTTCGAGTTTGGGCGCGCTGGCCGAAGATTTCGAGGATGAGGGTGAACCGGTCGATGACTTCGACGCCCTCAGGCAGGAGTTGGCCGAGGTTGTACGTCTGGTAGGGGCCGAGCCGGTTGTCGAAGATGACGGTCGTCGCATCTGTGGCGGCGGCTGTTTCGGCGAGTTCTTCGGCCTTGCCCTCGCCGATCTGGAGTGCGGGGTCAGCCCGGCGGGACTGGGTGATTTCACCGACGACGGTGTAGCCGGCGGCGGCGGCGAGGTCGGAAATCTCGCTTGTGTCTGGCGTTCCGGAGTCGACGCGCTTGGCGATGAGTGCTCTCATGCGGATTCGAATGCAATTGCAGGGGTCACTTCGGGTTTGTCGGTGATTCTGCGGTTGGGTCGGATGGTGGTGGTTGTACTGGTACTGACGGCGTCTGGACGAAAGCCGCTACTACCGTTGATGAGACGTGTCACAGATGATATCACTGCTGCTGCAGGGACACAGCCACAGAGCAGCGTGGACAGTGTATTCGATCCTCGGCCGGTGCTGGCGAGACGAAGCGTGGACTGTTGTGGTTGAGATTTGATCCTGTGCCGTCGCTGTTGCCGAAACGAAGTCGACTCCATGCGCGAACGCGAGCACGGGTGCGGGTACAACCGCGACCGCGACCAGGCTGGCGACGAGACGCCATCAACCACGCTCGGGGTGCCGGCAGGCCACCTCCGTTGGACGCAAGACAATCATACTCCACTGTACGTCTCCAACCGCCTTGAATCCCGTGCCCGCACTGAACTCGTGGTTGTACCGCCGGTTCGCTGGCCGCTCGCTTGACGGGAATCGGATCAAAACAGTCATTATCTGTGATACGAATACTCGCGGTGATGGTTTCCGCCGACCCGACGACGCTTACACTCGAGTTCATCGCCGGCGCAGTCCTCGGCGGACTGCTCGGCTTTGGGACCAAGCGAGTCGCCAAACTGATTGCCATTATCTTCGGCATCGAACTGATGGTCGTTCGCTATCTCCAGTCCCAGGGCATCGTTATCGTGGACTGGGATCGACTCTCTGCCGGGCTCATCACGACACAAGAACAGAGGGTGTCAAACGCCGGTGTCACTGCCCACTGGATCGACTCGCTCCTCTCCGTCGCGTCGATCGCCGTCGGCTTTACGAGCGGCTTTCTGATCGGATACTACCGCGCCTGAGACGGGCCGAGCTGCTGACAGTCAGTTCCGTCGTACCTGCGACCTGTTCTGGAATTGCGCTGGGAAATCGGTACAGCAGACCGTGTAACGCCATCTATGTCCGGAAACGGTACGCAGACCGGGTTAGAACAGAACGTCCGGTGCTGCAGTGTCGCTGTTGGATTTCCAGTCTCAGGGATTTCCGTTCTCACACCGGTACCGCCACGACGCGCCACCGACTATCGCGTCTGAATATCGTCCTTGTCCTTGATCAACTCCGTCTCAGCGTTGCCGCTCGAGTGTTCGTTGACCACGTCGTAGAACTCGTTTTGCATCCCTGCGGGGAAGGTGACGACGCCGATCCAGGAGCCGTCGGCCTGCCACTCCTCGCGCTCGAGGTCGCCGAACTGTCGGACCTGCGCCTGCGCGCTGCCCGCGTACTCCGCCGGAATCTGGACCGCAATCGTCACCTCCTCGAACCGAATCGGGATCACCGGTCGAAGGTCGTCCAGCGCGTCGTCGACCTGCGATTCGACCGTTTCCATTGGATCAACGGTAAAGCCCGCTTCCTCGAGTGCGTTCTCGATCCGGTCCGGCGGATGTGGCGCATTATCCATCTGCGGGTTGACCGCGTTGCGCGCGATGGTGTCGACCAGCTGTTTACGCTTTTTCTCTTGCATCTCGCGTCGCTGCTCGGCCGTAATCTGGATCTCCCCCTCCGTGATAACGTCGGGGATGATTTCCAGTGGATCCGTCGTATCGAAGACCTTCTCGAGGTCGCTCTCGGCGGGGCGGTCCCCGCGGGAGGCGTTCTCGAAGACGTCCTCCGCAGCAATGACATCCTCCAGGTCACCCTCGAACTCGCCGCGTTTGATCGCGAGGGCCGCATCCGGATCGACCAACACTTCAAAGCGCGCCCCGTGTGACTCGAGTCGCGCTGTCACCGCCTCGTCAAGAGAGATCATACCGAAGCGTTCCTCCGGCTTCGTAAAAGAGTTTTTCCTGAGACGAGGCAGTCGCTCGGAGCCGTCGAACGAATCCGAATCCCGAAACAGTGACAAACGAGTGCAACAGCGCGAGTTGTCAGGCGTCAGGAGTCGGGATCGAGAACCGATGATCGTGAACTCGAGCGACCGAGCGGGTCGTCACGAGTCTCTGGCTCGATTACTCTTCGGATTCGCCGTCCTCGTCGCCCTCATCGAGGAGGTCGTTCTCCGTCAAGTGGTCCGCGATGCGGTCCTGTTCGAACTGTTCGAAGCGCTCGGTTTCGGCGTCAACGGTGGCAAGGCCGACCTCGCTCGGGAGCAGCGAGCCGTCGTTGACCGACGCGAGTGCGTCGAGGGCGAGCTGGATGCCGCCGTCTAAGTCCGCCTCATCGTCGTAGTTCTCTTCCAGATAGCTCTGGAGTTCACTGCGGTCGGCACCGACGGCGAGGGCCTTCCACTCGTAGGGCGTTCCGGACGGATCGGTCTCGAACAGGCGCGGCTCGCCGTTTTCGACGCCGCCGACGATCAGTGCGACGCCGAACGGGCGTGCGCCGCCGACCTGGGTGTACTGCTGGATGTGGTCGGTAACTTCCTTCGTCAGCGTTTCGACGCCGATCGGTTCGCCGTAGCGCAGTTGGTTGACCTGGGTCTGTCGGCGCGCGAAGTCGATTAGCTGGCGCGCGTCAGCGACGTGACCCGCGCTCGCGATGCCGATGTGGTCGTCTGCCTTGTGGATCTTCTCGACGCTCGAATCTTCGAGCAGCGGCGAGGGAACGCGCTTGTCGACGGCCAGCACGACGCCGTCGTCGGTTCGCACGCCAATACTCGCCGTGCCACGTTTGACCGCCTCGCGGGCGTACTCCACCTGGTAGAGTCGGCCGTCGGGCGAGAAGATCGTGATGCCTCGGTCGTACGCCTGCTGTTGGGCTTGTCCCTGCATAGTATCACGCTAAATCGTAATCGTAGTCGTAATCGAGGTCTGTCGTCCCCGCGAACGCCGCATCGAGTCGCACGTCTACAGATTCATCGCGCACGACGGCGACTCGCTCCTCGTTCCCGAACACGACGTTTCTCTCTTCAGAATCTTGCCCGCGTCGCCCTAAATACTTTTCTTCAGCGGCACGGATCGTGCCACTGATACCGCTGACCCGAACACCGACCGGCTGTCCGTCGATTTCGTCGATGCAAGCGAGCGCTGCCCGCGCTTCGTCTGTCCAGCCGTGTCTGACCTTGACGAGCGCCTCACCGACGCCTGCGTCGGCGCTGAACTCGAACTGCAGGACCGACAGCTCGGCGCGTGCGCTCCCCGGATCACCAAGCAGATTCTGGCCCGCGTACCAGCATTCGCGCTGGAACGCTCGACGATCGATCGACGCGTCCGGCCAACTCTCGATCTCGACCGCGAGATACCGCCAGCGCGGCCGGAGGTGTTTTGGAAGGTGTTTCATTCGTTCTGGTCCGCGTCGGGACGGCCGCGCTCGGCCACCAACACGCCGACCTGCTCGTGAACGCGTTCGACGGCCGACAGTGAGAAGCCGACGTCCGTAAGCGCATCCGCGAGGAAGCCAACGGTCGCCGGATCGTCGACCTCCGGCGAGTAGAACGGCTCGTCCGGGTTCGGCTCGCCGAAGAACATCACATCCCCGAGGACGAACGTGCGCGGCCCGAGGTCGGCGATCACCGAAATCGCCTCGCGCTTTTCCTCGTCCGACAGGTGATGCATCGCGAAGTTCGACGTTACGATATCGACGTCCCCGTCGTACTCGGGCTCTCGGAACGTCCCGTGGCCGAACGCGACGTTCTCGATCCCTTCCTCGGCCGCTTTCGTCTCCGCTTCCGACATCATGCCCTCGCTGATGTCTCGCCCGACGACGCGCTCGGCGTCCGGAGCCAGCGCGAGCGCGATCGCGCCCGTTCCGGTCCCGAGATCGAAAACGACATCGTCCGTACCGGGTGCAGCGTGCTCGATAACCAGATTCGCGCACGCGCGATACTCGTCGGAACTCTCGTTATCGTACTCGCTTGCGATCTCGTCGAACCGGGCGGCGTGATCCTCAATGCTCCTCTTCATACCTGCCTCGTTCGACCCCTGGCTCAATGAACGACTCGGACTGGATTCGGCGGTTGCGCTCGGCTATCCGCCCCCACTCTTCGAGTCCCGCCTCGACGAACGAACTCGAAAGGCCGAGCTGCTCGCCGAGTGCCGCCAGTTCTCGCGGCGCGCGGAGTTCAAGGTGTGATCGCGGCGTCGCGCTCACGACGTAGGGGGCGTCGTAGTGGCCGACGATGTCCGCGAGCTTTCGCAGCGACTGGATGATCCGCACGCGTCGTCCGCCGTGGGTGCGAAGGACGCCCGAGAGATCGAACTCGAAACGAACGCCGTTCTCGACGGCCGCCTTCGCGAGCACGTGATTCACGTCGCCCCCCTCGGCCATCGGCCGGGCGAGCACGTCCACCTTCTCGTTTTCCACGGCAAAGCGGTTCATCGCGGGCGTTCCGCCCGCAACCGCAACGATCGTCTCGTCGGTCCGGTAGTTGCCGACCGCACCGCTTGCCTGTTCGACATCGTCGGCGTCGATTTCGATCCCTTCGACCACGTCGATCCCGTACTCGTCCCCGATCCGCTCGGCGTCGAACTCGGCCCGCTCGTCCGCGCGATTGCGCACGACCACGCCCTCGAAGCTGAACTCGGCCGCCGTCTTCGCCAGTCTGGCGACCGTGCTCTGTCCGTCGGGGTGGGCGTGGACGGCCTCGTACATAGTCGGGGACTCACGCGGCGAGAACTTGGGGTTTGCGTCATCCGGCGACAACGGCTGTCCGCCGAGTGGAAGACATCGAGTTCAGCGAGAAACAGTGATGCGACAGTCGGTGCCGGCCAGTCTCAGTTCAGGATAGACTGGGCGACCGTCGCGAGCTGGCCGTTATCGGCCTCGCGGAGCCGGTCGTCGCCGATCTTCAGGCGCAGGCGCGGCCGACCAACGTCGATCGGTACCTTTTCGGTGTCGATCAGGCCCATGTCCTCGAGCTTGGTCTTCGTGCGGCTGAAGGTCGCCTTCGACGCGATGCCCACGTCCTCGCCCCACTTGCTGATGTCGTACAGCAATGCCTCGTTCTTGGCCGCGACGAGCAGCGAGATCGTCACTTCGTCGAGCCCGTCGCCGTCGCCACGGGCCGTCTCGAGCGAGTTCAAGATCGCGGTGAAGTCGTCCTCGGCCTCGGGGCTGATTTCGTCGGAAAGGGTCTCGCGAACGTCCGTGATCGGCGGTGTCCGGAGGTTGTAAGCGGGTGCGTCCTCCCAACGATCGGCGTAGGTCTCGTACGTGTCCTCGACGAAACTGTCGTCGTCGGTGACGAGGCCGCCGACGCGGTCGCCGGCGTGGACGACGGCGATGACGCGGTCTTCGGTGACCAAAAGCGAGTTCTCCGGCGCTTCCTCGAGCGTGTGGAGTGCGAGTGCGCCCTCGCTGATGAGGTCCGCCGCGTTCGAGGCGACGATGAAATCGTCCATGACCGCCTTCAGGGTCCGCTCGTCGGCGAGCATGTGGACCGACGGGAGCGATCCCTCGAGCGCCGTCGCGACGGCGATGAACTCCTCGATGGCGTCCCGCGAGGGGTTGACCATGTAGACGTCACCGCTTGCGTCTTCGAGGACTGATTCGAGTATATCGTCAATCTGGTGGTTGAGTAAATTCGAAACCATCTCTCTGCAGAAGTAAACGAGTTCCCAGTACTTAATTTTGGTGGCCATCTTCACGGCAGAACTTCTCACCTGATTGACGAACGGGTAATTTTTGTCCCGTTGTTGTTCATTATAGCTATAGGTTTCGCAGAACAACAGGATAGTCGCCAGCGACGGGCGATGACAGTTCCTGTTTAATCCGTATCTGATTTCGTGTATTAATTAGAATAGTTATATAAAGGAGTTCTGATAATATCGAACTGCATGGGTTTCAGTAGTACCCGACTCTGGATGGATGTATGGCCCTACTTGCGAAGTGGTGGATTGCTCTCTCAGCAGCGTTCAAATCAGCAGACATTGTTTGCAGAGCGCGTGAGTACGTACGGCGGCCCGTGAGACTGGACTACTCATCGAACTGCGGCCAGAGCGAGTCCGACCAGTGAATATCGCCGTCGTAAATCACTGACGCCTCCGTTTCTTTGAGCAACGTTACGAGTTCGGGTTTCGAGACGATAAAATTGGACTCGGAGCCACAGAGGTAGGCGACCTCGTTGTCGGCGGTGTGGGGGAAGTAATAGGAGCCGGTGACGCGGGTCGAGTAGCAGTCGAAGGTGACGAGATACTGAGGCTTATCGGTCCGTGCTGTCTGTTGTGGTTGGTGTGTGCCGTCGGTGTCAGTGTCGCTGCTCGCAGTACTCGAGGTACTCGCGGTGCTTGCGGTGCTCGTATCCTGATCTCCGTTCCGGATTGCGCGCGAGGAGCGTCTGTATTCTGCGTCGAGTTCGTCGATACGGAGGGTGGTGGGCACGCGGTGTTCGCCCTGCGTGAGCGAGTGCGTGCCGTCGCCGACGACGGTGTAGTCCTTACCCATCATAATGCGCCGGCGTGCGAGTTCCATCGCTCGTTCGATGCTGAAGCCGTTGACGAGCAGCGTCGCGAACGTGGAGCCGACCTTGATCGCGTGCTCGTTCAGGACCTCGGTGACGGTGACGGCTCCGGCGACGCTGCCCTTCTCGATCAGTGTTCGTCCCTCGTAGAAGGAGCCACACGCATTGAGAAAGAACGTCTGAGCGGTACAGCGGTCCAGACTCGTCGTCGAGAGCGTGCCGTCGGGACAGCAGAGACCGTCGGTCTCGCAGTGGCCGATGTAGTGGACGAAGTCGTGGCCCGTCTCGAAGACGCGAGCGAGTTCGGCCGTCGTCAGGCCGTCCTCGACGGTGACGGTCATCGGGAGGTCGCCGGACCGAGAGCGGTAGATCCCGGCCACGTCGTCGTGTTCGCCGGCCATGTCCGGGTCGTTGAGAACGACGCAGACGGAGGTTTCCTCGCGGGTGCGGTCGAGGAACGCGAGCCGGTTGTGGTAGGCCTCCGGCGCAGCGGTGAAGACGTCGACGGGGACGCCGTCGGCGAGCCAGCCGTGGGCCCGGCCGTGGCGCAGTTCGGGCTTGACGATGTCGACGGACGCAATCTGCCCTCCCGTTCCCGCCCGCTCGCCGTCGCGGTAGAACGCCTCGAGCGATCGTTCGACGAGTTCACGCCCCTCGAGCGTCGACGTGCGGGGTCGATAGAGCAGGCTCATCCGGTCGAGCAGAAACGGCAGCGTCTCGGCGCGGCTGAACTCGGGGGTGACGTACGTCGCGAGGTGCCAGTCGGGCAGGCGGTGTTCGATCGCCCCGAAGGGAATGTCGAGGTAGGTCGCGAGTCGGTTCTGCGGCGAGGCCGCATACAGCGACTCGCTGTCGAGATCGAGGATCTCGAGCAGTCTGGACTCGGCGAGTTCGGTGCCGTAGGGGCCGGCGTTGCGGACCAGACAGTCGAGGAAGAACGTCTGTCGAAGCAACTGTTCGACCTCGCGCTCGAGTCGAGGCGGGCCGGGGAGGGAGCGTTCGACATCGTACTCGGGAAGGCGAAGCCGTGCGCCGCTGATCGTTGGGTCCGTTCGAACGCGCGCCTGCAGGTAGTACGCCAGCGGCGCAGTGACGTACAGCGACTCGTACTCGGACGGGACGACGAGTTCGGTTCCGGTCCGTGGCGTGTCGGCGCGAACGCGGTCCGGAATCGCCAGTTCGTCGCCCGATTCGAGCAGCGGCGGGTGGCCCCGGAGCGTCGGGTAGGAGCGGTCCGGTCCCGTCGTCTTGTGCGAGGACGGGAGGTGGGAAATCGCCTGCGCGAGGGCCGCCGGTGAGTCCGGAACCGTGATCGTTCCCGCGGGGAACTCGTGGCGGCTACGAAAGCCGAGGATGACGCGCGTTCGCTCGGGGAAGGAGACGACGACGGACTCGAAGTCGTCCGTTCGCTCGATCCGCGCCGCACCGGCAAACTGCAGGTAGGTTTTGATCTCGGTGTCGACGTCGACGACGTACTCCCCGGGCGAAAGCGAGAGCGGGTCGCCGCAGGGATCGAGTTCGAGTGGCGTCGACGATTCGCGGGGGAACGCGTAGACGACGGCGTGGGGCAAGCGCAGTTCGCGTGCGGTCACCGCGACGGTTTCGTCGACCGGCCGCGGAACGTCGAGCGTCGGGTCGGCCTCGTCGATACTGAACTCGGTCCCGGTCACGGCAAGGGCGGCGGTATCGCTGTCGGTGACGGAGAGGCCATCCTGTTGGGCGTCCCACACAAGCATCCGGTGCGGTACATCCAACGCAGTCAAGTTAGTTGTATTGGATGGTAATCAATAACAGACGACATGATCGTGCTGACTGGCGCTTGCGTTCGTGGCCCGCTTTGCCGAAGAGAGGTACACTTATACAGCAGCCAGACACCACATCGGATATGGACCACGAGCACGTTCGAGAGGTCGATCCCGCCGTCGCCGATGCGCTCGAGGGCGAGGTGGACCGCCAACGATCGACGCTCCAGATGATCGCGAGCGAGAACCACGCCAGTCGCGCCGTCATCGACGCCCAGGGAAGCGCGCTGACGAACAAGTACGCCGAGGGCTATCCCGGCTCGCGCTACTACGGCGGCTGCGAGTTCGCCGACGAGGTCGAAGAACTCGCGATCGAACGTGCCAACGAATTGTTCGGGGCCGAACACGTCAACGTCCAGCCGCATTCGGGGACGCAGGCAAACCAGGCCGTCTACTTCGCGATGCTCGAACCGGGCGATAAGATCCTCTCGCTGGATCTGAACCACGGCGGCCACCTCAGTCACGGCCACCCGGCGAACTTCGTCGGGCAACTCTACGACGTCGAGCAGTACGAGGTCGACCCCGAGACGGGCTACCTCGACTACGAGGGCCTCGCCGAACACGCCGAGGAGTTCGAGCCGGATATCATCGTGTCGGGTTACTCCGCGTACCCGCGCGAGATCGAATGGGAACGCATTCAGGAGGCCGCAGACAGCGTCGACGCGCTCCATCTCGCCGACATCGCCCACATCACCGGCCTCGTCGCCGCGGGCGTTCACTCGTCGCCGGTCGGCATCGCCGACTTCGTCACGGGTTCGACACACAAGACCATCCGCTCCGGCCGCGGTGGCATCGTGATGACCAGCGAGGAGTACGCCGACGACATCGACTCGGCCGTCTTCCCCGGCGGCCAGGGCGGACCGCTCATGCACAATATCGCGGGCAAGGCCGTCGGCTTCAAGGAAGCGCTCGAGCCCGAGTTCGAGGAGTACGCCGAACAGACGGTCGCAAATGCCGAAGCGCTTGGCGACCGGCTCGCCGAACACGGCTTCTCGCTTGTCTCGGAGGGGACCGACAACCACCTCGTGCTCGTCGACCTGCGCGAGAGCCACCCCGATACCTCCGGCGGCGACGCCGAGGAGGCGCTCGAGGACGCCGGCATCGTCCTCAACGGGAACACGGTTCCCGGCGAGACGCGCTCGCCGTTCGACCCGAGCGGCATCCGCGCCGGCACCCCGGCGCTGACCACTCGCGGCTTCGACGAGGACGACTGCCGAACGGTCGCGGACCTGATCGCCCGCGTCGTCGACGAGCCGAACGACGAGGACGTGATCGCGTCGGTCCGCGAGGAGGTCGACGAACTCTGTGCGGCACACCCGCTGTATCAGGACGAGTGACCGCAGTCTGACGACCGTTGCCTTGCTACAATTCCGGTGCCCAGTGAGCCGGGATATCTCATCGTGAGCTACAAAACGGAGCACAGCGCCGACAGTATCACGTCAGCGACGGCCGACGCGTCCGTTACTCGGCCGCGTCGTCCGCGTTCGAATCGGCCTGCCGGCGAACCCACTCGAGACCGAGCGCACCACCGACGATGCCGGCACCGGTCGTGAATCCGGGAACGGTATCGTCCTCGGCGCTTCCGTCCGTCTCGTTGGACGTTCCGTTTTCGGCGCTGTCGTTGGCGTTGCCGTTCCCGTTACTACCGCCGTCGGAACCACCGTTATCGCTGGCGTTCCCGCCGCCGGTTCCGTCACTTCCCTCGGTCGCGTCGTCTCCCTCGTCCGCCCCTTTGTTCCCGTCGTTACCGCCATCGGCCGAATCGCCGTCACCCTGATCACCGTCTTCGTTACTTCCGTCTTCGTCACTGCCGTCTTCACCGCCCCCACCGTTCCCGTCTTCATCACCCGCCCCCTCTCGGAGCGCGACGAGTTCACCGCTGCGGTCGACGTAGATCGTTCCGTCGCTGATCGCGCGAACGTGACCGACGGGAACGTCGTCGTTCGAGAGGACCCACTGCTCGGTTCCGTCGTACTTGTTCAGCGCAACGAGAGCCGCATTGTACGGTGGCGCGTCCTCGCCTTCGGGGTCGGTATCGGTAAAGTAGACGTACACCGTCTCGCCATAGATGGCGGCGTGGCCGGCGTTAGCGTTGCTCTCGACCTGCCAGTAGTACTCGTGTTCGTACGCGCCGACCTCGAGTTGGTGGTCGGTCCCGGTAACGTAAATTTCGTCGTCGAGCGCCCAGTCGACGCTCTCGGATGCGACCAAAATATCGTCATCGCCGGTTTGTGCGTTCACGAGTACGCGCTCGGCCTCCGAGTTGCCGACGGCGACGGTACTCGCCGTCGCTCGAACCTGGGTGTTCTTCGCGGCCGTCCCCAGGTACGGTATCGGAGCGAGCCACACCTCGGCCCCGGTTTCGGGCTCGAACGCGACGGCACCGCCCCACGACAGGGCGTAGACGACCCCGTTCGCCGCCGCGGTGTAGCTGGTGAACTCGTATTCCGCTTCCTCGTCGGCCTCCGGGTCCGGGGGTGCGGTGATCGACTCCTTGCGCCACCGAACCGACCCGTCGTCGGCTTCGAGGGCGTACAGCGTCCCGTCGACGCCGACGTAGACCGCGCCGTAGGCCACCGTCGGACTCCCGAGCAGTGCGTCGGTGTCGAACTCGCTCTCCCAGCGGACGCTCCCGTCTGAGGTATCGAGCGCCACGACCTCGTCGCCGGTGACGTAGACCGTCTCGCCGACCACCGCCGGGTCGCTCGCGTCGACGGTCGTGTTCTCCCAGACGAGCGTTCCGTCGGCCGCGTCGAACGCGGCGACGCCGTCCGCGGTCGAGGTGTAGACGGTGTCGTCGGCGACGGCGATCGGTCCGGTCGATCCGACGGACCAGGCGGCCGCGAGCGCGTCGGCATCGAACTCGGTGCCGGCGTCGACGCTCCTGCTGTGGCTGGCGTCGCCGGCGAACGACGCCCAGTCTTCGTCCTGATCCGGATTCGGTTCCAGCGACGGGTCCGGAAGCGACTCGGTGGCGGATTCCTCCGAGTCGTCCCGGCCGGCGGCGATCGAGCCCATCCCGCTCCCGACGGAAAGCGCTGCACCGGTTGCGAGTACCGAACGGCGATCCCAATCAGACATACCGGTACCACTCCCGGAGACCGTCGTTACTATCCAGTTGTTACGACGAATTTGATCCCTGAGAAACTGTTTTGCAAACCGTTTACGACCGCACCGCACCCGTATCAGAACGCCGGCAACACCTCCTCCTCGTAGAACTCGAGTGCCCGCTCCTGTTCGGGGCCGATCTGGTGGACATAGACGTGATCGTACCCCGCGTCGACCGCCGTCTCGATACTGTCGATGTGCACCTGCGGGTCCGGATCGGTAGTGGTCCCGCTCTCGGCGATATCGTCCCGGTCGACCATCTCCGTGGCCTGCTCGAAGTGCGCCGGCGTCGGCAGTTCTTGCCCGAGTTCACCCGGCAGTGAACCGTTTGGCCAGTACTCGTGAACGGTGTCGATCGCCTCGTCCTCGCTGTCGGCGTAGCAGATGTGCAACTGGGAGTAGGCTGGGCCGTCGCCCCCGGCGTCCTCGTACTCGTCGACCACCGCACCCTTCGGTCCGGAACACCAGAGTCCGTCGCCGTGTTCTGCGGCCCAGCGGGCCGTCTGCGGACCGAAGGCGCTCGCGATCGTCGTCGGCTGCTCGTCCGGGACCGTGAACAGCCGCGCGTTCTCGACCGTGTAGTGCTCGCCGTGGTGGCTCGTATTGTCGCCGGTCCAGAGGCTTCGCAGTACGTTCATGGCCTCCGTCAGCATCTCGAGTCGAACGTCGTGTTCGGGCCAGCGGTGGCCGGTGACGTGCTCGTTCAAGTTCTCACCGGTACCGACGCCGAAGGTGAACCGGCCGTCGAACATCTCCTCGACCGTCGCGACCGCCTGGGCGACGTTGACCGGGTGGATGCGCATCGTCGGACAGGTGACGCCGACCCCGACCTCGATCTCGTCGGTCGCCGTCGCGATCCCGCCGAGGGTGCTCCAGACGAACGGCGACTCCCCCTGCGCCGGAATCCACGGATGGAAGTGATCCGAAATCGAGACGAAGTCGAAGCCGGCCTCCTCGGCGCGGCGGGCGTACTCGACGAGTTCGGTCGGACCGTGTTCTTCGCTCGAGAGGGTGTAGCCGAGCTGGGTCATGCCGAAACCGTATCACGAACGCGCCGGTAACGATTGAGCCTGCGTGGGCAAGAGCGCGGGAATCGAACCGCTTACCCGGACGGCGTGGGTAGCCGTTCGTATGTCTGCCGTCGTTGCCGCGACTGAACTCGCGAAGACATACGGCGAGACGGTCGCGCTCGATTCCGCCTCGCTGACCGTCGACCGCGGCGAGGTCTTTGCACTCATCGGCCCGAACGGGGCCGGCAAGACGACGCTCGTCCGTGCGCTGACGGGAACGACCGATCCCGACTCCGGATCGGCGCGCGTGCTCGATGAGCCACCGGCGGCCGTCGACCGCGACCGACTCGGCGTCCTCCCGCAGGCGTTCTCACCGCCGGATCGGCTCACCGCTCGCGAACTCCTTACGTACTACGCCGGACTCTACGAGGAGACACGCGATCCGGCGGCCGTGCTCGCCGACGTGGGCCTCGTCGATGCGGCCGACACCTGGTACGAAGACCTCTCGGGCGGGCAGCAACGCCGGGTCTGCGTGGGCGCGACGCTGGTCAACGATCCCGACGTACTCTTTCTCGACGAGCCGACGACAGGAATCGATCCCGCCGGCCGGCGCACCGTCTGGCGGCTGATCGAGGCCCTCGCCGACGCCGGGACGACGGTTGTCCTGACGACCCACGACATGGCCGAGGCCGAACGGCTCGCGGACCGCGTCGGCCTGCTTTCGAACGGCGAACTCGTCGCCCGGGGCACGCCCGCCGAACTGATCGACGAACACGGCGGAACGAGCCGCCTCGAAATCGAGACGGACGCACCCTCGGACGCGTTCGCCGATCTCCCGTTCGCCGTCGAGCATCCGACTCGAGGCCGACAGCGCGATCATCAGGGCGTCGTCGTCCGCGATATTTCGCCCGCCGAAATCGGAACCGTGGTCGACGCTCTCGAAACCAACGATATCGAGTACTCCGGGCTCGCGTGGGCCGAACCCGACCTCGAAGACGTCTACCTGACGCTTGCGGATTCGGCCGAGCGCGAACGCACCGGGCGGGGAGGCGGGTCCGATGCGAATACAAACACGGATGCGGACGCGCACGCGGACGAACCGATCGACGATGAACGCGAAGACGCGCCGCGGACGGGTGAGACGGCATGAGCGTTGCAAGCCGCGTCCGGGCCGAGACGGGAGCCGGCTGGCGCTCGTTTATCCGCCGTCGGACGGCGGTCTTCTTCACGTTTTTCTTCCCCGTGATCCTGATCGTCATCTTTGGGGCCCTCGTCCGAACCGATCCCGCCGGCGGCGGGCTGTTCGCGGAGCCGGCGGTCTACTACGTGCCGGGCTATCTCGCCGTCGTCGTCCTCTTTACGCCGCTGTCGCGGATGGGCAGCGAAGTCGCGCGCCACCGCGAGGGCAACCGCTTCGAAAAACTCGCGACGACGCCGCTGACCCGCGCGGAGTGGCTGCTCGCCCAGACAGTCGTCAACGCCGTCATCATCGGACTGGCGAGTCTCCTCATCCTCGGGCTCGTGATCGTCCTGACGGGTGCCGAAATCGCCTTCTCGCCCCTACTCGTGCCGTACATCCTCGTCGGCGTCGTCTGCTTCTGTGGCGTCGGCGCGATGCTCGGCAGCTACACGGATTCACAGGACGGAGCCGTCGCAGCGAGCAACGGCATCGGCCTCCCGCTCCTGTTCCTCTCGGAGACGTTTATCACGCTCGAGCAGTTACCTGGCTGGTTCGAACCGCTCGTGGACCTCTCGCCGCTGACGTACTTCACGCGCGGCGTCCGAGCGGTGACCGATCCCGGTGCGAACCCCGCTACGATCGCCGGCGTCGATCCCGCACTGGCGAACCTCGCCATCCTCGCGGTTCTCGCCGGAATCGTCTTCGCACTCGGCGCACGATCGATCCCGCAGACCGACTAACCGAACTCGACGACGCTCAGTTTACCGACTTTGAGGCTGATTCTGACCCCGACGCCGACTCTTGCTTCGGCCCCAATCGCGTCGGCAACGTGAACGAAAACGTCGCCCCCTCTCCGGGCTCCGATTCGACCCAAATCTCGCCGCCGTGGCGCTCGATAATCCGCTTACAGAGCGCCAGCCCAAGCCCGCTACCCGTCTGCTCGTCGCTATCGTGACGGCGCTGAAACAACCCGAAGATCCGCTCTTGATCGGCAGGCTCGATCCCGGAACCGTTGTCGCGTACCGAGATAACCCACTCCTTGCCGGTATCGTGGGCCGAAATGTGGACTTGCGGCGGCTCGTCGTCGGCATACTCGATCGCGTTCGACAACAGGTTCTGAAACACCTGTCGTAACTGATTGCCGTCTCCCTCCACCCGCGGCAGTTCACCCGCCGCAATCTCGGCCTCGCTCTCCTCGATCTGCATCCGTAAATCCCGCCGCACGTCCGCAAGAACGTCTTCCAGATCGACCGGCTCGAACGGCTCCCCCTGCGTCTCGACCCGCGAAAACTGGAGCAACCCGTCGATCATCCCCTGCATCCGCTCTGCCCCGTCGACCGCGTACTCGATGAACTCGCGGCCGTCCTGATCTAACTCGTCCGCGTACCGATTTTCGATGAGCCGCAAGTAGCTCGTGATCATCCGCAACGGCTCTTGTAGATCGTGCGACGCAGCGTAGGCGAACTGTTCGAGTCGTTCATTCGACTCCTCGAGCCGACGCTGGTACTTCTTCCGATCCGTAATATCCCGGAAGTACACCGACGCACCGGTCTCCGACGGATAGATCGTCACCTCGAGCCAGAGATCGGCCGGCTCGTAGTAGTGTTCGTAACTCGTCTGTTCCTGCGACTCCATCGCCCGCTCGAAACTCTCCCGGACGACGTTCTCGCTCGCCGACTCCGGGAACTGCTCCCAGAGCTTTTCACCGAGGAGTTCATCCGCCGGGCGCTGCAGCAACTCCTCGGCCCGTTCGTTGACGTGCGTATACTGCAGGTCCTCGTCGAACGCACAGACCGCCTCGTCGACCCGGCCCAGGATCTCTTCGAGTCGACTCTCGAGTTCACGTCGCTCGGTGATGTCTCTGAACGCGTAGATGACGCCGTCGAACTCGCCGTCTACATCGAACAGCGGACTGCAGTGTATCAGCAGCCACACTCGCTCGTCGGAGGACCGTCTGATACCGACGATTTCGTCGTACACCGGTTCCTTCGTCTCTTTCACCCGCGAGAACGGGAGCTCATCGAACGACATCTGCTCGCCGTTCTCGTCGACGAGATCCCACCGCTCGTCGTTGTGCGTGTACGTCTCTAATTCCTCGATCGACCGGCCGAGAATCTCTTCCGCCCGATCGTTCGAGAAGACGTGTCGTCCCTCGGCATTGATGAGCGTGATCCCGATCGGCGAGGTTTCCAGCACGTTGTTTCTGCGCGTTTGTTCTTCCTTCCGGCGTCGCTCCGCCCGCGTCCGCTCGACCGTCAGCGCGAGCAAATTCGCGACGGCCTCGACGAACGCGATCTCTCCCTCGCTGAACTCGCGCGGCGTCGTCGAATACGTGCCGAGGACACCCCACGTACCGCGGCCGCCAGCCGTATCCCGAGACGATTCGTCGGTACCGGGAGCAGCGCCGCTGGCGGACACACCGCGTCCGTCCGCCTCGCGATCACGGCGGCCCGTATCGATCCTGACGCCGAGTCCACTCGCCGCCTCGTCTTCGACCGGCGGTCCGGCACGCACAAACCGGTCGTCAGTCGTGAACTCGTCGACGAGAATCGGCTCGGGCGAGACGAGTGTCACCCCGAGTTGCGTATCGGGATCGACCGGAATCGGTCCCATCTCGTTCAGGTCACCGGTCCGGCGCGCACCGGCACGAACGTGAAAGAACTCGTGTGCCGAATCGACTTCGAGAACGTAACACGAATCCGTTCCGAGCGTCGATCTGATTCGCTCTGCCGCCGTTCGAAAGAGTTCATCGAGCGTCTCGGTGAGGCTGCCATGGTCATCGGAGCCGGAGTCGGAATCGATACGCTCACCAGCCGCATCCATCCCAGCACGCACGGCACCACGTCGGACGTCGAGTGACCGATCACTGAGTTCGGCCAACACCTGCTGTTGGCGCAACTGCTGGGATCGTTCGGTGTCAGGGTCCCGGGACGGGGAATCCATGTCGACTCACCTACACTGCCAATCCCCGTAAACCCTGTCCTCAAATCTGACTGAAGCGGTGATTTTCACGCATCTGAACCGTTCTTTCCCGTTGAGACGGGTGGCTGTGTATCGATACGAAAGCGGGCCTCGGCCGGCCGACTCACACCGAAACCAGTGGCACGAGCATCGCGCTGAACTCGTAGGTGAAGACGTGATTGAGCAGTACGTACGTCACGACACCGAGGACGAGGCTCAAAATCCACGCGCCGGCGGCGATGCGGCCGACGCTGGCGTGGGCCGTCTGTTTCAACTCCGCCGGCGTGTGTGTCAGGCCGAGGATCAGCGCGTAGAGAACGACCGGGACGGAGACGATAGAGAGGATAATGTGAATCGCCAGCATGATCAGATACGAGTAGTAGGCCCAGCCCGGACCCTGGAAGAGCTTCGTGCCGCCGCCGCCGACCTTGATCAGGTAGACGACCAGAAACAGCATGATCAACGCGAACCCACTTATCATCGCCATCCGATGCTTTCCGGTTTCGCCGGCCCGAATCCAGTACCAGCCGGCGACGAGCAGTATCGTCGTCGCCGTGTTGATAACCGCGATCGCGTGGGTGAGGAGATTGACCTGTGCGTTCGTCAGTTCCGGGTACAGCGGCACGTCGAGGAGGAAGGTCCCGAGAACGAGCGTATAGCCCACGACCGTCAGAAAGACTGTCGCCCCGATCGGCCGCTCCCGAAGTCGCTGTTGTGCGTCCGCGGTTGCCATTGTTGACCGTTAGGAGAGATGCCGTATCTGTCTTGCTGTTAGGCCCCGCGTCCGAGAATCGTCCACAGGTCGTCGCGAATCGACGCGCGTATCCGTACGAACGCGCCGAAAATCGGGACCAGACAGCTCCTCTCCCCGCGTCACCGCCGCGTCCCGCCGATTCATACGGTCTGCTGTAACGATTTACCGGCGCGACCGCGCCCGTCCTGCGGTTGCGCCGGAAATGACTTACAGCAGTCCGTATCACTCGATTCGAATCGCCGGCTTCCCCGGTCGAGCCCGCCGTGCCAACTCGTCGGCGTCGAGTTCAGCGTCGCCACGACGCCCGGCCGGCCCACCGGCATCGGCCTGTCGAACCACGACGGACGCACCGAACTCGTCGGCAAGGAGCCAGGACGCACGGTCGAGAATCCCGCGTTCACGCCGGGCAGAAAGCGGCGACTGCCCGGGGCGGTCGCCTTCCGTCTGCACGAACTCGGCGACGGCCGCCCGGTCGACTGGCACGTTGAACTCGAGATCGTCGAGGACGGCGTCGATGTCGATCGCGTCGCCCTCGGTTTGATCGAGATGATCGAGATGGGCCAGAACGTCGTATTTCCAGGGCTGTGCGACGACCAGCTCGATCCGCTCCGGGTTGTCGATCGACGCGACATCGACGATGTCTCGAACGTCCGAGAGCGTCGTTTCGACGAGTCGCCGCTCGAGTTCATACTCGATCTCGGTCTCGGCCGTCGAGGCGTCGGTGCCGGCGGTTGCGGAGGTGGAATCGGTTGCGGAGGTGACGTTGGGAGCGGTATCGGAAGCGTCGGTAGCCGGAGATGAGAAATCGCCGGCAGTAGCCAACGAGGGCCAGTCGGTTTCGACGACCAGCCCCTCGCCGCGGAGGATGTTCCAGAGTTCTTCCCCGAGATGGGGAGCAAGCGGCGAGATGAGCGTGGCGATCGTCAGTAGCCCGCGCCGATAGGTGTCGCCGTGAACGCGATCGAACGACCGGTAGCGCCGAAGCAGTCCCGCGAGTTCACGAATTTCGGTGACCACCCGGTGGAATCGCAGCCGATCGAACTCGTCGGTAACGGCGACGATCGTGCGGTCGATCTCCCGGTCGAGGTAGTCGTCGTGGGGTGCGCGTTCGACTCGAGTCGTCCCCTCGTCGACGAACGCCGTCGCCATTCCGTACAGGGTCTGCTGGAGGTCGTAGGCACCGCGCACGTCGTTTGCAGTCCACTCGAAGTCCTGTTCTGGATGGGCGGCCGAGAGGACGAACAGCCGTGTCGTTTCCGCGCCGTACTCGTCGGGAGTGACGACGTTGCCGGACGAGGTGGACATCTTCTCACCCTCGTAGAGGACGGTCCCCTGGCTAACGAGCCGCTCGACCGGTTCGCGCCGATCGAGTAGCCCCAGATCCGAAAGCGCACGCGTCACGAAGCGGATGTACAGCAGGTGGAGGATCGCGTGTTCGTCGCCGCCGACGTAGATGTCGACCGGCAGCCACTCGTTCGCCCGCTCGGTATCGAAGGGCGCGTCCGCGAGGTCGGGCGAGAGAAAGCGCAGGAAGTACCACGAGGAGTCCACGAAGGTATCCATCGTGTCCGTCTCCCGCTCGGCCGGCCCGCCGCAGTCGGGACAGGTCGTCTCCGTCCACTCCGTGGCGGCGTCGAGCGGGTTGCCGGTCGTCTGGACGAACTCGGGAAGTTCGACCGGGAGTTCGTCGTCGGGAACGAGGACGTGGCCGCAGTCCTCGCAGTGGACGACCGGAATCGGCGTGCCCCAGTAGCGCTGGCGCGAGATCAGCCAGTCGCGCAGGCGGTAGGTCACGTCCGATTCGATCGCCTCGTGATCCGCGAGCAGTTCTTCTCGAACCGTTTCATCCGCAAGGCCGTCGTATTCGCTATCCGTCTCGGTCCCGAGGTCGAGCACGCCCTCGTCGGTGTAGGGGCCGTTCTCGGGCCCGGAGGTCACGTTATCCGCCGCGTCGGCCACGGGAACGACGACCGTCTCCACCGCCAGGTCGTGCTCGCGGGCGAACTCGTAGTCCTGTTCGTTGTGTCCCGGCACGCCCATCACTGCGCCGGTTCCCACATCACCCAGAACGTACTCGGCGACGTACACCGGCACCTCCTCGCCCGTCAGCGGATTCACTGCCGTCGCATCCGTTTCGATACCCGAACCGCTGTACTCGTCGCGGTCGGCGTGTCCGGTCGCGTCACGAGTTCGTGCGCGGTCGACGAACGCGGCGACCGCCGTGTCCGTCTCTGCGAGTGCAGTCGCCAGATCGTGCTCGGGCGAGACGGCGAGGAATGTCGCGCCGAAGGCGGTTTCGGGGCGGGTGCTGAATACGTCGACGGATTCGGCGGCGGTGCTCGGGGCGTTCGACAGGTCGAACGCGAGTCGCGCACCGTCCTGGCGGCCGATCCAGTTGCGCTGGATCTCCCGAACCCCCTCGGGCCAGCCGTCGAGTTCGTCGAGGCCGTCGGCGAGTTCGTCCGCGTAGTCGGTGATCGTGAAGAACCACTGGTCGAGTTCGCGCCGTTCAACGGGCGTTTCACAGCGCCAGCAGACGCGGGTTCCGTCGTGATGGTCGTCATCACCGTCGCCATCGGCATCACCGCCGCTGTCGGAAACGGCGACCTGCGCGTCGGCCAGTACCGTCTCGCAGTCCGGGCACCAGTTGACCGTCGCACCGGTGAACTCGACGAGGTCGGCCTCGTAGAACCGCTTGAACAGCCACTGATTCCAGCGGTAGTAGGCGGGCTCACAGGTCGTAACCTCCCGCGACCAGTCGTAGCCAAAGCCCATCGTCTCGAGTTCTTCTCGCATGCGGCGGATGCACGCGCGGGTCCAGGATTCGGGATCGCTCGCCCGCTCGTAGGCCGCGTTTTCGGCGGGCAGGCCAAAGGCATCCCACCCCATCGGATGGAGGACATCGTCGCCCTGTAGCCGGCGATAGCGAGCGTAGGCGTCGGTGATCGCGTAGTTCCGGACGTGGCCCATGTGCAGCGTCCCGGAGGTGTAGGGGAACATGCCGAGGACGTACGTCGGATCGACGGCGTCGTCCGAAAGGCGGGCGACCCCGTCGCGCTCCCAGACGTACTGCCAGAACTCCTGGACCTGCGCGTGATCGTACTTGTCTGTCATATAGCGGGACTCGTTATCACCACTCTGGGTGCCGTCCATATCATTGTTCGCCACCGGTCGGCACCGAACCTACGCGGCGCAAAGCACGGGTAACAAGCCCCGTAATCCAGAGCTACAGGTGTGGGCGACGCTTAACAAAGGCTCACCGTCACGTCTGGAGAGTCTCGAATGGTGAACTCGTCTGACCGGCCCGAATCCGACGATCAGCTTCCGACGACCCGGACGCTCATCGTGACGGTTGTGGTGGTGTTGTGTACGTTCTCGCTGCTCATCGCTGTCTTCGCGCCGAGTATGATGCCCGATCGTTCCAGTTCGATCGATTCGACGGAATCGCCGGATGAGACGGATGCAACGGACGGGACGGATGAGACTGGTGCAACGGACGACATGACAGAAACGAACGACTCGACTGCAAGCGAGGATCCCGACACGGCGACGTCCGTAGCCCCATCGAACGGCGAGTCCGTCGTCGACGGTTCCGCGACGACAGCAGACACCGAGGGAACGGTGACGGTCGAGACAACCGCGTCTTCGGAGACAAACACGGGAACTGAGGCGTCGACCACGACATCTCAGACGACCACCTCGACTGCGGTGGCGACAACGGCGGCCGAAACGACCGCAGAATCGACGGCCGACCCGGAGACAGCATCAGAGCCCGCCACCGACGAACGCCAGCCACCCGAACTGCCGGCCGACGTTTCGACCGAGTTCAGCGAGGACGATTTCGATGCGGCCGACGTGCGTTCCGAACTCGAGTCACGGTGGCGCGACGGGGAGGGGGACGCTGAGGGCGACGAGGATGACGGGGGCGACGAGGGCGATGATGAGTGGGACCCACTGGACGGAACTGAACTCCCGGTCGAACCTGAGTCGGGGACGCCCGACCGGCCCGTCGACGCGGGATGGTCGGAGTCGGGTGGGGGCGAGCCACCGGAGACTGCAGGCCCACCGATACCGTGACCTCACGGGGCAGCGCTGGTCCCCACACGGCGTTTATCACCCGATTAAGGGTCAGTCATCGTTCCCGATGGATCGGGCAGTCCGACAGAGAGACGGCAGCAGGTTCGGATTGCTGTCGGCGCTGGAATTGTTTCCCCCAACGGAATTAACACCTTCATTAGAAAGTCCCTTGCAGGAGTTGTGCCGGCACAGACATGACTCGTGGACTGTCTCGGCGACAATTGGTCACAGCACTAGGCGTGACATCGACAGCGACGGTCGCAGGCTGTCTCGACGCCCTTTCCGACGATAGTGACGGCAATGGAGACGGCAACGGAAACGGCGACGGCTCTGGCAACGGAAACGGCGACGGGAACGGGAACGGGAACGGAGGCGGCTGGCCCGCGATCGATGACGGCGAGGTCATCTCCGACTTCGAGACAGCAGACGACTGGACCGCCGTTACCGGCGAACTCGAAACCGTGTCGGACGCCCCGACCGGCTCCCAGGGCCTCGCAGTGGAAGGCGACGGCGACCGGGCTGCGATGCGCATCGACTTCCCGCGGGGTATCGACCTCGACGGCTGGGACACCTCGCTCGCGGTCAAAACCGATTCCGTCACCAAGATTCACTTCGAGTTCATGGCACCCGAACGCGGGAGTCACCTGACCAGCATCCGTGACATCCCGGCGGACTTCGAGGGGTGGACGCGACTCGACTTCGGGTACATTCAGAAACACGGCGAACCCGATCTCGCGAACGTCCGGCGGCTGAACATCGTCGCCGTTGGGCCCGAGGACGGCACCCGAATCGTGGTCGACGACCTCCGCAAGACCGAGGCCGTCGACAACGGGAAAGCGGTCCTCGCGTTCTACGACGGCCGCGATTCGCACTACGAACTCGCAGCCGACAGGCTCGAAGAACGCGGCTGGTCCGCTGCAGTACCGGTCGATTCCGATCGAATCGGCGGCCAGGGCCGGATGGGACTCGGCGAACTCGACGAACTCACCGAACAGGGCTGGGATATCTGCTCGTATCCGTCCGTCAGCACCCCGCTACCCGAGATGCCCGAGGACCGCCAACAGGAGGTCATCGAAGGCAACCGGGATGAACTCGCTGAACTCGGTTACGAGGACGGCTCGCGGCACTTCTTCGCGCCCAACGACCGAATGGCCGCAGCAACGCAGACGGTCCTCCGCGACAGCCACGAATCGGCGTTCCTGTTCGGGGCCTCTCCCGCTGGCGCGCCGCCGACCAACCCGCACATGACGCCGCTGATCTGGGGACCGGACCTCCGCGGCGGCGTTCGGCGTGCGATCAACCTGTGCGACCAGTTCCAGCAACTCACGGTGCTTCGCATTCCCCGTATCGTCGACACGTCGAACGGCGGGGAGGCCGGCTCGAACAGCATGCCGCTCGAGGATTTCGAAGAATTGCTCGATCACCTCGAAACCCGCGGTCTCGACGTGGTCACACCCTCGGACCTGGTTGATGGGAATTTAGAATAACGGGGATACCGACGAGCACCAGGAAGATAGCAACGGAGAACTCCTTCGCGAAGGCGACGATAAGCCGCTCGACCGAAGGAACCGATGCGATGGCGTTCAAATCGTTCTCAACTCAATCGGAGTAACCGCCGCTGACAGGTGGCCAGTCCCGACGGCGAGTACAGCGGGCACAGCCGGGAATCGATCACCGCTATCACGCTATCGACGCTATCGATGACGAAGTCCCGTATCAATCGGTCGCATGCGGTCGTCTACTGCAGGAGCAGTCTGGCTCACTGCCGAGACCGGTGGCAACTGGACAAGCGGGATTCCGGAGTTACGGAGATACCGAAAGAAAACCAGTGCGATTCCCACAACAGTACGACTCCGGATGCTGTACCGCCCGGAGGCCTGGACGACAGGACCGCTAGTACCGATCGGCCTCGTTCAGGTCAATAGAACGACCTTAGCAACTGTATAGTGAACCGCCGAAAGCGAGAACTGTTCTGGTAATGCAACGCCGCCAGAGTCAACCGTTGCTGCTCAGTTCGCTGTCAGGGGCCTCGCCCCGGCCGCAGACGGGGCTTGACCGGAGCAAGCCCGACAGGAGCGGTGAGACTGCACTGCAGTCTCCAGTCGAGAACACGAGTTGGACCGCCCACGAGAGTGAATTTGAACCTGAACGCGATGGTCCGTGCGTGACGACCCGAACGGAGCTTGGGCCGTCTCCCGACCACCAAACCGACTACTGACAGACATGTCCCGCAATACCCGCCAACAGACTGCAGACGCGCGATCGATCCAGACGGGTGTACAGATCCTGCTAACGGCTGCTGGCGTCGTGTTGCTCGTCGCTGGGCTGGCGCTTGCAGCGAGTGGCGCATCGATTAACGAGACGCTCGGTTCGATCGGTGACGACGACGACAGCCCTGACGACCAGGACGCTGGATCAAACGCCGATGATACCGACAACGGCAACGCGACTGACGACGGTGCCAATGGCGGTGACGACACCGATGATGGGAATGGCGGTGACGATAGCGGCGACGGCGGTGGCGACGATGGCAACGACACTGGCAACGGCAACGACGACGGAAACGGTGCCAACGGCGGTGACGACAATGGAGACGGAGACGGAGCCGGAGACGGAAATAACGGCGATAACAATAACGGCGGCAACGGCAACGACGACAACGACGGTGACTCCGGAACCAGCACCCAGACGCTCACCACCACCGTCGAAGACGACAACGGGAACGCCATCTCAGGTGCCACCCTCGAACTCACTGGCGATAGCGGAACGACCGACGTAACGACCGACAACAACGGCCAGGCAGAGTTCACCGTGAACGACGGCGAGTACACGCTCACCGCCTCCGCGGACGGCTACGAGGAGAGCGAAACTGACGTTGAGGTCGATGGAAGCGACGAAAGCGCTACGCTAACCCTCGAAAGCGAGGACGATGACGACAACGGGAGCGACAACGACAGCGACGACGACAGCAACACCAACACGCTTACCACCACCGTCGAGGACAGCTCCAACGGCAGCGCGATCGAAGGCGCAACCGTCGAACTCTACAGCGGCTACCAGTTCTTCGGCCCCGACGCAGACGCCACGACCGACGACGACGGGAGCGCTGAACTCGATGCCGAATCCGACGAGTACACCGTCGTCGTCTCCGCAGACGGCTACGAGGAAACCGAGTTCGAAGTCAATCTCGACGAAGACCAGGATGTCTCGATCGAACTCGACTCGAACTAACGATCTCGTTCGGTCGCTCGTTTTCAGAGGTGAGGCCGACCGACGATTTGATTCCGTTCCCAGTCGGTTAACTGTCAGAACGGGCGCACTTCGACTGTGATACGGGCGGGCGCATCGACGGATCGCCTTGCAGTGCTGTCCGTTGTCGAGTCGCGTCTCCCGTTGTGCCGCGCGCAGCGCTTGTGCTCTGTCCCTCGACGTTGGAATCTGTCCCGTCGGCGTCACGCTTTCACGCGACCGTCACAGGCGGCGCTGATCGCCTGAAGACGACCAACCCGGATCGGATCGCTTGCGACCGCATCGATCGCTGTCGAGAATCTTCGACCACAGGAGATGCGATACGCAGCAGTATTCTCTTTCTTATCCTTTCTCTCTCTCGCCAAACCCTTCGTCGGTCCGGAAAACCGGTCTACGGACGTACTGTTGTTCGTCTGCACGACCAGTCTCGTCAGCCGGCGGCACTATCTGTATCGGTAGACTCCGGATTCGGGACCGACCGACAGGCATCTCGAAATCGGCGGCCAGTTGTCCGATCACCAGAGCCAGAAACTCGAAAGTCACTCCGGTAACGGTGGCCACGTCGAGCCGACGGTCGTCTCGATAAGCCGGGTCTGTGCACGCCGAAGGCGCTCGGAGAGCGACGACGCCGTAATCCCGAGTTCAGCGGCGATATCGTCGAGCGATGCCGACTGCGGGATTTCGTAGTGGCCCATCTCGTACGCCGTTCGAAGCGCCTCCCGCTGGGGATCGGTCAGTCCGTCTCCAGGCGCTTCGGGCTCACCGTCTCGGGTAAGCCGTCTGAGAGTGAACCCGGCGTTTTGCTGCCAAAATTCGCTGAACTCGGCGAACGCGTTTCGATCGGCAAACCAGCCCGTCTGTATCCATCCGGTTGGCGTGACGCGGATGCGCTCGATGATGGCGTCGGTGGTGGCCAGTGCACGGAGTCCCGAGAGGTCCACCACGTGGTCGCCGAGCCGCGCCTCGAGTCCAACGGCCGGGAGTACCTGATATCGAGAGGTGTTCCCTGCCCGCCCGATCAGTGGTGTTCGGCGACGAACGACGACGTGTCGAAGGCGTCTTTGATGGCATCGGCAGGGTCGCGTGTTACGTGAACGATGAACGGCGGCCGGTTCCCGTGATTGAACTGAATGTCGACCTCCATCGTCGCCGCTGGCACGGCTGTTGCAACCTCGACGAGCGGCAGCGCCTCGCAGGTGATTTCGAATTCGGCAACGAGTCCCATGTGAGACCGAGTGGTGCCGCCGACCTTCTGTATGGTGGTGTCGATCCCGTCAGTGATCGGTCGAAGCACTGACGGGTACCGAGTTGACGGAACGCATCGCTTGGTGGCTTGCGCTGTGGACTCTGCCGTGTTCGTGTCTGTGCGTACTGCCCGCTCGGACCCGGTGGAACGGGGAGACAACGACAAGGCCAGTCCTGAAGTCAAGCATAGTCACTCAGTTACTCGGGGGCCAGAACCAGGAGAACAGCACCGACTCGGGTCACACGATATCGACTATCGATACAAAATCGCAGCGGCGTTACTCGACGGTGACACTCTTTGCGAGGTTCCGTGGCTTGTCGATCGGTCGGCCGAGCATGTCCGCAGCGTGATAGGAGACGAGCTGGAGTTGGACGTTCGCGAGCAGCCCCGCCCAGACGGGGTGGGTGTCCGGAACCGACAGGGTCGCATCGGCGACGTCGACGAGCGCGTGATCGTCCGGCCCGACCGCGACGATCGGCGCACCGCGGGACTGGGCTTCGATCGCGTTCGTCTTCGTCTTCTCGTCACCGTCTCCCGTCACGACGGCGAAGATCGGCGACGCCTCGGTGACGAGCGCGAGCGGCCCGTGCTTGAGCTGTCCCGACGCGAAGCCCTCCGCGTGCTCGTAGGTGATCTCCTTGAACTTCAGCGCCCCCTCGAGCGCGACGGAGCGGCTCAGCCCGTTCCCGATGAAGAAGTACGACTCGCTGTCGAGCAGGTCGTCCGCGAGTTCAGCCGCCTCGGTGAACTCGAGCATCTGATCGACGTAGTCGGGGAGGTGTTCGAGTTCGGCGAGCATCTCCTCGCGATCCGCGGCGGGGGTCGCCTCGGGAACGTCGGCCGCGATGCGCTGGGTGAGCAGCGCGAGAGTGACGGCCTGTGAGGAGTAGGTCTTCGTTGCGGCGACACCGACCTCGGGGCCGGCGCGGATGTAGACGGCGTCGTCGGCCTCGCGAGCGGCGGTCGAACCGACGACATTGGTGACGGCGAGCGACCGTGCGCCGCGGTCGGTTGCGGTGCGGACCGCGTCTAGCGTGTCCGCGGTCTCGCCGCTCTGGGTGACCGCGACGACGAGGGTGTTCTCGTCGACAGGGCCGGCCGTCGAGTCGTACTCGCTCGCGCGGACGACTTCAGTCCGGAGACCGGCCTCTCGGAGGAGCTGTGCGCCGTACATCGCGGCGTGATAGGAGGTCCCACAGGCGACCAGTTGGACTGTTTCGATTTCTGCAAACGAGCCCGCAGGGAGGGCTTCGAACGCCACGTCACCGTTCTCGACCCGACCCTCGATCGTGTTCGAGAGCGCGGTTGGCTGGTTGTGGATCTCCTTTAGCATGTAGTGGTCGTACTCGCCCTTCCCTGCGTCCTCCGGGTCCCAGTCGACGGTGTCGACTGATCGTTCGACCTGTTGTCCGTCGAGATCGGTAATGCGGTAGGAGTCGGGGTCGAGCGTGACCATATCGCCGTCTTCGAGGTAGATGACCTCGTCCGTGTGATCGAGGAACGCCGGAACGTCGCTCGCGAGGAACCACTCGTCGTTGTCGAGTCCGAGGACGAGTGGCGATCCTTTTCGAGCCGCGTAGACGCGCTCTTCGCCGTCGACGATTGCGGCGATGGCGTAACTGCCTTCGAGCGTCTCGACAGCACGACGTACTGCGACTTCCGTATCCTCGGCCGAATCCCGGTACTCGTCGATGAGGTGCGGGATGACCTCCGTGTCCGTGTCGCTCTCGAACTCGTGACCTTTCGCCTGGAGATCGGTCTTGAGCTCGTCGTAGTTGTCGATGACGCCGTTGTGCACGACCGCGACGTCGCCGACGGTGTCGGTGTGGGGATGGGCGTTCTCGTCGGTCGGCGGGCCGTGCGTACTCCAACGGGTATGCCCGATTCCCATGTTTCCGTGGGGCTGGCCGTCGAGTTGCGACTTGAGTTCGGATACCTCTCCAGAACACTTGTGCACCTTGACGCCGGAGCCGTTCTGGACGGCGATCCCTGCGGAGTCGTATCCGCGGTACTCCAGGTTTTCGAGACCCGTAAGTAGCGTTTCCGCGGCCTCACCGTGTCCAATCCGCGCGATAATGCCACACATCAGCCGCTCACCTCCGTTCGATCGCTCGGGACGTTCCACGTCAACGTCAACGTTCCCGCCACACCGCACGACTGAACCGGCGTATCGGCTTCAGTTCCGGCACCGATACCGGCATCGACTGCGACAGTCGTATCCTTAGTAACTCGGCTCGAGACAGCTGCCCGGGATTCGGTGCTATTCTGAATCATAGTGCGTTGAACTCGATATATGTGTTCGTACCCGCCCCGTCCAATGTCGGACGTCTCGGGCATCTACTCGAATCGAATAGTCCTGCAGGGATTACTATAGAGCGAATAAGACGGTCGCCGTTACATGTACTGCACCGCAGTCACGGGATATCTTCCGGATAGAGGCGCTGGCGAGCAGCTATCTGAGATAGACGAACTCGAACGGGTAGTATCGAGTCAGGCGTTTCCTGTATCGAGAGGCACCGTCTTCGCAACACGATGGCGACTCTCCGCTCGACTGTTGTGCACAGCACAGGTTCCGTTTAGCAGGCCGCTAAGGGTGGTGTCCGGGTAGATCTCTACGAGTTCAGACTCGGCGGTACGTCGAACGCGACGCGTGTCGTTGTGAGCCAGTGTCTGCGGCGACCAGTAGTCTCGGCGGTCGGTTGCAGTATCTGTCTTCCGAGACGGTTGCACGGTGCTATTCTCGGCCACGCATAGTGGACGCGAACGAGCTGGCAAGGGACAGACGGCGCGGCATGCAGCGTGCGACCTCGAAAACGAGTGCATCGTGAACTCGATTCGCCGGTGGGCTGTCGTGTGGTTGTGTCTCGGGTTCAAAGCGGGGCAGTCGGGCAGAATCAGTCAAAGCGCATTGCTACTAGATCGTCTTGGCGGGTCGACTCGCTGCTTGCGATAACGAACGCGAGCGTGTTTGTGATCGGATCGGTGCCGATCGGTTCGAGCCAGTTTTGATCGGGATCCGGGTCAGTTTTGATGCCGATCGGGAGTCCGAGCCGATTCGAAAACCGAGCGAGCGACGACAACGGAACCCATCGGGTGTGACCGACCGCTGAGGGAACGGAGACGGTACTACTGACGCGTTGGTTTCGAGAAGGGGTAGGGGTGGTGTGGTGGTGTGGCTGTAGAAGTGCCGTGTCTGCTGTAACAGAGGGTTGCTTACGGGACCGGGTTATTGGGATTGTCGGTCGTCGTCCCGGTGCCGGTGCCCGTCGGCTCGCCGTCCGAGCGTTCCGGGAGCGAGATGACGTTCTCGCGCCCGACGGAAGTCTTCTCGATCGTGCCGTCATCGTACATACTCGAGAGAATTCGGCTGACTTTCGACTTCGACCAGCCCGTCTCGTCGGCGATCTGGTGCTGGCGAATCTGGCCGCCGTGTTTCACGAGTAGTCGAACGACGCGCCCTTCGTCGCTGAGTAGCTCCGGGGGCGTCTCGGCCGACACGACATCCTCGTACGAGCGTGGTTGCTCGGCTGATTGTGCTCCTGCCGCTGGGGCTGCACTTGGGTTTGGATTCGCATTGGAGCGTGTCGATCCAGCCGCACCGGGAGCAGGTGTGTCAGCGCTCGGCGACTGGGTAGCGCCGGGCTCGCGCGTGGAGAATGCCTGAAGCATGCGGATGCCGACCAGCGCGGCGATCAGCAGGAACAGGACCACGATCAGTGACACCTCCCAGATCGACGCGCCACGGATCGCCGACGGCCAGTACGACGATCCACCTGCCATTTCGCCCAACCCAGGAAGGGGTATCGTCGCGACAACCGTGTCTACGTCGGGTGTGGCAACCGAGACCGAATCGATGGAGTGATCGCTTCCCTCCATCGGTGCGTGCGGTCCGGTATCGAACCAGATTCTGGGTGTTGGTGCCATGAATTTCGCGGTTCTGATCTACGTTGTATCTGTGTCTGCGATTGCGTTCGTCCGCAACGTCTGCCTCTATGGTGTGTCGATCCACTGCGGTCGATTCGCGACTGATGGGTGATCGTGAGTGATCTCGGCAACTCACTGCAGTCACGACGACCGCACTGAGAGTCCAACCTAGGGGACCTTCATTATGGGTCGATACAAACACGTTTAGCAGGCTGCTAAGCCGCTCGCTGTCCAGTCACCCCGGAATCGCCCAGATCNACCTAGGGGACCTTCATTATGGGTCGATACAAACACGTTTAGCAGGCTGCTAAGCCGCTCGCTGTCCAGTCACCCCGGAATCGCCCAGATCACCTCCGAGCGCTGCCGAGCGGTCGGATTCCGAATCAGTGTTCTCGCTGCAACAGTTTATCAGCGCTATAGTAAACCGGTCATCCATGCTTGTCGGAATAGAGAGCGATCCCGCTCCAGCGGGACTCGAGGTATCGGGCACGAACCGAACCGCCGCCGCACGAGTTGTGCGCCGGTCAGCGACGAACCTCCAACACGATACACCATGACGCCGACAATAAGCGATACCGAGAACCGAATGGACGAGCGAACGCATGGCCGTCAGGTAGTCGACCAGACCGAGTCTGGAACGACCCTCGAGCACGTCGAAGACGACCAGCGAACGCGTGAAGCGACGATCTGCGTTGTCGGGCTCGGCTACGTCGGCCTGCCACTTGCAGTCGGCTTCGCCCAGTCGAACTATCAGGTCATCGGCTACGATGTCGACGAAACCACTGTCGAGCGATTGCAGGACGGCGAGGATACGACCGGCGACCTCTCGGATGCGGCCGTCCAGAACGACGACATCTCCTACACGACGAACGCGACGGCGATCAGCGATGCCGAATACGTCGTCATCGCCGTCCCGACGCCGATTCGGGACGACGATCGCCCGGACCTGAGCTTTGTCGAAAGCGCCGGCACGACGGTCGGCTCGAAGATGAGCGCCGGCACGACCGTCATCCTCGAATCGACGGTCTATCCCGGCTCGACCCGCGAAGTTCTCATTCCGAAACTCGAGGACGCATCCGGCATGACCGCCGGCGAGGATTTCTTCGTCGGCTACTCACCCGAGCGGGCGACACCAGGTGACGAAGAACACGGGCTCTCGGATGTCGTCAAGGTCGTCAGCGGCCAGACCGAAGCCGTTCTCGACGACGTTGCCGAACTCTACGAGTCCGTCGTCGATGCCGGCGTCCACCGCGCTCCGTCGATCGAGGTCGCCGAAGCGTCGAAGGTCGTCGAAAACACGCAACGCGATCTGAACATCGCCTTCGTCAACGAACTCTCGGTCGCGCTCGAGCACATGGACGTCGATACGCATGATGTACTCGATGCTGCCGGCACGAAGTGGAACTTCCACGACTACCAACCCGGACTGGTCGGCGGCCACTGTATTCCGGTCGATCCGTACTTCCTCTCCTACCGCTCCGAACAGGAAGGCTTCGACCCCGAACTGATGCAGACCGGCCGGAAAGTCAACGAAGCGATGCCCGGCCACGTCGCCGACCTGACGATAAAGGCCCTCAACCAGTGTCACAAGACGCTCCGCGACAGCCGCGTGCTCGTCCTCGGTCTCTCGTACAAACCGGGCGTCGGCGACCTCCGCAGTTCGAAGGTGTCCAAAGTCGTCGACACGCTCAACGAGTACGACATCCACCTCGAAGGGTTCGACCCGATCGCAAATCCCGACGCCGCAAGCGAGACGTTCGACCTCGAGGTCCAAGAGAACCTCTCGTTCGAGGACTTCGATGCAATCGTCCTCGCAACGCCCCACGACGAGTTCACCCAGATCGATCCGGAAGCGGTCGCGAGCGAACTCGCCGACGATCCGGCGTTGATCGACGTTGCGGGCGCGATCGACGAGGACGAAGCCGTCGACGCCGGATTCACCTACCGACGAGTATGATGGGGCGGGGGGATGGGATCGTGACCGATCTCGAGCGGTCGGTTGCGGTGACGGGTACAGCGGTTGTGACGCGAGTCCCCGCGACGGACGATAGCCGACACGCGCCACACACATCACGCAGGTTGCGCAGGTCACACAGGGCAAACGCGCCACACGCGTTACACGCGTTACACACGGAGGCACCCCACTGATCACCGATGCGAGTTATCGTCACGATCCAACACCCCGGACACGTCCACTTCTTCCGGAACGCGATCGACGAACTCGAGGCCGATGGCCACGAGGTTCACGTCTTCGCCCGGGAGAGCGGCGTCGCGGTCGACTTGCTCGAGGCCGCCGGTATCGACTACGAGGTCCTCGCTGGCGATGCGAACTCGTTACCCTCTCTGGCGGCCGTCCAAGCGACCTACGAGGCGCGACTGTTGCGCCGAGCACGAGCGATCGACCCGGACGTCATCACCGCGATCGGCGGCGTCGCCGCCGCCCACGTCGCGACGGCACTCCGGACCGAGAGCGTCGTCTTCTACGACACTGAACACGCGACACTCATCACGTCCCTCGGCTACCCCTTCGCGGACGTGATCTGTACGCCGACGTGCTATCGTGACGAGATCGGTTCGAAACAGGTCTCGTACCCGGGCTACCACGAACTGGCGTATCTCCACCCCGACCGGTTCGAACCGGACCCGTCCGTCCTCGAACTGGCCGGCGTCGAGAGTGACGAGCAGTTCGCGGTCGTCCGCCTCAGCAGTTGGGGAGCCTCACACGACGTCGGCCACGGCGGCTTCGATGACCCACACGAGGTCGTCGACCGACTCGAGAACGCCGGCGCGACCGTCCTGCTCACAGCGGAGGGCGAGCCGCCTGCTGAACTCGAATCCTACCAGCTGGAGACACCTCCCGAGAAGATGCACGACCTGCTCGCCTACGCCGACGTCGTCGTCGGCGAGGGCGCAACGACCGCCGCCGAAGCCGCCGTCCTCGGCACCCCGTCGGTCTACGTGAACTCGCTCTCGCTCGGCTACACGGCCGAACTCGACTCGGAATACGGACTCTTGTTCGAGTTCAGCGACGAGAACCGCCACGTGGAGGCGCTCGAGAAAGCGGTGTCGATCATCGAGCGCGAGGACGACCCGTGGGCAACGCGGCGCGAACGGTTGCTCGCGGAGCGCGTCGATGTGACGGACGTGATCGTCCGGACGCTCGAGACGACCGCCCGCGGTGGGCGTCCGACACAGACGAAACACGCAGCGAATCTCGGCTAGGTGAGCAAACGATGAAGGTACTTCAGGTAGTGACCACGCCACGGCCGTTTTTCGATCAGCAGGTGTCGGTACTCGAAGATCGCGGCGTCGACTGTACGGTAGTCGGCGTCCCCGGCGAACACCACGGCGATTCGGGACGGACGCCGCTCGACTACGCCCGATTCTATCCGCGGATTCTCGCCGAACTTCGGTCCGACGACTACGACCTGGTCCACGCGAACTACGGGCTCGTCGCTCCGTTCGCGCTCGCTCAGCCGACCCGACCGGTCGTCCTGACGCTGTGGGGAACCGACCTCATGGCCGACCAAGAGTGGCTCCAGTCGATCAGTCGGTTCGGAGCACGCCACGCAAGCGCCACCGTCGTTCCGAGTCCGGTCATGGCACGCGAACTCGAGACCGACCACGAACTGATCCCCTTCGGCGTCGACACTGAACTCTTCAGACCGATCCCACGGGAGAGGGCACGCGAACGGGTGGGCTGGCAGACTGACGGCGAGCGGAAGATTGCGCTCTTTCCCTACGATCAGTCGCGGTCGGTCAAGGACTTCTCACGGGCGAAGCGACTCGTCGAGCGAGCCGATGCGGAGATCGAACTGCGAACGGTAAGCGGCGTCGACCACACGGAGATTCCCTATTACATGAACGCAAGCGACGTACTGCTGGTGACCTCGAAGCGCGAGAGCGGGCCGATGGTGGTCAAGGAGGCCGCCGCCTGCAACCTGCCGATCGTCTCGACGGACGTTGGCTTCGTCGGCGACACGATCGAGCACCTCTCGAACTGCGTCGTCAGCGACGACGACGAGGAACTGGCCGCCGGACTCACAGCCACGCTCGAGGACGGCAGCCCCTCGGACGGACGCGAGCGTATCGACGGGTTGAGCCTCGATGCAATGGGTGACCGGCTCGTCACCCTCTACGAAGAGTTGCTCGGGACGACGGAGTCGAACGAGACCGCCGTTTCCCAACGAGGTGTTTCTCGTGGGATATAGCTCGCTGTCGGAGCTGCGCCCGCTCCGACTGGACAGCGTCGCGGCGATCGGCGGGCTGCTACTCGCACTGGCAATGCTCCCGCTCCAACTGTTCGTCTCGCAGGTCTACCTCGATACGGTCCCGTTCGTCCTGGCCATCGCGTGCGGACTCTACCTCGTCGCGCTGTATCAGCAGGACCGCGAAACGACGATGCCGCGACTGCCGACGAGCGTTTCGATGGCGCTTCCGAGCGTCGTTCTGGTCGGGCTCGGCGGACTGATCGTTCTGACCAGTATTCAGGGCGAACGGACGCCGGTATTCTTCGGGCTCGCCGGCGTGCTCGCGACGCTCATCCTCGTCCAGATCCTCTTTACGAGTTCACGAGACTTCAACCAGCGACTGTTACTGGCACAGATCGTTCTCTTCGCGCTCGTCTTCCGATTCACGGCGCTGTACGCCACACCCGGCTACATTGGAATCGACATCTGGACCCACATGGGATTCGTCGATTCGATACACGCCCAAGAGTCCCTGAGCGCGATTTCTCACGACAAGCACTACGCCTCGCCGTTCTACCACCTGCTCGTCGTCGCGTCGTCGCTCCTCCTCGACGTGCCGCTTCGACTCGCGCTGTATCTGTCGGTCGGGATCGTGATGCCGCTGTCGGTGTTGCTCATTTACGCGACGACGAACCTGCTCGTCTCGGCGCGCTGGGCGGTTCTGGCGACGGCGCTGTTCGCGTTCGCGGGCCACGTCGCCAACTGGGGCATGCACCTCATTCCGACGAGCCTCGGGCTGGTGTTCTTCCTCGGCGTCCTGTACGCCCTCATCCGCGTGATGCGTATCGAATACACGATACGTGATTTCTCGCTGTTGCTCCTCTCGAGCGTCGCCGTCATCCTCACCCACCAGGTGTCGACGTTCATCATGCTCGTCCTGCTACTCGCCGCCTTCGTCGCCCAGGTCGTCTTCATCGTCGGCCCCTTCGGACTCACGCGGCTCGATACGAGCGTCTTCCGCGCGAAGAAGCCGGTCAACCTCATCGGCCTCGTCGTCTTCAACTTCGGCATGACGATCTTCGTCTGGTCACTTACGCCCTACCGCGATCAATCGTTCCTCGAAACCATTCTGAGGTACTTCAGGCAGACGCTCGAGGAGAGCGCCGGCTTCCTCAACATCGCAAGCGGCAGCGCGGGAGCCAGCGAAGCCGGTGCCGAAGCCGCCGCACCGACGCTTCTCGAACAGCTCGTCCCCTATATCGACGTCCTCGGCTTCCTGTTCCTACTCGGTGTGACGTTCGTCGGCTGTCTCTACGTCGTCCACCGCCGCCGGGCCGAACAGTCGGTGTTCACCCTCCTGCTCGCCGCCGCAATCATGCTCGTGTTCGTCCTCGTCCTGCCGATGTTCGGCATCCGGAACTTCATTCCGACGCGCTGGTTCGCGTTCCTCTACGCGCCGATGGCCATCCTCGGTGCGATCGGGCTGCGCACGTTCGCTCGGAACCTCTCTCCCGGCATCGTCGTCACCTGCCTCGTGCTGTTCGCACTCATCTACCCCGGCGCGATGTTCCTCGCCGCCGAAAGCAACACCGAGAATCCGGTCTTCTCCGAGCAGCACGAACAACTCGCCTACAGCGAAGCTGAACTCGCCGCCGTCGACAGCATCGGAGAGCTCACGGGGAGCCCCGACGGCGACAATATCAGACCCGATCAACAACTCCACACGGACCATCCGTATCAAACGGTCTTCAGTCGGACGGGAGCCTATCCGTCGACGACGACGGCGACGGTCCCCGACGGCGGGTCCGCCGACCATGACTACGTCGTCTACCGGACCGAGCAATCGACCGATGCGACGTACTTCGGTACCGCCGATGGCCCAGGTCGCATCGAACAGGTCAGTCAGGATCGGCTCTGTAGTCCGGACCAGGCGACGGTCTACACGAACGGCGAGGTAACCATGTGTACGCCGTCGCCGGCGAGTTAGTCGGTCGGTTTCGTCGCCGCGCTATTTTTCCCGTTCACACCCGGCCCCGATAGAGAGTTCACTGCCCCCGATTGTATCCACTGTCACAATTACTGATTGTCCCGGACGACGTGGGCAGCCAGCTCGAGGTCCAATGCTTCGACCCCGTCTAGTACTAGTTCGGCCATCTGGCGAGCTCCGGACTCACTGAAGTGCGTATTGTCGGCCACCCCGTCGGGATAGTTGGGATGTTCACCCGGCGGCAGATGATTGTAGAGGGATTTTGATCGTTCCGGCCCCAGTTCTCCCAAGAGTGACTGACTCCGCTCGTCCGCGTCGATGAGCGGCACGTCACGCGTCCGTGCGACGTCTCGTATCAGCTCCGAGTAGACTCGATGGGTGTCTTTCAGTTCGCCGTCCTCGTCGAAGTGACGGCGCGCGATGGGCGTGAGCAATACCGCCTTTGCTCCGCGGTCGCGTGTTTCTTCGACGAACGTCTCAAGGTTGGTGACGAACTGCTCCTCGGTCGTGTGCTGTTCTTTCGAGGATACCTCGTCGTTGTGGCCAAACTGGACGAACACGTAGTGATCCTCACCCAAGCGACCCACCACGGGCTTCCAGCGCCCCTCCTCCAAGAACGTAGTTGTTTCGCGTCGACGCGATCAGTTTTCTTGTCCGAGTCGGAGATCAATTTTAATTCGCCGGGGTTAGCGACAGTCACATCCAGATACTCTGAAAGAGTATCATGGATGTGGTAGTAGTTGCTGGTCGCTTCAAGCGCGGCTTTTGACCCAGCGTACTGCTGNTCGCGTTTTCGACGCGAACCTCTTCGACGATCTTACCGTTCTCGTTTAATACTGCGATTTGTGAGTACCGTTTGTGTACGTCGATTCCGATGAACATTGGGTTCACCTCGGGACGGTGGTGCGTGAAACGGAGATTNAATACTGCGATTTGTGAGTACCGTTTGTGTACGTCGATTCCGATGAACATTGGGTTCACCTCGGGACGGTGGTGCGTGAAACGGAGATTCACCTATGCGGGCTTTCCCGACTGCCGCCGGGAGCGGCAGTCGGGCTGTGATGCCCAGGACTCGGCTTCCTACGCACTCGGACCAGTCAGCACCACGTGCTCTCGGGCACGGAATACAGCTCGGTCTCTTGCGTCCCATCCTTGTTTCACGCTCTCATGGGATAGCAGAATTTCCANTCAGCACCACGTGCTCTCGGGCACGGAATACAGCTCGGTCTCTTGCGTCCCATCCTTGTTTCACGCTCTCATGGGATAGCAGAATTTCCATCGAGTCAGCACGCTGTTCGTGACAGTAACGGTGAGATCGATTGTTGCTCCGATAACTACTCGACCCGCCACGCGGTCAGACGGAGACCACAGGATATATTTCAAAGCGGTGAACAGAACAGAGCAGACGACTTGCCCGAATCGCCGCACTGACGAAACGGTCCTCGCCTCCGCAGCCCGCTCATCGACGACCGTCGGCGGGTGGCGCTCGCAGCCGCCCGCAACGCTTGTAGCGGGACGGCCGCTCGTGGCTGTCCGAGAACCGAACGCAGTACGGCACGAAGCGGCAAGCGACCGAGCGCATGACTCGAGACACTCTCAGCCGGCGGCAGCTCCTCGGAATCGGTGGCGCCGCCGGCGTTGGCGGTATCGGCGTGGTCGGATACGTAACTGATAACCCCGTTCACCGATCCGATATCGAGCAGCTCGACACGCGGCGTCTCGACACCACGCCCGAGGTCGGGACGCTCTGGTACAGCAAGTACCGGTCCGGATCGGAACTGCCGGAGGCGTCCGTCACCCACCTCCTCGGCGTCCAGTATACCGGGATCGACGAATCCACCACCGACCGCATGTTCGACGTATTCGGCGTGGTTATCGGCCGACGGTCGACGCTGTTCGGGGAGCGGACGCTCGTTGAGCCGCGCTTTCTCGGGGTCCGCGGCGAGAACGCGTCCGGAACAACTGCCGCGGCCAGCGTGGAGTCCCCCTACGTGCGTGGCGGCCCACTGTGGCCGCCCGAGACGGTTGCAGATGCCCTGCCGCTCTCTCCCGCACAACTCGACGACGAGGCAGCGATCCGCCGGCTCATCGAGAACGGTCGCTTTCCCGGAGCGGACACGAACGACGCGAATCGAACGGACCGACTCTGGACCGACTTCCGACTGAGCGGTGCGCTCCTCGATCGGTACGAGGGTGAGCACGACAGGCAGCTGACCCGTGCTGGGCTGTTATACGGGCTCCACAGAACGCCCGACTCGGTGGCCGACGTAACCCCACCATCCAAGCGGATTGACGAACTGTATTCGTTGGACCCTGGATACGAGGGTCCCGGAGAGCTGTATTCGTGGACGCCCGGGGACACCCTCGCCCACGTCGTCCGATACAAACGACTGTACGTCTCTCCCGGCAACGGTAGATATCGGTTGCGAGTCGCACAGCTAGTCCCGCGACCGGGTCTGCTCGGGCAACCGTGGATCGAGACGGGACTCATCATCGACTTCCCCGAGTAGCTGGCCACCGTGTTTGGGCCTGGTTGATGGTGACATAGGAGTTTCCACAGCAAAGAACAGGTGACCGCTGCAGTGGAACTGAATTCTGCGAACCAGCGAATCGATCGCGGACTGCGACTCGGGACAAACCCGTCGAGGGCTGGTCTTCGGAGAACTCGAGAGCGACCGACCGGAGCGGACGACTGGAACAAAGGCGATAGGACTGATCGGACCGTAATCCGTCGAGCGACGGTTCTATTCGACGACGATCGGTAACTGGATCTCCCGGTAGGCGGACTCCGAACTCGGATCCGATGGCGGCTCACCCTTGTACAGCAAGAGCGTCAACCGAAGGGACTCACCCTGCATCGACGGCGTGAACTCGAGCGTCGGTTCACTCGTCTCGCCATCAGCGACTGTCGTCGAGGTAGTGGTGAGTTGCGTTTCCTCCGCGACAGTCACGGAATCACCAGCGTCGGTTTCGTTCACCCGCTGTAACAGCATCACTGTCGTATACGTCTGCTCCGTGTGCTCTTCGTTTGTAATCGAGACCGTCAACTCTTGGGACTCACCGGCCGTGTACGTATCGTTGTACATCGTCTGTACATCACCGTCGACTTCCTGGGTTTGGACCGCGAACTCGGTGTAGCCATCGTCGTGCTGTGCGGGATTGGCAACGGCAAACCCTGCGCTCAAAAGCAACACGGCGACACCGAGTGCGATTCCGAGATTGTACGGGCGCGGATTCGTGCCGGAGTACGCTCGATTCTGAACCTGTGTGAAAAACAGCGAGTTCTCGGTCGGGGTCATCGCGAATCGTCGATCCGGCGGACACCGGTAGCGAGAGACGATTCCGAGTAGGGACAGCACGATGGTCACCAGCGTAATCCCGTAAAGCACTGGTTCGAAGGTAATACCCCAAGGGGTTACGCTGGCAAGAAGGGTGATTCCCGGGACAAGCGCAACACTAAAAACAACTGACAAGATTCCCCGCTCAGTGAGTTCGAGACCACGGGTGTGCAATAAGGGATTCCCAAGACCCGTTTTTTCCTCGTCGAACGCCTGATCGTCGTCGGCGGCTTCGTCCGGAAACAGCACGGAGACGAGCGCATACCCGGGGAGGAAGAGTAACAGCGGAAGTGCCAGTCCGATGCGAACAGGACCCGGTAGCGGGAGGAAAAGCCCGAGTGAGAGGGCACCAGTACTCGCGATGACGATCGCCAGGTCGAGAAACCACCAGTCGGTGTCGCTCATGGTGTCGACGACGGGTCCTAGGTGGTTTATTATCGCCCCGGTAAGGGCCGCTCACCCGGTGAAATTACCCCCGAACTCCACCCATTATACCACAACCCAGACATATGTGCTGGACTAATGTCTTTCGCTGGTTCTGGATAGTCATACTGAACAGAACTATCGAAAATTCAGCGATAGTGTTTTGAAGTATTCACTCTGTAATAGCAGTAATTAATGGGCAAGAGTATTTTGAGACCGGCATTATATAGCCTAAATGAGCGTATTACTGGAGTTATAAAATGGCATAAAATCGAATGCCGGTCGCTGAAATATCGTGAAGCCGATTCAATTGGAATGTCCGGTTTCTACACTTTATTACCCACACCTGATTAGGGAAGACTGGTTCGATGACAACGACACATGTCAGTTCGGAAGAACAGAGCGGGCAGGAAACTGCAGACGACGCAGTTGACGAGGCAGCCGACGGTTCAGACGTGGAGTCGTTCACTGAAGACGAAATATTTCACCTACTGCAAAATGAACGCCGGCGGCTGGTTCTGCGGTACCTCCGCGGCACCGACGAAGCCGTCCGCATGCGTGACGTTGCAGAGCAGGTAGCTGCGTGGGAACACGATACGACGGTTGCAGAGCTCACTTCGACGGAGCGCCAGCGCGTCTACATCCCGTTGTACCAGTCCCACCTCTCGAAACTGGACGAAGCCGGCGTCATCGACTATCAGCAAAATCGCGGAATTGTCGAACGCAAGCCGCTCGCGGACGAAGTCGATCAGTACCTGCAGGTCGACGAGCAGACGGACGAATCGAGCGAAAACGACGAGACATCGATCTCCGTCAGCGACGACTACTACATTGGTGCGACCGCCGTCTGTTACGTCGCGCTGCTGGGTGCCGTCCTCGAACTCCCAGTCCTCTCGATCGTTTCGGGAATCGGACTGAGCGCACTAATCTTGCTGCTGTTCACACTGGTCACTGCCAGTCGATTTATCAATTGATCCGGACGACTGCGATTACCGAAACTCCTTATACTAGCCCGTAAACCGGGAGCATCCACACTGCAAACGTCGTTGCAGCTACTGTAAGCGTTACTGCCGTCAGTACTGATGCCGATGCGAGTGCAACGAATAGAAACAGGAGTCCGACCAGAATCGGACCAAGGAGCGGCGGCGAAAATGACTGTTCGTCTGCAGTCGTCTCGGGAAGTTCCACGAGGCCGCGTTCCGGATCGAACGTGATCGAACCAGCCTCGTTGAGCGCAGGAAGGCGCTTCTGATGGAGGTGTTCGTGAATAGTCGCCCACGTTTCGATCGGGACGGAAGACGGTGGTGTCGGTGGAGTCGACGGGAACGTTAATGTCGACTGTGATTGCTGTACCGCCGATGGATTCGACGGCGTTCGAGTGCGTGTCGACTGCACCGTTGCAGACGTACCCGCTGTCTCCTGCTGGTCAGCACTGTGAACCAGTCGGTCGACGAGTTCATCGACAGTAACTGGAGTTCGCATGTCTGCAAGGAGCGCGAGGAGTTCCTCATCGGAGTCGGGAACCGCAGCAGGGGTAGAGTCGGCAGTGTGGGTGTGGGTGTGGGTGCCGTCGGCGTCGGTGTCAGTGTTAGTGTCCGTGCCACGGTCTGTCGGTGGACTCGATCCTGAACGTGAGCCCGAACTCGTGTTTGTGTCTGTGCTCGTACTTGTACTCGAACTTGCGAAGGTCCTAGCGGTGGCAGTATTGGTCCTGGGATGTGGACTGGCCCCAGCCACGCCGGCGATAGTGTGCAGTAAGACCCCCGGAGAATCGCCATCTACTGATTGCTCTTCGACCGTGTCGGCTGACGAAGAGCGCAACCAAGACGGCGTCAGACGCATATTCCAGCCTAAATCTTCGTGGTATATAAGTATTCTCACGATTCAAATCCAGTAAACGATCTAAATGATTGTTAGCGGCTGTTTGAGGAACCGTTAGAATCCGTTCCCGATGTCAAGAAACAGGTCGTTCGGGTGCTGTACTAGGACATAATCCGTGGTGGTGATTGCAACCATGGGATTGTGTCACTAGCAACTGCATCCCAGGAGTCGAGCCACGTTTGCAGGTCGGCCACGCGGAGTTTGTGTCTGGGTGCTATCGGGTGGATGTTCTCGTACTCGCCGAGCAGTCGGTCATTGAACCCGTGTTTCTCGAAGAGCGTTCGCCGGTCGGGCCACGGGGGCTCGAACGAGGTTAGAAGCGGCGTCTTGCGCCTGACGAACCCCTCAACTTCGTTTAGCAGCATGCCGTCGTGCGGGCGATCCGGCGGCCGGTGACGGAGAATATCGTCGTCGAGCTGTTTGCAAGCCTGTAAGAAGGTCTCGGTCGTCCGGAGGCGCGGGGGCGTTCGGAGGTGCCACTCGAGTAGTTCGCGATCGGTTGCCAGAAACGGAGCAAAGAACTGGTCGGCGAGGTGGTTGTGGAACGGAACCGACGGCTGGTTGGCGATACCACAGCAGGTCAGGGCGTTTTGAATGCACTCTGCGCGCGAGCGATTGGCGGCGAATTCGGCGGCGATCGCCTCCTCGACGAACTGTTCCGGATCGTTGTCGATCCCCGTCCGCTCGGTCAGTTCGATGCTCTGCTCGCGGCTGTACCCGTACTTGTCGAGGAAGACCGCGACCGGATCGGGATCGGGATCGAGTCGCTGAAACGGCACCCATGTCCCGAGCACATCGACCCCGTCCTGTGCGGTAAAGTGTCCACGGAAGAACGTATCACAGAGCAGGCCGTGGTACATCGTCTCGACTTCGTCCGTGAGTTCGTCGGTATAGCCGGCGTGATGAATATGAAGCGACTCTTTGATCCCCTGTGAGTACTGGACCTTGGACTCGTCGGCGAGCAGATAGCGTTCGTCCGGTTGAAACGCGGTGTGTGTTGCACCGTACTGGTTCGCAACCCGTTTTGCACCCTGCACTTCCTGTGCATCCGGCGAGCCGACGGTATAGCAGTGGTCGATGTCGTCGACCTGTGAGAGCACGATGCGGGAATCGTACCCCGCAGAGAGCAAGAGCCCCTTCGGCCCGGGATTCGACGAGCGCCGCCGCAGCGCCCGTTCGAGACGGGACGCGAGTTCGTCTACGTAGTCGAAGGCGTCGGGGTCGGCCGGTCGGTAGACGAACCGGGAAAGTGAGTCGACGCCGTGCGGTGTCAGCCGGCTATCGATCGGAAGCCGCGAGAGTTCGTCTATCCACGTCTTCTCTCCGAGCGCAAGACCCATGTGGAGGAACTCGAGGATACCGTTCCGGTCGAGTGAGGGGTCCGGAATCGTCTGTCCGACTTCGGCGGCGTCGGTGCCGAAGACGAGCGGACCGGGGTCGTCGGTGTAGAAACACTCCCGTGAGCGCACGAGATCGGTTGCGACGAACGGCGTTTCACCGTCGATATCGAGGACAGCCAGGTACGAACCGTTGAGCGTGTCCAGTGCATCGAGCCCGTGCGTGTCGTACTGGTCGAGCAGCCAGCGTGCGGCGTTTTGCTCGTCACCGGGAACGTAGGCCTCGCCCCAGATTACACAGCAGCCGGTTTCGTCCGCATACGTTGCGCTCCAGCCCGGATAGTCGAGACCGGGATCTCTGATCGCAACTGTAAGTGACGGTCCCGAGAGGACCTCGTCGAACTCGTCGCGCGATCGAAACCGCTCGAACGTCTCGCTACCACCGAATACACCAAACAGTTCTTTGTTCATCATTAATATTAGTACTCTCCGCTGTGGTGGGAGTGGACGGCGTTTCGTCGCGGGGATGCCGGAACGGTCCGACCATCCCCGCGAGTCTGTCTCTCCTCTGATCTGGGGTCGAATTCCCATTAACTATGCCGTTGCTAAGGCCCGAGCCGGTCGAAATAGAGGGGTTCAGTTGAACCGCACGAGCACCGCGCAGGTGCCTATCAGAGCCATAATAATGCCGTCACTATCAGTACGGTTGAGCACCATGACAGATGGACGCGCGACGCGACGCCGATTCCTCGCCGGATCGGGCGTTGCTGCGGTCGCCGGATTGGCGGGCTGTACCGACCGGCTCAAGCCACTGCGCGGCGGATCGACCGACGACGGATCGTCGGGAAACGAATCCGCCGAGAACGGGGCGTCGGATGTCGCCGCACTCGCCGACGGCGTTCCGTCCCTCGAAACCGAGTACAATAGCCGTACGGAGTACGGTCAGCCGGGCGACTCCCTCGACGACTTCGAGGATATCGATGCCTGGGAGATCGCGCGCGGATCGGGCGAGGCCGATCAGGACGTTTCTTTCGACGGCTCTCAAAGCCTCCGTCTGACGAGCGAGAACGGCCAGACTATCGTCGCACAACGCGATATCTCGGGAACCGATCTGACCGGCAACGACTACTCCTTTGCCGTTCGGACCACGACGCCCCAGAACATCACAGTTAACCTGCGCGTCGTCGACTCCTATGGAAGCGACCGGATCTACTCGCTGCGCGAGATCACGTATCGCACTCCCGATGTCGGCTGGTTCCGCGCGAGTCCCGGCGTCTTCGAAGAGAGCGATATCGCGCCGTCGCTGGACGATGCCGACCGGCTCGAAATTCGGGTTCTCCACTCCATGGACGAAGCCGAACTCTGGATCGACGACCTTCGGACCCACCAGAAACCGGAGACTGGCTACGTCATGCTGAGCTGGGACGACGGCACGCGCGACTTCTATGACACCGCTGCGCCGCTGCACGACGAGTTCGGCTTCTCAGCGGTCCAGGCGGTCGTCCCGCGGTGGGTAGTAGACGGGCGCAACGGCATCATGTCCGTTTCGGAACTCGAGGATCGCCAGGCAGCGGGCGATCAAATCGTCGTCCACGGAACGCACACCTCGCTCCACGAGTACGACGACGAGGCTGAACTCGAGAACCGCATCCGGAGCGACAAGAGCTGGTTCATCGAGAACGAGTTCGAAGGCGCGGATTACATCGTTTATCCGAACAACAGTTACGACAAGACGAGCCTCGAGTATCTCACGGACTACCACTACTGCGGCGGGTTCAACCAGTCGGGGAACGTCAACACGACGACCGTCTACGGATTCGACCCGATGGCGTTGCCGCGGACGATCGGACACGACCTGAGTACGTCGAAACGGTGTGTCGATCTCGCCGAGGCGCACAACCAGTGTACGATCCTGAACTTCCACGAGTTCGACGCGAACAATACGATGCCCGAGGGCGACTACGAGACGTTCCTCGGGTACGTCGATAGTGCGGATGTCGAGGTTATCAACTTCGATGACCTGTGGAAGCTACGGACGGACCCGTTTTGAGTGGATCGCGGGTCGCGAGCGGTACTGAACGCAACTCGAACCGAGAGATGAGCTGTTTCTCGAGTGCGATCGGCCAATGAGTCGATCAATACGACTGCCGTCGTCGTCGCTCGGTGCCCAGTGAGAGTGAGAGTGAGAGTGAGAGTGAGAGTGAGAGTGAGAGTGAGAGTGAGAGTGAGAGAAGCCGATAGCCATACCCGCGCGATCGGTTGAAGCAGTTGGTCTCCTCGTCACGTCGGTGGGTATACTGTCGGACAGAAGTCAGTGGGAAGTCGGTCGCGACGGTCTAGCTGTCGCCGTTGGAGACAGCCGAGTTCGAGCGACCGGTCTTCAAACAGTGCTGTCTGACAGTGTTAGTTGACGGTGAGTGTCAGTTCGGCCGTATCGTGTGCGCCGGCGTCGTCGGTGACGCGCAGGAGGACGCGGTGTTCGCCGGTGGCACTGACCGTGACGTCGACCGTTTGGCCGGATTCGTCGTAGGTGCCGTCGTTCTGGATGCTCCACTCGTAGCTGACGAGTTCACCGTCGGGAGCACCGGAACAGGTGGCATCGAGGGTGACGGTTTCGTCGGGAGCGAAGGTTCGGTCGGCAGCGTTCGCTGGCTCGGTACGGATTGTTGCGGTCGGGGCGGTGTGATCAGCTGGAATGTCGCTGTCGCCGTTGCTGTCGTCACTGCCGTCGTTGTCGCCGGAACCCGCACCGTTCTCGTCGTCTTCGCCGTCGTCGCCGTCGTCGCCGTTTTCTCCACTACTATCGTCACCATCGTCGAGTTCGGTCTCATCCGGTTCTTCCTCGTTTGCCGGCGGATCGTCTGGTTCTTCCTCGTTTGCCGGCGGATCGTCTGGTTCTTCCTCTTCGTCTAGTGGTTTGTCTGGTTCGTGGCCGTTGTCGGGTTCGCCTGCCGGGAACAGTGCGTCGGAGGCCAGGTGTTCGACGATCGCCGAGTGCCAGGTGACTCGCGTTTCGAGTTCGTTCTGGGTCGAGACGGTTTCGACGAGGAAGGTATCGGCGTTCAGGTCGCGGGACGCCTTGTGGACGAGGAGCCCGCTTGGATCGTTGCCGGGGGCGGAGTGGTACCCGGTCTGGAACGCGCGGTTCGAATTGTCGATGTAGGTGTCGTTAACCGCGTTGGCGGTGTCCGCTGCCAGTTGGGCGACATCGTCCCGGCGAGAGTGAAAGATCCCCTGTCCAACGCCGTCGACGGGGTCGCCCGCGTAGATCCCGCGCGATTCGTGCAGATCGATCACGATGTCGGGATCGAACTCGGAGAGGACATCCCAGATCGCGGTGGCGAGTTCAGTTCCGGGGTCGCTTCCCTCGGGGAACTGTCGGTTGAGGTCGACGCCCTCGTCGTTGACGCGAGTCGTGCGTTCGATGGCGACGGGGTTCGCTCGGGGGAGCGTGACCAGCGTCCCGGCGTCGATCGTCCACTCGGTAATCTCTTCGGCGGCGATGTAGCCGGCGGTCTCGTTGCCGTGGATGCCACCGATGACGAAAACCGTTGGGCCGTCGGTTGGTGCCTCCGTGACGTTGACGGTCGTTTCGCCGCCCGTTCCCTCCAGAATCGTAAACGAAGAACGAGAGAGGTCAGCCTCGTCGGTCGATCCCGGGTCGGATTGGTCTTGGGTCTGTGTCTGCACTTGTGTACCGGTTGCAATACCTGCGCCTGTGACTGCCAGTCCAGAAAGGGACAATACTGTTCGTCGTGATATCGAATCCCGCTGCATACCACTGCTTCCTTTTGAAGGAGGGGGTGATGACTATAGCGCATCTAAGACTATTGTGCGACTATGTTCCGCTCGCGAAATGGTTGGATCGAGTAGAGTACCGAAATCCGTCAAACTGTTCTAAGTCCACAACTGTCCGGTCTGACCGGTGTAAGCGGGGTGAGTATACCTATACTGCTCCCGAGCAGTAAGTTATTATTCGGTGATGTATCTCCGGACACGTAATGTATCCTGTTAGCACACGTCGTGTCGTTCGTAGAACCGCCGCACCCGGTCGTCGGCCAGCAGTGGGCCATGGACCTGGATCGACTTGAGCCCCGGATAGCTGTTGGCTTCGATAACCGAGAACGATCCGTCGTCGTCGGTGACGATCACGTCCCAGCCGATGTACGGGAGGAACGAGGCCGTCGACGCCATTTCGAGCACCGAATCGCGGATCTGCTGCCAGCCGGGAACCTTCCTACCCTCGATTTGCGTTCCGGTATCCGGGTGGGTTTCGTGCCACGAGACGCGCCCACTGCTGTGTGTCGGTGGCCGTGCACCGGCCCCGAGTTCACCCGTCTCGGGATCGATGGCTGCGGAGAGGCCACCCTGCGTGAAGTTGTCGAGCGGCTCCGAGTCACTGGTGCCGATTCGATGGATCACCGCCGCGATAAACGGCTCGTGATCGACTTCGTCGTACATCGTGATGAACCGGAGCGTGTTCGGCGTCTCCGGATACAGCTCGGCCGGGAAATCCCCCTGCTCGACGTACTCACAGACGAGGTACTCCTCCAGGTTCGCGACGACCGAGCGAAACTCCGCCTCCGTGTGGTGCTCGCCGTTCACCCGGTAGCCGTCCGAGGACCGGGAACACAGCAAGACGTTGTTCCCGCCGCCGCCGTGGACCCACTTGAGCACCAACGAATCCTCGACTTCGAGGCGTTCGACGACCCGTTGAGCGGCGTTATGCGTCCGGTCTCCTGCTCGACTGAACTCGTCGGCCGCGTCACCCTCCACGCCTCCATCACCCGCGGACTCGGCGACGACGCGTCCACCGTCGGTCAGTTCCGACTGTTCGGCCATCGCATCGACCGAGTGGAACGAGCCGTCAGTGACCATCCCGTAGACGGTCATCCGCTGCTCGTCAAAGGGCTGCATCACCCGATGAAACAGGAGTTTGTTCGACAGCGCGACCGACCAGGTGCCGTTAATGCGCTTCGTTCGAACGAACCGCTGATAGTCGTTGACGTAGTCCTGCGCTGACTCCTCGTCCAGATCGTAGATCGCATCGGAGCGACTCAGGAAGCCGCGCCGCCAGAGCCACAGCCGACGCTGAAGCGGTGGGGAAACGTCGCTCTCGTACTCGGTCCCCGCGAGTCCCTGCAGCCCTCGAGCCGTATGATACAGCGTTCGGACGTTCATGACTTCCGCTGGGAGCGCGACGGTATTAGTTACCGAGCGGAAAAGATCGTTTCACAGCCGCGAGTTCAGTTGGCCCAGGTGGAACGTTGGTTACTCGTCTGCCGACTCCGAGTCGGCAAGCGTCGAACCGGCGTCCGTCGAGAACTCGTCGACATCGGGGCTGTTTGCGGTCGGACTACACAGCGGGATTCGAGAGGCAGCGGTGACGAGGCCGACAGTGAGCAGCGCAAAGAGGAACGCGGTCGCGACGACTGTCTTCGGACGCCGTCGAACGCCGGTTCCAGCAGCCCAGCACAGCCCCGGATAGCGACGTCGAGAGGGGGTTGCGGATCGGAGATGCCACGCGCCGCGCAGGAACCGTCCCTCGGCGAGGTATCGCTTTGCGAGGAGGAGATTGTGACGCGCACGAATGTCGTATCCCGCAGCCTCGAAGCGGTCGACCTCGTCTTCGTACCGCGAGAGGTACTGCTGATCGGCGGCTTTGATGACGGCTGCTGGCGGATGGCCCGTTTCCTCGCGAACGACGAGTTCGTCGTCGACGTAGGCGAGTTTTCCTTCTTTGAGGATGCGCAGACAGAACTCCGGGTCCTGAAATCGGTCGAGTTCTTCGTCGAAGCCGCCGATATCGCGGGCAACCTCGGTTTCGACGAGGAGGGTCGAGCCGGCCCCCGGCTGGACGTTGTCCGCCAGGATTTCGCCGATCAGTTCCTCGCCGCCCTCCCGGGTCGGCTCTGCGTCCGACCGGGAGAGGACGGCGGCGGCGAGACCGCGGAGTTTGTCGCTCGTCTCGGGAAGTTCCAGCGCGGTGTCACAGTAGGCGGCGACCCATTCTTCCGAGCGCGTTTCGAGCGTCTCCAGCTGGCGGTCGAGTTTTTCGGGACGCCACTCGTCATCGGAATCGAGGAATGCGATGTACTCGCCGCGGGCGTGGTCAATACCGGTATTTCGGGCGACATTTGCCCCCTGATTGTCCGCGTGGACGACCGGCTGCACTCGCGGGTCGTCGTAGCTCGCGAGCACCGCTGGCGTGTCGTCCGTCGAGCCGTCGTCGACGACGATCACTTCGATTTCCTCGACCGTCTGCTCAAGCGCGCTATCGATCGCTGTCGGCAGGGTCCCGGCTCTGTTGTACGTCGGAATCACGACGCTGACGCGCGGCTCTGACCGTTCGTGTGCCATTTCGGGACGCTATCCGGCCCCAGGCCATTATTATCGAGCGCATAAGCACCGCTGCCAGTGGATTCCGTGTTCATCCACAGATTGGGTCCCCGGCAACGATCCGGGTTGCTGTGGGCGCTAAGAGGTGTATAAGAAAGACCCAACCAGTTCTCGATAGAGTCAATGACGAACAGTAATCGACGATCGTTCGTGGCGGCGACCGCGGCGGTCGGCACACTCGGCGTCGCCGGCTGCCTCTCGAGCATCGAAGAGTGGGGTGGCGGGAACGGCGACGACGATTCCGACACCGAGTCAAACGGCGATGACGACTCTGACGGCGAGACGACACCGTTCCACTACGCCGACCCCGCCGACCTGCCGGGCGAAACCATCAACTCATTCGACACCCTCGACGACTGGGTCACGTTACTCGACGAGGGCGATTTCGAAGCCAATGAGGAAGACCCCTACAGCGGCTCCCAGTCCGCCCGCCTCACCGCACCCGAGGGGACCGAATACGCCGGTATCTATCGGACCATCTCCGGCGGAACGGACCTGAGCGACTCGAACCTCTCGCTGGCGGTCAAATTCGCCGAACAGGACCAACTCACGCTGACGCTCGAACTCTTCGCGCCGAACTCGAACATCGTTCACCGGCTCCGGCGCACCCTTGTTGGACCGAACGATAGCTGGACCCGTGTCGACTTCGGCACGACGGATGTCGACGGCAACCCCGACCTCTCGTCCGTCCGCGAGATCCGCCTCTCGGCCCGCCGACGCGGCAGCGACTCCGGCCCGATCGAGTGCTCGATCGACGACCTTCGCACCGCCCCCCGCCCCGACACGGGCAAGGTCATGCTCCTGTTCAACGGAACGCTTCAGAGCCATCACGAAATCGCACTCGATCACCTCTCGACGTACGACTTCGCCGGCGTCGAAGCCGTGATCCCCGAAGCCGTCGGCAACGACAGCAACGGCCGACTCTCGCTCAGTGAACTCGACGAGCTAGCCGAGGCCGGCTGGGATCTCGCCGCCCGTCCGCGAACGGGCTCCCAGAACATCACCGACTTCTCCGCCGACGAGCAGGAACGAATAATCGAGCAGACGGCCGGCTGGCTCGAGACCCGCGGCTTCGAAGACGGCGCGGGGACCTTCATCACTCCACGAAACGTTCTCGGCCCGACGACGCGTGAACTCGTCCAGGAGTATCACGACCGAGCGCTCCGGTACGGTGGGTCTCCGAACGCACTGCCGATTTCGGACCCGTACAACCTCGGGTTCTTCTCCGGGGAGGCGGGTGCGACGACGAGAACGTACGTCGACCACGCCGAAGCGTACGGGCAACTCGCAGTCTTGCACTTCGAAGAAATCGGTCCCGACGGCATGGCCGAAACCGCGTTCGCGGACCTCCTCGAGTACATCGATGCCGCGGATGTCGATGTCGTCACCGCATCCGAACTCTCCGATGCCTAACACAGTCACAGGAGGCACTACCTAGATGTACCGAGACTCCAGCGTCGGCGTCGTGATCCCCGCCTACAACGAGGAAGGATTCGTCGGCGACGTGATCCGCGAGATGCCGGCGTACGTCGACCGATTGTACCTCATCGACGACCAGTCGACCGACGGCACTTGGGAGGAAATCCACGACGCGGCCAGGGCGGATCGTGACGAGCGCGCGACCGAGACCAACTCGAACCGCACAGCCGCGACCCACCGGGCTGAACTCGCACCTGACGGCGGCACTTCGGCCCTGTCGAACCGAGCCGTCGTCCACGATCCGATCGGGCGCGTCGTCCCGATCCAGCACCGTGAAAATCGCGGTGCGGGCGGCGCGATCAAAACCGGCTACCTCGCCGCTCGTGCGGACAGCGTCGACGCTACCGTCACCGTCGACGCGGATGGCCAGATGGACCTCTCCCAGATGTCGCGGCTGCTCGATCCGATCGTCGAGGGCACCGCCGACTACACCAAGGGGAATCGGCTCCTCGCCGCCGAATACCGGGATGCCATGCCCCGCTTTCGGTTCATCGGCAACACCATGCTTACCTTCCTCACCAAGGTCGCCTCCGGCTATTGGAAGACGATGGACCCGCAGAACGGGTACACGGCCATCTCCCGAGACGCCCTGGAAGCGATTGAACTCGAAGCACTCTACGAGTACTACGGCTACTGCAACGACCTGCTGGTGAAGCTAAACGTCAACAACGCGGCCGTGGCAGACGTGTCGATGCCCGCCGTCTACGGCGACGAGGAGTCGAGCATCACCTACTCGGAGTACATTCCGAAGGTCTCGACGATGCTCCTCAAGAACTTCCTCTGGCGGCTCAAGACGAAATACCTCGCTCTCGATTTCCACCCGCTCGCACTCTTTTACCTACTTGGTGCGGGAACCACTGCGATCGGGATGGTCGGTGGATTCTGGACGCTGTTCACCGCCCTCTCGCAGTTGACGCTTCCGTTCCTCCAGGGCATGGCGAGTTTCCTGGTCTTTATCTTCGGCGTCGCGCTCTTGCTCTTCGCGATGGTGTTTGATATGGCCCAGAGCGAGCACCTCGAGACGCAAGTGTACTAGCGCTCGCTCACTTGCCTCCGGTCACGGATCCATCCCCGAACGCTTCTCCCGCACGAGTTCACTCAGCCCAAATCTCGATCTCAGCGGCGGCTCTTCCTTACTGCTCACTCCGCTCTCCGCTCTGGTGTCACTGTTACACTCGTCGCCCCATCGGACACGGACCGCACAATTAGCCGCCGCGTTGTACGGGCTGAGAATCCAACCCGATCCGGTGAATCCCAAGCGAAAGTTGGCTCCCCTCGTTCCTCCCGTCACCGGCGAAGCAATTTCGTGAACTCGTCTGCGGCCGTTCTCGCGTGCCACGTCTCGTGACGGGTGAGCGATGCTGGTTGAGTAGTGACTAGTGAAAGTGACGATCGAAAATCAGAGTGATCGTCTCGCGGGTGCGCGTGAAGCACACATAACCTAGTATTGGTGTGCAACCGTGTCCTCACTTGTTCATCGCGCTCCCTCAGAGCGAGTTCAGTGACAGCCTGGCTGTCCCCGAAGTGAGAAACTGAACTCGGGGTGCCAGTTCATAGTAGGGAATTGAGTGCCGGGCCGAGCAGTCCGAGTGCGAGCCCGGATGCGAGCAGCGAGAGGCCGACGATAAAAAGGATGCGCTGGAACCAGCCGCGTGAGGGGCTGTCAGTAGTACTGATTCGGTGATCGATTCGGTCGTGCATCGCATCCGCTTTCGAACCGATCGGATCGGGGAGCAGTCCGAGGATTTCGAACGGCTCCGTCGGGTCCAGTGCGCCGACGAGGAGCGCGAAGCCGACGAAGGTCAGGAAGCCGACCGGTGGGACGACCGCGAGCGCGAGCAGTGGGTTCGTAATCGCCATCGAGAGCGAGAGGATGGGGGCACCGGAGAGCAGTGCCGCAACCATACCGCGTCCGAGTCGCGCGTCAGCGAGGGGGTCGAATCCGATAACGCGGGCGCTCAGGCAGTGGAACGCGAACATCGAGCCGTACCCGATGCTCGTCGCGACTGCCGCGCCGTGCATCCCGAAGCGGGGGATCAACAGCGCGTTGAGAACGAGGTTGATGCCGGCTGCAGCCCCGGTCGCGGCGACCGGATACCGGAGCTTGCCGTTCCCCTGCGAGATGGCGAGGATCGGCCTTGCAAGCGCGAATCCGAGCGCGCCGGGGAGCAGGAGGAGGAGGGGCTCGATCGCCGGCTTCGCTTCGGAACCGAAGTAAAGGGGGACGGCGACATCGGCGAGTGACGCGAGGCCGACAGCCATGATCGCCGTCAGGAGAAACGTGTAGCGGGTCGTCCGAGAGGCGAGTTCAGTAATCTGTCGGTGGCGATTCTGTGACCAGAGTTCCGATGTCGAGTGGACGTACACGGTCTGGAGGGCGATGCCGACGAACCAGAGGAACTCGGCGATAGCGAGGGCGGCGCGATAGTTCCCGACATCGGCGCTCGAGCGGAACTGCTGGAGCATGATGATGTCGATGTGATAGAGCGACATCAGGAGGAAGACGAGCGCGATGCTCATCGAGTTAAAGGTGAGCATCGTCTTCCGGGGGAAGGTATCGCCGGGTCGGTCGAACACCGACGAAAGCGAAACGCGACGGTGAACGAGGGCGAGGCCGACGGCCGCGACGAGGGTGCTCGCGACGAGGTGGCCGACGAGTGCGCCGAACACGCCAGCACCGAGGTAGGCAAGCGGGATGGCGACGATGACGAAGCCGACCTTGTCGAGGACTTTCAGCGGCTCGGAGTAGCGTTCGAGGCCGAATCCCATGAGCGTCTTGCGTGCGTAATCGCGAAACTGGGCGGTGATGACGAGCAGTGCGAGCGCGTAGAAGTACTGCGACAACCCGCCGCCGAAGGTACTCCCGACGAAGTCGAAATAGGCGGCAAGAAGCATGAGCGCTGCTCCAGCGGCCGAAAGGACGAGTGCGAGACGAAAGTAGTAGCCGACGACGTGTTTGCTCCAGTTCGCTTTCGGTCGATCCTCGGCGAGGAACTTCCTGACACCGTCGGTGATGCCGGAGCTGACGAAGATCATGTAGATCGCGAACACCGACATCAGGAACGAGTAGTCACCGAATCCCGACGCACCGAGAAACCGATACAGAAGCGGCGTCGAAAGTGCCGTGACGACGAGAACGATGACTTTTGTACTGACGACCGAAAAGATGCCACTAGCGAGGCTTCTATTCATTGCTTGTCCTCCAGCGATCGCTGTCCAGTGATTGCGTTTTGCAATCGAACCCCCAACAACTCGCGAGCGAAAGCCACAGTGGTGAAACGATGCCGCTGTGGCGGCCTTATTATACCGCGGTTAAACGAAACGTGCGCCGCGGGTTCCCCTCGAGAGCGCGATTACCGGACCGATAAGTATAGGACTGTACCCACGACCGTGACACTAACCGATGGAGAGAGATTTGACAGGTCGCCGACTGACGCGACGCCACCTCATCGCCACGGCTGGTGTCAGCTGTCTCGGACTGGGTGCTGGCTGTAGCGCGATCCAACCGGGCGGCGAGAACGGAAACGAATCCGAAAACGGAAACGAAACCGACGGAAACGGCGACGAGACCGATGGAGAAGACGTACCGACGATCGACGGCGGGGCCGTCGTGTTCGTCTACGACGACGGACCGATGTCAGACTACGAGACCGCGTTCCCGGTCCATCAAGAGTTCGACGCGCCCGCAAGCACCGCTGTCGTCACCGAGTGGATGGGCCGTCAAGACTTCGACGGCTCCGACTGGATGACCATCGAGCAGCTCGACGAACTCGAATCCGCCGGCTGGGAGATCATGTCCCACACGACCTCCCATACCGCACTCGGCGAGTTCGAACTCGTCGAGGACGCCACAGCGGACGACACCCGTATCTATCCCGAAGAGCGCAGCCACGGCTTCAACCACGGGAACGACATCGAGATCACGGACGGCGACACGAGCGTTCGCCGAACGATCGTCAACTCGAACACGGACGGCACCGGCGGCTATCTCGAACTCGACGAGGCTCTGGGAGAGTCCTTCAGTGCAGGGGAAGCCGTCGAGCGATACCCCGACGACGTCATGAACGACTTCCTGGAAACGTCGAAGAACACGCTCGAGGACCACGGCCTGACGATCGACACGCTGCTCGCACCCTACGACGTCGTCGACGAGTGGGCGATCGAGCACGCAAAGCAGTACTACGACGGAATCGCGAACGTGAACCCGGATTCGATGCACAACGACCGCGACGCGTTCGACCCGTTCGATACCCACCGGGCCTACTTCATCGAGTTCACCAATCAAGAGACGGTCCAGACTGAACTCGACCGAGCGGCGAGACAGGAGAATATCGCGATCCTGGGCGCGCACTCGTTCAAGGAAGAAGTCACAGAAGATCGCATCCGCGAGACCCTCGAGTGGATCGACGAACTCGATCTCGAGGTCGTGACGTTCCGAGACGCGATTCGAGCGACGAACGGGTAGCGGTCCTCGTCGTCTTCTCGGTCGTGAACAACGTGTGCTCGAACGCGGTGCAAACGAGACCGAGAGTGCAGCGGTGACGAGTCACGCCCGGTCGCGTCGTCCGTTCGTTACGCGATCGTATTGTTCCAGGTGACAACGTCGTCCGCACCGAGGTCATCGATCCCGTTGACGATTTCGTTCACTTTGAACTGAGGGGTATCGATACCCGGGTAGAGGCGGATACCCTCCTGGCCCTCGTAGGACTCGACCGTCGAGTTCCGGAGCAGGTTCCCGTCGCCGTTGTCGATGTACGGGTACTGGTTCGCACGGAAGGTGCACTTGTAGAAGGTCGCGTCGTTCCCGTTGAGGAAGACGGCGTTCCGGTCAGCACCGTGGCGACCCGGTTGGTCGACGGAGACGTGACTGAACCGACAGTTATCCCGGCTACACCTGATTCCGTCACGGAAACCGGCCGAGGTGACGCCGGCCTCGCCGTGGATATCGAGCAGTTCGACGAGTACCCGTTCGTCCCGGTCGCTGTCTCGAATCCACAGCGGATACCCACCCGCGGCGTTGAAATCGATTTCGCCGTCGTAGATGTAGGTGTAGCCCGCTTCCGGCGAGACGACGATTCCGTGGTTTACCCGGTCACCACTGATCTCGATGTTCGTGTCTTTGATCTTCGAGGACTCGCACGTGTTCATCACCGAAAGCGCGTGATTGGTCGGCTGGGGAGACGTGATCGAGATATCGACATCGTCGATCTGGAGGTTCTTCCCGTTCTCGAGTCGAATGCCCCGCTGTCCGCGGTCGTACGACCGCGTCCGATCGATTTCGACGGACGCGTTCCTGACGACGCTTCCCTCACCGCCGACGCGAACGTTCGCGCCGTTGCTGTTTCTGAACTCGCCACCCTCGACGACGATCGTCCCCTCATCGTTGATCGCGTACAGCCCGTTATCCGGGAAACCGCCGAGTTCACAACCGCTGAACTCGAGGTGGCCGACGTTCGTGTTCGCTTCGATTCCGATCGGACCGCGCCAGATATTCCCCGCGTTGGGCGTCTGATCCGCGTGGATGCCGCCGTCGGGCGCACGGAATCGTTCGATGATGCCGTAGCCGTCCGAATCGGCCATGGCGAACATACCAGGACCCCACGTCCCGCTGTCGTGTTCGCCGTGAATCGTCACGTCCCGTACTTCGAGGTGGTCTTCGGCTGTCGCCTCGATGACCCGAATCCCCGTATCCGGTGCCGTCTGGTCGACATCGAACCCTGCGAACAGCAGGTGATCGCCCGGTCTATAGGAGACGCCGAGACGGAATAACCGAAACTGCGGACCATCGAACTCGTGATAGTTCGCCGGCACGAGCGTCGCTCCATCCCCGACCATACCGAACTTCTCGAATCCGGTAAACCGGAACTGTTCGTCGATGTAGTATTCACCCTCGGGAAAGATCAGCAACGTGTTGTCCGCACGGAGATCTTCGAGTACAGGCGTGATCGAGCTTCGCCCGGTGTTGTCCATCCCCGCGTCGACGACGTTAACGACGGTATCGAACTCTTCACCGTACTCGTGTACGGCTGCGCCGTTCGTCGTTGCCGCGCCCAGGCCAAGTGCCGTTGCGCCGGCAACCGAGACACCTTGCAAGAACGTCCGTCGCGATCGGCCGGACACACCACTTGAGTCCGATCCCCCCGTTGCCGTCGCAGCAGTTTCGTCAGATGCTGTCGCCGAATCGTTCCATCCATCCCCACTTCCCTGAATCGCGTTCCGCATACCACTTCGTTTCGACATTGATAGCCAAGTTACTTGAGTAATCTTTGGTCCGAGTATCTATGGATTCGGATAGCAAGCCTTTAAGTTTGATACGACAACATTCTGAGGAGATGTCCATTACTGGCGTGAGAATTGCAACGATTGCACGTGTTGCAATTCTACGGGTATTGCCTTTGATATCCCGTAACAAGCGTGATTGATACCTGGGACTATGACGCGTATAATATCCAAATAATCAGTCATTGACTTTACGAAACAGATATCTTATCGGGCATCAACACCGACGAACTCCCGGTTAAACGCAATCTGACCTATCGAACAAACTGATAGTCACTGAATCCTGAGTAAACACTACCCGGCTACGAGTCACCCCGAGTAGTCATTACAGTCACCGATCACAGTCATACTCCCTTCCGTTCATCGGACCAGTCGATCACAAGTGTACTCAAATACGCGCCTGATCGACACCGGAGCCGACAACTCCCCAGTATACCACTCCTCAATCGTTACTCGGACTGGACTCGTCCGGCGTCCGATCGTCATCAAGCGTCGCACCGATTAACTCCGCGACAGCCCGCCGCAACCGCTGTGATACCGCCGAATCAGTAATATCAAGCTGCTCCGCCAGATCGTCCTGTGTCGCCTCTCGCGGAATATCGTAGTAGCCCGCATAGTACGCAAGCGACAGAATCTCGTGTTGCTGCTCGGTCAGAAAGTACGTTTCATCGTCCGAAGCCGACGACTCGTATAACTGGTCCACCCGAAAAGCGATGTCCTGCTCACGACAGTACTCTCGAAACTCCATCAACGCCTCCCGGTCCGGAAAGTGAACGCGGGCGTTCCAGCCGCTCGAACCGCTCGTGATCGTAAAGACGAACAGCCCGCGCTTGGCACAGCGCTCCGGCACGAGTTCACGCTCGGTCTCGAGTTGGACGCGGTAGATCACTCGGTTGTCGAACGTCGCAACACGGATTGGGTTAGAGACGGTCGGATCGGCCTCCATCGAGGCTTCGAGCCGCTTGTACTCGTCGGTAAACAGCGAGACGAAGTACGTTACCGCGCCGTCGGTTTCGACCTCGTACTCGTATCTGATCATGACGTTCGGATGTCGCTCGATGGTCGGTACCAATACGAGTTCGTCGTGAGCGACATTGATCTCTGCAATGAACCCCATGTAACCGTTTGCCTGACACTCAGTCTGACTAACCCATACTTATCGTGTCACTAAGCGCCGTTGTACTAACTGTAACCGGTGAAACAGTTATACAGGAGAACTGAGTGAACGGGAATCTCCCATCCGGCCGTGCGTACAACTACGGCACGAGGGTCACGCTGGGACGGCTGTCCCGGTGAGTCAATTGAGGTAGCCGAGATCGGCAAGTCGTTCCGTCACGTCGTCGTCAGCATTGGGTCCAGTCTGGTCTTGGTCCTGATCCTGGTCTTGGCCTCGTACCGTCTCCCGTGTCACACCACCGCTCGCCCGGCCCTCGTGCTCCGGATACTCGATCGCGTCGGTTGGTTCGACGACCGAAACGACCTCGCCGTCCATTCGATCACTGTAGGGAATCCCCATCGCAGCCATGACCGTGGGCGCAACATCGAACAGGTGTGCCCGCTCAAGTGTGGCCGTCTCGTCGATCCCCTCACCCAGAGCGACAAACACCCCATCGAGCTTGTGATTCCACGGCTCGACCGGGCCGAAGTAGGTCGTTGCGTTCTCGCGGAACTGTTCCGAAATCGTGTGCTCGAAGTCCGTCGGAATCGTGACGATATCGACCGTCTCCTCGACGTGCTCGCCGTGGAAGTACTCCTCGCGCGGCTCGACCGTCTCGAAGAACGGCTCGCCGTCCGGCGTCTCGACGCCACGAAGCAGTTCGATCAACTCCTCGCGAACGGTCTCGTACTCAGACGGCGGCACGACACCCATCGGCTCGCGCCCCGCGAGATTGATCCGAACACCGAGTTCAGTGCGAGCGCGGACGTAGGCCTTCGACGAACTGAAATCGACCTGCTCATTCGCCGTCCGCGACACACCGCTTGGCGCGTACTTGATGGCCAGATCGGCGAGTCCGACGCGCTCGAGTGCCGTCCGAATCCGACTGGCGGTAATCCCGAACTGCGCCGCGACCGACGCCGCCCGAGCGACCGTCCCCGGCTCCCAGGTATCGTACTCCTCACCCTCACGGAGCCGCCGCCGCATCGGCGTCCACGACGGCATCCCCTTCCCGCTCGTCGTCGTCTCCAGGAATCCCTCGTCGCGCAAGAACTCGTTCAGCCTGAACTCGTAGCCCTCGTACGGCCCCATGCCGTGATCGCTCACGAGGAAGACCCGGTCCGGATCACAGTCCTCGAGCACGCGCGCGATCTCCTCGTCCGTCGCCTCGTATATCGTCTCGACCTTCTCTTCGTCTCCCGCGAACTCGTGGAAGACCGTATCCGTCTTCTGGAACTGCAAGAACCCGAAGTCGGGGTCGTACTCGTCGACCAGATAGCGAAAGGCCGCTCCGCGCATACGAGCCAGCTGCTGGTACTCCGTCATCTTCACCGACTCCGGAACCGACTCATCATCACGCGTGTAGTTCGGATAGACCCGATACTCGCCGATCGCCTCCCGAACCTCCGCTAGCAGTCCCGCCGGATGACACTGCGGATCTTCGGGACCGAGGAACCCGGGAATAACCGCGCCATCGAAATCGTCCGGCGGATGCGTCACCGGCGCGTTGACGACGACGCTCGACCGATCCTGTTGGTCCAGTAACGTCCACAGCGGCTGTGCGGCGACGTCGTCGTTACTCGTTACGTGCCAGTCGTATCCGTCGTAGCCGACGAATCCGATCGCCCCGTGTTTTCCCGGATTGACGCCGGTATACACCGACGGCCAGGCGCTCGGCGTCCACGGCGGAATCTGCGACTCGAGTGGCGCAGTGACGCCATCGGAACACAGCCGTTCGATCGTCGGAATCCGATCGTCTTCGAACAACCGCTCGAACACCGGCAAACAACCCGCATCGATGCCGATCACCAAGGTCTCGAGTGAACTCGACTCGCCGTCCGTACTGTTCTCGTTCGATACCATCTCGTCGCGGTTAGACGTCCGACTCATCGTATCATGCCTCTGGTATGTAGTACTGCTGTGCTAGCTCGACCGGTACTGCGTCCAATCTGCGACGGACCACAGCCACTCGCCGGTCGATACGAGCACGCGTCTTAGCTCAATCCAACGGAGACGGTGCCCTTCATTATCTGTTCGTTAAACCCTTCAAAACCGCGATTTTGTAATGGGACCCGATTAGCGAACGCTCCGTTCGCCAACTGCAGTATCGGTTCCCGCTCTATCTTACTCGGTCAATTCGTCGTCGTTCTCGCCACTGAACGATGGCGACCGAGGGTGTCCCGTCTGTCGGCTGTATAACCATTCCGCCCAAGAGAGTTTGAGCTGACTCGCATCTCGATCCGGATATTGCCGCTCGGCCGTCTGGCTGTAGTTAAGCAGTGCAACCAGCAAGACACCGCCGACGATGTTGCCGAGCGTAACCGGGACGAAGAATTCCACAACGGCAGCCCAGAGCGTTTCTTGCCCGCGGAAGACGAAGTAAAGCACCTCACACATGCCGGTAATACAGTGGAACAGATCGGTCGCCGGGATCAAGAACATGAGAAAAACGATGATCAGAAAGCGCGCCGTCGTATCCTGACTCGCGTGCACTAGCCAGACCATCGCTGCAACGATGTTCCCTGCAAACACCGCCTTGAAAAAGAGATCCCACCAGCCGGTCGCAAACGCGTGTTCGCCGAACCCCAGTGCAACCACGGCAGCTTCGGACGTGAACACACCCGTGGTCGCAAGGACGAGAGCACCGAGAGCCGCCCCGAGAACGTTCGCAACGATAACAACCGCCCACAGTCGAAGTAGGTTTCGGACGCTCGCGATGCGCGTCAACACGAGCGTGACCGGCGTGAGCGTGTTCTCGGTGAAGAGTTGATACCGTCCCATGACGATGAGTACGAAGCCGACCGGATAGAACAGATCCCCAATCAACTCCCCCGAATCGAACGGAACGGCCGCAGTAACCGCCGACCGCGCAAGAAACGTCAGCGTCACCGCGAACCCGGCTGCCAGCCCACTCATAAATAACAGCCGATTGCTCCGACTGAACTCCTCGTCGGCGGTGGCGACGATCCGCTGGAAGATCTCGTCCGCCGAGAAGTAATCGCGAATGGCCGCGCCCGCGGCCGGGGCCCCGCTTTGTGAACGGTCGATCGTATCGCGCAGCGCCCTCCCGCGATGCCGGATCGATGCCTGAATAGCGGTGATATCTCCCGTCCGGACGATCGCCTCGTACAGCGCGTCGAGTTCAGCAGGGCCATCGTACCGACGGCCGTTAATGAAGACCGTCGGCGTCCCGTCGACGCCACTCTGGGCACCGCTCGAAACGTCCTCCTCGATGCGTTCCTGGTGAGTGCCGTTCTCTAACTCGCGGACGAACCGATCCGTATCAAGCCCGATTTCGGCAGCGTAGCGGACCAGATCGTCCGCTGCAAGCGCTCCCTGATTCTCGTAGAGAACGTCGTGCATCTCCCAGAACTTTCCCTGAGCGGCGGCCGCCTCGGCCGCTTCTGCAGCGCGCAGCGCATGCGGATGGACCGATGTGAGCGGAAAGTGGCGAAAGACGACTCGAAACTGATCGCCGAGTTGGTTCTGTAGCCGCTCGAGGGCGTCGTAGAGGTTCCCACAGGACGGACATTCGAAGTCAGCGTACTGTACGAGCGTCAACGGCGCATCGTCCGGCCCGCGACTATGATCGCGCTCCGTGACCGACGTCGTAAGCGTCGAGACTGTCGATCGACTCATTTGATCTTCTGGACGAGACGACACCGTTGACGGACTTAGCCTTCCCCGGCCCACTCGCTGCCAGGCCCGCCGGTGAACTCGCGTCTCGAACCGGCCGTCGAATCGAGTAGTAGAACTCGTTGCTCGCGAGTTCGGTCGCGACAATACAGTCACGAGCGGAGTCGCCGCTCACGGAATTGCTCGCGACAAAATAGTCCCGGGCGGATTCGAACCGCGAGGACTCGACTCCGCTCGTCCTCTGGGCTCGAACCGCCGAGGATACTTGCGCCTCACGAGTTTGTTCGGCGCAAAGTAGTCCCGGGCGGATTCGAACCGCCGTCCTGAGCTCCAAAGGCTCAGATGATTGGCCACTACACCACGGGACTGCGGATCCACCTCTGGTTTAGCGACAGACTGGCTTATGAGTTATTGTTTCGCTCTCCCAACTCGCCAGCGTCTCGCTCACCGGTTGGCCCACGACTCACCGCCGCTCGCGGCCGACCACATCACCGATTCGCCTCGAACCAGTCGACAGCGAAGTCGACGAGTTCCGGCTGGGACACGAGCCTGGCCGTCGCCACACTGACGGTCCCCGTCGTCACTGCTGATCCCGCCTGCTGTTCGAACGCCGCCCCGACTTCGGGAAAGTCATCGGTCGACTGGTCGATATCCACGTACTCTCGCTGCACTCGGTCGCCGTCCTCAAGCACCGGGACGGTATTTCTCGTCGTCTCCTGGTCGAGTGCAGCGCGATATTCCGCGAGGTGCAACGACGTGTTGGAATCGTGGCCGACGCCGAGGAGCAAGACCGTGCCGCCGAGTTCAGCGACGGTCGCCAGCGGGGAGTCCTCGCCGAGTCCGTAATCGAGCCCGTGCTCGGAGACGACCGCCTCGGCATCTGCACCCCACGCGGCGAACGAGTAGACCGGATGTGAACTCCGGACGACATCGTCGTAGGTTCGGAAGCACTCCGGAATCGCACCCATTCCCCGCGACGGAGTGGCGGCCGGTCGGAACGGTGGTCGCGACGAACGGATGGTGTCGACCCAGTCGTCCGGGACGGGTGGGTTCGACCAGACCGCAGGATCGGAGTACTGGGTCGTGTGCGTCGGCATGACGAGCGTCCCACTGGGCGTGACCGCATTTCGAAGGGCCTCGACGACGGCTTGGGCATCGCCTGCCACCCAGCCGAGCGACGACAGCGACGAGTGGACGAGCACCACCTCGCCGGCCTCGACGCCGAGTGCACGAAACTCCTCAGTGAGTGTGGAGACAGTAGCCGGCTCCGCAACGCGATCGACAGCGTCGGCTTCGCTCATAGCCGTCCGTTTCGGTCAAATACTGTAATACCACCGGTTAGTGTCGATACGCTATAGAACCGCGTTCTGAAAAGCCAGTGCTAGAGCGAGGGGTATGACACGGACTGCGGACGTGATACCAGTATCCTCGTTCACAGCCCGTCCCATAGAACGCTAGATAAATACAAGCAATTACTCGTGAATCGCGAGAGCGTTCACAACGACACATCACTCGCCGTCCATCGATTCGTGGTCCGTCGTCAATTTGAATTTCTGGATCTTTCCTGAGGCCGTCCGCGGGAGTTCGTCGATGAACTCGACTTCTCGGGGATGCTTGTAGGCCGCAACGGTGTCGAGAACGTACTCCGTGATGTCCGCCTCGGTGATATCGACACCGGGCTCGGCGTCCGGCGTCGGGACGACGAACGCTTTGGGGACTTCGTTGCGCCGTTCGTCAGGGATGCCGACGACGGCCCCCTCCGCAATGGCGTCGTGTTCGGCGAGGAGTTCTTCGAGTTCACTCGGATAGACGTTGTAGCCGGCGGTGACGATGACGTGCTTTTTCCGGTCGACGATCTCGTAGTAGTTGTCGTCGTCCCGGCGGGCGATATCGCCGGTCCGGTAGTAGCCGTCGTCGGTGAACGCGGCCGCGGTTGCGTCCGGCCGATCGTGATAGCCCGACATCACGTGCGGGCCGCGGACGAGGAGTTCGCCCGCCTCACCCGGCGGGACTTCTGCACCGCTGTCGTCGACGATCTTGCAGTCGGTCATCCGTAACGGTTGTCCGATCGTCCCGTGGCGCGGCCCGAACGTCGAGTTCGACTGACTGTGAGTCGCGCCGTGCGTTTCCGTGAGGCCGTACCCCTCTTGAATGTCGACGCCGGCCGTCTCCTCGAACTGCCGCTGGACGGCGACGGAAAGCTTCGCCCCACCCTCGCTTGCCGTTTCGAGGCTCGAGAGATCGAACGAGCTGAACTCGTCGCTCGCGACCATGTCGACGTACATGGCAGTGACGCCGATGAAGTGAGTGATCGCCTCGGTTTCGATCAGCGACATCGCTGCGTCGGCGTCCCAGTTTGCGGCGCTGCGCAGGAACACCCGGCCGCCGCGGACGAGGGGCTGCCACGCGGTGTGGGTAAAGCCGGTGATGTGATACAGCGGGAGCCAGGCGAGACTGCGAACAGCCTCGGGTGCGAGTGCCTGTTCCTGAGAGAGGGTCGAGAACAGCTGGGCTCGAAAATTCCGATGGGTTAACTGGACTCCTTTCGGCTTGCCGGTCGTCCCGGAGGTGTACGGGAGCAGTGCAATATCATCGGCGGCCCGCTCGACGATCCGTTCCTCGCCACGACCTGACTCGAAGGAGTGACCGTCGTCGTCAGTGCTCGCGGCGCTGATAACGACCGGATCGGCGTCAACGGCCGCGAGTCCCTCTCGCAGATGGGGGACCAGCGCAGCGTGGGTCAAGACCGCCGCCGCGCCGGTATCTTCGAGCTGGTAGGCGAGTTCACGGCGGCGATACTGCGGGTTGACCGGGGAGACGGCGACGCCGGCCTTGAGCGCGCCGAGCGAGCCGATCAGGGCTGCGGGACAGTTCGGCACGTACTGGAGGAGGACTGAGCCGGGTTCGATGCCCAGGTCGGCCAGTCCGCCGGCAAACCGAGCGCTCTCCTCGCGGAGTTCGTCGTGCGTGAGTTCCGTGCCGTGATACTCGATGGCAACCGCGTCGCCGTGATGGCGAGCCGTTTCGTCGTGTATCCGTGCAGCATTGCCCTCCCTGGCAGTACTACTCGTCTCGTCCAGTTCCATGTCCCTGTATACCATGTACCAATATTAAAACGTACCCCGGACCGACACGTCAGATGGCAGCAGAACGGCGACAGGGCCGAAGTGCGGTGAGACGGGGAGGTAACCGCCCGTCAGATCCGAGTTCGACCGAATCGATTGTGTTTACAATGGTGGCTGGACAGGGAGTGTACATTTACAATGGAGTATGGGAATGACTGGGCATGGAATACCACGACTCCGATACGGCAAAAGCCGTCGCGGACCGGGTCGCATCGTTCATGGACGAGGTCGTCATCCCGCGCGAGCGAGAGGCGCTTGCGACGCAGGAGCCGATTCTGATGGCCGAAATCGAGGATCTTTGGGAGCAAGCGAAAGAACGCGATCTGTTCGCTCCGCAGGTTTCGGCGGAGTACGGCGGCCAAGGGCTCGACTTCAGCGACATGCTCCCCTCGTTCGAACAGGTCGGCCGGTCGCTCATCGGCGCGCTCGCGCTCCGAGCCAACGCGCCCCAGGAGGGGAACATGCACACGCTCGAGATGGTCGGCACCGACGAACAGAAAGAGCGGTGGCTTCGCCCGCTGGTGCAGGGCGATATCAGTTCGGCGTTCGCAATGACCGAGCCGAGACAGGGCGGGGGTTCCGACCCGAAAATGCTCCAGAGTACGGCTACCCGAGACGGCGACGAGTGGGTCATCAACGCCCACAAGTGGTGGACCTCGGACGGGCTGAACGCCGACTTTTACCTGGTCATGGCCCGAACGGACCTCGACGCCCATCCCTACGAGGGCACCTCGATCATCCTCGTTCCCGCCGACGCTGCCGGCGTCACCGTCGCCCGAAACGTACCCCACCTCGGCGGCCACGGCATCACGGAACGCGAGGGCGGCCACGCCGAAGTGAAGTTCGAGAACGTCCGCGTTCCCGTCGAAAACACCATCGGCGAAGCCGGCCAGGGCTTCCAGATCGCCCAGATGCGACTCGGCGGCGGCCGACTCACCCACTGCATGCGCTACTCCGGCATGGCCGAGCGCTCGCTCGACATCGCGAAGGCCTACCTCAGCGAACGCGAGGCCTTCGGCACGACACTCGACGAAAAACAGGCGCTTCGCCACCGGATCGCGGACGCCGAAACCCGACTCCACGCCGCGCGAACGATGGTCCGACACGCCGCCCGTGAACTCGACCGCAGCGACGCCCGCATCGAGGTCGCAATGGCGAAGATGTTCACCGCGAACGTCACGCAGGAGACGATCGATCTCGCGCTGCAGTGCTGTGGCGGCAACGGCATCGGGAAAGACCTCCCGATCGCGCACTTCTACGAGAACGTCCGCGCGTTCCGTATCGTCGACGGCGCGGACGAAGTTCACCGCCGCTCGATCGCTCGCTGGGCCTTCGAAGACATCGACGAGAACGAGATCGAAAACACCCTCCAGTTCGACGAGGACCTGCGGGTCGACGAACTCGACGAGTAAGCGAGCGGCGAGGAAAACCCTCAGACTCGCTCGATGATCGTCGCGATCCCCTGTCCGAACCCGATACACATCGTCGACAGGGCCGTGTCCTGCCCGGTTCGCTCGAGTTCGTGTGCCAGTTTCGTCAGCAGCATGGCACCGGTCGCCCCGAGCGGGTGGCCGTGGGCGATGGCACCGCCGTTGACGTTGACTCGCTCCCAGGAGACGCCGGTTTCCGCGAGCCAGGCTGCGACGACTGAAGCGAAGGCCTCGTTGACCTCGAAGAGATCGATGTCTTCGAGTTCCATGCCGGCTTTCTCCAGAACCTGCTCCGTTGCGGGAATCGGGCCGGTGAGCATCGTGATCGGGTCGACGCCGACGACTTCTGTCTGGACGATGCGGGCCATCGGCTCCCAGCCGTGGCGCTCGGCGGCCTCGGCGCTCGCGAGCAACAGGGCCGACGAGCCATCGACGATGCCCGAGGAATTGCCCGGGTGGAGGACGCCGGTTCCCTCCTCGCGGAACGAGAGCGGCAGTTCCGCGAGCGTCTCGAGATCGGTCTCCGGTCGCGGGTGCTCGTCCTGCTCGACGCGGACCGGTTTACCGTCGAGTTCGGTTTCGACGGGAACGACCTGGTCGTCGTAGCGGCCGGCATCCCAGGCTTCGGCCCAGTGGCGCTGGGAGTCGACGGCGAGTTCGTCGAGTTCCTCGCGGCTGCACTCGTAGTCTTCGGCGATCCGTTCTGCACCCTCGCCCTGAGTGGTAACCTCGTCGAAGTACTCGAAGTACGTGTCCGTGACGCCGTCGCCGTCCGAGCCCATCGGTTCGCGGGTCATGTGTTCGACGCCGCCGGCGACCAACACGTCGTGTTGGCCGGCCATGATGTTCGTCGTGGCGAAGTTGACCGCCTGTTGGCCCGACCCGCACATGCGGTTGAGTTGGACGCCGGGGACCCCGTCGCCCCAGCCGGCAACCATCGGTGCCAGCCGGTCGATGTTCGCTCCCTGCTCGCCGATCGGCGTCACGCAGCCGTAGATGATATCCTCGATCGTCTCCGGATCGAACTCGTTTCGACGCTCGAGCGCTTCGAGCGGCTTCGCCGCCAGATCCTGTGGGTGCGTGTCGCGGAACGAGCCGTCCCGGTTGCCGAACGGAGTGCGGACGGCATCGACGATAACTGCATCGTGCATGTGTCAGGAATACTCTAGCGACCACTATAGACGTTCCGCAGGGCCCGCAGAAAGCGGCTACCGAGACTGACCGTGAGTGCCATCAGCCACCCGACAGAACCCGCTAGCCACCGGTTGGCGTACGCTTATGGGTTCGTCGAACAAACCCTGCTGGCAATGCCCACCACAGGACGCGACGGAGGTGATGGCGATGCCGACGAAACCGCTCGCTGAACTCGAGGCGATGGTCGGCGACTCGCACCGAACGGTCGAGGGATTGCGCGTCGAAGCCGGGAAAGTCGCCGAGTTCGCCCGCGCGATCACGGATCCGAACCCGGTGTTCCGGGACGAGTCCGTCGCCCGGGAACGGGGCTTCGACGCCGTCCTGGCACCGCTTACGTATCCGCGCGTCAAGCGCTTTCCGCGGTATCAGGCGGACGATGGGGCCGCTATCGACGAGGGACACTACGGGTTCGACCTCGGCTTTCGCCCCGAGTACGTCCTCCACGGCGAACAGGCCTACGAGTACGCCCGCCCGCTGCTCGTCGGCGACGAACTGACCGGGACGACGACGCTCACCGATGTCTACCAGCGCGACGGCGGCCGCGCCGGCACGATGACCTTCGCCGTGCTCGAAACCGAGTACCGCGACCAGTCGGGTGAACTCGTTCTCACCGACCGCGCTACGGCAATCGAAACGGAAGGTGCCGTCGACGACAGCGAGAGCGAGCGCAGCGAGTCCATCGGCGATACGTCGCCAGCGCCGCCGGAACCCGAATCCGTCGCACCGCCGCGGTCAGCGGACGACCTCGACACCGGACAAACCGGCCCGACGGTCGTCGTCACTGAACTCGAACGACGCCACTTCGTCGCGTACGCCGGCGCGAGCGGTGACTTCAATCCGATACACTACGACGAACCCTACGCTCGCAGTGCGGGCAACGAGAGCGTCTTCGGCCAGGGAATGTTCACGGCCGGTGTTGCGTCGCGAGTCGTCACCGACTGGTTCGGCCGCGCTGCCGTCTCCTCGTTCGGCGTTCGATTCCAGTCGCGGGTCTTTCCCGGCGAGACGATCGTCGCGAGCGGCGAGGTGACCGATGTGACAGGAGACGGGACCGTCGAGACAGCTATCGAGGCGACGACTGCGGGCGGGACGACGCTCCTTACCGGGACGGCGACAGCGACGCTTCCAGAGCGAAAGCCGTCGTCGATCTGAGAGCACTCCGATACCATGATAATGAGTTCACTGCGCCAGATGATCACCACCCGGTGCGAGAGTATTCCCGCCACTACGGTCTCGTTCTCCAGACCGTTTCGCTGAGCAGGTCTGTATGTTACGCCAGCCCGACTTTACGAACTGCGTAGTTCTCAAGCGGACGCACTTGACGGTGCCGGTCAGGAGACAGTCCGCTGTGAACTGCCGTGTCTGTGGGAACTCACCCACTCGGTGAACGGGGACATCAATCGTGTTCAGTACCATCGAATCCGGAATATGAGATTGGATAGCGAGCCGAAATCGGCCGCGTCTGCCGCGTCACCAAGGCACTTTTGTACCCCCGAACTAGGCTGAGACGGTTCTTGTGAGTCGTCGCGTTCCCAATCCGATCCGGTTGTGTATCTACTGGGTCGGACTCGCGCTCGCCCGTCTCGGCGTTCTGGACGCCGATCGAGCGCGCCGTACCGCCGATCTGGCCTGGCCCCGCGTCGTCACCGGTCTCGCCCGCATGTCGAAAAACGCAGTCGACGTGGCGATGGTCGGCGTCGCAGTCGGGTCACCGGCGATCGCCGGCGTCGGGTTTGCCTCGCCGTTCTGGGGCCTCGCGTTTGCGGTCGGCGGCGGTGTCGCAGGGGGGACTATTGCACTCGTCTCACAGCGATACAGCGCCGAATCGTTCGCCTCGCTCGGTCAGGCGGTGCGATCGAGTTCACTCCTGGTCCTCCTGTTGACGCTCCCGCTGACGGTCCTGTTCTGGACGTACCCGACCGAATTGATCTCGGTGATCGGGAGCGATCCGGAGTCGGTCGAGTTGGGAGCGGAGTACCTGAAAATCGTCGGCCTCGGCATTCCCTTCGCCGGGCTCAACCTCATCGGGAGCCGTACCTTCGTCGGCATGGACGACGCGTGGACGCCGATGATCGTCCGCGCGGGTGGCGCGATTTCGAATATCGTTCTCAACGCCGTCCTCATCTTCGGGCTCGGTCTCGGCGTCGAGGGGGCGGCGCTGGGGACCGTCCTCGCGAATGTCGTCGTCACCGCCGCGTTTACCGGGGCCCTCGTCGCTGGCGGTCTCCCCGGCGTGGGGACGTTCCCGGTCAGTATCGATCCCTTCGGGAGTTACGTCCACGAGGAGTCCATCCGGGACTTGGCGAAAATCGGGCTTCCCGTTCTCGGGAGCAAGTCCGTCTGGACGGTCGCCGAGTTCCCGATGCTCGCAATCGTCGGGTTGTTCGGACAACAGACCGTTTCCGCCTACGTCATCGCCCGTCGCATCTGGGGGCTGATGAACACGCCCGGCTGGGGCTTCGGGCTGGCCGCCTCGAGTCTCGTCGGGCAGAAACTCGGCCTCGGCGACGAGGGGCGCGCCGAACGCTACGGTCACGAGATCATCCTGTACGCCGTCGCGATCTACGTCGTCGCCGCCGCGGTCGTCTTCGTGTTTGCCGAGCCGATCGTCCTGCTGTTTACCGATAATCCGGCCGATCTCTCGGTTCCGACTGCGGTCTCGCTCATCTACGCGGCCTGTCTCGCGATTATCTTGAAGGGCGTCTCGACCGGAGCCGCGGGAGCGCTCAAAGCGAGTGGCGATACGCTCTGGCCGTTCTTCAGCCAGTTCATTGGCATGTTCGTCCTCGCGATTCCCCTCGCGTATCTGGGTGCTGAGGGACTGGCCATCCCTGCGATCGGACCGCTTCCAGGACTCGACATCGCACCAATCGGATTGATGGGGCTCTACCTCTCATTTCTCGCAGAGACGGCCGCTCCAGCAGCTATCAACTACCACCGGTTTTCGACCGGGCGCTGGAAGGCGATCAGCCGCGGCTACCGTCCTGAGGCATCACCGAGTGACGATTGATCTGGACTGCTGTCAGTCAGTTCCGGCGCACCCGCGACCCGTCCTGGGTTGCGCCAGGAAATCGGTACAGCAGCCCGTCTGACCCCCTTCTCGCACCCCTCCCTCCCTTTCCCACTCGACTTCGAGACGCCGGTTCCCTCGTTCACGCAGGACTCGCTTTGCGCTCCGCCAGTACCGCTCTCACCCACCATCGCTAGTACTCACCCTCAACGCACTACCGAGATCGCTCTCCCGTCGCGCGTTTTCCGACTCAGAAAATACCCGCCCGACACTAATACGATACAGTCGAACGAACAACGTGGGGGACATAACGGATCGAATCCCGCACCTCGTTGGTCCCCCTCTGCCTGAATTAATTCGAACGGGGCCCCTAGCCCGGCACGGCCACCCCCACAACCCGCCGTGTTTCCCGTTCGAACCCCACCCNTGGTCCCCCTCTGCCTGAATTAATTCGAACGGGGCCCCTAGCCCGGCACGGCCACCCCCACAACCCGCCGTGTTTCCCGTTCGAACCCCACCCACCCTCAACCTCCACTTCCCTCGACAGTGGGTCCACACTGTCTGTGTCGCGCTCCCCGCCCGCTTCGGCCCTGCCAACTGAACCTGGTTCCGATTCGCAAACTGAACTCGATTCACCAGCCCCGTCTGTGCCGGTCAGAGTGGGTGTAAATCCTGCAAGAGCGCACAAAGACGAGGGATACAATCGTCCGATCGAGTGTACAGTGACTCGCAGCGGCTACTACCTGTAAACGGCGAGGAGGATATCACCCCGGTGAATCAATGCTGGCCGTACAGCGAGTACATGATCGCGACGAGGCCGAGGAGGCGACTCAGGTTCTCAGCAAAGACCGTCACGATACGTGCCATATCGGTCGCCGTATTGATGACGATGTTGACGAGGAACGGACAAAGCGTCAACAAGAGTAATCCGATGGCAAGGTAGAGCATTGACTCGGCATCGTTCCGACGGTAGCCGCGATAGGCCTGGTAGGCGATAACCGTCCCGAAGAGGGCGACGAGAAAGAGACTCACGACGGTGAATACTTCGAACAGCGTCGCATCGGTGAGCGGGACGGCTTCGTCGCTCATCGCATTCCCTCCCACATCCGGGTGAACTTGTCGGCGACGTCTTCCTCGTGATAGGACAATTCAAGATCGAACGCCCCGTCCTCGAGTGAGAGTTCAAGTCGGTCGAGGTTCGCACTGTAGACGCTGTAGTGGTTACCATCCGGGGCGAGTTCAGTTTCCTCGGTGACGAGCCGACACTCCTCGAGACGATCGAGTCGCCGATAGATCGTCGGGAGGGACGCGTCACATCGGTCACTCAGTGTACTGGCAGACATGGATTCGACGCTCGTATGCGTGAGGATCTCTCGCGCGTACTCGTCGTCGAGTACCGAGAGAACGGTCGATAAATCGGTATCCTCACTCACTGGTAGCTGATAGTTTCGGCATCGTTATGAAAAACGGTCCGGTTTTTCTGACCGAGAAAACGCTGTGTGGGCAGGAGTCATCGACGACGGGTGGGCGGAAGTCGGCGTCCGCAGTCGGTGACGAAACCGCTGGCACAGCGGGTTATCAGCTGCATAACTAACGGGTCGAGGTGGCTGACGTACACTGATGTGGCCATGGGAACACGCAATCGTCGGCTATCTGGCCTACTCACTGTGCAGCCACCTCGTGTATCGGCGCTCGCCGGGTGGACTCGAAGCATTCGCCGTCGTGTTCGCGTCGGTGCTCCCCGATATTATCGATAAGCCGCTGGCCTGGGAGTTCGGAATTTTCGATGCGGGCTACGCGCTCGGCCATTCGGTTTTCATGGCGGTTCCGCTTGCACTCATCGTCGGCGCGATCACGCAGTCGGCCGGTCGACCGCGCGTCGGCCTCGCGTTCGGCCTCGGGTATCTGTTGCACTTGCCGGGTGACGTGCTCGACACCTACTTCCGGGGCGGGCAGATTCGATTCGACATTCTGTTGTGGCCCGTCAAAACCGTCGAATCCGCTGGTACGAGCCCGGGCTTCGTCAACGAGTTCAGACGCTTGTTCGGGCAGTATCTGGCGCGATTGCTCGCGGGCGAGTTGCCGGCGTATCGGTGGGCACAGCTCGGGCTCCTCGGGATCGCGGCGCTGGTGTGGCTCTACGACGGCGCACCGGTCGTCCGAGAGTGTCTGCGCGGCTGCGTTCGAATCGTCACCAGCGGTCGCTAACGACCGGGTATGGTCTCGGTACCGATCGTTCGGGAGAGCCGCACAATCAACGCGAGCGTAATGTTGTCATTTACTATCGTATCGGTTCCGGTGAGTGTCGGTCAGCATGAGCGACACGATTGGTTGCCATCGCTCACCGGCCAGGCGCGAGTGTGGCCGTGAGCAACCGGCTACTACCGATTACTTCCCGCGCGTCAGGACTCTCCCCGACGACGCCGAGTTCGCCCTCTGTCTCACCCACGATGTGGACCGCCCGTACAAGGGGGTTCGGTCGCTGTACTACGCGACCCGGGAGCGACCGCGCTATCACTTGCAAACGGCACTCTCCTCGGAAAACCCCTACTGGCAGTTCGAGGAGATCATGGCGCTCGAGGACGACCTCGGCGTCCGGTCGGCGTTTTACTTCCTGAACGAACAACACTTGCTTGCGGCGCGGCCGCCACGCGAGTGGCTCTCCCCAGCACACTGGGTGCAACACCTCGGCCGATATCGACTTGACGCCGACGACATCGCAACCGTCATCAGGGACCTCGATAGCGGCGGCTGGGAGGTCGGCCTCCACGGGTCCTATCACACGCGCGACGACCGCGACCGACTCGACGTCGAGCAAACTGAACTCGAAAGCATCCTCGGGCATCCGATCACGGGCGGCCGCCAACACCACCTTCGGCTCTCCGTTCCCGACACTTGGGCTCACTATCGGGACCTCGGACTCGCGTACGATACGAGTCTGGGATCGACGACCGAGTGCGGGTTCCACAACGGGTATCATCCGATCCGACCTTTCGACGACGAGTTCATCGTCTTCCCATTGACGATCATGGACCAGGCGCTTCCCGATCCGGACGCGAATCCGGCGGCCGCCCGACGGACCTGCGAACGGTTGTTGCTCGATGCCGTCCGCAACGACGCGGTGATGACGGTGCTCTGGCACCCCCGGTTCTTCAACGACCGCGAGTTCCCCGGCTACCGCGACTGCTACCGGTGGCTGGTCGAACGCGCGCTCGAACTCGGCGGCTGGGTCGGAACGCCGGCAGAACTCTATACTCGAATCGAAGACGAACGGACGGCTCGGCTCTCGAACGCCGACGGATCGAGTTCAGAACCGGCAGCGATCCGGGAGAACGGTGGGACGGAGTACGACCCGCAAGCGCCGGCGGGGGAGCACGAGCGGACGACGCCACAGCCGTACTCGCCGACAACACGGGGTGAGTCCCACTCATGAGCGCGCGAGTGGCCCCGGTACTTGCGATCGCCGTCCTGCTTGTCTGCGCCAGCATCGGCGGAGTCGCCCAACAGAGCGGCCAAACCAGCGTCTCCGCACAGATGAACGCACCGCCGACTGACACGTACGTCGTCGAACAGGGTGACCGGTGCCAGCAGATCGAACCGCTCTCGACCGGCGACACGGTCGAATCGTTCTACGACTACCGCAATCACGAGACGCATTCCAACGACACCGATCGAATGTACAGCTCCTACGGGACACAAGACCTACAGGAGGATAACACCAGCCTGCTCTTCCTTCACGAAGGGACCGACGGTCTGAGCCTCGTCACCGTCAACGACCGCGTCGACGGCAACACCACCGGCGGCGTGGCGACGTTCGAATTCGTCGGCGTTCCTCACGAGAGCGCGTGGGCGGTCCAGGACGACAACTACACCGGCGAGACGAACATGGCCGAATGGTACGGCGGCGACGGCTGGCTCGGGGCCTCGCTCATCTGGGCCGAAGGCAGAACCGACGGGGGTGCGATCAACGGCGGTCTCAACGGGCCGTTCAGCCTCACCGTCCAGCCGGCGTTCAACGACGATGCCGAGTTCGCCGACGCGGACGACCTGTACGATCCGGACTTCCACGAGGACGGCGAGATCGAGGACTGGGTCGTGCTCTCGGGCGACGCCGACGATCCGGACCGCGCGACGCTTCCCTCCCTCGACGAACCGGTGACGATCCGAACCGGGACCTGCGACGGACCGTCCGTCACGTACGAGCGCCACGGCAATACGACCGGTCCCGATACCGAAGGCGACGGCATCACCGCCGCTATCGACGGCGCAAGCGCAGACGATGCCGTCTACCTCCAGCCGACGGCGGGAACGACGGAAGGCGTCCAGTTCGACGGGATCGAGGCGACCGGCCTCCCATCGAACAGCACGGTTCAGTTCGAAAGCAACCAGCCCGACGGCCTGCCGGAGTCACCCGACGACGTGCAATCGCTCGGTCATCTCTCCGTCACCAGCGACGACGACCTCGGCGATGTCTCCGGGACGGTCACGTTCAGCGTCGCCGCCGATCTGCTGAACGAACGGGGCATCGAACCCGATGAACTCGCCCTCTACGAACGGGACGGCGACGGCTGGGCCGAATCGGAGACGACCGTCCGGGACGCGACCGGCGACAGCTACGAGTTCAGCGCGTCGGTGTCGTCGCTCGGCGGGTTCACCGTTGCGCCACAGCAGCCGTCGAGCATCACCGAATCGCCGATGCCAGGCTTCGGGCCGGTCGTCGCGCTGAGCGTACTCGTCGCCCTCATCGGGGCCGCGGCGATCCGAACTCGGCGTTGAGAATAGCACCGCAGCCTCTTTTAGCCGCTGTAGAACTCGCGAATAACGTCGGTAACTCGTTCCTGGGCCGCCGGCGACAGGATGTGTTTCTCGCCGGGAATGCGCTCGACACGCGAGAGCGATGGAAGACGGTCGCGGGCGCGAGGGACGATCTCCTCGGGTGGAAAGAACGGATCGTTTTCGGCGACGACCAGCATAACGGGTGCGGTGAACCGCTCGAGTTCAGCCGCGGTCGCCTGCGGGAACGTTCGCTCGAGGTCGACGTATCGCAGTGAAGCTGCGATGGTGTCTCGGACGACGGGATTCGCACTCGGCCGTGTGACCATCGCCGAACAGACGCGGTCTAACAGCCGGTCGCGAGGAACCAGACGATAGAGTACGGCGGGCAGACCGACTTGTAGCATCGAGACGAGCGACCCCGTACCGAACCCCGCGGGCACGACCAGCGCGGCGCGGTCGATCCGCTCGGGAGCGACCGCGGCCGTCCGGAGGATGATTCCGCCGCCGTAGGACGTGCCGATCATCGATGCCGACGGAATCTCGAGCGCATCGAGAATATCGACGGTCCACTCGCCGTAGCCGCTTCTGTTCGGGTTGACGCGCGTCTCCGCGCTCTTTCCCGGCTGTCCGATCGTATCCGGTGCGATCAGCCGGTAGTCGTCGGCCAGTCCTGTATACCACGCGAGCGTCATCGGATTGGTCGCATTGCCACCGTGAAAGACGATGACGGGCGGCCCGTCCGGTGGCCCTGCAACGAGAAGATGCGTCGACCCATGTCGCGTTTCGAACCGTCGTTCGTCGACCTCGACGTCGAGACGGTCGACGGCGTCGTCGTAGGCCGCCAGCAGCTTCGCTTTTCCCGCTTGTGAACGGTAAATAGACATGTACCGTGCTACCAATACGCTCGGTTAGGGTGACGAAAAACACGTCGGTCGCAGTCGAAGAACCCGTGCTCAGTCGCTGCCGACGCCCACTGAACTCGCCGGTTCCTGTCGCGTGTGATTGCCGAACTGGCGGACCGACTCGAGTTCATCGACGTGGCCGTCCACCGTCGCGACATCGACGATCACGTCGGTGAGGTTCACCGTCTCCGCGAGGAACTCGTCGCGTCGTGTGCGCCACGTCTCGTCGGTGTCGGTTCCGAGATAGGTGTCGATCTCGGTGCGGATTTCGTCCGCCGAAGAGACGTTGCGGATCAGCCCCTGGTTTTCGAGTTCGACGAAGTTGCCCATGTCGTCGTCACCGACGAAGGAGTTCGACCGGATCGCGGGCGTACCGAGCATCGCGGCCTCGGTGACCATCGTCTGGGTGTCGGCGACCAACAACTCGGCCTCCGCGAGCACGTCGTGAAGCAGGGCTGGATGGAGGTCGAAGGCGCGGGCGGGGAGGCCCTCCAGATTCGTCGTCCCACCCTCGTCGGAGACGAGCACAGTCGTGTCCTCGGCCAGCCGCTCGATGATCCGACGTCGATCGGTGCCCGTAATCCCCGATTTGCCCACGTCGTGCTGGGAGCCGAACGCGTTGAGTCGCAAGATCGTGTAGGGTTCGTCGGCGTCGAGTCCGAGGCGGTCGCGGACCGCGGGGTTCGGCTCGTAGATGTCCGGATGGAGGTAGGCACATTCCTTGACGCCCGCGAAGACGTAGTGGTGGTCGCCCAGATTCTTGCGGAACGTGTTCGGCGTGAGGACAACGCGAGCGAACGGCGTGGAGATCGTGTGATCGAACGACGCGGGTTCGGAGTCGATGAGCAGCACCGTCGGCGTTCGAAGCAACGCGCCGGTGTGGGCTGCGTAGCCGCCCATGCCGAAGATGAGATCCGGATCGAATCGACGGGCGAGGCGGATCGCCCGAGCGTAGTGTGCCGGCAACCGACTCAGCAGCGACCCCTTCGAGGTGCCACAGGAGCCGTAGACCTCGTAGGGCAGGTCGTACCATTCGAGCAATTCGACCGTGCACGTGTACTCGCGGGCGAGGATACAGACCTCGTGGCCGCGCTCGCGCAACTCGCGTACCGCGTGTTTGTACAGATGGACGTGTGCCGGCGTATTCGTAAAGAACAGGTAGTTCATGGGGAGACCACGTCTCTGTCCGACGTGGCTCACCGACCGGGTTTGTTATCACCTGCATACCAGCTCGACGGACTGTCCGGTCGAGGCGAACTCGTCGGATACCGGATCGGCGGCCGGTCCGTCTGTCGGGTAGTGAGCGGATACTAATGGCTCGCACGAGCCAGCGATCAGTAGATGCAGTCGCATGGACGTTCCCACCCCACCGCGATGACCGAGTCCGACACTCCCAGAGACGCTGCTGCCGCGGGCAGTTCGTCGGCGAGCACCGGGGAGCGCACGATCGATTTCGGCCAGTACGGTCCCGTCCTCGATGCAACGCTCGCCTACGCCCGACGACACGACTACGTCGGGCCGGACTACGGCGACGGACTGAGCAGCCGGCTCGTTCAGTCGCTTCCCTTCGAGAACCGCGCGCTCAATCTCGTCGTTCAGGAGACGGTCAAACGCACGCCCGTCGACGTCAGACCGCTGTTCCGGGTCGAGTGCAAACGCAACTACAAGGGCGCGGCGCTGTTCGCGATGGCTAACCTGAACTACCACGACCTCGCGAGACGGAGCGATGCAGTCTCGCCGGCCTGCGATCCGCTTGGCGAGGCCGACCGACTCGCGGACTGGCTCGCCGACGAACGGATCACCGACTACAGCGGCTTCTGCGGCGGCCACCGCCATCCGATCCAGCACCTCCACACCAAGGGCGTGCCGAGCGACCCCGACATCGTCTCGACCGCCTACGCCGTCCGCGCGTTCCTGCAGGCCGCTCGCCACGACGACGCCACGAGCGAGTACGCCGATCTCGCCCGAACGGCGGTCGACTTCCTCGTCGAGGACCTGAACTACCGCGACGCCGACGAAGGGGCGAAGATCGACTACCACATGAACCACCCCGAGGACTCCTACACCATCAACGCGGCCGCCGTCGGCGCTGCGATGCTCGTCGACCTTTACGAGTTCTTCGGCGACGCGGAGTGCCGCGAGCGCGCGACGAACATTCTGGACCACATCGCGGCGGCCCAGACCGACGTCGGCGGCTGGCCCTACCGGCTTCCCGCCTCGGCGTCGCACCTCTCGATGGACAGCCACCACAACGGGTTCGTCATCGAGGCCTTCCAGCGCTACCGCGACGCGATCGACGCCGGGCGCTACGCCGACACGCTGTCGACCGCGCTCGAGTTCTACCGGGAGGAACTGTTCGAACTCGACGGGGCCCCGAACTTCGACGAGGGCAACGCCTATCCCCGCGACATCCACGCCAGCACGCAGGGGATGCTCGTCTTCACGCGCGAAGGTGAACTCGAGTTCGCCGAGCGGATCCTCCGGTGGGTGCTCGCGAACCTGCGGGTCGAGGGCGAGGAGGGGAGATTTTATTATCGGCAGTATCGCCACCACACGAAGCGCGTGACCCTGATGCGGTGGTGTCAGGGCTGGATGGCGTACGCGCTCTCGGAGTTCATGCTGGCGAGCGACGACGCGGCGCGGGGGATGGATCGAATGGCGCTCGTGGACGACCGAGAGTCGGCAGACGGGAAGCGATGAGCCGACGGGCGGTCGGCGGCGCGCCGACGTCGGCATCGGGATCGTCGGTGTCGGCGTCGATGCCGGGCAGTGAAGCAGACGGCGAGTCCGCTGCGTCGGACACGGCGTCCGATCCGCCTCCGGAACCCGGCATCGCCGAAACGCAACGAGTTCTCGTCGTGACCGGACTCGCCCACAAGAACGAACGCCACTACGGTCCGCTCGCGGACGCGGCCGGCGAAACGACGCTCGTCTCGCTGGCTCCCATCGAGGGCGTCGACGCGGCGCGAAACGTCGCGGTGCCCCAGGTCGGTCCCCGCCTCCTTCGCATCGCACTCCTCTTCGTTCTCGCGCTGTACGAGGGCTACCGGAACGACTACGACGCGGTCGTGTCGATCTCGCTGTTTCCCTACGGCTGCTACGCGCTCGCGCTGAAGGCCGTCTACGGCTATCCGGCACACCTCGGGATCATCGGTATCGACCTCGATCATCACGCCGCACAGCGGTACGGCCCGCTCGTGCGCTGGCTGTTCCGTCGGTTCGACGTCGTCTCGGTTCCGGGCTCCGACCACGCCGACCGGCTCGCCCAGTGTGGCGTCCCACCCGAGCGAATCCAGGGCCTGACGAACCCGATCGACGCGGATACATACCGCCCGCCCACTGATCGCGCGACCGGCAGCAGCTCGGTCTCGGACGCGGAAACGGACGCAGACGTGGACGCGGACATAGACACAAGCACAGACACGGACACGAACGAGAAGGACAAAAGGGACAAAACAACCGCCGAAACGGTCGACTTCCTCTGGGTCGGCCGCTTCAGCGCCGAAAAGGATCCCCACCGCTTCGTCGCCGCCGCCGCCGAACTCGACGCGACCGGACGCGAGTTCAGCGCAGTGATGGTCGGCGACGGCCCGCTGTACGAGTCGGTCGCGGCCGAAATTCAGGCTCGGGGGCTGGCCGACCGGATCGAACTCGCGGGCTGGGTCGACGATCCGCTCGCGTACTACCACCGCTCGGAGACCTTCGTCCTCACGTCGAAGCGGGATGCACTCCCGCTCGTCCTCCTCGAAGCCATGGCAACTGAACTCGCGCCCGTCGTTCCGCGGGTCGGCTCGATTCCGGACGCCGTCACGGACGGTGAGAACGGACTCGTCGTGGTCGATCGGGAGCCCGAGACGTACGCCGCGGCGATGGCGCGCTGTCTGGACGAGCCGGACCTGCAGGCGTCGCTCGCGGCGAACGCGACCGCGGTCCGAGACGAGTTCTCGATGGCGCAGGCCGGCGCGGACTGGCGGCGTATTTTGGCTGCGCTCGAAACGGACTGAGACGTGACTGTGAAAGCGGTTCCAGTTCGTCGGCGACGCAGGTGTCTGATCCCGGCAGCGCGCGGATCGTGGATCGGACGCGTTACGGGGCGGTAACCACGTGGTAACAAAACGGTCAGTCATCGCAGCCGGACCTACATGGAAATCGAACGACTCGACCTCTCGGAGTGGGGGGACGCACTTCCACGGAGCGGTTTCGAAGTTTTTCACGATCCGGACGCACTCGCCGTGCTCGACGCCCACACCGACGGTGACCTGCGACTGTACGGTGCGTTCAAGGGACAGCAGGCGGTCGGACTGCTTCCCGTCTTCGTCGACGAGAAGTCCGTCGGCCGCACCGTCTTCTCGCCGGCGCTCTCCCTCGGCGTCCCGCGGCTCGGGCCGATCATCAACCCGAACAGTCCCAAACGGCGCAAGTGGGAGCGGATAAATGCCGCGCTCGCCGAGGGCGTCCTCGAGGACCTCGAAACGCACAGGCGCTCGACGCTGTTCCGAATGACCTGTCCGCTCGGCTACGCCGATCCGCGGCCGTACGGCTGGAACGAGTTCACGATCGAACCGCAGTTCACCTATGTCGTGGATCTCGAGGACTGTGCCGACCTCGACGACGCGATGGCAGGGTTCAGCAAGAGCCTCCGCAACGAGATGCGTCGGTACGACGAACTCGACCTCTCGATCGAAACCGAGGGGATCGACGCTGCGCTGCGGATCTACGACGACGTCGTCGACCAGTACGAGGAGTACGACGACACCGCGCCGATGACCCGGCCTTTCCTTCGGGACCTGCTCTCGAACCTGGACGACGAGCGCTGGCGCGTGTACGTCGCACGAACGCCCGATGGGACGTACAAGAGCGGCATCATCACCCTCTTCTCGAACGACCTGGCCTACTACTGGCAGGGCGGCGTCACGGCCTCCTACGAGCACGTCAGCGTCAACAACTGCCTCCACCGCGTGATCATCGACGATCTCGTCACCGATCCCGAACTCGAGTCGGTGACGGGCTACGATCTCGTCGGCGCGAACACCGAACGCCTCTGTGAGTACAAGGGCAAGTTCAACGGCGACCTCCGGCCGTACTACGTCGTTGAGTCCGCCGGGCTCGAGATGACGCTCGCGAAATCGGCCTACGAGCGCGTGGCCGGTTCGTTGAAGTAGAGATCACCCTCTTCTAAAGCACCTCCCGGCTACCGTATTCGCTGGACGCTTCGTTCCGGTTTCGCCGCTTCAAGCGCCGGTTCGCTTCTGTGATCGTCGGCCGCCCGTCGTTTCGTTCGCCGAGCGACCGCTCGCATTGTCTCGACGCGCAGGTCCGACTCCCGCCGGCGTTCGTCGATAATCTCGAGAATCCGCCGGAGACGGGAGACGTGTCGAGGCGTCGTCAGATCGTTCGGATGCAACCAGAGATGGCAGATTCCATCGCCCGCCGCCGCAGCGTCGATACCCAGTTCGGCCTTCCGAACCACCGGATCGCCGACGACCGGCTCGACGATTGACCGCGCGAGCCCCTCGAACGAGAACAGACACAGCGATCCCGGGACGTTGACAATGCCGGTTTCGTCGATCTCCGGCGTCACCAGCGGCGGGGGCGTCATCCCGGCCGTATAACTTGCGAACTTGCCGATCGGATACAACCACGGCCTGTCGTACCACTGCGCCGGCGAGCGACCGCGGTAGCAGCTGAACTCGTACTCGGCCAGCAGCTCCGTATACCCAATGTCGTTTCGCGGGAAGAGAAACGAGTCGAACGAGAGTCCTCGATCGCGGGCCGCAGTCAGACAGGCCGCGAGTTCAGCCTCGGCGACGGCGCGGTCGGTCACCTCGGGGTCGAAACACGCGTGGGAGAACGAGTGACAGCCGAGTTCGTGCTCGACATCGGCGTCTCGGACGGCGTTGACGAGGTCCATGCCGAACCAGTGGTCGTGGTTGGTGGCCCTGCCGCCGGGGTCGCGGTCGAACCAGCCGTCCTGCGCGGCTGGATGGCCGGCGTGGCGGCCATCACAGCGTTCTAACAGGAGGTGACCGACGACGCCCCAGGTCGCCGGGACCTCGTAGGCGTCAAGGAGTTCGAGGAGGCGTCGCCACCCCCAGCGTGCGTTTTCCACTCTTTCTACTGGCGGCTGGTCGAGGTCGTGAAACCCCCACGCGAGTTCGGCGTCGATCGAGATGAGTACACTGCCCATGTGTTAGCGTGTGGTGCTGTCGAAGGCCAGTCGAGCGGTCGAGACTCCCGGCGGTGTCAACGACTGCACACACGACGTGATCTCCAGGATGAACTATTAGTATGAAGACGGTTATTCGATGCAGTCTGGAAGTTGTGGCCGCAAAATTCGATGCAGTCTGGAGGTTGTGGCCGCAAAACGGCAACGCGCGCCCGATTGCAGCGCTGGCAGTCGATGCGCGAGTGATGCCGTGCAGTCGGGACGCTATAGGAAGCCCCTACCGCGTCGAGGCAACCGTGCAACGATCGCCGCAGACGCCTTCGAACGAAAGAAAACAATCCGAATGCGATTGGCTGCGCGCTATCCGGAACCAGGCAGCGCCTTATCGCACGTCGTACTCGACGTCGATGTCGGCGTTCCCGACGAGTTGGAAGTTCGTGATCTCACCGCTGAACTCGTAGGCGTCACAGCCGCTTTCGATCGTCCCCTCGACTGCAGAGCCGTCGATGGTGCCGACCTGGGAGCCCAGATACGGCGTGTGTTCGATATCGCCGGTGACCTCGAACGAGAACGATGTCTCGCCGTTGGACCCGTTCGCGTTGATGACGATCACGTTCGACCGGTCGGCAGACCCGTCCTGGTCGTCGTCATCGTCACCGCCGTTCTCATTTCCCTCTTCGCCCTCGTTCTCGTCGTCCGTCGTGTCGTCGGAGCCGTCGGCCGTTTGGGTCGACGTGGACGACGAGCCGGACGCGGCCTCCTCCGGACTCAGTGGAACGCCGTCGACGTCACCCGGTTCGGTGCGCTGTGGCGTGCCGGCCGAGGAGCCGTGGATCGCTGCGCCACGGTTGTTTTCCGACCCGTACCGGGTGTCCGTGACGGTGATTTCTGCGTTCTGGGCCTTCTGCCAGTCCGGGGCACCACAAACGATGTCGGCGTGGTGGGAGTTGGAGATATCGCTGTCCACGACCTCCGCGTGCTCGTAATAGCTCCAGATTCCCTTGTCGCACTCGGTGATCACGCAGTTTTCGACGCGCGAGCCGTCGGTGCCGACGCGGAATCCGCCAGCCCTGGAGTTGCGAGCGTAGGAGTCCTTGATGACGACCGGGCCGCCGCCCCCGGAACCGCTGGGGTGAGTGGAGGAGTCCCCGGGGTTGCTCCCGTAAATCGAGTTGTCCGGGCAGTTCTGAATGTTGACGTTTCGAATTTCGAGATCGCCGGTGTGACCGTTTGCGACGTTGATACCGGTGATCCCTGGGTAGGTGTCGTCGTTTTCGCTCCCCATGAAGTAGACGTTCTCGATCAGCCCGGTCGCGTTTGCACTGTTGACCTGGCAAATGATCGCGTTCTCCTTTTCGGTGCTATCCCAGTTGCCGCGGAAACCGATGTTGCGGATCTCCCAGTCGTCCGCGATCGCCCGAATGTGGAAGGAGGCATTCGGTTCGGTGATGTCGATGAGAACGTTCGAAAACGTCTCTCCATCGCTCAGGCGCACCGTCTGGGAGTCGCCTGCTGCGACGGTGATCTCCTCGTAGTCTTCGGCCGCCGCGCCGGTTCCAACCGTCGTTGCAAGTGCCGCCGCAGCAGACCCGACGAGTCCGAGGTACCTACGCCGGTGGAGTAATCCGCTATTACTCTTCGTTGCCTGGCTGCCTTCCGGTGGTTTCCGATCGCTAGATCCGTCGTCATCCAATACCGTATCGCGTGCCATACAGTCAAGGAATTTGAAGTCGTAAACATAAACCTTCTGTTTATCTTAGCTTAAACCAACTATACAGTCAATTTCTCGTGATATCATCTTAAGAACTCCATGACTGTTTGCTCTTTAGATTTTATAGTCCAATATATAGTGGCTATGAGAGAACGGAGCGAAAGTGAATACCTCGATAGGAGATGGAATACGTCGCGTTCCAATCCGCTAGAAAACGCCGAATAGCGGCCGTTGAAAGCGGAATATACTGACTACGGTGAGAGGACAGTGCTGACCAGATTCATCTCGAAACGAGGGCTCTAGGGCGCTGCTACTCAGGAACGAACGCTGTGAATGTCCACCAGCCCGCTCGTCACAGAGAAGAGTGCCCAGAGCGTAACGCCGAGTCCGATAACGGCGAGCAAGGAGACGATGTTCGTTGCGGCGGGAAGCGCCAGCAGCACGACCAGCGCCATCGAAAGTGCGATCCCGGAGACCATGACGACCGACTTGGCGAGGTATCGCGGCGAAATCGGGAGTTCAGTGTGGATGAGATAGATGTTCACGGTGACCATGATCCCGTAACTCACGACCGTTGAGATCGCCGCACCGACCACGCCGATCGTTGGAATAAGCACCAAATTCAGCCCGAAATTGAACGCGCCCGTCGCGCCCTTCGAAACGGCTCGATGGGTCGCCCGCCCGAGATAGTCGAGAGCGTCGTTCGTGATCTTGTCGATCGACTGGAAGACGATGAAGAGCGCGAACACCTGGATTACCGGAATCGCGCCGAGGTAGTCCGATCCGAAGACGTACCGGATCAGCGGGTCCGCAACGACGATCAACCCGGCCGCCGCCGGCACATAAAACACCACGTTGTGTTTGAACGTCGTTTCGTACATCCGCGCCGCCTCCTCGAGTTCACCGTTTGCCTTGTACTCGCCGTAGGACGGCGAGACGGTGAACCCGAGCGAACTCGCGGGCGCGATGACGAAGTCCGAGATCTGTTTGGCGAGGACGTAGTAGCCGACCGCGGCCGGCGTGAGAAACGCGCCGATGAGGAGCGTGTCGACCTGTTTGTAGACGACGTTTGCGCCGTCGGAAACCGTCAGCGGGAGGCTGTATTCGATCAACCGTCGCCGCAGTCCGGGTTCGGGTTCGGCAGCGCGATCGAACTCGGCGACCAGGCGGTACAGGAGGACCAGTCCGTACACCGCGCCGAGTGCATACCCGATGATGTAGCCGGTGAGCGCGCCGATCACGCCGCTGCCGGTCAGGAGGAGGGCGACGACGGACAGAAGGGTCGACACGTTCGTAATGATCGTCACTCTCGCACTCCAGGTGATGCGGTTGAACCCCTGGAAAAGCGTGTGGACGTACGAGTTCAGCGTCCAGGCGCTGATGTAGACGCCGCCGAGCACCAGGAGGGGAGCCAGTTCTGGCTCGCCGAACAGATCGGCCAGAAGTTGGTGAAAGACCGTGACTGCGGCGGCAACGATCAGCATGACGATGCCGAGGAACAGCAGCGAACTCCGGACGAGGTAGGGGACCTGTCCGGGGTCGGTTTCGCGGTATTTCGCGATATAGCGGGCCGTCGATCGAGGAATTCCAAGTCGACTACAGAGCAACGACGCGCTGAAAACGGAGATGGCGAGAAAGAGGATGCCGTACTCGTCCGGCGTCAGGAAGAGGCGGGCGAGCGAGACGGTGAGGACGCCCTTTGCGACCGTTCGAACGATCTCTGCGCCGAGCGTCGCTCGAAACCCGGAGAGGAGTTTCTCCTTCATATATTAACTATCTAATAACTGAGTCGTGAGCGCGGCGCGTGTTACGGCGTTGGGGTACGAACGGGCGGCGTGCTCGCACGGCGGAGTTCTTCGAGCAGGCGGATCGTCCACTTCGACGATTCGAGCGACACGGGCATTTCGGCACCGCGTTCGAGCGCACGGGCGGTCCGGTCGAACTGCGCGTAGTGGGGGTTCATTCGCGTCGCCGTCTCCCAGTCGTCGTTCAGCTGTCCATCGGCGACGAGTTTGGCGTTCGAAAGGAGCCCCGACAGGTAGCCCGCCGAGCGAGTGACCGCCTCCTTCCCTTTCTTGAACGAGGAAAGGTGATAGTCGTCGTCGACCGTCTGGACCGTCTGGAGAATCAGATCCAGGTGGATCGATTTCTCGGAGCCGTGGACGTAAATCTCGTGTCGCGGCTTCGAACTCGAAAGCATCTTCAGGTTACACAACACGTCGTCCTCGGTGACGTACTGCAACTGGGCCGCGTCGTAGGCGAACTCGTCGTCGTAGTCGCCGATGAGCCGCGTGAGACTCGAAATCGAGTCCTCGCTCTCGGGATAGCCACTGAGAGCGAGTGCAGAGTAGAGCGGGTGGGGCAGTCCTTCCTCGAACTCGCCGCCGGGGAGATCGAAGACCCAGGTGCCGCGGTTCGCCTCGTCCGGCGAAGAGAGACCCGTGTAGATGAGATCGACGCCGCGAATCTGTCCGAGTTCGCCCGCGTCGATGAGCCGGCGGGCAGCCCGCATCGACGGATCGAAGACGTGCTGGTGGACGGGCGACACCGGCACGTCGTGTTCGGCTGCGAACGCCTCGAGTTCTTCGATCTCCTCGATCGTCTCGGTGACCGGCTTTTCGATCAACAGCGGAACGCCGGCCTCGATCGCGCGTTTGCCGAGGGGCAGGTGGCTCTGGACCGACGTACACACGTGGAGCCAGTCGAGCGATTCCTGTTCGAGCAGGTCGTCGATATCCGCATACGGCGTGATGTCGTACTGCCGTGCCGCCTGGCGCGCCCGCTCGAAGTCGAGATCACAGATCGCAACGAGGTCAGTTCGGGGGTTCTTGGCGACACCGGACAGATGAACCTCCGAAACTGTTCCCGCGCCGATTACTGCCGTTTTGACTGTCATTCTCCTGCGAAAGACGCACAGACAACGGTATTGTTATAGATCTATTACCGATCCACAGGATCGTTTTCCCACCTAATTCGACGGAAGCAGCGCTATAGCAGCCGAATTGGGAACCCTTCCTCGGCTGCCCGCCACAGCGGTAACTGGTGCCTGCGTATTCGAAAGGGATCGAATCTCGCGTCCACTCCGTCGCGAGCCGTGAGTATCGGGTTCCGCAATCGAAGGCGGGACGCCAGCGAACACACGCCAGGAACCAGCAAGACACCGAAAGCGACACCGCTCCGGGAATGGTACAGCTTGTTCCTATAACAGCGCCGACACCACAACAGCATCACCGCCACAACAGCGCTGCCACGACAGCACCGACACCGAAACCAACAGAGCGCCCCACAATACTCGAAGACGGAAAATCGGAACACCCTAACCCGTTCGAAACGGGTCATGCAAGCCGCTCAGTTCGTTACGTGTCACCCATCTCAGTATCCACGTAGTAGCGCTCGAACTCGTCCGTCGAGTGGATGCGACTGACCCCCCGCTCGTTCTCGACGGCACTGAACTGTGCGTCGCTGTACCGGAGTTCACCGTAGGCGATCACCTCCCGATCGTAATCGTACTGGGTCAACACGAGATATCGATCCTCTTCGAACTCCTCAGTGAGATTCCTGCCGAGCGTCGACTCGGGAACGTCCCGGTGAACTCGCATGCGCTCTGCGTTCCCGTTGACGGCGTCGTCGAAACGGTTCGGGCCGTTTCGCAATCCAGCAAGTTCAATCTCGGCGTCTCGATCGTCGAAGGTCGTTTCGTAGCCCTGGACGTCCTGGTCGCTGACGTGCGCGGTCGGCGTGTAGGTGTATGGCGAGGAGAAGACGGCAGCCAGCGAGAGCAAGAGCAAGAGCGCAAAGCCGACGGCGAGCAGCGGCTGTCCCGAGGGAACGAATCGAGACTGTCGCCAGCGACTCGCGCCCGAGAAACGGCTGCACAGGCCGTAGATCGCCAGCGCACCGAGGAGGGTTACGAAGACCATCATCAACCCGAAGACCCGAAAGTACATCGTCGAATCCGGCGCGAGGAAGTAGATGCCAAACAGCGGCACGAGCCCGACCAGAGCGACCCCGAAGTACAGCGTTTCGGGTCGAATCCTCGCCAGCCAGTCCGAGCCTCGGACGAAGACAGCGACGAGAATCAACCCGCCAGCGAGTATCGAAAACACGAGCTGTGGCAGGAATAACTTGAGGAAAATCTCGACGAGACTCCCCCCGATCGCACCGAGCGACGCCCCCTGCATCGCGACCGAATCACCCGCAGTGTTGCTCCCCGCGAGGATGAACTCGACCGCCGAACCGAGGAAGTGGTCGATTATGCCGCCGAAGAAGCCGTGATTCGAGGTCCAGACGAGAAACAGCGCCACCAGAAAGAGTGACTGGCCGTACATGGGCGTCTGCGAGGCCATCCGTCCGGTTGCTGCGATCCGCCGGGCGAGGAACTGGACGAAACTGATTCCGAGGAAGACGACGATCAGGTGGGCGGCGAGTTGCGGGTGGTAGACGACGGTCGCGATAGAGGTGACTGCGAGCGCGATGCCGACGGCCGAAATCGATGCCAGTGTCCGGTCCGCGCGGAGATACTTCACGAACAGGTAGAACAGCAACGCCGAGAACAGCACTGCCTGTGACATTGCGTGGGCGGTCATGAACATCGAGATCGTCGTGATCGGCAACAGCAAGAACGAGGAGAACGTGGCGATCACGACTGCTCGTCGGTCCGAGACGACCGTTCCGATACAGAGCGGGACGAACACCCAGAAGACGACGAGCGAGAGGAAGACAGTCAGCATCAGGGAGTGTTCCAGCGAGGTGCCGAGGACCGCGTTGACCAGGACGGTCACGGTGTGGATACCGGGATAGTACAGATCAAACGGAACGATCGTCCCCTCGGCGATGGCGCGAGCCCAGCCGAGGTGGGTCAACGCGTCGTGGTGCCCGAAAAAGCGGTAGCCGCGGATAATGGGCAGTGCGGCGAAGACGGTCATCGCCAGCCCGCCGAGTCCGAGAGCGAGCAGGCGGCTGGTAAAAAGCCCGCACGACGGTTCGCCGCCGTCGTTTCCGTTGGTGGTGTCGTTACCGTCTGCAGAGCGTCTGCCCGGTACGAACGCGACGGCGAGGGCGATACTCATCGCCACGAGCAGGCCGACCCAGACCTGATCGGGAGTCATCGTGTATATCGAGAGTTCGTATCCGGCCGCCGGCGACTCGTGGGCGAGAAACGCGGTGACGGCGACCGTGAGGAAGCCGATAGCGAGCGCGAGTTTCCGGAACGGATCGTCAGAGGCGGCTGACTGGGAAGACATTCGGTGCTGCTGCGACGTTATCCGATAGCTATCCTTGTTATTCACCGGTTGCTGACCGTAAGTCTGTGTGTACCGTCCGTTCGATAGAACGAACAGTGCGAAGCGGCCGGGGTTACCCGGCGAAACCAGGCGTATTGCGCTTCAGGTTCTCTGCAACGGGCGCTGGCAAAGAAGCGACAGCAGGGATGGTGCGGTGACAATAGTGAGGGATCGAGACGGACACCGCAGGATAGCGGCCCGAAGGGGGCGTTGAGTGGCCACGTACCCCGTCGTCCAACCCTTTCAAATAGCGTGTATCGGACAATACATACGGGTAGAATCGGATGCGTATCACGTGACTCCCCTTGCAAAGGTACTATCAGGTGTGCTATTGATCCTTATTGGTATCCCGCTGATTATAAACCATCCGTTCGTCGATCTATTCAACCGATGGACGAAGTCTATCGGAACAACGCAAAGTCCGGTCGATATCCAGATGAGCGAAGTCTCCGTTCTGATCGGACGCGTCGGCGGCACAGCAATAGCAGCTTGTGGTGTGATACTCGTTCTAGATACCCTCATTTGAGAGAAGTTGCCTGGAACGAGTTCGGGAGACGGGTGTACGGTCGGCGTGGAGACGGCTGCAGCCGGTAGTAGTAGCAACGAACCCTGCTGTCTTCGAAGTCAGCACGACGCTGCGACAGTACGCAGCGGTTGATAGCAGTGTCGTGTGCCGAAGAACGAACCCATCGTCAACGGCGAGTTCAGTCCCGTTACCCGTCCGTATCCTCGTCCCCACTGGCCTCCTCGATCGTCGTCCAGAGATACGTCGACTGGTCGGCGTTCGCCATCGTCGGCGACTCCGGCACCTCGCCCTCGTAGAGCAACGCCGCGATTCGAACCGTCCCGCTCTCGGCGTCCGGCGTCACGGTGCCGTTCGTGAGTTCGCGGTCCCCGTCTCCGAGTTCGTACGAGTATCGCTCGTGTTCCGTGCGGTTGAACACATCTCCGCTCCCGTCCTCGACCCACTGCTCTTGCACGACCACCGTATACTCGCGCTCGGCGTTCTCCTGATTCTCGACGCTGATCGTCATGGGCATAGACTCGCCGGGCTCCGTCGTCGTCTGGTAGTCAGCCGTGACGAGTTCACCGGAGTCGTCCTCCGTGAGCAGTTTCATATCCGTATACTGCTCGCCGTCTTGCGGCGCGACGAGCGCGTACCCCACGCTCGAGAGTGCAACGAGCATGCTCACGACCAACACGACGTTGACCGCCGTGTGGACGGGTGAACTCGTGCCGAATACCGCCGTATAGAGCGCGTCGATGGTACGAGCGAGACTGAACTGGTACCGGTCGGATTGTGCCACTCGAGCGCGGCGCACAGCGGCGAGAGCGGTCCCGACGAGGACGAACCCGCACACGGTTCCAACGACGCTTGTCACCGTGTACACGAGCGGTGTGGCGGCGATCAAGAGACCGAGCAGCGGCAGGAGCGCAAAACTCAGCCCGAAAGAGAGTGCCGCGCGTTCGGTCCCGGTTACCGTCAGCGTCTGCCCGATCAGCGGCACGCGTTCGGTCCGCGCCGGCGGCTCGTCACGCGGGAACAGCACGGAGACGGTTACGTACCCGGGTGCGAGAAACAACAGTGGAAACCCGATCGCGACGCGAGCGACCGGCATCGTGATCTCGACGATGAGCAGGAGGACGGCCGCGAGTACAGTGAATCCGGCGACGCCGATCAAGTCGGTCGGGAGGCGGGACGCGATAGCTCTGGGTCCCTGGCCGACGGTGGCGGACGGCTCGGTCGTATTCGTCAAACGCTCTTTCATGTATGAGTCAGTTATCCGGGCGTCGACCGGTTCGACCATTGTTACGAGTCGCGTAACCGGTCGATCCGAACCGGGAACCTGGACGGGACTCCCCCACGCTCGCACGATACCGCGGAACGCGGCTCGTGACCGGTTTCGCTACTCGTTCGCCCCGCCCGGCGGGCCGTCGCCGGTAGAAACAGGTCGCTTACAAAGTGCTCGCGGTGCGAGGCTGTCGGTATGACTGGCCGAGCGACGCTGCATGCATTCCACGAGAGCGCTCCGAACGGGTCGATCGACGGCGGAGTCCGTCGGCTACACGGAGGGGCGACGCGATGAGCATCGACGTTCGCGTTGCGACCGACGAGGACCGCGACCGCTGGAACGAGTTCGTCGAGCGCTCCCCGCAGGGAACGCTGTGTCACGAACTCGAGGCCCTGGAGGTCCAGGCGGACCATTCTGGTGCGACGCTCCATCCGCTGATCGGGTTCAAGGGGCAGGAACCGGTCGGCCTCTTTCCGGTGTTCGAACTGCGGAAACAGTTCGTGACGACGGTGTTCTCGCCGCCGCCACACATCCGCGTGCCGTACCTCGGCCCGGCGTTTCTGAACATGGGCAAGCTGAAACAGCGAAAGCGCGAGCGCCGTCGTCAGCGGTTCACAGACGGCTGTCTCGACTGGATTCGAACCGAACTCTCGCCGCGGTACGCCCACGTCAGGACGAGCACGGGCGTTGCGGACTCGCGGCCGTTCAAGTGGAACGAGTTCGATGCGACGCCGGAGTACACCTACGCGGTCGACCTCACGCGCGAGCGCGACGAACTCTTGAAGTCGTTCAGCAGCGACGCGCGGAGCAATATCACGAACGTCGACGCGGACGCCTACGAGGTTTCGGTCGGCGGTCCCGAGGAGATTCGTCTGATCCACGAGCAGGTGAAACACCGGTACGAATCCCAGGGGATCGACTTCGACGTGCCGGTCGAGTTCGTCCTCGACCTCGCCGAGCGGGCCGCGAACGGGCACGTGCGGCCGTACGTGCTGCGCGTCGACGGCACGTTCGTCGGCGGCATTTTGGCACTCGAGTACGGCGACACGACGGGCCGGTGGATGGGCGGCGTCCGAACGGATGCGGACGTGGACGTGCCGACGAACGACCTGCTCGACTGGGCGATCATGGAGGACGCCCGCGACCGCGAACTCGAGACGTACGATCTCGTCGGCGCGGATACGCGCCGGATCAACCGGTACAAGGCGAAGTTCAATCCGGGCCTGGAGACGTACTACAGTCTGGAGTACGGGTCGTGGGGAATGCGGACGGTGGCGTCGCTGTACGATTCGGTCAAGTAGTCGGCATTGGGTCGGACGGGAGAGTTGAGAGTGCTAAGAGACCAGGAACGGGAGAGGAGACGAGGGTAGGCTGCGGCTACCCGTCGTTTCACGGCGGCTGACCGACACCCGGTCCTCGGTGGCTTTCGGTGATCGTGATCCCGATGGAGACCCACAACTGGCGGCTCGCGGTAACTCCGCCCATAACGAAAGGGAACCGTCGCGGAGACGCCGGCAATGGACGACGATTCCTCGCTGCAGACCCTGCTCGTCGGGATCGATGCAGCCTGCGACCGCGTGTTGGAGCCGCTGTTTGCGAACGACGACGTGCCGACGCTCGAATCGCTCTACGAGGACGGGACGAGCGGCCCCCTCGAATCCCAGATTCCGCCGTGGACGGCGAGCGCCTGGCCGTCCATGTACACCGGGAAGAATCCCGGCAAGCACGGCGTCTTCGGCTTTCTCTCCTTCGACGGCTACGACTGGGACGTGGTCAACGCAAGCGACGTGCGCGAGCCGGCGCTGTGGGAGCTGCTCTCCGAGCACGACATCACGAGCGTCGTCGTCAACGTCCCGGTCACGCACCCGCCCCGCGAGTTCAGCGGCGCGCTGATCCCGGGCTACACCGCGCCGGAGGACCCGGCCTGCCACCCCGACGGGTTGCTCGCGGATGTCAGGGACGAACTCGGCGAGTACCGCGTCTATCCCGACGAAGACGCCGACGACCTTGCCGGTGCCTCCAGCGACTGCGTCCGCATGCGCGGCGAGGCGTTCCAGTATTTGGCCGACCGGTTCGACCCCGAGTTCGGCTTCCTCGAGTTCCAGGTGACCGACTCCATCTTCCACAAGGAGCCCGAGAACGACGCGGCGATTCGGGAGATCTATCGCGAACTCGACCGGCAGCTCGCCGACATACTCGAAACGCACGACCCCGACACCGTCATCGTCGCCAGCGATCACGGCATGGGTCCCTACGCAGGCCACGAGTTCAGGGCGAACGAACACCTCCGCCGGGAGGGCTACGTCGAGACGAAAGACGGTGGCGAGGGAATGCCCACCTGGGCGACGGTGCGGGACGACTCCCTCAAGGCCGGCGAGGAGACGACGCAGCGCGATCCGGGTCTGCCGGAGCGGACGATGGCCGCCGCCGCCGGCGTCGGCCTCACGAGCCAGCGACTCGGTGCTCTTCTCGATCGACTCGGTCTCGCCGACCTCGTCGCCGCCGTTGTCCCCTCGGGGCTCGTCAGTGCGGGCGCGACCCAGGTCGACTTTCCGAACTCGCAGGCGTACGTTCGGTCGCGGATCGAACTCGGGGTCCGGCTCAATCTCGAGGGCCGCGAGCCGAACGGCCAGGTACCGCAAGCGGAGTACGAGACGGTTCGTACGCAGGTTATCGACGCCCTCCGCTCGGTGCGGACGCCGGACGGCGAGCCGGTTTTCGAGGCGGTCCGCCCGCGGGAGGAGTATTTCCACGGGCCGGAGAGCGAGCGCGCCGTCGACATCGTGACGATCCCAGCGGACTTCGAGCACTTCCTGTCGGCGACGCTGCGGGAGAAGCAGTTCGGGCCGCCGAGCGAGCCGTGGAACCACAAACTCGAGGGCACGGTCGCCGTCGCGGGTGCAGGGGTCGACCGCACCGCCGGCGTCGGAAGCGCACACCTCTTTGATATCGCGCCGACTGTCCTGGCGACGCTCGGCGTCCCTGCGGACGAGCGCATGGACGGGTCGGTGCTCCCGTGTGTCGACCCGAGCGGGAAGACAACTTACGACAGACGCAACGACGGTGAAGTCGTCGAAACCGCGGACGAAGGGGTCGAACAGCGACTCGCGGATCTGGGCTATCTCGAGTAAGCAGCGCTGCCAGTCGATAGTAACACAGGTTCTATTCAGATGCCTGTAACACAGCAGTACGGACAGCACAGCCGTCTATCGGAGACACTCTGTATCAGGAGTAAGCGCGGTAGCCTTGAAGACTCCGCAGAAATACTACGATAGTGAGAAGCAAGAGCGCGAGTGTTAGTGTCGTAAGTCCGTCTCTGAGATAGCGCGCTAGTGAGAGGAAAAAGGCAAGGAAACCCATGACAGGGAGCAAATAAGAGTAGAGCTTCGCACGACCGCTAAGTCGCAATGCACCACCGATGCCAAATATACTAAACAGAGCCATGTAGAGGAATCCACCCGTTTCGAAGAACGTGAGGGAGATGGCTGACCCGAGGATACCAACTGCTATGGCTCCCCAACTACCAATATTCACTCTCCACCGTCGAGTCTCCATATTTAGCCCAACTAATCAGGATCTGAAAAATGGTGGTGGTTCTTCTGAACACGGGTCACCGAAACACGGATTTACCGCGCCGACGCAGTAGGACACACAGATGACGGGACGCGACGATTCCGGTCTCGGCCGCCGTTCTCGTCGCATCGACGGGACGAGGAGAGTGAACCGGTGTGTCTGATCGAGAACCGGCCGACGACGACAGCAGCGCCGATGTCACCGTCGTGGACGCCGTCGACGCCTACCTCCAGCGAAAGGCCGTCGGCGATCCCGACGGGCCGGGTGCGGGCGCGTACGCGTCGAACGCCGAATCCATTCTCCGTCGATTCGCCGACTGGCTCGAGCGCGAGTTCGATCTGACCTCGCTGTTCGCCCTCGAAAGCGATCACGCTCGCGCCTACGCCGAAGAGCTACACAGACAGACCGAGCGCGGTACCTACACCGCCTCGTCCGCCCGGACCTACTTCGCCGTCGTCCGGGCCTTCCTCTCGTGGTGCGTCCGCGGCGGCATCCTCGAAACGAATCCGGCCGCAACTGAACTCGCGGAATCGGCCCTGCCGAGTGCAACCGACCGCGACGACGCCGACAGTTGGAGTGCTCAACAGCGCCGCCAACTGGAAACCCACGTCCGCAAACGCGCCCTCTCGGAGACGACCCGACAGGACCCGGTCGAACGGCGAACGCGGTTGCGCGAGTACGCCATGGTCGCGCTCCTCGCCCACTCCGCCGTCCGCGGCTCGGAACTGTTTCGCGTGCCCGAAGACGACAGACGGACCGGCGCGACCTGGGACGACGTCGACTTCTACACCGGGACGATTCGCGTCCTCGGAAAGTCCCAGCGCCTGGAGGACGTGTCCCTCTTTGCCCCCGCCCGCACGCCGCTGCGGCGGTACCGAGTCGTCCTCGATCCGCCCTCGAACGACTGGCCCCTCTTTCCGACGCGACACGCCCCCTCGGTCGCCCGCCGGGTCAGGACGGTACTCGATGACCGCGGCCACGACGAGCGCGAGATCGAATCCCTGCTCGCGGATGCGACGGCGACCGAACTCGCCCGCGAGCGAGACATCGCCCCGCCGGCGATCACGACCGAAGGTGCCCGATCGGTCCTCAAACGCCTCTGTGCGGATATCGGGCTCGCGGTCGACGGCGACTACCTGACCCCGCGGGGCGTCCGCGGCGAACTCGAGCGAACGAACGGCCGAACGGCCGACGGCGAGCGAACGCGGCGCGAGGCGACGCGCGAACAGCCGGCGTTGCGGATCTCGACCGGCGAGCGAGCGATCGCCGTTCCGGTCGACGAACCGCTCCGAATCGATGTGACGGACGTGACCGACACGGACGGGAAACCGAACGGGACCGAGGAGAACTGACAGCCGTCGAGAACCGGGACGAGTTCATCCCGCTTGTGCGTTCGCGCTCGAAGAACTGCCGGTACCGAGCGGTGGCTGAACGCCTCGTCGATCGTCACGCCTTCTTCGAATCCGACTACCCGCCAGTCGCTGTCGCTATCACCGACCGTCGGCTGTATTTATCGACGTACTTGACAGGACAGTAATACAAGAATTAAATATAACTATCAGTTACAGTCATAGGCAATTATGAAGCGGCGTAACGCACTTTCGTTGATCGGTGGCATCGCTGGAGCCGGAGCCGGAACGAGCGTACTCGGGCCCGGTATCGGGATTGCAAGCGCACGGGACTATCCGCGAGAGAACTCGCGGTGGCACACGCACGCGGACGTGATGGACCAACTGGCGACGTACGAACACACCAGCCAGGGAGCCGTCTCCCTGGAGACGATCGGCGACAGCATCGAGGGGCGTGAACTCGTCGTCGCGACCGTCGGCGACGGCGACACGGACGTCTTCGTTACGAGCGAGCAGCACGGAGACGAGCCGACGGGGACCGTCGTGCTCCTGAAGGTTCTACAACGGCTCGCCGCGGGCGGGAACGCCACCGGGCCGGTCCGCGACGAACTGACCGTTCACGCGCTCCCCATGCACAACCCCGACGGCGGCATGCGAAATCAGCGGACGAACGCCGACGGCATCGATCCGAACCGCCAGCACGACTACGAACCCGGCGCGACCGACAACCCGTCGCCGGAAACGCAGGCGATGATCGACTACGTCACCACCCTCGAACCGACGTGGGTCGCCGACCTGCACACCCAGACCGGGGATTACGTCGACGAAGACGGCGAGTCGATCAGCGCGTCGACGTTCTGGCCGATCGCCGCCGGTGCCCAGCCGGACGCCGTCGAACTCTCGAAGCGGATGAACTGGGCGATGTACGACGAGGTCGACGACGAGTTCGGTTTCGCGAACATGTCGCAGTATCCCGGCGGCACGGGTGCGAACATCGCTCGCAACGCGTATGGCATCCGCGGGTACGGTAGCGCCCTACTGGAGATGACCGGCCAGGTCGACGACCGCGGCCAACGAATGGAGGGGAAGATGGTCCGACACATGCGAGCGCAGGTAGAAACGCTCCTCGCCGAGACCGCCGACGGCTCGCTGTTCGATCGTGACCCCGACCTGGCGGACACGATCCCCGAGCGCGGGTCCAGTTCCCCCTGGCCGTGGGATAGCGAGTAACAGGCCTGTTCGCTACCCCAGCGGTCGGCATTCCTCGAACGCAGTTGCGAACCGACAGCAAAACTCCGTCCCGCATTCCGTTCCCGATCCGAAATCCCGCCGCGAGCTGAACTCGAGTTCTCAGACGAGCAACCAGATGACGATCGTGAGCGCGACCGTCAACAGCAATACCGTCGTGCCGATCCCCGCCCGGAGGTGGATCGTGGACGGACGGCCGCCATCCGCTGGTTGGCGTTCTGCAACGTCGACCATCGGCAGCCGACGGACGGCCGCATCGACGGCCAGGACCGGGTTGTTCCCGACCCAGTACCACCGCTTGACGAACGCGACGGCGAAGCGGTCGACGGCGGCGTACAGGTTCGTCGTCGCGAGCATCGACCACCGGCCCAGATAGTAGCCGACGGGATAGATAACGCTTCCCGGATCGGTGAACTCGAGCTTCGAGAGCGGCTTGCGGACGATCACGAAGGCGACGAGCGAGATGGCGGTCAGCGTTGCAGCCGTCCGACGGTGACTCGGACTGTAGGGGTGGAGGTGTTTCTCAGCACCGTTGGCCATGAACGTGTGCGTCGACTCCTCTATTACCGGCATCAGGTCAGCGAAGCCCTGCCACCAGACGCCAAAGAGGAGACAGGCGCCGCCGAGGCCGAACATCGCGATCACCTGGCCCGGCTTGGCGTCGGGAACCTCGATATCGCTCTCGCCGTGGAAGAAGACGTAGTAGCCGAGTTTGATGAACGAGAGCAACGTCCCGATCGCTCCGATGTACAACAGCCAGTACAGCGCCTCGTACTCCGGTGCACCGAAGTAGTGCGGATCGGCCGCGTCGAAGAGCATCCCCTTGCTGACGTAGCCGTTGAAGCCCGGAATCGCGGTGATCGAGAACGCACCGAGCCCGAACGCGATCGCCGTCAGGGGCATCTCTCGCCAGAGACCGCCGAGTTCATAGAGATCGTTCTCGCCGGTTCGGTAGATGACGACGCCGACGGCCATGAACAGCAGGCTCTTGAACAGGATGTTGTTGAACAGGTGGCCTATCGCGCCGGCGGTTGCGATCGACGTGCCGATACCGATCCCGGCGACGATGTAGCCGAGCTGTGCCTGGATGTGATAGGAAAGCAGCGCTCGCATGTCGTGTTGCAACAGGGCGAAGGTCGCGCCGTAGATGGACATCAAGCCGCCCATGTACGCGAGGAAGAGGTGTCCGTCGTCGGGGAACGCCCGATAGAGGATAAATGCGCTCGTCTTCGTCGTGTAGGCCGCGAGGAACGCCGACGCGACGAAGCTGGGCCGGGGATACGTATCAGGCAGCCAGTAGTGCAGCCCGATGAAGGCGACGTTGACCCCCATTCCGAGCATCGCGAGCAGTTGGGGCAATCCGTCCGCGAGTCCGGCACTCAGGTCGTAGACGAACGTCCCGGTCGCCACGTAGTGGGCCGCGACGGCGAACATCACCAACACGCCGCCGGTACCGTGCAAGAGCGCGTACCGGTAGCCGGCCCGCACCGCGTCGCCGCCGTAGTACCAGACGACGACCGTGCTCGTGATCGCCATAAGCTCCCACATGAACACCAGCACGAGCCAGTCGCCCGCGAACGCCGCCCCGATCGAGGACGCGACGTACGAGAGCGCGATCGCCGTAAACGTGCGGCTCGCGCCGCTCGAATAGGCGTAGATCACGGTGCAGACGCCGAGAAGCCCGAGCGCGATCCCGACGAACCGAGAGAACGGATCGACGAAGAAGGGGACGACCTGGAAGTGGCCGAGGAAGGTTCCCGTCAGGTACGACCCTTCGGGAACAACCAGCGAGATCGCGAGCACGGCGGCGAGGCTGAGCGCGCCGAACGTGAACCCGACGGCGCGGGGCAACAGCAAGACGAGTATCGCCGCGGCGAACACCAACAGCGGCGGGTAGGCCATCGTCAGCAATTCCGACTCGATCATTGGGTACTCACCTCCAGGGCCGCCGAAAGCGGGCCCCGTAACTGCTCGAGCGAGTTCGCGTCAAAGACCGACGTGACGATCTCGGTCGCCAGATCGAGGAAGGCGGCGTGTCCAGGGATAACCCCGAGGACGACCGCCCCTGTCGCAATAACGACGATCGGGCCGAGCATGAGCCACGTGCTCTCGGTCAGCGGCGAGTGGCGGGTCCACCCGCCGGCCGGCGGCCCACCGTGGTGCTCGTGCTGGTCGTCGTGAGCAACGGCGTGGCCGTGATCGTGACCGGTACCAGCGGTCTCCGTACCCGTCTTTACGCCCGAATCTGCGTCGCCCTCGGCGGACGAGCCGCCGGGGCCACCCGGAACGTCCGCATCGCTCGGATACTGGTCGACGGCGAACTCGTAGTCGGCTTCGGAATCAGCATCAGAATCGGCACCGGCACCGCTATCGTCGTCCGAGTTCAGTTCCGGTTCCTCGTCCCGGTTGCCGCCGTCGGTCGCGAGTTCATCGCCGACGAACTGGCGGATGCCGCCGGCGGGGAACTCGAGGAGCGGTTTGGCGTCGTGGCGGTCTTCGCTTTCGAAGAAGGCGGTGTAGACGACGGGCCAGAAGTATGCGATGTTGAGGACGCCCGAGAGGAGCAACGCGGCGGCAAAGAGCCAGTACTCGCCGCCGACGTAGCCGGCGCCGAGGAGCATGTAGAACTTGCTGACGAAGCCGGCGATCAGCGGCATGCCGGCCATGCCGGCGGCACCGATGGTGAACGCGGACATGGTCAGGGGCATGCGCTTGCCGATTCCGGCCATGTCGCTGATGTAGTCGGTGTGGGTCTCGACGTGGACCGATCCGGCGCAAAAGAACAGGGTGAGTTTGGCGAAGGCGTGGGCGGGGATGTGAAACAGCGCGCCGAGGATCGCGTAGGGGTGAAGCATCGACAGCCCGAGGACGATGTAGGAGAGTTGGGCCGTCGTCGAGTACGCGAGCCGGCGCTTGAGGTGGTCTTTCCGCAGCGCGATGATGCTTGCTGCGGTCAGCGTAAACGCCGCCAGTATCGCGAGCGGAACGTTCAGGCCGACCTCGCCGATACCGGGGACCGAAAGCGGAAGGTCCCGGATCGTCTCGGGGCCGTACACTTCGAGGATGACGCGCGCGATACCGAACGCGCCGGACTTGACGACCGCGACCGCGTGCAGCAGGCCGGAGACAGGCGTCGGCGCGACCATCGCGTCCGCGAGCCAGGAGTGAAGCGGCATCACTGCAGCCTTGACGGCGAAGCCGGTGATCAGGAGGTAGAACGTGATCTGGGCGGCGGTGGGGTCGGTTGCCGCGCCTTCGGCGAGGGCACCGATACCGCCGCTTTCGAAGGCCGTCGTCGCGGTGCCGGTCTGGCTCGTGAGCCAATAGACCATGACCGTCCCTGCAAGGAGGATGACGCCGCCACCGAAGAAGGTGTAGGCGATGTACTTCCGGCCGGCGATCCGGGCCTCTCTGTCCCCGTCGTGAGCGACGAGCGGGTAGGTGACGAGCGACAGCAGTTCGTAGAAGACGAAGATCGTCACCAGATTCCCGGCGAACGCGATGCCGACCGCCGAGGAGAGACTCGCCGCGAACGCGGCGAAGAATCGCGTCTGGTCGTGTTCGTCCAGTCCACGCATGTAGCCCGTGGCGTAGAACGACGTGAAGATCCAGAGGAAACTCGCGAGCAGTGCGAACAACATTCCCAGCAGGTCCGCTCGCAGGACGAAGTCGATCCCAGCGAGGAACTCGACGCCGAGTGACTGCTGCAGACTCCACTTGTAGACGGTTCCGTCCAAGACGCCGGGGAGCATGCTGAAGACGATCCCGAACTGTGTCAGTGCCGCGAGGACGGACCATCCCTCGCGGATGTTCGGACGGCGATACGACGCGACGATCAGGACGACCGCAACTGCCGAGGTGAGCACGGCAGCGAGCGGCAGAATTGACTCAGACATCTAGTTGAACACCTCCGTGATGAACGATGGATCAAGCAAGTCGGCGAGGAACCCGCCCGCAAATCCGAGCGAAATCGCAAGCAGGGCAGTCGCGACGACCAGAGCGAGCATGCCGTACGAGACGGTATTGCGATCGCGGTTTGCGGTGATCGCTTCGAGAGCAGCAGTATCGGTGCCGCCACGAGCTCCGGCATCGCCGTCGTTCGCGGCGTCCGCGCCGGCGGCCGTCTCGGCATCATCCTCATTTTCGCCGCCGTCCGTCGCGACCGACTCCGAGACGTGCGGTGCCTCGAGCGGCGTCGCCGGAGTGAAGTACATCTTCTCGAGCAGCCGCGCGCTATAGGCGAGCGTCAGCAGCGTGCTGAAGAGAATCACGACTGCAACGGGCCACAGTTGGGCCTCGACGGCTCCGAGGGCGATGTACCACTTGCCGACGAAGCCGGCCGACGGCGGAATGCCGATCAACGAGACCAGCAGCAGCGCCATCGTCCCGGCGACGATGGGGTGCTCGTCCGCAAGCCCGGCGTACTCGTCGACGGTCCGTGCGTCGTAGTTAATGGCGATCAAACCCGCCGCGGCGAACAGTCCGGCCTTGATCACCGCGTGACCGACGAGGTGAATCGTCGCGCCGATGAACGCCGACTCCGTGACCAGCCCGTACGCGGCGACGATCAATCCGAACTGCGAGACCGAAGAGAACGCGAACATCCGCTTCACGTCGGTCTGGATCACCGCGAGTGCACTCCCCGCGACGACGCTCACGCAACCCACCGTCACGACGAGTTCAGTCAGATAGGGCGTGGACGTGAGGAACTCCGGCCCGAAGACGGAGTAGAGGAGACGGCCGAACGCGTACGCGTAGGCCGTCGAGACCAGCGCCGCGATGACGGGCGTCACGCCGTCGGGGGCGTGCTGGTAGGCGTCGGGCTGCCAGGTGTGCAGCGGCCACTGGGCGACTTTCATCGAGAAGCCGACGAAGACGAAGGCGAAGCCGGCCCGAACGAGGGTCGGATCGCGCTCGACGGCGGCCGGGAGTACCTCCGCAAGCACTCCCATATTTAACGTGCCGGTCGCCATGAAGATGAGTCCCACACCGATCAGGTACATCGATGCGCCGACGGTGCCCAGAATAAGGTATTTCAGGGCGGCGACCGCTGACTCCGGCCCGTCGCCGCTCGCGATCATCGCGTAGGTGGCGAGGCCGACGATCTCGAGGAAGACGAACAGGTTGAACACGTCGCCGGTGACCGAGATCCCGAGGAGGCCGCCGGTCAACAGGAGGTAGCCGCTGTAGAACGTGTTCCCGCGCGGCCCGCCGACGCGGGTGTACGCGAGGACGCCGGCGGCCGTGACCGCGACCAGCACCGCGATCAGCGCGGAGAACTCGTCGAGGACGAGTTCGATGCCGTAGGCCGGCGACCAACCGCCCAGTTTGTGGGTGACCACGCCGTCGGTGTAGACGACGTTTGCGAGGGTGGTCGTCGCGGCGACGAGGGCGGTCGTGGTGAGTGCGGCGACGGACCAGCCGGTTCGGTCGAAGCGGAGGCCGAGGGCGATCGGGACCGTCGACAGCAACATGGGGACGGCGACGAGCAACGGGAGGAGGAGGTCGACGCTACTCATCGGCGCGCACCTCCCGAAGGGTGTCCTCGCGAAGCGTGCCGTACTCCGCGTAGATCCGGATGATCAACGCGAGTCCGACTGCCGTCAGCGCGATGCCGACGACGATGGCGGTCAGGACGATCACCTGTGGCAGCGGGCTTGCAATTTCGCCGACGCCGTGTGATTTGCCCTCGATGATCGGGGCGCGGCCGTCGACGTAGGCCATCGCGATGAAGAACAGGAAAATCGCGGACTGAAAGAGGTTGACGCCGATCAGCTTCTTGACGAGGTTCTCGTTGGCGATCACCATGTATAGCCCGGTCCCGAGGAGGACGAACAGCAGGGCGTAGGCGTAGCGGGAGGCGAGGATGTCGAGGGCAGCGTCAATCATCGTCGCTCACCTCGGCACCGTCCTCCTGGACGGCGTTGTAGCGCTCGGGCGTAAAGCCCGCCGCCATCGCGAAGAAGAGGGTCACGACGACCCCGGAGACGATCAACGCAACGCCGCCGACTTCGATGGCTTCCATCCCCCAGTGATGAGAGAGTCCAAAGGCGTCGGTGAACGCGTCGAACTCGAGGAACGCGCCGCCGAGGGCTATCGTTGCGAGACCGGTCGCAGCGAAGATGACGACGCCACCGGTAACGAGCCCGGTGATGAAGGAGTTTTTGAGCCATCTGCGGGTCGGTTCGATCCCGAAGGCGAACGCGAGCATCAAGACGGTGACACCGATGATCGCGCCACCCTGGAAACTCCCGCCGGGAGTGTCTGTCCCGTGGAGAGCCAGGAACAGCCCGTAGGTAAGCGTAAACGGGGCGAGAATCCTGACCGATGTCAGGATGACGTGGCTCTCCGAGTAGGTATCGGACTGGGTTTCTGATCGTGACATTACGTGAACACCTCCCGTTTCAATACGATGAGAACCGCAATTGCGGCGGCAAAGATGACGATCGCCTCGCCGAACGTGTCGAATCCGCGGTAGGATGCGAGAACGGCTGAGACGGCGTTGTGAGCGTGCGTGTCGGCGACCGTGTTCTCGAGGTAGTAGACGGAGGGGGAGATGTCGAGACCCGGCCAGCCCCAGATAGGTGCCGTCTGATCGCCGACTGCGTACATCTCCGGCAGGACGAGCGTTCCGAGAACCGTGACGAACGCACCGACGACGACGACGGCGGGAACGTTGACCCGTTCGAAGATCCGGTCCGTCGACGGTCGCGTGGTCCGCGAGATCGTCAACAGGAGCAGGATCGTCGTCACGCCGGCGCTGATCGCGGCTTCGGTCATGGCAACGTCCGGGGCGAGCAGGAACGTATAGAGAATCGCCATCCCGAGGCTGTAGGCACCGAAGACGACGATTGCCGAGAGCACGTCCCTGAACAGCGCCGTCGCAATGGCGGTCAGGAGGATAAAGATGGCAAGCGTGTACGCGAGGACACTCATGCGTGGTCACCCCCCTCCTCGCCGGCGTTGACGGCGGTGTCGCCTGGAGCAGACGCCCCGTCGTCGGGCGTCTCGGACTCGAGTTCATCTTCGGCCGTCAGCGGCGTGATGCCGGATTCGGCGGCCGAGCGCGCGATCGCGTGTGCAGCCGTCGGATTGGTGAGGAACACGAAGAACAGCAACAGGACGGTGTAAATCGTCGTGCTCTCCCAGCCGAGCGCGAGTGCAACGGCAGCCAGCGAGAGTCCTGCACCGAGCGTGTCCGTCTGTGAGGCGGTGTGTGCTCGCGAGTAGACGTCCGGCAGGCGGAGCACGCCCACGGTGGAGACGAACGTAAAGAACAGACCGAAGGCGAGACAGAGCAAGACCGCCCAGAACTGGAGCTGGTCGATCACAGGACCCCACCTCGTTCGACGGTGAACTTCGAGATGGCGATCGCCATCAGGAAGTTCAACAGCGCATAGACCAGGGCCACGTCGAGAAACCACGGTTCGTCGAGGCCGACCGAGAGCAACGCGAGAATCACCACCGTGTTCGTCCCGAGGACGTTCACCGCGAGGAGCCGATCCTGCGTCGTCGGCCCGGCGACGGCGCGGTAGAACAGCATGATCGCCAGGACGACGAACAGCGCGGCTGCCGGAACGAACAGTTCAGTGAGCGCCAGGTTCTCGGGGGTCGGAAGCGCCGCCGGAGACAGCGCGGGGCTCACACGTCGTCACCACCGATGATCTCGGTATCGTCACGTTCTCGGGGGGTGGGGATGCGCGCCCCGGAGCGGCCGTGGAAGACGAATCTGACGGCGCGTTCGAGCGCGCCGTCGAAGAGGTCGTCTCGAGCGCCGGGGATGAGCGTGTGGACGATCAGTCGCTGGTCGTCGGCACGAACCGTCAGCGTGCCCGGAGTGAGCGTGATGCTGTTTGCGAGCGCGAGCAGTGGAAGACCGCCCCTGACGCGTGCGTTGACCCGGGTGAGGACGGGTTCGATCGGCATCGACGGCCGGAGGATGACGACCGAGATGGCGAGGTTCGCCTTGATGATTTCATAGAGGAGATACGGGATGTACAGGGCGAACCGGACGGTCCGCAGCGGCGACCGGAGCCGGCCGAGTGGAAAGGTAAAGGTGACGTACGCGAGCGAAATCGAGACGATACCGGCGACCGCAGCGCCGGTGACGAGGTCGAATGGGTAGGTTGGATCGCCGAGGATGAGATAGAATCCGTAGGAGATCCAGAACGTTGCAAACAGTTGGTCGAACCGTTCGGTCCCGCCGCCGATCAGGCGTTCGTGACGGGCGGGACGGTCGACGGGTGCCTCCTCGTAAGGGAGGCCGAGGGCGTCGAATTCACGTTCGAGAGGTTGAATTAGCTGTGCCGTCTGTCCCGGCTGGTACTCCGGGTCGAGAACGATCCGGTCGATATCGTGGCTCGTCGCGTACGCCTCGAATACCTCCGCAAAGTCCCGTGGCCCGAAGAGATACTCGTTCGTCCCGACCACGGCGGTTTCAATTTCGACCGTCGCGTCCGTGTCGTCTACGTCTTCCTCGACCCAGTTTTCGGCGCGGGTGAGCAACTGTTCGGCGTCCTCGGTCAGCGAGCGCCCCTCCGGGACCGCTACATCGTAGGGGAGGGCGGCAACGAGATGGAACTCGACAGCATCGGCGTCCTCGAGTGCGGCTCGGACGGCGTACCCGACCGTCTGTCGAACGGTCACCGTGTCCGACAGCGGTACGAGAACTCGTTCAGCCGCCACAGCACGTCCCTCCTGGTGACCGGCGTTGAATACTCATGACTCTCGTCGTTAGTCGATTCAAGCGGTAGCTGTAGGAAAACGATTTCGTTATCTACCAGCACGCATCGGGCGACGCTATCGCGATGTCGGACGGGCAGCCTCGGTCTCGTGACTGGGTAACGGACGCCAGCTGGCGGGACACGCCGACCGAAGAGCGACCGATAGGTTTACAATTTCACTTTCAATAGTCAAAATTGACTTTCATGGAGACGACCGAAACCGTCCACGATCGAATCGGGACCGCCCGCAACGATCACACGACCGCCCAATTAGCGCTCGTCTTCGCACTCGTTGCGACACTGGCGTTTACGCTCCTGTTCGTCCAAGAACCGCTCGTTCACGACTCACTGCACAACTTCCGACACGCAGTCGGTGTGACCTGTCACTGATGCTCGTCGACTACCTCGAACGGGGCGTGCTCGCGGGTGCAATCGCGGGCATCGCCTACGGCCTCTACGTCATGTTGGTCGCGAATCCGCTGGTTGGGTACATGGAAGCCCTTGCCGAGGGGGCCGGCGGCGCTGAAAGCGGCCACGAGCACGCCCACGCCGCCGAGCACGCACATACCGCCGGCGAACATGCCCACGCTGCCGGCGAGCACGCCCACGCGGTCGGCGAAACGACGACTGCCGTCGTGAGCATCGGTAGCGGCGTCTTCTGGGGCATCTTGCTCGGAACCGCCTTCGCACTCGCCTTCTACTTCCTCGAACCCGCACTCCCCGGACGCGGGTCGGTCAAGGGCTACGTGCTGGCCGGCGCTGGATTTCTCGCCGTCTCCGGGGCCCCGTGGCTCGTTCTGCCGCCGACGACGCCCGGCGCGGAACAGGCGTACACCCCGACGATCCGCATCGCCATCTACGGCGGACTCATGCTCGCGGGCGCACTCATCGCCGCAACTGCGATCTACGGCTACCGCCGTGGGTCGACACGAAGCCGCCCGCTCGGACTGTGTCTTGCAGCCCTCCCGATCGTCGCTCTCGCGGCCGTGACGACTCTCACAGCACCGACGATCGTCGAGAGCGGCGCAATCCCGGGCGAACTCGTCACCGCGTTCCGGGGACTGACCGCACTCAGCCAGGCCGCACTCTGGGTGCTCGTCGCCGGCTGTTTCGACCGACTCCAGACCCGGGCCAGAGCCCACTCAAGCACCGAGCGGCGGGTAGACCTCACCACGAGTTCGCGTTCATGAACGAGCGGACCGAGCGCCAGCGCGAACGCCTCGACGCGCACGTCTTCGTCTGTACCAACGCCCGCGAGTCGGCACACGCGAGTTGCGGAACAGTCGGTGCCGAGGAGACTGTTGTGGCGGTCAAAGACTGGTTGCGCGAGCGAGACGCGTTCTGGACGGCGGTTTCCGTCGGGACGACCTCGTGTCTCGGCCTGTGCAGCGAGGACGGTGTCGCGATCACGATCCAGCCGCGAAACACCTGGTACTCGGACGTTACACCCGAAGACGTTCCGGAGCTACTCGCGGCCGAGTTCGGGCCGGCGGCTGACTGCATTGGCGACCCTGACGACTCCTGAGAACCACGCTGAAGTAAGACTCCGCGCGCGAACCTGCACGCGCCCCCTGGCGGCTCCGTCCCGGGACGTTTACCTACCAGCCACACCGAGGGACTGTCGATGACGCTGTACTCGCGAGTTCGCCCGCTCGCGTTCCGGCTTCCGGCCGAGACGGCCCACAGTCTCGGAAAGCGGACGCTCCGGGCGGCACAGTCCACCCGGCCGACGCGGGCGGCCATGGCGGCGGCCTACCAGTACGACCATCCCGCACTCTGCATCGACCTGTTCGACACGACGTTCCCGAACCCGGTCGGGATCGCGGCCGGCTTCGACAAGAACGCCGAGGTGACCCACGCGCTCGCCGCGCTCGGCTTCGGATTCGTCGAAATCGGCACCGTGACACCATACTCGCAGGGCGGCAACGACCGGCCGCGGCTGTTCCGCCTGCGCGAGGACGAGGCGATGGTCAACCGCATGGGGTTCAACGGCCAGGGGATGGAGCGGGTGAAGTCCCGGCTCGAGACCGACGGCACGCCCGACTTTCCACTCGGCGTGAACATCGGCAAGATGAACTCGTCGACGGAGCGCGAAGCCGTCGAGGACTACCGGCGCGTCTTCGACCGCCTCTCGCCGTTCGCCGACTACGTCGTCGTCAACGTCTCCTGTCCGAACACGCCCGACGAGTTCGACGAGGCCTCCCCCGACCATCTTCGGGAGATTTTCGAGACGCTCGAAGCCGAAAACGACGCGGACGTGCCGATCCTGGTGAAGGTCGGTCCCGACGAACCCGCCGAGTCGATTCTCGAACTCGTCGACATCGTCCGGGCGTTCGACCTCGATGGGATCGTCGCGACGAACACGTCGACTGGCCGCGAGAATCTCGCCTCGCCGCGGCGCGAAGAGTGGGGCGGCCTCAGCGGCAAACCGCTCGAGGAGCGCTCGACCGCGGTCATCCGCACGATCGCCGACCACACCGACGGCGACCTGCCGATCATCGGCGTCGGCGGCGTCGATTCGGCCGCGAGCGCCTACCGAAAGATCCGCGCCGGCGCGTCGCTCGTCCAGTTGTACACCGGCTTCGTCTACCAGGGCCCCTCGACCGCGAAACGGATCAACCGCGGGCTCGTGGACCTCCTCGAACGCGACGGATTCGACTCGGTCGCGGACGCCGTCGGCGCTGAACTCGAGTGACTTAGCGGTGTGCGAGTCGAATCGATCAGTTGGTCACACCGGCCGAGGCGATCACGCCGTGACCGCAGATGGTTGTCGAGCGGTGCCGAGTACAGGATACGGATCTCCCGAAGGAGAGGCGGTAGGCGGCCGATATCTGTGGACCGCTGTTTATCGAGAGTCGAGTTCTCGGTAGTGGTCGATGATTTCCTTCATACACCACTGGTTGAGTCCCGCTGAAGCGAGCGAGAAAGCCACCGTCGAAACCGGCTTCTGCTTATACGCAGCGTAGAGGCCATAGAGCCCGACCGGAACGCTCAGCGTATTAAGAATCTGCGGATAGCCGAGGCCGATGAGGCGATGTCCGTCGCTCGTCCAGCGTTCTTCGGCCCGCACGACCGCATACATCCAGTCATCCGGCTCTTCGGAGGGTTCGCGGAACAACACCGGATTGATCACCAAGAACAGAATTGTGAGCCCAATCACCCTCCAGTTGCGATAGTAGAGGGCGGCAATAATCACAAATCCGGCACCCAATCGACTCCAGCCACTCTTCGGATTGGAGTGACGACCCCAAATGGTCTCCTTCTCTGTGAACTCGGTGTTCATGGATACCGTTTCGTACAGGGAGCATATCTCTCTATCGCGGAGGACGCTGTTTTCGACTCAGGGTTCGACGAGTTCAGCGCGTTTCGCCGCGTCTTCGGCCCGCTCGAAGAGGTCGTCGGGCTCGTGTTCAAGCAGCGGTTCGAGCCGAGCGTTCGTCTCGACGCGGTCGGGTGCCACGCGGTTGCAGCCAGCGTTGATCGTCGATTGCGTGTACGTATCGATTTCGCGGGCTTGAGCGACGATTTCCGGTTTGTCCCGGGTGAGCAGCGGGCGGTGGATCGGGAGCTGAGTCGCGCGGCTGGTGACGCCGAGATTCTGGAGGGTCTGGCTCGACTTCTGGCCGACGGCTTCGCCGGTGACGATGCCGTGGGCGTCGACCCGCTCGGCGAGGTGCTCCGCCGCCCGGTAGAAAAAGCGCCGCAGCGAGAGCATCCGGCCCTGTTCCATCGTCTCCACGAGGTGATCGACCGTCTCGCCGCCGGGGACCTTGTAGACCTGCATATCGAAGTTCGGAGCGTACTGCGAGAGCGTCCGCACCGTCTCCATCGCGCGCGCCTCGTGGTCGATACCGCCGTAGGCCCCGAGGTCGACGTAGACTGGGACGACCGGGCTCCCGCGTTTCATCAGCTCGTAGGCCGCGACCGGCGAGTCGATCCCGCCGCTGATCAGGGCGATGACGGGCTCCTGGGCTCCGAGCGGCAGGCCGCCCGGCCCCGGGACCGTCTTGAGGTAGATAAACGCGAAGTCTTCGCGGACCTCGACGCCGAAGGTGAGGTCGGGGTTATCGAGGTCGACTTCGGGGCTGAACTCGTCCTCGACGGCCTCCCAGATGGCGGTGCCGCCCTCGCGGGCGAGTTCTTCGCTCGTGTAGGGCAGGCTCTTGTCGGCCCGGCGGGCGTCGACGGCAAACGCGCCGCCGTCGTAGCACGCGCGGGCGGTTTCCGCGAGCGCCGTACAGATTTCGCCCATGGCGGTGTCGACCGTCAGGGCGGGGCTGCCGGAGACGACGCCGAACGCGTCGGTCGCGGCGTCGGTCGCGGCGTCGACGCGCTCCTCGTCGGTGTGGATCAGCGGGCGATTCCACCGGCGTTCGACCTCGCCGGGGATCGAGCGGTCGGCGAGGAGGGCCTCGATGTTCTCGGCGAGGCGGTCCTCCATGTACCGCTTGACGGTATTGCTCTTGGTGTTGACGTCCCCGTGGCGGACGAGGACGGTGTCGGCTCCCGGCGGATGCATGCCCCTCGTTAGGGAGGCGGGCCATAAGGGGGTTACGAGCGACGAGTTCGTGGGAACCGGTCTCAGACGGCGACGGCATCGAGCGGAGATGGCCAGAGAGATTATAGTCGATGGACGGACTGTCCAGCGTAATGAGCGAGCCGTTGGCACGCGAAACACGAACGGGTACCGAAGCGGTGGATTCGACACGAACCGACCACAGTCAGGGCGAGAGCGCACTGCTCGAGCAGTATCTCGCCTCGGTCGAGGTGACAGGGCGCAGACGCTGCAAGCGGCGCTATCGAGACGATGGAAACGGTGTCGGACGCCGCCGAAGACGTGTCGGCCGATATCGAAACGCTCCACGAGAGCATCGACGAGATCGGCGAGATCGTCGACGTCATCGACGGCATCGCTGACCAGACGAACATCCTGGCGCTCAACGCCCAGATCGAGGCCGCACAGGCCGGCGAGGAGGGTGCCGGCTTCGCCATCGTCGCCAGCGAGGTCAAGTCGCTGGCCGAAGAGACCCAGGAACAGGCGGGCCGGATCGAGGCGACGATCGAGGACGTGCAGGCGGAAATCGAGTCCACGGCCGACCAGTTCGAGACGACAACCGACCGAATCGACGACGGCGTTGACCGCGTCGAGAACGCGCTGGCCCGACTCGACGACATCGCCACTGCGATCGACGACGCGGCGGCCGGCGTCGGCGAAGTCGCGACCGCGATCGACGATCAGGCCGCCGGCAGCGAGGAAATCGCCGCGACGGTCGACCTCGCCGTCGACGAAATGAACAGCCTCCGCGACGAACTCGAGACGATCTCCGAGTCGACGCGCGAACAGCGAGAAAGCGTTGTGGCGGTGCGCTCGACCGTACGCCAACTATCGAAGTCGGCGGACTCGGCGGAATCAACGGCCGAGAACGCGACTGAATAGGTTCGAGAACGAGACCTAAAACGTCGTCAGTTCGCCGTCGATAACCTTGCGCGTGATCTCGGTGACGTTCGCGAGTTCAGTATCGACGATCGCGTTGATCTCGTCTTCCACGTCTTCGAGGGCGACGCCGTCGGCGGTGACGACGTGCACGTCGGCGACGTGGGGCTGGTCGATCGGGCGACCGATCTGGCTGAGCAGGCGAACGCGCAGGTCGCGGATGCCGTCGACCTCGGCGACGACTTCCTCCGCGATCTGGGTCGAAAGCAGGTTGTAGATCTTCCCGATGTGGTTGACCGGGTTCTTGCCGCTCGTGGCCTCCATCGACATCGACCGATTGGGCGTGATGAGCCCGTTCGCGCGGTTGCCGCGGCCGACGGAGCCGTCGTCGCCCTGTTCGGCCGACGTGCCGGTGACGGTGAGATAGATCGACCCCTCCTCGTAGTCGTCGGCCGTGTTCACGTGGACGTTGACCTCGCGGTCAGTGTGTTCGCCCGCAACCTCGGCGACGAATTCGCGGACCGACTCGACGGCATCCGCGTACGCGTCGATATCCGCGATGAACTCGTCGACCATCGCCGCCGCGACGGTGACGTCGATCGTGTCGCCCTCCCGCTTGCCCATGATCTTCACGTCCGGGCCCAGATAGGGGTTCTCCGCGGCGAACTCGCCGTTGAGTCGAGACTCGGCCTCGGAGACGATCTGCTCCGTCTCGGTCAGCGGCGCGTGGCCGACACCGAAACTGGTGTCGTTGGCCATCGGAACGCGCACCTCGTCCTCGCCGAACACATCCTGTAGATCCCCGCTTCCCTCGCCGAGTTTCACGTCGACGACGATGTCCTCGCCGTATTCGAGCTGCGGGATCGTCTCCTCTAGATACTCGCGTGCGGCCCGCAGTGCGATCGTCTCGGTCGGAATCGTCTGTCCCTCGTAGTGTTTGGTCGCGCGGCCGACGATCAGCAGGTAGATCGGGTCGACGACCTCGCCGCCGCCGAACGCGGGTGCTGCCTCGCCCGCGACGAGTTGCGTCTCGTCCGTATTGAAGTGAAGCACTTCCCCCACACGATCGAGATATTCGCGGGCGAGCGCGCCGGCGACGCTCTCAGCCACCCCATCACAGATAGAGTCCGGGTGTCCGATCCCCTTTCGCTCGACGATTTCGACCTCCTGATCCTCGACGGCCTGCCGGTCGATCGGCTCGACCCGGATGTTCCGCTCGCTCATTGCCGGCACTAAACGGAGCGAGTTTCTATAACTTGCGGAAACAGTGCTGCGCCGGAAAATACCCGGGAGTTATCCGGGTGTCCTCGCTCTCGGCGACCGCACGCTCACGACTCGAGCAGCAACCCCAGGTACGAGGTCCGAATCTGGTCGTCCGGATCGAGTTCAAGTGCGCGAAGGACGTTGTACGCGCCGCTCCGGGCAGACTCGAGCGCACGCTCGTCCGCGAGTTCAGTTTCGACTTCGATGTACTCGCCCACGTCGTCGACGGCGTCGAGCGTGACGGTGAACTCGAACTCGTCCGCCGCACCATCCGCGGGCGCGACCGTGTATCGCTCGCGTTCCTTGCGAACCGTTGCGGCGGCCTCGAAGCCGAGATTCGTCAGCACGGCGTCGAACGTCTCGGCGTCGCCGACGGTGGTTTCGACCTCTTCGCGGGTCTTCGATTCCTCGTCGACGAGCGGGCCTTTGTAGGTGACGCGGGTCTCGTGGGCGGTGTCGTCGTGCGCGTGCGGGTCGGCGTCGGATTCGGCCGCCTCGCTCGGTTCGACCGGGCCGGACTGGTGGTGTTCGCTCCGGATCCGAAGCGCCTCGTCCGTCTCGGGAAACGATCGGTGCGGTGCGTCGTAATACGTGTCTGTTTGAACGACAGCCCCCTGCGACGTTACCTCGAGCGGTGCATCCTCGAGTCGCGCCCGGACGCGGTCGAGTTCGGCGGGCACCTTCACTTCGACCTCATACATGTTCGTAGGTGGGCGAACGGGCGGCGGCAGTAAGTATCGGTCGCTCTGGGCACTCGGGCGGAGTGGTCGTCAACCGAAACCGTTCGTCGTTCTCAAGCCAAAGCGTCGTACTTAAATGTCGACGGCGGGACGTACCACGTATGACTGAGGAACAGGAGGCCGAGCTCGATGAGCAGGCCGATGACGTCGAAGCGGAAGCCGACGGAGACGCTGACGAAGCCGACGGGCTTCAGAACGGCGACTTCGTCGAACTTGAGTACACTGCATACACCACCGACGGTGACCAACTGGTCGACACGACCGATCCGGATATCGCCGAAGAGGAGGGTGTCGCAGACCAGAATCAGGAGTTCAAACCGCGCACGATCGTCATCGGCGAGGGCCACATCTTCGAGGGCGTCGAGGACGCACTCGTCGGCAGCGAGCCTGGCGACTCCGGTACCGTGACGATCGACGCCGAAGACGCCTTCGGCGAGTACGACCCGGACAACGTCGAAACCGTCAGTGCGGAGAAGATCGACGAGGACGACCGCTACCCCGGTGCGAACGTCCAGGTCGACGGCCAGCAGGGCTACATCAGCACGATCATCGGCGGCCGCGCACGCGTTGACTTCAACCACCCGCTCGCCGGCGAAGACGTCGAGTACGAGTACGAAATCCTCGACGAAGTCGACGATCGCGAACAGCAGGCCGCCGGCCTGTTCGAGATGTACCTCGGCCTCGAACCCGAACTCTGGATCGAGACCGACGAAGTCGAAGAGGAAGTCCCCGTCGAACCCGATGAGGACGAAGAGGAAGACGATGAAGACGCCGAACCCGAGTTCGAAACCGAACTCGTCGAGAAGGAGACGCTGTACCTCGAAGCGACGCCCCAGATGACGATGAACCAGCAGTGGATGATGGGCAAACAGCAGATCGGCCAGGACATCATCGACCAGATCGGTGTCGACCGCGTCATCGTCCAGGAAGTCATCGACGGCATGGGCGGCATGGGCATGCCCGGCATGATGGGCGGCATGGGCGGCGGTATGGGCGGCGGCGACATCGAGGACGCACTCGAAGACGCCGACGTCGACGCCGACGAAATCGTCGACGAACTCGAAGGCGCAGCAGACGAAGAGTAAGCCGGTAGCCAGTCGTTCTCAGCAGCGTTCCGGCCAGTTATCCACGGCAACTGAGACGCATCCGTCTCTCAAACCCGTCACTCATTCTGTAGAGAGCCACATTTTGGCAGAATCAGACTGAGGACCGGACTGACGACTCCAGTACACGACTGTGCACGGGATTCCTTTTTCGCCCGTGAACTCGTATTGGTCGTCCTGCAATGGTCGATCTGACGAGCGACGAGGGCTCTCCATCCCAGCCCGAATCGAGATCGATCACTCGTTGGTTTCTGCTCGACGGTAATCGCTTCGTGATCGCTGCCGGCATCGCAATCACGTTCGGCGTCGCCTCTCTGTTTCTCTCGCTCACCCACGTTGCACTGCTTTCGAATACGCAACCACTGTTCTACGTATTCAGCGGCCTTATTGCGGGCAATATGACGCTCATTACCGTCGTCGTCTCGATTAACCAGTTGCTGCTGTCTCGAGAACTCCAATCTCCCGGCGAACTTACGTCACAGATCGAGGAAACGGTCGACTTCCGCCAAGAGGTCGAAGAAGTCGCGGATACGGCTGCACCAGCCGTTCCAGCTGGCTTTCTGCGACTCGTCGTCGAGAGCGCCCGTCAGGAGACAGTTCGACTCGATGATGCCGCCACCAAGTCAGACGTACTCTCGGAGGACGTTCGCGACGAAATCAGCGACGTAACCGACGATCTCACGATCGCACTCGACCGAATCGAACAGCATATCGACAAATCCGATACCGGAATCTTCGACGCCCTCTCAACGACGATCGAGAGCAACTTTGCACGCGAGATCTACCGCCTCGAACGAGCCCGGCGAACGGCTGGTAGCGATCTGCCCCCGGCCATCGATACGGCGTTCGAGGACCTTCGAAACAGGCTGCGAGAGATGGATATCACCCGCCAGTATCTGAAGTCCGTCTATCTGCAGGTCGAACTCTCGCGACTCTCCCGATACCTGTTCTACGCCGGCGTTCCTGCGATTGGGGTCGCGATCGCAGTGCTGTTCTCACTGACGGGACCGACGGGCCTGCCCTTCGGATCCCAGGTTCGACTCGTCGTCTTCCCGAGTGCCGTCGCAATCGGAGGATTACCACTTGCACTGCTCTTTTCGTACATTCTCCGGACGGCGATGGTCGCGGAGCAGACAGCAGCCATCACGCCGTTTACGACGGGGCAGAAGTGACTCGGTGAAAGGTGCGGATCACCCGCCGCGGAGTCGAGAAGTATGGCGCGGCCTTACGCGATATCCCGACTTGTATCGATGGCAACCTCCTCGACCAACTCGAGTTTGATCGCCTTCGTCGGCTGCCCGCCACCGCGGAACTTCGGAATCGTCAGATGGTTCTCGAGTTCAGCGCCGGACACCGCCGTCTGGAGATCGAACACGGCGTCGACGGCGTGGTAGGTCCGGGTTCGATTCGCGGGCACATCGCCTCGGAGACAGTGAAGAACGGCAATCCCGTTCTTGTCGAGCATCTGCGTTTTGAGGTCGTCGAGAAACGAGATGAACTCGTCTGTGTCCGTTCGTTCGAGGACGTTCATCGTGTCGATGATGAGGTTTGCGCCGTCGGGGAGCGCGCCGATGAGTTGCATGGTCTCCTCGATCGGTGTGTCGCTGGAAACGTGTCTGATCGTCGGGTTGCCGACATCGGAGGGTGAACTCTCAACGGCGTGACGGACGGTTTCCTCGGAGCGTTCGGTCGAGAGATACAGGGTTCCGCGCGCGGCGGTGAGCTCGTAGAGCAGGAGTTCCGATTGGCTGGCTGGGGCAGCGGTGTACGCGACGAGACAGCCCGGGGGGAGTCCGCCATCGAGTTTTCGGTCCAGCACGTCGATCCCGGTTTCCAGCCGATCTACCATACGGTTGTGGTGTCTTTCTGTAGTTCCTGTATAATTCTTTGCCTTTGGAGTACTGCGGGGCGGACTGACGAGTCACAACGCCGGTCGGAATGGGGGGATTCAAGGGGAATGGAGGAGCCAACACGAACGAATGCGCCACGATCACCTCATCACGAGCAAACAACTCTCGCGGGCGGACATCGAGACCGTCCTCGACCGGGCGGCCGAAATCGACGCCGATCCGGAGGCGGTCGCCGATCGCCACGCGAACGCGCTGCTTGGACTCCTCTTTTTCGAGCCGAGTACGCGCACGAAGATGAGCTTCGAAACCGCAATGAAACGGCTCGGAGGCGATGTCGTCGACATGGGGTCCGTCGAATCCTCGAGCGTCAAAAAGGGCGAAACGCTCGCCGACACGGTTCGGGTCATCGAGGGCTACACCGACGCGCTCGTTCTGCGTCATCCGAAACAGGGAGCCGCGGCGATGGCGAGCGAGTTCGTCGACGTCCCTCTCCTGAACGCCGGCGACGGCGCGGGTCACCATCCGACCCAGACACTGCTCGACCTCTATACAATTCAGGAGAACGCGGGACTCGACGACTTGACTATCGGTATTATGGGTGACCTGAAGTACGGTCGAACCGTCCACTCGCTGGCCTACGCACTGACTAACTTCGAGACGCGCCAGCACTTCATCAGCCCTGAGAGCCTACAACTCCCTCGTGAGGTTGTCTACGACCTCCACCAGCAGGGAGAAGACACGCAGATCCGCGAACACGAGACACTCGAACCGGTCCTCTCCTCGCTCGACGTGCTCTATGTGACTCGAATTCAGCGGGAGCGATTTCCGGACGAAGACGAGTACCAGAAGGTCGCGGGTGAGTACCAGATCGACATCGAGACGCTCGAGGCTGCAAGCGACGAGCTGACGGTTATGCACCCGCTTCCGCGCGTCGACGAAATCGCCCCCGAGATCGACGATACCGACTACGCGGCGTACTTCGAACAGGCACACAATGCCGTTCCGGTACGGATGGCGTTGCTCGATCTGTTCTTGCGCGATCACGGAACAGGGACAGGGGCAGCGACAGCGACGGATGACGCCGCGAATGGTGACGGAGGTGAGGCCGATGAGTGACGATCACGACCACCACGACGACAACGCGGCACACGAACTTCGGGTAAGCAAGATTCAGGACGGCACCGTCATCGATCACGTTCGCGGCGGCCAGGCGCTTAACGTCCTCGCGATTCTCGGTATCGACGGGACCAATGGCGAGGAAGTTTCCGTCGGGATGAACGTCCCGTCGAATCGATTCGCGCGCAAAGACATCGTCAAGGTCGAAGGTCGAGAGTTGAGTCAAGACGAAGTCGACGTCCTCTCGCTGATCGCGCCCGACGCAACGATCAACATCGTTCGTGACTACGAGGTGGTCGAAAAGCATCGCGTCGAGCGCCCCGAGTACGTCGAAGGTGTGTTGTCGTGTCCGAACGCAGACTGCATCACGACCGGCGACGAACCCGTGACATCACGGTTCGAGGTACTCCCGGGCGGCGTTCGCTGTGCGTACTGTGAGACGATCGTCCGAGAGGAGATCGCAGCGCTGATCGATACAGCCTGACCGGAACGGCTGGCCCACCAGTCCCGTCAATCGGCGGCGCTATCGACACCCCACGCCGGTGTCGAACGTGTGGATTTTCGAATCGAGAGGACTATCCAGAATAGCTAAATAGGTGCCGACCGAAACTCTAGGTGGATATGTCACGTACGGTTAAAGTCCTGCTTGCCCTGGTCGTTATCGCCGTCCTCTGGAAGGTCGTCTTCACCAGCTCGTCGGAGATCGACACCGAGGAAATCGAATACGAGCCAGCCGAGTAAGAACGAACCCTGCACCGTCTCAGAAACGACCGAACCGACCCGAGACATCGTTCTGACACCCGCACAGAACGCACACGAGTTCACAGTTGACCCGCTCGCGAGTTATCGGGTCGGTTCGCGTACTCATACTCATAGTCATACTCGTACGACTACGACGCTGAGGATGAGTACACGGAGGCGTCCGGGTGTGGATACGACTACGAATACGAATACGATCACCCCGATCCGAACGGCTTACGGGGACGGCGTCGTACCGTGAGCTATGTACGGCGTCGTCACCCGCAACGCTGAAGAGGTCCAGTGGCCGGAGTTCGACCGCGGCTTCTACGAGGTCAAGGACGTGACCGGCCGGTCCGCAGAGCCGATCGCGGACGGGGTGAACATGGTCTCCTGTTTTGGCGACAACGCGGCCGCAGACGCCGATCCGTCGCTCGTTCCGGTCGACGACATGGGCCGTCCCGCAACCAGGGATCGCCGGTACTTCGACTGGGCTTACATCTGTCCCTCGCGCGAGGACTATCGCGAGGGGCTGTTCGAAATCATCGACGATTGCGTCGAGGCGAACGAGGACGTGAGACTCGACGACGTTGGGTTTCCTCGTCCCGAATACTGTCGCTGTGGCGTCTGTGAGCAGGCGTTTGCAGAGAGCGAGTACGAGGAGCGAAACGAGTGGCGTGCGAGCGTCATCACCGAGTTCGTCGCGGACGCCGCCGATCGAATTCCGGGACGGGTCTATCTGACGCTCTACCCTGACCCGTATCCGGGCCACCTCTACGAGCGGGCCGGCCTCGACCTCGCGGCCCTCGAAGACTACGTCGACGAGTTCGTCGTGCCGCTGTACGATATGGCCTACGAGACGACCTACTGGCTCGAGACGATCGCGAAGGGGTTCGAAAGTGAACTCGAGACGCCGTTCAGTATCGAGTTGTACGCGGTCAACGTCGAGGTCGAGAACCTGATCCGCGCACTCGAAGTGGCAGAACACTACGGCGAGAGCGTCCTCTTTGGATACGAGGCTTCGAACGCACGGGCAGCACTGCGGCGGCGGCGAGCGGACGAACGCGACGGCGTGTCACACGGCGAGCCGAAGTGATCGGCAACTGGTGTCGCGTCGGGTGAGAAATCGTTGCTGGCTGGAGAACTGATTCACTGGCTGGGTGAGGACGATGGGTTATCCCGTGTCGTTACGACGGTCGTCATCGTCATCGTTCATCAGCCCGCTATCATCGTCGTCATCGTCCATTAAGCCGCTATCGTCGTCACTATCGCCGATCAGTTCGTCATCGTCGTCCATCAGTCCACTATCGTCTTCGCGATCCTCGCGCGTCGTCTCCGTCCGTCCTTCCGTATCGGTACCCCTCCCGGTGTCCGTATCCATCCCGGTATCGCGCGTTCGACTCGAGCCGGCACCGGTGCCGGCCCCAGCGGCTGTGTCACTACTCATACCAGCCCCTGTTCCGGACAGATCACTCTGCAAGTGGACTTCGTCCGCTGTGACATCCGCGACTGAACTCTCCTGCAGCGGATACGCATCGTCCGTTCCACCCCACCCGAGTTTTGCCTTGATGGTATCCGTGATCCCGGGATCCGGTTCGACGTGCGCGGTGCCGTGGTCGACGTCGGCGATGATACCGACCTCGTCGCCTTCGGCGTTAATGACGCTCTTGCCGACGTCGTCGTCCGTAAATTGTGGAGACATTGCACTCAAATGTCTGTCAAACACGACCAAGACGGTGCTGCTTGCGCTGGCTTGCGTGCCCATACCATATCAATAGTCCCCCTGGACAGTAGAAACCGTGAGAATAGTGTCTCTCTATCGATCGTAATCTAGAGCCTACTCGTTGAACTCCGGATCACGACCCTCGAGGAACGCAGCAACACCTTCTTCGTGGGAATCGGTCGCACGAGCGTGTCCCTGGAGCAGATTCTCATAATCTAACGCCTCGGACCACTGACGGCCCAGATTCTCGTGTAGCGCCTGTTTCGTTATGCCGATCACATCCGTCGGTCGTCGGCCGAGTCGCTCGACGGTTTCGGCCACTCGCCCGTCGAGTTCACTCGCAGGAACCGCTTCGTTGATCAGGTCGAGGTCTGCAGCGCGCTCGGCGTCGATGAACTCGCCGGTGAACGCGAGTTTTTTCGCGGCGCGCAGGCCGATCAGGTGCGGGAGCATGAAGGTGCCGCCGGTATCCGGAATGAGGCCGACGCGGACGAACGCACAGGAGAAGGTCGCCTCCGCGGCGGCGTAGGCGATATCCGAGAGAGCGACGACCGCGAGGCCAGCACCGACCGCGTCGCCGGACACTTTCGCGACGATCGGAACTGGACACTCGAGCATGGCTTCGACGACGCGGCCGAACGAGTTCGTGAGATCTTCGTAGGCCTCACGCGGCGGGTCGGGCTCCGTCGCCATCGCCTCGATATCGCCGCCGGCGCTGAAGGCATCGCCTTCGCCGGTGATAACGATCGCGTGGTAGTCGTCGGGAGTGGCGTCGGCGATCGTCTCCGCCAGCGTCGTTGCTGTCTCGCGAGATATCGCATTGCGGATCTCGGGCCGATCAAAAGTGATTGTCAGGACGCCGCCATCGCTGTCGATATCCATACCGGATAGACAGACGGACAACTATTAATGGTGATGTTCCAGCCCGCTCCTCGACGACGGTTCCACCTGCATCGTCAGTCCGTCAGTCGGAGGGCATCGGTTCGGTGATCGGTGCATCCTCGGTGACGTTGAGTTCCGACGTGACGAGCGCTCGATAGGCCCGACGCAATCGCTCGGACAGCGCCTGGTGAGAGATATCGAGTTCTTCCGACAATTCTTGCATCGATACCTCCCGCGGAATCTCGAAGTAACCGTGATCGATCGCAGCTACTAGCGTCTCGTACTGTCGAGCAGTCAGCCCACACTGGGAGTTGCTCTCGGACTCCAGATCGAACAGGCGAACGATCGTCGGCGAGATGTCGTCTTCGGTGAGCCGATCATAGAGCGAACTCACGTGATCCCGTTCGAGAACGCGAACGCTCAACAGCCAGGTGCCGTTCGATGCGGAGGCGCTCAGTACGGTCCCGCCCTCCTCGATAACCAGCTCGAAAACGTTGACCGTTTCCGGTGTGAACTCGATGTCGTACAGCCAGCGGTCGTCGTCGCTGTTGATCAGCGAGTACTCATCGATCGCGGACGAGGCCGCCAATGCGTCGTCGACCATCTCCTGGGAGGGGCCCGAGAGCCAGAGCCCGTGCCCTTGCGAGGCGATCACACTCTCCATCTCGCAGGTCAGTGAGGGAACGGCCTCGAAGAGGTCGCCCAATCCGGTCCCGTCAGCCGTGAACTCGATGTCTGCGATCGATGTCATGGATTCGGTTCAATCGTAGGATAAGGAGCGCAATAACCCCTCATCCAAAGATATTAGCAATGACAATCTTGACAGTCACCGTTAGTGGTATATAAAACTGCATTAGAGTCAGTTACGCCGAAATCAGCGTGAAAAACGATGGCCTGCAGCGCGCCAAAACCGTTCTGGAAACACAACTGTTTCGCTCACCACAGCAGCGGAGACAGTCACGTTGTTTTGAACGGCGAAACCGAACGCGAGCGACCCGCAAAATCGCAAGCCATCGTCGCTGTTGACGAACGGTCAATCGTCGTTCGAATACTCGGGTGATTAATAGAAAATTTACGCAGAATATACGTAATACCCCAACCTCCGGAAGGGAGGACGTGACTTCAAACGACGGACGCAGTCAGCAGTTCAGTCGACGATCGTATCTGAAAGGCAGTCTCGTTGCGGCCGGGTCGGTGGCCTCGCTTGCCAGCGTCGGCTCGGTAGCAGCGGCCGACGACGATGTACGGAGTCAGTACGACACCGTCATCGACGTCGTCGAAGCCGGTGCAGACCCCGACGGAAACGAATCAATCACGCCCGTCCTTCGAGAGCACGTTGGAGACGATACGCTCCTCGAGTTCCCCGAAGGGCGATACTACATGGACGAACAGCTCCGGTTCACCGGCTTCGAAAACGTCGGCTTCGTGGGGGAGGACGCGACACTCGTTCCGGCAAACTATCACGAGTTCGACGGTCCACAATACCGGCTGTTCCGACTGGGTACGCACGAGGTACCCGGCAACGATCTTCGGTTCGAAGGGTTCGACGTCGACCAGACCGCATCGGAGACGGGTATTCGCGTCATCAACGCGGAGGTCGAGGATGGCCTTATCGTTCGGAACGTGAGGATAGACGGCGTCCACGATAGCGGAACCTGGGGTCCCGGTCTGTTCAACGTGCTCGACCCCGATGGCGAGGGGATCGTCAACTGTTTCCAGGCGCCTGACGGTGCCGTCCACGTCGACGAGACGCCGAACGAGGGCAACATGTGGCGTGGCGCAACCGGCATCCACGTCAACGGGAACCACCGCGGGACGCTCGTGTTTGAGAACTGTATTCTGGGCGGCTTCCCGGATAACGGATTGTACTCCTCGAACCAGACGGGACGAGTCGGCATCAGTGGCGGCTACTACCGGAACAGCGGGACTGCCTCGATCCGGCTCAACGGCTCGACCGCCGCGGTCAGTGGCGCAACGGTCGTCGTCGACGACGACCCGCACGGCTCGGCGGGCCAACACGCGATTCGACTCGACGGCGGCGATCGATTTACCATCGAAGACGCGACGATCGCCGTCCCGGAACCAAACGGCGACGCCATCAGAGTCATGAGCGACGTCGACGAAACAACCATTTCGAACACCGATATCAGCGTCGGTGCACAACCCGCAAACGGGATCCGACTCGATTCCGGCAACGGGCCGACGACCATCGAAAACGTCACCGTCGACATGGCCGGGAGCGCAAATGCCGTTCGCATCCTCGGCGAGGACGGCGGCGGCGTCGACCTGTCGAACGTCCGCGTCACCGGTGATGCACCCGGGACCACGCTTCGGCACGCAATCTTCTGTCAGCGCCACAATTGCCAGTTCACCGGACTCGACATCGACCAACCCGGCGACACCAAACGGCGCGGCATCGAACTCCGCGGCGAGAACTACACCATCTCCGACAGCGAGTTCGAAACACGTGACACCCCGATCGTCGTCAACGGCGCGGCCGACGTGACGATCGAAAACTCCGCCGCCCAACCGATCGCGAACGCCAACTCGCTTCGCATCACGAGCGACTCCGATGCCGTGCAGTTATCGGGCAACGAGTTCCCCGCCGGCGTTCGAGACGACCGGTAACCAGCCTTCGAAACTCGACTGACAATTCACTCGATTTTTTGAACTCGAAGTGATTGGCGACAGCAGAGCTATATTCTTGCGTGTCGCTGGTGGTGTGTTGAGCGCGATGCGGAATAGTGTGCACCGGACTATCAACGTGGTTCGTTCGCTCCGCTTGTTCACCGGCTGCGACTCGTCTACGTCAAATCGCTCTGGCCACGTTACTCCTCACGAAACTGGTCGTCACAAAAGCGGGCCGGGCGCGATTTGAACACACGGTCGGACGTGCTCGCTCCGCTGCGCGCGACCTCCCTGCGATTCAAATCACGATAGTCGCTTCGCTCCTCGTGTGATTGCTCGGAGCAAAAGCGGGCCGGGCGCGATTTGAACACGCGACCGTCTGATTAAGAGTCAGACGCTCTGCCGGACTGAGCTACCGGCCCTTCACCCCCGACTTTTTCTCGGCCGGTAAAATACGTTTCCCTTGAGGACCGTTATGACAGAGGGGCCCACGCACATCACACACCGTATCGCTCGGTAGTGCCCATCGTCACGTCTCCACTCACACGAGCGCCACCGTCTCTAATCTGTGCCAGAAACCAACCCAGAAACGCGCATACGCCAGAGTCACAAAACCTACTAAAATGCTATAGATAACACCAACTCACGATCTGAGAACTATCCATTGTATCATAACGTCACGCTCTTCGGGAAGGTTAAGTGCGGTCGGTCCGACCACACGTTCACATGAGTACGGGGGTAACCATTTCATCGATCTCTGACTACGCTATCTTAGGCTGCGGGAGCGTCGGGTATGCCGTCGCAGAAGAACTTGTCGAACAGGGCAAGGACGTTCTGATCATCGACCGCGACGAAAGCCGCGTCGAATCCCTCCGTGATCAGGACTTAGACGCACGTACCGCCGACATCCGCGAACCCGAAGCCGCCGACCTCGTCGCCGATCGCGACGTCGTCCTCATCCTCGCTTCCAACGTCGAATCGAACAAACAGGCCGTCGAACACATCCGCGCCAACAACGACAACCAGTTCCTCGTCGCCCGCGCGAGCGATCCCGTCTCCGGCGACGAACTCGCCGACCTCGGCGCTGACATCGTCATCAATCCCTCCTCCGTCATCGCCGAATCCGCACTCCGCGCCCTCGAGTCTGGTGAACTCGAGTACAACGCGGGCAAACTCGCCCAACTCGTCGAAGAAACCGGCACGCGGCTCGGAATCATCACCCAGGACAGCCCCGATCCGGACTCCATCGCGAGCGCCGCGGCATTACAGGCGATCGCCAGTCATCTCGGCGTCGAATCCGATATCATCTACCTGGGCGACGTCGGCCATCAGGAAAACCGCGCGTTCGTCAATCTCCTCGGCATCGACCTCGTCCAGTGGGACGAAATCGAGGACCACTCGGTCTACGACACCGTCGCGCTGGTCGACCGCGAAACCTCGACCGCACTCGATCTCTCCGTCGATGCCGTGATCGACCACCGCGAGGCCGAACAGGAGTTCGAGCCCGAGTTCGTCGACATCCGGCCGAACATGTCTTCGACCTCGACGATCATGACGAAGTACATCCAGGAGTTCGATATGAACGTCTCCGAGGAGGTCGCAACGGCCTTGCTCTACGGCATCCGCGCGGAGACGCTGGATTTCAAACGCGACACAACCCCCGCCGATCTCACCGCTGCGGCCTATCTCTATCCGTTTGCCAATCACGACACCCTCGAACAGGTCGAATCACCGTCGATGTCCCCGGAGACGCTGGACGTGCTCGCCGAGGCGATCACCAACCGCGATGTCCAGGGGAGTCACCTCGTCTCTAACGCCGGTCTCGTCCGCGACCGTGAGGCACTGACGCAGGCAGCGAGTCACCTGCTGGATCTCGAGGGCGTCACCACGACGGCCGTCTTCGGCATCGCCGACGAGACGATCTTCCTCGCGGGCCGTTCGAAGGACATCCGGATCAACATCGGCAAGGTGTTAGACGACGCCTATGGCGAGATGGGTGAGACCGCCGGCCACTCGACCCAGGCCAGTGCGGAGATCCCGCTCGGCATCTTTACCGGCATCGAAATTTCGGAGGACACGCGAGATACGCTGCTCGAGTTGACCGAGGAAGCGGTCAAGCGAACGCTGTTCGATGCGATGGGCGTCGACGGAACGGAAGGATCGAACGGCAGCTAACGACCCGACCCATACGGATTGCTGTCACTGTTTCCCGGAGCGACCGCAGGACGGCTCCCGGTCGCTCCAAAAATGACTGACAGCAGTCCGTATCAGGCCACCAGTTCCGACTCCTCTTCGTCCGGGTCCCGAACGTGCTCGACGACTTCGTTGATGAGAATTACGTCACCGACCGCCCGAACCCACCGGTAGGGCACGATCACGCCCTGTCCAGTCGTCGACTCCTCGGCGAATAGCTCCGAGTTCAGGCTGCCGAGTGCAAGCCCAGTGACAGTCTGGCCGTCGACGTTCAGTTGCAGGTCTTCGACCTCGCCGACGAAGACGCCGCTGTTCGAGTAGACCTCGCGCCCGACGAGGGAGGTGATCTCCTGGGGTGTGTCGTCCATGTCTGGGTCCATGCGCGGCTAACTCTTAATTGTTGGTCAGACGCGACAGTCACTCGCTGACGAACTCGTGCTCGTGGTCGTGGTAGTTACCCACACCCATCACTCCGGAGAGGGCGTTGATAGCGGTTGTGCTGCCTTTTTCCTTGACTCGATCAACTCCCGAGCCCACGTACACGCCTCGTGAGTCGTCGCGACGAGCAAGCCCTCGAGTTCGGTGTCGGGACAGACGAGGAGGATCACGAGTTCAGTGGCTGGCGACGATGAGCGGGTGGCCGACGCCGGTGAGGAGGGGCGGCGAGCGGAGGACGGACTGCCGGCGGTCGAGTCAGTAGTTACGGGTGTTTTGGATGTCTCGGGCGTCTTGGGCGTCTCGGCTGCCCCGATGGCAGTCGCTGTCTCCCACGTGATGACGACCAACCCATACGGTGGTATCTGTACTGATTCGAGTTCGTGAAGGGAAAGATTGCCCCTCGAAAGGGCGTCGGCGGTGGCCGTCTGGAACTCGGTGAGCAGGCCCTGGATGACTGCACTGGGGCCGATAATCTCGAGTTCACGGCGAGTGGGTTCAGCGTCGTCGGGAGCGGCTGCGACCGGAGTCGGAGGAGCCGTGGCGCGGTAGGCGCTGGCGAGACAGGGCATGGGGCCGGGGACGAGCACCCGATGGTGTGGACTGTGTCCGAGGTCAAGCAGCGCTTCGAGCGTCCGGGTTGAAAGGTCGCTCCCAGTCGTGCTCTCTCCATCCGAATCGCCGGTACAATCAGCGTGAGTTCGCAGCGTCTGCCGGTCGATTCCCGGCGGAAGCGACGCTGCAAGTCGTGCAGGGTCGCGGGCGTTCGTGACGACGGTCGCCGCGTCGAGGAATTGCCACGGCAGCCAGCAATCGCCGTCAGTCGGCAGCGATGCAAGCAGGCTGCTCGCAGCCGCTGTCCGCTCGAGTCGCATCGAAAACTGGCTGAACTCTTCGAGTGCGAGTTCACCGGCGACGGTGAGGTGATACGAACTCCGATCGGGGTCGCGTTCGACCAGGGTGGCATCTTGGAGTTCCGAGAGGGCTCTGTCGACCGTCGAACGGGAGCACTCGAGTGCGGCGGCGAGGTCGCTGGGGTGGGCGGGAGTGGTTACGAGGTGGCGGAGTAGCGATTCGCGTCGGTCCACGAGGGCGAGCAATCGCGGCGCTCCGACCATAGGGAGTTGTCGGGTGACAGCGGTATAAGGCTGGTGACCGATTGCGGTCGGTGCTATCAGGCAATGTTTGAAGACAGGGGCGCAGTCGGGTGAATCGTGGTCCGCTGGAACGAACTATCTGAACTCGAATCGTCCACTAGTATATAAAACACGGAAACAGTTAAGTCGAAGAAGAATGGCCTGGGTCAGATTTCGACAGATGAAGGGATAAGAGTTCGAGAACAACGGTCAGTGCCGGGGTGCCTCTGACAAACCGGCAGATCCTGGCGTGTGGGCTGCCCGACGACGCGCCAGGGATTTTCCTCACAGGATGGCTTAGGTCGAGTCGAGCAGCGACGTGACTGAGGTATGATCGGCGAGCAGTGTCTCCATCCGGTCGACCGTCGCGGCATCGCGCGTTCGACCGCTTCGGACGATATCTTCGGCGCGTTCGACGGTCGTGAGGGTGTCGGTCTGGACGGAGATGATCGGGATCTCTCGCTCGGTTGCCTCGCCGATGATAGCGCCGGATGGGCGGTGGCCGCCGGTCAGGATGAGACACTTGACGCCGGGGGCTTCGAGCGCTGCAGTGTGTATCTCGGCCCGGTCGCCGCCGGTGATGACGGCGGCGTCTTTCGTTCGCCGGAAGTATCGCAGGGCGCTGTCGGCACCCATTGCACCGACGGCGAAGCGCTCGACGTAGCTGTCGGTGCCGGCTTCGGCGACGAGTGTCCCACCGAGTTCGTCCGCAAGGTCGGCGACGGTGACGCCGGAGAGGGACCGTTCGCTGGGGATGATTCCGGCGACGGGAACGCCGTGACCTTCGAGGAAGGGGACGACGTCGGTTTCGAGTTGGTCGTAGGCAACGTCAGAGACGCGGTTGAAGACGACGCCGGCGAGGCGATCACCGAACGCGTCGGCGGCGGTGAGAACGGTGTCGATGTCGCCGGGTTTCTCGTAGGGAGAGACGAGGACGATGCTGGCATCGAGGACTGTCCCAATATCGGCATCGGTGAGATCGACGATCCCGCCGAGGTCGTACTGGCCGCCGCCCTCGAGAAACATGCGATCGCAGTCCGCGGCGAGCGTCTCGTAGGCTTCGACGACCCGCTCGCGCAATTCAGCGGGGTCCTCGCGTCCTCGGATGGCCTGCTCGATGAACGTCGGCGAGTAGACGACGGGTTCTAAGTCGTGCATCTCGGCGTCGATGTCGAGGAGTTCGCGCGCGAGCAACGGATCTTCGTCGAGGGTCTTGCCGACGTTGCTCTGCAGGCGAGTGCCCTTCGGCTTCATGTAGCCGACCCGTTCACCGCGATCCTGTGCGAGGCGGGCAAGTGCCAGTGTGATCGCGGTTTTGCCGGTGCTTTCCTCGAGTGAGGCGACGAGGAGCGTCTCAGTATCGGTATCGGTCCCGACTTCAGTCGTCGTGGCGTCCGCGTCGAGTTCAGTTTCAGTTCCGGTGTCAGTATTGGTGTTGGTGTCGATGTCGGTGTCGGTATCGGTATCAGTATCAGTCATCGGAGTTCCTCCGTGTCGACGGTCAATCGCAGGTCGATCGCCTGTACGCCGTCCGGGCCGGCGACGAGCGGGTTCACGTCGAGTTCGAGAATCGCCGGGAAGTCGGTCACCAGCTGGGAGAGTCGCTGGATCGTTTCGACGATAGCGTCGGTTGCTGCCGGCTCGCGACCGCGCGCGCCGCGCAACAGCGGGGCCGCCCGAATCTCGTCGATCATCTCGCGGGCCCCGCGCTCGCCGATCGGAGCGACGCGAACCGACGTATCCTCGAGAACTTCGACGAAGATGCCGCCAAGGCCGAACAGCAAGAGCGGCCCGAACTGCGGATCGCGGTTCATCCCGACGATGGTCTCGGTCGTCTCTTCGAGATCGAGCATCGCCTGAACCTGTACACCGAGGATCGTCGCATCGGGCTGGTAGTTGCGCGCTCTGGCGACCACGTCTTCGTAGGCGTCGTACACCTCATCGTCGCTCACGCCGACTTTCACGCCGCCGATGTCGGACTTGTGGGTGATGTCCGGGCTGACGATCTTCATGACGACATCGCCCTCGATACCCTCGGCGACTTCGCGAGCGCGGGCTGGATCGTCGACGATCTCGCCCGGCGGCGTCGGGATGCCGTAGGCCTCGAGCAACTCCATCGATTCGATGCCGAGGCGGTTGTCGTCTCGACGCTCGACTCGCTTTAAAATCTCTCGGGCTCGCTCGCGATCGACGTCGAACCGCTCCGGTTCGTCGACCGTCCGGTCGCGAATATCCCGGTACCGCGCGAGCGCGTCGAGTCCGCCGACCGCCCGGGCCGGGTCGAAGTAGTTCGGAATCCCGAACTCGCGAAGCACCGACTCGGCATTGCGAGCCCGCTCGCCACCCATCATACAGGTGACGACGGGCTTGTCGAACTTCTCGCACTTCTCGATGACGACCTCGGCGAGTTCGTCGTACTCGATCACCGCCGTCGGGGCGCTGACGACGACCGCGCTGCCGACGTTCGGATCGTCGAGCGCGAGTTCGAGCGCGTCGCCGAAACGGTCGGAATCCGCGTCCCCGATCGCGTCGATCGGGTTGTAGACGTTCGCCTCATCGGGCATCGCCTCGGTCAGCGCCGCGATCGTCTCGTCGCTGAACTCGGCCATCCCCAGCGTCGAGTCGCCGACCGCATCGGTGGTCAACACGCCCGGCCCGCCCGCGTTCGTCACGACGGCGACCCCGTCGGTGTCGGGCTCCGGCAGCCCCGAGAGCGCCCGTGCCGCATCGAACAGCTCCTGGACCGAGTTCGCTCGCAGGACGCCGGCCTGTTCCAGCCCGGCCTTGTAGGCCCGTTCGCTCCCGGCGATCGCGCCCGTGTGCGAGGAGGCCGCCTGCGCCCCCGCGTCGGTTCGACCCGACTTGACGAGCACGATCGGCGTGTCGTCGGTGACCTCGCGAGCCGTCCGGATGAACTCGTCGCCGGCGTCGATGTCTTCGAGATAGCCGATGACGACGTCCGTCTCCGGATCGTCGCCCCACTCGCGGACGAAGTCCGTCTCGTCGAGCACCGTCTTGTTGCCGAGCGAGACGACGTCCTGAAAGCCGATCCCCTGCTCGTTCGCCCAGTCGAGGACGGCCGTGATGAACGCCCCCGACTGGCTCATGAACGAGATGGAGCCGTCCAGCGCGCCCTCCGGCCCGAACGTCGCGTTCAGGTCGACCGGCGTCGACATCACGCCGAGACTGTTCGGACCGACGATATTGAGGGCGTACTCGGCGGCGATCTCACGGAGTTCTCGCTCCCGGTCGGCTCCCTCGCCACCCGTCTCGGCGAACCCCGCCGTGATGACGACGACGTGTTCGGTCCCCGACTCGCCGAGTTCACGAAGCGTCTCGAGGACGACGGGCGGCGGGACGACGACGACCGCCAGATCGAGTGCCGGCGCGCTCTTCACGTCCGAATATGCATCGATACCAAGCACCGTGTCGTGGCTCGGATTGATCGGCACGACCTCGCCGCTGAACTCGTCGCGCAGGTTTTCGAGGATCGCGCGGCCGACTGCGCCCTCGCGGTCGGTTGCGCCAATCACGCCGACGGTATCGGGTGCGAACAGCTCGGATAACCGTCCCATCGTGAGTGAATTCGCCGAGAGTCGTGTTAAACGTAGGGTGCGTTCCCACCGACTGGTGATGAGCGGTACTGAATCGAAACGCGACGGTGACTGCTGACGAGACGAATCGGCGGTAACCAGGACAGTGAACGGGAATAGTGCCGGTAGTCAGTGAACTGAAACCGCAGCTGCGGATCGGTCCGAAACGAGAACGGCGAGCAGGTAGGCGGCGATTCCGACGACGACGATCGAGCCGCCGGCGGGAAGGCTCTGAGAGATCGAGAGCGCGAAGCCTCCGATGATCGAGACCTGGCCGAAGAGGATCGAGAGATACAGCGTCTCGCGGAAACTGTGTGCGAGTTGCGTTGCGGCTGCAACGGGAATGACGAGCATCGCCGCGACGAGGATCACGCCGAGGACCTGCATCGCGCCGACGACGACGACGGCCGTCATCACGATCAACAGCGTGTTGTACCAGGTAACGTTCAGCCGGGCGACGCGAGCGGCCTGCTCGTCGAACGTGATAAAGAGCAGTTGCTTGTACGTCACCGCGACGACTGCCACGACGACGACGCTCAGAATTCCCATCAGCCGCGCTCCGGAGGGCGTGATCACGGAGAGATTGCCGAAGAGAAAGTTCTGGATGTTAAGCCCCGTGAGTCCGCGTCCGTAGCTGATGATGAGCGTGCCGACGGCGAAACTGCCGGTGAGCATGATCGCGATCGGCACGTCGCCGTACGTGTCCGTGCGTTCGGTGAGCCACTGCACGCCGAGTGCACCGAGGATCCCGACGACGAGCGCGACGAGCAAGAGCGAGCCGCTCCAGTCCGTCGTCGAACTGAACAACAGTCCGATCGCGACGCCGGCGAACGCCGTGTGCGCGAGCGTTTCGCCGATCAGTGCCATCTCGCGGTGGACGAGATAGGTCCCGACCAGCGGCCCGACGACGCCGATGAGAACACCCGTCGCCATCGACCGCCACAGGTAGGGATGAGAGAAGACGTTCGTCCCGAGGTAGTAGTCCAGCAACCGTCCGGCGATCCGGAACTGCTCGTACAGCGCCGACGCGTACGGATACTCCTGTAGCCAATCGAGGGTGAGAAATCCGAGCATCGTGACGGCGAGCAAGCCGGTCAGGGCGATTCCGCCGAGTTCGAGTCGTCGTCTGGTGTCGTGCATCCGTGTGTGGTGTGTGTCAGTGGTGTCGGTTGTCGTGTCGGGTCGGCGTTGGCGTCAGTGTCAGTATCGGTCTCTCTGTCAATGAGCGATGTGAACTCCAGCATTCGATCGACTAATGATGGTGTTCGACGACGTGCCCGGTCGTCCCGTAGGCCTCCGTGAGCGCGTCGCTCTCGACGAACGATTCGGTATCGCCGTGGTGGTATAGCTCCGTGTTGAGACAGGCGATACGGTTCGCCCGGTCGGTGACGACGCCGATATCGTGTTCGATGAGGATGATCGTGATGCCCGAGTCGTTGAGCGAGTCGAGCAACTGGTAGAACTCGTCACGGGATTCGGCGTCGACGCCAACGGTCGGTTCGTCGAGCGCGAGCAGGTCGGCCTCGGAGGCGAGCGCGCGAGCGATGAACGCCCGCTGGCGCTGGCCGCCCGAGAGCTGCGTAACCTGTCGATCGGCGAGTGCGGTGATACCGACCGTCTCCAGAGCGTCCGTGACGATGTCGTGATCTGCCTCGGTCAGTCGGCTGTGGCCCGCGTGGGCAAACCGGCCCATCGTCACGACCTCGCGGACGGTAACGGGCATCGTGCCGCCGCGGCTGGTCGCCTGCTGGGAAACGTAGCCGATCCGTTCGCCCTCGGAGAACGCCGAGGCGGGCTCGCCGAAGAGTTCGATCGAGCCGCTGTCGGGACTGTGCAGACCGAGCATGAGGTGCAAGAGTGTCGTCTTCCCGGAGCCGTTCGGACCGATGAGGCCGAGAAAGTCGCCCTGATCGACGGTAAGGGACACGTCGCGGACGGCCGGCTGCTCGCCGTAGGCGAACGTGACGTTCTCGAGAGAGACGACTGCGGTCACTGGTGATCCGCTCCAAGTGCGTCTCTGAACGCGGGAACGTTTAGCTCTTCCATTTGTTCGACGTATCCCCAGTCCGACTCCTGCCAGGACTGGAGCGTCCCCTCTCCGGACGTGACCGGGACCGCATTCGTCGCGGCGCTCTCCGCCAGGATCGTCTCGGCGAGTGGCGGGAGTTCATCCTCGGACGTGACCTCGAAGCGATCGTAGAGAATCGTGTCGATGTCGTGTTCGTCGATGCGGTCGATCGTCCCCGAAATATCGGTGATACTCGGTTCATCCTGCGGCGACACGCCGGACGGCGTGTGCACCTCGATATCGTAGCGGTGTTCGAGGTACTGATAGGAGTTGTGTCCGGCGAGGATGGCGACATCGTGCTCGGCTTCCCCGGTGATGGCGCTGAACTCGTCGTCGAGTTCGGCGAGCCGGTCGGTGTACGTTTCGGCGTTCTCCCGGAACGTCTCCTCGTTGTCGGGATCGGCGTCGGCGAGGCCGTCCGCGATAGTCGTGACGAGACGCTGGGCGAGGACCGGGTCGACCCAGGCGTGGGGATCGACGGCGCCGTGGTCGTGCCCATCGTGAGATCCCCCGTCGTCGTGGTCGTGATCGTGCTCAGCGTCGTCTCCCTCATCGGTAGCGTGGTCGTGGGAGTCCTCCTCGTGTTCGTCGGAATCGTGCTCGTGATTCCACGCCAGTAACTCGTCGTCGAGTCCCTCGAGCGCATCGATCACGGCCACCGTCTCGTAGTCCGACTCAAGCGTTGCCGCCGCCTCCTGCGCCCAGGCGAACTCCGGCAGATCGAGGTAGACGAACGCATCACTCTTTGCAATCTCCGCGAGCAAGTCCGCTTCGGGCTCCCAGCCGTGCCCGACCTCGCCGGTCCCGACCGGGTTTTCGAACGTAACCGCATCGCCACCAATGGTATCAGCCCAGTCCCACAGCGCAAAAAATGCGGCATACCCCGACTCGACCCCCTCGCTCCCGCGAGCCACGTCATCGAGACACCCCGCCAGTGCCCCGGCCGCGAGTGATCCCGAACTCGCCGCCAGGAACGTCCGTCGTTCGAGTTCCATATCCGAACCAATTGCCCGTCGACTAAATATGTTATTATCTACTACCTTTCTGTTAATAATTCGGCCATCACACAGACTGGTGGATTAATAACTTCTCGACGGTAGCACACCAAGGGGCCCATTGGTGAAAACGAGAACCTGAACTCTTGCCTACTCACTAACAGCCACCGGCTCTGCCCCTGCATACTGTTGCAACGCCGTCGGGTCGATCGAAAACACCGCCTCCGGCGTCCCCGCAGCCGCCCAGACCGTCTCGAACGTGAGCAGCGTCTCATCAAGCACGACCGGGACCGTCCGCTCGTGACAGAACGGCGGCACACCGCCGATCGACCAGCCGAGTTCAGTTCGAATCCGCTCGGCATCGGCCATCGACACCGCAGCCGCCGACACGCCGAAGACCTCGCCGAGCGCCGCCTCGCTGACGCGGTTCGCGCCGCTCGTCACCGACACCACCAGCGAGCCGTCCACGTCGAAGACGAGCGAACTCGCGATCTGGGCCTCCCGACAGCCAACTGCCGCCGCCGCGTCTGCCGCCGTCTTCGTCCCCTCCGGGAACTCCTCGACCGTCGGCTCGAAACTGAACTCGGCGCGTGCTCGATCGGCGAACGCCTGTGCGCGTGGGTGCATGTTCGACAGCAGTTTTCGACTGCATCGTAAAAACGCTGACTCGTCTTCGACTCCGACTCGCGGTCCCGCTGTCAACCGCTCAGTTTTCAAGCGAAACGTGCAGTCGGACGCCATCTACGCGGTGGTATTCCGGTTGATGGCCGGCACCGTCAGCGCGGACGATTTCGAAGACGTCGAATCTGATGACGAGTCTTCCGGGATCGATCGTCGCCCGAAGGAGCGGCCCGCGACTCGTTACGACGACGTACGGCGCTGCGGGGACGGGACGTGCCCGCAGGTCCGATGCTGTCGCATCGACGGCCGCCGCCAGGAGCGCTGGAAGTCGATCGAAGATGTCCGCGGCCACGAGTTCGGCGCGCAGAGAGTCGACGAGTGCGTCGCGATTCGTCGTTCGAGCGGTGTCCCAAGAGGTAGTGACGCGATCCGCACAGTCGTCGATCGCTGCGATAGTATCTGCGTGGTCGTCACAGAGCCGTCGCCTGGCGGCCCGTACTGAGTGAGACACGATGTGTGGGGTGTCGGCGTGGAGCGTAATAAGCGCTCTCGAGTGCGACTCCCGTGTCCGGTCGCGCGGTCGCAATCGTGGCCGCCGTCAGTCACGTCGGTCTTCGACGACACCGATACGGATGGTCTCGACGTGCGAGAGAGCCGTGTGGAACGGTTGTTTCCACGGCGGGTCCTCGTGCTGGTCGAGTTCACGGTGGAGGGTCGCGGTCTCGTCTTCGAGATCGCGAGTGAGCGTTTCCAGGTGGGTGACGCGGTCTTCGAGGCGGTATCGCCGTGCGCGCTGGGCGGCGAGGTCGTTTCGAAGTTGGTCGCGTTCGCGTTCGAGGCGGTCGATCCGATCGAGGAGACGGGTCCGGTCGCGCTGTGCGTCGTCGACGAAGGACGGACGATCCGTTGCGGCAATCGACGTCTCCAGGACTGGATCGTCCGCGTCCGACTGGTCGAAGTGACCGCTTCTGACGGCATTGACGACGGCACCAACGAGCAAGATGAGTCCGCCGAAGTAAAGCCAGGTGAGCAAGAGCAAGATCGCACCCACCGGTCCTGCAGAATCCGAACTCCCCGCGAACGAGACGTAGACCTGAAAGAGCGACTGGAGCACCGTCCAGCCGACCGCCGCGACGACGACGCCGGGAAGCACCTGGCGGGGAGAGACGTCGACATCCGGGAAGTAGTAGTACATCGGCAGGAACGCGATCGTGAGCACGATCACGAGAAGGATCGGGTTCACCAACTCGAGGAGGGGAACGTCCGGGAAAACCGCGACGACGAGACTCGCCGCGCCTGCCGCGATCAACGCACCACCGATCGCACCAAGGACGATCACCGCATCGCGAAGTTGCCCGACAAATGAACTCTCCGCGGCCGAATCGTAGATTTCGGAGAACGCCGTATCGAGTCCGCGAAATATTTTGAGTGCCCCCCACACGAGAACGACGACGCCGATGAGCGTCGATCCCGCCGTTGCCGGCGATTCGGAGATGGCGTTCTCGACCATGACCTGACCGCTCTCGGGCAGAAAGCCACTCGTTGCCGTTGTGACCTCGGCCGCGAACTGCTCGTCGCCGACGACGGTGACGACGAAAAAGACGAGGACGAGAAGGGGCAGTAGCGAGATGAACGCCTGATAGGCGATTCCAGCGGCCATGAAGGAAACGTTTTTCTCCTGTATGCCGGCGACTACGGTCTTGCCAAAGGAGGCGACACCGTTGTCTTCACGTTCGGTTGCCATACCGGAGCCACACCGTCAATCCAGATATGTGGTTCGCCTGGATGTGCACAAGACGTCGTCGGTGCTATCGCCATCGCCTCGAACGGCGCAGGCGGTCTGCCTCTCGAAGCGGGGACTACGAGCGCCCTCGGCGGAACGCCCGTACCGTCTCGCGGTCCGGCAACGCGGTCATCGCACCGGTTTCAGTCGTCGTAATCGCGGCGATAGCGCTACTACTAGCGAGCGTTTCGGACACCGATTTGCCGCCCTGAAGCGCCGTGATTATGCCGGCGACGAACGCGTCGCCTGCTCCCGTCGTATCGACCGTCTCGACGGTGTAGCCATCGGTTTCGACGACAGCCAGTGACGATGCTCCCGCGTGTCCGCCACCCCACGGTGCATCCGGCCCGGCGACAGCCACGGCCCCCTCACTGCCCCGCGTGACGAAGGCGGTGTGGGGCCCCGTCGATCCGGCGACCACCGCTTGCCCGAGTTCAGTCGGCGTCGCCCCGGTAAAGCCGAGCGCCTCGAGTTCACCCGCGGTTGCCTTGCAGACATCGACGCCCTCGAGCGCGTCGCGGCAGACGCTTGCAAACGTCTCCTCGGCGTGCCACAGCTCCGGTCTAGCGTTCGGGTCGAACGAAACCGTACAGCCGGCCTCGCCAGCCCGGTCGATGAGGTCTCGCGTCGCAGCCCGGGCGGGGCCGCTGGCGAGCGTGACGCCCCCGACGTGAACCCACTCGAGCGCGGCGAGCGTCTCGTCGTCGACCCGACCCGGTTCGAGTCGCGTGTCCGCCGTCCCGTCGCGATAGAAGGTGAACTCGCGGTCGCCGTCCGAATCGTGGGTGACGAACGCGAGCGTCGTCTTCGCCGCGGGGTCGAACTCGATGTATCGGTCGGAGAGGCCGGCGTCGGTGAGCGTCTCCCGGAGATAGTGGCCGAACGGGTCGTCGCCGACGCGGGTCCAGAACAGCGGTGTGGTTCCGAGTCGAGCGAGGCCGACGGCCACGTTTGCGGGTGCGCCACCGGGGCGACGGTCGAAGCTATCGACCTCGGTGAGCGATCCGGGCCGTTCCGGCAGGAAGTCGATCAGCGTTTCGCCAGCGACGAGGATGGACGGATCAGTACTCATAGAGTAGGACGATCGGATAGGTGCGGCCTCCCGTCCGCTCTCCCGCTCGCGTTCGAGGACCGCGTCTATCCGCAGAGACTGATGGTGAATTATATCCTGTTATAATTATAATTTGTGGAAGCAGAGATGACTGACGAGTACTCGCGTCGCCGATTGTTGGTGACGACCGGTGGGATCGGCAGTATCGGTGCCCTCTCAATCAGTGCAGGCTGTCTCGGCGGTTCCGAGTCGGGGACGCCAAGCAGAGTCCGACTCGAACGGAACGACGGACGACGCGAACGGGACTGGATCCCTCGGGACGGAGATCGGGGCTAGCGTTGACGTCTCCGCGCTGGCACGGTGGGTCCCCAGTTCGCTCACACCGGACGAAACGACCGGCGACGACGAGTTCGTCTCATCGCTCGGGAACACCGACCGAGTCGAGATTATCGACGGGGCGGGAAGAAGCGACGCGATCGCTGCGGTCGGCGAGAGCGTGACGTTTGCGTACGATGAGGGCGACGAAACGACGGTACGGGCGATTGCGGTCGCTGGCGGGACTGAGACGGTCGTTGCCAGCCGATCGGTCGCGTTCTAGCTCGGGTCGCAGTGGACCGTCCGCCTGAGAGGTGAGTGTGGTCCGAGAAGTGATCCGCCTGAGCCGCGATTTGTGGGGGCGGTCCGTAAGCCGCGATCTATGAGCTGTAGCTGTGTCCCGTTGAACGGCTGGTAGAGCGTTCAACAGGCGAAAGTGACGCGGACCAATATCGTCGCGAGGCTACACAGACTACAGGATGATGCTCTTCTTGCGCATCATCTCGTGGATCGAGGCGTCGAGGCCCTCGCGGCCGATACCCGAGTCCTTGTTGCCGCCGAAGGGAACGTCGCCGAGGCCGTGGGAGGGGGCGCCGTTGATGCGGACGGCACCGGCGTCGATCAGATCGGCCAGTCGCATCGCGCGATCGTAGTCGGAGGTGAAGACCGCGGCGTCGAGGGCGAGATCCGAACCGTTGGCGAGTTCGATCGCTTCGTCCTCGTCTTCGAACGTCGTGATCGCGGCAACGGGACCGAACTGCTCCTCGTCGACGATACGGGCGTCGTGCGGAACGTTGGCGAGCAGCGTCGGTTCGAAGAACTGATCGGCGAGTTCGTCCGGTACGCCCTCGGGGGCCCGTCGCTCGCCGCCGCGGACGAGGTCTGCACCCTTCTCGACGGCGTCGTCGACGAGTTCCTGGACCCACTCGGCCTGGTCTTCGCTGATGAGCGGGCCGAAGGCGGTGGTTTCGTCGAAGAGATCGCCGGCTTCCCAGGCGTCCATCGTGCGGTCGATCTGCGAGACGAGATCGTCGTGGATCGATTCGTGAGCGAGGACGCGGGAGACGGCCGAGCAACGCTGGCCGGCGTATTTCAGCGAGCCCTTGACACAGTTGCCGGCAACGTCCGTGAGGTCGGCGTCGTCGAAGACGACAGCGGGTGCGTTGCCGCCAAGTTCCATGTGAAGATTGACCATGCCGCTCTCGCCGGCGACATGTTTCCCCGCGCCCGAGGAGCCGGTCATCGCGATCGCGTTGATGCGGTCGTCGCCGGATAGGACGTCGCCGATCTCGCTCGCGTCACCGGGAACGAAGTTGAACGCACCGTCCGGGATGCCGTCGACGTCGGCGATGACATCGGCGAGGATCGCAGCCGAGACGGGCGTCTTACTCGCGGGCTTGAGCAGAACGCTGTTACCCGCGGCGAGTGCAGGGGCAACCTGTAATGCCGTCGTCGCAAGTGGATAGTTGTACGGCGTGATACAGAGCACCGCACCGATCGGCTCGTGTTTGACGATCGCGTTCCAGCCCTCGTGGCCCGCGGTCGATCCCTCGCGGAACTCGCCCTTGCTGACGATGTTTCGGGCCTCCTCGGCGGCGCGATCGAAGCGCTCCGCCGCTTGGCCGACCTCGCCGCGAGCCGAGGAGATCGGCTTGCCCGCCTCGCGGACGATAACCTCGGCGAGTTCTTCCTCGCGCTCGCGAAGGCCCTCGGCGATCGCTTCGCACCACCCGGCGCGCTCGACGACGGTCGTCTGGCGCAGTTCGGGTTTGATCTCGTGGGCTGCTTCGAGTGCCGTCCGTGCTGCGGCCGGCCCGGTCGCGCCGACCTGAGCGAAGGTCCCGCCGTCGGCGAGGTCCGAGACTGCGATGGTCTCGTCGGTTTCGAGCCAGTCCCCATCGACGAAGATCCGCTCTCGCCGCTGTGCCGCTCTTGTTGCCATACGTTCCCTTTCAACCCCCACACTGAAAATGTTTACTCAGCCCCGAAAAAACAGCACAATTTTTGACCGTAGTGGCGACCGATACGTCGATCCCACTATAGAAAATAATAACACCACTACGAGAAGTCTGTTTTCGGATAGCCAAAAAAATGTTCTGTGTTGGGGAAACCTTTAAGTGCAAAGCGCGTGTATCACTAAATGAGATGAGCACTCAGAAGACTGTCCGTCAATCGGCCGATGCCGTCGAGGAGAACGAGCTCCGCCTCGAACAGGACAAAGCCGAGCAGATCGTCGACGCGTTGAACACCGAACTGGCGAACTCGTACGTCCTCTACCACCAGCTCAAGAAGCACCACTGGGTCGTCGAGGGTGCCGAGTTCCTGCCGCTCCACGAGTTCTTGGAGGAATCCTACGAGCACGTCGAAGAGGGTGCAGACGAAATCGCAGAGCGCGCGCAGGCGCTCGGCGGTGTCCCGGTCTCCGGACCATCGAACCAGGAAGAGCGTGCAACCGTCGAGTTCGAGGGCGAAGACGTTCTCGACATCCGGTCCGCGTTCGAGAACGACCTCGAGATGTACGGCGATATCATCGAGTCGATGCGTGACAGCATTGAACTCGCCGAGAACCTCGGCGATTACGCGACTGCGGAAATCCTCCGCGACATCCTCGTGACGCTCGAGGACGACGGTCACCACTTCGAGCACTACCTCGAGGACGACTCGCTGGTGCTCGAAGAGGCGACGCACTAAGGAATCGGGAGCCGACCGCGTCGATGGTGGATTATTTTTGTCCGTTTATGTGCCTGCAATAGACGGCAGACCGTCGACACGGCGACATCCAGTATCTACTGAAGGAGAAATCTTGTCGCGGTGTCTGTGGCCACCCGGTAGAGAACGTTGCAGAAACGAAGGCGATAACTGGGTCCAACCAGCGGTACCAGATTGTCGAGCGTGTCTGACTGGGACGGACTTACGGCTCGAGGTCGACGGTTAGGTCCGTCGCGATCCACCCGTCGTTGTTGTCTTGCTCAGTGAAGACGATCTTGCCGGGCCGGGTTTCGTGGCAGGAGACGGCCACAGCGGGGAGATCGAGTTCATCGTCGGTCGTCGGGTCCACGTTACGGGCAGGCACGTCCATTACGAGAGATTAGGTGGGCCTAAATCTAAAAGGGTTTTGGTCGCCTTTCGAAATGGGATCTTTTTTCATGGTTGGTTTCGTTTGTTTGGCTATGAGTTCCCATGATGGCTGCTCACAGGGGTCGGGCAGTCGACACCGCGGACGGGCAGCGATCGCCCAGGTGTTCGGAATCGATCCCGGAAACATCGAATCGCTGAGTTGGTCCCTCGGCAATCGTGTGACCACTGACAACGACGCCTCCCGCGAGTTCACACTCGAGTATCGCGGATCGAATCGGGAGATTACCGCGTTTGCCGTCACCGAGTACACCATGGTACTGCGACTCCGGACGCCGGTCGGGCGCGAGAAGTTTTACGGGGTCGCCAACGACGACGTCGACGACCGGCCGGCGACCGGGAACTGGATTCACACGGCGTAAGCGGACCGGCTATTCGCCAGCGACAATGCTGTTCTCGGGGTGGAAGCGACACCCGGATTCATTGGCCTCGGTCCGGATACGTACGGTATGGAGTTCGACGTGATCCAGGGCGACATCGCCGCACAGTCCGCAGACGCACTGGTTAACGCGGCCGGTACCAGCCTTCGAATGGGCTCCGGCGTCGCCGGAGCGCTCCGCCGGCGCGCGGGCGAGGAAATCAACGACGAGGCGATGGAGCGTGGACCGGTCGAACTCGGCGCGGTCGTGGTCACGGACGCCTACGATTTAGACGCCGAGTACGTCATCCACGCCGCCGCGATGCCTCACTACGGCACTGGGGAGGCGACCGCCGAGAGCATTCGCGATGCGACCCGAAACGCGCTCGAGCGAGCGGACGAACTCGGCTGCGAGTCGCTCGTGATCCCGGCGCTCGGCTGCGGCGTCGCCGGGTTCGATCTCGCCGACGGCGCAGCGATCATCGGCGACGAAATTGCCGCCTCCGACCCGAACTCGCTGACCGACGTTCGATTCGTCGCGTACAGCGACGAGGAGTACGAGACGATTCGCGCTACGACCGGCGCGGCAGCACAGTCCGAAATGAACAATAACGAGGCTGCCGATCGATAGCGAGTACCCTCCTAGACCGCTCAGGACAACGATAGCCCGCGGATCTCGACCGTCTTTCCTTCCGCAACGCGACCGATAACCCGACCGTCCGTCTCGGCCGCGAGTTCACTCGCCGCATCCTCGGGAAGTGCGACGACGAACCCGGTGCCCATGTTGAAGGTGCGGTGCATCTCCGCGTCGGTCACCGCGCCTTCCTGCTGGATGAACTCGAAGATGGGCTGGGCCGGCAGCGGGTCGTCGATCACGTATCGTCGTCCGCCCATACGCAGCAGGTTCGTCCAGCCGCCGCCGGTGACGTGGGCGGCCGCGTGGACGCCGTGGTCGCACATTGGTTCGAGGAGGTCCGTGTAGATTCGGGTCGGTCGCAGGAGTTCCTCGCCGATGGTTCGCTCGGGAGCGAGCGGGAACTCGTCGTCGTAGTCGTGCTCGCGCGTGACGGCTTCGCGGGCGAGCGTGAGGCCGTTCGAGTGGATACCGTTCGAGGGGAAGCCGACGAGCGCGTCCCCGACCTGTGCCTCGCCGTCGAAGACGGCGTCCTTGTCGGCGAGTCCGACGCAGGTTCCGGCGAGGTCGAAGCCCTCGACGACATCGGGCATGACAGCGGTTTCGCCGCCGAGCATGGTAAGGTCGGCCCGTTCGAGGCCGACGGCCAAGCCCTCGCCGATCTCGTTGGTCAGCGTTTCGTCGGGGTCGTCGATCGCGAGGTAGTCGACGAAGCCGACGGGGTCGACACCTGCAGCGACGAGGTCGTTTACGTTCATCGCGATGCAGTCGATGCCGATGGTCGAGGCGTCGCCGACGGCTTCGGCGACGAGGAGTTTCGTGCCGACGCCGTCGGTGGCGAGGGCAAGGTATCGGTCGCCGATGTCGAGCAAGCCGGCGTACTCGGTCGTGAGGTCGCTGCCGAAGGCCTCGAGCAGGGCCGCGGTCGCGTCCTCGCTGGCCTCGATGTCGACGCCGGTATCAGCGTAGGTGAGCCGTTCTTCGTCGTCGTGCTGGTTCCCGTCGTCCGCGGACTCCGTCATGTGGGAACGACCGCGCGGGGCGAGCAAAAGATCACCGGTCCGTCGAAGCCACAGCAGGAAAGTGGAAGAATCAAGGCCGGCGCAGATCAGAACAGCCCGACGAACAACACGACGTACCCCGCGAGCAGAATGCTCGGGATGAAGACGAGTGCGAAGACGCCCTTGTTCCAGTTGTAAATTGACTTGCCGTCGAGCGGGCCGAACGGAATCATGTTGAACGCGGCCAGGAAGAGGTTGATCCAGACGCCCATCTGGCCGATCGTCCCGAGAAGATTGGGGAAGATCATCAGCGGTAGGAACAACAATGCGAGCAGGAGGTTCGTGACCGGGCCCGCGAGCGAGATCATCGCGTTCTCGCGCTTCGTGATCCGGCCGCGATGGTAGACGGCCCCGGGTGCAGCGAAGAGAAAGCCGATCAGGGCGCTCATGATCGCCATGAAAAGCATCTGGTAGTCGGCGCGAAACTCCGCAATCTGGCCGTGTTCGATGGCGACGACCTTGTGTGCGAGTTCGTGAAGCAGGAAGGCGACGCCAACGGTGACGAAGCTCAGTCCGACCATTAGGATGAAACTTCCCATGGTGGCCCCGCGGTGGATCGGGGCGAGCATGAGCGCGAACGCGACGCTGAGCGTGATCCAGGAAAGCGCCAGGTCGAGCAGTTCCTTGTCGCTAAAGGAGAGTTCGGGTTCGGACCGACGACCGGTTTGAACGCTCATGGGAGCAACCCTCGAAGGAGTTCGAGGCTGTTTTCGGCTCCGTGAAGCAGTTCGGCGAGGAGGGCGTCGACGCCGCCGATACCCGGGGCCAGCCATTCGAGGACGACGAACGGGAACAGGATGGTCGCGATCAGACTGCCGATGTTCGTCAGCGCGACGATCATGATCAGTCGGAACAGCGGCACGTTGAACATGTCGTCGATCGCCTCGGAGATAGGGCGGTCGGCGTCGCCGACGATTTCGTTCAGCGTCTGGATGTCGCGAACGTTGACCGGGCGGTGTTTGAGTTCGACGTAGCCGGCGAACCAGCCCGGCGCGAGCAGCGGATTGATGCTGGTCAGCCAGGCGACACAGCCGCCGACGCCGGCGCTGGTCCAGCGTGCGCCGGCGAGTCGGGCGAGCGTGAACGCGAAGATGCCGTTGAACAGGAACCACGCCGCAAACAGCTGGAGCAAGAACGTGTCTTGCACGCCGGCCATCATCAGCAGGAAGAAAAAGCCGATGAAGCCGACCATAGCCAGGTAGCCGAGTATCTTCAACGGCGAGAAGCGTCGACTTGAGGCAGTCCCGGTTATCGACTCCATGGGCGGGAGTTCGTCCGGATGCTCGAGGTATCGCTCGATACCGGCTCTGTGGCCGGCACCGACAACCGCCAGCACGTCGTACCCGTGTTCGCGCAGCGTCTGCAGGTTGTGTGCGATGTAGGCGTCTCGTTCGTCGATCAGTGCGTTCGCCCCGCGCGGGCTGAACTGGCGGAACTCCTCCATCATCGCGGAGACGACGTCGCCGTCGGTCATCTCCTCGATATCGATTTCCTCTACCTCCTCGACATCGCCGCTAAGCAGGCCAAAGAGTATCCCGAGGAGAGCCCCGGCGGAGACACCGACACCGAGCCCGGTGAGCGCGCCGACCACGCTACGGAGCGAGTAGCTGCCGGCGTTCTCGAACAGCGTCGCCGAGATCGGGCCGACGAACGTCCCCGTCTCGACAAGCGCCAGCGACCCGCCGACCCCGATCACGATGCCGACGAGCGTGCGAGCCGAAACGCCGTTTATGAACTCGCCGCCGTAGCGGTCGGCCGCCCTGATCGAGGGGAAAAAGAGGAGCCCGACGAACGCACCGGCGATCGTTCCAAGACCGAGCGCACCGACGGTCTGAAGCGCCGCCGAGTCGGTGAGCCCGAGCAAGAAGAAATCACCGAGGCCGACCATCGGCGCGATAAAAATGGCAAAGAGGAGGCCAGTGAGGAGGCCGATGACGGCCCCGAAGGTAAGCCCGATCGTTCGGGGATCGGTGATGCCGAGGGCGAGACCGCCGACCATTTTCAGTTTTTCCGTAAATGAGAGGCCGTTCCAGAATCGCTGGATCGTTACCTGAATGTCTCGGTCGACGAGCGAGACACCGCTACCGTTGCGTTCGGCCGCATCGATCGCGGCGCGCATGTCGGCACCGGGTTCGATGTCGAACTGATCGCCGAGCCGTGACTGGACGTACGAGAGCATCCAGTAGGCCAGGAACTGAAAGACCGTGTTTCCCGAGAGGAGGTCCTGGGATTCGATGTCGTCGGGAGTGCCGCCTTGCATCTGATTGTATCGGCCTTCGTCGAGTTCGACGGCGACCACGTCGGGTTGCTCTTCTGCGACGGCGTCGCGAACTTCGTCGACGCTCGCCTGCGAGACGTGGGCAGTTCCGAGAACGGTGACGGAACCGTCCTGCGACGTATCCGTCTCGCCGGCCGCGACGGGATCGGGGGGGTCCGGCGCGTCGGCGTCGCCTGCATTACTCATTACCGGATCAACTCGGCCACGACTTTTACCAGTATCGAACTGCGCGATGGTAGCGCGTCCCAGCCGTGTACGGCGACGGCAAGACTGATTGTCGTCGTGGGGAAACTGCGGGCAATGACCGATCTGATGGAGACGCTCGTCGAGAATCGAGAGATGGTACAGCCGAACCACGCCAACATGCTCGACTCGGCCCACGGCGGGAACGTCATGAAGTGGATGGACGAGGTCGGCGCGATGTCGGCCATGCGATTCTCGGGCGAAACCTGCGTCACCGCCCGCGTCAACCAGATGCACTTCGAACGTCCGATTGCCGTCGGCGACACGGCACACATCACGGCCTACGTCTACGATGCGGGCGAATCAAGCGTCCGCGTTCGCCTGATTACCGAGCGCGAGGACCCTCGAACCGGCGAACGCGAGAAGACGACCGAGTCGTACTTCGTCTACGTCGCAATCGACGAGGACAACGAGCCGACAACGGTTCCCGAACTCACGGTCAGTACTGACGAGGGAGCGCGGCGACGCGAACGGGCGCTTGCGAACGAACAGCGCGAGTATCGGAACCGGGACTGACGGCACCGAATCCAACCAAAACCGGAGTCGAAACCGGAGCCAGAGCCGGAATCGGAACCGGAACCGGATCTCTTTCGAACTGAGCTCGGTTGCAGTTCTGCAGTCACCGGAACTCGAAGTCCCAGTAGTGCTTGAGAAGCCCTTGGAAACTCACCAGGGAGAGTGCAACCCCATCCGAACGTGTCCTCACGAGAACCGAACCGTCTCGGTCCCCGGATCGAGTTCAACGCGCGTACCGATCGGCATCGGCGTCGTCGGCCAGGTGTGCCCGAAGTCGACGTTGAAGACGATCGGTGCGGTGGGATTGTACCGATCGAAGGCCTCCGTGATCACCGTCCGCTGCTGGGTGCGGTACTGCGTGCGGCGCTCGGCCGGCCGATCATCGAGATGCGACCGCGCCGGCGGTCGCCCGACGAGAACGCCGTCGAACCGCTCGAGCAGTCCGCGCTCGCCTAGCGCCCGAAGGACGCCCGCGACCCAGGATGATTCGGGCAACTCCTCGGAGGTTTCGAGCGCGAGGATCGTTCCGTCGAGTTCGGTCTCGTCCGGCAGGTATCGTCCCGCGAGAAACTGCTGATCGAGGATTTCGAGACAGCCGCCCCAGAGCCGCCCCGCGGCGCGCTCGTCGCCGCCGGCCCACCGCCAGCCGGGATTCGGCTCGGTCTCGCGGGGCTCGTCGAGCAGTTCGGGCGTCGCCCAGTCGCCGGGTTCGTCCGTGAACGCCCCGGCGGGGCGGATCTCGCCGACCGACTCCTCGAACAACGCGCGCTCGGTGAACTCGACGGTGTGCTCGAACATGTGCCCGTCCATCGCGAGTTCAGCCATCACGGTCGGGCCGTAGTAGGAGACGATGCCGAGGTTCCAGAGGTAGAGCGCGAGGTTCGTGTTATCGCTGTAGCCGTAGAACCGCGTCGGATTCTCCCGAAGGATGTCGGGATCGAGGTGTTCGAGCACTCGAATCTGGTCGTTCCCACCGATCACAGCGATAACGCCGCTGATATCCGGGTCTTCGAACGCGTCCATGATGTCCCGTGCACGGGCTTCCGGGTGCTCCAGCAGGAACTCGTCGTCGTGCGATACCGTCGGGAACTCGACCGGCTCGAGGTCGAACACCTCGCGGAGGCGTTCGAGTCCCAGTTCGTAGACGTCGCTGAACTCGGTCGTCGGGTTCGACGACGGGGCAATCACCGCAATCTTGTCACCGCGTTCGAGCGGCGGTGGGGTTACAAACGACGGCATGGCGACTACTGCTCAGTAGAATTGTATAATGCTACCGCACCATTGTTCCGTGTTCACACTGTTTATCCGGAGCGCTGCACCGACGCGCGAGGGTCCGCTAGCCGCCACTCGATGACGGCGTCGGCGAGCACGATGAGGGCGAGGAAGACGCCCGCGCCGAACGAGAGTACCCCGCTGATGCCGACGATTCCGGACGCAGCGACACTACTGTAGCCAGCCCACAGCGAGACGCAAAGACACGGCACCGAAAGCGCCGCAAACACCTTCTCGACGGCGCTCCCACCGACCGCCGCCCGGGCGACCAACGACAGCGGAAGCAACGCTGGCACCACGACAAACACGATGGGCGTCACCGTCTCGCCATCGATCGGGAGGCCAGCGAGCGACCAACCGAAGAACCCCACTATCGAGCCGAGGACGATACCCCCTGGAATCACACCCATCAGGAAGAGTGCAAGCGCGTACGAACTCGTTCGGATCGTGCGGGCGAGCCGTTCCATACTTGCGATTCGTGTTACCCAATCATAAATATTAGCAAGAGTCTACATGTCGCCGTTCGAAACGGATGCCCCGTCGTACCCCTGTTACGACGACCGTTCGAGTTCAAGATCGGCAGTATCGACGTCCGCGTCGGCCGCGCGCTCGTTCGCGTCGAGAACGCGATCGAGTCGGCGCTCGAACTCGGCTTCCGTCAGTTCGCCCTCGGCGTACCGGCGCTGGAGCGTCGTCACCGGATCGGTTCCGGCTGGTGAGTCGGCGTCCTCGCTCGTCTCGCGGTCGGCGGACCGACCGATCTCGGCCTCGCGGTCCTGTTTGGACGCCTGTCGCGCGAGAAACCAGACGAGGAACGCACTGGCGACGAGCAACACCGTGAGAACGACCGCATACAGGGGACCGGCAAACAGCGCCACCGCGATGACGATTACGTCCGCAAGGACGAACGTAATTGCAAAGATTTCCGGGAGGCTGTAACCGTAGCCTCGGCTCCCGGTTTCGGGGGCCCGCTCAGCGCCGCGCCCGCTACGATTGCCCATACGAGAGTGTCACGGGCGAGCCGAATAACTGTGGGGGAAACCGTCGAACGGTCTTCCGACCGACTCGCCGAACGAACGTCGAACTCGGCGAACGACCGATGGTATTTACCCCTCGGCAGTCCGAGCGTGACGTATGACACTCGAGGTCGACATCCCAGAACCGCCGACGCTCGATTTCGTCGATCCCAACGAGTACGAGGACGCGACGATCAGCGGCGGCTCCGAGGAAATCGACTACCGCCGCGAAGAACTCCAGGAGTTCCTCGAGAACGGTGCCTGGGAGGAAGCCTTCGAGGAGTGGCGAGCCGACACCAACCTCGATCAACGCGAGTTCGGCATCGCTCGCGACCTCGATCTCTTCGCGGAATTTGACTTCTTCTGGGACGACTTCGCCGACCGAGTCGGCTACCACGCGCCCGGCATTCCGGAGGACTGGCAGGCCAGAGAGTACCATCCCGAACTCGATACCTGGGGCACCGTCTCGGCGATCAACGCCGCGCTGACCGAGTTCGGACAGGTCGTCTCGGTGATCTTAAAAGAGGAGTATATCGACTGGGAGGCGGCGTACGAACCGCCGGAGGACCTGCCGGATTTCGACTGACGGCTCGGTGGTTTGTCGTCGGTCCAGTCTCGGCTTAGCCCGACCACTCTCCCGCTAGGTCCCCGCTTACGTTCTCGCGCCAGAACGTGAACTCGTCCTCGCAGGCTTCGTTCTCGTGAATGTGGTCGACGAAGCCAGCGCCCGGCGAGGCGAGCTCGTCGCCGCAGAACGGACACGAAACGGGATCGGACCAGTCGGTTGTAGTTACTGCCATGCGTAGAGCGGAGTACGACGAACCCGTATATAAATACTGCCTGCTAGGGAAGAATACAATAATATGTGATTTAATCACACCACCATTTCAGATCGAGCGCCCATCGCGATGCGTCACTGTCCCCGTGGCGGTAGCCAAGAGATCTGCCGGGACCGGAGGCTTCTCGTCCGGCGGGCGTCCTACGGGAAACGAGAACCGAATGTCGGTTAGGACGGCGGTACGACGAGTCGGCCACTTCGATGCGCTGTTGTTGACGGCCGGAATCTGGTTTCTGGCAAAGTTTCTGCGATACGTTTTCCCGCCGCTTTTCGGTTCGTTTCAGGAGACGTATCACGTCTCGAACACCGCTTTAGGGACGGCGTTTTCCGGATTCATGCTGGTGTACGCGGCGATGCAGTTTCCCTCCGGCGTGCTTGCCGACCGCCTCGGCTCGGTGACGGTCATCACGACCGGGGTGCTCGTCGCCGCGGTTTCCTCGCTCGCCCTCGTCGTCGACTCGTCGTTTCTCGTCCTCGTCGGCGTGATGCTCGTTATGGGCGCGGGAACTGGCGCGCACAAAACCGTCGCCGTCCGGCTGCTCTCGCGAGCGTATCCGGCGCGAACCGGCCGCGCGCTCGGGGTTTTGGATACGTTCGGTGCGTTCGCCGGTGTCGTCGCGCCCTGGGCCGTCGTGCTCGTTGCAGGCGTGCCGTTCGTACTCGGGGCAAGCTGGCGACTAGTCTTCCTGAGTGCCGGGCTCTGTGGACTCGTCCTGACCGTGCTCTTCTGGATCCGCGTGCCACAGCGCATCCCGGACGAAACGACGGATGGCGGCACGACCAGCGGCGTCAGTCTCGACGAGTTCAGGCAGTACGCGTCGCTCTTTCGCGATCCGCGGTTTGCGGCCTTCGCACTGGTGACCGTGCTGTTTTCGTTCACGTACAACGGCCTGGTCTCGTTCGCGCCGCAGTATCTGACGACGGAAGCCGGGTTGACCGACGGGACGGCGAACGTCCTCTTCAGCGGGCTCTTTCTGGCGAGTCTGGTGCAGTTGGTGACCGGCGATCTGAGCGATCGGGTCGGCCGACTGCCGCTTATTACCGCAACCCTTGGTCTCGCGTCGCTTGCGCTGATCGCGTTCGTCTCGCTGACGAACACCGCCGGTCCGATCGTGCTTGGCGGCGCGCTCATCGCTGCAGGCATCGGCTCACACGGGTTTCGGCCCGTCAGGGGTGCGTATCTGATGTCGGCGATTCCGGACGACGTGGCCGGCGGGGGACTCGGCGTCGTCCGAACGCTGCTCATGGCGGCCGGTGCGATCTCGCCGGCGATCGTCGGCGTGATTTCGGACGCCGCCGGCTTCCAGCCGGCGTTCTGGCTGCTGACCGCCTCCATTATCGTCGCGACGGGTCTCGCCATCGTTCTCTGGCATACCGACCGACCCGCACATCACGAAAAGAGTTAACACACCTCAATCCCTACAAGTGGTATGACACTCGTCGAACCGGTCGAGTTCGAGTGCGTCCAGTGCGGCCGCCGGGAAGCGGTCGCCGACGCACTCGTCAGTACCTGTCGACAGTGCGGGGGCGAGATGCGAAACGTCGAACCGATCCACGACTGAGTGGACCGTCTCGTCCCTGCCGCGGTTTTTTGCACCCGGTCGTCGAACCATCGCCCATGTCGCTATACTCGGTTGTGTCCCTCGATACCGTCGAGTCGCGCGAGCTGGACGAACTCGAACCGACGCTGCTTCCCGTCGGACTCGAATTGCAACCCGAGCAGATGCGTCCGAGCGTCTGGCACTACGAACGCGGCGAGGAAAGCACCTACCACCGGCAAGACGAGCAGGAGGAACTGTACGTCGTTCTCGAGGGAACCGTCGATGTGACGGTCGAACGGGAGACCGAACGCGATGTCGTCACGCTCACGGAACACGAGTTCATGGTCGTCCCGCCCGAGTCCTGGCGGCAACTCGAGGCCGTCGAGGAGAGTCGCGTGCTTGCGATCGGCGCGCCGAACGTCGCGGACGATTCGATCGTCGAGGATGAAACGACGGCTCGAAGCTGAGAGGAAGCGACCACCCGCAACCGGAACGGGAGTCGACCTACCGAGTCACCGCGACGGCAGCCGCGAGCAACGCGGCACCGACCGCGGCTGCGGCGACACCGACCCCGCCTGTTCCGGGTACTGCGAGTGCGATGAGCGCGCCAGCGACGACACCAGCGCCACCGCCACCGGCGAGCAGCGGGCCGCCGAGTGAACTCGGCGACGACGCCTGTTCCTCGCGGTCTTCGAGTTCCGAACGAAGCGCGGCGAACTCGTCTTGGCTCACGGTATCCGCGAGGGTCTCGTCCAGGTCGTCGAGTCGCTCCTCGACTGCGGTCTGCTCGGAGTCGACGGCCGAGACAGTTTCGCGGACCGAGTCGATATCGGCGGCTACCCGGTCCGTCTCAGCAGCGAGGTCGTCGACCGTTGCGGCGTCGGGGGTGGACTCGACGGCAGCCGAGAGCGTCTCGAGTTCACGATTGAACTCGTCGAGTGCGGTTTCGGAGTCGTCAAGCGCCGTTTCGGAGTCCTCGAGAGCGGTTATCCGCTCGTCGAGCGTCGTTACGTCATCATCGAGAGAGGCAACGTCGGCCACAACGGTGGCGAGTTCACTCTCAATGTCGTCTACGTCATCGGCAACGCCCGTCACGGCCGCTTCGACGGAATCCGCGTCAGCGGCGACGGATTCGAGGCGGTCACTGGAGTCGATCACTCGCTCGTCGATCGCGTCGAGTCGATCGGTCAGGGCCGCGAATCGGTCCTCGAATGCCGCGTCCGCGGTTTCGCTGTCCGCTTCGGCCGTGTCGACGCGATCCTCGAGTTCCTCGAGTTCTTCGAGGGTCGTCCGAACGGATTCGAGTTCGTCTTCGAGCGCCGTAACCGCGCTTCGGGTTGCGAGGTCACCCTCCGGACAGCGATCGGCAAGTGCGGTGAACTCGTCGGCGAGGCGGTCGGTATCGGCCGCGATGTCATCGGTCCTGGTCTCGACTGCGTCGAGGGTCGTCGTTGTTTCGAGAGTCTCCTCCAGGTCGTCGGCTCGCTCCCGATTGTCGTCGAGGTCGGTTCTGCACTCGTCGACGCGGGCTTCGAGGTCGTCGATGCGCTCCCGGACGCGCTCAAGTTCGGTTTCGACGGCATCGAGGTCGGTAGCGTCGGCCGTTCGATCGCCGACGGTTTCGACGGTGGCTTCGAGCCGATCGAGGTCGGCCGTGAGGCCCTGAATCTCGTCGTCCCGGTTCGCGAGTCGGTCGAACAGGGTGTCGATAGCGTCATCCGCGGCATCTCCGACGGCGTCGCTATCGGGAGCCGTGTCGTCGAACGACAGCGTCGCGTCATCGGCCTGTGCCGTCGGCGCTGCGTGCTCGCTTTCCGACGTCTCGCCCGATGGTCCGTCCTTCGGCGCATCGCCCCACGTCACGTCCTCGTAGGGCTCGACCTCGTCCGCAGCGGCTGCGAGTGCGCCTCGCGCCGGACTCGCCTTGGGATCGTCGGCGAGTCGCACGCCGCGGATCGAGAGCGACAGCCCTGCCGCATCGAATCGACCGCCTAGCAGGAACTCGAGTCCCTCGACGGCACCCGAGCCTGCGACTGCGATCGGCACAGCGACGCCCCGCTGAAGGTCGGCCTCGGTCGCCTGCACACCGAGCGCGTCGCCGAGTTCACCGACGAGGTCGTCGAACGCCGTGGCGAGTGCGCGCTCGACCGGGCCGGGGTCCGCGTCGGGGTCGAGTTCGAACGTTTCGAGCACGCTGCGGACCCGTTCGGGTGCGTGACCGGTTTCATCGGTCGCCCGGTCGACGATCCAGTCGGTGCCCCGCGGAACGGCGAACGCGAGGACCGGGACGCCGTAGTACGCCAGCGCGACGCTCGTCGTCTGCGGTCCCAAACAGATTCCAAGTCCGGTGTAGTTGTCCGCAGCGAACTGGTCGTAGATGACCGCAAAGCCCCGGCTGATCGGCGTCACACTGACACTGAACTCGTTCCCGTCTCCGTCCCCGTTCTCGTTTCCGTTTCCGTTCCCGTGACGATTCACGGCAGTTTCGAGCGTCGAGGCGACGGTCTCTCGGTGGGCGTCGGTCGGTGCGTCGGCGTCGACGAGCGTGCCCGGCGTCGTGTAACAGAGCCGACCGCCGGTTTCGGCCGACTGTGCCTGTGCCTGCCCCTGGGTCTCCTGCTCGGCGAAGACGCTCTCAACGAGTGCGGCAAACGCCGCGTCGCCGTGAGGGTCGGGCGGGAGCACGCCGTTCCGGAACAGCGACCCGGGTTCGTCGTCTTCCGTCTCCGCCGCTGCGAGGGCGTCCGAACCGACGTGATACGCCGCGTCAGCGGTTTCGACGAGTTCAGCATTGCTCGCTGGCGGCGTCGCTTCGAGCGTCGAGGTCGCGAGCACGAGCGCGGGTGTCGACGCGACGGACGGTGAGGCAGGCTGGCCGCTCGCCAGCCGGATCGCGTCCGCACCGATATCGAGACCGTAGTCCATGCGACGACAACCCAGGGGTTACTCTTGGTACTTTGCCCGTGAGTACCAGATGTGAAAACGGGGGCGGGGCTGCTGACGGAGTTACTGCGGGACGCGCTGGCGCTCACCGACCGAAACTACGTCCCCGGTCTCAATCGCTGTTCCCCACGACGACTCGGTGACGTTCGTGGTGACCATCAACCGGAAGTACTGATCGAACCACGCCTCGCTCGCCCAGTCCGGCAGCGTCTCCCGGCGGCGCTCGATGAAGGTCTCTCGGAACCCGTCGGTCTGCTCGCCGGTGTCGGGGTTTCGCGTCGGAACCACACACCGCTGGCACGGGTTGATCCCCTGGAATGTGACTGCTCCGATAGTGAACGAAACTCCCTGGCCAGGCGGGCCGTAGAGGCGGTCTTCCCAGAACGCTGGAACGCCCTCGACCACGAGGTTCGGCCGAAGCCGGCGACACAGCTCCGGCGAATCGATGTCGTCGTACCACGATGCCACCGTCTCGAGCGTCGCTTTGGCAATTATAGTCGGGCCGGACGCGTCCGTATCGTCCGGAAATCCGCCCGCCTCGTTGCGAACGAGTTCAACGGGATAGCCGAGATACTCGGAGAGCCACGAGGCGAGACAGTCCCGGTCGAGTTCGAGGTGAAACGTATCGCCGTCTACAGTCGGGTCGCCGGTATCCGAGAGGGTCACCGTCTCGCGCTCAAGATCGTACTCGGTGCACAGTCCGTGAACCGCCGGTTCGCGCTTGCCGTTGACGTAGGTATCGCTTGCCTGCAGAGCGTGATCCGAACTCGAAATCGGCGGCGTGTCGTCGAGGGGCTCATCCTCACCGTTTCGCTCGACGATCGCGTAGCGCCGATCCCACGCCAGCCCACCGCCGGTCCGAATTGTGGCTGTCCGGAGCGTCACTGCATCGAGGGACTTGATCGGGTGAATACGGATTCGATCCAGGGAGGCCATCGCGCGTAGTAACGAGATACTATCGTTTATGTATGCACATTAGTTTCAGTTGGTGGTTGATAACGCAGCACAGACCAGAAAGCACATATTACTGCCGGGGTGAACACAGCAGACCGCGAAACAACGGCACGTCTTTCCCTCGGAGTTAGAATTATTTCTGATGTGAGTTCTCATCGCAACACCTCTGATTTCAGACAATCATTCCGCTGGGAAGGGAGAGACTATATATAGGTCGTAGAGACGTATGAGACGCCAAACACTGAATCCCGGTTCGGGAAGTCATGACACACTCAGCGCAAAATCCTCCACGTTTATACATCAGGATGGTGGTGGGTTATGTATATGTCCGAAACCGGGACGGAACCCCGTCCGCTGGATCAACAGCTTCCCGACCCAGTAACAGCGTCGAACGTTCGGCACAATCTATCGCTCACCGAACTTCGCGACCTCGCCTCCCACCAGGAGACGACCACCGAGTTCGGATCGCCGTCCTACGTCAGCGACGTCCGCTCGCGGAGCTCAGACCGGACGAAAAACGCCGTCGACCACGAGTTCACCGCGGCCGACGACGCGCTCGTCGAGGATGCAGTCGAACTCGCGGGTGAGCGCGAACTGGTCTGCGTCGATCGGCTGATGGGGCGACACCCAGAGGCGACCTTCTGTTGCCGGCTGTTCGTGCCCGTCGAACACGCCCGCCTCGCGCTCGGCTGGGCGAACCTGTTCGAGCCATCCGGCGGCCGCGAGCCCGATCTGTACACCGTCCACCTGCCGGACCACGAGGAGCGGGCGATCCGCGTCCTTCCCGAGACCGGCTTTACCGCCGTGCTCGGAACCGACTACATCGGCGAGGCCAAGAAGTCGTTCCTCCGCCTGTTCATGTACCGGATCAAGCAACAGGGCGGACTCGGCCTTCACGCCGGGAGCAAGCACGTTCGCGTCCGCGACGAAGACGGCAACCTCCAGAGCGTCGGCCAGGCATTCATGGGCCTTTCCGCGACCGGCAAATCGACGCTTACCTCCCACGGCTGCTGGCTCGACGACCCCGAAGACGCCTCGATGCGCCAGGACGACGTCTGTGCGCTCCTCCCCGACGGCTCGGTCGCCGGTAGCGAGGCCACCGGACTCTTCATCAAAACCATCGGCCTCGACGAGGACGAACAGCCCGGTCTCTACCGCGCCGCCACCGACGACTCCGCCATTCTCGAGAACGTCGCCGTCGACGACGACGGCACTGTCCACTTCGAGGAAGACCGATACACAACGAACTCGCGCGCGGTCGTCCGCCGCGACGAACTCGAGAGCGCGGACGACGAGATCGATCTGGACGACATCGACCAGGTCTTTTTCATCACCCGCAACCCGTTGATGCCCCCCGTCGCGAAGCTCAGCAACGACCAGGCCGCCGTCGCGTTCATGCTCGGCGAATCGATCGAAACCAGCGCCGGCGATCCCTCGCGGGCCGGCGAGTCGATCCGCGTCGTCGGGACGAACCCGTTCATCATCGGCTCCGAGGGCGAGGAGGGCAACATCTTCCACGACCTGATCGGCATCCTCGATGTCGACTGTTACGTCATCAACACCGGCTATCTCGGTGCACAATCCCAGGACATCGGCGTTACCGAATCGGTCACGATCCTCACCGAAGCCGCCCGCGGCACGATCGAGTGGACCGACGACGACCGAACCGACCTGACCATCCCCGAATCCGTTCCCGAACTCGATATCGAGGACTACTACGTCCCCGATCACGTCGACGACTACGACGAAGCAATCGCTGAACTCCGCGCCGAACGACGGGAGTATCTCGCCCAGTTCGAGGACCTTCGCGACGACATCGTCGACGCCGTCTACTGAGCGACGGACGGTCGAACGGTGGGGTGGTTCGGGACGCGAATGAGATCCAGGCGTCCCGGCACGCAGAACGGCGTCCGAAACGTGACGATCGATTTCGAAACCCGGCGTCGAGTTCACGAACGTCGAAGGCAGACCTTGCCGGACAGCCATACTGTTATGTGCGTCCAGTTCCCATCACCGGTAATGAGCGCACAGTTGCGGAAACCAACCGCACGAATCTGTGAGTCGTGCGGGCGCGCTGAGCACTGGGACGACGACCTCGAAGCCTGGCAGATCGCCCGCGAGAGCGGCACAAAACAGGTCGGCAGCCCGCACTGTCTCCACGAGTGGGACATCAACGGGAACTTCAACCCGGTCGCGACAGACGAGTAACGAGAGAACGGCTGCGGCAGGCGACAGCCGATCGCTGACGCCCGACAGCCGGCAGCAATCGATTCTTCCTCCGGGGCGCTAGTTATCTCGAGTTCACTCGAACAGCCGCGTCCGTCGATGCCCGTCGGTCGCTCTCGCACCGACCCGATCGTCTCCGTGGCTCCATCTTTGTATCCCGACGCCGTACATGGCGCCCGATGCCAACCGTCTACATCACCGCACCGCCCGAATCGGCCACTGAACTCGCCGAGATGCTCGTCGATGAGCGCCTCGCCGCCTGTGTCAACCGCCTCTCGACGACCTCGACGTACCGCTGGGACGGCGACGTGCACCGCGATGAGGAGGCCATCCTCCTCGCGAAGACCACCGACGACGCCTACGACGAACTCGTCGCCCGCGTCCAGGCGGAACATCCCTACGATGTTCCGTGTATCGAACGCTTCGACGAGACGGCTGAACTCGAGTCGTTCGCGGCGTGGCGTGCGGAGAGCGTCGAGTAACACCGTCACGTACCCGCGGTTCACCGAGTCGTGCGTCAGATCGTCACAGACGAGGACTGCCCGAAAAAGCAACCCTTAAAACTCGCGCACGGGTTGTGACGGGTATGGCTGGAACCATCGAAGTGCTCGTTCCGGGTGGCCAGGCCAACCCTGGCCCACCGCTCGGTCCCGAGCTCGGACCGACCCCCGTCGACGTGCAGGCGGTCGTACAGGATATCAACGACCAGACGGAAGCGTTCGACGGCACGGAAGTGCCCGTCACCGTCGACTACGAGGACGACGGCTCCTTCGAAATTGACGTTGGTGTCCCACCGACGGCGGCACTCGTCAAGGACGAGGCTGGCTTCGAGACAGGGAGTGGCGAACCTCAGGAGGACTTCGTCGCGGACCTCTCGATCGACCAGGTCAAGACGATCGCCGAGCAGAAACATCCCGACCTGCTCGCGTACGATACGAAAAACGCCGCAAAGGAAGTCGTCGGCACCTGCGCCTCGATGGGCGTCACCATCGAAGGCGTGGACGCCCGCGAGTTCAAAGCGAAAGTCGACGACGGCGAGTACGACGACGCACTCGCCTGATCGGGATACCGCTGACCGCTAGTAACGGCGCGTGATGGCGGGCTGTGATCACGAGTCATTTCATTTTTCGCCCGTCGAGATCGAGGGCCGAGACTCGTCTGTCACGGCCACCCACGTCGCGGATGTAAACCGCTGGAATAGCGCCGCAGAAGCGGTAAAAGATGGATCTGCAGAACACAGGTGTCTGGAAAGAGGCGGCGATCGATTTCTCAAATCTTGTTCGCGGGCGGAACGGTGCGCTCATCCGGAGCAGTCGTGCCGCCGGCACTCATCAGCACGCGAACGAACGCGCCGATACCGAGCGAGGCAACCAGGACGGCGAGAAGGATGGTGGCCCCTATCGAGAACCCTGCAACTCCACAGAGGACACTCCCGGCAAGAATTCCGGAGCCGAGCCGGTCTCGACCGAGTCGGGCCATCGTTGCCCGTCCGACAGCAACGAATCCGAGCACCAGGAGTATCGGGAGGGTCGTTCCACCGAGGAGAACCAGTGGAATGCCAAAGAAGATCCCGACGCTCTGTCCGACGAGGATATAGCCGGTACTTGCGAGCCCGGCGAGGACCAGCCCACTCGGAAGGCCGATACAGATCGAAATAACGGGACTTCGTCGCGCCGTTTCGACGGTCCGCGTGCCGTATCCCTGAACCAACCCCAGGACGACCAACGCGAGAACGACCGTTGCGGCGAACTGAAACCCGACCCGCCCGAGCGACCCGAGTGACCGATACGCCTCAACCGCTGCCCCCGACGTGAGCACCTCAATGACCGCGGACTCGGACCCGGACTCGGTTGCACCCATCCCCACGTATAAATCTGCTGGCCACATATTCGAATTCATCACTGTCACTCTTCATAGAACTTCTGGTCGGTGCATGCGCTTCGGAGACCGAGAGTCGAACACTGAACCGGTCGGGACTCCAGTTCGACGGGTTTAAGTTCGACATGGCACTTCTCTCAACAGAGACAGGCATTGCCTGTTTCACTGACCCGTAGGAGCACTCCTGCGTACTACGGAGGTGAACGATGGCAGATTCGGATATCGAAACCGCAGTGGATCGCGCACTCGAGGACGCGCCCGATCGGAACTTTACCGAGACGGTCGACCTCGCGATAAATCTGCGCGACCTTGACCTGAACGAACCGTCGAATCGTGTTGACGAGTCCGTCGTCCTCCCGTCCGGCACCGGACAGGAGACGCGTATCGTCGTTATCGCCGAAGGAGAGACCGGTGTCCGCGCCGAAGAGGCAGCGGACGAGGTCCTTTCGGTCGACGACGTCGCGGATCTGGACGACGACGACGCCAAAGATATGGCGGACGAGACCGACTTCTTCATCGCCGAAGAGGCGATGATGCAAGACATCGCCCGGCATCTCGGTACTATCCTCGGTCCGCGAGGGAAGATGCCGGACCCGCTCTCGCCCGACGACGACGTCGTCGAGACCGTCAACCGACTCAAGAACACCGTGCAGCTTCGCTCCGGCGATCGGCGGACGTTCCACACGCTCGTCGGCGCTGAAGACATGGATGCCGAAGACATCGCCGACAACATCGACGTCATCCTGCGTCGCCTGCACGCCGACCTCGAGAAAGGGCCCCAGAATATCGATGCCGTCTACATAAAGACGACCATGGGCCCATCCGTGGAGGTGGCCTAATATGAGCGCCCAGGCAGATCGCAAAACGGAGAACCTTCCCCAGTGGAAGCAAGAGGAAGTCGACGACCTCGAAGCACTCATCGAGAACTACGAGAGCGTCGGCATCGTCGGCATCGCCGGCATTCCCTCGAAGCAGCTCCAGGACATGCGCCGTGATCTCCACGGCACCGCAGAGTTGCGCGTCAGCCGCAACACGCTGCAAGTCCGTGCGCTCGAAACCGCTGGTCTCGACGATCTCGTCGACAACGTCGAGGGCCAGGTCGGCCTGATCGGAACGAACGACAATCCGTTCACCCTCTACAAGGAACTCGAGGCCTCGAAGACGCCGGCCCCGATCAACGAGGGCGAAGTTGCCCCGAACGACATCGTCATCCCCGAGGGTGACACCGGTGTCGACCCGGGGCCGTTCGTCGGTGAACTCCAGAGCATCGGCGCGAACGCACGCATCGAGGACGGTTCGATCCAGGTCATGGAGGACTCGACGGTCTTAGAGGCCGGCGGGGAAGTCTCTGCGGATCTGGCGAACGTCCTCAACGAACTCGGCATCGAGCCCAAGGAAGTCGGGCTCGACCTTCGCGCAGTCGTCGCCGAGGGCGTGCTCTTCGACCCCGAAGACCTCGACATCGACATCGAGGCCTACGAGAGCGACGTGCAGACGGCCGCCGCTCGCGCTCGGAACCTCTCGCTCAACGCACCGTTCCCGACCGCGACGACGGCACCGACGCTCATCGCCAAGGCCACGGGCGAGGCCAAGAGCCTCGGCCTGCAGGCCGCCATCGAGGACGAAGACCTCATGCCCGACCTCGTCAGCAAGGCCGACGCACAACTCCGTGCGCTCGCCGCCCAGATTGACGACGAGGAGGCCCTGCCCGCGGAACTGCAGGACGTCTCCGCACCCGCCGCAGGCGCGGCCGGGAGCGCAGACGAGGACGAGGACGAAGATGAAAACGAATCGGCAGACGACCAAGGCGCTGAGACCGACGACGTCGACACCGACGATGACGACGACGAAGACGACGGCGACGGCGCGGAAGGACTCGGCGCAATGTTCGGCTAATCAACACAACTGGAGGATACACCAATGGAATACGTTTACGCTGCACTCATCCTGAACGAATCGGACGAAGAGATCAACGAAGACAACCTCACCGACGTACTCGACGCCGCCGGCGTCGACGTCGAAGAATCCCGCGTCAAGGCGCTCGTCGCCGCACTCGAAGACGTCGACATCGACGACGCCGTCTCCGAGGCCGCCGCCGTCCCCGCCGCCGGTGCCGGTGGCGCTGCAGGCGGTGCCGCCGCAGCCGACGAGGCTGCTGACGAGGGCGAAGACGAAGCAGAAGAAACCAGCGACGTCCCGGACACCACGGACGAAGACGAGGAGGACGACGAGGCAGACGGCGAAGGCCTCGGCGAACTCTTCGGCTAAGTCGGCTCGCTATCGCGACGACACGGTCAATTCCAACTTCTTTCGACGTCCACCGCCGACAGTTACTTCTCGGTTTCGCGTAACTGCGTACTCGTGACATCCGCAGTGTACTTCGACCTCGACGGGACGCTCTGTTCATACGACACCTCCTTCGAGGCCCTGTTCCGACGAACCGTCTCCCTCTACGGTGAGCCGACCGACGTAGCGCACGAAACATATGTCGACCGACTGCTCACCGCACTCGATCGCTGTGAATCCGATCCATACCGTCGTGCATTCGAACCCGTCACGAAAACGATCACCCTCGACGTGACGCCAACGACACTCGCCGCAGAGTACTGCGAGCGTGAACTCGAGGCAACGGTCGTGACAGCGGACGCAAAACGTGTACTCGATACTGTCGCCGCGACGAATCCGACCGGCATCATCACCAACGGCGACGGCGAACACCAGCGAGCGAAACTCGACCGCCACGAACTCGCCGACCGGGTCGACGAAGTCCTCGTCTCGAACGACTGCGGCGTGCGAAAGCCCGACCGCCAACTCTTTGAACTCGCGAAAGAGTGCCTCGATGCGGACGAGTTCATCTACGTTGGCGATAGTTACGACGAGGATATTGTCGGGGCTCGCGAGGCCGGCTTTCGGACCGTGTACGTCGACGGCGGCTCGGTCGCCGTCGAGGACGCCGCCGCTGCGGACGGCATCGTCTCGAGCATCGGTGAGTTGCTCGACGACGATCCGCTTCCCGCGGCGCTCGAGGGGCCGTTCGCATCGTAGGCGTAGGCGGGTCGGGACGAGCCGAGCGGAAGCGAATCGGCGAGAGTGCGCGCCGCGGGCGCGAGTTTAAATCCGAAGACGCAGCCAGATGAAGCGATGGCTGTTGCCCCGGTCGAGTTCGTCACGAACCCAACCCTGACCCTGCAACTGCTCGCGTGGACGGTCGCGGGGGCAGGCCTGGGCAGTCTGAGTGGGCTGGTTCCCGGTCTCCATGCGAACAATTTCGCACTCCTGCTTGCCGGCGTCGCGGTCTCGGTCCCTGGACCGCCGTTGTTCATCGGCTGTGCGATGCTTGCAGCCGGCGTCGTCCATACCTTTCTCAACGTTGTTCCGGCGATGGCACTCGGCGTGCCGGATGCAGAAATGGCGGTGACGGCGCTACCGGGACATCGAATGGTGCGTGACGGACGCGGATACGAGGCGATCCGGCTGTCGGCGCTCGGGAGCGTGCTCGCCGTCCTCGTTGCGGTGCCGCTCGCGATTCCGGTCACCCGGGTGATGACGGCGGTATATCCGACGATTCGAGCGAATCTGTCGCTCGTGCTGGCCATGGTCGTCGTCGCGCTAATTGCCTCGGAGTTCACCTGGCGGGCTCGCCTCGCCGGCTTGCTTTCGTTTTCGCTCGCGGCGGGCCTGGGACTATTGACGCTCGATCTCTCGCCGGATGCACCGCTCGAGGCGGGTGGTACCCTCGCACCGCTGTTCGCCGGCCTCTTCGGAGCGCCGGTGTTGATCGATGCACTCGTCGGGTCGGGCATTCCACCACAGCACGACGGCGAGATTGCGATGTCTCGTCGACTCGTCGGTGCGACGGCTCTCGCCGGCGCGCTGGCGGGTGCGATCGTCGGCTACATACCGGGGATCTCGGCCGCTATCGCCGCCGTTGCAGTGCTCGTCTTCGTTCCTGGAAACGCCGGCGATCGCGGCTACATCGTCGCGACGAGCGGCGTCGACACCGCGAATACGATCTTCGCGCTGTTCGCACTGGTCGCCATCGGCCAGCCACGCACTGGCGTCATGGTCGCCTTCGAGAACGTGAACGCGCCGCTCGAACTACCGATCCTCCTTGTGGCTGTCGTCCTCGCCGGGCTGATCGGGTTCGTTCTCGTGATCGTCGTCGGCGAGACGTATCTCGAACTCGCCGGCCGCGTTGCGTACTGGAAGATTTCGACGGCCGTCCTGGGACTGCTGCTCGCGCTCTCGTATCTGTTCACGGGGCCGCTCGGCATCGCCATATTCGTCGTCGCGACCGTGGTCGGGCTGGTCCCGGTCCGGTTGCGCGCCCGCCGAGTTCACCTGATGGGCGTTCTGATCGGCCCGTTGGTGGTCGGTTTCTGAGACGGTCTGCGGTACCGATTTGTCAGTTGCCGGTGCACTCGCAGACGGGCACGACGGTCGCGGCTGTTCGGAACTGACTGCCGGTGCTAGCAGTCCGTCTGAGCGGCTAGGGGTTACGTGCGGCTGCGACGACCGCCTCGACACGGTCCGACGACACGGGGTTGGTCGTCTCGCCGTCTTCCTTGAGCGCCGTGCCGACGATAACGCCGTCCGCGCCGGCATCGAAGTACGTGGCAGCGGTGTCTTCGGTGACGCCGCTGCCGACGAAGACCGGTGGCCGAGCGTGGCTATCCTGTGCCGCGAGTTCGGTGGCGGCGCGTTCGATGTCGCCGCGATCGGTCTGGGAGCCGGTCCCCGATCCGGAGACGATGACGCCGTCGGCCTTGCCGCGGTCGACGGTTTCGCGTGCGACCCGCTCGAGAGAGGGCGTGCCAACGGGTGTGGCGTGTTTGACGTGTACATCCGCGAGAATCGCCACGGCAGGTGCGATTCGGTCGCGGAGTCGGACGGTATCGTGCGCCTGTCCCTCGAGAACCCCCTGGTCGGTCGCGGCCGTGCCGACGTGGACGTTGACGCGAACGAAGGCGGCGTCGACTGCGGCCGCGATCGAGAGCGCCGCGTCTGCGTCGTTTCTGAGAACGTTGATACCGAGCGGCACATTGACCGCGCGCCGAACGGCCGACGCCAGCGCGGTCATATCGGCGACGACGTGAGCGGGTACGTCGTCGGGATAGAACGGCGCGTCGCCGAAGTTCTCGACGAGAATCGCATCCACGCCGCCCGTTTCGAGCCGTCTTGCGTCTTCGAGTGCGCGTTCGCGGATCGCATCCCGATCTCCGCTCGAGTCGGGAGCGCCGGGGAGCGCTGGGAGGTGAAGCATGCCGATCACCGGCCGGTCGCTGTCGAACCGGTCCGAAAGCGAAATCCGTGGTGCCATGTTGCAGACTCCGTCGTGGGACCGATAAATGAGGGGGACTCTCTGGCGTGCGCCATGCCGACGTGATCGCGAGTCGGCAAGGTCATCGCCGTCCCCGGGCGTTTTCTTCGCGCCATCGCTAGACCCGTCGATGGCAACCACCGACTCCGATGTCGACGATGCCGATTTGCAATCGTCGCTTTCGCTTCGCGAACTCGACATCCCGAACCGGATCGCCGTCTCGCCGATGTGTCAGTACTCCTGTGACACCGACGGTCTCCCGACCGAATGGCACCGCGTCCACCTCGGCAGTCGCGCCGTCGGCGGCGCGGGCATCGTTATGACCGAGGCCACCGCCGTCGAACCGCGCGGACGGATCACCCCTCACGACCTCGGCATCTGGACGGACGAACACGCCACCGAACTCGAGCCGATCACCGAGTTCATCCGCGAGCAGGGGTCTGTCCCAGCGATTCAACTCGCCCACGCCGGGCAGAAGGCGAGCAAAGCAAAACCGTGGGAGGGTAACCTACCGCTCCAGCCCGATGACGGCGGCTGGGAAGTGCTCTCGCCGTCGCCCGACGCCTACCCCTCCTTCCCCGGCGATCGGCCGGCGATGCGAAAGGCGACCGTCGAAGACATCCAGGGCGTCATCGACGCCTACCGCGACGCCGCAGAACGGGCGCTCGACGCCGGGTTCGAAATCGCCGAGGTCCACGCCGCACACGGCTACCTGCTCCACGAGTTCCTCTCGCCGGTGACGAATCACCGCGAGGACGACTACGGCGGCAGCTTTGAGAACCGAACACGGTTCGTCCGCGAAGTCGCAGCGGCCGTCCGCGAGGTCTGGCCGGATGACAAGCCGGTCTTCGTCCGCATCTCGGGAACCGACTGGCTCGACGACCGCGAGTCGTGGGACGCCGAGCAGTCCGTCCGTCTCGGGGCTGCACTCAGCGAAATCGGTATCGACCTGCTGGACGTCAGCTCCGGCGGCCTCCATCCCGACGAGCAAATCGATGGCGGGCCGAACTTCCAGGTGCCGCTGGCCGAACGAGTCGACGACGGCGCGGAGTTGGCCGTCGGTACCGTCGGCGGCATCACCGAACCCGAACAGGCGGACGCGCTCGTACGAAACGGGCGCGCCGACCTCGTCTTCGTCGGTCGCGAGTTCCTGCGCGATCCGTACTTCGGCCTGCGGGCCGCGGATGAACTCGATGAGGAGGGCGAATCGGCGTGGCCGATCCAGTATCGCCGGGCGGTTCAGTAGACCGCGGAGCGGCGGCCGATCCGTTATCGACGGATGTTACAGCTGCTGAGAATATCCACGGCGCTTCAATTACGTGGGGAAGCTAGTCGGGGACGAGACAATGACCGATCGATACCAGCATCGGCGGACCGTCCTCCGAACTGCCGGTGTGGCGGCGGGAACCGTCCTCGCGGCCGGCTGTCTGAGCGGGGCTGACGACGGGAACGGAACCGAAAACGAGACCGAAACCCAGAACGACGATGGGAACGGGACGACAACGGCGGACGGCAACGAAACAGCCGACGGGGACGACAACGGAAACGACGACGGCGAGGGCAAGAACGAGACCAACCAGGACATCGATCCCGATGCATGGATGGATGTTGAGACGATCGAACTCCGCGCCGTCATGAACGGCTGGGAGGGCGTCGCTCCCGATCCAATCGCCGGAGAGACCAACCCGACGCTCGTTCTCTTTGCCGGCCAGGAGTACACGTTCACCTGGACCAACGCCGACGGCCTCCCGCACAACATCGAACTCTGGGACGAAACCGGTGAACTCGTCGATGACGACTATGGAACCGATCTGATGCAAAAACAGGGCGAAACGCAGACACTGAACGGCGTCACGGCGAGCAAGGAAATCGCCACCTATCGGTGTGAGCCACACGACACCATGCAAGGTGACGTTCGGATCGTAAGTGAGTGACGCCGCGGGGCCTTTTCTCAGCTACTCGTCCGCCCACTTGATCGAACAACCGCGAGAGGGCTGCCACTCGAGTTCCACCTCCTCGCCGGCGAGGACCGAGTCGATGGCTTCGCGGATGTGAAAGCGCGTCGGCTCCTCGTCCGGGTTCAGGGCGTTGTCGAGTCGACCCTGATAGGCGAGACTGAATGCGGTGGTGTCGTCACTGCTGCTGTCGCTCCCGTCGCCGTCGGTCCGACGGAAGAGGAACGGATCCGGCGTGCAGGCTGCACCGTAGGCCGCGGCGACATCCTGGGACTCGTCGCGGAGGTAGGCGTCGTACCGGACCGTTCCGTCGTCGACGAGTTCGCGCATGCGCTCGAAGGAGTCATCCGGATACTCCACCTCGTCGTTGGGGTTGATGCCGACGACGGCGACCTCGTCGTATTCGGCGGCGAGGTCGTTCAACAGGTCGAACTTCGCCTGCGCGTACGGGCAGTGGTTACAGGTGAAGACGACGAGCAGCGCCTCGTTGTCGGCGAACGACTCGAGCGTGTACGTCTCGCCGTCCGTGCCCTCGAGTTCGAACGCGGGGGCGGTATCGCCGGCCGAGAGTTCGGTATCGGATTCTTTCGCCATACGAATCGTTTTGTCAGGTTCCGTCATATAACTCCCGACGCAAGGGCGCGAGTATGAACGGCGGGCCGCGCAGGCGAGCGGAGAGACGAGGTTCCGTGCCGGGAGAGTGAGCGAAACGAGAGTACGCGCGAGCGACTGGTCAGCGCTCGTGTGTTCCACGACAACCTACATATTTGTACCCGCCGCCGCATCGATGGGGTATGCAAACGCTCGAAGTTACCGACGAACAGTACGAGTTCATCCAACGACTCCGCGAGGAAATCTCTCGAGACGTTGTCGGCCGGTACGGGTTCGTTCGCGAGCGAGACGCGTTGCAGTTCCTGATCGACAACATCGACGAGGAGGTCGCGGACGCAATCGACATCGACGCCGAGTTTTCGGCGACCGAGGACGTGGCGGCGTCCGTCGGCGCGGCGATCGACGGCGAGGCCGATCCCCACGCGCTCGAGGAGATTTCCTACGACGAGTCTGGTGAACTCGGCGGTGACGCGGACGACGAGAAGAGCGATGGCGATACCGCTGCAGATTCGGCAGACAGTAGTGATGAGACGGGCGGCGACACCGATAGCGACGCGGAAGACGGTGGAGACGACGAGGGAGAGAGCGAGGACGGCGACGGCGCCGACGCCGACGACGACGAGATGTTAGACGAGATGATGAGTCTCCTCGAAACCCACGACGACAAGTGGGAGGAATCGTCCTCATCGGATTATCGCTACACCGTTACTCTTCCCGACGGCTCGACGGAGGACGTGCAGACGAAAGACGACGTGCGGGCGCTGTTGTTCAAGAATTATCGGTAATCGGCTGGGTCGCAGTTCGCGATCCTCGTCCGCCGCGACCACTATAACGAAAAACGACAAAGAACAACGTTTTTACTCGCGGTCGCGCTTCGCAGTGGTATGAGTGAACGCGAGGTGCTCGAGTTGCTTCGTGAGAACGCGCGCTATTCGACGGCCGATATCGCGCGAATGACCGACCTCGAGGAGGACGAGGTCGCCGCAGTAATAGACGATTTGGAGGCAGCAGGCGTCGTCCGCGGCTACCAGGCCGTCGTCGACTGGGACGAACTCGAAACCGAGCGCGTCCGGGCCGAAGTCGAGTTGAACGTCCGCCTCGACCGCGAAACTGGCTACGACGACATCGCAGAGCGCCTCGCGCGATTCCCGGAGGTCAAAGCCCTCCGACTCGTCAGCGGCGACTACGACTTCGACATGGAGGTGGAGGGCGACTCCATCCGCGAAGTGTCGCAGTTCATCAGCGAACAGGTCGCGCCCGTCCCCGAGATCACCCAGACGGTCACCCACTACGTGATGACCTCCTACAAGGAACACGGGATCGAGTTCGGCGACGGCGAGGACGACGACCGACTCTCGTTCTCACCCTAATAGTATTAGTATGCCTATCGAACTCTCAGACCGCGTGCAGACTGTTCCGCCCTCCGGTATCCGGCGGTTCTTCGAAATCGCCGAGGAACGGGACGACGTGATCTCGCTCGGCGTTGGCGAACCCGACTTCGCGACGCCCTGGGCCGCCCGCGACGCCGCGATCGCCTCGTTAGAGGCGGGGAAGACCTCCTACACCGCAAATCGAGGGAAACGCGAACTCCGGGAGAAGATTTCCGACTACGTCGCGGACCGCTTCGAGTTGGGCTACGACCCCGCCGAGGAGATCATCACCACCGCCGGCGCGAGCGAGGCCGTCGATCTCGCCTTCCGCGCGCTCGTCGATCCCGGCGACACGGTCGCGATCGCCCAGCCGTCGTACATCTCCTACGAACCCGGCGTGATCTTCGCCGGCGGCGAGGTGCTGTCGGTTCCCACCAGGGAAGCCGACGAGTTCAAGCTCACGGCGGAGGGACTCGACGTGGCCGGGGCCGCCGACGCGGACCTGCTCGTCCTCTGTTATCCCAACAACCCGACCGGGGCCATCATGAGCGAGGCTGAACTCGAGCCGATTGCGGAATTCGCCCGCGAGCACGACCTGACGGTGCTTTCGGACGAGATTTATGCCGAACTGACCTACGACGGGGAACACACCTCGATCGCGACGCTCGAGGGGATGCGCGAGCGCACCATCGTCTTCAACGGGTTCTCCAAGGCCCACGCGATGACGGGGCTGCGACTGGGCTACGCGCTCGGTCCGTCGGCGGCGATCAACGCGATGAACAAGATCCACCAGTACACGATGCTCTCGGCACCGACGACGGCCCAGCACGCGGCGATCGAGGCGCTCGACTCCTGTGCGAACGACGTGGTCGAAATGGTCGATCAGTACGACCGCCGCCGCCAGTTCGTCCTCTCGCGCTTTCGCGAGATCGGGCTGGACGTCTTCGAGGCCGAAGGCGCGTTCTACTGCTTCCCGGAGGTCCCCGAGGGCTGGACCGCGGAGGAGTTCGCCGAGGACGTGCTCCGGGAGCAGGGCGTGGCAGTCGTTCCCGGCGATGTCTTCGGCGCGGGCGGCGAGGGCCACCTCCGGGTGTCCTACGCGACCGGGCTGGGTGACCTCCGCAAGGCGCTGAACCGGATCGAGGCGTTTGTCGACGAACACGTCTAGACGGGCGGGCCACGCACCCACACACCACAGGAACGTTCTTCCCGGTTGCCCCCGCTTGCGTTCGTATGGTCGATTACCGCCCTCTGTCGGATCAGCGAGCCGTCTTTCACGAGTTCAGAAGCTACGCGTTCAGACCGGATTCGGGCGTCCCGCCGTACGAGCCGGACGAGCACGACACGCCGCGTGCGCTGCGCGGCGCGCGCCGCGGGATCTACGAAAGCGCGGACGCGGCCGACGACGATCCGCGGAGCGTCTGTCGGCACTACTGGCTCGAGGCCACCGTCCGCGGCGAGACGCATCCGATCGCCGGCCTCGCCTCCGTCGCGACGCCGCCCGAGTTCCGCCGGCAGGGGTACGTCCGCGAACTGCTCGCGAACTCGCTCGCCGAGTACCGCGAGCAAGACCGTCGGTTCTCCGTCCTGTGGCCGTTTTCCTACGGCTTCTATCACAAGTACGGCTGGGAGACGAGCAACCGGATCGTCACCCACGAGTTCGATCCCGAGGTGTGCTCGTTCGCGACGGCGGCGGACGCGGCGTCGGTGGGCTCGTTTCGGCCGGTCGAGGCCGACGAGTTCGGCGAACTCGTGCCGGTCTACGAGCGCCACGCCGAGCGGTACGCGCTCGCGATCGATCGCGACGAGGACTGGTGGCGACACCGCACCTTCGCCGGTCACGACATCGATCCCTACGTCTACGCCTTCGAGCGCGACGGCCGCGTCGCGGGCTATCTCGTCTACACGATCGACGGGGACCGAGGCGACTGGACGATGGCCGTTTCGGAACTCGTCGCCGCGGACCACGAGGCGTTCCTGGCGCTGCTGTCGTTCTGTCACACGCACGATTCGCAGGTCGAGCGCGTGCGGCTTCGGCTGCCGGCGGACGCCCCGTTCCGCGAGGCGGTCCGGGCTCCCGACGAGGTCGAGACGACGGTGACGAACGGGCCGATGGTTCGGATCGTCGACGTTGCGGAGACGCTGTCGGCGCTTTCCTATCCGTCGACCGCGGAAGCCGCGCTCACGCTTTCGGTGACGGACTCGCTCGCGGACTGGAACGACGGGCTGTTCGAGCTGACGGTGGCCGACGGCCGCGCTCGCTGTGAGCGTGTGAGCGAAACTCGCGACAACGACGCGACGGCCGATGCGACACTCGACATCGCCGCCCTCTCCGAACTCGCCGTCGGAACCCGCTCCGCGACCGAACTCGAGCGGACGAACCGACTGGAGGCAGCGGACCGGGAACCCGTGTCGACGCTCGCTGAACTCGTGCCGAAGACGCCCGTCTACCTCGGCGAGTTCTTCTGAGCTGACAGCAGGGCTCCTTCCCGACGTTCAGCGGTAGATATAAGTCACTATAGGTTACAAATTAGAACGGAAGCCACACCGGACACGAAAGTGTCCCGGATGTACCAGCATCCGAGACGTGGCTTCCAACCCTAGCGGTTGTAGCCATGTTTGCGTACATTCTCACGGGATATAAACATCCCGCACGACTGATGTATCGTGCGATTCGACCAGCAGCGATCTTCTTCCACGGAATTACGAGCACAACGGGTGGCAATTGGGATGAGTGACGACGCTGACGCCGACGGCGATACCGACAGCAGTGCGAACGACACCGACCAGCCCAGCCGTTCCGAGCCGTTCGAACTGCCGCGCTGTCCCCGTTGCGGGACGCCAATCGCACAGAAAACCATGATCGGACCTGGTGAGGCCATCGCCGGCCCCTGCGGCTGTCGTGTCGCCCCGCCGGACCCCGATCCCGGCCCCGACCCTAGTTCAGAGCCAGATCCCGACCGATCCGGGCCAGACTAAGCCACCGCGAAACGAGTTCACGAACTGAACTCGCGTCGCGGCGGTCAGCCGAGTTGTCGGCGGGTGTTCGAGACGATCACAACCACCACAACCACATCGAACCCACCACACTCGCACCCGTCGATGCACTCGGCCCGGAATCGCGACGCGAGCAACTGGGCGACCTCGAGTCTGTAACTGTGAACTGTGATTGTGAACTCGCAGTACGGTAGACGCGATTTCGACCCGTATTCTCTCTCATCGCCCACTGGAACGACGGTTACGCCTCGTCCGGTTCGAGCCGTTGGACGCTGATCGCGATGAAGTAGACGAACATGAACAGGAAGAAGCCGGCGGTGAGCGGAATCAGTCGTCTATCGATAACGGCGAGGTCCAGAACCGCCGCCGCGGCGATGCCACCGAGATAGACCAGAATGATGAATATTCCAATCGCGTAGTAAAAGCGGATATCGGATTCAAAGTGCTCTTGAAGGCCCATAGCGCCCTGTTTCGAGACGGGCGAGAAAAGGATACTGGTCCCCTCTAGTAACCGCTGCAAAAGGACGCCATAAAAGAATAGACCGGTGCACTGAACAGCAGAGGAAAACCTATGATGTTTCACGAGAAGTATTAAATATGAAACAGGACTTCGTAGAGCGGAATTTCGCTGTGAGATTTCTCCTCGGAGTAGGCGTCATCATGGCAATGGCAGTTGTTGGAGAACGACTCGGTATCGGCCTGTTAGAATACGGCGTTCCATATGGAGACTGGATTGGTGTCGCTGTCGGAGCAATCGGCGTCTTCATCGCATTTGCGGCAGTGTACACTCACTTCGATTCAGTCTACGGGGATCGGCTGTAACTATTACTCGTCTATTTTAGCGCCTGTTCGTATCGGACTCCGGTAGCCGAATAGTGAATATGAAACCTGTTCTATGACACCCTCACTGCGAGTCAAGATACACGGTCGCATAGCCGTCATGCGATCGGTGTGTGACTAGTTGCAGTTGTTACTATAGAAACGACACGACCGGAGTCAACGCCCGTCGTCGACTCGATCCGGTATCGGAGTTCGACGAGACCGCCTCCGCGGGTCGTCGTCTCGAGCAACTCCAGGTCGCGTCGCGGCTCGTCCGTCCCGAACAACGAAATCCCGCTGCCGAGTATCACCGGAACGAGGTGCAATCGAAGTTCGTCCACGCAGTTCGCACGCAGCATCGACCGGGCGAGTGCGCCACCGCCGACCAGCCAGATTCTGTCGTGGTTCGCTCGGAGGTCGGCGACGAGTTCAGCGAGCTCCCCGTCGACCAGCGACACGGCGTCGCTGGCGAGGGGCAACTCGCGGCTCGTGAGAACGTATGTCGGCCGGTCTTCGTAGGGCCACGCGCCGAATTCGAGCACCTGTTCGTAGGTCCGCGATCCCATGACGAGACAGTCGACGCTCGCGAAGAACTCGTCGTAGCCGTCGTCATCCGAATTCGCGCCGTCCGACTCCTGTTGGAACTCGTCGAGCCAGTCGACGCCGCCGTCCGGCGTTGCGATGAAGCCGTCGACGCTCGCGGCGATGTAGAGGAGCAGTTCGCTCATCGTCTCAGTTGAAGTAGTCGCGTTACCCGATGGCCGCGCTCAGACGACATTGCGCTCCGTTCGTTCGGCAGCCTTCTCCTCGTCCGTCCCCTCGAAGCGGTCGCTCGAGAGCGCGTCGATACCGAGCAGCGACGCCTCGCCGTCGACGGCGAGTTCGGCGACGAGTTGGCCGGTCGCGGGGGCGTGCTGGAAGCCGTGCCCGGAGAAGCCGGCCGCCGTGATGAAACCGGGAACCGTCTCCTCGACGATGGCCGTATCGTCGGGCGTCACGGCGTACAGGCCCGCCCAGCCGCGCTTGACCGCGGATTCGGGACCGAAGTAGGTCGTCCACTCGGCGGCGGCTTCGAGCGCGTCGATCGACCACTCGAAATCCATTGATCGAGCGTACCCGTCGGGATCCGACGCCGAATCGTTGTCGGCGAAATGTCCGCCGACGAGTGCATCACCGTCGCGGTCCGGTCGGAAGTACGAGCCGCTTTCGAGGTCGATCGTGAGCGGGTCGGTTTCGGGAACCGCGGTTTCCGGCTGGACGACGGCGATCTGCCGTCGCTTGGGCGTGATCGGCAAGAATACATCGGCCATTGCGGCGATTTCGCGCGCCCACGGCCCCGCGGCGTTAACGACGATGTCGGCCTCGAGGCGTCCGTCGGGCGTTTCGACGCCCGTTACTCGCGCCCCGCCAGTACCGTCACCGCGGTCGCGATCGCCCGCTCGAATCACATCGGTAACAGGCGTTTGCGTCCGAACATCGACACCCGCAGCAGCCACAGCCCGAGCGTACGCCTGCAGCGCCAGGTGCGGGTCGGCGAAGCCGTCCGTCGGCGAGTACGTCGCCGCGACGAACTGATCGGGATCGATCCCGGAACAAATTTCACACGCCTCGGACGGATCGAGAATCTCGCTTGGAACCCCGCGGTCGTTTTGCATCGCGACTCGCTCCTCGAACGCCGCGGCGGTCTCCTCGCTGCGCGCGAGGAAGAGATACCCCGTCTTCCGGTAGTCGATTTCGGCACCGAACCGCTCGGTGAACTCGTTCCAGACGCGCATGCTCTCGCGGGAGAGTTCCACGTTGATCGGCGACGAAAACTGTGCGCGGATGCCACCGGCGGACCGTTCTGTGCTCCCGGTGCCGATCGATCCCTGTTCACAGACGGTCACGTCGACACCGCGGTCGGCGAGTTCGAGCGCGCTCGAGAGGCCGACGATCCCACCGCCGATGACGACTCCCTTCATTGTACGCTGTTGGTTATCACCACGGTATCAATAAGCGTTCGGCTGCGATCGATCTTTCCCGCTGTTCAGAATCGGGCCGCCTCAATCGGCAACATAGACTGAAGTAGCCGCCGACCAACGGTCGAGTAGAACAGCGCAATGGTTCGCGTACTCTCTGCCGATAACGTCGCGTCGGTGCTCGATATCGACGCACTCCTACCCGTCGTCGCCGAGGCGTTCGAAAAGCAACACGCGGGCGCGGTCGAACGACCCGACCGACCGCACTATCCGTTCGGGATCGGTCTCGACCCCGACGCGCCCGCGGAACCGACCGGCACCGGACTCTGTATGCCGGCGTACGTCCACGGTGCAGACTACGTCGCGACGAAACTCGTCGCCGTCTGCGAGGACAACGTCGCTCGCGGACTCCCGACCGTCACCGCACAGCTCGCCCTGACGGACGCGGAAACCGGACAACCGGTCGGCTACCTCGCCGGCAACCGCATTACCAACGCCCGAACCGGCTGTATCGGCGGGCTCGCCGCTCGCGAACTCGCCGTCGACGACCCCATCGATTTGTCCGTCATCGGCGCTGGCAAGCAAGCCCGCTGGCAGACCCGCGCCATCGGCGCCGCGACCGACGCCCTCGAGTCGATCCGCATCTACGCCCCCAGCGACTCGCGGGTCGACTGCGCCGCCGAACTCGAGGCCGAACTGGACGTTCCCGCACAGCCGGTTTCGAGCCCGCGCGATGCCGTCGCGGACGCGACCGTCGTCGTCACCGCCACGACGAGTTCAGAACCGGTGTTCCCCGGCGACGAACTCGCGCCGGGAACGCTCGTGATCGCCGTGGGCGCGTACACGCCCGAGATGCGTGAACTCGACGACGAGACGGTCGAGTGCGCGGCTCGGATTTTCGGAGACGTGCCCGAAGAAGCCGCGGAGACGGGTGACCTTCGAGGCCACGTCGACCGCAAGGTCGAACCGTTCGGGGCCGTCATCGCAGGTGATCGCGGGCGCGAGGCGGACGAGGAGATACTCGTCGTCGAGAGCGTCGGATCGGCGGTGCTCGATGCGGCGAGCGCCGAGGCGATTTTCGATCGAGCGGTGTCGCGCGACGTTGGGACGAAAGTTGCACTCTGACTGTCTAACCTGTGTTGCGCTCTCGGCCGCGACACTGAAATACGGGCTTCGATAAGTATCCCTAGAGTAGCTGGTAATGGCTATCACGAGCGCCGATCCCCTCGGGGGAGGGGCTGACGGGAACGTAGCGGTGACGATGGGTGAGCGACCGTGACACTGCGGTCTGTGCCAGTCGTCGACCGTATCACGGACGCGTTTTTCGCGCTCGATACGGACTTTCGGTTCACCTACCTCAACGACCGAGCCGAGACGCTGCTGGAACGCTCGCGGGCGGATCTGATCGGGCGCGTCATGTGGGACGAGTTCCCCCAGACCGTCGAGACGCAGTTTCCGGACGGGTTTCATCGCGCTATGGATACCCAGACGCCGGTTTCGTTCGACATCTATCACGCGCGACTCGAAACGTGGTTCGAAGCGACGGCCTACCCCTCCGAAACCGGGCTCTCGGTGTACATGCGCGATGTGACCGAACGCAAACAACAGGAGCGGACGCTCGCCCAGCACGCGGCCGCCGTCGAGGCGATTTCGGACGGCGTCGTCACGCTCAACGGCGATCGAGAGATCGTCTCGGTCAACGAGGCCATGGAGCGGTTCCTCGGCGTCGATCGAGCGGACCTGCTCGGTGAGCACGTCGAGATAATTCCGGAGCGAGCCGCAATCGACGCCGACGACGCCGTCGAGATCGGGCGCGCGATTACCGACGTAGACATCGGCACGGCCGAGACGCGCCGGGTGGAGGTGCCGTTTACTGACGCCAGTGGAGCGGATCGAGTGGGCGAGTTCAGATTCGTCCCCGTTGAGGACACTCGGGCGACGATCGCCGGGATCGTCCGCGACGTCACCGATCAGCACGAGTACGAGCGCGTCGCGGCCTCGCTTCACGAGATCACCCGGTGGTTGCTCGAATCGGACGATCCGGAGGAGATCTGTTCGATTGCGGTCCACGCCGGCAGCGACCTGCTCGATTTGCCGATCAGCGGCGTCTGGTTGCTCGACGACGAACAGGGATATCTCGACCCCGTGGCTGGAACCGCTGGTGCCTACGAAGAGTTCGGTGGACTCCCTCGGTTTACCCCACCCGAGGGCCTCATCTGGGACGTGTTCGAATCCGGCAGCGTCGAGCGATTCGACGACCTCTCGACGGTCGACGGCCTGTACAATCCCGACTCGCCGATCCGGTCCGAAATCATCGCACCGATCGGCACCCACGGCGTCCTGATGACCGGCTCCCTCGAAGCCGACCGATTCGACGACACCGATGTCGAACTGCTCTCGACGCTCGTCGAAAACATCCGCGCAGCCCTCGACCGGGCCGACCGCGAACAACTGCTTCGCGACCGCACGACCGAACTCGAACGTCAGACCGAACGCCTCGAAGGCATCGCCGAGGTCCTCTCGACGGATCTGAAACGCCAACTCGACGCCGTCGCCGACGCCCTGGCGGACGAACGAGCGCGGACCGGCAACGACTCCTGGGAGTTCCCGCTCGCCGAGGACTCGGTCACGACGATGCTCGACCGCACCGAGCGCCTCGTCGACGACGTGCGCGAGTTCGCCCGGAACGCGACCGCCGTCGGCCCGCGAAACCGCATCCTCCTCGAACGCGCCATCCGAGACGCCGCGGCGAACTCGCGGCTCGACGAGTCAGCGCTCGATCTCGACTTCGAGCACGCGGCGGCGCTCCGAGCCGACGCCGAGCGGTTCGGCCACCTGCTGGAAACGGCGTTCGACGACATTGCGGCCCGCGCACAGGCCTCGGAAAGTGAGGGGGCAAGCGAGACGAGAGACGAGGCTAGGGTCAGCAGTGAGGACACCAACGAACGGAGTCCTCCCGTTCGTGTCAGCGTCGGACTCCTCGGAATCGACGACGACCAGCCGGCACACGAGGAAACGCAGGCCGTCATCGGCACCGAAACGGGCCGCGAACAGTCCCGCGGGTTCTACCTGCTCGATACCGCCGCAAAACGGCCCGCAACGCTGGACGAGCGCGCGTTCGATCCGACGGACGACGACGGAACGGGAATGGACGGCCTCGGCCTCACGCTGGTCCGTGCCATCGCCGATGCACACGACTGGACGCTCTCCGTCGACGACGCGACAAACGGTACTCGAATCGAAGTGCGAGACATAACAACGCTCGAACCGCTGTAGGCGTTATAGACTCTGTAGGCGCTGTAAAAAGCGGCCTATTGCTCACTCTTGCTCTCTTGCAGTCTCTGTCTCGCACTCACCCTGTGTGTGCGCGAGTTCAGCCATTGGCTCGCGCATGAACTCGCGACAGAGCTGGCGGTGGGCGTCCTGGTCGATGAGGGCGATCATCGTCTCATCGATGCGGACGCGGGAGACGGCGAGGCGATCCTCGAGTGCCGCATACTCCTGGCTGGCGAGCAACTCGGCGTCGGTCTTCTCGGAGTCGAGTAGAGCCTTTTTCGAGGCCAGCGAGAAGAACTGCTGGAGTTGATCGTCGTAGGTCGAGCGCAATAGAAGTTGGTCAACGACCTGCAGGAGTTCGTCCTTCGAGACGGGTTTGACGAGGTAGTCGTCGAAGCCCATGCCGACGATGTCGAAGTCCGGTTCGACTGCGGTGACCATCGCGACGCGACAGTCGAGGTCACGCTCGCAGATCGTCTCGAGGACGGTATCGCCCGAGAGGGTGGGCATCCGACGGTCGAGCAGGACGACGTCGACGGCCGCGTCGATCGCGTCGAGTGCCTCGGTGCCGTCGGATGCGGTTCTCGTCTCGTACTCGTCGCCGAGCCAGACGGTGTAGAGGGTTGCAAGATCGGGCTCGTCCTCGACGATCAGGACGGTCGGGGTGTCGGTAGCCATGAAACGGGGTCCTCCGGCGGTCGTCGCGGTGACGACCGGTTCGTCAGGGCAGTCTCCCTACAAATATATCAACATATCGGGATGGAACGAGACGAACCCGTCGCCCTACGCGAGTTCAGTCTCGATGGTCGCGCGTCGCTCCCGGATCTCGTCCGCCGCGATCGTGACCTGGTCGTCGCCGACCGAGAGCGTAAGCGTACCGTCGTCAGTCGCGGAGCCGAGGGAAACGACCGGGGCGATGCCGTCGAATGCCTCTCGGACCGCTGCGGGCGAGTCGGTCTGGATCAGCGCGCGACCCGGCTGTTCGTGGAAGAGTGCACCCAGCGGGTCGCTCGCCGGAATCGAAACGTCGAGGCCGGCATCATCGGTCACCATCTCCGCGAGCGCAACCGCGAGGCCACCGTGGCTCACGTCGTGCACCGCGAGCGTCGCGTCGTCGTCCGCGACGGCCGCCAGCGTCTCGACGAGTTCGGCCGGCGCGCTCGGCAGCGCGGGGAACCGATCGCTGCCGTCGAACTGCGCGAGGTACTCCGAGCCGCCGAGGCTGAACACCTCATCGTCGCCGTCGAGCGCGCGGTCGCCGACGAGGAGGAGCTCGCTTTCGTCGGCGGCCTGGACCGACAGCGACGGGGCATCGTAGCCTGGTTTCGTCCCGACCATCGCGAGCGTCGGCGTGGGCGGGATGGGGCCGGCGACGGAGTCGTTGTACAACGAGACGTTGCCGCCGACGACGGGCGTCGAAAGGGTCGCGCACATGTCGGCGAGACCGTCGACGATGCCGGTGAACGCGCCGTAAACGTCGGATTTCTCCGGGTTGCCGCCGTTGAGGCAGTCGACGGCGGCGAGCGGCGTCGCGCCCGTGGCCGCGATGTTCGTCGCGTTCTCGAGTGCGACTGCGCGTGCGCCCTCGTAGGGCGCGGCGGCGGTCCAGTTCGGTGCCGCGCCGGAGGAGATGGCGAGGCCAGTGTTTGCTTCCCGGATTGCGATTATGGCTGCGTCGTCGCCCGGGCCGACGCTCGTCCGAACGCCGACTTCGTGGTCGTACTGGCGGTAGACCCACCGTTTCGAGGCCGTGCTCGGACTCGAGACGACGGCGTCGAAGGCGTCTTCGAGATCGGCGTCGGGCAGGTCGGTATCCGGTTGAGCGGGCTCTGCAGCGGGCAGGTCGTTCATCGGCGCGCCCTCGCCGAGGAAGTGCGCATCGACGTCGACGACGGTTTCATCCTGATGGGTACAGACGTAGTTTCCGTCCGTTACGTCGCCGATAACCGAGCAACCGAGATCGAAGCGCTCCGCGATCTCGCGGACGCGATCGACGTTCTCGGGATCGACCTCGTAGCACATCCGCTCCTGAGACTCGGCGAGCAAGATTTCGAGCGCCGACATGTTCGGCTCGCGCTGGTGGACGCGTTCGAGTTCAATTTCGGCACCGAGACCGCCTTTGGCGACGAGTTCACTGGAGGCACCGCCGAGGCCGGCGGCACCGAGGTCGCGGGCGGACTCGATCAGGCCCTCGTCGACGAGTTGTTCGTTGGCCTCGATAAGGAGTTTCTCGGCGTAGGGGTCGCCGACCTGGACCGCGGGGCGGTCTTCGGTTTCGGCGTCTTCGGCCAGGTCCTCGCTGGCGAAACTCGCGCCGCCGAGGCCGTCGCGGCCGGTCGCGTTGCCGACGAGCACGAGTTTATTGCCCGGTTCCTGGGCCTCGGCGGTGACCAGTCGCTCCTCGTTCGTCAGGCCGACGCAGGCGACGTTCACCAGCGGATTGCCCTCGTAGTCGGCGTGGAAATCGACGCTGCCGGCGACCGTCGGGACGCCAATGCAGTTGCCGTAGTGGCTGATTCCCTCGACGACGCCCTCGAGCAGGTACCGCGAGTGCTCGCGACCGAACTCGCCGAAGTAAAGCGAGTCCGCGAGTGCGATGGGATAGGCACCCATCGAGAGGGTGTCTCGGACGATGCCGCCGACGCCGGTCGCCGCGCCGTCGAACGGGTCGACGTAGGAGGGATGATTGTGGCTCTCGATCCCCATCGTGATGCAGGTCCGCGACCCGTCTCCGCTTTCGGTTGCGCCCGTTCCCTCGTTCGCGCCGTCTCCCGCATCGTCGTCCGCGCGCTCGGGCAGTGCGATGACCGCCGCGTCGTCGCCCGGGCCGATGACGACCCGTTCGCCCTCGCTCTCGAACGCCGACAACAGCGGTCTCGAGGAGCGGTACGCACAATGTTCGCTCCAGAGGTTCTCGAACAGCGCCGCCTCCGCCCGGGATGGCTCTCGCCCCAACTCCTCGACGACGAGTTCACGATCCGAATCGGCAAGGCTCATTCACCTAGGTGATGAAAGTCGGGGAGTAAATGGGTTTCCATATCCATGATCGTGGATACCTGTGCGTGTGCCAGCGAATTACGAACCGCCCGGCGGACCGAGGCGCTTTTGATCAGGCGAGATAAACGTACGGGCGTGCTGTCGGTCGAACTTCACGCCCACTCGGCGCTGTCGTACGACGGCCGGGACCCGGTCGAGCTCATCTTGGAACAGGCCGAAGCCGTCGGCCTCGACGCGATCGCCGTCACGGACCACGACGAGATCGACGCGAGTCTCGAGGCCGCCGACCGCGCCCCCGCGTACGGCCTGGTCGGCATCCCAGCGATGGAAATCTCGAGCAAAGCCGGCCATATCCTGGGCTTCGGCCTGGACGAAGCCGTCCCGCCCGGACTCTCCTACGAAACGACGCTCGACGAGATCCATGATCAGGGCGGCCTCGCCGTGATCCCCCACCCCTTCCAGGAATCCCGCCACGGCGTCATGGCCCGCATCTCGCGCGACGAACTCGCGATGGGCGACGCCATCGAGGTCTACAACTCGCGGCTCCTGACCGGGCGCGCCAACCGCCAGGCCGAGCGCTACGCCGCCTCCCGAAACCTCCCGATGACCGCCGGCAGCGACGCCCACATCAGCGAGATGGTCGGTCAGGCCGTCACCCGCGTCGACGCCGACGAACGGTCCGTCGACGCCATCCTCGACGCCATCGCGGCCGGCCGAACCTCCGTCGAAGGCAAACGAACGCCCTGGCGAATCAGTTTCCGCCAGGCCGCCGGCGGCGTCTCCCGCCGCGTCCGAAATAGCGTCATGGGACTGTTCCAGTGACACGATCACTCCGCGGGGCCGATCCCGAAACCGTTCGCGCGGCGCTCGAAACCGACGATCCGCTCCCCGGCACCGCCGGCTTCGCCGGCGAACTCGACGGCGAACTCGTCCGCGACGCCCTCGGACGCGTCCCGCTGTTCGTCGAGGCCGACCGCGACCCGACCGACGTGTGGGTCTTCGACCCAGCTGAACTCGACGACCCCGTCCAGTTCCCCGCCGGTGCCGTCGCCGGCCCCGACGATTCGACGCCCGAACGGCGCTGGACGCTTCCGGACCCCGATCCGATCGCCGACCGCGAGCGTGCACTCGACGAACTCGACGCCGCCATCCGATCCGCGGCCGACGAGTTCAGAACCGACACCACCAGCGTCGCCGTCGCCTTCTCCGGCGGCGTCGACTCCGCGCTCGTCGCCGAACTCCTCGACGCCCCGCTTTACGTCGTCGGCTTCCCCGACAGCCACGACATCGCCGCCGCCCGCAGCGCCGCAGACGCGATGGATCGCGATTTGACCGTCGTCGAACTCGACCCGACCGACCTCGAACGCGCGGTCCCCGCGGTCGCACGCGCCACCGGCCGCACGAACGCGATGGACATCCAGATCGCGCTCCCGCTCTACCTGGTCGGCGAGCGCGTCGCCGCCGACGGGTTCGACGCCCTGGCCGTCGGCCAGGGCGCGGACGAACTCTTTGGCGGCTACGAGAAGGTGGTCAGACTCGACCACCGCGTCGCGGCCGAGACGACACGCGGGGCCGTCCGCGAACAGATTCTGAGCCTTCCCGATCAGCTTCCACGCGACGTTCGCGCCATCGAGGCGACCGGGCTCGAACCCGTCGCGCCCTTGCTCCACGACGACGTGGTCAGTGCGGCACTTTGGCTCCCCGACGAACTCCTTGCGGACGAGGAGACGCGAAAGCGCGGATTCCGGGCGGTCGCGGCTGACTACCTCCCGACGGAAATCGCCGAGCGGGACAAGAAAGCGGTCCAGTACGGCAGCCTCGTCGCTCGTGAACTCGATCGGCTGGCCCGGCAGTCGGGATATAAGCGACGGATGGACGACCACGTGACGAGGTACGTCGAGTCGCTGCTGGACGACTAAATCGGCTCCCGTCTGTATCAGGGTGCGGGCCGCAGGATTTCAGGACGGCATCGGACACAGACTCGCGGTGAAGATCACCGTCTCGTCGGTCTCGTTTTTCGCACCGTGAGCGACGCCCCGTTCGTGGTGGACGACACCCGGCGCTTCGACCGGTTCCTGCTCGTTACCTTGCACGACTGTTACCGTTCCCTCGAGAACGTGAAAGACGTTCGTACTCGTCCCGTGTTCGTGCGCATCGAGTTCAGCGCCGGGCCCGAGTGCGAAGGCCTTGACGAGCGCGTCGTCGCTGACGACGAGTTCGGCCGTTTCGAGGTCGCCTGGTTCCGGGTCGAGGTCGGTGACGACGTCGTCGTAACTGTCGAGTGGGGTGGACATGTACCCGAGTAGTTCACACTCGAGGCAGATAAAGCGCTACGGACGGAGCGACACCGCCGTCAGTCTTCGACTTCGGTCGGCAACCGGTCGTCGGGTTCGTCAGAGGTGTGCTCGTTGACGGTCCGGCGGTTCGTCTCGCCGATCCGGTCTGCGATCTCGCCGACGACTTCTTCGACGGATTCCTGAACCGGACTCTCGTCGTCCTTGACGAGCGCGCCCTCGCTACCCTCCGCACCGAAGTCGGGGTGGATCGGGATCTGACCCATCAGCGGCACGTCGTACTTCTCGACGATCGAGTTCGCGCCGTCGGTGCCGAACAGGCCGTGCTGGTCGCCACAGCTCGGGCAGACGAACGAACTCATGTTCTCGACGACGCCCAGGACAGGGGTGTCGTGCTTGTTGAACATCTGGATTCCCTTTCGAGTGTCCTCTAAGGCCATCTCCTGGGGCGTCGTGACGACGACCGATCCCGTCACCGGCATCGACTGGAGCAGGTTGAGCGTCGCGTCGCCGGTCCCCGGCGGCAGGTCGACGATGAGGTAGTCGAGGCGACCCCATTCGACGCCCTCCAGGAACTTCATCATGAACTTGTTGACCATCGGGCCGCGAAGGATCGCCGGGTCGTCGTCTTCCTCCGTCATGAAACCCATACTGATGACGCGCACGCCGTCGGAACGGGGCGGCACGATGTCCTCGCTCGGCGTGACGCCGGGTTCGCTCTCGACCGGCAGAATCTTCGGGATGTTCGGCCCGTGAATGTCGGCGTCGAGGATGCCAACCATCGCACCGCGCTTTTCGAGGCCGGCCGCGAGATTCGCTGCGACCGTCGTCTTTCCGACGCCACCCTTCCCGGAGGCGACCGCGATGACGTTGCGCACGCGGGGGAGAACCTCGTCGTCGAACCCGTGTTCCTCGCCGACGTGGGCCCGCAGGTCCACCTCAAGTCCGGCCTCGTCACAGATTTCGCGGATCTGGTTCCCCAGTTCCATCTCGGAGGGCGCGTACGGCGCGTTAAACGCGAGCGAGATACGGGCCGTTTCGTCCTCGATCCGAACGTCATTGACGAGTCCCAGCGAAATGATGTCCTCGCCGATGTCCGGGTCTTCGATCCCCTCGAGTTTGATCTTGAGTTCGTGTTCTGTGATACTCATACTGTCTGTGTCTGTTAGTCAATTGGAGGGCGTCGAGCGGGATACGTGTGATGGTTCAGGGTGACCCATCGATCGATGTACGGAGCCCCATCGCGTGCCGATCATCGAATAGATTCGGGACCTGAACTCGGAAAGCGGAAAGTGCGGAGACAAACGGTTGAACGAGAACAGAACGGACTAGAACAGAGGGAACAGACAGAACCGATACGATACCCGGACGACCGGACTGGACGGTCGACGGACGACGATGGACGATGGGCGATGAACGTTGATCGCTCCGAGTTCCACTCGAGACGAACTCGCGTGCGTATCGACGGAGAAAAACCGGAAAATCAAACCGAACTCGTCGGTGAACGGGCTCCGTTACGGGCCGGGAGCGGTGATCGGTTCGGGCATACCGCCGTAGAAGAGGATGCCGATAAGCATGGTAATGAAGAACATGCCGACCCACATCGATGTGGTCAACCCGACGAGATAGGTCACGCCGAGCAGTCCGGTCTTCGTATCGCGCGGCTTCCCGACGAACCAGGCGATGAGCATGATATAGACGGGAACCAGGATAATGGCGAAGATGACCCAGGTCCCTTCGTTGGCGAAGCCGGTGAAGCCCTCGGTACCGTCGTAGTTGTGGTACAGAACGGTCGAGAGGGCAGTCATCAGTGTTGGAATGAGGCTCATGCTTTCACCTCCGGTTCGGTCTCGGTTTTAGTTGTCTCTTCGTGGTCATGCTCATGGCCGTGGTCGCCGGTCAAGTGTTCAATCGCGTGGAGCTCGACCACGGGGACGAGCTTGGCGAGGTTGAGGAACAGGAGCGCAACGAGAGAGACCGTTCCGACGAGTGACAGGATCTCGATCAGGCTCGGGAAGTACGTGCCGGGGGTTGCGGTGTAGATGTCGAACGTCGGGGGGAAGAACCCTTCGACGACGAACAGGATCTTCTCGGTCAGCGTCCCGGCCAGGATCGCACAGCTGGCGATGAGCGCTCGCGTCTTACTGAACAGGGCGGGACGGATTGCCTGCAAGAAGATGTACACGAGCGTCAGGAAGATCATCGTCATCGCGACCTGGTAGGCCGGGTGGGCCATTTTCCCCTCGGCCGCGTGTTGCGTGTTGAGCGGGCCGAGGAAGGCGCCGTTGAGAACGGACTGTAGCTGGAACCACAGGAACAACAGCGTGAAGAAGCCGAGCCACAGAAGCAGGCCGCGGAAGATGTCGTCCGTAATGATGTGCTCCCAGTTGTAAACGCGTCGGAACGTATACGAGATGATCATCACGCCGCTGATCGCAGACATCAGCGCGATGCTCAGGAACATCGGTCCCTGAATGCCACCGGTCCAGGCGGGCATCGCCGGCAGCAGCGAGAACAGCCACGGGATGACGCCGCCGTGGAGCAAGAGCGGGGCCATGATGATGACAGCCGCTGCGAGCCACCAGACCATCCGCTGGATGATTTCGTCTTCCTTCTCGGAGTAGCCGAACGTGATAATCTTGTAGATCGGCTCGAATTTATCCGGCAGATCGTCGCGCAACCGGTTGACGTCGTACCGTATCGTCAGACCGAGGTAGGTCGCCGACAGCACGAAGTAGGCCGTAATGACGGTCACGTCCCACACCAGCGGCGAGTTGTTAACCGTGATGTGGAAGTGTCCGAGAACGCTCGTGACCATTCGGTCCGGACGGCCCATGTGGACCAGAATGTAGAATCCGGCGGCCGAGAGCCCACCGATCGTCGTCATCTCCGCGATACGAGCGACCGGCATATACCGGTCCATCCCGAGGAGTCGAACGGACGCAGACAGGATGATCCCGCCGTGTGCGACGCCGACCCACCAGATGAACGCGCCGATGTACAGTCCCCAGGTCGCACCGCCACCGGTACCCCAGTCGCCCAGGCCGGTGACGATCAGGCCCTTCTCGAGCTGGTAGGCCCAGGCAATGAGGAAGGCGATGAGTCCCAGTGCTGCAACGCTGTAGACCGCGAGGTACTTCTTCGAGAACGTCCCGATGGGGCGAAGAATATCCGCCTTGGATGGCGTCTTGGTGCTCATAAACTCACCCCGGCGTCACCGACGGTGCCCTCGTCGAGGATTTCCTCCTTGCGGTTGTCGACGAGGTTCGGCTCGGATCCGTCGGAACGCTCGTATTGGGTATCCTCGTATGCGACCGGGCCCTCGACCTGTTCGGCGTTCGGACCGGGTTCGTTCCCGAGGTACGCGACGTTCGGGTTGGTACCGACGTCTTCGAGCAGCCGGAAGTTCGACGCCGGAGTACCGGCGAAGGCTTCGAGGGCGTTCTGTGCATCGAGTTCGTCCGCGCCCTCGAACTCTTCGTCTTCGTCCGGTTCGTCGGCGAGATCGAGTCCGACCAGCACTTCCTGACTGTCGAGGTCGAGTCCGTGTTCCTCGAGCACGTCGAAGATCTCGATGATGTTCTGCTCGTAGTCGACCGAGTCGGCATCGCCTTCGCCGAAGTTCTCGGTGACGATCTCGGTCGCTTTCATAAGCTGAAGCGTTTCTTCGTCGAGGTCTTGGGACGCCTCGAGAACGGACTCGAGGTCGGCGTCGGCGTCCGCGAGATCCTCTTCGAGACCGGCGACCTCCGGGATTGCACTCTCGGCACCGACCTGAATCAGTGTTCGGCTTCGGCTCGGGTTATCCAGGTACCGCTGCGGGTCGCTTTCCTCGTCGCGCATGTTGCCGAACTGGATTGCGTCCGGCGGACAGGCATCCTCGCATGCGGAGGTACCCACCTTGTCCTCGCCACTTAATCCGTCCTGACGGGACGGGCACATGGTACATTTGCTCATCGTTCCGCGCGGCGAGCGACTGTCGACCCACCGATCGCGGTCGTCGACCATCATGTCGCCTTCGCCATCGTTTTCCGGGTCCGCTGCGATCTCCTCGGTGGAAATATCCGGTTCGTCCCACTGGAAGTAGTTGACCCCGTAGGGACAGGCGACCTGACAGTACCGACAGCCGATACAGACGTCGTAGTCGGTCAGTACGAGGCCGTCCTTGTCCCGCGTGTGGCGGGCCGTCGTCGGACAGACCTTCTCACACGGCGCGTCGGTACAGTGCTGACACGGTCGGACAAGGCGATTTTGGCTCGTGTCCGCACCGCCGTCCTCGTAGTCGAGGACGTACATCCAGTTGACGCCCTGGTCGAGGTTGTTCTCCGAGGCACACGCCTGGACACAGGAGAGACAGCCGTCACAGCGTTCGAGATCGATCGCCATGCCCCACTGGGTGTCGCCCTCCCGGTGGGCTTCCGTTGCGTGCCCTCCCGATTCGTCGGCGACATTTGGCTGACCGCCCTCGGCGGTCCCCCAGGCACCGAGACCGACAGCCGCCGCGCCGACGCCCATCTTCTTCATCACGTCGCGGCGACTCTCGTCGCCGTCGCCGTCGAAGCTCTTGAGCATCTCGGCGAAGCCGCCGGCGTTCTTCTTGGCCTCCTCGTAGGCTTCCTCCGTCGGGCGGTCGTCGACGCCGAACTCGTCCATCACGTCCTCGTGATATTTCTCGTGGAAGTCGGCTTCCGACAGCTCGCCCTTGGTGACGCGCATCGCGTCCTTGGCCATCTCCATACCGAGGTCGCTATCGTACTCGGTATCGTCGAGCATCGTCTCGAGTTCATCCTCCCACTCTTGGCCGAGTGGGTGGAACGATTCATCGTCCGTACTCATCTGCTTAGAACACCTCTTGACATACGATTCCAGTCATGTCGTGAGTACGCAACGGCACCCACTTGAATACGTTCATTTGCGGTTCCTCTACAGCGCACTCACAACTTGAGCCCGATGAACCGTCGAGCCGATTTCCACGTCGTGAGAATGGGGGCGAACATATTCGTTGATATAAAATAGGGAGAAACGGACGTGTGAAATATATCTCAGATGACAAGAACAACCTGCGTCGGTTTCAGGCGAACTGCTCTTCGAGTGACTCGTCGGCCGTTGTCTCGGGGATCTGATCCACGAATCGTTTGACGATCGCTTCCTCGGCGCGGTGAAGCGTCTCGCTGCAGGTCGACTTGGCGATACCGAGATGGTCAGCCAGATCCGTCAGCGAGCACCGCCGGGGCGTGTCGTAGTAGCCCTCCCTGACGGCGGTGACGAGAACTTCGAGCTGGCGGTCCGAGAGGAGCTGACTCTCGTGGAGTTGTTCGCTGACGGTGTCGATCTGGTACTGGAGCCCGAGGCGGTCGAACTGTTCGGCGAGTTCAGCGAGTCGGTCGCGCGAGCCGGTGACCGTGACGGTGGCGCGGCCGTCCTGGATCGTGACGGGGAGTTCGATGGGCATGCCGGCGTCGCGAGACGAGAACAACAGTAGGGGTTCGGTCGTTTCGAAGTGGACGGTGGCCTCGCCATCGCTGCGCTGGGTGAGCGTGAGTTCGGTGAGCTGTGGGTGGGAGTTCATGTCCTGCAGCGCGTGCTCGACCGCTGGACCGGAGAGACGGACGAGTGCGAACCCCGTCTCCGCGTCGGGAACGGCGGCAAGAACTCGAAACGTGGTATTCGGATGCGCCGCCGATACCTGCTGAATCCAGACGTGGTCTGGCAACGTGAGGGTGAGTGTCGCCTGCGCCATGGCAATCGGTACATGGTGGTTGGGAGGAGACGAACGAATAGGTTCGGCGCGTTCCTATTCCGTGGGAATCGTCGCTTGAAACGGGCAGTCGAACGGAGTTCAGCACCGATGTCGCGGTTGTGGAGTCACAGCGGCAGGTGCGACCGAACGTCAGCAGTGAGTCTCGCAGGTTCCTCGTGGGGAACCCAGTGACTGGTTCCGGAATAGCGCTTGAGTCGCCCCTGTGCACACACGCCGACGCTCTCGTGGGCGAGTTCAGGAACCAGCGCGACATCGCCGTCGCCCCAGACGACGAGGGTCGGCGCGTCGACGAGGGTGTCCCGGGTCCCGGCGCGCGCTCGGACGGGCGGGTAGCGGCCGCCCGCACGATACCAGTTGAGCATCCCCCTCCGCGCACCTGCCTGGCCCCAGGCGCGACGGTAGTGTGCCAGTTCCGACGCCGAGAACGTCCCCGGTTGGGCGGTGCCTCGAAGCATCCGTTCGAGCGGACTGAACTCGCCGGCTTCGAGGAGCCGTTCGGGAATCCAGGGGAGTTGAAACGCGAACGCGTACCAGCTTCGCCCGACCTGCTCGGGCGTCGAGCGAAGGATGCGCTGGAACGCGACCGGATGCGGCGCGTTGACGGCGACGAGACGGTCGACGGCGTCGGGGTAGCGCGTGGCGAGGGCCCACGCGACGATTCCGCCCCAGTCGTGGCCGACGACGGATGCCGCCTCGCGGCCCTCGGCGCGGATGAGATCGACGATATCCCGCGTCAGGTATCGCAGCCGGTACGCGCCGATGTCAGTCGGTTTCTCGCTGCGGTTGTACCCGCGCTGGTCGGGAACGACGACCCGGTAGCCCGCATCCAGCAGCGCCTCGAGTTGGTGTCGCCAGCCGTACCAAAACTCGGGAAAACCGTGTAACAGGACGACGAGCGGTCCGTCCGGGTTCCCACCGACGACGACGTGCAAGCGAACGTCCGGAAGGTCACGCGTCGTCGATTCGACGGCGACTGACGGGAGGGCCGACGCGTCGGTCGCGGGCGGGTGACTGTCGGTGCGTGTCATACGGAGAGCATCCACGCGGAGATAGTTGAATGGCAGCCAACACGAACTCGTCGCGTAGACTGCGGGGTGGCCACAGCGGATAGCCACCGGCTGCGCTACGTCCAGACGCGCAGACACTCCGTCGAACAGAAGTGCAAGTCGATCCGTTCGTCCGCCGCCCCGTCGACGTGCGTCGTAAGGGTGTATGCAACCTCGTTCGCCCGGCAGTTATCGCACTCCATACTCGCACCAGTAGGACAACCCGCTTGAGTATGCACTCATTAGCGCGTCCTGAACTCGCAACGGTCGCCGTGCGCCCGTTATGGCGGCCGGTAAATCACGTATTGAACGGCGGGATCAACGGAAATCGGCGGAAGTCTGCAAGTCCCTACGCCGGCGCGCCGCCGTCGACCTCGAGTAACTCGTGATAGCGATTACGGATCGTCACTTCGGAGATGCTCGCGACCTCGCTGACGTCGTTCTGGGTCACTTTCTCGTTCGTCAACAGCGCACCGGCGTAAACGGCTGCGGCGGCGAGGCCGACCGGCGACTTGCCGCTGTGGATACCCGACTCCTTCGCCGTCTCGAGAAGGGTCCTGGCGCGGCGTTCGGTCTCGTCGGAGAGTTCGAGATCGCTCGCGAACCGGGGGACGTAGCTCACCGGATCGGCGGGCTGGACCTCGAGCCCGAGTTCACGAATGACGTAGCGGTAGGTGCGGGCGATCTCGTCCTTTTCGACGCGGCTGACGGCCGAAATCTCGTCGAGGCTGCGCGGGGTCCCGGCCTGCCGAGCCGAGGCGTACAGTGACGCGGTCGAGACGCCCTCGATCGAGCGACCGGGGAGCAGGTCCTCTTCGAGTGCGCGTCGGTAGATGACCGATGCCGTCTCCCGGACGTTCTCGGGAAGGCCGAGCGCGCTCGCCATGCGGTCGATTTCGCCAAGTGCCTGTTTGAGGTTTCGCTCCTTCGAATCCCGAGTGCGGAATCGCTCGTTCCAGGTGCGCAGTCGCTGCATCTTCTGGCGCTGGCGGTTCGACAACGAGCGGCCGTAGGCGTCCTTGTCCTGCCAGCCGATATTGGTCGAGAGCCCCTGGTCGTGCATCATGTTGGTCGTCGGGGCACCGACGCGGGACTTTTCGTCCTTCTCAGCGGCATCGAACGCCCGCCACTCGGGACCGCGGTCGATCTCTCCTTCCTGAACGACGAGCCCGCAGTCTTCACAGACGGTTTCGGCGTGCTCGGCGTCGGAGACGAGGCGACCACTGCACTCCGGACACTGCTCGTGCTCATATTCCTGTTCTCGTTCTTGTTCGTCCCGTTCGCGTTCCGCCGGCTGGCTCGTCCGTTCACCGGAACCCACTCGCTTGGTCTGACGCTGCTCGTCGCTGCGAGTTCGAATGCTGGAATCAGTCATTGTAATGAATCCGATCGAACCGTCGCTGAAAACGCTCTCTCGTAGCCAGTGTAACGGCTGTGGGAAACTTAAAGACTGTGATCGTACAGGTAGTGAACGCGCGTCTGAGCGAGTAATCCGTTGTTCACTATGTGAGTCCGGACCACATAACGGGCACAGTGAACTCGACCGCACCGATCGCCGCCGCGTTGCACTGACACTGCCCGGCGTATCGAAACGCTTACTCCCCGCAGGGCGGTTCGGACACGTATGAGCGACGACGCCGACGCCGTCGATACCGAGGCGGTCCGCCACGTCGCGGACCTGGCTCGCGTCGATCTCGAAGCCGACGAGATCGAGGCGTTTACCGGCCAGTTCGCGGACATCCTCGAGTACTTCGAGACCTTAGACGAGGTTCCGGAAGTCGAGCGCGAGGCCGACCTCACGAACGTCATGCGTCCCGACGAGGAACGCGACTCCTTAGACCGTGAGGTGGCACTCCAGAACGCACCCGAAACCGAGGACGGCTTCTTCAAGGGGCCGAACGTCTCCTGATCGACGCTCCAATGGCTGATACCATCTTCATCACCGACGAGCGAATCGACGGCGACACCGACGCGGACGGCCCACTCGCCGGCTGCACGGTCGCCATCAAAGACAACATCTCGACCGAGGGCGTCAGGACGACCTGCGGGTCTGCGATGCTCGAGGACTACGTCCCGCCCTACGACGCCACGGTCGTCTCCCGACTCAAAGACGCCGGCGCGACCATCGTCGGCAAGACCAACATGGACGAGTTCGGCATGGGCACGACCACCGAAACCTCGGCCTTCGGCCCGACCGACAACCCCGCCGCACCGGGCCACGTTCCCGGCGGCTCTTCCGGCGGCTCGGCCGCCGCCGTCGCCGCCGGCGAGGCCGAACTCGCGCTCGGCTCCGATACAGGCGGCTCGATCCGCTGTCCGGCCGCATTCTGCGGCGTCGTCGGGATCAAGCCGACCTACGGCCTCGTCTCGCGCTACGGCCTCGTCGCCTACGGCAACAGCCTAGAGCAGATCGGCCCCTTCGGTGAGACCGTCGAAGACGCCGCCGCGCTGCTCGATGTCATCGCAGGACCGGACGACCGAGACGCGACAACTCGAGCGGTGGAACTCGACGGGGAAAGCTACGCCGACGCCGCAACCGGCGACGTCGACGGCCTCACGATCGGCGTCCCAACCGAACTGGTCGAAGGCGCAGACGAGGGCGTCGTCGACACCTTCTGGGACGCCATCGCTGAACTCGAGGCCCAGGGCGCGGAGTACCACGAAGTCTCGCTGCCGTCCGTCGAGCATGCAGTCGAGGCCTACTACGTGATCGCGATGTCCGAAGCCTCGTCCAACCTCGCCCGTTTCGACGGCGTTCGGTACGGACCAGAGACCGACGCCGACGGCAACTGGAACGAGGCCTTTTCGGCGGTCCGCAAGGAGGGCTTCGGCGACGAAGTCAAGCGCCGGATCCTCCTCGGGACGTACGCGCTCTCGGCCGGCTACCACGACAAGTACTACAAGAAAGCGCAGGACGCTCGTGCGTGGGTCAAACAGGACTTCGACGAGGCGCTCTCGGAAGCCGACGTACTCGCCTCGCCGACGATGCCGGTCACCCCGTTCGAACAGGGCGAGAGCGTAGACGACCCGTTGCAGATGTATCTTGCAGACGCGAACACCGTTCCCGTGAACCTCGCGGATCTCCCCGCGATTTCGGTTCCGGCCGGCGAAAGCGACGCCGACGGCCTCCCCGTCGGCCTGCAACTCGTCGGCCCGTCCTTCGGCGAGGAACGGCTCATCCGGGCCGCAAGCGCGCTCGAATAAGCGAGCAACTGAGGTGAGCCGGGGCTGGGACTTTTCGTCGCCAATTTGGCGTCCCACGCACCCGATCGACAGTTCCGTAAAATCGAAGCGGCAGCCGCTCTATTCGATCTATTCCTCGTACGCGAGGTTCATGATCCACTGCGAGAACGCATCGCTGTTGGGATCGACCTCCTCCTCACCGATAAACGGCGAGAGCATGTCCCCGGCCATCAAGAGCGTGAAATCCAGATCGCGAGCGGTCGGCGTAATGTAGTAGGTGTTGTGCCCGTTGTAGACCGTCTCCTCCCGGTCGACGAGTTCGTATTCGACGAGCGACTCGACGATCCGACTACCCTTGCGCGAGGAGACATCGAGTTCCTTCCAGAAGTCGCTTTGGTGGATACCGCCGGTTTCGCGAACGAGTTCAAGACCGGCGTGTTCGTCCGTGGAGAGTTCTGCTTCGGCCGCAGAGACGCTCACGGCGACCACCTCTTCGTATCCATGCTCGTCGCGACAGGCAGGTGTGCGTCCATGTGCGTATGAGAGGCAGGGAGCCGCTTAAATGTGCCCTTCGACGCCAGTGTCATTCGTTTCGACGAGTCGTCGTTCCGAACGCCGAATCGGAACCGGTTACGGGTCCGGCCAATCGCTCGTGGTCGAGTTCGACCGGTCGGTACGGCGTTTCACAGGGCGGCCCATCGGCGAACCGATAGGTCGCTTCGGCCGGCCGCTCCGGCGCTGCTGCCCCCGGCCCGACCGCCAGCAGCGAGGACGACCGCGTCCCGTAGCCATCGCCGTGAACGCAGACGCCGAACTCGTGATCGCCGAGGACGGTGCCGGCGCGGGTGAGCCACTCGGTGACGGATTCGTCCGCGTTGGCGGCGAGTTCAGCGCGAACGCGCCGTGCATTGTCGGCCTGCGTTCGTCCGATGTCGGGTCGACTCGACGGCAGATCAACGTCGTCGTCGACGGCGACGTTAACCACGACGTGAACGCCGGGGTCGAACTCGGTGACGGAGAGGTCGCCGTCCCACTGGTAACAGACGGCCGCGGCCGCGTCGGCGATCACGAGTGAGAAGCCCTCGTACTCGTCGTCGGCCATCGCGTCCTCGACCAGTGCGGTCGCATCCGAGACGGAGCGCGCCTCGAGGACGTCCGCGACGAGCAATCCCCGCGACCGGTCGCCGGCGAGGTCGGCGTCGGTCCACTTGTTCGTGATGCCGGCGGCGACGCCGAACTCGTTGTAGCCGAGCCAGGTGCCGCCGGCTTCGGCGTCCCGCGGGGCGACGACGAGCGGGTCCTCGCCGTATATCTCGGGCGGACGCGAGTCGCGGTCGGTGGCTTCGTCACGGTTCGCGGCGACGGCGACCGGTGCGTCATTGAAAACCTGCCAGGCGAGCGTCAGTGTGCACACGTCTCAAGAGAGGGGATCGAGCGTCTTAACTTCGGGTCCGCCGCTGCACGCTCGGAGTACGCCCGGGGGAGTATCGGAGGCGGCTAGAATCTGTTACTCGATTGATTTCGCCCGGTTCTGGAAGTCGCCGCCACACTCCTCGCACTCGCCGGGGTTCGTCTCGGCCTTGACTATTCGCCCGCACTGAAGGCACTCGTACTCCGACGTCATTTCTGAGGTGTCGTCTTCGACGTCTTGACCGTGGGGCATACGCTCGTATTTGGCTCCCAGCGGTAAATACTAACCGCGGGTTACGTCCGTTGACATCCCTCGACGGAATCCCGCGCAAGATACGTCCTGTATGCAGCCTGATTCGGAGTCATCTTCCGTCGTGGATATGCACTAGCGGGCCCGAGAGCGGACCGGTGACACCGGCCAGGAACTACCAGGATGGCTCCGTCACGTCGACGCCGACCTCGAGCAACCGGTCCCGAGCCGCGTCCCGGTCGACGGTCCCCGAATGCGTTCGCGGAAGTTCGTCGACCACGCCGATCGTCTTCGGGCGCTTGAAGCCGGCGAGGTGTCCGTCGCAGTGGGCGAGGACGGACTCGAGTTCGATCGGCTCGGGGTCACTGCCCGCATCGCCACTAGCGGCGGCAGCGGGCGCGACGAGCGCACCCACCCGCTCGCCCCACTCCTCGTCTTCGAGGCCGACGACGGCGGCCGCCTCGATCTTCGGATGCGAGCGCAGCGTCTCGATCACTTCGCCAGGATCGACGTTCTCGCCGCCCGTGACGATGCGGTCGCTGCGCCGGTTGAGAATCCACAGCCGTCCCTCATCGTCCCGGTACCCGACATCTCCCGTCCGTAATCCCCGGTCGCAGAAGGCGTCCGCCGTGCGCGCCGCATCGAGATAGCCCGGCGTCACCGTCGGTCCCGAGACGACGAGTTCACCTGGCTCGCCGGTCGGAACGGGATCACCGGTCTCGTCCACGACCGATACGTCGGTGACGACGAGCGGCTGGCCGACGGTCCCCTCGTGCGTCGCCGCCTCCGACGGCGTCGCGGTCGTGATCTGGGAGGCCGTCTCGGTCATGCCGTAGGTCGGGTAGACGGGCACGCCCACCTCGCGACAGCGCCGGATGAACTCCGTCGAGGCCGGCGCGCCGCCGAGGAGGACAAACCGGAGCGATTCGGGCGGCTCCCAGCCGGTGTCGAGCAACCGCTTGCCCATCGTCGGGACCAGCGAGACGCCGGTGATCCCGAACTCGTCCATTGCACGGGCCGTCGCGCGGTCATCGAACGTGCGCTGGACGACGGCCGTCGTTCCGTACAGCGCGGACCGGATCACGGGCGCGATTCCGCCCATGTGGTACATCGGGAGACAGCAGAGCCATCGGTCGTCGGGATCGACACCGAGCCGAAACGCTGAGGCGGTCGCGCTGGCGACCAGATTGCCCACTGTCAACTGGACGATCTTGGGATCACCGGACGTTCCCGACGTGAACATGAGCAGCTGCGTGTCGCCACGATCGAGTTCAGCTGACTGGATCTCGACCTGCTTCCCATCTGCGGTCGGTTCGCCCGTCGTCTCGCCCGGATCGGTATGGAGAGTCGACAGCGCCGTCACGCCGTCGGTCGTCGGGTCGTCAACTGACAGGATCGGCGTCGATTCGTCGACGAGTTCACTCGCGGTCGATGCCGTCTCGCGCTCGCAGACGAGCGCGTCGAGGTCGAGCCGGTCGGCTTTGGCGGCCAGTTCGGACGCGGTTTCGCGGACGTTCAGCGGGGCGAGGGTCGCGCCGCGTCGCATCGCGGCGAAAAAGAGGGTCGCGAAGGCGGGACGGGTGTCCATGAGGACGCCGATGCGACTGTCGGGGACGCGATCGACGGCCGTCTCGAGTGCAGCGGCCGTTCGATCCACCCGCCGGGTGAACTCGGCGAAGGTCCACGCGGTGTCCGTTTCGATGTCGACCAGCGCCCGGCGCTGTGGCGTCGCCGCCGCGCGGTGGGCGAGGAGGTCCTGCGTCGGCCACTCGAGGTGCGCGGGAGTCATTCCTGCCACACCCCCTCGACGCCGAGGCCCTTCGCCTGCGGGACGACGGCGGCACCGTTCTCGAAGAGGACGGGGTCGCGGCCGAGGTCCTCGGCGAGCAACTCACCCGTTGCGAGTCCGCAGGCCGGAACGTTGGGGATCGCCGCCGCGAGGTGGACGGCTCCCGTTCGTGCGACGACGCCGTCGATCGTCGTCGTCACCAGCGGCGTCACGCCGAGTTCGGCGAACCAGGCTGCGATCTTCCGTGCGATATCGATCCCGCCGAGTGCCATCGGCTTCAAGATGGCTACGTCGGCAGCCTGGGCCTCGCAGATGGCGTCGACGCCGTGTTCGAGTACGCCTTCATCGAGCGCGATCGAGACGGTGCCGGCCGCTCGTTCGCGGAGGTCGGCGTGTCCCGCGAGCGCGCCGGCCGGGAGCGGCTGTTCGAGAATCGAGACGCCCAGCTCGGCGAACGCGTCGAGCGCTCGGGCCGCCTCCTCGAACGTCCAGGCTTCGTTCGCGTCGACCCGGAGCTCGACATCCGGTCCGACGACCTCACGCGTTCGCTGGACGCGGTCGATGTCGGCCTCGACCGACCGACGGCCGGCTTTGAGTTTGCAACAATCGAAACCGCGCTGGACCGCGGCTGCTGCCTGATGGGCGGTTTCGTCCGGCGGTCCGTCGCCGATCGTCGCGTTCACCGGAACGCGGCCGACCATCGGTCCCTGACCGATATACCGGTACAGCGGCGTCGCCTGGCGGGTCGCCTGCAGATCCGCGAGCGCGAGCGACACGCCGTGTCGGGCCGCGCCGTTTCCCGCGACGGCCTCGAGCGCGTCTTCCGGTCCGCCACGTGCGAGTGCCCGCTCGGCGCGGTCGAGCGCCGCCTCGCAGTCCTCGATCGGCTCCGTCCAACCCGGAAGCGGTGTCGCCTCGCCGTAGCCGGCGGTCGGGGAGGCAGCGTCGGTGCCGTCGACGATCCGAACCAAAAACCCCTCGCGGGTGTCGATCGATCTGGCTGCAGTTTCGAGCGGCGACGTCAGCGCGAGCGAGAACCGCCGATACGCGAGTTCGAGATCGCAGTCGGCGTTCGTGTCCGCCCCCACGGTTAGATCACCAGTCCCCCGGCGAACAACGCCGCGTACAGCGCGAGGAGCTTTCCGGTCGCCTCGAGCGCGGGATTGAGCGCCTCGCCGTCGGTTCTGGTCCAGATCGTCCGCGCGATCGACGCCGCGTAGGGCAGCGAAACGAGCGGCAGCAACGCGCTCGCTCCGAGCCCCTCGGCGAGCCAGAGCCACACCGGAACGAGGTACGCCAGCGCGAGCAGCGCGGTGAACTCGATGCGGCTGCCGCGATAGCCGAGTCGGACGGCGAGCGTGCGTTTGCCCGTCTCCGCGTCGGTTTCTAAGTCGCGGACGTTGTTGACGACGATGATCGCCGTCGAGAGGGCGGCGACGGGAAGGCTCGCGAGAATCGCCTCGCGAGTGATGGTTCCCTCGGGAAGCGTCGTTGTGAGCGGTTCGACGGCGGCAGCGGCAGCCTGCACGTAGAACGTCCCGACGACGGCGACGACGCCGAAGAAGACGAAGACGAAGAAATCGCCGAGCCCGTGGTAGCCGAGCGGATAGGGGCCGCCGGTGTACGCCCAGCCGCAGAAGACGCTCACGAGACCGACGACGAGAATTGGCACGCCGCCGACGTAGACCAGATAGGTGCCAGAAAGGATCGCGAGTGCGAACGTGATAATCGTCGCGAGTTTGACCTGCCGGGCCGGGATGATTCCCGCCTGCGTGACGCGAGTGAACCCGTCCCGATCCTCGGTGTCCGCGCCGTTGATCGCGTCGTAGTAGTCGTTCGCGAAGTTCGTCCCGATCTGAATCAGTGCAGCACCGACGAACGCAAACAGCGCCGGCAGCAGTTCGAAGACGCCCTCGGCGGCCGCAACGCCCGAGCCGACGATAACCGGTGCCGCGGCCGCGGGCAGGGTCTGCGGGCGTGCAGCCAGTAGCCACGCCTTCGGACGTGACAGTTCGACCTCAGCCGTGCTCATGGGTCAAGTGTCCGACTCGAGAGAGTGTCAACGTTGGCATTGCAGCCGAACATGTGCCCTGTCAGCACGGCTACCGTCGACACTAACCGACTAATTGCCGGTGTCGCCGCCCTCAGCGGCATCTGGCACTTCGAACGTCACCGATTCCATCTCCAGAAACGCCGTCTCGTAGCCCTGATGTCTGGCAACCTGGGGCGGCGAGTCGACGGAAACGGTTACGGAGTCTCCCGAACTGATCGCCGTCGACTCCGACCCCGAGCCGGACGTATCCGATCCTGGCCCCGACACCACGACGCCGTAATGGTGTCCGTACTCGCTATCGAGCGTCTGCTCGAGTTCGTACTCCGCGACGAGTTCACCGTCGCGCTCGATGGAAGCGGTGAGCGCGGCGTCGGGAAGCGGCACGCGGTTGTAGGGGGTTCTGGGGGAGACGAGGAGGTACTGCTCAGGGTTCTGGGTCCGGTTCTCATCGCCGGCCAATCGCGCCAGGTCCGATTCGTCGGCGTCGGCGTCGAACAGGACGGTGACGATCGGCGCATCGTCGCTGCGCGGGAGTTCGTCGGCGGCAGTCGCCTCGCCGTCCGCGCTGGCGGAAGATGCGCCGCCGGCGGACGCGTCGCCAACGAGCCGAGTTCCCGCGTACGCATCGACCGCGGGCACGGTCGCGTACGGCACGTGTGCGTGATCCATCCCGCTCGCGTGTCCGGCGTTGCCGTCAGCGTCACTCCCGCCACTCCCATCACCACCATCGGAACCGGCTCCCATCGGCTCCAACGCCCCCCGCTCCCCCCGCCGATTCCGCTCGAGATAGTCGATCTCGCCGATAACCTGGTGTCTGAACTCGTCGTCGTACTCGAACTCGAACGCGCCCGTAACGCGCTCCTCGCCTCGTCCCGCCAGCGCGCCGGTGCGGCGGACCGAAAGCGGCGGGATCGTCACCTCGACTTCGTACGTCCCGTCTCCCGGCAGTCCCACGTTGTCCCCGAAGTGAAATCCCATTTCCTGTGAGAGCATCGCCCACGGCGACACCGGCGAGCCGACCCGCTCGCCGTCCGATCGAACCCGAAACTGAATGCCGTCGTCGACCGGCACCACGAGCCCCGTCTCTCGATCCTGGACCGTGATCATCATGTGCACGCCGCGGCCGACCTCGGGCGTTTCGCGCTCGACCGCCGCGTCGTCGCTGCCGGCGATCGTCCAGAACGGATGTGGATACGAGAGCATCGGAACGAACCTGAACTCGCCGGCCGTCACGGGCTCTCCGACCCGCATCGCCTCCCGGTGGGTCGGCAGGAAGACCGCATTCGGCGGGTCCTCGACGGTCACGGTCGGTTGTCGACCGCCGTAGTCGCCACCGGCGTCGGTCGTCTCGCCGTCCGACTCCTCTCCGTTATCGTCTCCGCCCCCGCCGAGGCCGAGACAGCCCGCGAGCCCCGTCGCGAGCGCTCCCGATATCGCACCGGTTCGGGAAAGAAGCGTCCGACGGGTGGCCATCGTAGTCGTGTCCGTAGCCGGGGCCAGGGCAGGGCCTGTCGCCGTCGTTCGATCGCCGCTTCCGGCTGCATCGTCTGCGGTCGGATCGTCGGGAGCCATATTGTGTAGTCTTCGCTATCGAACGGGCGTCTTGCGGGCCGTCACGAGTTCGGTGCCGCCGCCGGCAGCGCCCGCAACGACCGCGGCGGCAGCAGGTAGTTCCCCCGTCTGTTGACGAACAGGTAGTGGAGGATGCCGTTGTTCGCCGACGAGATGTCGAGGTCCGCACCAGTCATCGCCTCGCGGACGCGAACGAACTCGCCGATGCCCCGCTGGAGCGCGAGGAAGTGCTGTCCCGGCCGGTCGCCGTCGACGGTGCTGAAATCGCGGCGCAGGAGCGGCGGGTTGCCGTCTTCTCTTGCTTGGGCAGCCTTCTGTGCGTGGCCGACGACGCCGTGTTCGCGCGCGGCGTCTTCAGCCGATGCGATCCCGTCGTCGGTCACGCCGCTCGTATCCGCGAGTTCGTCGCCGACCTCGCCGACGAGTTCGTCCGCGGCGTGGGTCGGGCTGAACAGTTTCGAGACGCGCTGGTGGTGGTTGTCCTGACCGAACCAGACATCGAGTTGGATGTCCATCGAGGAGACGTGCTGGGTCGTCCCGCCGGCGAACGGGCCGGCGTCGATCGTCACGCGGTCCTCGCTCGCCTGCGTGCGGGCGAAGCCGGAGCGAAACCCCATCAGGAACGGTGCGTCCTCGGGAACAGACTCGGGGACGCCCGGAACATTCGTCTTCGACGCCGGAAGCCCCGCGCCGACGAAGCCGGTCCGACGGCGGTCGTCGTGGCGGTCGAAGACGCCGGTGAGGTCCGTTTCGAGGTCGGTGCCGTTGAGTTCGTCCCGGTCGCCGAACAGGCCCTCCTCGGCGGCGAGGACGACATCCGGCCGGTCGCTCGCGAGGTGGAGCAACGCGTCGAACTCGTCGAACACGGGGTTTTCGCGCGCCGTCAGTGCTTCGGGTGCCGGCAGGTCGACCGAGTCGGGCAGCGAGCCCTCGAACCGATCGAAGTACGCGGGCGTGTAGCCGAGCGTAAAGATCAGTCCCTCGTGGCTCCACTCGTAGGCCCGCTCGAGCGTCCGCAGCGCGGTTTCGGTCGTCTGGCTGGCGTCCTTGCTCGGCGCGGTCGCGTCGTCGTCAGCGCCATCGCCCTCGGCGTCGCCGGCCGCATCCGACGCGAGCGATAACGGAACCAACGCGTGATGGTCCGGCAACTGCACGTTCCCGTCCTCGTCGCGCGAACTGAACTCGTTCCAGGCGTGCTGGCGCGCCGGCAGCGAGTCGGGGTCGTCCGTGCCGGAGGGAACGGGATCGGGATCGTCGTCTCCGTCGCGAGTCACGTCGAGACAGGCGCTGAGGGCGGCCCCGCCGCCGACGGCGACGAGCGCCCGAACGTACGCCCGGCGGGAGAGGGCAGACCGGTCGGGGAGCGTCACAGTCACCACTACCGTCGCGCAGGGTCCAAAGCGTTACTCTTTTCGAGAGAACTACCGGTACGAAAAAGCCGCCCGTACTGAACTCGCGACAGCCCGCTGCCGTCGCCGCTACTAATCATACGGTCTGCTGTACCGATTGCCCGGTGCAACAGCAGACGAGTCGTGGGTGCGCCGGAACTGACTGCCAGCAGTTCGTCTCAGTAGTGCCAGGGGAACTCGTCGAACTCCGGTTCGCGGCCCTCGACGAAGGCGTCTCGGCCCTCCGCGGCCTCGTCGGTCATGTACCCCAGCCGGGTCGCCTCGCCGGCGAACACCTGCTGGCCGACCATCCCGTCGTCGGTCATGTTAAAGGCGTACTTCAGCATCCGCATCGCCGTCGGGCTCTTGGCGTTGATGCGCTCGCCCCACTCCAGGGCCGTCTCCTCGAGTTCAGCGTGGGGCACCGCTTCGTTGACCATGCCCATCTCTGCCGCCTCCTCGGCGCTGTACGTTTTGCCGAGGAAGAACACTTCGCGGGCCTTCTTCTGGCCGATCTGCTTGGCCAGGTAGGCCGAGCCGAAGCCGGCGTCGTAGCTCGCCACGTCGGGGTCGGTCTGGAGGAACTTCGCGTGCTCCTCGCTCGCGAGCGTGAGGTCGCAAACGACGTGCAGCGAGTGCCCGCCGCCGACGGCCCAGCCCGGTACGACGCAGACGACGACCTTGGGGATATGGCGGATGAGCCGCTGCACCTCGAGAATGTGCAGGCGTCCCTGCTCCGAGGCGCGCGCGGCTTCGCTCTCCTCGTCCTCGCCCGTGTACTGGTAGCCGTCCTCGCCACGAACCGTCTGGTCGCCCCCGGAACAGAACGCCCAGCCGCCGTCCTTCGAGGACGGCCCGTTCCCCGTCAGGAGAATACAGCCCACGTCCGTCTGGCGCTTGGCGTGATCCAGCGCGTCGTACAGTTCGTCCACCGTTCCCGGCCGGAAGGCATTTCGCACGTCGGGCCGGTCGAAAGCGATCCGCACCGTCCCGGAGTCGACCGCCCGGTGATAGGTGAGATCGCGGAAGTCGAACTCGTCGATCGGCTCCCAGCGGTCCTCGTCGAAGAGTTCCGAAACCATCGCCCGAGTGTGGGGGACGAGTCCTGATATAGTATCGGTTCTCGCCGGTCGTCTCGTCTGCAACCCGTCGCACCCGTCGCACCCGTCGCGGGTCAGCGTGCAACGGCCCGGACGGTGAACTCGCGGTTACACGCGGTCCGTGGGGAGAATTTCGTCGAAGATCGACCGCGGAAGCGCGGCACTGACGGCAGAGACGGCGGCCGACGGCTCCGCGACGGAAAACGACGGCAGCGTGTGGATCGGGAAGTCGACCATCTCCGCGAGCGCGTCGGGGTTCGTCCGCTCCGCGAGCGACGCGCCGTCGTACTGATTCAGGACGATCCCGGTTACGTCGACACCGCGACGGCGAAGCGCCGATACCGACAGCGCGGTGTGGTTTAGCGTTCCCAATCCGGACCGGGCGACGACCACCGCGGGCACGCCGAGGTCGGCGACCAGATCGAGCACGTCGCGGCCGTCCGCCAGCGGGACGCGGAGTCCGCCGATGCCCTCGACGACGCCCGGGGTCGCCGCGTCGAGTTCAGCGGCGACGTTCTCGAGAAGCGAGTCGTACGAGAGCGGTTCGTCCGCGACAGTAGCGGCGACGGCTGGAGCCAGCGCCGGTTCGAGGCGACGACAACACGTCGCCGCCCGGTCGGTTCCACAGGCCTCGGCGACGAACGCCGCGTCGTCGTCCGGCGGATACCCGGTCTGGACGGGTTTGATCGCACGCGCGTCGTAGCCCTCCTCACGAAGCCAGCCGACGAGCCCCGCTGTGACGACGGTCTTGCCGACGCCGGTATCGGTTCCGACGACGGCGACCGCGTTCTCGGGCGTCTTCATCCCGGCACTCATACCAGATCAAGCTCCCGTCCCGCGCGTTCGAAGGCGTCCAGACAGCGCTCGAGTTCGGATGCAGTGTGCGTGGCCGTGGGTGCGATGCGAATGCGGCTCGTCCCCGCGGGAACCGTCGGCGGGCGTATCGCCGGTGCGACGATACCGCGGTCCGAAAGCCGGTCGGCGAGCGCGAGCGCGTCGTCACGGTCGCCGACGACGACGGGCAGGATCTGCGTCTCGCCCAGTACGTCGTACCCGAGCGATTCGAGGCCGTCGCGGAGGCGGTCGACGGTGTTCCACAGTCGCGCAGGGCGCGTCCCCTCGTGCGCAATCCGAAGTGCCTCGCGGGCGGCCCCGACCGCCGGCGGCGCGAGGCCGGTCGAGAAGACGAACGACCGCGCCGCGTTGAGCAGGTATTCGACGAGGTGGGTGCTTCCGATGACGTAGCCGCCCTGGCTGGCGAGCGCCTTCGAGAGCGTTCCCACCTGAACCTGCACTCGGTCGCCGAGACCCTCGCGCTGGACGATGCCGCCGCCCTCGTAGAGGCCGGTCGCGTGAGCTTCGTCAACCATTACCCACGCCTCGTGCCGGTCGGCCGCGTCGCAGATCGCCGAAAGCGGTGCCACGTCGCCGTCCATGCTAAACACCGAATCCGTCACGACGAGCCACGACTCGCCGGCGTCGCGCTTGTCCCGTCGAGCGGCCATCGCCTCGCAGAGCGATCCGCTATCGCAGTGGTCGTAGACGACCGTCTCGGCGTCGGCGAGCCGACAGCCGTCGATGATGCTCGCGTGGTTGAGTTCGTCGGAGAAGATCACGTCCGGGTCGAGCGCCGCGACGGTGCCGACGTTGGCGGCGTACCCGGAGGAGAAAAGGAGGGCACGCTCGGTGTCTTTCGTCTCGGCGAGGTCGCGTTCCAGCGCGCGGTGGAGGCCCGTATCCCCGGTCACGAGACGGCTCGCGCCCGCGCCGGTGCCGACCGCGGCGGCCGCCTCCTCCGCGGCTCGGACGACGCGGTCGTCGCGCGCCAGGCCGAGGTAATTGTTCGACCCGAAGACGAGTTGTTCATCGCCGTAGATGGGACGGCCGCGGCCCGGGTCCGCCGCCATCCGCGCCCGGCCGGCGACGCGATCGATCGGTCGGAGATCCCGGCGGAGACCGCGAGCGTCGCGCGCCGCGAGCCGGTCAGCGAGGGCGAACCCGCAGGTGTCCTCCGGAGCGTCGTCGTCGGTTCGCGAGTTCAGGTCGCCTGTCATCGTCGGATCATTAGAATCGCGGCAGGAGTTCGGCCGGGCCGAACACGCCGTACTCGCCCGCCCGGTGCCGCCGAACGGCGGATTTCAGGTAGCCGAGCGCCGGCCCGTTGACGTTTGCCGCCATGCTGGTATCGTCGTCCAGTTCGACGGTGTTGGTCCCTCGTTCGCCGTCGAACGTGGTCCCCGTCACCTCGACGGTCGTCGTCGTGGGTTTCTCGTCCGAGGTCACATCGAGAATCCCGCCGACGGTCACGTCCGCCGCCTCGCAGATGCCGGCGCGCTCCAGCAAGACGTCGTCGGCGTGTTCCATATCGTGGAACTCAAGCACGCCGTCGTGGGCGTCGATCACCGCCTCGATCTCGTCGTCGCTCAGTTCGCGAACGGTTTCGAGATCGTAGTCGGGCAAGTGCGCGATATCCTCGCGGACGGTGCCTCGGTTGTCCTCGTAGCCGGATTTGAGTCCGACGCCCCACCAGATGTCGACCGCCTCGACCTCGACGAACGACTGGGCGGCAAGCGCCGCCGCGCCCGTCAGCAGTCCCGGCGTCGCGCCGGCCCCGCAGACGAACGTAACGCCACACTCCGCGAACGCGTCGGCGCGCTCGTCGAGCATGCCGATGACCCGCGAGCGCTTGAGCACGTCCACCAGAACGCCCGAATAGTCGGCTTCGACGAACCGGTCCGCAACCTTCGGGATGAACTCGTGCTCGAAATTCGGGAGTGCGATCAGGACCGCATCGATGGCGTCGCTCTCGGCGATGATATCGTCGATCGGGGTCGCAGTCGGGTCGGCCTGCGCCGAGGCCGCAACACCCTTCTGCTCACCGGTTTCCTTGACTTGGGTGACGCCCCCGTCGGATGCGATGTTCCCCTCCGTGGCGGCGAGCAGTTCGTCTACATCGAGCCCGTCGTGATCGATCGCGACGCCGTGACGGTCGCAGGCTGCAACCGGCGTCAATCCGTCCCTGTACGTCGATACCTCGAGCGTTCGTCGGCCGATACCTCCCGTGCCCAGTACCGCGAATCTGATTTCGTTCATCGTCGTGTTGTGATTGTCAGTAGCTGTGTGTTCGTCTAGCAGTTCGGTCATCGACAGTCAATCGCCCATTTCGGCATTGCTCGTCGCGCTCCCGGCCGCCGTCGTCGCTTCCTCGTCATCGTCGTCCGCCCCGGCGCGCGATTTGACCGCCTCGGGATCGAACTCGTTGGCCGCCATGTTCGGCCGCAGACCGGCTCGCTCGACGATCTCGAGGTCGTCACCGGGAGACTGCCCCTCGGTCGTGAGGTAGTCCCCGGTCAGCATCCCGTCAGCTCCGGCTTCGAAGGGCCGGTGCTGTTCGTCCCGGTCGAGATTGACCTCGCGACCACCCGTCAGCCGAACTCTTGCGCGCGGATGTAACAGCCGATAGACGGCGATCGTCTTGATGATCTCCGTCGACGTAATCGCCGCCGACTCGCCGAACTTGTCACCAAGCGAGGTTCCCGCGACGGGGTTGAGAACGTTCACCGGAAGCGACGAAATGCCGATATCCCGGAGCGCGAGCGCGGCGTCCACCCGGTCCGCCGGTGCTTCCCCCATGCCGAGAATGACGCCGGCACAGAGATCCATTCCCGCTGCCTTCGCGCGTTCGAGCGTCTTCACCCGATCTTCGAAGGAATGCGTCGAGACGATCTCGGGGAAGTACTGCGGGGCGGTCTCGATGTTGTGATTATAGTGATTGATCCCCTCCTCGGCCAGGATTCCGGCTTCTTCCTCGGTGAGAATCCCTAAACTCGCATCGACCTCGACTGCGGTCTCGTCGCGAACGAGACGGATCGCACGGATTACATCCGCCCACTCCGCTGGTCGTTGCTCCTTACTCACGCCCTTCTCGGCGACGACGATGCCGAACCGCTGTGCGCCGTCCCGCTCCGCCCGCTTTGCCGCGGCAAGGATTCGGTCCGGATCGAGGAGACCGTAGGTGTCGATCCCGGTATCGAAGTGAACCGACTGCGCGCAGAACCCGCAGTCCTCCGCACAGTTTCCCGCCTTCGCGTTGACGATGCTACAGGCGTCGACCGTGTCGTCACCGAAGTGCGCCCGGACGGCATCCGCCGCCGGTGCGAGCACGTCGACCGGCTGAGCGATGAGGGCAAGTGCCTCGGTCCGGTCGAGTTCACCGCCGGCGAGGACGGTGGCGACCGCCTCGTCGACCGTTCGGTTTCCAGTCTCGTAAACCACAGAATTCTAGGTAGTTTACGACAAGATAATAGTTTCGGTGACTGTCGCGAGCAGCTCGTACACCGTGTAGTACTGCTCGAGCTAGCCACAATTCTATATAGCGATTACTTGTTTATCCGGTCGAAAACGACCGCTCGGAGCGTCGGTGCACCGAGTTCAGAACGGGGATATCGAGGAGCATCCAGTACATATTTGATTCCTAACAGGCTACGGATGGACAGTGGGCGAGACGTACTACGACGTGCTCGGCGTTGCGAGCGACGCGACGCAAGACGAACTCGAGGTGGCCTATCGCGAGCGCGTCTTCGAGACCCATCCGGACCACAGCGACGACCCCGACGCTACCGAGCAGTTCCAGCAGGTCGCGACGGCCAGAGCCGTCCTTACTGACGAAACCGAGCGGGCGCGGTACGACCGACTCGGACACGAAACCTACGTACAGGCGACCCGGAACTCGGCCGAACGCGGGGCAACTGCGACACGCACGAATCAGAGTTCAGCGAACGAGCGCACCCACGAGTCGCGAACGAGCCAGACACGGCGGTCCGGGCCACGATCGGAGTCGGGCGACACACGGCGAGAAACGGGAGACGCTCGTTCGACCGGGGACTGGTCGTTCGAAGAGGTTCGCCAGCAGGCCGCGCGTGAGGAAGGGTGGAGCGAAGCCCAGTCGAGAACGGACACGAGTGCAACGAACTCGAATACGCGATCACGGTCACATCGATCACGAACTCGCACGCACACGTACACTCATACTCACACCCACGCGACGACCGGACAGACGGAGACGACGAGTTCAGGAGGGACCGACACCGAATCGGATTCAGATCCGGGTTCGGGTTCAAACACGAACTCGAACTCGGATTCGAATTCTGACGCCGGGTTCCAGTACACCGTCCACGACTGGGACGACGAAATCGAACTCGAGTGGGACGGCCGGTCGCTGGACCAGCAGACCGTCGTGACGATCGCCTGTATCTGGGCGCTGTATCCGTTGTTCGTATACGCGAGCCTGACGCCGGCGTTCTCGGCGCTCGTCAACGGGATCGTTGCAGCGTGTACGCTCTGCCTCGTCGGCTATCTGCTGACGATGCCGCGGATCGCGAGCGGCGTCTTCGGCTGCTGGAGCGTGCTCGTACCGGCCGGCGCGGTCACGATAGATGCGGTCCCGCTCGCGCTCGGCTCGATCTACGGAGCCCTCTCCCTCGCGTTCGTGTGGGTCCCCTTCGGCTACGCGATCGTGGTCTGGTGGGCCCTACGGCCCTGAATCATCCGTCCCCGCGACCGCAGTGTGCACTCGCTCATCGAGTTCAGCTCGCCGCCGGTGGCTCGCGTCCGCGCCGAACGACACCGACAGCACCTGCGTCCCGTCGCTCGCGAGCGACCGTCGGTAGGCACCCTCAAACGCAGCCGGCTCGACGCGCTCGAACTCGAGATCGTACAGCTCTTCGAGCGCATCGAACGCGAGGCCGTGGGGCGTTTTGAACTGCGACGTGAACGGCGGATCGACCGCCTCGATCGGGAGTTCGTGGAAGATACCGCCGCCGTCGTTGTCCAGCAGGACGATCGTCGCGTCGACGCCGCAGCGCTCGAGCGCGAGCAGTCCGTTCGAATCATGATAGAACGCAAGATCGCCCGTCACAAGCACGAGCGGGTCGTCGGTCGCACTGCCGGCGCCGAGTGCCGAACTCGTGATCCCGTCGATACCGCTCGCACCGCGGTTCGCGAGCACGGTCAGATCGGTCGGTTGCGGGCGGGCGAACCGGTCGGCGTCCCGAACGGGCATGCTGTTCGAGACGAAGATCGTCGCCGGATCGGGGGCGGCCTCGAAGACCGATGCGAGGACGGCACCCTCGAACGGCTCGGACTCGAGCGAGTTCGTCGTACACGCGTCGTCGCGGAGATCCCAGTGGGTCCGCTCTGCTGCGTCGAATCGCGCCCGCCAGGGGTTCGTAGTGGTGGACTCCCCGAGAGACGCTGCAAGACTCTCGAAGACAGAGCCGGGCGAGGCGGCGAGAAGGTCGGTGGCCGTGAACGTCGCCTCGCGCCACGCGCCGACGGGATCGAGCAGAAACTGGCGCGCGTCGGCGTCTCGTAGCGCGTGCCGGAGCCGCTTCGAGGTCGGTGAGGCACCGAACCGGACGACGACATCCGGTTCGGGGTCTGGTTCCGAGTCCGGATCCGAGTCCGAGTTCATGTCTGGAGCTATCAGAGAGTCGATATAGCCGTCGTATCCGCCGTAGATCGTCCTGGTTTCAGACGGACTAGATTCGACGTGCGACCCGAACCGAACAGTCGACAGCGGATCCGCGAGCACCGGCGCGCCGACCGCATCGGCGACGGCGACAACGTCCGCAGGATCGAGTTCACCCGCTGACGGTGTCACCGGGTCGGCGGGGCCGGCGACGAGCAGCGGTCTGTCCGCGGTCTCGAGCGCGGTTCGAAGGGTATCGAGCGCGAGTTCGTCGGCGGCGGGTTCGCTCGCGTGTCGCCCCGCGGCGGTCTCGACGAACGGACCGCCCCGACCCGTCCCGGCCAGCGTCTCGCCGAACTCGTCGGGGACGGCCTCGCTGCCGGTCGTTTCGATCGGGTCGAGCGGTTTGCGGAAAGGACAGTTGAGGTGGACGGGGCCGGGTTCGGAGACGGTCGTTTCAAGCAGAGCGCGGGCGGCCGTCGTGCGGAGGCTGCGGGCCGTTCGCTCGTTGGCTTCCGGAAGCGGAAGGTCGGCATGCCAGCGCACGGCGTCGCCGTAGAGTTCAACCTGATCGACCGTCTGGTTTGCACCGCTATCGCGGAGTTCAGGCGGGCGGTCGGCCGTGAGGACGAGCATCGGCACGCGGGCCTGATCGGCCTCGATTACCGCCGGGTGGAAGTTCGCGGCTGCCGTCCCGGAGGTACAGACTAGCGCCGTTGGCTCGCCGGTGCGGCGGGCGCGCCCGAGGGCGAAAAACGCCGCCGACCGCTCGTCTAAGTGCGAATAGACCTCGATATCGGGATGCTCGGCGAACGCGACCGTCAGCGGCGTCGATCGACTGCCGGGGGCGAGACAGACCGCCTCCAGCCCGCCCGCAGCGAGTTCATCGACGAGGATGCGACCCCAGAGGGTCGCGCGGTTGGGTGCGCTCATTGTGAGTGCACATCGCCGGTGATGTCCTCGATCCCGTCTGCGCCCGCAGGCTGTAACTCGTCCAGAATCGGCCGGAATTTCAACTGTACTTCGTCCCACTCGGCCGCGGGATCGCTGTCGGCGACGAGGCCGTTGCCCGCAAAGAGCGTAACCGTCTCGTCGGTCGCGACGCCCGACCGGAGACCGACCGCGAACTCGCCGTCGCCGTCTCCATCGAACCAGCCGATCGGAGCGGCGTACCAGCCGCGGTCGAAGGTCTCCGTCTCGCGGATCGTCTCCCAGGCGTCGTCGGGCGGCATGCCGCCGACTGCGGGGGTCGGGTGGAGCGCCTCGACGAGTTCGAGGACGTGACGGTCGCCGTCGAGGGTCGCGTCGATCGGCGTCTGCAGGTGCTGGATCGTCGCGAGTCGGCGAACCGTCTGCTCGTCGATGGTCAACTCGCGCGCGAGCGGTGTCAACTGCTCGCGGATCGCGTCGGCGACGAGTTCGTGTTCGTGCTGGACCTTCTCGCTGTCCCGGAGTTGATCGGCGAACTCCTCGTCGGCTTCGGGCGTCTCGCCGCGAGGGGCGGAGCCGGCAAGCGCCTCGGTTTCGACGTGGTCGCCGCGTTTCGAGACGAGCCGCTCCGGCGGTGTACCGAAGAACGTTCCACTGGCATCGGCGTCGTGATCGACGAGAAACCGGTAGCAGTTCGGATACTGTCGGCGCAGGCGTTCGAGCGTCGCCGGCACATCGATCGGTTCGTCGAGCGAGACCGACAGCGACTGGGCGAGAACGACCTTGGTGAGCGGCGTCGTCTCGATTCGATCGAGTGCGTGTTCGACCTGGCCGGTCCACACCGCGGGCGAGGTCGTGCGCTCGGTCGCGGCGACACCGGGGGCCGACCCGCTCGGACGCATCGCCGGGAAATCGGCCAGACGATCGTACCACGAGTGCAATCGCTCGGTTGCCGTCTCGGCGTCGCGGGCGACGGCGGTGAGCCAGGTGGTCTCGTCACAGCGGGTGACGAGAACGCGAGGGATGACGAACGAGGCGGCGGCGAAGCCGCTCCAAGGTGTATTCGAAGCGGTATCGTTGTCGCGACCGTCGTGGCTCTCGTGAAAGGAGAGCCCGCCGAACGCGCGCGGACGGGCGACAGTCGGCCCATCGTGATCGAGTTCGGCGAACGTCCGAGCGGCCTGTTCACGGACGGTCTCGAACCGGTCTGGGCCGTGCGCGGTAAATCGGGCGGCGACGCCGCGGCCGACAACCTCCAATCCGTCGGGGGTGGCCCACTGGATGCGGGCCTCGTCGTCGGTATCCAGGATCGCACCGAAGGAAACGTCTGTGAGTTCACGACTACAGCTACGGAGAGACGATGGGGTGAGAGCCGGCACAGGAGGAGAACGGGAGTTCGACCTGGCGTCGGTATCGATATCCGCATTAGCATCAGCACCAGTACCGGCGTTGGTGTCGGCTTCGCCCGTACCCTCCCGGTCAACTGCCCCCGGCAGCTGCCTATCGCCCGACGTACGATTCATCGACCACAGTTCGGGACCGGCGCGCCTTCAGCCTAACTATATCGCTCCTCTCGCCACGGGTTCGCCGTCTCGGAGTAGCCGCGCCGTTCCCAGTAGCCCAGTTCCGGTTCCGTGAGAAACTCGACGCCGTCGACCCACTTCGCCCCCTTGTAGGCGTACTTGTGCGGCGTGACCACGCGGAGCGGACCGCCGTGGTCCTCGGGCAACGGCTCGCCGTCGTAGGCCCACGCGAACAATACCTCATCGCGCATGCAGTCCTCGAGCGGCAGATCCGTCGTATAGCCGTCGAGCGCAGAAAACATGACGTGGACGGCGTCGTCCGTGACGCCCGCTCGCTCGGCGAGTTCGGTGAACGGCACCCCGGTGAACGCACAGTCGAGTTTGCTCCAGCCGGTCACGCAGTGAAAGTCCTGCTTCTGGGTCTCGTGTGGTAGGTCGCGGAACTCGTCCCACGAGAACGTACGCTCGGTCTCGACCGCGCCGGTGACGGTGAACTCCCACGAGTCGGGGTCCCAGTCAGGCGTCCCACTCTTCGAGAGTACCGGAAACGCCGAGGTTTCGCGCTGGCCCGCCGGGACGCGGTCCTCGCCGAACTCGTGGTAGAGATCAGTGATATCTCGAACGTCGGACTCCGTCGCGGTGGCACCTGAACGCTCGACGGCGTCTGTTCGGTCGGTAGTCATAGTCATGTTTTCGTCCCGAGCGACGTAGGTGTGACGCCACGGCGCTCGTGGTCCGGCTTCGAGTCGTCTCATGGAACTGTCTGCCAGCTAGCTGGACAGCCGAACGCCGGATAGAACTGAGAAACCGAGACGAACTCGAAGAAACATCGAATTAGCACGGCGGCGAGGCGGATGGAACGATTCGAAACCGTGTCTTCGGGGATGCAAGTCGTGGCCTTCTGTTCGAAACCCTCGCCACCGCTTAGTACGGTCTCCTCGAGACCACTACCGTATGGCGAACAAACAACAGATGACAGAACGGGAGATGCCCACAGAATCAGCACAAGCGGTCGGTGAACAGGCCATGGGGCCGGCATTTATCGCCGCTGCAGCGTCCGTCGGTCTCTCGTGGTACTACTTCTTCCTGCGCGGAGACCGTCAGCGCGGCATGTTTATCGGGCTCTGGCCGCCGACGATCCTCGCGTTCGCGAGCTACTTCAACCAGCGCAAGATGCGCCAGCAGTTAGACGCCATCACGCAGCCGGGGACGACGATCAAGAACGCCCTCGATTCGATGATGGGCAACCGCTAGATAGACGCCGGTCCGAACATCACTCGATCTGTCCAACCGGCTCATCCGTCGTTACACGCTCTTCTGCCGAACAGTCGCCGTCCGCGTTCTCGAGACGAGTTCACACGAGCAGTCCAAAGGGACCCGAACGAACGCGCATTCCGAGTTCTGTAGAGTCCCCGTCAAACCTAAATACCCCCTCACCGAAAGCCGAATCAGATGCCGAAAGTAGAGATCACTATCCCCGAACACCTCGAGATGCAGATCGCCCAGATGGTCGAGCGAGGCGAGTTCGTCAACCGCGAGGAAGCCATCGAGGACCTCCTGTCGACGGGCATCAAAGCCTACAAGACCAGCGGGCCGATGGACGAAGAGGAGACGACCGGCGGTACCGGCCTCGAAGACGACGGAATGATGGGTCACGACGACGAGTACGTCTTTTAACGCTCTGTTCGTTTACTCGACGAGTGACCACGACTTTGTTTTGGACACGAACAGCCGAGAGGTTACGGTTGCAGGGACAGGCACAGGGACAGAGATAGAGACAGGTACGAGAAACAGCTACAGTCCCGTGGTTGCGAGCGGAATCCCGAAGGAAATAGCAGTGCCGACGATCAGAACGAGAAATCCGATCCCGACGGCGCGCGAGGAATACTCGCTCATCGGTGCCGTCGTGCGCTCGGTACCGAGGTCGTGACCGACGTCTGCACCCGAATCGTGATCCGCTGCATCGTCAGTGTCGTCTGCCATACCGACGAGTTCAGCGCTCGAGTCCTTAAAGACGGCTATCGAGAGCCGCAAGCCAGCAGGCTGCATTCGCCCGATCCAGACGGCTTTACTACCCGGGGAACCAACACCCGGTAAGAGATGGCACTGACAAAGCGGATTATCCCGTGTATCGACGTCGATCTGGACGAGGACGGGAATCCCGCGGTCTACACCGGCGTCCACTTCGAGGACTTAGAATACACCGGTGATCCCGTCGAGATGGCCAAGGCGTACAACGAATCCGGGGCCGACGAGTTCGTCTTCCTCGACATCACCGCCTCCGCCGAGGGGCGCGAAACGATGCTCGACGTTGTCCGCGCGGTCGCCGACGAGGTCTTCATCCCGCTTACGGTCGGTGGCGGCATTCGGACGACCGAGGACATCAAGGAGACGCTTCGGGCCGGCGCGGACAAGGTCTCGATCACGACCGGCGCGCTCGAACGTCCCGAACTCATCACCGAGGGCGCACGCGCGTTCGGAAACCAGTGCATCGTCATCAGCGTCGACGCGAAACGCCGCTTCGACGAACGCGGCGAACACTACGTCGAGATCGACGGCGAATCCTGCTGGTTCGAATGCACCAAGAAAGGCGGCCGCGAGGGAACCGGCATCGACGTGATCGAGTGGGCCACAGAGGCCGAGTCCCGCGGCGCGGGCGAACTCTTCGTGAACTCGATCGACAAGGACGGCACCAAAGACGGCTACGACCTGCCGCTGACGGAAGCGGTCTGCGACGCCGTCGACACGCCCGTCATCGCTTCCTCGGGCTGTGGCGGTCCCGAAGACATGTACGACGTGTTCACCGACGCCGGCGCGGACGCCGGCCTCGCGGCGTCGATCTTTCACTTCGGCGACTACTCGATCGAGGAGACGAAGGCGTATCTCGACGAACGCGGCGTTCCGGTTCGGCGCTGAGTTCGGTTCTCGCCCTCGCGTTCGAGCTCCGCTTTGACTCTCGAACGCACCGGCCGTCCACCGTCTTCTGCCTCCCATCTTCTGTACCCGATCCGTTCAGATTCAATACACTTATCGGAACGGAGGAATCCGTCTTATACAATGGAGTGGCGGTGCACGTGGTGTGGCAAACCCCATCCCGAGGACGATCCTCCCTGCGACAACTGCGGACACAACGCCTTCGAGAAGGCGATCGTCCGTCAGGACGAGCGCGAACAGACGGGCGACACCGACACTGAAAGTGACAGTGGTAGCAGTAGTGACACGGCGACGGGCACCGAGACAGCCGTCGACACAGGCACAACCTATGTCTGGACGTGTCCCGACTGCGGCCGCGCCCACGTCAAAAACAATCCGCCCTGTTCGCGCTGTGGGAATACGACCCTCGAACGGACCGAACAGACCTACGACGATGTCGACGAGGCCCTCGAAACGGTGAGCTGGTTCGCAGTCGCCAAACCGTACACGCCGATCATCGCCGTCGTCGGCATCGTCGCCCTGCTATTCGCCTCCGGCATCGTCTCACCGTCGATCCTTCCCGGCGTCGGCACCCCGTCGCCACCGGATGCCCCCGGCAACGGGACCGAGTACAACGGCATCAATCTGGACGCCGTCGAGGAGCGCGCGAACGACCAACTCGCGGCCGCGCGAGCGGACGACGACCCCACCCCGGACGAGGGGCTCGCGGCGTACGCCGAGTACCGCAATCGCGTCCTCGTCGCAACCGAACACGGCGACGGCGACCGCGATCACGAACTCCCCGATCCCGACGAGTTCAACATCGACTGTCGCACGGACCTGGTCGTCAGCCACGTCGCCCCGTTCGAGACGCCAATCGATGCCGACACCGGCGAGGGTGAACTCGCGGCTAACGTGACCGAGGTGGTCCGCATGCTCGAAGCGGGAACGAGTGAGTATGACGTGGTGGCTGATGGGTTCGATCTTCACGTGGGTCCAGAGGGGACGATTTACGTGTCCTACGCGGCCTGCTAAGGCGGTTCGTCCCCGAAAGTCGCTCAGAGCCATTTCATATAGACTGCTGGAAGTCAGTTCCGGCGCATCCACGAACCGTCCTACGGGTGGGTCGGGAACTCGGTACAGCAGGCCGTATCGGCGACGCCGCATCAGAGACGTCCGGAAGGTATGCGGTTGCGACGGCCTTGGAAATCACAACGGTTGTGGCAACCTTGGAAATCACGGCATGCGATGGGGGCGCGGTTGGAGGCGTCAACTGAGAGTCGAGACAGAAAGGGAGAGACGGAAAGACAGAGAAATTCAACGGCAAAGTCGTCCGCTCCAGGCGACGTTAGGCCGCGGTTTCGAACGCGTCGCGGAACGAAACGGCTTTTTCGCGAACGTCGACCGCGGCGTCTTCGAGGGCCTCAAGCGGGTCAACGCCGCTTTCGGTCTTGATCGTTAGAATCGGTTCGGTTTGTCCACCCGACTGCTCGGGGTTGACGTCGTAGGTCGCTGCACTTACGTCGTCGTGTTCGAGCAGTGACCCTTTGAGGACGTTCATGAACGTGTGGTCCTCGCCGGCGATTTCGATGGAGAGTTCGTCCTCGCTGCTCTCGGTGACCCGCAGTTCCATAGACGGGTATCCGGCCGTCAGTTGCTTGTACCTTTCGAAGCGGTATGGGAGCTGTTGGTCGCGGTCTCGAGGCGGAGCCGTGAGTACACAGCGGTCTGAGGGAGTGATGGTGACGGGCATGGTGAGAGTCATGGAGACGACCGAAAGAAAACGCGCTGGAGCGTGGGGCGCACGGATGGCGTCAGGCTCGCGTTCGTGCGCGCTCGGGTGCATCAGCGTTGTTGTTTGCGTAGGCGCTGTAAGCGGAGAGCGCTGCGACGGCAATTCCCGAGAGGGTGGTACTCGTCGCGAGCGTCCCGCTCCCCATCTCGATGACGGCTGGGGAGATGGCGATCCAGAGGCCCAGGAGGGCGGCCAACGAGGCGAGGCTGACGTTGGCTAACCGGTCTCTGGTGAGCCGGTAGAAGTTGTATCCCGCGAGGAGGAAGATGGCAGTGCCGACGAGCGTGTCGTTCCAGATCGCCGCGTCCGTGGACTCGAGGAGGAACGGTGAGGCGACGAGCCACAGACCGACGAGGGCGACGAGGGCGCTCAGCCACTGCATCGCGTCGGTATTGAGGACGTTTCGGTTGCGGGCGGTGCCTGCGTTCGTGTCGGTGTCAGTATCGGTACTCGTCCCGCGATCGGCCGGACTGTCGGATGGAGTGTTGCTCATGACCCGTGTGAGGTAGTTGTCGTTCGAGTAAAACGGCAGTGCCTGCGTCTGTCGGGAGAGTATCGCTAGCAACCGGCTGTGGGTGACAGCGGCGCGAGCGAAAGTAACCACTATACGGTCACGGTCGAACCACTGGCATATGCGTCCGTTCACGGCCGCCCTTGCGGGGATCATCCTGGCGACGCTTGCGCTCTCGGTCGGCATCGTCAGCCGACTCCAACCCGACCGCCGCTGGTGCGACAGCCTCCGGTCCCGGTTGCTCTTCGGCGTCCCGTTGGGGACTCTCATCGTGATTGCCATCGTCCTCGCCGTCTACCTGTTCGTGCAGGACGGACTGACCGATCCGGCAGAACCGGTCACGATTCCCTATCGCGCCTGGTCGTACTTTTCGCCGGTCGGCATGCTCACGGCGTCGTTCGCCCACGCCAGCCCGAGCCACCTCATCTCGAACCTGGCCGGAACGGTCGCCGTTGCGCCGATCGCCGAGTTCGCCTGGGGACACTATCCGAGCGATCGAGCGCGAACTCGACCGGACGGGACGGGACAATCACTGTGGCGGACACCGTGGATTCGAGCGGTCGTCTGGTTTCCGCTCGCCGTTATCGCCGTCGGGCTGGTCACGAGCCTCTTCGCACTGGGTCCCGTGATCGGCTTTTCCGGCGTCGTCTTCGCGTTCATGGGGTTTGCGATCGTCCACTATCCGATTCGGACGCTCATCGCCGCAATCGGGTTCCAGGGTGTGGCGCTGACGGTCTGGCGAGCGCTCCAGGAACCGATCTTCAGCTACACCGCAACGCCGAGTCCGCCGACGGCACCGTCGTGGGCCGGCATCGCGATCCAGGGCCACGCGCTCGGGTTCTTCATCGGGCTCGTCCTCGGCATGCTCCTCCTCACCCGTCGTGACACGCGCCCCGATCCCCTCCACGTCTGGGTTGCCGTCCTTCTTGTGGCGTTCTCCAAAGGCCTCTGGCAGATTTACTGGTACGGCGAGGATAACACCTACTACCTCCTTCGCGGACCTGGCATCGTGATCATCACCGTCCTCGCCCTCGTCATCACCCTCGCACTGACCGCCTCGGACCGGCCGATCATCCCCGCACGGCTCGATCGCTGGCTCGCACGCCGCCGGGGAACGCAGACGGCATCGCGGACACCACACTCGTCGAGTTCGGCGAGCGACACGGAATCCGAAACCGACGCGCGGATCGAGCGGACACTTGAACTCGCCGGGACAGACGAGAGCGAGCGCGTTCGAGCGGTCACAACCGGGAATCGCCGGCGACGCTCACAGCGGGCGTCGGCACTGACACGGCGGGGTATGGCGGGTATGGTCGTCCTGCTCGTCCTCGCAGTACTCGCGGGGATGGCGATTCCGGTGAATACGAGCGTGATCGCGGGCGACGGCGACGCTCCGGGGCAATCCGGGATCGATATTCGCGGCTACACGATCGAGTACGACGAGAACGCGACGAACGAACTCGTATCGGGGATCGGCATCGACGCGGTGATCGACGATTCGAGCATGGCCGGGAGCGGGGTGATCGTCTCGAGCGACCGGTACAATCTCTGGCAGGAAGTGGTGACAAAAGAGTATCTGAATGCGACGGGCGAGGAAACGATTACCGTCGGCGGCCCCGGCTGGCGGGAGACGGCCCACGTCGAGCGGACCGGCTGGACGCCGATCGGCAACGAGAGCGTCTACCAGATCTGGCTGTGGGAAGACGGCGCGGAAACAGAGCGCCAGCTCGCCCATGAGTCCGACTCGTCCCGTGCCGAAGTGATTCTGGCCCAGCGGACCGTGACGGTTACCACCGACGGCGGCGAGTTCGGGCTTCGCGTCGAGTCGATCGGGACCGGTGCAACGGCATCGACGGGAATGCCGTCGGAGAACGCGACGACGGAAGCGGGTGGGGTTACGTTCGAACGGGTCGGTGACACGGTCTTTGCGAGGGTGGACGGAACCGAAGTGGCGGTGGCGGCTGTCGAGCGGTACGAGTACTGACGACGGCGGGCTCGAACTCGACGGCGGCGTGGCAGGGCAGAGACGAAGAGCTGGTACGAATGCAGCGACAGCGCACGTAGAGGGGACGATAGCGGTAACTGCAGGTCAGCACTGGATGGGATTGACCCCACAGATTCTACAGGCTCTACAGGCCACACAGTCGCCGAGACGGAACACTCGCCCGTACGTGGACGTTTCACGCCGTTGGGAGTGACTACAGCGTCGTTCGCTGCGTGCAATCGGCACAGACCCGTCGAGAGCGGTGATGTTCGGCCGGTCTGGGTCGGTCAGTTCGGTATTCGAACCGCGCCAGCTGCGACGACACGTTAACCGCCACGTGGCAGACGGAAGCCGGACAGAAACAATGCCTGGGTGGGCCGTTGATCGACACGAGTTGAGCGCTGGACAAATGATCCACCGTATACTGGGAACCCTGGCCTCGGCGGCATCACAGCCATCGGACGAGCGGCAGCCGACACCTGCCGTCCGACTTGACGGCGTCACCCACGAGTACGGTGCGACGGGTGGTCGCCTCCGAGCCGGTGAGCAACGAACCGTAACCGCCCTTCGAGACGTTTCGATCGACGTTCAGCCCGGCGAAACGATTGGACTCGAAGGCCCCAGTGGCAGCGGCAAGTCGACGATCCTCCACGCCGTCGCCGGCCTGTTGGTTCCGACTTCGGGCAGCGTCGAACTAATCGGGACCGACCTGACGCCGCTCTCGACCCGGAAACGAACCCACGTGCGCCGACAGCACGTCGGTATCGTCTTCCAGCACTTCCATCTCCTCCCCTCGCTCTCCGCACGTGCAAACGTTGCCCTCCCGCTCGTCCAGACCGGCGTGCCAAAGCGCGCCCGGCGAAAGCGAGCGACCGAACTCCTCACACAGGTTGGCCTCGGAGATCGAACCACCCACCTGCCGTCCGAACTCAGCGGCGGCGAACGCCAGCGCGTCGCCATCGCCCGCGCCCTCGCGACCGACCCCACCGTCGTCATCGCCGACGAACCGACCGGTGAACTCGATACAGCGACTGGTAACGCCGTTCTCGACCTGTTAACCGATGTCGGCCGCGAACGCGCGGTCCTGCTCGCCTCGCACGACGAGAGCACGCTCGCCGTCGCCGACCGCGTGATCACACTGCGCGATGGACAGGTGGTCGCCGATGGACACTGACGATGAGCAGCCGCCGTATGCGGACAGCGAGCGCCAGAGTCAGCGCGAAGACGAGCGAAGTACCGACGAGTTCAGCGGGCGGCGAACGAATCGAACTCGCTGGGTTGGGTTGGGCCGACTGGCAGTGACGCGGCTGTGGAAGCGGACGACGAAGACGACCTCGCGGCGGGTCGTCGCGACGATCAGCGCCGTTGCGTTGACGATCGCGCTGCTCGTGGTGGTGACCGGGGTCGCGCTCGCGCTCGCGGACGGCGGAACGACGACCGAGAACGACGCCGACGTGCAGGTGATGCCGGAATCGACGGACCTGCTCTCGTCCATCAACGGCGTCGAGGGAGCACGGCTCGGCGAGGCCAACGAGCGTGCGGCATCGATCCGGGAGGCCGAGGGTGTCGACCACGCGACGCCGGTTCTCACCGAACCGATGCGACTCGAACGGGCGGGAGAAGGTGGAACGACCGTATCCGAGTCGAACGAAACGGAAGCGAACGCGACCGACAACCGCACCGTAACCGACCCGCAGACCGTCCTCCTCGTCGGCGTCACCCCGGACGGGGAATCCCGCACCGTCGCCGGACTCCCGACGAGTGAACTGGCGTCCGATGCGGATACCACCGCTGACACCGCTAACGCAACCGATACCAACGCCACCGCAGCGCAGGGGCCGGGACAGCGTGAACTCGTCCTCTCGACGACCGCCGCGGAGCGTCTCGGTGTCACCGCGGGCGACGAACTCGCCGTCTCGAGTTCACAATTCGAGATAACGGACACGCCACCGCCGACGGTGACCGTCACGGCCGTCGTGGAGACGAGCGGTGACGACGAGACGCCCGTCGCGCTCGGCCACTTGCGCGCCCTCCAGACGCTTTCGGGTTCGAGCGAAGGTGAACTCGCGGATCGAGTGCTGGTCTGGGGAGAATCCGATGCGGCCGCAGACCGGGCTGCAGCGGCCTATCCGGACGCGACCGTCGAGACGCCCGACCGCACCGATCCATCGCTGTTGTTCGACGACGGGCTGGCGTTCGTGACCAGCGTGCTCGCGCTCGTCGTCGTCGTCGCGATCTGCGCGGCGTTCGTCGCGACGACGGCGGGGATGACCGTCAACGAGGACCGGCGGATGCTCGCCGTTCTCGAATCCGTCGGGTTCCCGACACACAGCCGGCTCGCGATCGTTGCAATCTCGACGCAGGCGTTGACGCTGTGTGGCGCGCTGCTCGGCGGTGTGCTCGGATTCGTCGGCATCCATGTGCTCAACGCCGTCGCGAGCGGGACCATCGCACCGGGAGCGGTTGCAGAGACCCATCCGCTGTTCCTCCCGTACGCGCTCGTCATCGCGTGCGTCGCCGGGTTGATCGCGATTCCGTACCCGCTCGTCATCGCCGCCCGAACGTCCGTGCTCGCGGAGGTGAGCCGATGAGTCTCCGTTATCCGGTCGTCCGAACTCGGGCCGTGATCGGCCTCGCGTTCGCTCACCTCCGGCGCTCACCCGGGCGGACCGTCCTCGCCGTCCTCGCCGTCAGTCTCTCGGTCCTGGCGGTGACGCTCCTCGCGAGCCTCGGGGCCGGCGTCGTCGAGGTTGGCGAGACCGGACTCGACAACGCCAATCGGGATATCTGGATCTCGAGCGACCCCGTCGATCCGTCGGCGAGCGGCACCGAGAATCCAATCGCCGACTCCCACGGGACGGCGGCCGAACTCACCGCCCGCGACGACGTGAGCTCTGCCGCACCGCTCGCGATGCACGAGGTGTACATCGGTACCGAACCGGACGACCTCGAACGCACCTCCGCGGTCGGCGTCCAGGAGACCCACGACGGCTTCGACTTCCAGAGCGGGCACGGCTTCGATCGCGTCGAACCGCCGAGCGACGGCGAGCGCCCGACGGAGCCCCAGACGGCCGAAATCGTCCTCGACCCGCAGGTTGCGGACGCGGTCGGTGCCTCCGTCGGCGACACCGTCTACATCGGCACCAGCCGTGAGACCGCCCCCGACTACGAGTTCACCGTCGTCGGGACCGCGTCCTACTACTCGCAGTTTCTCGGTACGCCAGCAGTAACGGTTCCGCTGCCCGACCTGCAGGTCGTCGCCGGAACGACGGGGACCGATCGGGCGACGTTCATCACCGCCGATGCGGCCGCCGGTTCCGACCCGGCAGCCGTCCGGGACGACCTCGCGGCCGAGTATCCGGACTACGAAGTCCGGACGAGCGACGAGCAGGTCGAGGCCATGGTCGCGGACCGCCCGCTCGTGCTCGCGAGCGGAACGACGCTGGTCGGCCTCGCCGTCATCGGCGGCGTCGTCCTAACCACCAACCTGTTCGCGCTCATGGTCACCCAGCAACGACGCGAACTCGCCGCACTACGGGCGATCGGACTCTCGCGGCACGTCCTCGCGGGGATGATCGCCGTCCAGGGCCTCGTCATCGGCCTCCTGGGCGGCATCGTCGGCATCGTCGCTACCCCGCCGCTCACGCACGCCCTCAACCGACTCGCACACGAACTCGTCGGCTTCGAGAATCTCCTGCAAACGCCGCCCGAGGTCTATCTCGTCGGCTTCGCACTCGCGGTCGGCGTCGGGACGGTCGTCGCAGGCATTACCGGCTGGCGCGTCGGACGGACGCTCAAACTCCAGCATCTCGAGCTGTAACGGCTCAGGACCACTCGATCCGAAAGACCTCCGCCGCGAGTTCAGTACTCGCCTCGGTGTGGAACTCGAAGCGGTGGTCGATCGGAAACGCCGCCCGGAAGGCGTGCGTAACGGTTCCACCCTCGTCGGCGGCGAAGGACTCGACGAACTCCTGGCTGCCCTCGTTGTGGATCGTATAGGAGACGGTGGCGAGCGAGCGAGCGGTTTCGAGAAAGGTGCGGTCGGCGTGGCGGTTGCCGCGTTGCGCACCGAACGGCGGGTTCGAGAGCACGGTGACATCGTCGTCGTCCTCGATTCGGGGTCCGACGCCAGTCCCGGAGAAAGAGAGCGGGAGTGACTGTGGTGTGACGGTGCCTTGTACCCAGTCGACAGCGGCCGCCCGATCGACGCGGGCGGCGTTTTCGCGTGCGAGTTCGAGCGCGTCGCGATCGAGATCGACGCCGACTACTCGATCGGCACCGGCGAGGGCTGCTGCAATAGCAAGCATCCCGGTCCCGGTGCCGAGGTCGACGACCGCCCCCCCAAGATCGGCCTGTAAATCGGCGAGATGAACGAGATGAGCGGCGATTTCCGGCGGCGTAAGATACTGCTCTAACGCGGGCGAGGGATCGGTGAAATCAGCGAGCGACTCGAGTTCGCGAGCCAGGGCACGCCGGGACCGGCCTGTCATGACGCCGACTCAGTGCTCGAGCGTGATGGGTCCCTCGAGATCGAAGACGAGGCCCTCGCGCTCGGCGCGCTCGGCACAGGCCGCGAGTGCGGGACGGACCTTCTCCGCGTTGGCGACGTCGTCAACGGCGACGGTGAGCGTTCCAACACCGAGGAACGACGCCGCACGGACGTACTCTCGAAGCTGATCGGCCTGCTCCTGCGTCGCGAGCGAGCAATCCTCGTCGAAGCAGGCCTCGACGGTTAACTCGACCGGCGAGAGGTTCTCCTCGGCGAACTCGCGGTTCAGATCGCGGAGATGACCGGGTGCCGTCGACTCGAGTGCCGCTGCCTCGACGGAGACGGGCGTTACGTCGGCAGGGCGACAGTGGTCGAGCGTCACTTCTCGGTCGGCGGGCGTAGTGGTACTCATACAACACCATACATGAGTTGCATACAAAAAGATTTGCAAATGCGCAATAGTAATATTTTCTGGCGAACGGTACCTTCGCACACAGAGGGGCGCGAACATATGACAGTTTCACGAGGGTTTCGAATAGAGTTAAGGAGAGTCCGTGAGAGAGTCAGGTATGGAGTGTCCACGGTGTCAGGGCTCGCTCGAAGAACTCTCGCTGGGTGAGGCGTCGACCGTCTCGTGTCCACACTGTGCGTACGCGGACATTCCGGTCGAGCACGACCGACCGCCCGAAGAGCGTGAGTCCTGGCGAGACGCGTTCAACCGATTCTACGAGTAGCCAGCGGTGCACCGCGAAAACGTGAGCCGTCGCTGAAACGGTGTAACCGAAAGGAATCTGAATCTTGATCCGAGTCTGAGTCTGCGGCTGTGAATCGAGTCGTTACTCGCTCGCAGCTGCTTCTGCCTCTTCCTCGTCGTGGTCGACGTCCTCGTCCGAGCGTGCGGCGACGAGGCCACCGCGGGCCACACTGTACAGCGGTTCGTTCGCGTGCGTGACGCCGCTGATCGAGAACGGAATGCTCGCGTCCTCTAGGTGGTCGCGGAACAGGGCCTCGAAGCCGCTGGGACTCGAGGTCCCGCCGGTGACGACGACCGGCACGTCGAGGCCTTCCTCGACGTCTTCCTCGTCGACTTCCGAGACGATGTTGTCGATAACGTAGTCGAGCAGGTTCTCGTAGTAAATCGAGAGTGCACCCTCGACACCGCCGACATCCGTCGTGAAGTCGAGTTCGAAGTCGTCCTCCTTGATCGAGGTGACCTTGTCGACGGGGGTGCCCGTCGCGCGGGCGGCCTGCTCGTCGACCCAGTCGCCACCGCGGGCGACGGAGAACTTCATGACGGGCACCGCGTAGTAGGAGAGACAGACGTTCGTCATCCCGGCACCGAAGCTGATACCGAGGCCGGTGAAGTTGTTATCCGCGAGTTCGCTGTAGATGACGGACATGCCCTCGTTGATCGGTTCGGAGTCGTACCCCATGTCGTCTAAGAACGACTCGATCGTCTTCTGGTGGTACAGCGTCGACAGATCCGAGTCGATCGGATCCGCGGGGGACGAGAAGTACAGTTTCTCGTCGGGATAGGCGGGTTCGCCGACGACCTGCTCGATAATGAGTTTCATCATCGGGATCGCGCTCTGTTCGTCGTTCGAGAGGATCCCGTGTTTCATCGGCCGCCGCGTCTCCTTGTTGAAGATGTTCGCGAAGTTTAGGGCGTCGTCGCCGACGACGTACACCTTGTCGTCCTTTCGAATGTGAAGTACTTCGCTTCGCGAGAGCATCTGCTCGGCCATATCCGAGTACTCGATCTCTACGAAGGAGTTGCGCTGTTGCACGAACACCGTGTCGTTCCCATCCTGTTGTGCAGACAGGATGTTCATAGTTCCGACGTCTAGGCCTTTCGCCATGGTTGGGCAAGGCGGCCGATAGATTATAAAACTATGTACCTAAATCCTATCGCCGGTATTCACAAAGAATTTACTGTCTGAATAAGCTACACGCGTTACTCGCGGCGAACAGCTGACCGAACCCGTTCAAGAAGGGTGGTCAGTGGTGCAAACAGGCTATCGCCGGCGCTGGCACCGACGCCACCCTGCCGCCCGCCCTCGGCCGACTGCTCGTCTTCGCGTTGCTGCTCGCGCAGTTCCCTCAACTTCGCCGTCTGATCGTCAACCGTCGACTGCGAGGTCGTCGTCTTCGTCTCGCCGCCTTTCAGCCCCTTGAGACCCGCAACCTGGTCGTCGACGCCGGTCGATCGGGTCGTCTTCGTCCCCGCATCCGTGTCGACAGAGACGCCATCGAACTCGTTCTCCGAAAAGCTCAGCCGCTTGTGTTCCGTCTTCTCGACGCCGCCCCACGAGAGTTCAACTCCCTCCATGGCCGCGTCGATATCGCGCTCGATGTCCGCGTCGCTGAACTCGGGGTCGTCCTCGGTTTCCGTCTCGACTTCATCGCCAGCGTCGACGGCCTCGGTTTGGCGCGCCAGTTCGAGGTAGTGGGCGACGAGCGCCGCGCCCGTCGAAGCGGTGATCCCCGCGAGTCCGACCGCGTAGGTCGCCGTTACCTCGACGGTGTAGTCGCGTTCGGCCATGAAGTTCCAGTTGTCCGGGTACGCGAACAGGAAACCGATCGTCGCCGCGAGGGTGACGAGTGCGCCGGCCCCCGAGATGCCGATGACCTTCCGATCCGACGGCAAGAGGACGACGACGCCCAGAATCATCGCCGGAAGCGACAGCATTCCGAGCGCGTAGGCCGGTCGTACCCACGTGAAGTACGCCGGATTCGATCTACTGAACGTACTACTCCAGAGAAAGAGGACCAGTGCGACGACCGCCAGACCGATGCCACCGAGGAACAAGCCGAACCCGAGATAGACATCCGTCTTGCTCTCGGGTTCGCCGATATATTGGCGGTAGAGGTCGAAGAGATAGCCATCTGTGGGCCGTTCCGCTGCCATTACCACCCCGTTTAGACTCCAGTACTATGACTGTTGGGACAGGTATGAAGAAAGTAGATATAATATATCCAACATATTTGGCGACAGCTCACCACCCGCCCGTGCGACTCTTCCACCGTTCTCTCTCGGGCCAACATCGACCAGCCGTGACCAGCAACATTCCCCGGTGGGGTACGAAAGCGACACGTGCACCAGTGGCCAGCAGCTACTCTCACCCCAACACCCAGAAGCGCCGCCGTTATACGTTCGTGGCCGTTAGGACGGTCAATGAGTCAGGAGTCGGAGTACACCGAGGGGGATCTTCGGAACACCGGAATGCAACTCAAGCACGACCGCGAGTGGGACTACGAACTCGAGCGAATCATCGACGCCATCGAGGAACGAGACGCCGAAAAAGTCGGGCTCCAGTTCCCGGAGGGTCTCAAACGCCGCGGTCCCTCCGTCGCCGACGACCTGCGTGAACTCGCGGACGACGACGTGACGTTCATGCTCTCGGGCCAGCCGTGTTACGGTGCCTGTGACCTGGACACCTACCTGATGAAACGAACCGACGTGTTTGCCCACTTCGGCCACTCGCCGATGAAGAACACGGACAAGGTCATCTACGTGCCGCTGTTCTCGAACGTCGAAGTCCTCCCGATCATGGAGCAAGCCCTGGAGACCCTCGACGATCCGGGCGACACCGAAGACGTCGGCCTCGTGACGACGGCCCAGCACATGAACCGCTACGAGGAGATGACCGCGTTCCTCGAAGAACACGGCTACGAGGTCCACAGCCGCCGCGGAGACGAGCGACTCACCCACGAGGGCCAGGTGCTCGGCTGCAACTACGCGAGCGCGGACGTGCCTGCGGATCAAGTCCTCTACGTCGGCGGCGGCAAGTTCCACCCCCTCGGGCTGGCGATGGAACACCCCGACAAACACGTCGTCATCGCCGACCCTGTCAACAACGTCGTCACCCCCGCGGATACGGAGAAGTTCATGAAACAGCGCTACGCGTCCGTCCACAAGGCCATGGACGCCCAGAAGTGGGGCGTCATCTTCTGCACCAAAATCGGCCAGGGTCGCTGGGATCAGGCGCAGGCAATCATCGACGACAACGACGACGCCTACCTCATCACGATGGACGAAGTCACCCCCGACCGACTCCGCAACTTCGACATGGACGCCTTCGTCAACACCGGCTGCCCGCGGATCACGACCGACGACGGTCCGCAGTTCCACAAACCGATGCTCACCCCCGGCGAGTACGAGATCGCCGTCGGCAACAAACCGCTCGATGAACTCTCCTTCGATACGTTCCACGGCACTTGGTGAACTCGGTCAGTGACCGGGTACCGGAAAGCGGTCGATACTCGGAAGGATCGACTGCCGACCAGCGATTACCGACCGCCGACCGACGAGCGATACTATCGAGTTCAGTCGACACGAGCCGGAGTCTCGAGTTCAGTTCGAGTGGTCGGCGTCTTTGGCGGTGGTGTCGGTGTCCGTATCCGTATCAGTCGTAGTGTCGGAGCCAGCGGTCGTACTACCGGTATCACCAGTCTCCTGGTTCAGCCCGCATCGCAGTTCGGTGAGGATCTCGTATCGCTGCCCGACGGCGGTCCAGTCGACGACGTTCCACCACGCATCCACGTAAGCCTCGCGGTCGTTCTCGTACTGTAGATAGTAGGCGTGTTCCCAGACATCGAGCGGCAAGAGCGGGGTCGCGCCCTGATGGGCGAGTTCGTTTTGGTCCTCGACCTGGCCGATCACCAGGGCGTCCGCGAGCGGTTCGTAGAACAACATTGCCCAGCCGCCGCCTTCGACCGCGGTCGCAGTCGCGGTGAACTCGGCCCGAAACGCCTCGAACGAGCCGAATTGGTTCTCGATCGCCGTCGCAAGGGCACCGTCTGGCGTTCCGCCGCCGTTGGGACTCATGCTCGCCCAGAAGACGGTGTGGTTGACGTGGCCGGAAAGGTTGAACGAGAGGTCTCGCTTCGTCGCTCGAATAGTCTCGAAATCCCCGTTCGATCGCATTTCCTCGAGTTCTTCGACCGCCGCGTTGGCGCTGTCGACGTACGACTGGTGGTGTTTGCCGTGGTGGAGTTCCATGATGCGCGCGTCGATGTGCGGTTCGAGGGCGTCGTACGCGTAGGGTAATTCGGGAAGTCGATAGTCGGGACGACGGGATGCGCCGGGGGCGCAGTCGTCAGAGTCGGCCGTCGTTCCTGACGCCGCCGAACTGAACAGTGCGAGGCCGCCGACGCCGCCGATTGTCTGCAGGATGCTCCGTCGCTGTGGCTCCGAACCGAGTAGCTGATCCGACATCACCGACAGACACCAAGAGTGATTTCCGTTAGCGTTGTCCCGGCGAGCGAAAGCAGCGGCTCCGTAGCGCGAGGCTACGGACGCGATGTCACACCGACGATCAGTCTACGGAGACAATAACACTTACCCAGCCAGTCCGCACAGCAGTCAGATACCCATGGTTCACAGCGACTGGGACGACTGGCTCGTACGCGACGTCGAAGACGCCTCGCCGGACGGCGTCTCGATCTGGTACCTCGGCTGTAACGGCTTCATCGTGAAGGGCCGCGAGGGAACGACGATCTTCATCGATCCCTACGTCGGACTCGGCGACCCGCCGCGGACGGTGCGGATGATCCCCGTTCCGTTCTCCCCCGCGGACGTGACCGAGGCCGACGCCGTCCTCGCGACGCACGAGCACACGGACCACGTTCACGGGCCGAGCCAGGCACCGATCCTCGAAAATACGGGCGCGACCTTCTACGCGCCCGACGACAGCCTTGCGGTCGCGCGCGAAGACGAACACTGGACCGACGAGTGGGACGTACGCGACGACCAGCTCTCCGAAGTGGCGGAGGGTGACACCATCGAAATCGGCGAGTTCACGCTGCACGTCGAGCCGGCCCACGACCCGGACGCGAGCCACCCCGTGAGCTACGTCCTCGAACACGACGCCGGAACCGTCTTCCACGGCGGCGACACGAAACCGGGCGAGGCGTTCGACCGCATCGGCGAGGCGTACGACATCGACCTCGGCGTGCTCGCGTTCGGTACCGTCGGACAGATCCCGGACAAGGAGACCCGCGAACCCAAGCGAACGCGCTGGTACAACGACGAGAACCAGCTCGTCGAAACGGCCGCCGCGCTCGAACTCGACCGCGTGATACCGACTCACTGGGGCATGTGGAAAGGACTGACCGCGGACCCGAAAGTGCTCCACCACCACGCGAAGAGCTTCGACTACCCGCGGGAACTCGAGATTATCGAGATCGGCGACCGGGTCGACCTCCCCGCGTAAATCGTCGGCCCGCTCGCAGTGTCTCGATTTGACACCACGACATCGAAGCCGCCGATGGCAAACGCTAGCCGGTGATTGCAGCTGGTACCGTCCGTATCATTTATAGTAATGGTCTAGTAACATTGGTCCCATGAGTAGCACCGCCGACACGGACGACGTGATCGAGGTCAGTGCCGACGGATTGACCGTCCAAAAGACGTTCGCGGCGGACGAGTTTCCCGTACCTGCCCTCCGGTTCGAGATCGAATCGGAGCACGACGAGCAGGTCGCGTTCCGACTCTCCGAAGACATCCCCGAATCGTTCCCGATGGACAAGGTCGGGTTCCATCCCGACTACTACAGCGAGGACTGGACCGCCTTCCAGGATAACCGCGTCGAGTTCACCCACACACTCGAGTCGGGCGACGAACTCGTGACGGTGTACGGCATTCGAATCGACGACGAGGAGACGGTCCCCGAATTCCTCACCGAACCGGAAATCGTCGAGGTCAGTTCTGAGGCCGACGCCAGCACCGGCGGTGACGAGGTCGATGACGCCATCATCGACAGCATCGTCTCCGACGAGCGCACGCAGGCGGTCAAAGACATGATCGCCGGTGAGTCCGGCTCCGTACCGGGGCTCGACGAAGAGTCGATGGACGCCGATCCTGGTCCCGACGAAGCGACCGACGGTGCCGACGAGCCGACTGCAGACACAGCTACCGAGATGGACGACGACACAGCCGAGACGCCTTCCGATGGCGACCTCGATTTTGAACTCGAAGACGAGACCGAATCGCTCGATCTGACGCCCGACGACGAGGCCGACCCGCTCGAAGAGTCCGGCGATCTGGACCTGGACCTGGACCTCGGCGATATCGACACGGAACCCGACTCGGAGTCGTCCGGTGACGAATCCGGCGAGACGCCGGACATCGACCTCGGCTTCGAGGACGACGACCTCACCGATCTCGACGAGGACGAAACGATATCGAGCGCACTCAGCGACGAGTCGACGGCCGACGCAGATGCGGACGCGGATGCGGACGAATCCGACGCCGAAACGCTCGAACTCGAACCGGACGATGACGGTCCGGGACTCGAACTCGATCTGGATAGCGAGACGGACGACAGCGGCGACCCGGCTAACACCGCACCCGAGGAAGACGATACCGATACCACCGACGAACTCGAGGTCGCGGACGACGCGGCTGCGGCGACCGACGCGGACGAAGACGGCGACGACGAGACACCGGTAACAGGTGAGTCGGCTGAGAAAGCGGAACCCGAGACCGCCGAGAGTGACGCTGACGCCCCACCGACGGGGATGGAAACGGAGACGGACGCTGCTGCCGCTTCAACCGATTCGTCCGACACCGACGCGGTGCCTGAATCTGACGCGGCTCCGGGCGCGGGAACAGAGACAGACGCAGACACTTCCCGCCCGCTCGGCGCGCAACTCGCAGCCGAAATCCGCAACGACGATCTCGACGAGGACGACCTCGCAGTCCTCCGAACCGAGCTTGAACTCGACAGCACAGACGCGGACGACGAAGCCGCCGAACCCGATACGACCACACCGACGAGCGCCGATCTCGCCCGAATCGACCACCTCCAGTCCCGAGTCGAGGAAGTCGCCGCCTACACGGACGCCCTCGAAACGTTCCTCGGCGAGAACGGCACCGACGAGCAGATCATCGACGAGTTCAGAAGTGAACTCGCCGCCTTCGAGGACGATCTTGCGTCGATGGACGACCGCCTCTCGGGAACCCACTCGCAGGTCGCGAGCCTCGAAACCGAGGTCGAAACGCTGACCGAGTGGACCACCGACATCGAGGACGACCTCGCGACCACCGCGGACACCGTCGACGAACTCGACTCTCGGGCCGATCACATCGAAACCGATGTGGACGATGTCGCGACCGATCTCGATACTGTCGATTCCGATGTCGAGCAACTGGAAGCCGACCTCGACGGCGTCGACGACGACGTTTCCAGCGTCGATTCGCGCGTCGACGATCTCGACGAAACTGTCGACAGCCTCGAGAGCGACCTGTCCGCGTCCATCGACGATCTCTCGACGGAGATCGACGCCGTCAAATCCGACGTGTCGACCGTCGAATCAGATGTCGAAACGGTCGAAGATGGCCTCGAAACCGTCGAAGACGAACTCGACGACGTCCGTGGGGAGGTCACCGACATTCAGGAGTGGCGCGACCAGCTCGGATCGATGTTCTCGGATTCGTAAGTTTCCACTGCTGTATTATCTCGGCAACCGCTCGGGCGACAGGATACAGCAGTGAACGTCCTGCGAAACGGACCCACACAACTACCGCACGAAACGCAACTCGTTTATCTCTCGCCAGGTGAGCACTCATCGATGGGCGAGACGATCCCGATCGCTGTTCCTCGAAAAGGACGACCGCTCGAGTCAGTCCTCGACCGCCTGGCAAGCCGACTCGATATCGCCGACCTCGCAGACGAGATTTCGTCGACGCTTCGCCACGAAAAGGCCCTGACCAAGGGAACGCTCGATGCTGCGGAGGGAAACGTCTACCATCGTCTCGCCGACTACAGCGCTGTCGACGACCCGACCGAACCGGAGTACACCCTCGTTCGGGACACCCGTGCCGGAAAGCCCCGTCGGATCGTCTTCGACAGCGTGACGATCCCGCTCGACGACACCACCGGTCTCGACGTGCCCACCGACGATACCGCAATTCAACTCGTCGGACGCGAGGAACCGTTTCGCTCGCTTCGCACCCACGAGTTCGCACTGGGGTTCGACAGCGCCGACCTCGTGCTGGAGGAAGTCGTCGAACTCCGACCCGAGCCGCTCGACCGAATCGCCGACGTAAACGCCCGGATCGATCCCGTAGATACTGACGTACAGGTGGTCACCGGACTCGGGGATACCGTCTATCACACGCTGATGGGCAGTCCCGAAGCAGTTCCGTCTGCGACATCGCTCGACCGGGACTTTCTCGCCGAGTACGACGGCCCGCTCTGTATCGAACCGCGGTACGAGCGACTCGTCCGGGCCGTCCTCGGGACGAGCGCGCTCGAAGATGTCGAGTTCAGGTATCCGGCCGACGGTCGCGAGGAGGAGGCGGCGATCGCCGACACCGGAGTCGGCGTCTACCTGACGGTAACGGGTTCGACCGCCCGCGAGCACGGGCTGCTTCTCGGCGAACAGTTGTTCCCGAGTGAAACCGTCCTGCTAGAGAGCACTCCCGAAGTAACTACCGCAGTCCGGGACGTTCGAGCGTTATTGAACGGCGGCGATCTCGATACTGAACTCGGCGTCGAACGGTAACCGTTGGGAGCAGGGACATCCGTGTGCCCGACAGTGTGGAATCACTGAGAAATCGGTGATGAAGTGGCTTGGATATAAACCACCATACATGTCTCATATTTGTTTCCTGATATGTTATTTATGACATGCCTCTGGAGAACGATATACTCGTTGGGGTGAGTTTAACTACAGATATCTAAGAATATAGCACTACCTGTTGTTTCTTCCCAGGAAGTATGCCAATGGATATCACTATTGCTCATAGCCAATAGTATCAACAGAGTAATTATTTTGAAAATACAAAATTAAAGAACATGGTATAAAGTATTAAGATGATGTCATCGCAACTTTCCACTTGCGTGTATGACAAAATCTACGGCAATTCGTACCGGGTACGAACTTCGGTACAGCCACACTGGAGAGCAGAGATCTGCGAAAACCGGAACGGAGCGTAGTACATGATCGTTGCAGCAGCAATTACGATTCTCGGAATTGCGATCGGTATCGGCGTCACACAGTACCGAGGGCTCCGAATGGGCGGCGTGATCGTCGTCCCGCTTCTTGCCGTGTACTCGCTGTATTCGTTCGAAGCACTGCCGCTTTTCCTCATCACGGCGACTACCGCGTACTATCTGGTCGGTCTTATTCGACGGCATACGCTCATTTACGGCCGCCAACTACTGCTCGTGAGTCTCGCCGCCGGCGCACTCGGTCCGGTAACTCTCACGCTCGTTTTCGACCGCTGGGCGTTATTCGGCTCCACGGTCGAACTCGCGTTCACCGGGACCATTTTACCCGGTATCGCCGCGTATAACTATCACAAACTCGACCGCGAGGATCGCCGTACCGATATCCTCGTGAGCGCCGGACTCTTCGTCGGGTTGGTCGCCACCGCGATTCCGCTCGTTTCACCGACGCTCGCCACGCACCTCCGCCCGAGCCTCACATCCATCCTCTTTACACCGGCCTCCGACATCGCACAGTATCGGAACGCGGTCGCCGGTCCGGTTCCCACGACGACGACGATCGCTCGGGTCTGGATGCTCTGCTTGTTCCTCGGCGGGCTCGTCCTCTCCGAGCTGGCACACGCCCGGTGGGGTGTCCGACTCGGCGGACTGATCGCGATTCCGCTTCTCGTCACCCTCTCGATCGCGAACGCGTGGACGCTCGGCGTGTTCCTCGCCGGTGTGGTCGTCGTCTACGCTGCCATCACCGCAATCAACGCGGTCTCCCTGATCTACGGGCGCGTCTTGCTGAGCCTCAGTGTTGTTACGACGATGCTGTACGGCGTTCTCGTCGCGGCCGTCGTCCCCGTCACCGTCGGCTTCGCGCTTTACTTTACGGTCCTGCTCGCGGGAATCAGCGCGTACAACATCCACCGCGTCGCACCCGCTGAACGCCTCGAATCGGCCGCTCTCGGGGCAGCGCTTTACGCCCTGCTCCTCTCCGGGACGAGAACGTTCGTCGAGCCGCGGGAAACCGGCATCCTAACCACGGTATCTGCCATCGAATTCGCCGTCCTGCTCGGTGCCGTTCTGCTCGGGATCTACTGTGCACATCGCCTCGAAACGCGTCGACAACCGATCGCCAACTATCACACCAGACAGGTGCTCGCATGAGCGACAAACAGGAAAACGCAAGCTCTCCACTCGGTATAACTCGCACAACGGACATCGTACACACGATCGAAAACGCAGTACGCGATGTGAAACACGCGTGTCTTCGCGGGATACGCCATAGCCGTCGACTCGACGGTATCGATACGCAGATCGTGATCTCGGGAACTCGCGGCAAATCGAGTCTCACCCGATGGGTCTACGACATCCTCTATAACAGGGAGTACGACGTGCTCGCGAAGGTAACCGGAAACCATCCGGTCTCGATCCATTCGGGAGAGACCCACCCGATTTCTCGCGGTCACCGCGTCACGCTCTACGAGAACGAACAGGAGATCCGTTCGCACACGCCAGCCGACGCACTGGTCGTCGAAAACCAGGCGATCACCTCGTATACCACCCGAATGGTAAACGATCGATTCGTCGATCCCGACGTCGTCGTGCTGAGCAACGTTCGCGAGGACCATCTGTCGACCCTCGGCAGCGACCGGTACAAGGTCGCTCGCGGGTTGGTCCGCGCAATCCCGGAAGGAACCCACGTCATCAATGCCGAACAGGACCCACACATACGGGAGTTTCTCGAGACCGAAATCGCCCGCCGAAACGCGACCGTGAGCCACGTTACAGTCCCCGAACAATACGAACACATTCCCGGCATCGAGTCGATCTACGCGCTCAACGAAATCCTGCGGGCTATCGACGAAGTCCCGCTGACGGACGACGAACTCGCAGTGCATCGCAACCAAATGGACGTCGAATGGCGACAGCTCGCCGACGGACGCGTCTACAACGCAGCGGAAGTCAACGACGTCCAGAGTACGGAGATGATACGCCAAGCACTCTTCGCAAAAGACCCGGCAATAGACCGCATCGAGCCGTTCCTTTACCTCCGCGGCGACAGACGGGGGCGATCAGTTTCGTTCCTGCACTACCTCAATGACCTGTACGATCGGGACGAACCGGTCTTCGATCGCGTCCACGTCGCCGGCGGAACGACGAGTGCGTTCGCTCGGAAGGCGGCGTTCCCCGTCACGGTTCACGAGACGGAGACGCCAGCCGACGACGTGCTCCAATCGCTGTTGGAGAACGAACGCCCCGTCTACATCATGGGCAACACCGTCGCGACGTTCATGCGTGACCTCGAAGACGCCATCGAGGAGCGCGAACTCCCCGCCGAGACATGGCACAGTGCAGATCAGAGCGACGAACCCCGACAGACCCCCACAGATGAGGCGGCTTCGTCCAACGCATCCACCAAACCACCCAAACAGACGAAGACCGTAGAGGTTCCTGACAACTAACCGTCGATAACCGAGACTCTTGAGGCCGAGGCGACTGCACTCGTTCCTTCCAAACCGCCTCGGATTCTGTATCGAACCTTACCGCGCATTCGTCCGGAAAGGAATTGTAGAGTAACCACGGAAGTCACATCCACACACGCACACACAGATGCCAGCCACCGGCATTCCCGTCACAGTTCACGAGACGGAGATACCGGCCGGCGACGCACTTCAACTGCCGTTCGATCCCCCCATTGTCCGCTACACTGTCGGCGGAGCCATCGACACCAACTGGATGAAGAGTTCAAGCCAATGGCTCCTTTGTCACTGCAAGCATCTGAAGTCAGGCAGGTAGATTTCTCATGCACGGCTGGGATAGAAAGCAACACCGGAGTCTAAATTACGCCGGGAGCTGTGCATGACGAATCAACCTAGCCGACCTCTGCTGTATCTAGTATTCAAAACAGTGTATTCTCGAAACAACTCCTGTGAGAATCCCGATGTGAGTACCTTCACCGATGTAAATTAAGCATCCCGGCTCCAATTATCCGCTATGGCAATCATCGCAGAAATTCTCCTCGCGGACCGAACGCTCCCGTTAGTTGGTCTGGCGAGTTCAATGCCAAGTAACAACGTGCCGATCTCCAATATAATCCCGCTCGAAGATGGACGACTTCTCGTTGAAGTGACTGTAGCCGACAACTGGCGAAAGGCGTTCGAGCAGAGTGTCGATACCCAACCTGAAATCGTTGACGCGATAGAAATCGGACGGACAGCAGAAGGATGGTTCTATCGATTGACCATCGACGACGAATCTGGACTCGTTGCCTCTCACGATCACGAGATGTTTAGAGGCGTATTGATGAACGCGACGGTTACCGACGAAGGGCTGCGCCATCAGAAGGTGTTCTCCGACTACGATGCGCTTGACACGTACCGAGACCTCTGCGCGGCCCATGACATCTCGTTCGACTTACTGAATATCGCAGCGGATCCCGAAAACCCTGGAGAACCAGATCAGTTTGGACTCACAGAGAAACAGTATCAGGCGATTTCAATCGCGTTCACCCAGGGGTATTACGATTCGCCACGTACTCTGTCAACGCAGGATCTCGCTAACGAACTTGGGATCTCTGGTCCATCTGCGTCTGATCTCCTCCGCCGAGCCGAGAAGCAACTCATCAGTCAGACCCTCGGTCCGATGTTGGCAGTAAATCCGCGTGCCCAGTAGCTATGCGAGCTGTGGTTCTTCAAGCTCAAACGTGACTCCGGTCAACCCTTCAGAGATATCCCAAAGGCGGCGTGCAGTAGCGTGGTCGTACGATGTTGCATTCGAGACGACGTGGGTCGGTTTCCCTCGCACTTCCAAGAACCCGTCCGGGCCAATGTAGTGACCGCCGTCAACATTTACCGCTGTCGCTGCATAGAGCGCTGGAAGCGCGCCGGTAGCGGCGGATTGTGTGAGGAAGGTGTTTACAAATTTCGAGTATATTTTTTGAATAGTAGATGTCTCCATCTCGGAGTCGCCGTCTGGGAGTTCGGTCGCCGACAAGCCAGGATGAGCGGCGACAGCAATCGTATCGGTCCCAATTGCGCGAAGTCGACGGTCCAGTTCGTAAGTGAACAGCAGATTTGCGAGTTTGCTCTGCGCATACGCCTCGAATCGGCCGTAGGACTGTCTTCCGTTGAGATCGTCGAAATCGATTTCGCCAGTCCCATTTCTGTGAGCTACACTGCTCTGCATGACGATACGCGTCTCGCCGTCCGTCTCTATGAGGTGATCAACGAGGAGTCCAGTGAGCGCAAAGTGTCCGAGATGGTTAACGCCGAACTGTAGTTCGAATCCATTTTCTGTTGTCGAATACGGCGTCATCATCACACCAGCGTTGTTGAGAAGTACATCAAGTCGGTCGAACTCGGAATCGAAATCAGTAGCGAACTGCCGAATAGATGCCTGGCTTCCAAGATTAAGTTCGAGTACCGTCAACGATGCGCCGGTGGTCATTGACTCAATTTCTCGCCGTGCACGGTTTGCCCGCTCAAGACTCCGGCATGCCATGACGACGTGCGCACCCCTCTGCGTGAATGCCTTGGTCGCTTCGAATCCTAGCCCACTGTTCGCGCCAGTCACGATGACTGTGCGGCCAGATTGGTCGGGCATATCCGTTGCAGTCCAGTCATCCGATTGTGTCGACGTTTCCATCCTCTGATTAAAGTGGGTCTACGGTCCTGAGTGCTGTGCTAATATAGAAGGACATTTAAATACATTTTCGTGGAGGCACAACAGGATATGAATGAATATGAGTACCGGCTGTACCGATCTAGAGGATTAAGTCTGAGTAGCGTCTCCTACATCCTATGACAGTGACTGCGGAACTCCTCGTCAGTTCACCCTCACTTCCGTTCGTTAGTTTCGCAGAATCGTTACCATCCAATCAACTCGAGTGTGAACACGGCCTGTGTCATGGTGGGGACTCTCGGGTGTTCGTCGTCCATCTCGACCCAGCTGATGGTGTTACCGAAGATGGTCTCATTGCTCTCGATGAAGTAGTAGGGACAACCCCCCTTGGACGCGAGGGCGGCAGGGACGTCTATCAGCTCGACGTCAAACTGGAGGATATTGTTTCGGAAGCGTTCGTTCCCGGACGGTTCGCTAAGGCTCAAATAGAACCGACGACTATCATTCCGGAGGGATGGTACGAAAAGAAGATCTTTCGGGATTATGAGTCGTTCAATAATATGCGGGATCATTGCGATGAGAATGGCATCCGGGCCGATCTTATCTCGATCACGCAGGATTCTCGGTCCCCAGATGAACACTCACAGTACGGGCTAACTGACCGGCAATACGAAGCACTGGCACTCGCTATCTCTCACGGATACTACGATAATCCCCGACAGACCACGGCCGGCGAGTTGGCTGAGGAGATGGGTATTTCTCAACCCTCGATGTCGAATCTTCTTCGCCGAGGGGAGCGCCAGTTGATCACGTCAACGATCGGGACACAGCCATCGCTGACGAACCCTTCGACGTGACAGTATCTTCCCGACCTACTGAATCCGAAATCTGCTAGAATCAATGTCTATCTGACTATCACTGTTTCCCCGCAAGTATTGTCATATCGATATGTACTTCCGTGCTTGAACCACTTACTGGGTCTCTACTGAGATGGTGCTATCCGGTACGCTCTATGGAGGAGTGTTCGGGCTAGGCGAAGGGACTTAAATGGGGTTTTATAATAGCATTGAATCCAAATGGCGTGCGGTCTACACTCTAATGTGGAAATGGAAACCGTCAAGCTAAACAACGGTGTAGAAATGCCGATCCTCGGATTCGGTACGTATCAGATCGAGGATCTCGAAGTATGTGAACGAAGCGTCTCCGAAGCTCTCCGTACCGGGTATCGTCTCATCGATACTGCGGCCGGGTACGAGAACGAAGAGGCTGTCGGCAGAGCGATCGAGACGAGCGATGTGGCGAGAGAGGACGTGTTCGTCACCACAAAGCTCTGGATACAGGATGCTGGCTACGAAAGCACGAAGCGGGCGTTTGAACGGTCACTCGATCGACTGGGACTGGACTATCTGGATTTGTATCTGATCCATCAGCCCTTCGGTGACGTTCATGGGTCATGGCGAGCAATGGAGGACCTGTACCACGAAGACGAGATTCGGGCTATCGGTGTTAGCAACTTCCACCCGGATCGCTTGATCGACCTGATCGTCCAGAACGAGGTCGTCCCTGCAGTCAATCAGATCGAGACACACCCCTTCTACCAGCGGATCGAAGACGCTGAGTTCCTGAGCAGGCATGAGATTCAGCACGAGTCCTGGGGGCCGTTCGCTGAAGGACGGAACAACCTCTTCGAGAACGACGTGCTGGTTTCGATCGGCGAGCAGTATAGCAAATCGGCTGCACAGGTCGTTCTTCGATGGCTGATACAGCGAGGAATTGTTGCAATCCCCAAGTCAGTCCATGAGGAGCGGATCGTCGAGAACTTCGATATCTTCGATTTCGAGCTGAGTACCGAAGATATGAACACGATCTCAGAGCTAAATGAATCTGAATCTCTGTTCCCTGACCACCGTGACCCAGAATTCGTCAAACAACTGAGCGAAGTGGAGGCCGATACCTGAGCGCTCACGAGCGCTAACTCCTCTTCAGTTCCACCAGTCCTCAGCCGCTTTCCGATCGGATCGACACTGACGCAGTGGCTGAATCAGATGCTGACAGCCGTCCCGAACACCAGTTCATCGCCGAGAAGACCGACGAGGTCTGGCAGCAGGCCAAACCGTTTGTGACCGACGCCTTCGCGCTCGATCGGGGACAGAACTGGGAGATCCACGAGAACGCCTTCTGGGAGCAACATGCCTATATGGGGATGCGCGAGGACATGTACGCCCGCAGCGGTCCGGCCTCGTTCTCCCTCGATACGACGCGCGAGCGTATCCCAACTGGATCGACCCACCGCTACCAGATCGGGAAACTCTCCGTCACGGAGATCCGAGAGATGCTCCGGAACACCACTCGGATGCTCATTGCACGGGCTCGCCAGAACGGCGAACTCGACGGGTCAGTCTTTGCGGCCATCGACGTGACCAAGGGCTTTCCGTTCACTGGCGATCCAGAAGACCACGAGGACGATATCCTCGGCTACAAGGACGGTAGCGACTACTACCAGTGGGCGGTGCTCAAAATCGTCGAGATGGATGTCCCACTCGTACTCGATGCGATCCCGCGTGTGCGCGGTCAGTCGAAGGACGAGATCGTCGAGAAGCTGCTGTCGCAGACGACCGGGATGGTCGACATCGACCTCGTGATGATGGACCGTGAGTTCGATAGCGAACCGGTGAAGGACACCTGCCAGGAGTACGACGTTCACTACCTGAATCCCACACGCATCTTCGCCACTAGCGACGAAGCAGACCATCGAGTGGATGTACCGCAACGGCAAACGCTTCCACGTCACAGAGGAGAAAGCCGACGATGGGACACCCACGCGCAAGCAGGTCTACCTCCCGAAGCAATCGAACTCCGACGACGAGCACGAAGACGACGATCTCTCAGCAGTCTGGACGGAGATGTGCGGCGAGTGGGAGTTAGAGGACGTAGAAGGCGAATCGAGCGAGGGGATGTCGTTCTCGCGGCTGCTCGCGGACATCCAGCGCGAAGAGGACGTCGAAGAGCGTAAGCAGAAAGCACAGGACGGAGAGGTTGACACCGGCGAAACCGTGGTGTTCGAGACGAACCACCCCTACGTGACCGCCGGTGACGCCGACGATCAGCAGATGGATGCGAGAGCGTTCGTCCACATGATCGAGCGATTAATTCGGTGGTATCGCCACCGTTGGGGTATCGAGAACGGATTCAAGAAGCAGAAACACTTCATGGTGCGAACCACCTCAACGGAACGCGACTATCGGTTCTTCAACTTCGCGTTCGCGTGCGTCCTCTATAACGTCTGGCGGCTGGTGGACCTCCTCGTGAAGATTGCCATCGACGGCGAGAACCACACGTACGCACCGCGAGTGGATGCGAACCAGTTCCTGACCGTAGCGAAGCAATGGTACGGTCTCGATCCGCCTGACTGAGGCTTGGCCGTCCCCTGTGACCGCCCGGCCGTGAGCAACAGCTCTATTGGACGCTTATTTGTTTCACACATTGAGACACTGATTCTGAGATTGCGCCCGATTCCGCCCGCGGCTCATTTGCTACGTCAAGAAACCGGCTGCAACGAATATCCATTCCGTGCATTCAGCACCGACCTAGCCGACATCAGGCAAGCATAGGCCGACCACCGACAAATACCCGCAGTAGCAGATTCCATTCGCATTCAAGCCACCGCTGCGGGTCGAAATCCCCGAGTTCTATATATCTGAATATGATTTATACGGCCGAGAACAGACAGCGATATCATGTGGATCGCTGAACTCGTACCGACACATCGGACAGAAACTAGACCGTTACCCGGTAAATATGGTCGAGATAGGTCTCTCGAACACGATCTCCCCAGTTGTGGGTGTACGTGTCGATCACGTCGCCGGCAACGTCACCGCGGAGATACTGAACGATGCCGCGATCCCCCGTCCGGTCACGTAAGTGGGTCGTGAAAAAGTGCCGGAAGTAATGCGGCGTGACGTTTTCGGTCGTTCCGCCGCCAGTTCGGTACCACCCCTGTTCGCGAGCGTGTTTCTCGACGATATAGCGCACATCGGACGGCGTCAAGCGCTCACCCCACGTCTCACCGGTATCGAGAAACAGTGCCCTCGCCGGTGAAACCGGGTCGGGGCGGATAGCCAACCACTCGCGCAAGACGGCCTGTAACTCCGTGTCTACCGGAATAACGGTCTCTCGCTTTCGCTTGTTCGAGGCCGTCCGCTCTTCGCCGTTCACCACGGTCCCGCGTGCCGGCTCCGCAGACACGTATACCGACGACGGCCGCTGGTCGAGTTCAACTCGAGGCGTCCACTCGAGTTCGAGCGAGGTGAACTCGCCGTGTAAATCTCGTAAATCGAGGTTACAGAGTTCGCCGACGCGCATTCCCGTCTTTAGCAGCATGACAACGACAGCCCGCTCGAGTGGATGCACGATTGAGGTGACGAACGCCTGCATGTCGCTGATGGAGAGGTCGCGTCTGGTCGGGTTCGTATCGATAGATTCGGACAGTTCCTCCATGACGAGTGCCATTGGATTCTCGTCAAACGCACCGATACGGGTCATATAGTCGTAAAAGCGGTTGAGATAGGACGCATACGTCGCGATGGTACTCGATTCGAACTGGCCGCGAAGGGAGTGGATCCAGGCCATACAGGCCCGCCGGTCTGCCTCCCCAACGGTCTCGATCGCCTCGAACTCCTGTTCGACGAAGCACTCGAATTCACGAAGGACGCGCTCGTAGGCCTCGAGCGTCCGTTCGCTCTTCCCGTGATAGCGCTGATCGTCGAGGAAGTACGCGATCGGAGCATCCACGTCCTGGGTTCCCTCAGTTGCCATCACTATCACCATCACCGGTCGTCGTGTAGCCGCCGTGGCGGCCACTGTATCGAATCCGGTTGTCCGCCTGCAGTTGCTCAAGCGTCTCGTCGAGTCGTGACTCGATGTCGTCGCTGACTGCCTCGAGGAGTTCGTCCCACGAATACGTATCAGCTGACAGTAATTCGAGGACCCGTGTTTCGAGGCCGTTACCCCCAGGGTTTGACCCCGGAGATTCGGGTTCCGCTGTTACGGGCTCGAGGCCCTTTCGACCGGCCTGGACCATCGTCCGAACGAACTCGCTCTGACTCATATCGAGTTCGTCGGCGTGAGATTGCCATTCGTCTTTCTGATATGCTGGGACGTATGTCTTAACAGCTTTTCTAGATGAATCGGCCGAATCGCTCATACGATGGTTATCACACGCCGTGATATTCAATATTCCCATTATTCGAGCTAACTAAGCTTATCTCATCTATTGTCACTACTAGTAACGCAATTATAGTGATTCAAATTGGGATTAGAATCTATAACAGGACATAAATCAAGATACAGAGCGTTCCGTAGCAGTACTATGAGTTCGGATATTGATGCTGCTTGAGAGCGAAGAGAACGGCCCGTGTTGGCAAACGGAGAAACGACGAACCCGATGGCGGAGTCAGAATCTCTCGGTTGAATGTACTCGTGATTCTCGATCGAGAATCACGCCGAACGACAGCGAACAGATCGATACACACTGTTTGGACGTATGGAATTGAGAGTCGATCCATCCGAGTGGAAAGCAAGGGAGGCGAATATGAATCAAGCGGAGACGACTGGCTCTGTTATAGTTTGTTGGGACAACACTATTGAGAGGGAGTATGGGGTGAATTTGGATAGAGCGTTTCGTAGCGACCGTCATCGGTTCTTTTTGCGGTGCTGCCGGTGCGAGTAGTGTCCCAGACCGGTTCGGCTTGCGACGCTCTCGAACCGAGAACAAGGTCAAGACACGGCAGCGTGTGGCCAACGGACGACCAGTGATTCAGCGGTGAGGAAAAGCGGAAGACGGACCTGTGAGACGTATGTGAGCGGATGGGGCACCGAACGAATAGAAAAGCGAAGATCGAACGAGGCGGCCGATTAGAGTGTCCACAGTTCGTTTGTACGGCGGTGAACCGTACAAGTCACGATGGTCCCTGGATGGCAGTGCGAGACACTCATCCGCGAGTTCAGTCTGGGTTCGAATTCCTCGCGATCGACAGCCATAGTCGGTTGGGGAGGTGATCCCGCGAGGAGAGACAGAGCGGCAACGGACGGTGCCGTCTTCGAACTGATCAGTGCGGCAAGCAGTAGCTCCTCGGAATACTGTTACAGCAATGGCGAGAACGGACAGTCCGAATTCGATGCGGAGACCGGACACAGACCGTTGCGGACCGTTGCCGAAGGCGGGAGATCGTCCTCGGTCGACAGCCGGATTGAAGACCGATACCTCGCGAGGAGTTCAGGTGGCGAAACCACACCGACAGTACAGGTGTCGTCAAATTCGAGCGTCGACTACAACGAGGGCAACTGATGCACCGTTCGAGCCAGCGTTACTGGCCTCGAGAACAGCTCCGAACGCGACGGGGGACTGCAGGTGAACTCGGAAACCGAGACGGATATTTCGGTATCCATTGGTGTGCTGTCTTCCGACCCGCAGATTCGAGGGTGAATACCGGATCGGCGAGGAGGTGTTGGATCAGTCGGCGACGGTAAGCGACGGTCGCAATCGGGCGCTAGTACGTAGTGATACAGCGCTTCTTATTGGTTGTTTTATATTTATGGTGTGTGGTTTCGGTCTAATAAATCTAATATCGCTATATCAATACGGTGCCCACCATAACCGCGTGCGAAGAAGTGTAGAGAACTGAAACAGGGAAGAGTCAATGGGGTAGCACTCGAGGACTACAGGAAGAGAACGGAGTAGCCTGTGACGGACGAGGCCGAGTTCAGTGTGTCGCAGCGCGTACGTCTTCGACGCGGTAGAGATCCTGCTGGAGGCCGTCGCCGTCGCAGTTCTCGTTCGGGCACTCGTAGTGCCATCCGTCCTGTGTGGCGTCGGCTTCTCGAAAACGGTCGCCACAGACCTGACAGAATAGTTGTCCATCCTGACAGGTGTCGCGGTGAAGTTCGAGTGCGAGTTCAGTCTGGAACGACTGGTTGCAGTTACGACAGGTGTGCATAGTATGTCTGACGCGAGCATCCCCCAAAACTGCTTGGGTATTTTTATTCCGCAGAAATCATCGGTGATACGGCTCCATTAGGCTGATTCGTGATCGAGCGTTCGGAAAGGAATACTGGTCAGGTGCTGATACTACGCAGAAACGAGTACATCGATTGTTGGTACGTGCAAGCACAGAGAGTGGGGCACACGAGAGGAGGAAGAACGCAACAATTCGCATCAGGGGCCAGAAAGGAGAGTAGCTTCCAGAGGGAGGTGTTGGAGAGGAGGTAGTAGAGAAGCGCAGTCGAGAGCAAAGACAGTCAGACGGAGTCTCAGATCAGTCGTCCTGGCCGAGGATGCCGCGTTCGGTCATTTTCGCGGGATCGAGCACTTCGTCAGCCTCGTCCTTGTCAAGATAGCCCTTTTCGAGGACGACTTCTCGGACGGTCTTGCCTTCCTTGAGGGCGGTCTTTGCGACCTCGCTGGCCTTGTCGTAGCCGATGTGGACGTTCAGCGAGGTGGCCATCGCCATCGACTGTTCGACGCGGTCCGCGCAGTACTCCTCGTTCGCCTCGAGCGGATCGACAAACCGGGTGGCGAAGACCTGGCTCGCGTTCGAGATGAGTTCGGCGGATTCGAGGAAATTGTGCGCCAGGACGGGCTTGTAGAGGTTGAGATCGATCTGGCCCTCCGCAGCGCCGGCGGAGACGGCGGCGTCGTTGCCGACGACCTGTTTGTGGACCTGGTTGACAGCCTCGGCGACGACGGGGTTGATCTTGCCGGGCATGATCGAGGAGCCGGGCTGGTTCTCGGGCTGTTCGATCTCGCCGAGACCGTTGCGCGGCCCGGAGGCGAGCAGGCGTAGGTCGTTGGCGATCTTGTTCAGCGAACCCGCAACCACTCGGAGTGCGCTGTGAGCCTCGCTCATCGCGTCGTGGGCCGCCTGGGCCTCGAAGTGGTTGTCGGCCTCGCGGAACTGGACGCCGGTCTCCTTGGTGATGTACTCAGCCGCTCGGCCAGGGAATTCTTCGTGGGTGTTGAGGCCGGTTCCCGTTGCGGTGCCGCCGAGTGCGAGTTCAGCGAGGTGCTCGCGAGCCTTGTCGACGCGGGAGAGTCCCTTTTCGACCTGCGTCCGATAGCCGGAGAACTCCTGGCCGAGCGTGACGGGAGTTGCGTCCTGTAGGTGCGTGCGGCCGGTTTTGACGACGTCGTCGAACTCGTCTTCCTTCTCTTCGAGCGCCTCGCGGAGCGTGTCGAGCGCGGGGATGACGTCCTTCTCGACGGCTTCGAGGGAGGCGACGTGCATCGCGGTCGGGATCACGTCGTTTGAGGACTGGCCGTAGTTGACGTGGTCGTTCGGGTGCACGACGCGGTCGCCGATCTCCGCGCCCATGAGTTCGGCGGCGCGGTTGGCGATAACTTCGTTGGCGTTCATGTTCGACGAGGTCCCGGAGCCGGTCTGGAAGATGTCGACCGGGAACTGGTCGTCGTGTTCGCCGGCGATGACCTCGTCTGCGGCCTCGATGATCGCCTGCGCGACGTCGTCTTCAATCAGGCCGAGGTCGCGGTTTGCCTGTGCGGCGGCCTTCTTGACGACGCCGAGTCCGCGGACGAAGCGGCGACTGAACGAGATGCCCGAGATCGGAAAGTTCTCGATCGCCCGCTGGGTCTGTGCGCCCCAGTAGGCGTCTGTCGGAACCTCCATCTCGCCGAGGCTGTCCTCCTCGATGCGGAACTCGCCGTTGTCTCCGGGTTCGTCGCCGTCGGTACCGTCTGTAGATCCCATACGCGGGGCCACTCGGTCAGTCAGGTAAAATCCACCGAAACACCCGGATCGTCCGCGGCCGCACGCTCCCGGAGCGCCGTTTGCAATCGCTCGCGACTGGTTTGATGGGTCTCTCGCGCATCCGCAAGTTCGATATCGTAGATCCGGGGCGCGGATCGAGTCATCGTCCGCGAACTCGCGGTGTCGATGACGAGCGAGGCCAGGCCGAGTCGACGCTGGAAGACCGACCGGCGCGTCGAGACCGTCTGGATGCGGTAGTAGGGGATCACGGTCGTCTGTCGTTTCCAGAAGCCGCGGCGAATCACGATGTGATCGTCGCCGACGTAGTAGCCGAGGTGGACATAGCGCAGGTGCGCCGCCGGCGGGACTGCGAGGAAGACGACGGCGGCGAGGTACCAGCGATCGAAGATCGTCACCTGCGTAATTCCGAACGCGACCAGAACGATCAGGCCGGCAAGCAGCGAGTAGCGGGCGAGATAGCGCCGCCGGGCGAGCGGTGGCGGTCGCTGGAACGTCGGCGTCTCGACACCGGTCAGGTTCTCCGTGAACGTGTGGACGCGTTCCCGTCTGGCGAGCGGGACGGCCGACTGACTGCCGCCGTTACTGTCCGGGCCGTACCCTGCAGTCTCGACCCACAGCCCGGCGTAGCCGATCAGCCGTTGGAGCGGATTGTCCGTAATCGTCACCGACTGGACCTTCTCCGACGGAATGGAGCCGCTATAGCGCTGCAGCAGGCCGCGCTCGTAGACGAAGTCCTCGCCGACCCGGCCGAGCTGGAAGTCGTAGTACGTTCCGAACGTGTAGGCGACGCTCAACAGGTACGTGACGCCGATCGCGTTCAGTAACGATACCAGTGTCAAGACGCCGTAACTCCCCACCGTCCCGCTGCCGAGATCCGCCGGCCCGCCGACCGGTTCGGCCACGGTCAACAGGTAGTCGAAAATCGAGTCCGTCGCGAGGAAGAAGACGAACATCACCCCTGCAACCGCCGCGGCCCGGACCGACGTAAACGAGTACAACAACAGTTCGCGCGACTGCAGGGCGAACAGCGGGTGCCGTCGCTGCTCACTGAACTCGTTCGTACCCGTGTCACTCGGTTCACCCGGTTCGCTCGGTTCGGGCCCCGCAGACGGCGAGGATGACTCGGCGTCGGGCGTTCGAACTGGCGTCGAAGGCGACTCGCCAGACGGGCCAGTATCGGCGAGTTCACTCGCGTCGGTCGTCGCTTCCGATTCCGCTGTCTGCTCGTCCCGAGACCGCTGCCGATCTCGGCTGTCCGCAGTCCGACGGCGTATCTCCCGCTGGAGCCGCGTCGCCTCGGCCTCCCCGACGAAGTTTAGCGTCGCTTCGCTGTCGCCGCCGCCGGCGGTTTCGATCGAGACGACGGCGAGACCGAGCACTCGCTGAATAACGCCCTGTTTGATGTCGACGTTCTGGATGCGCCTGTAGGGAATTTCGCGGGACCGACGGGCGACGACACCGGAAGAGACATCGACGGTGTCCGGCGTCACGGCGTATCCGAATCGGTAGTAATAGGCAACACCGTAGGCGACCCCTGCGAGAAAGCCGATCGGTGCGACGAAGGGGATCCACCCGGCGCGAATCGGGTCGAACACGCCCGCCAGAACGAGCAGCAACGTCACCGGAATCCAGAGCCAGACGAACCCGTGCTGCAGGGCGTACGTCACCGCACTGAGCGGATGCAGTCGGTTCAGTGAGTCACTCATACTATCGAGTTCAGACGGCGTCGTCGGCCTCGCTCTCGACGGCGAGGTCGCGAAGCGTATCTTGTAGTTCGCGCGCTCGATCAGGTGTGAGACCGGGAATGCGAACGTCGGCGTTTCGCGTGCCGGCGGTGTAGACGACGACGCTCGAGAGGCCGAGGATGCGTTCGATCGGCCCGAACTGGGTGTCGACGTGCTGGACGCGAACGAAGGGGACGGCGGTTTCGACGAAGGTCACGACACCGCGTTCGAGGTAGAGCGCGTCGGGTTGGAGGTCGAACTGCCAGACCTGGTAGCGCCGAACGGCGTAGGCGCTCCCGAGGACGATGCCCGCGACGACGACCCCGGCCTGCGCGGCGACCGGCACGCTGGTGAGCAGCGAATCGACGGCGGCGAGGGCGATTCCGAGGACGACTGCACCGATCGTCACCTCGGCGATCCAGAGCAGTCTGATCCGGGTGTGAAGCGATTCCATACGACTATCCTATCAGGAGCGAAGGAGAAACCTGCGGTTCCGGATTCGAGAGTCGGAGATCCGTCCGGCGCTGCATGGTGACTACCGACAACTCTCGATTCTCGACGGTTTCGGCGGCTTCGGCTGAACTCGTCAGTACCACCGGCTTCCGATTCCCGTCAGTCACTCCTCGTACTCGTCGGGCGTGTACGTCGAGAGTTCAAGTGCGTGAATATCGGTCGTCATGTGATCGTCGAGGGCGTCGTAGACCTGCTGGTGTTGCTGGACCAGCGACTGGCCCTCGAACGCGGGGGAGACAACGGTCGCTGTCAGGTGATCGTCGTCGTGTTCGCCGCGGGCGCGCGAAACCGTTGCCTCGGCGTCTGCGAGTTCCGATTCGATGATGGCTGCGACATCCGCTGGGTCCATACAGAGAACTTGGACGCTCGGGGCAAAAGCGCCCCGGTCGCCGGCGTCGGCGAACGCTCGGCAGCCGAGCGACAGTCGGCGTCTTTATACGCGCCGGGTTCGAGCACCCGGACAGAATGTCACTGGCAGCCGAAACGCGCCGTGTAGTCGAGGCTCACCCGTTTCTCGTCACCGCCCTTCGAGCGGGTGTCCTTAACTACACCGCCGCCGCGCGATTCCTCGATGTCGAGGGCGACATCGACGCGATTGCGACGGCACTGCGTCGGTACGCCGACGAACTGCCGGCGTACGACCCCGAATCGATCGATATCAGTGTGAGAATGGAAAGCGGCATCGGAATCGTCGACGGCGACGATCCCGCCAGTGAACTCGTCACCGTCGGCGGCACGCCGTTCGGGTCGAACGGCGGCGATCTGACGGCGATTTACGCGACGGGTGCGGTCGACGCGACGGCACTGGCGGCGACGCTCAAGAGACTCGCACTTGCCGAAATCAACCCGGTGGCGGCTGCTGTCGGAGACGAGACGCTGATCGTGATCGTCGACCGGCTCGACGGCGCAAACGCGGTCCGGACGGTCGAGGATGCACTCGAACGTGTTCCGAGTGGGGATAATGTCGGCGGTTCGTAGACGACGGGCCGATTGACAGAACCGAATCGCGCTGCGAAACGGTGCTATAGAACAACGATAGCCGGATCGGAGAGCAACCGTCCCTATTGGCGCAACTTACGCTATATAACCCGACTATAGTAGGCTATAGTAGTCCCATTAGAGGTATAACTCGGCTATAGTTGTCCCATTAGAGGTATAACTCGGCTATAGTTGTCCTATTGGAGAGCGTTTAACTACGGGCCACGGGTACACCACTCTAATGACCCTGCACGTGACGAACACGTTGACGGGTGAAACGGAGCCGTTCGAGCCACAGGACCCCGAGCACGTCTTGCTCTACTACTGTGGCCTAACGGTCTCCGACCCACCCCACCTGGGCCACGCTCGCTCGTGGGTCCACGTCGACGTCATGCACCGCTGGCTCGAGTTCATCGGCTACGACGTGCGCCACGTCGAGAACTTCACGGACGTAAACGAGAAGATCGTCGCCCGCGTCGGCGAGGACGACCTGGGCGAGGACGAGGCCGACGTGGCCGAGACGTACATCGGGCGGACGCTCGCGGACATGCGCTCGCTCAACCTCCTGCGTGCGGAGGTCTACCCGCGCGTTTCGGAGCACGTTCCCGAAATCATCGACCTCGTCGAGACGCTGGTCGAGAAGGACTACGCCTACGAATCAAACGGCTCGGTCTATTTCGACGTGACCGCCTTCGAGGACTACGGCACGCTTTCGAACCAGGACATAGACGAGATCGAGTCCCAGGGCGATCCCGACGAGCGCTCGGAGAAACGCCACCCCGCCGACTTCGCGCTCTGGAAGGCCGACGGCGTCGACGCGGACGCGGTCGCCGAACACCGCCACGAGGGCGTCGACCACGGCGGCGACCCGCCCGCGGGGCAAACCTGGGACTCCCCCTGGGGCGAGGGCCGCCCCGGCTGGCACATCGAGTGCTCCGCGATGAGCATGACCCACCTGGACGAGACGCTCGACATCCACGTCGGCGGCCGCGACCTCGTTTTTCCCCACCACGAAAACGAAATCGCCCAGTCCGAAGCCGCGACCGGCGAGCGCTTCGCCAACTACTGGCTCCACTGTGAACTCTTCCAGATGGACGACGAGAAGATGTCCTCGAGCCTGGGCAACTTCGTCACCGTCGACGAGGCGGTCGACCGGTGGGGGACGAACGTCCTGCGGACGTTCCTGACGGCGGGCTCGTACAACAGCACGCAGCTCTACTCGGACGAGACCATCGCCGAGGCCGAGGAACGCTGGGACCAACTCGAGCGCGCCCACGAGGCGGCCGCCGAGGCCGTCGACTCGCCGGACGCACGGACGAAAGTCGAAGACGAGCAGTTTCGCGCGGCCGTCGAGACGGCCCGCGACGAGTTCAGGATGGCGATGAACGACGACTTCAATACGCGCGAGGCGCAGTCGGCGCTGCTGTCTATCGCCTCGGCGGCGAATCGGCATCTCGAAGCGTACGAGCCGGCGGTCGGCGGCAGCGAGAGTGAGAGTGAGAGTGGGAGTGAGAAAGCGGACGACGGCAAGGGCTACGACTACCGCGGTCTCCGCCAGGCCGTCGACGCCCTCGAAGAACTGGGCAGCATCCTCGGACTCTCCTTCACCGGGGATACGACCGGCAACGCCGCCCTCGCCGGCGACGTCGTCGATCTCGTGCTCGACGTGCGCGAACGCGAGCGCGACAGCGGCAACTACGAGCGCGCCGACGACCTGCGCGACGAACTCGAGGCGCTCGGAATCGAAGTACAGGATACGGACGAGGGACCGACGTATCGGTTGCCGTCGGGCGAGGGCGAGAAGGAGTAACGCTGCGGGCAGATTCGACAGCGCAGTATGCGGTATCGGGCCGTCACCGGGTGATGGCAGGCGCGGCTATTTTGCCGGCGCTCGTCGTCGAGCGCGTATGGATCGCCGGGCGTTCGTCGCAGCCGCCGCAGTGAGCGGGCTGGGACTGTCAGCCGGCTGTCTCGGCGGCATGCTCGAAGACGTAACCTCGGTTTCTGCGACGCCGGCGATCGTCTCGTCGACAGCCCTCGAAACCGCCGACTACGAGTATCGAGGCACGCGAGAAGTGATCGAAACCGAGACGGTTGCCGGCCGGCCTATCGAGGCGACGAACTACGCAAGTGAGTATACGCGGACGATCGATGCGCTCGCCGGTCTCTTCGGCGACGAGACGCCAGCAGCCGGCGTCTTCGGCGTCGCGACGACGCCCCAGATCGGATTCCTCGATACGCAACTCAACCCCATCAGTGACATGTCCAATGCCGAACTCGTGGGCCGCGTTCAGAACAAGTACGACGAGTTCACGATCGACGATCGCGTCGTCGAGCGACGGACTGCCGAGCCGTTTGGTCAGCCAGTTACCGTCGAGACGTTTCCGGGGACGGCGACCCACGCCAGTATCGGCGAGGTCGATATTTTCGTCGACGTTACCCAGCTCACCAGCGAGGGCGACCATCTCGTCCTTGTCGGCATCGCGCCGGATATCCAGCGCCTGCAACGCGAGGACGAGGTCGGTCGGATCGATACGCTTATCGACGGGGTCGAGCACGGAGACGGCCTCGACCGGGAAGCCGGCGACGCTGAACTCGTCGAAGAGTAGGTGTGGGTGTTCGAGTTCTGGAGAACGGTCGCAAGCGATTATCGAACCGCACCGACGACAGGCGAGACCGCGACGACAAAATGGGCACCGTACACCTTACAGACCGAGCGCGGCCGCGATCGACAGGCCGCTCGCGAGCGCACCGATGAGATAGCCGCCGATGGCACCGCCGTTGAGCAGCGGCAGGCCGGCGTGTGCCCGGCCGCGGACAACCATCGCCATGAGCGCAATGAGCCCCGCCATCGTTCCCAAAAGTGCGCCAAGTGCCGGCAGATTCAGCGTGAGTCCGGGGACATCGAGGGCTCCTTTGTCGACGAAGTAGGCGGCGCTGACGACGAGGATCGTCGGAATGACGGCATCCCCGAGTCCGATGAACAGCGCGTCGCGCTGGCCCTCCCGCGCATCTGAAGCATCTTCTGGGGTGGTCTCGGGTGTCGTTTCGGCGCTGGTGTCGGTGTCGGGAGTGTCCTCACCCTGACCGTCGCCGTCACCGGTACCGTCCTCGCGCTCGTCTGCAGACGCAAGATACGAGTACGACAGCGTCGTCGGAATGACGAGTACGACCGGGATTTTGAGGTCCATGACGCCCTCGGCGAGATCGAGCATATGCTCGGTGCCGTAGACGCTGATGGCATCGTAGATGGCGAGCACCGAGAGGAGCAAGAGTGCCGGAAGGAGGCCGAAACTGATCCCGAAGAGGGCGGCCGCTCCTGCCCCCATCAACACGCCCGCGATGTCGATGACGTACCACTCGGGATAGAACAGGAGCGCGGCCCCGACGCCGACCGCGGCGAGGACGGCGAGGACGTTCACGCCCGCCGCACCGGCGGTGACCACCGGCGGCACGAGTTCGGCGAAGACGTACCAGGCGATCATGACGCTGACGCCGATGATGAGCGCGCGGATGAGCCCCTGGAGGTCGTACTTGAAGGCGGCGAGCATGAGTGCGGTTGCGACGAGAATAACTGCGATATAGGCGATACTATTGGTGGGGTCATCGGGATTCTCGACGGCCTGGTGGCCGGATTCGTAGAACGGTTCCGTAAGGGCCAGGGCGCCGAGTTGGACGCCGAGAAACAGCAAGACGGTTACGCCGACGGCAGCACCGACTCGCATCCGGTCGTTCATGGCGCGAGGTTTGGCGCGTGGTGGTATGGGTGTTTTCGTCTCCGGCTCGGTCGTCGCCGTTCGCGGTCGTGCGGTGAACGGGTTCCCGTTTGGGATGTGCGGTGGACGGTTGAGGGGGTACGGTCGACGGCTGAACTCGTCGCGACGACGGAGAAGGGCGTAGCAGTACGGTTCTCATTGACACGTCCCCACAAGATTTATTTCCATTCTTTGAGAAGTAAAACTATGCGCATCCTCATCGTCGGTGCGGGTGACGTTGGGACCAACATTGCACACGACCTCGCCGATTCGCACGCTGTGACGGTCATCGACCGCGATTCGGAACGGGTCGATTCACTCACCGCTGACGCGGCGCTTGCAGGCGTTGTCGGTGACGGTCGATCCGTCGGCACGCTCGATGAGGCGGGCCTGTCCGAAGCGGATATCGTCGTGGCAAGTACCGATAGCGATGCGGCCAACGTGATGGTCTGCAATGCGGCGAAAGAGGCCACCGATCCGCATACGATCGCCCGAGTCAAGGATGTCGGTCTCTATCGAGCCTGGCAATCGTTCGACAAAGGCCTCGGCGTAGATGCGATGTTGTGTATCGATTTGCTCGCTGCGCAGTCGCTCGTTCGGTCCGTCGTATTACCGGGGGCAAAGGCCGTCGATATGTTCGCCGACGGAGCGGCGGAGGTCGCCGAGTTCGACATCGGAGCGGAGACGCCCATCTCCGGACAGTCTGTCGCCGAGGCCGATCAGTACCCGTCGGTGACGTTCGCCGCGATCATCCGCGATGGGGAGTTGCTCATTCCGAACGGCGAGACGGTCATCAAAGCGGACGATTGTCTCGTCGTCATCGGCAGCACCCACGGCGTGAGCCGGTTTGCGAAGGACGTTTCCGACCGACCGACGCTGCAACCGGATGATGACATCGTTATTGCCGGCGGTGACTCCCTCGGATACAACGTCGCTCGACTGTTCGAAGACCGCGGGTTCGCTCCGGAGGTCATCGAGCACGATCCGGAACGAGTTTCCCAGCTTGCCAATCAGTTGGGCACCTCGACCGTCGTCGAAGCCGACGCGACGGATGTCGACGGATTCGCGCGGGACCACCTCGCCGAGGCGGACCTGCTCGTCGGGACAGTCGACGACGACACGAACTACCTGCTTGCAAAACTGGCTCGTGAACTGGGCGTGGAGCAAACCGTCGAAGTTGTCGATAATCGCGATGTCATCGACCTGTTCGAATCGACGGGGCTCGACGTGGTGGTTCATCCGCAGGATATCGTGGCCGGAGAGATACTTCAAACGATCTACGAGGGCGGCCCAGAGAAGGTCGCTGTCCTGGAGCACGACGAGGCGGAAGTTCTCGAAATCGAAGTCGACGAGGAGAGTCTCTTGGCCGGCAGTACGATCCAGGGCGCGGATACCGAACTGCCACAAGAGTTCGTCGTCGGCGCAGTGATTCGCGGCGGAACGCTCCGAACGCCTCGCGGCGGAACCGTCATCCAAACCGGGGACCGCGTGATTGTGTTCATGGCCACTGCGGTGGCTGACGAAATTTCTGCGCAACTCTGACGGTCAGTTCTTCCGATTTCGCGGTGAGTGCATCCGGTTTCGCGGGACGAACAGTGCTGCAGTTGCAACAGATTGAGAGCAAGGCGGTGGCTGGGCACGTTGCTCCGCGGCGTTATCTGGCGTACAGCGTCGAACCGACGAGCGACGGCAGGTGTACGTCGTCGTCCGGTGTGACGGCCAGATACGGCTGGTCGACGGGACCGAAGACGTCGACGACGCGGCCGACTTCCGCGAGGGAGTCATTGAGCGCAGTCGTGCCGATCCGGTGGCTGCGTTCGTCTTCAGCCGCGCCATCGTCGGTGCTGTTCTCGGTGGCATCTGCTCGCAGCACCGCCAATCCCTGGGACGTGCGAACGACCGTTCCGATTCGTTTCATTACGAGTTCAGTCGGGGCCGGTGAGTATGGGCGTTGCGTCTCGGGTACTCGGTTACTCGCGCATCGCGACGACGTACGCCGCCACGGCCTGGACAAGGTCGTTCTTCGACGAATCGTCCGCACCGCGGACGACGACCCGGCCGCGGTCGGCCCACGGCTCCCGCGAGTAGGCCTTGTCCCGTTCGATCGTCGCGTCGTAGCCGATCTGTTGGACGGCCTTTGCGATTTCGTCGACTGATGGCTCCTCGACTGCCAAGTCCTCCGACACGCGCCGTCCGTCGGCCCGCGAGAGGGCAACATCGAGATAGGCGGGCCAGATCACGTTCTCGACCATGCTCGTTCGTGTGTCGGGGGGTGAGTAAACCTTTTTCAACTTCGGTCGGTGCCGGAGCGCAACATCACCGAAGTCGCGTTCGAGCGCCGATCATAGCGAGCGCGGCGAGAGCGGCACCGATAGCCGCTGGCACGCCGAATCCGGGGATCGAGTCGCCGCCATCGGCGTCGTCGCTCCCGTCTCCATCCGTCCCGCTATCGTTCGCGGCGGGTGAACTCTCGAGTTCGGCGCTGGCTTCCTCGTAGGCTTCGGGGTGGATCTCTTCGACGATGGAGACGACTGCGGAGACGACGTGGGGTGCGGGCTGGTTCAGCTGGTTCGCGTTGACGGCGACGACGTTGTCCTGTTCGGCGGCGGTGGTCGCCTGGAGTGCGTCTGGGATCGGTGGCTCATCGTTTGCGTCGTCGGGGTAGATGATCCATTCAGGATCCTCGTCGACCACCGTCTCCGAGTTGATGTCTCGGTAGCCCTCGATGCCGGCCTCCTCGGCGACGTTCTCGAGTCCTGCAGTCGTCAGCACGTCGTGGACGAACGTATTCGAACCGGCGGTCCAGCCATCGGGCATCGCGTAGTACGCGAGCGGCCGGTCGGCGTCTTCGAGCGCGGCGTCGACGACTTCGAGTTGGTCGTCCATCCAGTCGACGGTGTCCTGTGCGCCCTCGCACTCGCCGACGAGTTCGCCGGTCCGGAAGACGTTCTGGCGAACGTCGTCGATGGATTCGGCTTCGGAGAAGTGGTAGACGGTGAGGCCGGCTTCCTCGCGCAGGGTTTCGATGTCGTCTTCGTTTGTCGCGTTCGCGGCCAGGACGAGGTCCGGGTCGGCGGCGATAACCTGTTCGTGATCGACGTCCCAGCCGTCGCCGACGTTGGCCCTGTCGCCGCGGTCGAGTTCGCTCGTCGCGGGGCTATACGGGAGACCGTCGAGGCGGTCCGCCGCGCCGATTTCGACCATCGTCTGGGCGTCGCTGGCCTGGAGCGCGACGACGGAGTCGGGCGCCTCGTCGATCGTGATCGTCTCGCCCGTCGCGTCGGTCACCCCAATCGGGTAGTCACAGGTTGGCGTGTCGTTCTGCGTTTGGATTGCGGTTTGTGGCTGTGCCTGCGCCTGTGCCTGCTCCTGTGACTGAGGGTGTGTCTGCGTCTGTGGCTGTGCGAACGAGCCGGCAGCCGCTGCGGGCGCGGCCACGGCTGCAGCGACCACGGCGATGACGGTCAGTGCGAGGATGAAATGGCGTCGCATTGCACCGTGATGGGGCGTACTTCAACAAATATTTGGCTAAAGCAATCGTGGTTGTAGCGTATGTACCGACCGGGCCGGACGGCGTCGTGGTCGGCGGGGTTGACGGTTTTGCTCGTCGTCGTCGCACTCGGTAGCGCCGCGCTCGGCCCGGTCAGGATCGATCCGGTAACGGTCGCGATGGCCGCGCTCAACGCGATCGCCGTTCCTACCGGGGTGTCGACGAGTACCACCAGCGTTCCGGTGCTCGGTTTCTCAACGACGGTACCAACGCTCGAGTTCACCGGCGTCTTCGATTTCGAGGTGGCGGGCTCACACCAGTTGATCGTCGAGACGATTCGGCTCCCACGGATCGCGCTGGCCGCGACGGTCGGCTTCTCGCTGGCCGCCGCGGGGACGGTCATGCAGGGGTTCTTCCGGAATCCGCTCGCGGACCCCTCGATCATCGGCGTCTCCTCGGGGGCTGCGGCGGGAGCCGTCGCCGCGATCGCGTTTCCCGTGCTCGCGCCGTTTTCGAGCGTTCACCTCTCGGCGTTCGTCGGCGCGCTCGGGACCGCGTTTCTCGTCTACGGGATTGCAACCGAGGGTGGGCGAACGCCGGTCGCGACGCTGCTTTTGGCCGGCGTCGCGATTCAGGCCTTTCTGGGCGCGCTGATCTCGTACATGCTGGTCCACAGCGGCGACGACTTACGACGGGCCGTCGTCTGGATGATGGGCCACCTGAGCAACACCACCTGGGGCGACGTTCGCTTCGCGCTGCCGGTGGCGCTGCTCGGCGTCTTCGTTCTCGGGGCCTACGCCCGCGAGTTAAACGTGCTCTTGCTCGGCGAGGAGGACGCCCACCACCTCGGCGTGGACGTGGAACGGACCAAGCTCCTCCTGCTCGCGCTCTCGAGTGTCATCACCGCGGCGGGCGTCGCGGTCGCCGGCGTCATCGGCTTCGTCGGCCTCGTCGTTCCCCACATCATGCGGCTGATCGTCGGTCCGGATCACCGGATTTTGCTCCCGACGAGCGCGCTCGCCGGGGCGTCGTTCCTCGTTGCAACGGACACGATCGCTCGCATCGGCCCGGCCGAGGTCCCCGTCGGCATCGTCACCGCGTTCGTCGGCGCGCCGTTTTTCCTCTTCTTGCTCGTTCGCCGGGAGGTGCACTCGCTGTGACCGAATCGCCGACGCCGAACGACGCCGACGCGGGTGAGCGCGCACGCGAGAACGCAGTAGAGTCGGCGACAGAGACGGAGACAGAGTCAGCGACGGCAGCGGAGACAGAGATGGCGACAGCAGCACTCGAACCGGCGTCGATTACCGTCGACGGTCTCTCGCTGTCGTTCGGCGACGTGCCCGTGCTCAGGAACGTCTCCCTCTCGATCGAGCCGGGCGAGTTCGTCGGCGTCGTCGGGCCGAACGGAGCCGGCAAGACGACGCTCCTGCGAGCGATCAGCGGGGCGCTCGAACCCGACGCGGGAACGGTCGCCGTGGACGAAGTCGACGTTCACAGCGTCTCTTCCCGGGCGTCCAGTCGGCTCGTCGCGGTCGTCCCGCAGGACACCTCGCTGTCGTTTTCGTTTCCGGTTCGAGACGTGGTCGAAATGGGGCGACACCCACATCGCTCCCGGTTTTCGTCGCCGACGCCCGCGGACCGCGCCGCGGTCGAACGAGCGCTCGAGCGGACGCGGACGGCGAAACTGGCGGACAGGCCGATCGACGAGATCAGCGGCGGCCAGCGCCAGCGCGTCGTCCTCGCGCGCGCCATCGCCCAGGAGACGCCCACGTTGTTGCTCGACGAACCCACGGCCAGCCTCGACGTGAACCACCAGGTCGAAACGCTCGAACTCGTCCGCGAACTCGTCGGTTCGGGGAGGACGGCCGTCGCGGCGATCCACGACCTGGATCTCGCAGCGCGGTACTGCGACCGCCTCGTGTTGCTGGCGGACGGCGCGGTACACGACGTTGGCGCGCCCTCGAACGTGCTCACGACCGACGCCCTCGCCGAGGCCTTCGACGCGACGGCGACGGTGACGACGAACCCGATCACGGGGACGGAAACGGTGACGGCGCTTCCCGACGCTACTGTGCGAGACTCGATCGCCACGGACGTCGAGGACGGGAGTTACGATAACGAGGATACCGACAACCCCCGCTCGACGCCCGCTCGCATCCACCTTATCGGCACCGGCACGGCCGCTGCCGGCGTCCTCTCTCGACTCGCCGCCGCCGAACTCGATCTCTCCATCGGCCCCGTCACACCCGGCGATGCCGCGGAGGAAGCCGCTCGGCGACTCACCGGCGAGTCGAGTTCAGCGGGCGTCGAGACGATCCGCGTCGATCCCTTCGCGCCGCTTTCCGCCGACGCTCGGGATGAACTCGACGCGTGCATCGACGCCGCCGACGCGACGGTCCTCGCGGATCCCGCACTGGGCGGCGAAACCGGGCGCGTTCTCGAACTCGTCGCGTCCGTCGAGCAGCCCGTCGTCGTGGACACGCAGCAGTTCGCCGATCGAAGCGGGGCGAGTACGGGCGGAGAGGGGACGACGAGCGAGGCGGGGACGAGCGAGGCGGCGCGAACGCGGTACGAGGCCTGCCGGAAGCGCGGGGTCGAGGTGCCACCCGAGAGCGTGCTCGAGGGCGTCGCAACCGCGCTTTCGGAGACGGAACGCACCGAACGGCCCCGGGACGCTGGACGGCCCGCGGATGCGACGATGCCGGACGACGGAACGGCCCCTGCGGACGACGCGGCGGACGGCCCAACGCCGCCGCGCGAGTCGTCGGACGACTAGACGCGACCAGACCGCAACTGGACGGTTTTTTACCCCTCCGTCACCGACTACCGCGCAATGACTACACGCGAACGCGAGACCGAGTCCGAGTACGATTACGACGAACTCGGCCTCGTCGCCGGGCTGGAAATCCACCAGCAACTCGATACGGCGACGAAACTGTTCTGTCAGTGTCCGACTGCCCTTCGCGAACCCGAGGAGGCAGCGCGGGCGTTCACGCGCTACCTCCACCCGACCCGGAGCGAACTCGGCGAGATCGACGAGGCCGCCCTCGAAGAGAGCCGCGTCGACCGCGAGTTCAGCTATCTCGCGTACGATTCGACCTGTCTCGTCGAGGAGGACGACGAGCCGCCTCACGAACTGGATTCGGAGGCGCTCGAGGCCGTCCTCGAGATCGCTCAGTTGATGGACATGTCGCCGGTCGACCAGGCCCACGTCATGCGCAAGATCGTCGTCGACGGCTCGAACACCTCTGGCTTCCAGCGCTCGACGCTTATGGCGACCGACGGCGAGATCGAGACCAGCGAGGGCGCGGTCGGCATCGAGGATCTCATGTTGGAAGAAGAAAGCGCCCAGCGCGTCGAAGAGACCGACGACGGCGTGCGCTACAGTCTGGATCGGCTCGGCATCCCGCTGGTCGAAATCGGCACGCGACCGGACATCTCGACGCCCGAACAGGCGCTCGAAGCCGCAGAGCGCATCGGGATGCTCCTGCGCTCGACGGGCAAGGTCAAGCGCGGCCTCGGAACGATCCGCCAGGACGTCAACGTCTCCATTGCGGAGGGTGCACGCGTCGAAATTAAAGGCGTCCAGAGTCTCGACGACATCGACGACATCGTCCGCACCGAGGCCGCCCGCCAGGTCGAACTCGTCGCCATCCGCGACGAACTCGAAGCCCGGGAAGCGTCCGTGGGCGAGGTGCAGGACGTGACCGCCGTCTTCGAGGACACCGACAGCGGCGTCATCGCCGGCGCGCTCGACGACGGCGGGTCGGTCGTGGGCGTCCCCCTCTACGGCTTCGACGAACTCGTCGGCCGAGAGATCGCCCCTGACCGGCGACTCGGCACCGAACTCTCAGATCACGCCAAGCGCCATGGCGCGGGCGGCATCTTCCACACCGACGAACTCCCGGCCTACGGCGTGACCGACGACGAGGTCGCGGCGCTGCGCGACGCGGTCGGCGCAGGACCCGAGGACGCCGTCGCTATCGTCGCCGCCGATACCGACGTGGCCGAGGCGGCGATCCAGGCCGCCGCCGAACGCGCGGGGGCCGCGCTCGAGGGCGTTCCCGAGGAAACCCGCGGCGCGAACGACGACGGCACGACCCGCTATCTGCGCCCGCTTCCCGGTGCGGCGCGGATGTACCCCGAAACGGACGTGCCGCCGGTCGAACCGGACCCAAGCGAGGTCCCCGAACCCGAACTCCTGACCGAGAAGGTCGAGCGCTACCAGGACGAGTTCAGTCTGAGCGAGGGACTGGCCGAGCAGGTCGCCTACGGCAAGCACATGCCGCTGTTCGAGGAGGTAGTCGCCGGCGGTGACGGCGACGGCGTCGATCCCACGCTTGCCGCGACGACGCTCGAATCGACGCTCACTGAACTCCGGCGCGACGGCGTGCCCGTCGAGAACCTCACGGAGACCCACATCGTGTCGGTCCTCGAGATGGTCGAGAGCGGCGACCTGCCGAACGAGGGAGTGCCGGATCTATTGACCGCGCTGGCGGCGGAGCCCGATCGGACCGCCGAGGAGGCCGCCGAGGAAGCAGGACTGGGCGGGGCCGACGAGGCGGCGGTTCGCGAGGCCGTCGTCGAAGTCGTCGAACGAAACGAAGAACAGGTCGAAGCGGAGGGAATGCAGGCGTTCTCCGGGCTCATGGGCGAGTGCATGGGTGCGCTTCGCGGGAAGGCAGACGGCGACCTCGTGAGTCAGTTGCTCCGCGAGGAGATTCAAAAGCGAGCGTGAGCTCGTCGTCGCGCGTCGTCCGTAGATCTGGTTACTGACGGGGCACTCGTTATCCTCGTATCGCTTGCGGTGACGTATCGGGTTGGAAGGGTCGAACGCCGCTACTCGGGTACTCGGCCGCTCCGTATTACGTTCACAGTACTGAACGAATAGTGATCGGTTCGCCTTCAGTCCTGTTCCGCCGGTCGCTCCGCCGCCCGACGAACCAGACCGAGGAGCGAGTTCGCCTCGCGCTCCGTGAGGTCGGCGCGACCGTAGATGCGACGGAGCATCCGCATCGTCTTCTCGCGCTTTTCGGGCGGGTGGTTGATCGTTTCGAGTAATTCGCTCCACTGGTCGTAGACCCGATCGATCGTCTGTTCGGACGCACGAACTCGGTCGACATCGGGGAGTTGCGTCTCGTCCGCCTCGAGCGCGAGCGATCGGAGCTCGTAGAGCGTGACCGTCGCGGCCTGGCCGAGGTTGAGGACGGGGTACTCCTCGTTCGCTGGAATCGAACAAATCTCGTCGATTCGAGCGAGTTCGTCGTTGGTCAGGCCAACGCGTTCGCGCCCGAAAACGAGCGCGGTCGGCGCGTCGACGGTCGGGAGCCGGTCGGCGAGTTCAGCGGGCGTCGAGAACGGAAATCGAATATGGCTGCGGTCGTCTTCGTTGGTGACGGCGGTACAGCCGATGGTGTGGTAGGACGAGACGAGTTCGTCGAAGGAGAGTTCGGTCGCGTTCGGGAGGATGTCCTCGCGGGCGTGGCCGGCGAAGCCGTAGGCCTCGCCGTCGGGGTCGAGTTCTGGTGGGTCGACGAGCAGCAGATCGGAGAATCCGAAGTTCTTCATGGCCCTGGCGATGGTGCCGACGTTGCCGGAGAATTTGGCGTCGACGACGGCGACTGCTGGCGGCGTTCGGTGGTCCAGAGTGGATGCGTCGGATCCGTTCGAAGAGGAGTGAGTGTCGGTCATGACGGCTGGAGTGGGTGTGTACAGAGTATCGAGCGAGCGGTCAAAAGTGACGTGTTCGTTAGTGCGGTCGAGTTGCCGTTATGATCGACTGCCGTTGCTGTCGGGTCGTCCATCGTGAGAGTATTGGCGGCTTCTGTTCGGATATCTTGTGGCTGTTGTGTTCCCTCATGGCTGTTGTGTTCTGTTTCTCTTGTCTAGAACGGTTCTAGTCTAACTAGACTAGCTAGACTAGCTAGATCTACTAGATAGAGATTGTCTCATACCGTCTCGTTTCCCGCTTTCGTGTTGTGTTCCTCTCTTTCACCCGTATCGAACCCACGCTCCCGTCCGCAAGAAGCGTTCGAAGGCACAAATCGGCGGGATAGCGAACATGTTGTCGCGTTGTGGAACAGGGACACACCACCCTCGCGTTTGTAACGCCGTTTGCGTGGGGAGGGTCTGTGTGACAACACACCTGTTTCGCGGATGTAAAATCCGCTTCGAAACCCACCATATTTTCCGAAATAAGGGCTTGCGAGAATACCACCCCACCCCTCTCGGCGTTACATCCGCGACGGGGGTGTGTGTCCCGACGTACCAGCCGCGCCAGCCACCGTCGAAACGCTGCTCCTAGTTTTATCACTGAAATCGTACGGATTCTCCGCCAGTTAGGTGACTGACTCCGGTTCCGGAAACGGATTCTCAGCGCCTGTTTTTGCGCTCGGATCGCGCTTCTGTGTCGTGGATTTACATCCGCGACGGGGGTGTCGGGGGCGTGGGGTCATCGTGCGTGCTTCCACGCTCTCACGGGTGTCGTTAGAAGCGCGAGGCCGGCTATTCCGGTCCTATCCTTCGTACTGCTTCTATTGTGGCGCTTGAGGCTCGAACAGCCCTTATTTACATCCGCGATCGATCTCCATACCTTTATTTCAGTCCAGTTGGAAGACACCCGGTACTGCAATGTCCGCCAACGACGATCGTGACCCGCTCTTTCGGTACGACGATCCGGTCTTTGCCGACGAGCGATTGCTCGAAATCACGCATCTGCCCGGCCCGGACCGCATCGTCGGCCGCGACGAGCAGATGCAACGGGTGGCGGACGCGCTGAACCCGGCCATTTTCGGGAGCGAGCCAAACCACCTGTTCATCTTCGGCAAGACCGGCACCGGAAAGTCGCTCATCTCGCGCTCGGTGACAAAGCGCGTGATCTCGGAGGCCCGACGCGACGACGTGACAGTAAAGTACGCCTTCATCGACTGTGGCGAACAGAACACCGAGGCGTCGATCATCAAGACGATCGCCCAGATTGTCAACGACTCGAACCAGAGCGGCATCACCATTCCCGACCGCGGCCTGGGCACCGGCGACTACTACAAACGCCTCTGGCAAGCCGTCGACCAGTGCACCGACGTGACGATCGTTATTCTCGACGAGATCGACATGCTCGAAGACGACGAAGTCCTGCGCAAACTCTCGCGGGCGGGCGAGAACCGCCGCATCTCGGATTCGAGCATCGGCATCATCGGCATCTCGAACAAGATAGACTTTCCCGACCATCTCTCCGAACGCGTCAAATCGAGCCTCTCCCGCGACGAACTCGTCTTCTCGCCGTACGACGCGAATCAACTGGTCGAAATCCTCGAAAAGCGCCGCGACGCGTTCCACGACGGCGTGCTCTCGGGGGATGTAATTCCGCTGACCGCAGCGCTCGCCGCGCAAGAACACGGGGACGCGCGCAAGGCGATCGACATCCTCCGAAACGCGGGTCGGATCGCAAAAAAGCAAAACGCCACGCGCGTGACGGCAGATCACGTCCGCGACGCCAAAGAGAAGACCGAAGCCGACCGGTTCAACGAACTCATCGAGGGTTCGCCACAGCAGGCAAAAGCGATTCTGTATTCGCTGACGCTGCTCACCGAGAACAGCACGGAAAAGGAGTTCCCGACGAAGATCATCTACAACCAGTACAAGGAAGTCGCGAACCGACTCGACTTCGATGTGCTCTCGGAACGCCGCGTGCAGGAGATCCTCCAGGAGCAGAACTTCCTCAACGTGATCCAGTCCGAACGCGAGGGCCGGGGACGCGGACGCGGGGCGCACGCGAAACATCGGTTGCTCGAGAATCCGTCGATAGTGAAGAAGGTCCTGTTGCGTGATTCACGACTCGCACCCCTGGAGGAGGGAGCGAGCGAGGAGTCCCAGGATACGGACGACGAGCAATCGAGTGTGGGTCACTGGGCATAACTCTCAGTGACGGTCAACATTCGAATTCACCGTTATCGGTCATCTTTGGTTGTAATCAGCCGCCTCTAGTCGTTTTAACTCAGATCCAGTTGTCACCGGTGGTCAGTGGACGGTCACTGCCTCAGGTACCCTCACTCTTCGCTAGGCTGGTTCCAGTATGACGCTCCGAAGGACTGTTTCTCATCATTCGAACATCGTTCGTAACGTGATCCGTGCGTAGCCGCTTCGCCGCAACCGCGTCGATTTTCAGTCTTCGCTCCTCACTCGGGGTATGAACAGTGTCGACGCGGCCGGACTCGGCATCGGCGACGAGTTCCCGCCGCGGATCATGGGTGTGTTGAACGTTAGCGAGGAGTCGCCCTACGATCCGAGCGTCTACGACGACCCCGGCGAGGCGGCCCGGTACGTCGACGAGGAACTGATCGACGAGGGTGCCGACATCGTCGATATCGGTCTCGAATCGGCGAACAAACGCTTCGACGTGCTCTCGGCCGAGGACGAACTCGACCGTCTTCACGTCGCCCTCGAAACGATTGAAAGCGTCTCCGGCGATGCGATCTTCTCGATCGAAACGCGCTACCACGAGGTCGCGGACGCCGCCCTCTCGCAGGGGTTCGACATGGTCAACGACATCGCCGGGTTCGCCGATCCCGAGTTGCCTGCAGTCTGTACAGACCACGATGCACCTGTCGCGAAAATGGCAAGCCCGCCGGATCTCGAGCGCCCCGGCGCGGTCGAGGAAACCGACTGGGCGGCCCGAAAATCCCCGTCGTGGGCAGCCGAGGCCGACTACGTCGATCAGGTCTATGAGGCGCTCAAACAGAACGGACTCACGGACAAGACGATTCTCGATCCCGCGTTCGGCGGCTGGAGCGAGGCGCAGACGCTCGAAGACGACCGAGAGACGTTCCGACGGCTCCGCGAGTTCCGCGCGCTCGGACAGCCGATGCTGGTCTCGATCAACCGGAAGAACTTCCTCGGTGCGATTGCAGACCGCGAGACCGAGGATCGACTCCCAGTTAGTCTCGCAGCAACCTCGATGGCGGTCGAACGCGGTGCCCACGTGATCCGAACCCACGACGTGGCAGAAACGCGCGACGCGGCGCGTATCGGCGCTGCGTTCACCGAACGGGCGAGTTCGACAACCGAGTCCGTCGCCGTTTCGAAACTCGATATCGATTCGACGCGAACGTTCCGTCGCCACCTTGACGAGCGAGGCGTTGACACCGCGATTGCAACTGCGTTCCAGCCGCACGCGTTCGAATTCGAGGGGCTGTCTGCAAGCCAGCGCGAGCAGGTGGCGGCAGCCGTCGAAACCGTTCGCTCGGAGCGTGCAAGCGTTCGCACTAGTGATCGTGGACGCGGTGGCCGTCGTGGTACGAGCGCCGACGGCGACGGCGGGGGCCACACGACGCCCGTCACACTGTTCGAGACGGCCGACAACCGTTCGCTCCTGGTCGGAACGATAGCCGGGCTTTCAGCCGTTTCTCGTCGGCTTAGGTCGTCTAGCGGGGATAGTGGCAGACTCGGACGTGAACTCGACAATCTACTGTCGTAAGAGAAAGCTTATACCGAAGGCTTCGAAATGGAAGACTGGACGCCGGGCGGCCTCCCGGGTAGGGGTACTTTGGAGGCGACCCCCGGCCCACAACACGGAATTATTGTGGTGTTACGCTCCGAAGTGGCGACGCTAGGCAGCCAAAGCCGAATCACACAACTGTACGCGCGCCCATCCCTCGATAATGGAATTCGATTCCTGGAACCCCGTCTACGAGCGAATCCGTCGCGAGTTCGGCTACGAACGCAGCGGCGACGAGCGGGCCCGCGACGTGCTCGCCTCGCTCACGACGTCGTTCGATCTCGACACGCTTTCGCCGGTCGACGGTGCGACCGTCGCGATCGCGGGTGCCGGCCCGTCGCTCGAAACCGACGCTGAACTCGACCGAGCGCGGGCCGCCGACATCGTCGTCGCGGCCTCAACAGCGGTCGACGTGCTCGCGTCGAACGGCATCGAGGTGGACTGTATGGTGACGGACCTGGATAAGAACCCGGAGACGGTTCGACGACTGACCGCAGACGGTGTTCCGGTGGCCGTTCACGCCCACGGTGATAATGTGCCGGCGATTCGGCGCGTCGTGCCGGATTGTGCCGACGAGTTCGTCCTGCCGACGACGCAGGTGGAGCCGCGGGGACCGGTCCGGAATTTCGGGGGGTTCACCGACGGCGACCGGGCGGCGTTTCTTGCGGATCACCTTGGCGCGGCCCGGTTGGCTTTCGTCGGGTGGGATTTCGACGACGAGACGGTGAGTTCGATGAAAGCGCGGAAGCTTGCATGGGCGGAACGGTTGCTCCGGTGGCTCGAGAGCCGCCGTGAGGAGCGGTTCGGTGTGCTTGATGGGCGACGAGAGGCGATCGATGCGTTGCCACTGGCGTAAGGGTCTCTCTCTCTCTCTCTCTTTCTCTCTCGCGACTCGCTCCAGAAGCTTGCTGTCGGATTACTCGATTCGATACGTGACGATTTCCGTACAACCGCAGGTTGGGCAGACGGTATCGGGTGTGTCGGTCGTCCGCCCGCAGCGACGACACTCCTCGATCGTTGTCGTCCTGTCGCGTCCGAGAAGGACGGATTTGACTGCCTCTCGCATCGATGTTTTTGCCCCCCAGCCAGTCCAGTGCTGTCTTGGTATACCCGATCGGTCGATCATATCATAGTTCGTTATTGTATGGTTATGGTGACTGACGCCGCCGGCAACCAGCCGTCGATTCGATTTTGTCGGAGCGTTCAGCATCAGTACCGCTGCACTGGTAATACGTCGACTGGTACCCTTTTCGGGCGCTTCGCCGCTCGATGACGGGCGGTTAAACGATCATTGCGCGGCCGAGAGGGGGCAGGGGCGCGGCCGAGAGGGGAGGGTGCATAGTGACCCGGATTAGTAGCCTGGCCGGTGTTTATGATCGCCTCTCTCCTCTCACGAACGAACGCAGCGTTGCAGACGGTCGAGGCTGACTCAATCTCTCCGACCGGAAAGAACACAAAAATACGCGTCACTGCACTTGGCGAAATCTGACCGTCTCAAAACAGCGCGTCGAGTTCACCGCTGGTGTCGACCAGCGTGGCGAAGTCTTCCTGTGCGTTTGCCCGGACCGATTCGGTTGTTTCCTGGGCTTCGATCGCGACCTGCTGGAGTTGGTCGATCCGCGGGACGGCGGTCACGCCCGAGAGGAGGACGATCGCGCCGACATCGTCGCGGCCGGGGAGCGGGTAGTCGCCGCCGCGGATTTCCATGCTGCCGGTTTCGTCTTCGAGCCACTGGCGACCGCGTTCGACGCCCTTGCGGTTCAGGTGCTCCGGCGAGCCGGTCGCGACGACGAGGCCGCGGTCGGCGCTTGCGGCGTCACACGGGAGGGTGAGCCGCCCGAGCGTCGCCTTCCGGACGAGGCTCGTCATCCGGTTCGTTGCGGTGCCTTCGTCGAACTCGGTGTCGGAGCGAAACGACGAGAGCAGCCCGTCGTTCGCGGACTCGACGGTTTCGCTGGCGTAACCGATGGTCGAGACGCCGCTCTCGAGCGTGTTGATGATCTCCGAGGAGTCGACGACGCTCTCGGCGACGTGGTCGTTCTGGCCGACCTCGCCGGCGGCGAACAGCAGTCCAAACCGCTCAACGATTTCGTGGTTGATCCGGTCGTAGCCGCTGCCGACGGATTCGCCGGCGCTGCGCCAGGCGTCGTTGTCGAAGACGAGCAGGTTGTCGACCTCGTCAACGAGCGTCTTGAACGATCGTGCGGCGTTGAGGGTGTAGATGCCGCCCTCGTCCGTCCCGGGGAGGATTCCGAGTCCGTAGACGGGCTCGGTGTAGATGCGTTTCAGGTGGCGTGCGAGCACGGGTGCGCCACCGGAGCCGGTGCCGCCGCCCATGCCGGCGACGATCAGGAACGCGTCGATTTCGTGGACCGGGACGCGGTCGATCGCGCCCTGAATCTCGTCGATGTCTGCCTCGGTTACCTCCGCTCCGAGTTCGTTGTCCGCACCGACGCCGTGTCCCTTCACGCGCGTCTGCCCGATGAGAATGCGGTTCTCCTGTGGAATGTAATCGAGTCCCTGGAGATCCGTCGTCGCGGAGTTCACCGCGATTGCAGCCTCGACGAAACTGTTGTCGATGGCGCTGTCGTACGCCAGGAACTCGTCGACGATCTTTCCGCCTGCTTGCCCAAAGCCGATGAGTGCGAGCTTCATGGTTGTCTCTCGTGGTCGTCCACCCGTTCCGCGATCGGTCGAGTTCTCGAGCGCTCGGGCCATCGAGTACTCGTCCACCGCGCGGACGATTCCTGGCCCACCCGGACCGCTCGATCGATCCGGAACGTGCGAACTGGTGCCACGAATCGATAGTACTCGGATTCAGCTATTGTTATGGCGGGCATACGAACGGAGGAAAGAACGTCATCGGTCTGCAACAATCCTGAACTCGTGATAGTCATCGCCTACTGAGCGTTCGAATCGAGTGCCTGCTGCTGGTTTGGCGACCCGTTCGGAATCGGCACGGAGTGTACTGCGTTCACTGCTCGACGTAGCGCTCGGAGTTGGGAGTCGTGAGTCGGATTCAGGAGGTACTCCACGAGTTCGTCTTTCGGTCGGCAGCGCTGACGTGTCGCTGTGAAGGGAAGTCCTATACATCGCGGTTGCGTATCAGTCTCGATATGACGCGAGGCGCTCCGCCGCTGACGCGGCGACACCTCCTGGCGGGCGCAGGCGGACTCGGCGTGAGCGCGCTCGCCGGCTGTGCGGAGCGATTCTGGTCGCGTGCAGAAAACAACGGTCCCGACCAGGTCTCGCTCACGATCAAGACGGTCCCGGCGGACGACGACGCGATGGCGTCGATGATCGTGAGTCGATTCCGGGAGAACGTCGAGGCGGCCGGCATCGATGTGTCTCCCGAGCCGATCACCGAGTCGGAGCTGTATCGGGACGTGCTTCTCGAGGGAGAGTACGACGTGTTCGTCATCAGGTATCCGGGATTCGACGAGTTCGACGATCTGTACGGGCTCTTGCACTCGCAGTTCGTCAGCGAGGGCGGCTGGCAGAATCCGTTTCACTTCTCGTCTGTCACAGCCGATGATCTCCTGGAGCAACAGCGAACGGAGAGTGGAGAAACGCGCCGTGAGACGCTCGCCGAGTTGTTCGAGTACCTCGCGGAGACGACTCCGTTTACCGTCGTCGCATACCCGGACCGGATCGGTGGCACCCGCCAGTCGATCGATGCCCCCGCTCCGCCGCAGCGCGCGATCGAGTTCATCGATCTGCTTTCGACTGCGCCCGCCGCTGCGGGCGATCGCGATGGGCCGCTTACGGTCGGGATCTACGGCGACGGCCTAACGGATCGGCTGAACCCGATCGCGGTCGATCGAAATCGCGTCCCCGGACTGCTCGATCTGGTGTACGCCCCGCTCGTCCGCCGGCCGAGTGAGAGTTGGGAGGGAGCCGCCGGAGTCGCATCGGCACACTCCCCGTCGAACGCAGAACCCGTCCCCCCGGAGGAGTACGTTCCGTGGCTCGCTGACGACGTTCGCTGGGACGATACCGGTCGACTCAGCGCGACGGTCTCGCTTCGCCCGGGGCTCACCTGGCACGACGGCGAACCGCTCGATGCCGACGATGTCGCCTTCACGTTCCGGCTTCTGGCCGACACGTCGCTCGGTACAGCCGACAGCGGCATCCCTGCACCCCGGTATCGCGGCCGCCAGACGCTCGTCGACACGCCCGATCAGATCGAGGTTGTCGATGGACTCACACTCGAAATCCCGTTCGGAACCACCACCGCCCCCGCTGCCGCCCAATTTCTCACCGTCCCGATTCTCCCCGAACACATCTGGGAACCCCGTTCCGAACTCGTCGCCGAACGCCAGACCAGAGCACTGACGACCAACAACGACGCACCTGTCGGCTCCGGCCTCCTCGAGTTCAGCGAGGCGGGACCGGAGGAACTCGTTCTCGAGCCGGTCGCGGATCACGTTCTCCGGGATTCGGTGTCGACCAACGTGCCCGCCGTCCTCGATGGATTCCCCCAGTTCGAGGGCCTCAGATACAATCTTTCGCCGAACGTTGGCACGATGGTCGATGCACTGCTTGCTGGCGATGTCGACGTCACCGCAAGCCCCCTCCCGCCGGAGCAGATCGAATCACTCGCCGACGACAACGCGATATCGCTGCTCACGGCACCGAGTACGTCGATGTACCTGATCGGCTACAACACGCACCACCCCGAACTCGGCAACCCGAACGTGCGGCGGATTCTCTCGCGGCTGATCGACCGCGAGTACATCGTCTCCGAACTCTTCGACGGATTGGCGACGGCCCCGACGACGCAGGAATCGTTGCTCGGCTACCGCGACGGCGACGATCGATCGGAGCCGCTATCACTGGCTGGATTTCCCGGAACCGACGGTGAACTCGATGTCGAACGGGTCCGGCGACTGTTCGATGAGATCGGGTATCGGTACGAGGACGGCGTGTTACTCCGGTAGCTGTTTTCCGGTGGCTGCTGTGATCGGAGCCGCTGCAAGGTCAAGGCACTGTACAGCCGATCGCACGACAGCGACGGGATCGGAACGAAAATCGTTGCAGTTGTGACGATAGCTCCGCGACCGATTCGAGTTCAATATTGCGTTGCGGACCGCCGCCTGCTCCGGTATCGACCGGACGCTATTAATCCCCTCCTGCTGTAGCTAGGCTCCCGTATGGCTCTCGCCAGCGTCGTACTCCAACTCGCCCTCGTGGTCGCCACAATGCTCGTGACGGCGGCACTCGTCGTCATCGGGCCGCGCCGACTCGTCACCGCGTTGCTGGACGTTCGATGGCGACTTGAGATGTGCCTCCTCCCGGTTGCGGCGCTTGCACTCGTCTTATTTTTGCGCTGGTCGACAGTCGACATCGCCGTCCGCATCGAGCATCGCGTGCTCGGGAACAACATCACCCCGCAACTGTTCGAACTCGAGCAGCTGTTGTTCCCGGTGAATCCGGTCGCAGTGCTCCAGACGTTCCAGTCACCGGAACTCACATCGTTCTTCGCCTTCGTGTACATCTACGGATACGCCTTCCTGCTGTTGTTCCCGATCGTCGCATACTTCGCACTCGAGACGATGGACGATCTCTCGACGCTGTTGCTCGCGTTCACCGTGAACTACACGATCGGTCTCGCGTGTTACGTCCTCTTCATCGCCTACGGCCCGCGGAACTTCGATCCGCTGTTGTTCGAGGGACTTCTCTACGACGGGTTTCCACAGATGCGCCGCCTGACGAACCAGGTGAATCAGAGTACGAACGTCTTTCCCTCACTGCACACGTCTCTGTCGATGACCGTCTTCTTCCTCGCGTGGCTGACGCGCGAGAAGTACCCGCTGTGGGTCCCCGTTTCGGGTGTCCTCGCGATCAGTATCGCCGTCGCGACGATGTATCTCGGCATCCACTGGTTCTCCGATGTCGTCGCCGGAACAGTGCTTGCGCTCATCAGTGTCTATATCGGCCGATCCTACTCTATCCGTGATCTCAGACGGTCGATCGGATGATGCACCGACACTCGCGATCGGCAGGTCTGCCACGTTGGTCGTGACCGGAACGACCACCGCCGTCGCTGGTTGCCCGCTCTCCGGACTGTTACCGGTTCGAATGACAAATATATGTGTTGCTACGTTCCGTTTTTCTGCTTCACTGAACGATCGATACATTCCCATAGAGAGCGTCTGTGATCGGTCTCTACCGCAGCGAGGACTGCCATCACCCTTATCCCCTGGAATCCCTTAGCGTTCGATATGTCCTCCCCGGACGACCAGTCGCCGCCCGAGTTCGAGGGAGCGGTCTCTCTCAGCCAGGCGATCATCGAAGCGATCGCTGCACGCGAGGGAGTTGCCCCCACCGACATCGAGCCCCCGGCATACGACCCGCTGTATGCCGCCATTAATCCGGAAGCGCTCGATGCACTCTTTCATAGCACCGGCTCGGGGCCCGACACTACCCCTGATGGCGCTCCATCCTCGAGTTCACAATCAGCCGCTCCCGGCCACGTTCGGCTGGAGTACGAGGGGTACACGGTGACCGTCTACAGCGATGGGACTGTCGACCTCGATGAGGGGGCCACCGCCGACGAGGACGAGTCCGTTGGGGCTGTCGACGAGTAAAGGGCTGGGTTCTGTTCGTGGCCACGAGCCGTGGTTCCGTAGTCACTGGCTGTCCCCACTCCGTCAGATTTCGCTTCACCAGCCACAAGCACCAGTCACTCCGCCCAGTAGGCCTCCCCCGGCTCAGTCTCGAATATCGCACGCTCTAAGAGATCGATCGCCTTCTCCAGCCCCTCGCGTGAACTCGTCAGCGAGTCCTCGTGTTCGATGCTGAGCGTGCCGTCGTAGCCGACCATCCGAAGCGTCGAGATGATGTCCTTCCAGTGTGATTCGTCGTGGCCGTAGCCGACGGAGCGAAACAGCCACGATCGGTTCGGCTCGTCGTCGTAGGCTGTCGTATCGAGAACGCCCTTTTCCCGCGCCTGTGCGTCGTAAATTTGCGTATCTTTGGCGTGGACGTGGTGGATCGCATCGCGTTCGCCCAGGTACCTGATGGCATCGGTGATCGTGATGCCCTGCCAGTAGAGGTGCGACGGGTCGAAATTCGTGCCGATTCGGTCGCCAGTTTCCTCGCGGAGCCGAGCCATTCCGTGGGGCTCGTAGACCAGCATATTCGGATGCATCTCGATCGCGACATCGACGCCATGGGTATCGGCGTGTGCCGCGATATCCGTCCAGTAGTCGGTCGCCTGCTCCCACTGGTAGGAAAGCGCCTCGTCGTGTTCGGGCGGCCAGGGCGCGGTGATCCAGTTCGGCACTTCGTCGTTCGGTCCGCCGGCCGGCAGCCCCGAGAAACAGGTGACGACGCCGACATCGAGTTGGTCGGCGAGCGTAATCGCCTCGCGGAGTTCGGTATCTGCGGTCGCCGCACGTTCGTCGTCGGGGTGCAGCGGATTGTTGTGTACCGCGAGGGCGCTGATCTCCATCTCGTACGTTGCGAACAGGTCCTGTAGTTCCTGCTGGGCCGTCTCGTCGTCGAGATACTCCGCACGCGGCAGATGATCCTGGCCGGGGTGACCGCCGACGCCGGGTTCGATCGCGTCGACGCCCTGCTCGTCGAGGTACGATAGCGCGCCCTCGAGCGATTCGTCGGCAAGCGGTGGGGTGTGAACGCCGAGTTGCATACGGGCTGACGAACGGTGGACGATGAAATAAAATGCGGGTACGATACTGATCGCTACACGTCGATCCAGCCGCCACGGTACGGTCCGCTGTCCCGATTTCCCGGCGCACTCGAAGGACGCAGGACGGGTCGCAGGTGCGACGGCACTGACTGACAGCAGTCCGTCGGATCGGCGGATCGGCGAACCGGCACGCTCACACGTCGTCGAGTGTCACCGTTTTCCCCTCTTCACTCGACCGGTAGATGCTGTCGATGATCTGCTGTACCGACAGCGCCTGATCGACGGTCTCATTGCTGCCATTGTCGCGAACGATCCGATTGAAAAACGCCCGCTGTTCCGCCGTATGCGTGTCGTTCTGTCGCGCCTCGATCGACGTATTTTCGAGGTGATCCGGCCCCGACGTACTCGCCGAATGGATCGTCAGATCCCCTTCGAGGAGATCGAACCGGGCAGCCGCACTCGTGCCTCGAACGATGAACTCGTGGTTCGTCGGCCGATTCGTCGCCCACGCCACCTCGAGACTGATCGTTCGCTTTCCCGGACAGCGAACGAACGCACTCGCCGAGTCGTCGACATCGAACCCTCGCGGCCCCGTATCGTCCCCCCACATCTCGAGATAGGCGTATTCCTCGCGCGAGCCGAACTCGCTTCGATCGACGCCGGTTACCTCCTCGACATCAGGGTATCCGAGCAGGTACAGTGCGAGATCGATCGCGTGAACGCCGAGGTCGATGAGCGCTCCGCCCCCGGCGATCTGTCGCCGGGTGAACCACGAGCCGCGACCGGGAATCCCGCGCCGCCGGACGTAGTTCGCCTCGACGTGAGTCACTTCGCCGAGTTCACCGCGGTCGATTCGGTTTTTCACGATTTGGACGGTGTTTGCAAAGCGATTGTTGAAGCCGACCATGCAGTAGCTATCGGATTCTCTCGCCGCCGTTGCGATCCGCTGTGCGCTCTCGTAGCTGTGTGCGAGGGGCTTTTCGAGCAGGACGTGGATATCCCGGTCGAAGGCAGCGATAGCGTACTCCTCGTGAAACTTGTTCGGCGTCGTGATGACGACCGCATCGATGGTCTCGTACAGATCCTGCTGGTCTTCGTACACGTCGACATCATAGCGTCTGGCGAATCGTCGCCGCGCTTCCGCCGCGACGTCCATGCCGCCGACTAACGGAACACCGAGTTCACGAAGCCGTTCGGCGTGATACTGTCCGATGTTTCCGAGGCCGACGATACCGGTTTTGATGTCAGTGAGATCGTCTGTCATTGGAGGTGGGGAAGTCGCCGATGTCTCTCCCGTCTTGATCCGACGGGAAGTGGCTGCGGAGATCCCGGTTTCCCATCAGTCACCGGCGGGAGGCACACGATTGGTTTCGAACCAATACATCCTTTGTCGCTATATCGAATCTTCGTTCTGGACCACCTTTTGTCCATTGGTGGTTTTCAGTCAGCTATCGGCCTCCGTCGGCGTCGTCCCGGTATCGGGTTCGGAGCGATCCGTCAGTCCGTGACGGAGCGCATCGCCGGTTGCCGTCTCGAAGAGATGGAGTTTCGATCGATCGAGAACGACATCGACGGTTGTTCCGGCGCGAATATCCGTATCCGGTGTGACACTCATGAGCAGTTGATCCGGGGCGGACGCAGGATCCTGCTCCATCGAATGCCCTGCCGTCTCCGAGAGGAGTAGGTAGACGAATATCTCGTCACCCATCGGTTCGATCACGTCGGTCTCCGCCCCGATTCGCGCGGTTTGCTCGCTGATCATGTCCGCTGTTTCCGCGATATGAACGTCCTCCGGGCGAACACCCAGTGTGAGTTCGTCGCCGACCCCGACTCCCGGAACCTGCTCCGGTTCGAGTTCAACATCGACGTTGTCGGACTGGAATCCGGCCTCGGTCAGTTCGCCCTCCATGAAGTTCATCGACGGCGAGCCGATGAAGCCGGCGACGAACAGGTTCGCAGGCCGGTTGTAACACTCGAGCGGCGGGGCGAGTTGCTGGAGGCGTCCCTCGTTGAGGACGGCGATCCGGTTCGACATCGTCATTGCCTCGGCCTGGTCGTGGGTGACGTAGATGATCGTCGTCCCCAGCTCGCGGTGGAGCCGCTGGAGTTCGGTCCGCATGTGCACGCGCAGTTTCGCGTCCAGATTCGCGAGCGGCTCGTCCATCAGGAAGACGTCCGGGTTGCGAACGATCGCGCGGGCGATTGCGACCCGCTGGCGCTGGCCGCCGGACATCTCGTCCGGCATTCGATCGAGCATGCCCTCGAGTTGGACGATATCCGCTGCCTGCTCGACGCGGCGGCTCACCTCCTCGTCGTCGTACTTCCGGAGGCGAAGCCCGAAGGAAATGTTCTCGAAGACGTTCATGTGGGGAAACAGCGCGATGTTCTGGAAGACCATCGCGACGCCGCGGTCCTTGGGTGCGAGCGTCGTCACGTCCTTCTCGCCGATGTACACTTGGCCCTCTGTCGGCTTCGTGAGTCCCGCGACGGTCTCCATCGTCGTCGACTTTCCACAGCCCGAGGGCCCGACGAACGTGACGAATTCGCCGTCCTCGATCTCCATCGAGACATCGTCGACGGCAGTGATATCTTCGTAGCGTTTCGTGACGTGTTCGAGTTGAACTCGTGCCATAGTGGTAGGGTGTAGGGTACTGTCGATTACGGTTATTCCTTGAGCGCACCCGCAGTGAGCCCGCTAACGATCTTTTCCTGTGCGAGGATCACGAGAATCGCGACCGGAATGACCCCGATGATACTCGCCGCCGCCATCAAGTGATACATCACCTGATACTGGCCCTGATAGCCGAGGATTCCCTCGAGAATCGGGGCCCAGTTCTCCGGCTGGCCGTCGGTCATCAGAAACGAGAAGAAGAACTCGTTGTAGACCGCGATGAAGGTCAACACGCCGGCGGTCGCCACGCCGGGGGCCGACAGCGGGATGATGACTCGGAACAGCGCGCCGAGTCTGGTCGTCCCTTCCACCCGCGCAGCGTCCTCCAAGCCGTCCGGGATCTGCGAGTAGAACGTCGTCAGGATAAAAATCGCCAGCGGCATGAAGATCGCCGACAGCGGCAACACCATCGCGCCGGGCGTGTTGTAGAGCGTGCCGTTGCCCGTGATCGGTTCGAGGACGAAGAACGACGTATTGAACAGGTCGTTCAACGGGATGAAGAACGCGGCCGGTGGGAAAAAGGAGATCACCAGCACGAGCAACATCAACGGCACTCTGCCGGGGAACTCGAGGCGGCCGAATGCGTAACCGGCGAGGCTCGCGATGACCAGGACGACGATGGTCGAGGCGGTCGCGATGACGAAACTGTTGAACATATACCGGTAAAACGGCAGCACCTGAAAGACCTCGACGAACGATCCGGGATTGAATCCGTTCGGGGTGAGGATAATATCCTGTTGTCGCCCTTCCGGCGTCAGCGCGACCATGAGCAGCCAGTAGAAGGGGAACAGCGTCGTAAACAGGAAGAATATCGTCGCGGTGTAAAACATCGCGCGGTAGGCGCGGCCGGGGTTCGAGATAGAGTTTGCGACCCAGCGCTGGAGGGGGCCGCGGTCGAGTTCGGCGTCCTCGCCGTCGACAAGCACGCTGTCCGACTGGCGATCGGTGGGTTGGCCGCCGTCCGTTTCGGCGGGGCGGTGTTTGTCTTCGTCGGTGTGTTGGTGTTGGTGCCGGTACTGGTGTTGGTGCTGGTACTGGTACTGGTTCTGGTTCTGATGGCGTTGTCGTCGGTGGTCCGTGGGTGTGCTGTCGTCGGTCATCAGTAGAGCCCTCCCTCGGTGTCGCGGAAGAAGAACACGTACACCGAGATGATCAGTCCGATCACGAGCGCGGTTGCGAACGCGACGGCGGCCGCCGTGGCGAAGATTCGTGTGCCGCCGAACATGGCTTCGACGACGAGGCAGGTGAGCGAGGGGACGGACGCACAGCCGGCAGTCGACTCGATCAGCCCGTAGACGCGCATGGCGTCCATCGTGCGAAACAGCATGGCGACGAGGAGTGCGGGCAACACGAGCGGGAGTGTGATCATCTTGAATCGTTGCCACGGCGATGCGCCCGCGACGCGAGCGACGTCGTACAGGCTCCGATCGATGCTCTGTAACCCGGCCAGGATCAGCAGGGCCATGAACGCCGCGGATTTCCAGATGTCCGCCACGAGGATGATGATGAACGCATCCTGGCTGTCGGCGAGCGGGTTCGGCCCGAAGATACCGAGCCACTGCATGAGGTCACTGCCGAAGCCGACTCCGGGCTGGAACAGCAGGTAGAAGATCATCCCCTGGATTACGATGGGGACTGCCCACGGGAGGATGATTGCGACGCGAACCCAGCGTCGGCCACGGAAGTCCTGGTCGAGCACGTAGGCCTGTCCGAAGCCGATAACCGTCTCGAAGAAGACGCTGAGGATTGCAAAGCCGAGCGTCACGAACAGTGCTTGTTGCAAGAACGGGACGCCGAGTTCGACAAACGGGAACGACGACGACAGCGAGATATCCACGAACTGTCGGGCGAGCCTGGCGTTGCCGGTGAGAATGTCGACGTAGTTATCGATTCCGACGACCCCCCCGAGGGGGTCCGCGCCGCGCGTTTCGTCCCGACGGAGGGACATAATGAACGTTCGGATGAGCGGGTAGAAAGCGATCAGCGTGAGCAGGGCGAACGCGGGGAGCAAGAGGAGATAGGCGTACGCCGCCTCGCTCAGGTTTTCCATCCAGTTGATCACGGGATTGCCGGTCCGTTTCTGGTCGGTCTCCCGGTCCGGGTGGCTTCCCAGACCGCCGTGACCGGGGTCACCGGTTTCGGTGCCGTTCCCAGCACCCGCTTCTGGCTCACCCGCCATGTTGTGCTGCCACCTCCGATTCGCTCCGCTCGAGGCGAGACGCTAACTCGTCCATCGCAGCGGTCGGCGCTTTTGCGCCGCGGTAGACTGCGTTTACCTCCTGGAAGATGAGTGCTGATTGCTCCGGCCATAGGTCCGTGACCGGCCGGGGAACGGCGTTTTCCCCCGCCATCTGAATCTGTTCGACGTAGCGGGCAACGGGGCCGATTTCGTCGGGATTTGCATCCGCAACCAGGTCAAGATTCGGCGGGAGAAAGCCCTGGAGTTCGAAGATGGTGAGCATGACCTCGTCGTGTGTGAACGCTTCCAGGACCTGCAGCGCTTGCTCCGTTTTGTCGGTGTAGGGACTGAGAGCGAGATTCCAGCCGCCGAGTGCGGCGGCCGTTCCGCCGACGCCCTCGAGTTCAGCGTCGTCTTCGGAGACGGCGTATGGTTGTGTCGTGATGCCGAGGTTCTCCCCGAATGCGTCGTCGCCGCCGGTTTCCGCGATCGCGTAGGGCCAGTTTCGGTGGGCGACGGCGTCACCGCTCGAGAAGGAGGCGAGCGATTCGTCCTCGGACCACTGGACGATAGCGGAGGGACAGATCTGCGGATAGCCCTCGAGTGCGTGTTCGTCCTCGTCGCCGTGGATGAACGTGCGCATCATTCTGAGGGCATCGATCACGGCGTCGTCGGTAACGGTGATCGGCCGGTCGCCCGCCGTAAACAGGGTTTCCGTGCCGCCGAAGTAGCCGCCGCCCCAGGTCGACATGACTTCGTTGAACGTACAACACGCGAGTCCCTCGTAGGCGGCCGCCTGGGTCGTAAATCCGAAGTCGAGCCCGGCTTCCGACTGGGCGTCGGCGACCGCTCCGGCGAACGTTTCCCACGTCGGCGGGTTGCTCGCCCAGTCGCTCGTATCGTGGCCGGCGTCTTCCATCAGATCCCGGCGGTACAGCATCATGCCGAAGTCCGGAAACAGCGGCAACCCGTGAATATCCCCGGTTTCCGGGTGGCGCGCCGTTTCGAGGATTTCCTCCAGATAGTTCTCCTCGACGCGATCGACGACATCGTCGGGGAACTCTTCCGTCAGATTCGTCGTCTGCTCGCGGAGGATGAAGGGGATCGTCCAGCCAGTGTCCATCATGTGGATGTCCGGTGGGGCGCGCCCGGCCTGGAGCGTCGACTGGGCCTCCTGCATTCGCTGGACGGAGTCGCTGACGACCGTCTGGACTTCGACCCTGATGTCCTCGTCGAGCCCCGCCTCCCAAAGGGCCTCCTGCACGTCTGGCTCGTCGTCCGGCGTGTGCAGAATGCCCTCGAAATCGGTCGCTCCGGTCATGACAACTGTGTTCGGCCCCGGTCCGCCGCCGAGACAGCCTGCGATCGCCGTCGCTCCGAGCGCCGTCGCCGAGGCTGTGGCCACGAACGCGCGGCGAGAAAGCCGCTGCCGACGAGTGCGACCCCGTTCGTCCCGCAGCGTACTCGGCTGCATGGGGTTCGGATTCGGGTCCGGGCTCGGATCCTGGTCCACGGTATCTCGACCCATCCGACGTAATACAATACTGCTTGGTATCTTAGTGATTGGCTTGCACACGAGCCCTTACTCCAGAGAGTCACGTTCGCCGACTCGTATAATACGCTATTACGGGCACCGCTATCGACCGAAGTTAGCCGTTACCGGGGACAGAAACAAACAGTCGTTTTGCGCGCCACAGAGTCGCCTGGGATCATCGCTCCGTCGTCACTACTCGCTACCCTCCGCCCTCCGTCCCGCCGCCCTCATCGCTCCGTCCCGCCACTCTCGTCGACCCCGTCGCACTCACTCCTCGATTGCCGGCGGCTCGTCACGACCGATGTGGATCTCGTGACCCTCGATGTCCTCGAGTGCCGCGACGCGGCCACCAACCGTGACTTCCTCGCCGCTTTCGGTCTCGACCGTCAGACTCGCGACCTCCTCGCTGACCTCGAAGGAAATATCGAGAACTCGTCCGCGAACGATCCGCGTTCCGCCGACATCCACATCACGACCCTCGATCGTCGCGTAGAACTCGCCGCCGTCCTCCATCAAGTCCTTCACACAGCGCCGGATCGAGGCGTACTTGCGTGGATAGGTCCGCTTCGACCCGTCCTCACCGAGCGTCCGCTCGGCGGTCGTCCAGAGAACAGTGCCGAAGAAGCCCGAAACCAGGAACCCGAGCGACGACCGATTGAAGATGACGCCGTACCGGTCCTGGTCGTCACGCAGCGCATCCTGCGTCGCATACACCGAATAGTTCCCGTCCGCGACGGCGATCACCGGCGTCGTGATCCCGCGTCGAGCCCGGGCCGTCGTCGCAACCTCCCGATAGTCGAACTCGTCCGGATCGGGTGCTTCAGTGGCCGGCGTGACGATCAGATCCACGCTGACACCAGCATCGATCGCCGCCCGGAGTTCGTCCTCGAACCGCGTCAACAGCCCTGGCGTGAGCGACAGCGAGAGTTCGTATTCCGCCGCGTCGATAACCTCCTCCAGGTATCGGAGGATTGTCGATCGCGACTTGACCAGCGAGACTGCCTCGGTGTCCCGTGCCGGCGCGGTGTAGCGTGCCTCGAGTTCGTCGATCATCTGCTCGAGCGAACTCTGGACGTCGTCGAACGCCTCCCCGGGGTCGATCGCGACGACTTTCATCGGGCGGGACTCGCGGAGTTCCACGAGACCGCGGTCACTGAGACTCCGGACAGTATCGTAGACGCGGGGCTGAGGAATGTCGGTTCGATCGGCGATTTCACTTGCCGTCAGCTGGCCGTGTTCGAGGACGGTCAGGTAGGCGTCGATCTCGTACTCGCCGAGGTTGAACCGGTCCCCGACACGCTCGACCGTCGAGCGCAGTTCGTCTGATGCCATAGCACACCCTACGATCCCGATGGCTAAATGATTTATTATGTATCGAGTAGCATCTGTTTTCGAAATTAGGTTGTTCGGCCCGACATCCGTTGTGGCCCGCGATCGGTCCGGTCTCAGGCACAGTGTGATTCGCATTCCCGGGTACTGATCACCGCGTTTCATCCGCTCGTGGGCGGACAGAACCCTTAACCACTCCCGCCATGACTGTCATCTCATGCGTGAGGGTTGGCCGGGAGTTGCAAGTGAGCCGTTCGAGAGAGTCCAGGGCTACCTCCCATTCGGTGCGACCGAACTCGTCGGGGCGCTTCTGGTCCTCGTCATCGGGTGGTACCTCTCGAAGGTCGTCGTACGACTTACCGGCCGCACGGTCGCTCGCCGTATCGACCGTCCGAGCGTCACCCGAACCGTCCTGCGCGGCGTTCGAGCGGCTGTCCTGTTGCTAACACTGGGCGTCGCTGCCAGTATCCTCGATATCGGCAACACGCAGATCCTCCTCTCAGTGACCGTCATCTCCGCCGTGATTGCCGTCGTCATCGCACCGCTCGTCAGCAGTTTCATCACCGGTATCTTCGTTCTCGCAGACCGTCCCTACGAGATCGGCGACATGATCGAAATCGCCGATGTCGGCCACACTGGATTCGTCGAGGACATCACGATCCGCTATACGAAAATATTCACCCTCGAGAATACGCTGCTGGTCATTCCGAACTCCGAAATCTACACCCGCGACGTGATCAATTACTCAGCCGAAGACGAACGCACTCGGATCGACGTCGAGTTCGAAATCACGTACGAGAGCGACGTCGACGCCGCGCGCCGTCACGCCGAACGCGCCGCACGCAGCGTCGAGACGGTTATCGCCGGCGGCCCCGATATCCGTATCGGAAGCGCACGGTACGCGGCCGCCCCCGTCTGTACGATCGAATCCTACGCCGACAGCGGTATCCTGCTCCGACTCTCGTTCTGGGTCGAACAACCCTACAAACGGATGGTCGCCCGATCGCGAGTACAGTCGGCGGTCCGCGAGCGCTTCGCTGAACTCGATGTCGAGTTCGCCTATCCGCACCAGCATCACGTGTTTAACGAGCAAAGCGGGACTGCACGGATCGTTTTCGACGAATCCGAGACAGCCGACGAGGACTCGAGTTCAGCCGCGCCGTCCCACGGTGAGTCGGTGGTGTCGGATGGAAACGAGGGATAAGTTCCGAGATCGTAGCGTCTCTGGGCGGACGGGGCAGGCTATGCGCGGGCGCTCTCGACGGTGATTACCTCACAGTCGAGATGGGTCCGGAGGTAGCGGTCGATATCCGGGTTATCCGTCAGCCGGCGGAAGAGCCGGCGGAATCGACTCGCCTGTTGGCTGCCGACGACGACGACATCTGCATCCTCCGCCGCCACCTCGTCGAGAATACTCTCCTCGACGAGAAATCCGGTCCGAACGACGTACCGGGCGTTTTCGACGGGCCCGATCGATCGCTCGACGGTATTTTTCAGATCGATACGCGTCACTTTCTTCCCGTTCTGGTAGAGGTCCACGTGCAGAACTGTCAACGCCGCCTCGCGCTCGCGGGCGATATCGATGGCCCGTTCGAGCGTTCGTCGTGAGTGTTTCGTTAGCGGATACCGAACGGGAACCACGACAAGCGCCATTACAGCATCGGACGAGTTCCGTGCGGGTAAAGGTTTCAGTTAGCGCTACTCTCACGTGGGTGAGCGTCTCATCCCGGTTTTGCTCGAGTCGGACAGAAGTCCTTTATTGGGCGCGTGACTACCGGTTCCCATGGCGCTGCGATCGATCACGACCGAGGACGCCGGCACCGTCTTTGTCTCGGAGACCGACGGTGACAGAGGATCGAAAGGGCCGTTTCTGGTTGTCTACGAGACGAGCGACGCCGAGAGTCGGTACGGATGGTTCTGTACGAACTGCGAGCGCATCGATAACGCCATGGACTCGATGGGACGAATCAAGTGCAATCGGTGTGGGAACTTCCGGAAGCCGACCGAGTGGGACGCTGCCCACGAATAACACGAGTTCAGTGTCGCTGCTGCCGCACGTGAAATCCGTCTTCTCTCACTCTCCGGTCACTTTCGGTGACGGTATCTACGCGCTCGACCAGCGCTGGTAACATCGCTTCCTAATTGGATATTACCGAATCGAGTACCGATCAGTAGATAAACATTGTCAATAAAACACTGCGTTGAACTCCGGTTCAGATAGCAACGGCTGGCTTTCTATTCCAGACCAACATTTATGTCGGTGGGTACCGTAGACTTCTATGAATGGGTCCTGTTAACATGCGGCTCGTCGAGCAGGCCAGGTCGATCTTCGCAGAGCTCGGATACACCGTCGAAGGAACCGGCCCCGACTTCCGGGCCGAGCGCGCGTGGAAAGTCGTCCACGTAAACACAGTCCTCGAGAACGCAGAGCTTCCGCGTTCGTCATCGTCATCGGGACAGTTTCACTGTTTCGTCGCCCAGCCCGAGGACGCCGACGATCTCGAAGCTGAACTCCGTCGGACGAACCCCAGCTACGAGTGGGCGATCATCGTCGTCGACGGCGACGACTATCAGGTCGAACGTGCGCCGCCAGGGCCCCGCGTCTCGGCGTGACCCAGCGGTGACCCACCGGGTTTGACCGCCCGAACACCACCCGAATCGCCCGCAACCGACTCCCAAGCCCTACCCGGGATCACTTTCCTCGTTTTTCGTGCTACTCCGAGAGCGCCCGCCGTGTCGCCGTCACGCCAGCGCCCGGATCGACCGTCGCCCCGAGTGACTCGAGCACGTCACCCAGGGCCGTCACGACGTAAATCACGTTCTCCGGGCGCGCGGAGTAGCCCATACAGCCGATGCGGAAAATATCCCCGTCGAGATCGCCGAGGCCGCTCGCGATTTCGAGATCGTAGCGGTCGAGCAGTTCGGCACAGACTTCGCCGTCGTCGACCCCGTCGGGAACGCGGACTGCGTTGAGACTCGGCAACCAGAACTCGTCGGGTGCGTTCATCTCGAGGCCCATCCCTTCCACGCCGGCCTTCAACGCGCCGGCGAGGCGTTCGTGGCGCGCCCAGCGTTCCTCGATGCCCTCCTCGGCGACGAGTCGAAGCGCCTCCCGAATCGCGTAGACGTTCGTGATCGGTGCGGTGTGATGGTAGGCGCGTTCCTCGCCCCAGTAGCCCTCGAGTAAGGAGAGATCGAGGTACCACGACCGGGAGTCCTCCTCGCGTGCGAGGACCTTTTCCATGGCCTCGTCCGAGAGGGTGAGCGGACTCGCACCCGGCGGACAGGAGAGACACTTCTGCGGGCCGGCGTAGGCGACGTCGATGTCCCACTCGTCGACGCGGAGTTCGACCCCGCCGATGGAGGTGACGGTATCGGCGATCACCAGCGCGTCGTGGTCGTGCGCCGCGGCGGTGAGTTCCGGAACGTCGGGCTGGCGAACGCCCGTGCTCGTCTCGGCGTGGATGAAACCGAAAACGTCGGGATCGTGCGCGGCGAGCGCGTCGGCAACATCGTCGGGATCGAGCGGTTCGCCCCACGGGGCGTCGACCTCGACGACCTCGCCGCCCGCGCGGCGCGCCATCGAGGCCATGCGACCGCCGAAATAGCCGTTCGTCGGAACCAACATCGTGTCGCCGGGCTCGACGACGTTCCCGATCGCGGCTTCCATCGCTGCCGACCCCGTCCCCGAAACCGGAATCGTCCACTCGTTGTCCGTCCGGAACGTATACCGAAGCAACTCCTGCACGTCGTCCATAATCTCGACGAACGACGGATCGAGATGGCCGACGAGCGGCGTACTCATCGCCCGACGCACACGCGGGTGCACGTCGCTCGGCCCCGGTCCCATCAGCGTTCGATCCGGTGGTGTGAGTTCGCCGACGGCTGGCGCTCGATCCGTCTCGATCGACGGTTCCTGTGCCATGGGTGTGTGCTCGAGTGCCACTCGCAAAGACTTACCGACAGCGGCGACCTCGGTCGCTTTCTCACATGCGACACCCAACGTGCGAGTCGCTTAAGAGGAGTCATCGCGTACCCGATACGTCGTGTTCGTCGGTCACGCTCTGCTCGCGTTCGCCGTCGCCGGCCTCATCGCCGACTGGCGTGGCTGGCCGTGCCAACACGCGCTCTTCGTCGCCGTCATCGCCGGTGCGTTCGGCGCACTGCCGGATATCGACATCCTGTACGCCCTGACCGGCCTCGGCCACTGGCTGCTCGCCGACGGCGCTCTCAGTGTGCCGACCGCGTTCTGGAACGCGAGCCGAACCGTTCACCGTTCCGTGACCCACTCGCTCCTCGTCGGTGCAGTCGCCGCCCCCGCGTTCGGACTCGTTGCGTTCGCGATGCAAACGCGAGAGCCGGACCGCCCCCGCCGACCGATCGGTAGCGCGCTCGCCGCGCTCGCCGCACTCGCCTCACTCTCGCTTTTCGGTCTCCTCGTCCTGACGGCACTCCTCCGTTCCGGCCCGCTCGCCGCCTTCGTTATGAGCCTCTTTCTCGGGACCGGCACACTCCTCTCCCTCGCCAGTGTCCGCGCATCGACACTCGCCTCCGCACTCGTAGACACCCCCGACCTGAACTCCGTTTCACTCCCCGCGATCTCTCCCTCGACCCTTACGCTCGCCGCTCTCTGGGGACTCTGGTCTCACCCCTGGGGCGACCTCGTCACCGGTTCGCCACCCGACTGGTTCTTTCCCGCCGACTCGACCCTCCTCGCGTCCCGAGTCGTCCTCCACTCCGACCCGACGCTTCACCTCCTCGCCGCGTTCGCGATCGAACTCGGCACCATCTGGCTGGCGGCGATCACCTTCTGTCGCCTCACCGACCGCAGCGCGTTCGCAGCGATCGATCCACGGGCTGGCCTCGCCGTGGGATACGGACTCGCCGCAGTCGTGACGACACCGCCAACGCTCGATGTGTCCTATCACTTCGTCTTTTCGATCCTCAGCGTCGGCCTCCTCTCCGGTATCACGCTGCGGTCACCGGTCTCAGTGGCCCGCCATCCGCAGTTGCAACCAGCTCTCCCATCGCTTCCACGAACGGAGTCGCTGCTTGCAACCGCACTCACGGGGCTCGCCGCCATCACGAGCGCACTCCTCGCATACGTCATCGTCTATCTCTCTCTACTCGGTTCCGTCTAAGTATCGCTGTGGCGCACGAACAGTGCCGGTTACGTACGTTTTTGTACGCCCGACCGCTACAGCCGTTCGTGTCTCGGTCAACTCTCGATACGTTGATCGCCGACGGGCGAACCAACGCGATCGCCTCGTGGCTACTCGTCATCGCCATCGCCGGCATCGGACTCAGCGAGTTGCTCCTCGGCGAGGTCCTCTGGACGACGTTCGCAGCGACACTCCTCGTTCTTGCGCTCCTCCCATCGATTGCCTTCCGCTCTCCGCTCGTGATGCTCCCCTGGGAGGTCCTGTTACTCGCAGCCCTCCCGATCCTCGGCATGGCACTCGACGCCACCGGGCTAACAGGCCACTTCGCATCGTATCTCTCCGTCGCGGCCATCGCACTCGTCCTCGCCGTCGAACTCCAGATGTTTACCACCGTCCGCATGACGCCCGGTTTCGCCGTCATCTTCGTCGTCGTCTCGACCCTCTCCGCGGCCGCCCTGTGGGCTCTCCTTCGATGGAGCATTGGCGGCCTCCTCGATACTCCCTTTACCGGCACCCACGACGAAATCATGTGGGAGTTCGTCTACTCCGCCGTCGCCGGCCTCGGGAGTGGCATCGTCTTCGAAGTCTACTTCAGACGACTCGGCCGTCTCGATCAGTCCTACTCCATCCCGTCGGCTGCAACACCACCGAACTCGCAATCAGACCCGGGCACTCCGAGTTCCCCGAGTTCAGTTTCGGGTCGTGACGACCCCAAGACGACATCACCGGCGTCGGAAGCAGAATCCGAGCCAGCTCACACTGACGAGTCAGACCCAAAGCCAGGACCTGATTCGACTTCTCCTCCTCCCTCACCCTCAGAGCCGGCTCCCCGCGTAGAATCGGACCCCGAAGCAGAAGACGAAGACCACCGAGACCATGTTTGAACTCGATTCCCTTCGCCTGTCCTCGCGTCGCCAGCGCCAGCTCACGCATCTCATGGAACTCGGGCTGATCGGGATGCTGTTTATCGGCCTCGAGCGAGCCAACGGGGGCATCGTTATCAACACCGGCGTTGCGCTCGTCGTCACACGATTGCCGTCCATCCTCGAACGCGACTACGGCATTCCCATGGATCCCCGACTCACGCTCTGGATCACCAGCGCAGTGTTCCTCCACGCCCTCGGAACCGTCGGACTACCCGGGACGACTACGACGTTCTACAGCCAAGTCTGGTGGTGGGACCACGTCACTCACGCGCTGTCGTCCTCACTCGTCGCCGGCGTCGGCTACGCAACGGTCCGTGCACTCGATGAACACTCGTCAGGAATTCACTTCCCTCCGCGGTTCGTCGCCATCTTCATCCTGCTTTTCGTCCTCGCGTTCGGCGTCCTCTGGGAAGTCCTCGAGTTCGCGATCGCGCTCACGGCAGATGCCCTCGGTATGAACGCCGTTCTCACCCAGTACGGCCTCGACGACACGATGCTCGATCTCATCTTCAACTCCATCGGTGCGATCATCGTCGCACTGTGGGGCGGCGCGTACCTTTCGGACGTGACGGGAGCGATCCGGGATCGCCTCGATAGCCGATAACCCACGATTCGGCGGTACGCCGGCACAGTATTCATCCACTTGCTCACCCGATTTCCTCCTCTCACGCCCACTTGCTCGCTCACGTCCCTACTCGCCCACACCCACTCAGCCCCACACTCACTCGAATCACCGCTCTCACCCCGTTCTCACGCCGGCACTAGCTTTACAGGTACCGACGGTGTAGCACAGGCAGCCATGGTCTTCAAGAAGATCACGCTCATCGGAACGAGTACCGAGGGCTTCGATACCGCCGCCGACAACGCAATCGACCGCGCCGAGGAAACCCTCCAGAACGTCCAATGGATCGAAGTCGACGAACTCGGCGTCGAAGTTGCCACCGCAGACAACCGCGAGTACCAGGCCGAAGTCACCGTCGCGTTTGAACTCGAAGCGTGACACCGTTCTAAGCGGGCAGACGCAGTAACTACTGGCCACGACAGGAAAACGAGCCACAACCACGGCCCATCTCGGACAGTTTCTCCGGCCGATTTCTCGACCTCTCGAACTAGCAGCCGTCTGAACTCGATTTCTGCTCCGCCCCTCAACGAACACCGGAGCACCGAGCAATGATCACCGAGCGGGCTTACGTCCGGAACGACTCACCACAGCCACACTCACTGACGACGTTCGGGTTCTCCACGTGGAAGCCTTCCGCCTGGAGCCCGCTCTCGTAATCGAGCACACTGCCCTCGATATAGTTCATACTCGCCGGATCGACGAACACACGCAGCTCGTGGTGCTCGTAGATCGTGTCGTCCTCGTCCGGCGCATCGTCGAATCGCATTCCGTACGAAAGTCCCGCACAACCGCCCTGTTGGACGAACAGTCGAAGTCCCGCCTCTCCGGCATCCATCCCCTCGCCTTCGAGCAGCGAAAGCGCCTGCGTCGCTGCCTCTTCCGTGACCTCGATCTCCGGCTGCGTTTGCTGTCCACCGTCCATGCTGTCCGTGCTCATACACACTCATTCCCGGGCAACGATGTTAACCTTGACGCCCTCGGAACTCGCTCTCGCTTACCTCAGTGAGTCCACTCACCATCCCGTTCGAACCGATCCCTGGCTGCTCGATACTGCGTTCCGAACTCAAGACGGTCGTTCCTGGAGAGTTCGATTCCGTGCTCGGCCAGCAACACGAGCATCTGCTCGACATCGCACTCGTACCACATCGCGAGAAGCCGAACGTTTCGCTGTGCATAATCGTAGTTGCGCTCGAGAACTCGCTCATCGGTAGGGTCGACCTCACGCGGTTGCATTGGTATCTACGATAGGGTTCGAGACGTAGCTACGTAAAACCAGGCTGCGGAGTAGCCAGGTCATTCAAGTTCTGTAGGCTCCGATTACGCCTCGCGTTACTCCGAACCGGTCGGCTCCGTCTCGGCTTCAGCCCCCTCGATGCACGTTCGCACACTCGCTGCGTGTGCCTCGAGTCCCTCCGCGTCGGCCAGCGTCGTGATCGTCTCACCCAACTCGGCCAGGCCTGAAGCCGAAAGCCGCTGTACCGTCGTCGATCGCAGGAACGTCTCGACCGAAAGCCCACCTGTGACGTGTGCACCACCGTTCGTCGGAAGCACGTGATTCGTGCCACTGGCGTAATCACCGGCCGCAACGGGCGTTTCGGACCCCAAGAAAACGCTGCCGGCGCTGTCGACACGCGCGAGCACCGCCTCGTCGTCCGCTGCAAGAATCGAGAGGTGCTCCGGTGCGTATTCCTCCGTGAACAGGATCGCTTCGCTCATCGAGCGCGCGCGAAGGATGCCACTCGCCTCGTTCGCAAGCGCCTCGCGAATCACATCTTCGCGCTCGCGCGAGCTGGCCTGCGCGTCCACTGCCGCGGCAATTGCTGCCCCCGTCTCCTCGTCATCGGTGACAGCAACGACCGACGCGTTCGGGTCGTGCTCGGCCTGGGCTATCAGCTCGGCCGCGACGAGTTCGGGATCGGCGGTCTCGTCCGCGATGACGACGACCTCGCTCGGTCCCGCCAGAAAATCGATCTCGACATCGCCACGGACCTCGGCCTTGGCCGCTGTAACCCACTTGTTCCCCGGGCCAACGATCTTCTGTACGCGCGTGATTGTCTCCGTCCCATACGCCAGCGCGGCGATCGCCTGTGCGCCCCCCACACTGTAGACTGCATCCGCACCCGCAGCGTGGATCGCTCCCAGCGTCGCCGGATTTAATTCGTCCGCCGGCGGCGTCACTACCGTTACGTGCTCGACGCCCGCGACGACGGCCGGGACGACGCCCATGATCGCACTCGACGGGTACGCCGCTTCCCCGCCAGGAACGTAGACGCCAACGCGTTCAATCGGTCGGAACCGACGACCGAGCTCTCGTCCCTCGCTGAACTCTCGTCGCCAATCCTCCGGCACCTGCGCCTCGTGAAACTCCCTGACGTTCGCCGCCGCCGCCTCGATTGCCTCACGGAGCTCCGCATCGAGCCCCTCGTACGCGCGCTCACACTCGTCCGTGATCTCGAGATTCCCGACTTCGACGCCGTCGAACTCACTTGTGAACTCGCGAACGGCGACGTCTCCCTCCTCGTGAACGCGATCGACGATTTCTCGAACGTCTCCCCTGACCGCCTCGATGCCGGCGTCCCGATCAAAGAACGCAACCCGATCATCCGGCCCGAGGTCGGCGATCTCACGCACGTCAATTGTCATACCACTGGGTTAGGGCGGCAGTCGAAAAACGGTTTCCTTCCCGCGTTAGCCGCGTTGTCCCGGTCCTGACTCGCTATCTGACTCTTCGATTTTCCAGACCCCCACCGCATCGAGTGTCGCACGCACGAATAAATACACCAACAGCCCAAACCCCACGATCGCAATCGGTGCCTGGAGCACATCTGCAACGCCACGGCCGAACGCAAGCTGGCTGAACCCGCGCACGAAGAAACTCAGAATAACGAGTCCGAACGCAACCACCGAGAGTTTGACAAACCCCGATCGATCCATATCCTTCGCTATGACTGCGGCCGGTAAATCGTATCGGTCACGTTCCATGTTATCCCCTTAGTCGCTTTCTGAACTCGGTCCTATTGACTAGAGGAGGCCTCTATCTGTTGTTTCCTTCCTTTGATAGCCCTGGTGTGATTTTCTTGCTTACGAGACACACCAACACGGACCAGGCCGCCTGCGAGACGACGGCCTTATATATGTACCCTCGCCTCGTCATTAATGCGAACGACGTGGCCCACGCCGCCACGTCCCCTCTGGCCGTTTCCCGGNGCCTTATATATGTACCCTCGCCTCGTCATTAATGCGAACGACGTGGCCCACGCCGCCACGTCCCCTCTGGCCGTTTCCCGGCACGGAGGTTGGCATCATATCCACTTGCCTGCCCGTCAGCCATCTCGGCTGGCACTTGGGTCTCGTCTCGGGGTGCCTCGCACCGCGAGACGATGCCCTTAAGTGTATCAGGGCACTCGGATATGACGCAACGAACGCGTGATGGNTGGGTCTCGTCTCGGGGTGCCTCGCACCGCGAGACGATGCCCTTAAGTGTATCAGGGCACTCGGATATGACGCAACGAACGCGTGATGGCGACGTGCTGAACTCTCAGCGCGTCGTCGCTCGGACGGTTCGGGTCCGAAGGGGTTAAGTACCCCAGACGACCTACGAATACGTCCGAAGGAAATGAGGATTCCACCCCTGCGGTCCGCCGTACAGATGGGATCTGATGTGAGCTTTGGTAGTTCGGTGACGCCCGATCGGTTCACGATCGCGGCCGCTCACCGAACGTGGACCCATTTAGTGTGAGTGCATTAGCATTCACCGNTTGGTAGTTCGGTGACGCCCGATCGGTTCACGATCGCGGCCGCTCACCGAACGTGGACCCATTTAGTGTGAGTGCATTAGCATTCACCGCCAACCCCCCAGCCTTGTGCTGGGGAGACCATTCCGGTTGATCCTGCCGGAGGTCATTGCTATTGGAGTCCGATTTAGCCATGCTAGTCGCACGAGTTCAGACTCGTGGCAGATAGCTCAGTAACACGTGGCCAAACTACCCTATAGATCCGGCCAACCTCGGGAAACTGAGGCTAATCCGGAATANCGCTTTCAGCCTGGAGTGGCGAGAGCGAGAAACGCTCCGGCGCTATAGGATGTGGCTGCGGCCGATTAGGTAGACGGTGGGGTAACGGCCCACCGTGCCAGTAATCGGTACGGGTTGTGAGAGCAAGAGCCCGGAGACGGTATCTGAGACAAGATACCGGGCCCTACGGGGCGCAGCAGGCGCGAAACCTTTACACTGCACGCGAGTGCGATAAGGGGACTCCAGGTGCGAGGGCATATAGTCCTCGCTTTTCTCGACCGTAGGGAGGTCGAGGAACAAGTGCTGGGCAAGACCGGTGCCAGCCGCCGCGGTAATACCGGCAGCACAAGTGATGACCGCTGTTATTGGGCCTAAAGCGTCCGTAGCTGGCCAGACAAGTTCATCGGGAAATCTGTGCGCCTAACGCACAGGCGTCCGGTGGAAACTGCCTGGCTTGGGACCGGAAGACCAGAGGGGTACGTCTGGGGTAGGAGTGAAATCCCGTAATCCTGGACGGACCACCGGTGGCGAAAGCGCCTCTGGAAGACGGATCCGACGGTGAGGGACGAAAGCTCGGGTCACGAACCGGATTAGATACCCGGGTAGTCCGAGCTGTAAACGATGTCTGCTAGGTGTGACACAGGCTACGAGCCTGTGTTGTGCCGTAGGGAAGCCGTGAAGCAGACCGCCTGGGAAGTACGTCTGCAAGGATGAAACTTAAAGGAATTGGCGGGGGAGCACTACAACCGGAGGAGCCTGCGGNAGCCGTGAAGCAGACCGCCTGGGAAGTACGTCTGCAAGGATGAAACTTAAAGGAATTGGCGGGGGAGCACTACAACCGGAGGAGCCTGCGGTTTAATTGGACTCAACGCCGGACATCTCACCAGCATCGACAGTGTGCAGTGACAGTCAGTGTGATGAGCTTACTTGAGCCACTGAGAGGAGGGGCATGGCCGCCGTCAGCTCGTACCGTGAGGCGTCCTGTTAAGTCAGGCAACGAGCGAGACCCGCACCCTTAATTGCCAGCAACACCCTTGTGGTGGTTGGGTACATTAAGAGGACTGCCAGTGCCAAACTGGAGGAAGGAACGGGCAACGGTAGGTCAGTATGCCCCGAATGTGCTGGGCGACACGCGGGCTACAATGGTCGAGACAGTGGGATGCAACGCCGAAAGGCGACGCTAATCTCCGAAACTCGATCGTAGTTCGGATTGAGGGCTGAAACTCGCCCTCATGAAGCTGGATTCGGTAGTAATCGCGCCTCAGAAGGGCGCGGTGAATACGTCCCTGCTCCTTGCACACACCGCCCGTCAAAGCACCCGAGTGGGGTCCGGATGAGGCCCGGTTTCCGGGTCGAATCTGGGCTCCGCAAGGGGGCTTAAGTCGTAACAAGGTAGCCGTAGGGGAATCTGCGGCTGGATCCCCTCCACAGATCGGGACTGGGGCGACGCCCCAGCCCACCTACAGTCCACGTTCGGTTACAGCAGCCGTCCGCCGAACCGAGCGGGCACCTTTGAACTACCAAGGCTCGCAACTCGCTTCCCGATGGCTCGTCTGAGCCATCGGGGGGGGCCCATAGCTCAGTGGGAGAGTGCCTCCTTTGCAAGGAGGATGCCCTGGGTTCAAATCCCAGTGGGTCCATATCGCGACGCACACTTCGTGTGTGTCGCCTGTAACCGATGCACCACTCCGCGTAAGCGTGAGTGGGAAGGGTCAATGCAGGCCGGCCGTCTACCGGCGTGCAGATGCGACCGTGTGTACGTGTAGNGCAGATCCGAAGAACGTGGCTACTGTGCCAGCTGGTGGATCGCTCGGCTTGAGAGCTGAAGACGGACGTGCCAAGCTGCGATAAGCCTCAGGGACCCGCACGGAGGGAAAGAACTGAGGATTTCCGAATGGGAATCCCCACCGCAATTGCTTCGCGCAATGGGGAACGCCGAGAACTGAAACATCTCAGTATCGGCAGGAAGAGAAAACGCAATCGTGATGTCGTTAGTACTGGCGAAGGAACGCGATCCCAGTCCAAACCGAAGCCTTCGGGCAATGTGGTGTTCGGACTGACATGCACTCTCAGACCGTCTACAGGAAGTCTCTTGGAACAGAGCACGAGACAGGGTGACAGTCCCGTAGTGTAGATCAGTATGAGACGAGTCAGCTCCAGAGTATCGGGGGGTGGATATCCCTCGTGAATATCTCAGGCATCGACTGAGAAGACTAAATACTCCTCAAGACCGATAGCGAACAAGTAGTGTGAACGAACGCTGAAAAGCACCCCACGAAGGGAGGTGCAATAGGGCGTGAAATCAGTTGGCGATCGAACGACGTGGCTCAAAAGGTCCTGTACACAATGAACCGGGTGCGAACCCGTAGTAAGCCGTACGGGAAGCCGGAGTTGC
>NZ_AOIL01000066.1 GCF_000337595.1 Natrialba taiwanensis DSM 12281 | reverse complement strand
CGGATTCGCCACGGCAGCGTGGGCAATAGACGCCGTCACGCCAGCGAACCTGTGCCAGCAGGTTCGCGGCACGACGCTCCGAGACGAACGTCTTGAGTGGAATCGTGCTTCGTCGGGTGGCGCGACTGCGCCACCCTTGCCTGCTACGACTTTCAGCTACCGCTGAATCGTGACCAACAATCCTCTACCCAAGAGCGTAGTATATTATGTTTAAATAACTCACATAAATCATCGATATCCAGAGAATATCACCCTGTCATCGAACCGCGGATCGATTCTGGTAAGCTACCTAATCGTAATCGCGATATATTCTCGTTCGATCACGAGGACGACTCTGGGAGACGGGAATCGACGGCAGCCATCGCATCGTCGGAATCTCCGGTCGGCGTGAACTCGCAGCCGATATACCCGTCGTAACCGGCTGCTGAAAGCGCTTCGAGTACGGTTGCGTAATCGAGTTCACCGGTCCCTGGTTCGTGGCGACCTGGAACGTCGGCGATGTGAACGTGACCGACGCGCTTGATGCCGTCTGTGAGCGTGTGAATGACGTTTCCCTCGGTGATCTGTTGGTGGTATGTGTCGTACAGCAGCGCCACCGCCGGGGAGTCGACCGCGTCGACGATTTCGAATCCCTCCTGGGAGGACGAGAGGAAGTACTCCGGATGATCGATCGCCGTGTTCAGGGGTTCGAGCGCGATCGTCACGCCCGCTCGTTCGGCGGCCGGGGCGACCCGCGAGAGCACATCGACGACGGTCTCGTGTTGGATCTCTCGTCCGTACGCTGCCTGCTCGGGACCGGTCGTCGCGATGAGCGCCTCGATGCCGTAGTCGGCTGCCGTCTCGATCGACTCGCGGATGGTCTCGACCGCGGCGCTCGACCGGTCGGGATCGGTGAGCGTTCCACCTGCGGTACAGGTGGCGAGCGCCAGGCCGTGCTCGTCGGCCGCGGCTGCGATCGCGTCGAGGTCTTTCTCCCGCCAGTCCCAGAACTCAACGGCGTCGGCACCCGCGTCGGCGGCGCGGGCGACCCGTTCGTGAAACGGTTCATCGTCGTAGACCATCTCGAGACAGACCGAGACGGGAAGGGCCGCCACGTTACTCTCCCTCCGTTTGTGCCCGCATTCCATCTCCGTCCCTGGAATCATCTTCATTGGATTGGGGTGTTAGCGCGCCACTCTCGACCATTGCCTCGAGAGGATTATCATCGATTTCGAGCGGCAGATCGACGCGCCCACGCCGGCGCGAAGATTCCCAGGCGGCGAAGATGAGCTCGGTCGCGTTCAATGCGTTTTGTGCGCCGAGTTCAGGTTCGGTCCGCGTTTCGAGACAGTCGACGGCGTCGGCGATCGCGCGGTGGACGAGGACCCAGTCGTGGAGATCGTCGTCAACGTCGACGATCTGCCATGACGCGTCTTCGGCGCGGCGGATTCGAAGCGGTTCGTCCGTATCGTCGGACGGTCCGATCTCGATCGTTCCCTCGGTGCCGCATAGTTGGTTATGACAGCCGACCATCTCCATGGGACCCCTCCCCTCGCGGTTGCTGTCGCTTGTTCCGAGTCCGGAGACGTCGTTCTCGTACTCCCAGCAGACGACGGCTTGGTTCTCGTTGTGCGAGCCGAACTGGACGTTCTCCTCGCGGTAATCGATCTGTGCCATGACCCACTCGCCGGCGGTCTCGTCGACGAAGTAGTTACAGAGGTCGAAGGAGTGCGAACCGTAGTCGAAGATGCCGACCGGTGCCGCGAACTCGACGCGCTCGAGACGGCCGATTTCGCCGTCCGCAAGCAGTTCCTTCGCCGTTCGGACCGCGTCGCTGAAACGGCGCTGGTGGTTGAACGTGAGCTGGACATCGTGACGGACGGCCTCCTGAACCATCAGACGAGCGTCGCCGTACGTTTCGGCCATCGGCTTTTCGCAGTGAACGGCGTCGACGACCCCCGATCGCACGCAATCGAGTACGATCGGTGCGTGGACGGCGGGCGGGACGCAGACGGAGACGATGTCGGGTTCGACGGCCGCAAGCATTGCGTCGTAGGCCTCGAAAACGCGGTCGCTTCGAAGTCCGAACTCGTCGGCAAACGCTTCGGCGTTCGCGTGAACGATGTCCGCACAGGCGACGAGTTCGCAGTTCTCGGTTGCATCGTACCCCCTCGCATGGTGGTACGCCATCGCATAGCCGTCCCGACCTGGATTCTCCGGCTCGGTACCGGTGCCGATAACAGCGGCTGTCACAGTCATAGAGGACTCATCTACGAGGCCGAATTTACGCGTTTCGGTCATATCACTTCGAACCGCTCGGTCGCGGAGTTGTGCGTGTACTCGGTAGGCGTCGTTAGCGTCGAGGAGGTTGTCGCCTCGACCGTCGCGAGGAAGTCGCGTTCGTTGATCAGCACTTGCGGAGCCAGACGCGCAACTCGCCGGGAGCACGGTTGTCCCACGCGTAGTATGGGATGGCGGTAACCGATTCTCGGCTTCGTGTCGGCTCCGCGGCCGGCCGGTACAGTTGCCCGTCCCACCCCTCGAGCTTGGGGACCGTCGCGGCGGCGGTGACGGTGACGACGCCGTCGAGGAGGGCGTCTCGGTAGTCGGCGTTGAAGTTCGATTCGGTCTCAGCATCGGTCTCGATCCGGTACTGGTGGAGCGGACGGTCGTGATCGACGCCTTCGAGACAGTAGACCAGCGGGCCGCGCGTGAGCGCGACCCGTCCGGCGTCGACCGCGACGGAAGGGTGTGCTTGGACCGGGACGACGGGCAATTCGAAAGTGATCTCGACTCGATCGCCGTCCCACTCGCGATCGATGACGAGATACCCGTCGTCCGAACGCTCGCCGTTCCCGTCTGCATTGTTGCCACCGAGTGTCCTCGAAACCGCCTCGCCGTTAACGCGAACCGACACGTCCTCGCACCGCGACGGAACGCGAAGCCGAAGTGCGAATTCGGTCGCACGCTCGGCGAACTGCGCCGGGTCGTGGGTGCCGCCGGCCTGCCAGCCGCCCTAGACCTCGTTGCCGATCTCCCACACCTTCACGTCGAACGGCTCCTTGTAGCCGTGCTCGGCTCGAAGCGTGCCGTACTCGGTGTCCGTCGACCCGTTGCAGTACTCGACCCAGTTCGCGGCGTCCGTGGGCGTGATCGCTTCCGGCGGCTGGAACTCGCGGTCGGTATCCTCGACAGTCACGCCGACCGTGATCGTCGGTTCGACGCCGGTGAGCTCGCAGAACTCGACGTACTCCGCGGTTCCCATGAGGTTCGGATCGAGACCGTTCCACACAACGTTCGGCCTGATCGGCCGCTCCTCGACGGGCCGATCCCGTTTTCCCACTTGTAGGTACTGGTGACGTTCCCGCCGGCCACTTTAGCAAGGAGACGTTCCGGTCGTCCATCAGGTCGATCGTCGTCGGGTTGAACTTCCTATTGACCGCGTCCGCGGGGAGCAGCGAGATCCAGTCCAGATCGACGTGACCCGTCTCCTCGGCGTCGATTTCGAGGACGTACTCGCCGTAGGGGGAAGCGATATCGTCGAGAGCGCCGCCGGCGAGTTGGCTCCCGCTACGGTCTGTGAGCGCTAATTCGAGTTCATCGTAGCGCGTCCATTCGCTAGTGAGGGTCTCGACTGTCGTACTCGCGAGCACGTCGCCGTCGGGTGCTGTCAGTCGAACTGTGAGCGCGTCGATACCCTCGGTGCGGGTCGAGAGCGCGAACTCATACGTGAGCGTCCGCCAGTCGGGGAGCACGAGCCGCTGTTTGACTCCGCCGGTCGCGTCGTCAAGGACGACTCGCTGGTGTTTGTTCCGGGGCTCTTGGTCGACGATCGGCCACCCACCGTCGGATTCCCACGTCCCGAGACCACGCACGCCGCCCTCCGCTGGTCGCTCGAACGCGGCGTTGCCGACCGGTTCCCAGGGAAATGGAAGTCCATCGTACCGTCCGACTTCGTCGAACCCGTATACGTGGGAGACGTGATCCGGTTGAACCTGTCCCCAGGCGACGAACGACGTATTCGTGACGTGTTCCGCGTAGATCCCGGGATAGCTCTCGTGTGCGCCGTAGTGCTCGGCGAACCGTCCGAACAGCGTCTCCGGTACCGCTCGCTCACCGCGTTCGTCGGCATCCATCGTGACCGTCGTCGTGAACGAATCGGTCGGGACGCCATTGTCGACCTGGTCCTCGTTGACGGCTTTTCGGTCGGCATTCGCGGTATCGCTACCTGTTACTAGTCCACCGCCGGCCGCTAGACCGGCCGCAACTACGGCCTGAATGCCGAGATACCGTCTCCGTCTCATCGAACGATGCGCTTCCGAGTGGTTGTCATTCTCAACCATATCAACTTAAACCATCTCCAATCTAACAATAGTTATTGGTTATACATTTCGGAAAGAACAGTTGCCGCAGCTAGACGACAAACTGCTGTGGGGCTTCCCCGACGGGTCCGCTATCCCGGCCCGGACACCCGAGCGGGTTCACCATTACGGCACTTTCTCACGCTCTCGAGAGACGAGCGAGATTCCTCACGCGACTTCTTCGGTCTCCTGCTCCGGCGCTGCGGCGTCAGCGCCGGTATCGGCTTCGGTGGTTCCTGGCTCGGTTGTCCGCAGGTCGGCCAACAGGTTCTCGCCGCTTCGCTCGTCGAAGAGATGGATATCTGCGGGATCAAACGCGAGAGCGACATGCTCGCCGATAGCCGGCTTTACGTCGCCGGGCACTCGAACGCGACACTCAGTCCCCTCAATGTCGAGGTAGACGAAGTTGTCGCTGCCCGCGACTTCGACCACCTCGACGGTCGCCTGGATCGTATTGGTGCCGGTCGCATCGTAGGTGATATCCTCGGGGCGGATTCCCAGTTCGAGGTCATCACTAGCAGTCCCGTCGATTTCGTCTGCGATCCGTGCAGGGATCTCGTACTCGAACCCGTCGCCGACGAGCGTCGATCCGTTCGAGACGACCTCGAAGAAGTTCATCGCGGGGCTCCCAATGAAGTCCGCAACGAACCGATTCGCTGGGTTGTTGTACACCTCGTCGGGGGTCGCGAACTGCTGGAGTTCACCCTCGTCCAGGACGATAATCCGATCGCTCATCGTCAGCGCCTCGTGTTGGTCGTGGGTGACGTAGATCGTCGTCGTCCCGAGTTCTTCCTGCAACCGCTGGAGTTCGGTCCGCATGTGAACCTTGAGTTTCGCGTCGAGGTTCGACAGCGGCTCGTCCATCAGGAAGATCTTCGGATCGCGGACGATCGCCCGACCCGTCGCGACGCGCTGTTGCTGGCCGCCCGAGAGTTCGCTCGGCTTGCTGTCGAGTTCGTCCTCGATCCCCATCATGTCGGCTGTCTCGCGGACCCGTTGCTCGATCTCGTCGTCGGCCAGATCCGTCGTCAGCCGGAGCCCGTAGGCCATGTTCTTCTGGACGGACATGTGTGGATACAGCGCGTAATTCTGGAACACCATCGCGATGCCCCGGTCTTGGGGCTCGACTCCCGCGATGCTCTCGTCGCCGATCCGAATGTCGCCGGCGGTAATCGTCTCGAGACCGGCAATCATCCGGAGCAGCGTCGATTTCCCTGACCCGGACGGCCCAACGACGGTGATGAACTCCCCGTCATCGATGTGGGCGTTGAACTCGTCGACGGCGACGAAGTAGTCGCTGTACACCTTTCGAACGTCGTCGAACGTTACCGCTGCGGTCGTCTCGTCCGTGTTAGCCATAGTGGATCCTCCGTTGAACCGGGAAAACGACCCGGTGTGTCTGTTCACCCGTCGTCGGGGTGGCGGTGCGCGAATGTCCGGTGGCTGTATTACGACTCATGATGTGACTATCGTGCGTTCGTCGTGGCGATCGCGGTTCGATTCGGCGGGCTCGGCAACGCTGGCGATGAACTCGGCGTGAAGCCCGAATGCGACGCCGGCGAACAGCAGGGCGACGGCGACGGTCAATAACACCGTGACGAGAAACAGAGTACCCGTCACGATGCCGAGGGAAACCGCGCCGACGGGATGGGAGGCCGTCCAGCGATAACCAGCCGCCAACGCGGCGGTCGCGGACGTACCCGCGGCCAACTCGAGCAGCGTCGGAACCAGTACGAGTCCGGCGTACAGGCCCACGTACGTACAGCAGAGCGCGAGAAGTCCCGCCGCGACCGTTCCGGTGGCGAGGAACGCGAGCGTATAATTTGTCGCGACTGCGAGCAGCGCCAGCGGAACGAGCGCGAGCAGCGTTGCGTGGACGAACTGGCGACGGACGGTCGTGGCGACCGCCTCGCAGTCGACGCGATCTGCGCCGTCCTCGCGCAGCAACAGCACCGCGCGATACGCGCCGACCGTCGCCGGTCCGATCGTCACGATTGGTAGCGACGCGAGGAACCAGGCGAGGCTAATTCCGATCACCGAGACGAGGTGGTCCCAGACGAACCGAGTGGTTCCCCGACATGCGGCGTACAACGGATCCACACCTGAACTCTGTGATGCCGTACGCGCTGTCGTTTCCGACTGCTGGGGCGTTTGTGTTCCTGACATGATCACTTCGTCGTCCCCTGCATTTCGACGGCTCGAACGAGGGGTTTCTGCATCACCAGGAATACCAACAGAAGCGGTACCGAAGCGACCACAGCCGAGGTCATGATCACGCCCGGCTCTGTTATGCCCAGGTTATCCTGCAGCGTCACCAGCCCGATCGGAAGCGTATACATCGAATCATCCTGGAAGATGAGCAGCGGCCAGACGAAGGCGTTCCACGTCCAGATGAAGATGAACAGACCGAGCGCCGCAAGCGCCGACCGCATCAACGGCAATACGATGTGCGTGAACACGCGGAGCCGCGAGAACCCGTCGAGCCGGGCCGCCTCCTCTAGCTCCTCGGGGATATCCTTGAAGAACTGGACGAGCATAAACACGCCGAGCGGGTTGGCAGCGCTCGGAAGGACAACACCCCAAACGGAGTTGACCAGCCCGAGTTCGCTCACGATGATGTACACCGGCACGAGATTGACGATTCCGGGTACCATGAAACTGGCTACGATGATCGCGAAGATCGCACGGCGGCCCGGCCAGTCGAGCCGGGTCAGCGAGTACGCAATCATCGCGTCGATCAGAATCACGACGAGCGTCGTGATTCCGGCCAGAATGACCGTGTTGGCCGTCCACTGGACGATCAACGAATTGTTGAGCAGATACTCGTACCAGTAAAACGTGAGGTCCCACGGGATCAGGTGGGGCACTTCGGCGTAGACCAGGTCTCGCGTCATGAACGACGTGGCGAACATGTACCAGTAGGGAAGCATGAACAGGAACGCCGTCCCGTAGAGGGCGGCGTAGAGTCCAATTGTGCGGAGTCGGTCGCTGGTAAGCGACACGTCGTCGAGCAGAGCTCGAGTTCGGGATCTCGTACTCATCAGTCGTCACCTCCAAGGAAGTAGTAACTGGTCGCGGAGACGGCGATCAGGATCATGAACAACACGTACCCGACCGCTGCGGCGTAGCCGAACTGGCGGCCGGTAAAGGCGGTGTCGTACAGGTACAACACGATGGTCGTCGTCGAGAACGACGGGCCGCCGTCGGTCATGATGAACGGCTGGCCGAACACCTGGAACGAATTGACGAACGTCACGATGACGACGAAGACGAGCGGGTTCTGCATCTGCGGGATCGTGATATCGCGCATCATCCGCCAACTGCTCGCGCCGTCTAGCTTTGCCGCCTCGTAGAGCCGATCCGAAACGTTCTGGCGCGCGGCCAGCAGGATGATGAAATTAAACGCGAGCTGCCACCAGATGGTTGCAATAGCGATCGCCGGCATCGCGAGATCGTGGGAGGTCAGCCAGTTACCGCCACCGAGGTAGTACGAGACGAGTCCCGAGGCGTTGAACAGTTCGGTCCACAGCAACCCGACCACGGCGACGGTTAGCACGTACGGACTGAAGAAAACCGTCCGCAACAGCCACTGTCCCCTGACCTCGCGGTTGACGCCGAGCGCCAGCAATAACGAGCCGACAACGATTGGCGGCACCGTCAGGACGACAAAGTAGACGGTATTCCACAGCGCGTTCCAGAAGTCAGGATCCGAGAGCAGAATCCGATAGTTCTCCAGCCCAAGGAACTGCGACTGAGCCGGATCGAGCGCGTTCCAGTCGTACAGACTCATGTACAACGCAAGGAGTAACGGTCCGAACAGGAACGTCCCGGCGATCAGGAGGTACGGGAGTGCGAACGCGGATCCGGCAATCCACTCGCGGGTCGACGACTTCGAGAGGTCGACAAGCGTCGATCCATTTGCGTTTGCGTCTCGTTGTCGGTTTGCTTGTCCCATATTATCTCCTCTCGAATGTCTGTGTGACGCCCCCCGCGGCGGTTTCGATGACTTCCTCTGGCGTCAGATTGCCGGCGCGCATGTCATCGAGCGGCTGATAGATCTGTTCGGTGTACTCTTCGACGTTCGGGGTCGCGGGTGGTCGAACGACCTGCTCCTCTTCGACCATCCCGTAAAACGTCTCGAGTGTCTGCTCCCAGGTATCCGATTCCCGGAGCGTATCACTGTTGAGTGCGACCTCGCTGGCCGGAAGATGACCGGCGTCGTATCCCCACTGGTCGTTGAATCGCTGCGAGAGTAAACGGACGGTCTCGATCGTCTCCTCGAGTCGCTCCCGGTTTCGATCGTCGCTCTGTGGAATAATCAACATGTGGCTATCCCCAACCGTGACCGGATCGTCCGCGTCCGGCATGACGAACGGCTCGGTTAATCCGAACTCGAACCCCGCCTCGCGGACGACGGTGATGTGCCACGTCCCCTCGATTTTCATGCCGACTTCGCCGCGATTCCACGCGTCCCAGCCGTTTGTCGGATCCACAGGTGCCCACTCGCGCTCGTGCACCCAGTCGTGCATCTCCCGGACGACCGCCAGGCCGTCGTCAGTCTCGAAGGCGGGTTCGTAGTCGTCCGTCAGGAGCTGCCCGCCGCGGCTGTGTAACAGCATCTGCATCGTTTCGGCGGCGTATTCTCCCTCAGGAAAATCTAACGCCCAGTAGTCCGTATTCTCGACGATCGTATCAGCAACCTCGGCGAACCGATCCGGCGTGTTCGGAGGATCCTCCGGATCCAGTCCGGCCTCCTCGAAGATTTCCTTGTTGTAGTAAAGCCCGAAGGGGTGCGTATCGATCGGCACGGCGAGTTGTTCGCCGTCGACGACCCCACCCTGGGCCATTTCGTCGAGGTACGGCTCGGTACCAATCTCGTCGGTGACGGACACGAGACTATCCTGATAGTCCCGCATCATTCGGGAGTGCATCACGGCAATATCCGGCGGATTTCCCCCGACCATCGACGTGTACAGGCGGCCGTAGTGTTCCTCCCAGGGCACTCGTTGTCTGTTTATCTGTAGTCCGTCGTACGAATCGCCCGCGTTTATCTCGTCGACGATCGCTGCCATCACGGTACCGTCACCGCCGCCGAAAAGCGTCCAGTATTCGACGCCATCACGTGATGCCCCGATATAGCCCGTACAGCCTGCCAGGCTGGCCAGGCCCGTGATACTCGTCATCTGTAGGAACCGCCGCCGCCCGGATGAACTCGAGTTCAGCGGATCGCCCGAGTCGCCGCTCGGCGTCGGCGGTCCATCGTCATGTGTTGGCACACGTCATCAAACTGAATGATAATATATATGCTTTTCGAAAATATTCCGAATGGATGTGTTTTAATATATCTGTATTTGTCTGTTTCCCACCCGAAACCGACGAACAGAGCATCTTTTCGGTGATATACCGGCTTATACGGACTACCGGAAGGGATGAACTATCCGCGATACGTGTCGGTAACCGTATCACTTATGGTCCCGTCGGGAACACACAGCACTCGTGCATGACAGACGCACACATAACGGTGCATACTGAGGCGACTATCGATCGAATCGCTCCCGAAGTGCACGGTCACTTCGCCGAACACCTCGGTCGTTGCATCTACGACGGCATCTGGCACAGCGACCGCGCCGACGAGAGCGGGTTCCGCGAGGACACCGTCTCCCTGCTCGCTGAACTCGACTTGCCCGTGCTGCGGTGGCCCGGCGGCTGTTTCGCCGACGACTACCACTGGGAAGACGGCATCGGTCCGCGAGAAGAGCGGCCACGCCGTCGCAACCTCTTTTGGGCGCAAGGCCCCGAGGAGACGCCTGAAGAGTCGAACGCGTTCGGGACCGACGAGTTCCTCGAACTCTGCGAGCGCATCGGTACCGAGCCGTACCTCGCAGCGAACGTCGGTTCAGGCGATCCCCAGGAGGCCACCGACTGGGTCGAGTACTGCAACTACGATGGTGACACGGAACTGGCCGACCGCCGGCGCGGGAACGGCCACGAAGAACCCTACGGTGTCCGCTACTGGGGCATCGGTAACGAGAATTGGGGCTGTGGCGGCCAGATGACTCCCGAGCAGTACGCCCGCGAGTACCGGCGGTTTGCAACCTACGTCGGAACTATGGACAACTTGCTGCTCGATCACGATTTCGAACTGATCGCCTGCGGCTTCGAGGGCCACGAGTGGAATCGCCGCTTCTTAGAGGAGGTAAACGGCTCGCCGTGGGGAGCGGAGTTCCCGCTCGATCACCTTACGTTGCACCACTACTACGGGCGGACGATGACCGTCGCTGAGGCCGACGAGGACAAGTACGATCGCTTCCTCGCGGATGCGCTCGAGATGGAGCGCCATATCGAGCGGATGGCCGGTGCGATCAACGCCGTCGCCACGACCCGCGACATCGGCGTCATCATCGATGAGTGGGGTGCTTGGCACCCCGAAGCGACCGCGGATAACGGCCTCGAACAGCCGGGAACCGTTCTCGACGCGCTCTCGGCGGCGGCCGTGCTCGATATCTTTAACGACAACAGCGATGTTGTTACGATGACGAACATCGCCCAGACCGTCAACGTTCTCCAGTGTCTCGTCGAGACCGACGCAGACAACGCCTGGGCTCGGCCAACCTACCGCGTTTTTGATCTCTATGCCCCTCACAAGGGTAACGACGCTGTCCGGACTACCGTGTCGACGCCGGCGCGCGAGGTCGACGACGACCGTGAACTGCCGCTGATCGGCGCCTCTTCTTCGACCGGTTACGACGGCACATACGTCACCCTCACGAACCTCGACTGTCGCAGCGCACACGACATCGATCTCTCCTTCGAAGGCACGACCCTAGACGAAGGGGCTGTCACGGCCGAGATCCTGTTCGCCGATCAGGAGCCCGAACTCGAAGTGGGTCCCGATAACGCCGACGAGTTCACCGCCGATGATCTCGCAATCTCGGTCGACAGCGACGGAACGCTCACCGCAGCGTTGCCGCCGGCGACAGTTGCCGCCGTCTCCATTCGGTGAGCGATCTCAGCAGTACACCGGTTGGAGCCGTCGTTACTTGACTTTCTGACTGGGTTCGCTGAATTGAACTCCTTGTCGGCGTCCTGGGGTTTCAGAACGCTTCCGAGAAGCGACTATGAACTCGGTTCGTCGTTCCGACGGGCGTGCTCCGGACCCTGCCTGTGGTTCGATACCGCTGTACGTTCGTCAACTGGTTCCGAACTCGACTCCTTTCGTCCCATCCACTCTCCTCACTTCTGAACTCGAAGAGAGGCTATCTCGACTGAGACTATAGAACACCCATATCCAGTAGTAACCACTATACAGAATTACGTTCTGTAATAGAAAAACATTCACCGCAGAGTAAATACCTTGATCGGGTTGCAACGATGGTCTCTTGAAGGCCTGGATATGAGTTGTGATCTACTGTGACAAGACACCAATTAACGCATATACCGTCCGAAAACGGTTCGAATCGACCGAACACCAACAATTCTTCCACTGTGCACACGCTAGTATTGAGCACTGGCTCGACGGCCACTTACGGATTGATTACAGGCATACTATTGTAAAGGAGGTGCACAGAAATAGAAGTCCTAGATGATTTCGAGAAAGTACACGGCTGTTCTCTATCGGGAAATTCGACCTCACCACTAAACAGTTGTTATCCATCAACCAATTCTGTTTCCTCTCTGTGACTCACGTTCTCGAAGACAGTACTGAAGCAACTCTCTCTAGATCTGAAAATATTATTAGAAATTATACACTCAGATATACGGAGGGATAACACGAATCCACTAAAATTTGATGTGATGTTTATTCACCAATTTGGGGCTTGACGAAAACATCTCATAGTGAATTGAGAATGAAAACTCTGCAAAAATCCCATCATTATTCATGTTTATACTCTCTCTGAGTAGGTTTACTCGTATCATGAGCATCACTCACTACAACCTGCTTGCTTCTCAAATACTCACAACTAGACCGTATCATGCAGGATTTTCTCTCAGCTACCGATAATGCTAGTAGAACGGTACTAAAGACAAGGCGCGAACCTCTCACAGACTCCATCAAAATCATGATAGGGCAAATCACTCAGTTGAGGTTGAAGTTACCTGCATTGTCTGTCGCATGGATAACCAACGAAACATCGCCAGACGAGTCTACGACACCTACAATACTGTTGTATTGTCCTCCAGAGGGTGATGGGTTGAATGGAACGCGCCCACCTTTCTCGGGCGTGGTGCCATCAAGCATGAACTCAACTAAGTAGTTCACTGCTTCCGTGAAGATATCCTCAAACCTCTGTGTTTCGCCGGGAGCGACTGACGAAGAGGCCGTCAATGTTCGTTTCTGAGGCGGGATTGTTACGTTCCCGGAGACGCTGTAGCCATCTGCTGTCGTCTCATCTTCAGCGCCAACGTCTACGACCGAAATCCGATGTTGTGCGGGAGATCATCCCGATTCTCCAATTGGAGACTCCCAGCAGGGACATCGCCATTACGAAACTGAGAACACCCAGCAAGACCCGAGACGCCGATCACACCCACCGACGTGAGAAGGGTGCGGCGGTTCATGCACAAAATCCAGACAACAACACAAAGTATCTTCTGTAAGTCAGCCATTCGAGGGCCTTAACAGTAGTTGGTGATACAGATTCTTCTATCAAAATGGAGTCGAAACTGAAGTATCTGATCCGGTAATTACGGATATATAGTGAACTTCAGTGGTGGTCGCGATCGGAGCGAATTGGGTTTACTACGGCTTCATTGAATCCGCAGAGGGAAGCGGGTTTCACTGTTTGACGGCTTGTTCGACGTTGTAAACGGCAGCAGTGAGAGCGATTTCACGAAACTGACGGTACCATGCTCGCGC
>NZ_AOIL01000065.1 GCF_000337595.1 Natrialba taiwanensis DSM 12281 | reverse complement strand
ATCTTCTGCACAAAGACGCCTCTTCCGCTTCACCTCAATCGTTCTGACGACTTACCCCGATGCCGTCCGTGGATTCAATAGAACCGTTTACTACCGACCGCCGGTACCCTGCTCAATTCGCTTTCCTGTTAGCCGCCACCACCAGCGACACCGCTACCGATTGCTGCGCCACAATTGTTGCAGGCGACCACATAGAATCGTTTAGAGGACCGAAAAAGTCCCTCCATTTTCGAATCCAAGTCTATGAACTCGACATCCGGTTCCTCAGATATCTCGTGTTCACATTCAGGGCAGTGTACCATCTGGGTTCTAATCGTTTGGGAGATGGTAAATGTTTTCTCCATTCTGAATGACAACTGCGGCTGTGTGGCACTGTCTAGTTGAGAACCTCCTCGGCTGGTGTGCGGCCATTCAGCGCTTGATTCAGTCGATCGTGGAATGGTGTCTGAAGCGTCTGAGCCAGCGACGTGCGCTGGCTGGACTGCCCTGCCAGAAGGAGTGAAAGCGGTCGATCCGGAACGAAAAGCGAACGCTCATCAACGATCGCGAAGATCGTTAAGAACTCGTCCGATACGTCAAAGAGGCGCGAAGCATTTCGAGACAGATGGCTCAAGCCGGGGTCGTCATGCGCCAAGTGGTTTTTAACTCGGATGCCGACCGAAAGGGAACCGTGACTGAGAACTGAGACACCTAGTAGCGGATGAGTTCAGAACTCAATTGTATCGAGACCGTTAATCGCCTCAAAATCACCGTCGCGGGTCACAAGCGTCCCGCCAGCCTCGCGAGTGACGCCCGCAATCAAGACATCCATCTGATTGATGGGTGTCCCAGCAGCCATAAGTTCGGCATCGATCAATGCCGCCTCACGTGCCCTATCATGTGTCAATGGCACAGGGTCGATCCACTCGAAATCCGCGGCGAGTTCAGCAACCCCCTCTGGACCGGCCTGTCGGGCACGGTGGCGATAAATCTCGTACAGGACGAGAGTCGGAGCAAACCACGACTGTCCTGATCGGCTCTCAACAAACGACCGAGCAGCATCGTGATGGTCCGCGTCGGGATCAAGAAAATCGATGAGCGCACTACTGTCCAAATAGTTCACGCTCTCGCTCCTTTGCATCTTCGTCGAATTTCTCGCGGAACTCTTCGCGTTCATCAGCGAGTCCGGGATACTTCCCAGCGGACTCAAGAGGATCTTTATCAGAGCCGGTGAGCCGATTCACCACATCCGTAAAACTCTCTCCCTCGCGTTTGTGGTCCTTCAACCGATCATAGGCGTCTTCAGTGAGCGATATCGTTTTAGTTCCCATGTACACATACACATACACAGAACACGGTAATAAATCTGCTGCTCTAATGAGGAAATCGAACTCGCCCTGCTCACTGTCAGCGGAATGGACCTGCGGGCAAGCTCCGACGAATATACGAGTTTCTCAACGTCTTTGATGGGTCCACCTGGAGACTGCTTACACGCTCAAGGAACCGATTGTGTCGACCGATACGCTCGATCCAGATATTGACGAGGTTGGTCACATTGATCCGCGTGACCTCAAGGAGTGAGCTATCCCACCCACTCGTTACTCCCGCCCGGCTCGGGAGAATTTGTAAATTATTATATTTTTAACAGTATCGAGTATTGCCCATTCGTTTGTGCAGAATCGCACAACAGTTTCCACAGTGGACGTCTGAGTAGGCCACACATGGATAAGAAAATGATGAGGGGGAGTCGAAGACGAGTATTCGTCACCGTGGGTCGCGCTCGCGCTCAACGACAGCGTCGTGCACATTATCGACGCACTGCTTGCGCTCCCCCTCGAACCGGGAGTTCAATAAATCTAAATTGGCAGATATGGCCGGCGTCAGTCGTAACTTGATCGGGACGCATATGGATCTCCTCCTCGAACTCGAGATTGTCGAGTATCGAGACCTTGGAGTTGAGTCGGGAACCTCCCTGAAGACAGCCTCTATTCCTGCCCTCTCTTTGGCCTGGTTCACTCACATTCCAGGGATCGCTCTTGTGAAGGACATTGTTGGTGAGTCAGAGAACAGTTCGAACGATTTCTCTCAGGGCTTCTCGTCCGGGCTTGCGTAGGATTCTCCGGCGAAGTTCGAAGAGTCTGAGATACGCTGTGAGTTTGTCCTTCGAGATACCTCGATGTGGCGAGAGCCACCGNTTGCGTAGGATTCTCCGGCGAAGTTCGAAGAGTCTGAGATACGCTGTGAGTTTGTCCTTCGAGATACCTCGATGTGGCGAGAGCCACCGTCGCGCCAGCGACGTGTGGCTCTCGCAGGTATTCACGTGTGCGTCTCCGTCGACGTACTCGCCTTTGCCATGAATAACCGCTTCTCGCTGGTAGCGTTCATCCGTCTCCAGTGGATCGTACGCACGAAATCCATCGGTATAGACTGTCAGCGACTCCTCCTCGTGATCATCGAGGAGGAGTCGCACGGTCGATTCGTCGGCGGATTTCGACGGGATNAATCCATCGGTATAGACTGTCAGCGACTCCTCCTCGTGATCATCGAGGAGGAGTCGCACGGTCGATTCGTCGGCGGATTTCGACGGGATTACGTATCGCTGACCGCTGCCGCGATCAACGAGGACAAACACCGGTGGCTTGTCCTCGTCGTAGCTTCCTCGCCCACGTTTCGACAGGCCACGCGAGCGCGACGATTGGTCGCGCTCGCGGCCTTTCTTCCCGGCAGAGACGTAGAACTCATCGATTTCGATTGGGCCAACGAGATCGATGCGAGGCGCGTCGAGCGTNGGTGAAGCGACCGATACGAGACATCAAGTTCAGCGTCTAACTGGCGGATACTCGTGTTGAACCGGAGCAACGAGTAGAACGCGAACAACAACTTCTCGAGATTGATCTTCGCGTGCGCGAAGATCGTGCCGGTCTTGTCGTTGAACATGCGTCCACAATTTTTACAGCGATACCGCTGATACTTTCGATAGCTGCCGTACTTGATCACTAATTCAGACCGGCAGCGCGGGCACTGGAGGCCCTCGCGCCAGCGAACCTGCTCCAGCAGGTTCGCGGCGCTCGCCTCTGAGCAAAAGACTTCAACTGGGAACATAGTCGGGTGATGCGTCAGCATTACCCTTGCCCGCTACGCTTTCACAGCGTCAGCTCTGTTCGACCAACAATCTGCTTCCGAAGAGCGTATCACTAATTCGAACGAACTCGCCGACTGAGAAGGGGACGACGAGTTCATCGAATGGGGTAATGCTCACCGTTCATGCGCTTCGAATCGAGGGAGGTAAATCCTACCGTATCACGGTGGGTTTGCTCAGCGAAATGCCCGGTGTGGCCCGGGTCGAAGTCGGTGCACTCGAAACGTTGTCAGCGAACTAAATGCCGCCGGTCACAATGTCTCTGTCGTTGATTCTATCGGGACCGTACACGCTATACTCATCACGGACGGTAGTATGTCGGCATCGCTAACCACCGTAAGAACGGTTCGGCCGGGCCGTCGTGAGCCACTGGTTCGATACTGAGGAGTTTCGAGGGTTCTCAACTGATATTTTATCGCCTTCCGAGTCAACCCACTGTAGCCTGTCTCGTCTCGTGTACGTTCGTCGCTTCTCGGTAATTTTTTGCCACGAGGACGACGAACAGTGTGAATCCGATGCCACGAAGCGTGAGGTCGAGGAGGAGCACATCAACCGAGACGGTCACACCGGCGAGTCCGAGGAGATCGAACACTGATGCTGAAAGCAGTCGCGGTGCCATAAGCAGCAGCGAACTGAGTGCGAATCCGGTCCGATCGGCGCGATTGACGCTTGTATACAGCGTCCCGATAACGGTCGCACCCAGGGCGATTACCCCGAGGAAGACGCCAATTACGGGAACCACAATCTCCGGAACAGCGTACGACAACTCTGTGAGGTCGCTGAAGCCGACGACACGATACTGTTCGCGGATCGGCAACTCGTCGGCGTTGGCCTTCTCACGAAGCAATACGATGCCGGGTGCAAGGACGAACGCGAAGGGGACGATTGCCTTGTTTAGCGACAGCGAGAACGCCTTTACGCCCGTCTCGAACGGATCCGACTTGGCCACTCCACTCGCGGCGTAGGCGGCGACAGCGACTGGGGGCGTGATGTCGGCGATAACACCGAAATAGAGGATGAACAAGTGCGCGGCGAGGAGTGGGATACCGAACTCGACGAGTGGCGTAGCGAGCATCGAGATGAGGATGATGTAGGTGACCGTCGTCGGCATCCCCATCCCGAGGATGATGCTGGCCACGGCCGTCACGAGCAACATAACTACGATCGACCCGCCTGACAGTGCAAGCAGCAGCGATGTGAGGTTCGGACCGAGGCCCGAGACGCTGATAACTCCCGGAATGATGCCGGCAGCTGCGACGGCGATCACGACTGGAACGGCCGTCCGTGCACCTTCGTCCATGGATTTGACGACGAACGTACCGAGGCGAAACAGTTGGTGATCACCGAGATCGCGGCTGGTTCGATCGCCGATCGAGTCTGCTGTCGTCTGGACCGTCGGGTTAAAGTTGAGAAGCGGCGCATCGATAGCCGGACGGGACACCAACGTTAGCACGCCAGCGAGCATCGCATACCAGCCGATCCGAGAGATGACACGGTCGATCGCGTCCCCGATAGGGACTCCAGTCCCGTCGGCTCCAGTGACGAGTCCGGTAACCGGGATGCCAGCGAAGACGTAGCTTGCCAGTTCAACGCCAACGATGGCCACGAAAATCCCGAGGAGCCGCCCGCGTGTTTCATCACTGTATGCTGAGACGAGCGAGATCAGCGCGACGAGCGCAACGAGCGTAAACCATGCCGACCGCGAGACGGACAGTCGCTCGATGATGAGGTAGTACAATAATAACCCGATCGGGACGAGGTAGAACCACCCCCGTTTGAGGTGTGTGCCGAGCGAAACGGTGTCGACGTCCGCGACGCCGCCGATTCCCTCTTCGACCGCCTTAAGATGGACCATTACCCAGACGCCAAAGAAGAAAACAATCGCCGGAATCGTCGCAAGGATGATGATATCCGCGAACGGCGTCGCCGTATACTGGACCATAAGAAATGCAGCAGCACCCATCACTGGGGGAAGAATTTGTCCGCCAGAAGACGCTGAGGACTCAACCGCGCCGGAGAACTCCGGTGAGTATCCCGAACGCTTCATCAGCGGAATCGTAAACGCGCCAGTGGTGACCGTGTTAGCGATCGATGATCCCGAAATCGTCCCCATGAAACCGCTTGCGAGGATGCTCGCCTTCGCTGGGCCGCCCTTACGACTCCCAGTGGCCGCATACGCAAGGTCGATGAACCACTGGCCGGCACCGCTCATCTCCAAGAATGCACCAAAGAGAATAAAAATGTAAATAAAGCTTACCGAGACCGTCACCGGGATGCCAAAGACCCCGTTTTCGGTGTTGTACCAGAGGTTTTGAACGATGCTCGGCCAGGTCAACTCATTGACCGCGAGCAGGCCGATGAGGGGCGTCCCCTCGCTGATGAGATATCCCCAGCGCGCATAGACAATGAATGTTGCAACGATGATCATGAGCGGGAGACCGAGCGTCCGGCGGGTGGCCTCGAGCACCAAGAGGACGCCAATTACGCCAAGTGCCATCGCGTAGGAGTACTCGCTAACGAATGGAATGCCACCAAGGACGGGTTGGAGGAACGGGTACACCCCGGTGATCGGCCGCCCAAACATGAGCCCAAATACCCGCATATTCTGAATTTCGGAGAACTCCGTCAAGAAGTAGATTGCCGATAGTATCGAGGCAACAATACACAGAAGATCAAACGGCGTTACCCGCTCTCGGTTGGGATCAAGGAACGCCCACCGGAACGTAGCTTGCGTGTACGCAAGCAGGCGCGTGACGGGGTTCTGATCACCAAATCTGTGGGAAACAGCGGGGACGGTCCGGCCTAGGTTTCGCGTGACGAACCCATCACCCATACTCGCCGGGAACAGCAAGAACGTGAGTACAAGCGCAAACGAGACGTGTACCGCGTTTGCCTGCAGAAGCTGTAGCGAGACTTCCCAGTTGTCGACTATCGGCAGCCAAATCGTGAACGAGAAGCCGCGTGCGGCCAGGAACAGTTGAAAGACTGAAAAGGTGATACCGATTGCCGCGACGGCCACCGCGGCACCACCCTGCAGCGACCGCCGACGTTCGATTTCATCGATCAACTCCTCGGCCTCCTCGGGAGAGACCTCCTCAGTCAGGTCGTCGGTCGTTCTATCCTGATCGTCGTTTGGTCCGTCAGAACCACTGTCCGATGGATCGTTCGTATTCATAGGATTCTTTCGACTAGCGATCGCTGTTCGACGTGAATGCAAACGTCACTGGCGTTCGTCGCAGTGACCAGGTCGTATCGATGATCGTCAATGATCAGCGTATGACCGGCGGTCTGTCCGGGTGAGACCGAAAGACTGTGCAATTGCGCAATTGGCTCGGATGGCTCGTACACGAACATCCCATCGGCGGTCGTGACGTCTACCCCGGTGGGCAGCCCCCAGCCGTAGGACTCAAACTCCATCCGAGTGTTCACCAACGTTTGGTCATCCACGCGGTACTCATCATATACCCGGGATTTCTCGACGCTATGCGTGTACTCAAGGCCCACAGTACTCTCGTCGGACACTGGCTCAGTAAGATACTGTTCGTCAGTCTCGATGTCCTCGACGACGAGCACTGTTTCAACCGGAACCGTCACGGCAACAGCGATAAAGACCAGTATTGCTGCTACCAGTAGCGCAGTGAAGACGTTCGGACGGAAGACGCGACTCATTCTCAGGAGGTTCAGTGGCACACCCTGGTATTTGAAACGCTGATGGAGATGACCACGATCCCACAGGGGACCGATGTCATTCGTGTTCTTGAATCGATTCGGTGGACCGACGCATGGCCGGCCGACCACGAGTCAGCGTACACCGCCCCGATCCCAACGATACGGCACCGGATCAAGCGTCGAAGTACGTTGCCGCACCCTCGTGGAGTTCGATGGACATCCCGTTCTGTGCGCTGTCAACTGAAATGAAGTCGGTCTTGATCGAAAGGTCACCGAGGTTGTCGAAGATAGTCGCGGTAACCGTCTCGACGGTATTGGCCGACACATCGGCGTGTGTGGCGATCATCGCCTGGACTGCAACGGTTTCGATGTCCTCATCGACGCCGCTGTAGGTGCCACCGGGAATGGTATCATCAGAGAACCAGGACGCATCCTCTTTCACCGTCTCGCGGTTCTCGCCCTCGATCGGAACGATCACGATGTCGTTGGTGTTCGCGAGGTCCTCAATCGCGCCGACCGGCCAGCCGCCGACGACAAACGCCGCATCGATATCACCGTTAGCGAGCTGTTCGGACGCCTGCGAGAAGCTGGCGTTTTGCTCCTCGAAGTCCGAGATTCCGACCGACTCGAGGATCTGGAGAGCGTTGACCTGCGTGCCCGATCCAAGATCCCCAGTGTTGATCGTCGCACCGCTGATATCCTCAATCGACGAAATATCGTTCCCGGCAAGCGTAACGAGCGTAATCGTCTCCGGATACAGCGTCGCAACGCCTTGCAAGGTATCGATCGGGTTATCTTGGAAGGCATCGATTCCCGTTCCGTTCTTCGCAAAGGACGCGATATCGTTCTGGATAAGCGCGAAATCGGCTGAACCGTCCGCGAGACTGCCGACGTTTTCGACGCTTGCGCCCGTCGACTGGACGTTCAGCGAGAAGTCGGTGTTATCCTCAACGATCGTTTTGAACTCGTTCGAGAGCGGATAGTATGTCCCACCGGTACCACCGGCATGCCAGCTGAGACGATCCCCATCGTCCCCATTACCGCCAATACAGCCGGCGAGCGCACCTACACCGGCGACACCAGTCACTTTAAGAACTCGTCGTCGACTCCCATGGTATGTCATCCCTATGCATTCTACCCCATGCAGGGTTATATTTCCAACTATTAATATTACTTATATTACGTATATGTTGACATTATCCACGGTCTGAAGAGCGTGGAATCCCGATCGGTGGGATATTACGGTTTGCAGTCTGCCTGTTCTCTCGGTGTGAACCGTCCGCTCTCGCAGTCGAACAGGATGACTCCGAGCTGTGCCAACCAGCTGTTACTCATATCTCCCGTCAGGGGACTCTGAGTTATCTTTTGCCGAATGTTCACCGCACCGTTTACATCCGCGTTCATCGTCGTTTTGCACGATTCGTAGACGTACAATCCACGCTCCACGCGATTTCTCGCCCAAATCTGCCCGCAACACGAACACGTCTTCGATGTGTTCTCCTCGTCCACACGGTCAACGAGAATCCTGTGTTCCTCGGCCTTGTATTCGAGTAGGCGGGTGACCGGTCAAACTCTACCCGTGCAACTTCTTGTTCCCCGACGCACCCCAGCCCCGAGACTCACCGTTGTTATTCTTTCGGATGTCACTAAGGTCTCTAACCGAAATCTTCCCCACATCTTCTTCGATACTTTCAGCGTGTTACCCGGATACAACTCCGGGGGGCCGTCCTCGTAGCGATTGAGAGGTAGTTGCTGATGCCGAGGTTGGTGCCCGCCGTATTATCGCCGGGCGCGTCTTCGAAGGGAATTTGCTTTTTGCAGACGAGATGGAGCTCCCACTCGTTGCCGTTCCAGACAGCACGTACCTGCTGGATGTTCTCCACCTGTACGTCAGGGCGAGTTTCGTACTCTGCGAGGATGAAATACGACCGTCTGTCTTTCAGGTTCCAGCCTTTCGAGGGACGGACGCGGTTGTGTTTGATACCTTTCTGTTTCCATGTCACGGTCGAGCGTGGATGCCGGTCGCCACGTTTCCGGTAGCCCGGTGGGTTGTTGCCGTCGTCGGCGTTGTACCAGCCAGTGAATGCCTCAGCAAATTCTTCGAGAACTCGCGCCGAACGCGATGATTCTGGGGCGGACCCGTATTTAGACTCCGCGGACCAGTTCTCCATGCAGAAGGTATCGTCTTGGCTTCGAACGGCGCTGGCGGAGCGATATTCAGTTCTGGATCGAGTTCATCGGGAGCAACGTCTGCGGAGATAAAAACGAAGACGAATAGAAGTCATGCCCAGTTTCGGCGGCTGACCAGTTACAGAGCGCGCTTAGGGACGAACACTGAAATGGAGCCAACTGAGTCTCACCCATCGCTTGGCGAAGCACGTGCTGTCCTCCCAGGGACAGTGTCATAGAAGGGTTTTCATACCACTATGCGGCGTCCGACGAATGATCAGTGCAGGTCGAGTAGTTACTGGAGCAACAATTGGTCCCACCGTTACCTGTCAAGAACTGCGTGCTGACTCGGTGGAAATTCTGCTATCCCATGAGAGCGTGAAACAAGGATGGGACGCAAGAGACCGAGCTGTATTCCGTGCCCGAGAGCACGTGGTGCTG
>NZ_AOIL01000064.1 GCF_000337595.1 Natrialba taiwanensis DSM 12281 | reverse complement strand
AGGAGCACGACAGGACGACTATGCGCCCAGAAATCATCGGTCCTACCTAACATCGGGAGATCAGTCCTCCATTTGAAGTCTCTTAAGCATTTATTTATATAGTAGAAAGAGATATTAGAGCAAGAATTTACGTGATCTGATAGGTGTCTTAACAAAGGCTGGCTTCTTCGCACGCTCTCTGTAACCCTTCTTCTGCGCCGTATTGAACGGCCAAGTCGGCGAGCGTATTAAAGAACACCGCACAGCCGAGCGTACCGACACCGCCAGTGATCGCTGTGCATCCAGCGGTCGTAGCCTTGCCGACGCCAACATCAATTGCGACCAGTCCGGTTGCAATACAGGCACTACAACTATTAACTTCACCACTTTCTCCGAAATGAGATAGTGCCGTTACAAACGGGCTGGCCGATTTGAAGGCGTTGTTCAGTGCCTTCGCGCCCCTATCGGAGAAACCTTGAAAATTCCCTTCAAGGTAGTTCCAGTCACTGAATGTGCCAATCCCAGTCAAGGTAACGCTTACTCCAGCATCGACGGCATCTACGACGACATCGGTGCCGTCGTCAATGATATCTGAGATACCGTGAGTCCCCAGTTCCGTCCCATCACGATCCAGATCGTATTCTAATGTGACTTTTTGTAGCGCCATCCTGTCGGAGTCTACAGAAGCCGTTTGGGGGCTACCGGATACCTCGCTCAGCCGTATCGTCTCGGTCGTAATCCGCGGGTGTTCCTCAGTAGAGTGCGTAATACGTGCGTTCGGCTCTTCACGAGTTTCGTCGAGTAACTGACCTACTTCGATAATCGACCTACCCCGACGCAGTCTTGCGTTCAACAAGGCATAGTAGTTGCCTTGACAGCACCCAATAGATCGTTTTCATCGAATGTAGTTTCATTATATTCCCACCCACTCTGCTCAAGCAATGATGCATACTCACCAGGCGTCCGTTCACGACCGTTAGTCCAGACAATCATCTGCATATCATAAAGTGAGGCAAAATGCGGCGAACTCGACTCGGGGAGCACGTGCTCAATAAGAACCAATTGCGCATCATCGGGTGCATGTTCCCGTATTGTTGTGAGGATCTGGATGGCTTGGGTATCGTTCCAGTCATGAATTATGTGTTTAAGGAAGTAGACATCAGCACTCGGAACTGCTTCGAACATATCCCCTGCAACATATGAGCAGCGGTCAGCAACTCCAAACTCTGTTGCTAGGTGCTGTGTCTCGTGTTCGACAATTTCAGGCTGTTCGAATACAGTACCAGTAAGAGATTGATGTGTAAAAAGAAGCGTACATAGTAAATAGCCATACCCACCACCGATATCACAAACATGCGATTTTTCGGTGATTTCGATGCCATTTAGTAACTCTTGTATTTCAGCTCCATGGAGCCGAGAATAACTTTCCATTCCATCGTTGAACAAGGTCGCAACTTCTGGATTTGAGTCCAAATGATCGAATAATGGCTCCCCGAATTCACGAACAAATGTGTTCTGTTCTCCATCCTCAATTGAGGACGGGAGGTGTGGCCAGAGTGAAGAATTTGTCTGGCTAACCTCAAAAAGGAAATAATCCTTAAACGTGTGTGGATGATCTTCAGTGAGGTATTCTCCCGCAGACGTCAATGAAAACATTCCATTAGATTCAGTTAACACATCTAAGTAAGAAAGAGCTCTAAGGAGTCGATATCCATGATCTGGGTCGATATCTAGTGTCGTGACAATCTCCTCAGCAGATTTGGGTTCTGTATCAATAACCACAAACACGCCCAGTTTTATCCCGGTTCTAAGGATTTGCGCTTTCATTTGCCCGAACAACAAATCTCGTAAGTGGGATTTTGCAGGATCCATGATGTATCGTCAACCAACTACAAAGAGGACCATATAACCAATGGAAATATCTAACAACAGTAGTTGTAGTGTAACTCCAAGATACTCAACCTAAGATAGTTCTGTAAGGGTTGACAATAGACACTCCTCTCCGTGTAACCAGTAGGAGAGCCACCCAGAGAACGTGTGGGCGATCACCCTGTACGCTCGCCAGATGCGACTGGCCGAGCGCTGCGGCGTCGCAACTTCTCAGTCAACATTCACCGCTAAACTACTGGTACAGGCGCTTGGATATTGAGATTAGCGATTTCATCCATATCGCTCCTTGTGAAGTTGCTCCAGCCGATAGTAAATCCCCCAGGCGGTGGGGCAGAATACGTCTCAAGGCCTGCTTCAGCGGATCTTGGACTGAGTCACCCATATAAACGAGCCCGAGTCAGCTGACCTTTTCAGTAGGACANCGTCTCAAGGCCTGCTTCAGCGGATCTTGGACTGAGTCACCCATATAAACGAGCCCGAGTCAGCTGACCTTTTCAGTAGGACAACAGTGGAAAATTTGATCATTCATAAAACCAAAATCGGCACTTACAGAGTCTGTGAAGACTTCTGCCCCACCGCCGAGTAGTGCAGTAAGGGTATGAGAACCGTTCTATGACACCTTCTAGGGGAATTACAAGCGTAACAATTTTGCCCTCATTACACTTGGCGACGACTGAACTAGCTATCAGTGAAACGGAACCCGTTTTATTACACTAACAGTGGTAAGGAAGTGGAGAGGTCCTACTCTGTCGCACGGTCAGATGCCGAACTCTCGACTCAAGTGAAAAGGCGATGCATTCGTTCGGTCACGCCACTGGTGGAAGTAGTTCGTGAGCTCGCCCTTGCTGTACCGTCCACATTTGATTGAGTGCTCTAATAATCAGTACAAGGATTCCTTCGAGCGTACGAAAAGAAAATTGTAATATCTCTCAGATATATAGTCTACCTAATGGCTTCACTTCTAATCACTGGCGGACGAGTTCTGTTACCCGATATGTCGGTAACACAAGCAGATGTGTTGGTAGATCAAGATAGCGGTTCAATTGTCGAAATCGGATCTGATCTCACAGCAGAGAAAACGCTTCAGGCTTCAAACTCACTGGTGACACCCGGGTTTGTTAACGGTCATTCCCATGTCCCCATGGTTCTTCTTCGGGGGTATGCAGATGATAAGCCGCTGGATCGTTGGCTTGAAGAGGATATTTGGCCAGCTGAAAGCAAAATGACTCCAGACGACGTTCACATTGGTGCAAAACTCGGCCTGCTCGAGATGATCAAGTCTGGAGTAACTGGTTTCGCAGACATGTTCTTTCATGTTCCAAAAATCGTTGATGCAGTCGATCAAGCCGGTGTACGAGCCCGGCTTGGCCACGGAATCGTCACTACAGGAAAGGGCGATGAAAATGCGTTCGCAGATGTTAAGGAAAGTCTTGATTTCGCACTAGAATATGATGGTGCCGCAAATGGGCGAATATCAACTGCGTTTATGCCACATTCTTTGGTCACGGTTGGAAGTGAATACCTCGATGATTTTGTCCCTAAAGCCCGTGCTGCGGGCATCCCAATCCACTATCATGCTAATGAAACGCTGAATGAGGTTACACCGATAGTTGAGGATTATGGTGTTCGTCCTCTTGATTATGCGGCAGATCACGGAATGTTAGAATCTCAAGATTTTGTTGCTCATGGAGTTCATGTTGATGAACATGAAATCAATCTCTTAGCTGAGGCAGGAACGAGTGTAATCCATTGTCCAGCCTCAAATATGAAGTTAGCCAGCGGGATGGCCCCAATCCAGCGTATGAGGGATGCAGGAGTAGAGATCGGTCTTGGAACAGACGGTGCAGCCGCAAACAACGACCTGTCGTTATTGGATGAGGGGCGTGATGCTGCTATGCTCGGTAAACTTGCCGCTGATGATGCAGGTGCTGTTCCCGCAGAATTGGTGGTTGAAATGATGACTCAGGGGAGTGCTTCAGCACTAGGCTTCCATTCAGGTGTGATTAAAGAAGGTGAACCTGCTGATTTAGCCGTTATTGACCTTGAAAAACCACATTTGACGCCTCAGCATGATTTAGTTAGTCATCTAGCTTACGCAGCAGTTGGAAGTGACGTCAAGCATACAATCTGTGATGGACAAATACTCATGCGTGATCGCGAGGTACTCACCCTTGGTGAAAAGTCAATTGTAGATCAAGCACAGCAGACTGCTGATTTGTTACTTTCCCGGGTTTCAAGCTGATGACCGGTATGTACGTGTAGTGAGCAGTATATTCACGCGGGTAGATAACTAAAGAAGAGTACTTCAACACACAGCAAAAGGCGAATCGCTCTGTCCGGTATTCGACGAACTCGAGGAGTGGACAGAAGAATGGGGTGATAAGTAGATGTCTTCCAGATATCCATGTGGTTTCATCCACAAAAAGGTGTCTCGATGTAAAGAAGAACAGGTATCAAAAGGAGCGTCGAGATGAAAAAGCGTCACCGGAACATCTGCTCGTGGCCAACGTGCATGCCCCCATGGTCGCCATGATCGTGGTTCCTACCTTCCTGGGCCATGTCGTGTTCGGACTCCTCGCGAACCCTGTGTTCAGCCTCTTCAACTTCCCCAGCCTTCTCCTCAAGTACCGACTATTCTACTCGATTCTCTCCTTCTACATGCGTGGACGCCTCATCACCGTCCAGGTTATTGGATTATGATTCGAGTGGTCATCGCCCGAATTTCGCGGTCCGTCGAGTTTCGTGGTCGTCCATGCATTACTCTCGGGTTGCGAGCGAACGGATACTCCCCGACACCAGTCCTGCATCGACCCATGACCCATCCGCGTCTCGGTTGATGAGTCGACCATCATTCGTGCCTGCTAGCACGTGCCCATTGATGACAGTCCATGCGAGGATGACCTCTTCTGGCTTCCCTGGGTAGGACACAGCCTCCAGCGTCTTACCGGAATCCGACGATTCCACCAGTGTTGCATCGGCACCATTCTCGCCGCGCCACGCCCCTGGTGAACTTCGTGCAGCTGCCGCGTAGAGCCGGCCATCGAACGCGAAAGCCTCGCGGAAGTACCGATTGTCGAGCCTCGTATCGAGTCGCGTCCAGGACTGCCCCGCATCTTGTGTTCGGTAGAGGCCATCACCTGTCGATGCGACGTACTCGTCCGGGCCGAAGATGAGGACGTGATGGACGTCGTCGTGAACACCGTCGCGGCGCTCGGTCCACGTCTCGCCCTGATCGTCGCTAATGTGGACGCCGCCGACCTCGACGCCAACAATTATGCGGTCGGGCGTCTCCGGATGCACGCCGAGGCTTCGGACGTGCGCCTCGTTACGGTGGCGTGGGGTATGCCACTGGTCGCGCGACGGGAGGTCTTGGAATCCTTCGAGTTCGTCCCATGTGTCGCCGCCGTCGGTCGACACGTAGAGATGCGCCGGGTGAGTGCCCGCATAGAGGCGCTCACCATCCGGACTCGCAACGACCGAGTAGACTTCCTCCCGTGGAACATCCAGATTCTCCCACGTCTTCCCTTCGTCCACTGAACGGTACAGTCCCGATTTCGTTGCGGCGAACACGCCGTCAACAGCGGGGAACGTGCGGATACGAGGCGTGTTACCGCTGTCGAGGACCTGGTCGGTGTTCCCGACTGGGACAGTTGCTGAGCGGTAGACACCGTCTCGAGTGCCGATGAGAACTACCATACCGGGAGTACGTCCGCAGTCTGATTAACCTCTGGGGACTCTATCGTGGAGCTGGCAGTTACTAGCTCTACTCTGACGAGAATCGAGAAGTGAGCTTCCATTGCAGAGTCTCCCACCACAGTTATGACTATGAGTGGGAGTTCCGAAGTTGGCTGAAACCTCCAACAGAGAGATTGGGCTATTCTTGAACTGCTGTGCGGAGAGTAGATCCGTTTAGCGCTGGCCATCAATTACCTTCGCAGCGGTGAGAATAGGATCCCACGTCGTATTGAAGGGAGGCGCATACGCCAAATCGTAGTTGGAAAGTTCGCCGACGGTGATGCCTTCAGTTACTGCCCCCACGAGGGCGTGGCTTCGATGGACGGCACCCTCTCCATATTCGGACACGAGGCTGCCACCGAGAACCCGTCCAGATGACCGGTCGATGGTGAGCGTTACCTGGACGGTCCCACCTTCTGGGTAGTAGCCAGCACGGGACTTGGCCTCAATCGTCTCCGTTATCGGATCGAACCCAGCGTCGCGAGCTATCTCGTGGTCAAGGATTCCTGTTCGGGCTGCTTCGAGTTCGAACGTTTTAATCGCTGCCGTTCCCGCGACCCCACCTCCTTCGGTCGGCTCACCAGCGATCGTCTGACCGACAGCTCGCCCATGTCGGTTGGCAGTCAATGCTAAGGGTATGTACGCCGGGTCGCCGGTGACGACGTGTGCGGCCTTCGCACAATCACCCGCTGCATACACGTTCTGGAGATTCGTCTCCCGATAGGCGTCGGTCGCGATTGCTCCCGTGTCGCCGAGTTGGATGCCAGCGTCCTCAGCAAGGGCTGTCCGAGGGCGGACGCCTGTTCCGACGAGAACCATTTCGACCGGGACGTAGTCGTTAGTCGCTGAAATAGCGGTGACCTCGTCATCACCCTCAAGTGCTTGCACGTCAGCGTTGAGATGGACGACAACGTTTTGCTCGTCGAGAGGATCAAGAATGGCCTTGCTGGTGGCCGTACTGAACTGCTTCAGGATGCGATCGCCACGCTGGAAGAGATGAATTTCGAACCCGTTGGCCGCGAGTGCTTCCGCCATCTCGATCCCGATATACCCCCCGCCGACGATTCCCACAGGCCCGGTACACGATTCGAGGAACTGGCAAGCCGGTCCACGGTCAGGTTGCTGAAGATCCTCCTCAGACCGTGCCCGCCCGACGTACTCCCAGGGGTCCTTCCCATCAGACATCGAGCCGAGCGTGAAAACACCAGTGCGGTCGAACCCATCGATCGGCGGCAGGACTGCTTCCGCACCGGTTGCCACGAGTAGGTGATCATACTCCTGAACGATCTCCTCATCACCACTACGCGCCGTAACAGTCCGATTGGCTGGATCGATATTTACGACCTCGTGTTCGGTTCGCAGGTCGATATCCCGTTCTTGCCGGAACTCTTCCGGTGTTATCGACACGAGATCGGCCTTGTTTAGACGCGGAGCAACAGCCCGTTCCTTTCGTTAATGACGCTACAAATCAGCCGCTCAGTTAAACTGCGGCTGTAACCTCCTCCAAAAGGATACAAGTGGCTGATGGTGCTACAAATTGGCATGGTTTCTGAGCAATTCGACGCGTTCTTGCTTGACCTTGACGGGGTAGTGTATCTCGGGGACGAGGCCCTACCGGAGGCGGTCGAGTCGGTGAATCGCCTCGATGAGCGGGACAAGGAACTACGATTCCTGACGAACGACCCACGCCCTCAGCGTCAGACGATCGCGAACAATCTTCGCAAACTGGGGATCGACGCGGAAGAAGACGAGATCATCACGTCGGGCTGGGCGACCGCCCACTACCTCTCCCAACAGGATGTGACCACCGCTGCTGTCGTCGGTAGCGAAGGGCTGGAAATCGAACTCCAAGAGGAGGGCATCGAGGTCACGGACGACGATCCCAATGCGATGGTCGTCGGCGCGGACGAGAAGACGTCGTATCAAGACATCCAGCGGGCGGCGAGACACATCCATCGGGGAGCGACGTTCGTGGGGACGAACCCGGATGGGTCGTTCCCGACCCCAGACGGGCCCGTACCCGGGGCCGGGGCCATTGTCCGAGCAGTCGAAGCTGCGGCGGGGACAGAGCCGACGGTCGTTGGCAAACCCGAGCCGCTTATGTTCGAGATGGCTCTTGACGGGCTGGCCGACGACGTGCAAGCGGTCGTGATTGGCGATAATCCTGCCACGGACGTTCTCGGCGCCCACCGTGCGGGGCTCACCGGGATTCTGGTGGCCGAGGACGAACCGATTGCCGCATCTGCTCGTGATCTTCAGCAACCAGATTTGACGATCTCGACGCTTGCAAACCTCTTCACGGACACAACCGACACGTGGGAGGAACCTCCCTATTCGTGGCCGGACGAGATACGTCCGGGTGTCGCTGCTGTCGTAGTGAATGACACAGATGAGGTGCTGTTGCTGAAACGCGCCGACAAAGAGCAGTGGGCGCTCCCGACGGGCACGGTCGAACGGTGCGAACCAGTCGGGGACGCTATCACACGGGAGGTTGAGGAGGAAACGGGACTGCAAATAGCGGTTGAGCGGTTGATGGGCGTCTATTCACACCCGGAACAGCAGGTGTTTTCGTATCCCTCAGGCAAGACAGTTCACTTCGTCACGAATTGCTTTCGGTGTACCATCGAGGGGGGGACACCCGAGGCCGACGAAGAGGAAGCCCTCGAGGTCGGATTCTTCGACATGAACGATTTGCCGTCGGACATCCTCCCGATGCAACCGCAGTGGATAGCCGATGCAAATGATACGGATGGCTCTCCTGCAATTCGATAAATACACATGCTGTACTGACCGAAGTTACGGAGCAAGTTCGACATTTCTCACAGCCGCTTTCAGAACGGGTTCACGGAACTGCCCGAACCACGTCCGCGCCCGAAGCATGTCGCCGTACCGCTGCTTGAGCGCGAAAAACACAGCCTCGACGATTGACCCTCGATGATAGGTATCGTCGTCATGGCGAGCGTTATGCGCCATATCTAGCGGGGAGAACTCTCGGTGTTTGATCACTGGCCGAACGTCGGCCTCCCGAAGTTCTTCGCGGAGATCGTTCCAGTCATACCCTTTGTCAGCGGTCACGGTCTGTAGCCGGTCGAGGTTCCGTGTGAGTACCTGCCGCCCAACGCGGGTGTCATGTGGCTGCTTCATCGAACAATGAATGTCTAACACGGTGCTGGTTTCGCAGTCGACCAACGCTGTCGCCTTTACCGATCTGAAGGTGTAGTCTGTCCGATTTGCGTAGTGGCGACTAGCAGAGTATCGGTCGAAGCCAGTCGCGTCGATAGCCTGTACGTCACCGGTATCGTGGAGATCAGCGGAGAGTCGAAGGAGAGTTCGCCAGACTGCCATCTTGAGCTGCTGCTTCCGTGCGCAGACGGTCGTAAAGTCTGGCAGCTCGCTCATTTCGAGATTCAGTTTCTCGACGATGCCATGCATCTCGTGAAGGACATCGAGAAGCCGTCGATATGGCAGATCAAGGGCTCTGTTGAAATCCTCTTCTCCAGACACAATTGAGAGTGAAACAGCCGTTCAGTAGACGTGCGTATCGAGAGAAAACTAACTCGTCACGTGTCCTGTCGACGGCGCCACTCGTTGCGGATAATAGGGCCAACCCCGCCGATGCTGATGAGGAGGCCCCAGGTCACAACGTCCGGCGCGTCAAGGGCATTGGCAGCGAGGAAGCCAATCACGGCGACGGCGACCAGGAGCGCGGTTTCTCTCGTGTCGCGGGAGACCATGAGGGGAGTCATTTGCTGAAGGTGAAAAACACTGCGCAATTCACGCTCTGTACTGACCACCACGAGGCAGAAACCATCACCTGTTGAGGGTTTCAACAGAGCCAGATCAAGGTATTCGCGGAGACCGTGGATCACAATGATCACCCAGTCAGCGTAGCCACCGTTGCCCTTCTTGACCGGTGGTGAAGCATCGCCAGAGACAGCGCGTTTTGCCAACGTTACGAGGCGATCCGTAAATTGAGAGAGACGAGAGGGCACACTGCTCAGTTCTGGCTTTGAAATAGGTTAGTTTGCCGAAGTGAGTCGTCTCTCTGGCGTCTAAACAAGGCCCACGAGATCTGTAAGCGACTGAATCTCGCCTTTGATGTAGTACGGGAGTCCACACGCGCCGTAGGAGACCCACTTGCCCTGTTCGAAGACGACGACATCAATCTCGGGATCATCGCGTTTCGCTTTACTGGCTGCTGCCATTCCGGCGGCGTCACCACCGACGACAACGAATGTTGACACAGGTAAAAGGTTGTACCGCCTGGTTATTAATACGAATTGAGGGTGTGTTCAGCTCCGCTAGAAGCCTGAACGACAGAAATCCCCTCGATTACAGATGTGATCCGGCTGATTCGGACGAGTTCGTTCGCACGCCGAACCAGCCGTCGGACAACGCGATGAATTTGATTCGGTGGATTATCGTCCATGCCGAACTTTCACGCACCAGAGGTCGGCTAGATGGATTTGTCATGCATGATATCCAATGAAATATTGCAGTTCGGGAGATGTGATATTACCGGTACATTATACCCTATTTAGAAGCCTCTCGAAGTGGTGAATGTGCTCGATACAAACCACACTCTATCTGAACTCAGGCGAGGACATTCCGTTGTCGGTGCATGGCTTTTGTCTCACAGTCCCCGTGCGGCAGAAGTACTCTCACAGACGAGTACGGACTGGATTGGTATTGATACAGAACATGCTCCGTATTCACCGGAACACGTCGAGACACTTATTCGAGCAATCGAGCCAAACGCTACACCAATAGTACGGCTCCCTTCTGTTGAAGAAGCAGTTTCGGGAGCAGCGAAGCATGCTCTCGATTCTGGTGCACAGGGGGTAATTGTACCAAGTGTCGAAACCGTCACAGATGCGGAGGATATTGTCGAATCGACCCATTTCCCACCGATCGGAAAACGTGGTGTCGCTGGCACCACGCGGGCGAACGCCTACGGTGAGAGCTTTGATCACTATGTGAACAACTCAAATGCGGAAACGCTCGTCGTGATTCAGATTGAATCACCTTCCGCTGTTGAGTCGATTGAGGAAATCCTTACAGTTGATGGGATTGACGTTGCTTTTATTGGCGAAAACGATCTTTCGTCGGCACTTGGATATCCTGGAAAGACTGATCATCCAGAAGTAAACACAGCTGTTGAACGCGTACTTGATGCGGCGATTGAAAAAGACGTTTTCCCCGGTATTGCGGGCCGGAGGTCAGATATTCAAGCTGAACGGATGGAACAGGGTTTCCAATTCTTTCTACTAGGGGCTGATTTGACATTCATGCGAAATGGCATAGAAGAATTCCTCCCCGAATAGATTTCATTCAGATAAAAATATTACGTAAAAATATTACCCCAGCCGTAGCTACGAGCGTGGATAGATTCCCAGTTGTCGGCTTCATCTCACCCGTAAACGGATGGCTTTCGACTCGCTACCGCTGTAATTACTGGATAGCGCATGAGTTTTGTTTGCCAAGTGAGTGAGTCATTGAAACCTCCTATCGGCAGATCGATGATTTTCTCCCGAGAACGTCGTCGCCGACATTCTCGGTGCGGCTGTTCTACTTCCTGTTCGCGGTTGTGATGTACAATCTGTGGATCCTCGCAAATGTGCTCGTCTCAGCTGGTGCTGTACCAGAGAAACCGCCGCTCTCGACGCATCTCTTCCAGGAATTCGTCGTTATGACTGATTATGGATAGCGGTTGATTGATCCGACCGAGCTTATCGGTCAGCACGCCATAACTGAGTGGAAACGCTCAGAAACGCCGCTGCTGGCGGCGTTTCTTTGCTCCTTCCATCTCCGTAGCGCCTAGATCATCGCAGCTTCACAATCCAAATCGCTTCATCAACTAACTTCGCTCGGCCGTCGAGTCGAATCGGCAACTACTGTAAACGGCGGGGAGGATGTCACCTTCGTTTATCAGAGCCTCGGAAATGATTGTCCCGTTCCTATTTCGGTCCTGCTGGATGTCCTGATTCTGGCCCAGACTGCACGTCGAAGTGCCGTCTACCGGTCGGATTGAGCGTTCCCTATATCCTCCAGTATAGTCGGTGCCGTGGTCCCACCGTTGAGCGTTTCCCCGATGACTTTCTTTTCAGCCTTCCTGAGGTGTTCGAGGAACGTGGTGTGGCTGATGTCGAGCTGATCGGCGAGAGTCTTTACGTCCGTCTCCCGCGGCCAGTCGAAGTAGCCGTGTTCGTAGGCGAGTTCGAGTACTTCGCCCTGGCGCGTTGAGAACGAGGACGAATAGCCTGCGAATGGTTTGAGCCGCTCCAGCCGAACAGAGCCCAGTTCTCGTAGCCCGTCGATGATGTTCTTCAGATCCTCGCGATTGAAGACGACGATCTCGAACATTCGGCCAGTGCCGTTGAACTCGTTCATCCGCTGGAACATCCCATGGTTTTCACGGATGATCGGGATTACGCCCGATGACCGCTTCGTGATGAGCAGCTGGGACTCTGCGATCGGCTCGACAGAGTACACCGCATCGTTCCCGTCGAGCACTGCCGCGATGCTTTCACGGTGTTCGCCCGCGTCGATGAGGAATTTGATCGTCTCCCCGTCAATGACTTCGAACTTGTACATCACGAAGGTTTCGTCATGGATCGGTTGCAGCTCGCTGAGGGCATAATCATCGTTGAGGTCAATGTAGATTGTTGCAGTGAGCATGTGGAATTCCACTTCATCCCCATGGAATATAAATAACCCACACTTGTTGGGTTTTTATTCATCCACTATCAATCCATATAGTTAGTATACGCACCGATGAGTGAGAATACGACACAGGGGCCGCTTGCCGGTCTCGACGTGATTGACTGCACCGAAATGATCAGTGGCGGCTTTGCAACCGCACAGCTGGCCGACTTCGGTGCAAACGTTATCAAGATCGAGCACCCGAAGCACGGTGATCCAATCCGAGAATGGCCGCCGTTCGACGGTAAGACCTCCCTGTGGTGGAAGTCGGCCGGGCGGAACAAGCGGTGTATTACGCTTGATCTGAGCACCGAGCAGGGCCGCGAGCTGCTATTCGAGCTGATTGACGACGCGGACCTACTCTTCGAGAACTTCCGGCCGGGCACGCTCGAACGCTGGGATCTGGGCCCCGAAACGCTCCGCGGTCAAAACGGAGAGCTGATCGTCGTTCGTCTATCGGGCTACGGGCAGACGGGTCCTCGATCGGCGAAGCCCGGATTCGGAACGATCGCCGAGGGTATATCCGGGTGGGCCGATATCAACGGATTTCCCGACCGCGAGCCGCTGTTGCCACCGATTAGTCTCGCCGATCTAACCGCAGCACAGTTTGCGGTGCAGGCGTCGATGTTCGCGATATTCGAGCGCGACATCGGCGCAAGCGGAACCGGGCAGGTGATTGACGTGAGTCTCTACGAACCGCTGTTCCGGCTGTTCCTCGGCGACATCGAGGCGTATGACCGGCTCGGCAAGGAGTGTGAGCGGACCGGCAACCACCATTCGAGCGCCGCCCCACGCAACGTCTACGCGACATCCGACAGCCACATTACGCTGTCTGCGTCCTCACAGCGTATCTTCGAGAACGTCATGGACGCCATTGGCCGCCCGGAACTCGTTGACGACCCGCGGTTCGAGACGAACAAGGACCGTGTCGAGAACGCCGACGAACTCGACGCGGTCATCGAGGAGTGGACCAGCGAACGCACGACTGACCGGGCGATCGCTGAGATGGAAGCCGCAGACGCCATTGTCGGCCCGGTCTATAGTATGGGCGACATCTTCGAGGACGAGCAGTACGCGGCCCGAAACAACATCGTCGAGATTGAGGACGACGATCTGGGCACGCTTCGGACCGCGAACACAGTTCCGAAGTTCTCGCGCACCCCAGGGAGAGTTGTCCACGCCGGCCCGCGTCATGGCCAGCACAACGAGGAGGTCTACCTCGAGGAACTCGACGTTCGGCGCGAGCGCTACGAGGAGCTTCGTGGGATGGAGGTCGTATGATGCTGCTCAGCGATGTAACGCTGCGCGAGGGCGACCAGATGCCCGATCGCGACTATTCAGTCAAGCAGAAAGTTGATGCCGGATGCGCGCTCGACGATCTCGGGCTTCCGTACATACAAACGGGCTTTCCGATCACCGGCGAGAAGGATTACGAAGCGACACGCCGTCTCTCAGGGGCGGTTTCGGCCGAGACTATCGGCCTCGCGCGCGCTCTGACTGGCGATGTCGATGCCGCAATCGAGGCCGAAGCAGACATTGTCGAGGTGATCCTGCCGCTTTCGGATCGACACCTCGAACACACACTCAGCGCAACCCGCGAGGAGGCGTTCGGAATGGCCAACGAGGCGATCTCCCATGCAATCGACCGGGGGGCGACAGTCCACGTCACGCTCATCGACGCCTTCCGGACCAACCCCGCCGGCATCGTCGATTTTTTCGAGCGGTTCCCCGAACCAAAGTTCATCAACCTGGCTGACACCGTGGGTGCGCGGGTTCCGAAGTTCGTCCAGGAGCTGCTCGCGTCGCTCGACGGCTCGGTCGATTTCGACCGCGTCGGTGTCCACTTCCACGATGATCTAGGACTTGGGACAGCGAACACGCTCATAGCCTATGAGGCCGGCGTCGCAAAGGCCGACGTAAGCGTCGCCTCGATTGGCGAGCGCGCGGGTAACACCGCGCTTGAGGAGCTCGTGGTCTCCGGGACAATCGAGCACGACGAAAAGTTTGGAGTTGAGGTCGATCGGCTCGTCCCTGTCTGCCGGCGCGTCCTTGATGACCTCAAGGAGTCGGTCGATCCCCGGAAGCCCGTCCTGGGCGAGGCCGTCGTCACCCACGAGTCGGGGCTTCACACGGCCGCCATGCTCAACGATCCGAGCGTCTTCGAGCCCTATGACCCAGCACGCTTCGGCGGCGAGCGCCACTTAGTGTTCGGCCAGGGAACTGGACAGGCGAGCGCGCGTATCCTCCTCCGGCGCGCCGGTGTCGAGCCTACGGATGAACACATCGAAGAGTTGCTTTCGCTCCTCGACCGCGAGGGTCCCGTTGAACTCGGCGGAGCGGTCGCGCTCGCTGGCGACCTCCAGTAGCGCCGACGAGTTCCCGCAGACAACGTCGATCGTTCGTTCTTGTCTTGTTGAACGCCAGACGGAGAAAATGTTCTCTTACTAATGATCGATTCTTCATCGATAAAGTGGCTAACTCTTCTGATTCCTAATCACGGATGATTCAGAGACAGACTTCATTCTGAAAAAGCGATGCAAATAACGGACGTGCGTGCACTTGGCGCACGCAGATATGATGTTCCATATGTGTATAATAATTTATAAAAATAATCCATTCACAGGGGTGGTAATCGAAAGGCGGCACCAAAATCCCTAGATATCCGGATTTAGCCCCGAGACGATCTGGAAATTCAACAGAGCATTCATTGTTGTGTGGGAGAACATATAAAAAGCCAACAAGTGTCGGTACAATCATCTTATACCTTCATAATCAAACCACATCTATGTTGAACAATGGAATTGAATTGGGTAGGAAACCACGTCAGGCGACTGGGAGGGAATAATGAGCACCGGATCGTTCGTCCTCCAAGCGGGTCTCGAACCGGAAACAGCCTCGCTGGGATGGGTGATCGTTGTTCTAACCGCTGTTTCGCTCACGGCGTTGATCGCCATCGGATGGTACTCTGCGAAGAAGAACATCGGAAACAACACGGCTGATTTCTTTTCCGCGAGCAAGTCGCTGGGATTCGTCGTGATCGCCCTTTCAGTGTTCGCGAGCGTCTTCAGCGGAAGCTCGTTCATCGGCCACCCCGCGGAGACCTACCGGTCCGGAGCGGCGTTTCTGGTCTTCCCGCAGTTTATGATCGCTGGGCTGATCGGTGCGCTAATCATCGCGCCGCCGCTGATAAACCTTGGACGCAAATGGGACTACACATCTCCGATCGACTATATCGAACACCGGTTCGACTCGAGAGTCGCCTTCCTTGTGTTGCTGCTGATGATCTGGGGAACGTTTATCCAGTTCATCGAACAGTTCATCGCGATGGGGTATCTCGGCCAGGTCGCCTCTGGTGGGATCCTCTCGTATCAAGTCGTTACTGTCGTCTTTGCGGCCGTGATCTTCGTCTACGTCGCCTTGGGTGGATTCAGGGGGACTGCGATCGTCGCGGGTGTACAGGGACTGTTAATGCTCCTATCGGTGTGTCTCTTACTCGGCATCATCGGACAGCTTAGTAACGGTGGGTTCACGACCCAGGTCCAGTCGGTCTGGCAGACTGCGCCCGAGAAACTGACGCTCCCCAATGCATCGACGATGCGGGGCTGGTACGGCCTTGTGCTCCTCATCCTCTTTGGCGTTCCGACGTACATCCACATCCAGCAGTTCTACCTCAGTGTGAAGGACACGGGCGATCTACAACGAACCTTCCGGATCCAGGCGCCGATTTTCCTGTTCGTGGCGCTCATCCTGTGGGTAGTCGGTCTCGTCGGGGCCGGGGTGTTTCCGGGGCTTGTGGAGTCACAATCCGAGCGCGTCGTCCCGTACCTGATGGGGACGTACGCTAACACCGGCGGGGGAACGCTGTTTCCATCGCTCATCTCGCTCGGCATCATCATGTCGACGCTCTCGACGGCCGGAGCCACAGTAATGGTTCTTTCAATGGCTATCGCGAAAGATATGTATGAGCGTTTTCTCAACCCCGCGGCGTCCGACGGGCGGGTAATCAACGCGAGCCGGCTGTCAATCGCCGTGTTCACGGCCTTTGCTGTCGTCGTCGCGTTCACTCCCGGCCTCACGATTTGGGGTTGGGTGCAGCTGAAGTTCGAGTTCCTGCTCCAAGCCACTCCGGCGTTCCTTTTCGGGCTGTATCTGCACCGAATAAAAAGCGACTTCGTAGTCACGGGGATCGTCGTCGGCTGTCTCACCGCACTGGGGATCTACTTTGTGGGCAACGGTGAGGTCTACGGTATTAACCCCGGAATTATCGGGTTTGCAGTGAACTCGGTCGTAGTTGTCGGCGGAAGCTACCTGACCGGCGAGACCGATGAAACGAGACAGACGCGAGAGATCCTGCGGTACAACGCAGTCGAGTACCAGGACGGAAGTGACGGAAGTGAGGTCAGATACGTCCTTCCCGGCCAGAAAAAGTCCTTCTGGGTCGGACTCGGAATCGTGCTCACACTCATCGTTCCATGGTACGCCCCGTCGAGTTGGAACGCACAGGCGCTGTTCGGCCTGCCGATCTGGACGTGGGTGATCTTCGGGGCGCTGATTCTTGAGGCCCTGCTTGTCGTCTACGGGACGGTCGTCTGGCGTAAGCGACCGATCGAACAGACGAGCGCTCCGGTCGGAGTAGTTCGTGACAGTGAGGCTGACGACTGAGAGTGATCAGCGCAACTTCTGAACATCTGGGAGGAACGTCTCGACCCAGTCACTAGCGAAGCTCAACGGGTGACTCAACCCTCTTCAACATCTTCTGAAGGTGTGACAGCTATTTCATGATATCTCCATTTTATATCTGATAAGACAGACTTTCCAATCTCAATAATTTCTAAAGCTTTGTCATGGTTGATGCCGGTTGTGTGGATCGCATTATTACAAAGAGAGATCACATCAGTGATAGTCTGTGCGAGATTGTCATCAATCACATCTCATTGGTTTAACTCCTTCACTAACCGTTGTGAATTAATTCCTTGATACTCTAACTCCTCTCGCTTTGCGATATTTTTCAAATATGTTGTAATAATGTGCCTCAAATTGGACACTGCAACTAGCGGCCCTTCTTCTAAGCTAGAGTATAGTTCATCTTCGATCTGATTGTCACGATATGTTTGTTCACGGTCTTGTGATTCTTGGTTAAGTTGGTCTTCCTGCCTTTCTTTCACTCTGTCAATTTCAGGAGCGATTTCCATCTCAATATCACCTAAGCTAAGTCTACGAAAGTGGGGTGCATAGGGTGCAAATATTATCAATATCAATAACCCAACCCCGATCCAATCGATCATAAGATTCCCTAATTGTAGAGAGTGATCTATGAAGATTAGCAGTGTAATAGCACTCACTATCTTTGGTAGATGTAATCTTAATCGATGGTTCCAAACTGAGCGTTTCATAGACAATACGTTAGATAGACTGATCCTATAGGTTTGGGAACCGCTGATCATGTTTCACCCACCTTCTGAGTAGCTACGTCGATAGATTCCAATTCCCGAATATAAATACGAGTCATGACTTGTTCCGCGAGCATTTAGAAAAAGGCAACTATGTTGACTGATGTGTGGATTCTATGACTGATAAGCCAAATTGGGCTCTTGTACTTGAGGAAATGTATGAATGTGGAGATGAGTTGATGTTGGACGTGGAATACTTAGAAGAAGAAAAAACACGACCAGAGGACTATGATACTAAAAACCAATTTAATAGGGTGAGAATGATCAAAGAAAGAACGGGACTGAGTGTTAGCGAGATTATAGACTCTCTCAGATACCTTCATGATATTGGGCTAATTCAGAGGCATGAGGTCGGGGGAGATCTTGATGATCGCGTTGGACTGAGCAATCAAGGGTTTAAGATCGCCCATCAACGGAAAATGCAACAAGTTCAGATGAATGAAGAAGATCAACGTATACAAAGTCAAAACAAAGTGAATACTGCTATTGGGTTTCTAACACTTGGCATCCTCTTTGCTACCTATGCCGATACGACACTATCTCTACTATATGACACTGGGGCTTCAGAATCAACGATTAGTGTGGGAATGGTAATTAACGGGGTTATCGTTCTGTTCACTGCCTTCGTCATATGGCGGACCGGTCTGCTTGAATTAAATACTATAACCGATTGGTGACCTCGGGGTCTTCTTCTTCCCTGTGGGGTCCCCAGGGGTTGCGAGATGCCAAACTCCGCTTCTCAAATGTGCACACAAGCGCGGACCAATCGTGTGTATAACCGGAATGCACCGTAGAGACTTCCATAGTGTTTCTCCAATTTATCATTCACACATACTGAATCTCAGATCATCATGAGACGGTGCGAAATCTAGAGTCTGTGTTCACCAACAGACTAACCGCGTCTTGAGTAGGTAACCTAAGCAGAGATCCTTATTCAGTGTCTCCGACCGGTTCAAGTTCGCCCGCGTTAAGCTCGCCCTCAAGATATTGCTTACCGAGATCGGTGATCTCGTAATAGCCTTCTTCGGGACACTCGACGAGACCATATTTACGGAGTTCTCTAAGGCGACCACTTACTGTGACGCGATGTTTGTCGATATTCTTTGCAATCGCAGTTGGTCCAAGCATTAACCCGGTGTCAAGAACCTCTAGAATCCGCTCATCAGTCGGGTTTTGCATCCAACTACCGGGTTTTCTCATTGTTTCGAAGTCACAGATCAGATCCTTACATCCTTCGAAGTGTCAGAAATAGGCTACTATATCGAAGTTTTTGCATTACGATATCGTAGCCAAGTTTATTATGATGGGGTATAGATTGGTTGGATAACGGGAGATTCCGCAACCCCAACTATTGGTTGGACCAATGCGGAAAATGCGAGTCGGTGCTGCGACACCAGCTCGCAACGGCTCCCGTAGACGCGGTACGGAAGCCATGTCCGACAACACTTCACGGGGCCTTGAAGGTCCCGAACGACTAGAGGAATCGCTCGAGAACACCAACCAACCCGCCGACGACACGACTTGGGCCGATCTCACTGCGTTCCAACGCGATATCCTTGCAGCGATCGCCCGCCTCAAGAACAGTGCCGACCCATCCTACGGGCTCGCAATCAAAGCCGACCTCGAGACGCGCTACGGCGAGGTCAACCACGGCCGACTCTACCCGAACCTCGACGACCTCGTCGACCAGAACCTCCTCAAGAAATCTGAACTCGACCGTCGCACGAACGAGTATACGCTCACCGACACCGCACACGCACTTCTCAAGAAACGTACCCACCAGCTTGCAGACGCCTGTAATATCGCACCGCACCAGCCGGTTGCCGATGGGGGGTGTGTAGTGATGGGAAATACTGCGGACTATCCACTCGAGTTCATCTTTGAGTACCGGACGATCGACAATCGTCGCCGTCGCATGACGATCATCCCCGACACGGGCGGGGAAACGTGGCGGATCACCCACGAACACCACGACGGCGAGTGGCGGGAAACCGGTCGCGAACCGATTTCGAACGTTTGTGTCCAGTTGCGCAACCCGACTGGTGACCAGGACAACTCGATGGGCGATCACTCGGTCAAGGCGGGCGGAAGCCAGCCCATGGAAGACCGCGATGACGAACATTCCCCGGCCGACCTTGAGAGCCAGATCGACGGTCACCGAACACTGAACCGCCTTGAGAAACTCGCGACTGGCCACGAACAGCTCGACTGGGAACAAGTCCCCGGCATCTCGACAAACAAAGCAGCGTCTTGGGCCGCTCGATTGCGAGAGACACAGGACTGCCTCGAGACCGACCTCGAGGAGGCCATTGACACATCAGCGGTTATCGACTCCGATGGCGAAACGACCGCTAACCAGGGGCCTGCTCCAGACGCACTCGAAGCGGAGCCCTCATCAGGTGGTCGCGATGCATAAGTCCGATCCCACCGCGGTTGGGGTCGACCTCGGCGAGTACAATCTCTACACCGCCTGTCCGGTGCAAATGCCAGACTGGAAAGGAGCCTACACGATCAGCGGCGACGACCTCTGTGTTCAGTTAGACGCGCTTCGCGAACAGACTGCCGCCCTACTTGGCAGCGAGTTCGACCGGGATACAATCGTGGCGTACGTCAAGGACCGTCGAGTTGTCCTCATCGAGGCGATCGACACTGCCGCTCGAGAACTCTGTGAGTACGCGAGCGCATACGAACATCCCGTTCTGGTTACCGAGGATAGTCACTTCAAATCTGACCTCTGGGCGTGGGTCACCGACCCTGACGCTCATCGAGGCACTTCGTGGCTGCTGCCAATAGCCCATCGCCGGCTTCGCACGATCGCCGCCGAGTATAGTATTGAAGTCACAACAGTTCCAGAAGAGTTCTCCTCCCAAGAGTGCCACGCCTGCGGTGTTCTGGGTGAACGGCCGCTGAACAAGACCTTCCGGTGTACTAACCCGGACTGTCACGTCGACGGCGTCTACGCCGATCACAACGCCGCGAAGGTTCTTGCACAGCGATACTATCCCGGCCAGCAGTGTGCCTATCGGCCTTCTCGGCCAGCTTCCCCAGACGATCGGCCTGCAATGCTCGCTGATGGTGGAATCGCCGAGAACGATACCTAGCCACCGACAGCCCGCAACGAACGGGACTACGGTGGTTCCACAAGTGGCATCGATCACCCACATCTCGACTGCGACCGGCCACTCTCGCCACACCCACTGACAGCAACAGCGCACCCAGTTGCACCGGTTTTTCGACCACACTGCAATCACCGACATCATCCATGAGCACAAATTCCGAGCAATCCGGACCGAACACAGCGACGACCCAGGCATTGGAAGATGAACTCGAGCCACTTCGAGAACGGATCATGACCCTCGAATCCGCCCTCGAGCAGAAGGAGACACGCCTCGACCGACTCGAAACCAAACTCGAACAGACCAAGACGGAGAACGATCGCCTTGAGGAACGCGTCGTTGAACTCGAAGCAACACGGACGCCGATCGAGGCTCGCCTAGACGCTCACGAAAAGAAACTCAACGCGAACAAAGACCGCGTCGGCGAGCTCCAAGCACGTGAACTCGAGAAGGGCGCCCATTTGCTCGAGGAGAACGTCGACGAAAGCGAGATCAGCGTTGCTGATGGTCGCCTTGAGCGGGTTAAGAAAGACGACGGCAGACAATACTTCCGTCTGCCTGAGAGTGATGATCCACTTGATCGTGGCAGCGATGTCGCGCTCGCACACAGCGATCTGCTGCCGATTCAGCAACTTGCGAAGATGGACGACGACATGCTCCATGCAACCACGTCCTCGCTGCCCTCACGCCTTGCAGCAAAGCTCTGGAAGGCACGCACCGACCCAGGAGTAGGAGATAACCCGTGGGAGAAAGGGAGTACAGGCGTCAGTGAATACGTCTCGGCTAGCGATATGAAACACTGGATCCGTCGGCAAGAGAAAGGGATCAGTGATGGCTATGCGAAGAAGCTCGTCTCGAGGACGATCGACGCTCTACTCGATCTTTCGAAGAATCGGCTCGCAATCAAACGGAAGCGTCAGCGCAAAAACGGCCTCGAATACACCGAACGGCGCGTTCTCCTAATGGACGATGCAGAAATCCCTGGTGAAGGAACGAGAGCAGCCGAACAGAACGATCCGGAGACAGCTGATGTCGATAGATGAAGCTGTCGCCGGCTTGCTCACACTACTCTGAGAAGGCTTTCACACTCTACGGCTAACAGAAACCCAGCACGAAAGCGGTTGTTTGCTTGTCTGGCTACTTGCTTGTCTGTCGCTCGATCGGTCGTCGGTCTATAACGAACGACAACTCAAGAGAGTTCACTGAAGACGTCAGGTGTCACCGGGAACTGGCAAACTGGACCAGCACGATTTCCTCAAGAGAAGGTGATAAAGTTTGAGGGAGATCGGCGTAACCCATGGAATCGGCGGTGAAACAGTTGAATCATCGATCACCATCAGAATCTTGACGCGGTCATTCAGTTGCAGTTCCGTTCCACAGCAGTCGTATCCACACAGCCGGTATCAACCAGAATCCACTCACGAACGCCTAGCTGACGGTCATTCTTCGCCCACTATTCGTGGTTCATTGGACCGAACAGCTACGCCCGGAAGTTTCGTGGTTCCCCATTCCGAACACATTTCGGAATCACAGCGATACATGGTACTCCCATGAGACACAAAGCGAGAAATCGAGTAGTCCCGCAACCAAGTCAACGGTCCGTTCACCCGTGTTTTTCCACTTGGTACCAGTTAACTTCCTGCCCGATGACATAGCTGACGACGACCTGCACGACGACGAGTCCGAAGAGCGTCAGTGCGACCGGGATGAGCAGCCACGCGAGATCAAACCCCTCAGTGCCGGCAGTATAGTTATCGATTCCACGGGTTGTGAGTGTGATGCCGTAGATGCCAGCCAAGCCCATAGCGACGAGGCTGGGATGAGCGAGAGCAGCTAGCACGAGTGCCGGAACCGTCACTGAGAGGAGTGTCCCGACAGCGAACGTCCCCACGAGTGACAGTAACGAACTCAGGAATGCCGGATCATGCAGATTGCGCCAGTCGCGGATGTGGCGATGGCAAATGGAGACGTGACCGGATATCCAGCGAACCCGTTGGCCCCACCAGTCTCGCAGCGTGTGTGCTGCCTCCTCGTAACAGGGATAGTACAACAGTTCTCGGATAGAAAGATTGGCTTGGTTACACCTATGAGTGAAGTCCATATCCTCAGTCAGTGCTCTTTCATCGAATTGCCCCACCTCATCGAAGACCGATCGCTCGATCAGGACACTGCGGGTGCCAACGATTCCGAGTCCCAGCAGGGAGCGAGCGAGCTTCTGTGGCAAGAAAAAGAGCAGTAGATACTCATAGTATGCCATCGATTCGATGAGGCCTGTTGGCCGTGGGAGGCTCCGGACCCGTGCGATGTCATGTTCTCGTAACGCGGCCATCCCATGGGCGATCAGCCTCGGGTGGGGTTCCTGATCAGCATCAAACATCGCAATCACATCAGCATCGCTGCGTTCAATGGCATTATTGAGTGCGCCTGCCTTCGATCCCGGCCGACGACTGAGAATATATTTGACTCGCTCGTGGTCGGCAGCCAAATCGGTAGCCCGATCGATAGAGGGCTGATCATCCGGTTCGCAGACGATCGTGATAGTGAGGTCCTCGTAGGTTGAGGCTGCCAGGTGTTCTACCGAGCGATGCATTACTTCGGGTTCATTGTGGACAGGGATCAGTGCCTCGACAGATCGGCCTGAATGGACCAGCGCATCGGAATCTTCCCGAAATAGCGACAGCAGATACAGCAGCAACGAGGCCGCGAGGATCGCGACTGCAACCACGAACCACACACGCATGTCGAAGATAGTGTTGAGGAACCAAAACGGATGTGCTATCACAACCCCAAGGAACGAAACCAGATGTGCTATTACACGAAAATCGCCCATCAACGCTATCGCCATGAGAGCGACGACGATACCAGGGGCTAGGAGGTATCGGTGGAGGGAAGTCATACTGCGGACTTGTGATAGCAGTAATATAAAATTATAGATTTCAGTTTACGTTCAAAAAATAGTTATAATGAGTGTCTCTGGCTATCAGTAGGGTCTTTATCAATCATCGAATTTCTGTAATATAGACAGCAGACTACCGTCAGACGGTCGATAGATGTTTCGTGGCCCTTACCAGCATTAATGGCGACGATACAGATTGTCTACGATCACAGCGGCGATACTGCCACCAACCAGCATCGGGAGCCAGTAGGTCGCTCCCCGATAAATGACGACGGCGGCCGTCGCAGCCGTCGTCGCAACTCCGGTTGTAGAGACGACCAAAACGATAAACGCCGTCTCGACGCCACCGATACCGCCCGGAAGTGGGAATATTCCAGCGATACTGGCGACTGGGAGCACGATGAGCATCGCCACGAAGGGAACAGTAACTCCGATCGACACCAGCGAGATCCAAAGACAGATCGCTAGCGTGAGCCACCCGGCACACGAGAACAAACCGGCCAAGATCAGAAGCCGCCGATTGCTGGCGATACGTTCGATAGAGGCGAAAAAACCATCTACGCGGTGTTTGATGTCCTCTCGCGTCGGCGCGCTAACGCGTGGGACAGTCCGACCAATACAGCGGGCCATCGGTAGGACCACGGAGAGGGTCATTGCCTCGATCCGATGGCGGAAGCGCCACCCGAGCGTTAGTGCGAGAACGAACCCAGTAAGAAGCGCCACCACAGTGAAACTAGCAAGGAGTAGGTTTCGGTCGAAGTTGAGTCCACGCAGGACGAATAGTCCAATACCGACGATCCCCATACCGATCGAGGGGAAGAAGTGCAGAGTATCGACGCTCGCGATTGCAGCCAGTCCGTTCTCGTACTCTGTGTCGGCGGCTTCAGAGATCAAGAACGCACTGATGGGTTCACCGCCGGCCTGTCCGAACGGGGTGACTTGATTCGCAAAGGTTGCAGCAGTAAACACAACGATTGACTGTACTCGAGAGATTGGTGTTCCTAACGCGCGCAAGACGGTGTGCAGACAGAGCCCCCAAGCAACAAGCCAGAGAGGGATGAAACCAAGCAAGACGGCGATGACGGCGGGCTGGGCTCTGTGCAGTTGTGCAATGATCCCGTCGATACCGACGACCCAGAGCATCAACGAGAGGACGAGTCCGGCACCGGCGAATCCGATGAGGATGGATCGCCAATCGAGAAGCTTGTTAATTGACATTAAAGGTTCTCATGAGAAAACATCTTTAAACAGCGAGAGAACCGCGGCCTTTAGGCTGGGTGGGGAATCGCATCACTTGACTACGCTGTCCACCGATCATTCGCCCCTCTCGGAATCCAACTGCTCTTGCGCGTAGAGCATCATTCCCTTCCAAGTCAATCCATGGCGCTTCTTTGTCTCTTTTAACTGTTCGTACTGGTCGTCATCTACCTCGAAGTTGATGTTTGGCACAGGTCATTCTTTCATTGTGCTACGCTTAAATTTGTCTAACATATATCTAAGTGTGTATTCGATACGGTGACGAAAATGCTTCAGGTCACGCTCACCACACCCACTACAGGCAAGGAGCAACGCTTACAGCGGCTCTTGGACACCTCCGAAACGCGCTCCACAACGCATTCGATGCCGGGGCGAACACAATGTTCGCCGTCAACGATATCGTGACACCCTACGACCTGCCATACCAGGCCAAAGACGCGCTCAAGTCGTACGTCCCGAAGCTTCGAGATACGTACAATGCTCGTGAGATCGATGATGACCATCCGCTCTGGCTATAGTAGCTGGCTGTAAGCGATGGGGACTGGGTGAACCACCAGCTATTCTCGCAGATATAAGTGATCTGGATTCAGACACTGTACTGATGGCTGACAAGGACTCAACAGACACCAGTAGAGTTGGGGCCGATGGCGTCTCTCCACCCGAAACTCCAGACGGATACACCAAACCGTATCGGTTTGAATATCCCAAACTGCCGCTCTTTGTAAGTGCGTCAGTGCTTACGATCGTCTCTACCGTTATTTATGGCTGGCTTCTGATCCAATTGCAAGGACCGGAGGTTCTACCCATAGTGTTTGAAAGCGGTGCTGAGGAGGAACTCACGATCGCTTTTAATCTCGGTGAAGTAGCAATCCCCTTTCTGTTTGCCTTTCTAACCACCGTCGTCGTTCACGAGTTGCTTCACGGTGTGGTCTACCAGTGGTACGGGTATGAGGTAAGCTATGGTGTCTACTGGAGGATGGGTGCCATGTACGCAGCGGTGTTTCACCAGTTTCATTCCCGCGAAGAGACTCTCCGAGTAGGGATCGCACCACTAGTTATTCTCACCGTGATCTGCCTCCTGTTACTCGCGGTCCCCTATCCGGTAATCGCCACGACCGCGTTTTTTGTTCTTGCACTAAACACTGCGGGAAGCGTGGGCGATGTCTATGCAATCTGGCGATTCTATCGGATGCCGCCCAAAACACTATTCTACGATATCAATATCGGTCATATGTACGTATTCGAGCCGGAATGAACTCACGAAGGATCTAATGTAATTGTGAGAGAACAAACAGATGGACTCCGAGATCATTCACCACCCAATGCTGAACTCACCCTCTTTATTCAACATGCTCCTCTTGGCAGCTGTCAGAGGAACCGATTGCTGCGCCGTTGCCTACTTGACCTGTACTTACCGTTTGTCGGGGAGTCACAGAGAGAGAGGGTATGGGAACTGTTCTATGACACCCTGTATAGTAGAATCTGGAAGTCTTTGTAGTGCCCCCCGCCGAAGATTGGCGTGTCTCGTTGTCTCTCAAAGACCTGACGAGAGGTGTGAGTAGACACTTCTGGCGATTACTATAGCGGTTCCGTTCTAACGCTCGTTCTTTCGTGGTTATTCGCATAATATCTGTGGTACATGACTCTACTCTCACATTCAGAGGGTGTCATAGAACGGTTAGCATGGTGTGGATAGTAGCGGAGAAGACGGCTACCATTGGTTCACAGGCCCCGGCAAAAACTGTGCTATCAGCGACCGTTCACTCAGCTACTACTGAAGGTGTGTGGAGAGTTCTCTGGCACCATCGATTGCTTGACCTGAACACCCTCGCTGTGAGTCTCGATGCAGTCTTCGACCCTGTACTCGATGTCGAGAGGGTCATTAGTATTGCGCGGGTTGTACGGGGCGACCGGCACCACCCCTGTACTCAGCAAATGATCGTGCCAGTCGAGGATGTCGTAGGTGCTGTCGCCAAGCATCCATATCGGCTGCTTGACGGCGAGCGCGTCACGGGTGACACGCATCGCCGTCTCTTGGGACGCCTGCTTGCTCTGGGTGAACTCTGCCGCAATTGGGATCTTTGCGCCGGTCGAGACTACCGTGCAGCCGTAGCCGTAGTAGTACTCCTCGGCAGTCGGGTCGTAATTCTTCGAGGCGTCGGAATCGGTAGGCATAGCCCGGATATCGGTCGAATCGATGCAAAACGTAGAGTCGAGCAAGCCCCGTCGAACGGCCTGCTTGACGAGGCGCTCGAAAACTTCCTTGATGATGTGTTCGAGGTCGGTGAGAAAGCGGTCGACCGCGTCTCGTGAGGGTGGCCGATTGAAGCCACATCCGAGCCAGACGGGGTCGTTGTTGAGTTCGCGTGCAACCGGGCGAATGCCGTAGATGTCCCTGTAGTAGCAGTGCAGAAATCCTCGAAACAGCTCCGGCGGGTGGTGTTCTCGTGTTCGCCCCTCGGGAGTAGGGGCAAACACATCGAACTCGGTCAGGAACTCGAAATGAAGATGCTCGAACAGTGCGAGCGTCTCCGTCTCTACAACGTTGAAAAACGCCTCAATGGAGGAGTCCTCTCGTAGAATAGTCGAACTCATTCACCTCAGCACTCACTTCGGCCGCCGATTTAGATATTTATCTGATATATGTCCGGTTGATAGAAGAATGAATGACATGATTTATTGGACTTTGGCTTTGGAAGCTCGGTTGAGCAGGTGGACGGCAATCCCACCGAGAACGACATTGAAACCGATGAGAACGGCGACAACAGGAATTACTGTATTCCAGAGACCCGAGAAGGCCGTTACGTCAAACACCGTCATCACATTCTGGCCGAGCATGAACGCTCGGACACCGTCAACACCGTAGGTGATAGGATTGACCACTGCAACTGACTGAATCCATCCTGGAAGAACCTCAAGCGGGACAAACGCACTGGAGATGAACAACAGTGGGAACGTCAGAAGATTGGCGATCATGGTCGTCGCCTCTTGATCATGCGTTACGAGCGCGACGATATTCGAGAACGCCATGAACGCGCCACCGAATATCACTGCAATCGCTATGACGCCAATGAAACCCAGTAGCCCTGTCTGGAGATAGCTCCCGACCGACGCGCCTGACTGGAGATACAGCATCACGTAGCCAAGCAAGAGGATAATCGTGGTCTGGACGACAATTCGGACCACCTCTGACAGGACTTTGCCGAGGAACATGGCACCCCGGTCCATCGGTGAGGCGAGGAGTTTCTCGAACATTCCCGTGTCCATGTCGTCGACTAATCCGATACCGGAGACCGCAGCCGCAGCGAGCGCGGACTGAATCACGATAGCTGGGGTGAGGTACGTGATGTAGTTGATGTCACTACCGACCGTCTGAGCGAGCGCGCCGCTGACAATAGCGCCGAGGACTTCAGCCATCAACACGAAGAAGATGACCGGCTGGATCAGCGATGAGAACGTCACGAAGGGGTTCCGGGATGTCTTGACGAGCCACCGTTTGACACTGATCTGCATGTCCGCCACGGAGCTGTTCCCCGGAGCTTTCTGGGCGGTATCGCTTCCAGAGACATCACCCTCATCGGTGATATTGCTCATTCGGCCACCTCCTGTTCAGGGACAGTAGCTCTCTGTTCGTTCGCCCCGTCTTGGTTGGAAGCCTCCAGACTCTCACCAGTGAGCGTAAGGAACACGTCATCAAGCGTGGGCGACCGGACATCGAATCCAGTGACTACGACGTCAGCCTTGTGCAGCGCGACGAAGAGGTCACCTACAGCTTCCCGAGCGTTTTCGGCTGTGATGGTGAATCCATCGTCCGTTGTTTCAATAGTCGCCGTTTCGAGGGCATCCGATTCACGCGCTACTTCTATTGCGCGTTCTGTCTCTTGTCTGGACGAGTTTTCTAGTGTCAGGTCGAGAATATCGCCACCGACAGCCGACTTGAGAGCGTCCGGGGTGTCAGTTGCGATGATTTTACCGTCCTGAATCACGGACAGGCGGTCGCAGAGTCGGTCCACTTCTTCGAGATACTGTGTCGTGAGAAACACCGTCGTTCCGTGTTCGTTGAGTCGCTCGAAGTAGTTCCAAAGGCGCATTCTGGCTTCAGGGTCGAGACCGGTCGTCGGTTCATCAAGGAACACCAGCGGCGGTCGATGCACGAGGACGGTGGCAGCGTCCAGTCGTTTTTTCATCCCGCCGGAGTAGTTCTCTGCCCGCTTGTCGGCAACGTCCGTGAGACCGACCAAATCGAGTAGTTTCTCGATACGTTCATCTTGCTCGGAGGCTGGGACACCATACACCTTGCAAGAAAATTGAATGTTCTCACGCGCGGTGAGTTCCTCGTCGACGCTGGTCTCTTGAGCCATGTAGCCGATGGATTCAGACACTGCCTGTGGTTCCTTTTCGACGTCATGTCCGTTGATGATCACTGAACCTTGATTCGGATGGAGCAGTGTCACGAGGGTTTTGATAGTGGTCGTCTTTCCGGCACCATTCGGACCCAGAAAGCCGAAGAACTCGCCTTTCTCAACAGTGAGATTGACACCGCGAACGGCTTCCGTACCATCTTCATATGTGACATGTATATCTGCCGCATTAATGGCAAGTTGCTCTTCGTTTGGCTGGCATGAGCTATCGGCCTGCATTCGGTGTGGTTGCAACTCCATAGGGAATGCCATACTTAGGAGGGGTGTCCGCTAAGCCTGTCTCTCATTTGTGCGGCAGTTTATACGGCTTGACGAAGAAACCGCAATCTCACTCAGGTAGCGGCGGCCACGTCGAGGCCACAGTTGTTTCGATGAGGTGAGTTTGTGCTCGACGGAGACGCTCGGAGAGCGACGAGGCGGTGATCCCGATTTCGGCAGCGATTTCATCGAGCGTTGCCGTTCGTGGAATGTCGAAGTAGCCCATCTCGTAGGCGATTCGGAGTGCCTCGCGCTGGTGGTCAGTGAGTCCGTCGCCCGCTTCCGCGGCCTCTCCATCGTGAGTGAGTCGTCGTAAGGTGAATTTACCGTTACGCTGCCAGAACGTGCGAAACTCGTCCAACACCGCTCTATCGCTGAACCACCCACTTTGTATCCAGCCGGTCGACGTGACGCGTATTCGTTCAATAATAGAGTCGGTAGTGGCGAGTGCACGGAGTTCTGAGAGGTCCTTGATCTGATCGCCGAGTTGGGCTTCCATTCCCAGAGCCGGCAAAACCTGATATCGACACGTTTCCCCTGCCTGTCCGACCAGAGTATGCTCCGCAACGAACGATGATGATTCGAAGGCTTGCTCTATCGACGCGGGCGTTTCATGCGTCGCGTGAACGATAAACGGTGGATGGTTCCCGTGATTGGGCTGGATTCCCACATCCAGCGTTGCTTCTGGAACATCCCCTGCGACCGCCACGAGCGGGAGATGCTCACAGGTGATCTCGTATTCAGCGATGAGACCCATATCTCTCAATACTCACCATCACGGATATACAACTTGGAACGATTGCCCGCTAATCGCGCTTAGTCGGCTATTATCGACACTGTGCGAAACGTTCTATGACACCCTGGAACGGTATGTCAATCATAGCTGGAAATTTTGTGGACCCGCTCGAAGTGACTTCCATGTACCCCCACCACGCTGACCAAGTGCCATATAGGCATGGTATGAAGCACGCCGAGGAACTCTCTCTCTCGACGAGTCTCAAAGCCAAGAGCTGTTCTTCGTGTTCTACGGCCGAACCATATTGTCGACAGCGTCTGCGATGAGTTCCATGCCTTCGTCGTTGAGTCGTCCCTGCGGAAGCGTATCGTCAATACTGGAGTGGGGAATCGTGTAGATCGCCCACGGGAGGACGTACGTGGTCTTCTTGAGGTGAGCATTATCGATGACGTCGTTCGGGAGAACAGGCGTCGAGTGACTGTACCGCTTGTCGGCCTTCGTACCGGGACACGGCAGTCGCTTCCTCTTCGAGGTAGGTCGGTCAGCATCCGAGATGACGATGACCGGCCGGGGGTTCGTATGGGCTCCCGTCGGGTCGTCTGCGAAGACAAGACTGCCCTGAAAATACTAGGTCATACCGAGTCGTTAGTCCTGCTCGCGTCGTCAGTACTCTCGATCCAGTCCTCGGGGGCCGGTTTTTCGGTAGCACTACTGTTATGTCCGGTACCGGAGTATGCGCCGCTCGTGGGGTTTTCACCCGTTTGCTCGATATCGGCAGAGGTGAAGTCATCGTCGTAGCGCTCGGTGAGGTCTTGGATTTGAACGAGACCGCGGGCGAATCGCCGAAGGTCGTCACGGCTCTCGAGGGCGTGGTAGTAGCTGTCAGCGGTCTTGCCGATGTCGCCTTCGTTGAGAAGACGGGTGAGCGTGCCCGTCACACTTCCCTTCGGGATGTCATTGAGTCGGTCGTGGATCTCGGATGAGTCGATATGGACATCGTCGGATGGGTCATGCGTTCGAAGGTCGACAGGCATGCTGTGCGTGATCTCTGTCTCGAAACAGATAGCCGTCGTGCTCGAACGCCTTTTCGCTGTTCACCCACCCTTCGAGGCTACCGTCGGCCTTTCCGGGAGTGTTCATCGTGATTCGATAGTCGATCGTCGTCCACTCGCCCTTACTGCCACCTCTACTCCAGCGGTGAACATAGCCGTATTCGTGCTCGTCTGGATCAACACTGCCGTCATATACTTGCGACGTGAACGGTACTTCTGCACCATCTGAACCGTCGTAGGTGCCCCCCTGACATGGCGTGTTCATTCGAACACTCCACGCAGCCCCCTGGTTATGATGTCCACCCGCACCACCGCCCTCGCGATGGCCGGCCCATCCAGGGAGTTTCGTCCCTCCATTGATCCCGTCGTTCCACTTCTTGAAATCCCCGGGAACGTACAACTCATACCGAGCATGAGCGACTTCTGGCTCGTAGCCAACTGCATTTTCGAGATAAATCCTCTCGTTGATACCGTCAAACTCTCCCTCAGGATATTTGACCTGGAGCGCGTCCCCGCTGCCATCCCCCGTCCGTACGATGTGGCAGCGTTCGGCCAGCGTCGTTTCCCGGAGATCAGGGCGTGATAGTCCGACTTGGGTTCGTCCGCGCTCATACCATCCACAGGAGCCTCTCTCGAACCCTCTGTGAGAGGCTGAATCTCGGCAAAGTTATAGCGGTACTTGCGACTCTGAGAGCCGCCAGACGAGTAAATCCCGTACGTTGCCACCAGGGCTTCGCTCTTGACGGGATAGTCGACGATACGGCGACCGCTCTCGTAGACGTTGCCACCCGCAGCACAGACAACCTGATAGCCCGCATCGGCTTCGAGTGAACTCGTGAAGCGGACTGTCCGATCAGTGATTGGCTGGGACTCAATGATTTCTCCGGGTACCGTCTTGAGATAGCCATCGTCACGCCGCTAGTCCGATCGGAAAGGCGGCATTCCAGACCTTCGAGAGCCTGCTTCGTTCGGATTCGGACGCCTGAGTGTCGTGTCTGCCCCTTTTGTTCGCTCTCGTCTTCGAGGAGATCGAGCAACTCAAGTTCGGGATCAGGATTCGGATCGGGTTCTGGTTCAGGTGTGGGTTCGGGCTCGGGGGTAGGCTCCGGCTCTGGCTGAGTGTCTGGTTGTTCGTCGTCGGTACTCTTGTCTCGTCTCCCGAGCAGTAGCTCGAGGATGAGTTTCAGTAGACTCACTGTAATTGAAGCTCCACACGGGATTCCGCCCGTATCGTTTTCGATTGTGACGATATTAGTGTCTTCATATATGAATATTAATCTATCAGGAGAAACCCATTCAATGTGGGCAGGGGGATGGTTTGACGCCTCATCGACACCGTTTTCCACCCTCTGCTAGCTCACCCCTCCCGCATCGTCACAGATCAATCCATCTCAAAACCGCTACACCTATGTGTAATAGTTAATACTTTATATATAATAACACCTCATGGGAAGAAATTCTAATCTGGAAGCCGGGATTGGCCGCCGCCGGTTTGTTCAGGGTCTTGGAGTGACAGCTGCGGCCACGACTGCAGGTTGCTTCTTCTTAGATGGCGACCAGTCAACGGATTCTAGTGGAGAGCCAATATCTGGAACAGTCATCGACAAAGCAGGCGACCCGATCCACGGAGCTTCGGTCGAGTTTCTGCGAGAAAACGGATCTGTTCTCGAAAGTGTTGACACAGACTCAGAGGGGGTATTTGAGTCCACACATACTCGTCCACTTTGGGTCCGCGCTAGTCATCCAGAGTTCACATCCCAAATTCGAGCGGTTGGACCGGGCGATCAAACACAGTTCCGGTTATTCCAAGATACGGTCTCGCTTGCGTTCACTGGCGATGTGATGTTTGGACGGCGCTTCTACGAGCCAAATGATGATTCGTCATCCCCACGCATCGAGTTTGACGAGGACTCGCTCACGGAGTCCCATCAGTCGGTTATGCAGCCCACCACGGCGCTGCTCGAGACTCCCGATATCACGTCGATCAATCTCGAAACGCCATTGACCACAGCCGAGCCCGCCCATCCTTCAAAATCATACCAGTTCGCGAGTCGCCCAGAAGCAGTTGCTGCGCTCGAGAGCGCTGGCGTTGATTATGCAGCACTCGGCAACAACCATGCAATGGATGCCCTTGAGGAAGGATTTCAGGATACCACTCAGAATCTCGAAACGGCAGATATTGATTATTCCGGGGCTGGCTACGGAAGTGATGAGGCTTGGGAGCCAGCAGTCGTTGAACGAGGTGACCTCACACTCGCGTTCATCTCGTGCACGACGGTTAACGGTCAACAGTTCGATGTCAACTGGTCAGCCGATCGGGATGCTGGTGGTGAATACGAAATCGAGCAAGATGGTGAGACAAAAACCATCCCCGCCGATCTAGGGGTGGCAGAACCAAATCCCGATCGTCTTGAAGCCGCTATCACCGACGCCAACCAGCAGGCCGACGTTGTCATTGTCCAGATTCACGGCGGCAGCGAGTACAATCGCAAACAGACGGATACTGTTGAGTCGCTATCCTACCACGCTGCTGATGTCGGGGCCGACCTAGTTGTCAACCACCACCCACACGTTGCAGGCGGTATCGAATACTATGACGACACACTCATCGCTTGGACACTCGGGAATTTCGTCTTTGATCAAGAGTTCTGGGAGCCGCTCCGATCATATGTGCTCACTGTCGAGGTGACTAACGATGCTATTGTCCGGGGTGGGGTTGAACCGATCCTCATTAACGGTTTTGTCCCAAAAGGAGTGACCGGTAGCGCTCGACAGCGATTGCTTCATGAGATTACTGGCTTATCATCATCGGACTTCGTCGTCCAAGACGACAGAGTGACTGACCTGACATCTGGGCCAGTGACTGAGCCAGCAGAGGGTCGTGTCGAGATTCAAGAAGATGGGGAGCTGCTCGAACGGACAACTGGGGCGATCTCAAATATTGAGTCCCAGTCCGGAACCGTTCGATTCGGACATGACCGACTCATCACGGGTGAGTTCAGCGATTCAGTTGTTGATGACCAGCGGTTTAACGGGCCGCTTTGGCGCTACGGGCGCAATGGGGAATCGAAAAATCAACCAGAGTATGGGTCTGAAGGTGGTGGTCTGCGGCTAACTCGTGACCCAGATAATACGGAGCGTGCATTCTTGACACCTCGATATCGAATCCGTGCGTACGAGGACGAATATTCGCTGTCGTTGACCTATCGTGGCACAATTGACGAAAACGCGTCAATACAGGTTAGTTGGTATGATGAGCGGCATGGGAACTCGTTCACGAGTTCGACACATTCTATTCCAAACACAGACGGCGAGTGGGACTCTGTGATGTTCAACCTCAGCGTGCCTGAAAATGGAAGATATATTGACGTGTTCGTGTTTCTTGAGCCTCCAACGTCGAAAGAGACAAAAATCGATATTGACCGTGTGCGGCTGGTTGAATGGCTTGATGGAGATCAGTTGAGAAAGGCAAACCACCTTGACTTAGACGGATCAGTCACGGTCGATGTCATCAATGGGGATGATTTCGACTGGCAACCAACATCAGTCGACTGGCTGTAATTACTACTCGTAGTGCTGTAGGATTGCTTTTGCAACCCGTCTTGAGGCCTCCTCAGCGTGATTAGATCGGAACGATAACGGCTGTTCGAGTTGAATACCGTCGTCTCCCGAGTTGGTGATTTGATTCACGAAATTGTCGGTCGATGACGCATTAAGGTTGCCCAGCATAATCCGCTCTCTCGACCGTCGTGCTATCTATCTCATCGAGTTCAGTTACGATCCGGTCTTTGACCGAATCAGGAGCACGTCCTCCGACGATGACAGAATCTCCCGAATAGCCGTGCCACGACACCGCGGCCCGATACCCGACGTTCGAGATCCTCGCCAAACCGGGATACGACGAAGGGCTGATATCAGTAGACGTGATGTGCCAGCGGTCAAATGTTCCGTTGATCCCACCAAAACCATCGCAGACCCAGAGCGAACTATCCGGGAGGTAACTATGGCACGCATTGATCTTTAGTTAGGCTCCAGTCCTCGGTTGTGTAGCGGTAGCAAGCCTCTCTTGGAGTATCGGTCTTGTTGGTGTATCTTCTGAGCGTCGTCGATCAACCGTTCCAGCAACGGTGGCGGAGAGTAACCGAGGTATTCACCGAGTTCGTGAAGGATGAGCTGGGCGTGCGACCGGAAGGTCGCCGCCCAGTGTTCTGGTGGAAACACGAGCTCATCATCTGCCTGCTCAGTGACCAGATTCAACAGATCATGGCTGACCAGCAGTGACAGCAACGCCGCGTACAGCAGTATCTCAACGACGTGCTTCTTGCTCGTGGTAAACTCGTCCAACGAGTATTGCGTCTTGAGTTCGCGGAACAACAACTCAACCACCCATCTGCAGCGGTAGATCGTCGCTAGATCTGCTGGTAAGAACTCTTCTCGTGGGAGATCTGTGATATATAGATGATAGTCGTCGGTGTCCTCGTTGCGGACGCCAACGACACGGAACGTCTTCGTGTCCCACGACTGCGTCCCTGCATACTCTCTGCGCTGGAATTCTGCTTCGACCTCAACATCGATATACTGCCGGTAGAGGTCATCAACCACGTCGTAGATTTTCTCACCCTGCAAGGGAATGGCGTGGCGACGCCATTCCCGTAATCCTCCGATTATCTCCGGATTCACGTTTGATTTGAGCCGACTCACGAAGTAGCCGTCATTCTCGTCGATCAATGCAAAACGGCGATACTTGAAGTACGCTTGATCGAACAGTACCAACCGGTCTTTGAGCCACGGACCCGTATCAAACTCCGTGCTGTCGTGTGCTTTTTCGTCAGTGACGCTGAACCGGTCGATCGTCCGATCGGTGACGTTATGGAGCAGGTGGAGCCGCGCTCCACCCTGCTCCCCTTTCCGTGGTTCGTACGCATCAGCGAGAAACCGATGTAACCGCAGGGATTGTCCCGTCAGCAACCATCACATCACGGAATCGGTCGAAATCTGTATCGACTGTATCCGGGACAGCGACCTCGTCGAGCGCAATAGTCATCAAGGGAAGTTATGGTCATAGGCTAATGACTGTGGAGGATGAGTGGAGATCGACGCAAAGAAATCGTTACTCACCTCAGTGAGGACGATCTCGACCGATTATTAGCTGAAACTGACGACGAGAAAATCAGCAAGCGTCTCACGTTTATTAAGAATCTCTACAAGGGCGATACGCTTGAGGAAGCAGCTGATCGAGTCGGAAAGTCAGCGACTACTGGGAGCCGGTGGGCGCGGCGCTGGAACGAAGGTGGTCTCGGACTACTCACCCCGAACTTCGGGGGCGGTGCGCCCCCGAAGCTCGATGAAGACGAGCAAGATCGCTTACTCGAACTTCTCCGCGACGGCCAGCCATGGAAAAAACAGGAGATACAGCATCTCATCAATGAGGAATTCGACATCGAGTTCCATCCAGTCTACCTCAGTGAGTTCCTCGATAATCTTGGCCTCTCACGTGCGATTCCACGGACAAAGCGTCCGTCCAAACCCGAAAACGCTGACGAGATCCTCGAAGAACGCGTCGACGACGCGTTCGACGAGGATGGACCCGATGAGCCACACAACAAACAAGATGATGATGATGCTGAGGAAGGCTGGGTCGTTGACGACGATATCTGTACGGATGGCGGGACCGTCCTCGGTTTTTTCGATGCCTCACACCCACAACCCTGGGACAACTCTCAGCGGCTGTACTACGTCGATGATCCCCATATCACCCGACCGCTGGTTCGTCACGACGAACCAACGGTCGGCTTCTACGCTCTCAATGGCGAGAGTGTGGTGAGTTTCCCCGAAAATCAAGAGAAAGAACAGATCTGTACGTGCCTTGAAGGAATCCGCGAGCAGAATCCGGGCAAGCGGATTCTGCTCGTCTTAGACAACTTCTCATCGCACATTTGCCCGTACACGCGCAAGCGCGCACATCAACTCGGCATCGATCTCGTGTTCCTTCCAGTCGGCTCACCGGATCTGAATCCGATCGAGCCGGTCTGGAAGAGCTTGAGGTGGGAAGCATCGCCGATGATCGTCGAGAGCGCGGACGAATTCCGCGCTCTCGTCACTACTCTTTTCGAACGTCTCTCAAAGCGACTGAGTTTTGCCAGCTCATGGATCGAGAATTTCCTTGCTTCCCATGGAGCGTGTCATAGAATCCAACTCATAGCTTGAGCATCTCACGTCCCGGATCGTGTCCTCGCTCGTAGTTGGTGATTGCAATGACGATCCNATCGTTGGTTCGTTCGACTCCTGTCCGGTTGTTGTACGTCTCGTCCAGAATGGATTGTTTCAGCTGAACGTCCTCGCTGTGTTCCTCGAGTCGGTCTTCGACCCTGTACTCAATGTTTTTCGGGTCGTCAGTGTTTCGCGGATTGTATGGAGCGATTGGCACGACCCCTGCGGCCAGCAGGTGGTCGTGCCAATCGAGGATGTCGTAGGCGCTGTCTCCAAGCATCCAGATCGGTGTATCGACAGCGAGCGCGTCACGGGTGACGCGCATCGCCGTCTCTTGGTCTGCTTGTTTGGCCTGGGTGAACTCCGCCGCGATCGGGATCTTTGCGCCNCGCATCGCCGTCTCTTGGTCTGCTTGTTTGGCCTGGGTGAACTCCGCCGCGATCGGGATCTTTGCGCCGGTCGAGACGATCGTACAACCAAAGCCGTAGTAGTACTCTTCGGCTGTTGGATCGTAGTTCCATGAGGCAGCGTCGTTGTACTGGATCGCTTCGACGTGGGTCGAATCGATGGAGTACGTCGAGTCGAGCAGGCCGCGAGCAGCGGCCTGCTCGACGAGCCTGTCGAAGACATCGTCGATGACGTGTTCGAGGTCGGTGAGAAACCGATCAATCGTGTCTCTCGATGGCGGT
>NZ_AOIL01000063.1 GCF_000337595.1 Natrialba taiwanensis DSM 12281 | reverse complement strand
CCGAAGCTACGTCTTGCAGGGTTGCGCTGGTGCTGGACACACTTTCCGCACCCTGCTGCTTCGTACGTGACGCTTTCTATGACACGCTCTCCCATGTGCAAAAGTTGTCTTAATCACTACTGCATCCGGGTAGTCTTGGATGATCTCAGCACGCACAATCCGGCTGCCTTCTATCGGTTCTTCCCGCCCGAGAAAGCACGCGAGTATCTCGATCGTTTCGAGTTCTACTACACGGCTACGCACGGAAGTTGGCTGAATATGGCCGAACTCGTCTGGAGCACGCTCCAGACCCAGTGTCTCAACCGCCGAATTCCGAACGCAGCGACCCTCCAGTCGGAGGTCACTGCGTGGGAAACTGAGCGAAATAAGTTGGATGTAACGATCAACTGGCAATTCACAAACGAGGACGCTCGAACGAAACTACACCGGCTCTATCCGACTATCGAGGAGGCTGAGAACTAGTCACTCGACGGTTGGGATGGTACTTAGTAGTCAGGCTGCGATCGTGACGCGTCGGCGTCAATGGTGCGCTATGCGGCTGAACTTTCGCGACCGAACACGAGCGACTTGACGATAACGGGAACCGTTTGACCGGACAGTATCGGTTCCCCGATGTCAAGATAGTCGCCGTCACTTGCAGCAATCTCGTCGATAACGATGAGCGGGGACACGTCAGTCGAGATAGCACGGAGGCACTGGGCCAACGCTTTAGCACAGTTCTGTTGTGTTACGATGACGTATGGCAACTGGCGACGGGCATACCCCGATTCATCGTACGCCTGATCGAATGCATGAGCAAGCGCGGTGATACGGTCGTACGACAGTGTATCGAAGTTAGGGAGTGCCAGCGCGAGGCCGGCTACCTGGTCAGTCTCATACAGCGATAACCCTCGTTCGAGACAGTGTCGGAGATCGTCGGCCAATGACTCACGGTCAGTTCCCGAGAACGACGCTGTGACGACAGGGAGGTTCTTTAGGGGGAGAACAGACTCGTCGAACGATACTGTTGTTCCGCTGAATGATGTCGTTTGAGTCCCTGCACCGATGACGGTAGCGCGAATCATTTCTGTCGGCGGTCGAACAATCAGTGAGGATGACTCGAGTCGTTCACGAATCGCTGTCGCGAGTATTCCACCAATGTCTTGATACGCGAAGAGATCCTCGTCATCGTTCGCTGCGATCAATCGTCCCACGCCACCGCTGAAGCAGACGCCATCAATGGTTCGGGATGTGTACTCGTTGTTCCTGATTGTCAGTTCTTTCGTCAGCTCACTGCGTTCGGTTCCGTCGACCGTTTCGAAGACTGAATTGGCCATCAGGTCTACAAGTTCGTGGAGTGCAGCCTCGCTCGGGTATTTTCCAACTTCGATATCGAGATTTGCCTCGTTGATCAGTAGCGCTGCTGGATTGGAGATGTGCGTAACCCGCCCCGCCGTGTTGAAGCGAAGCAGTCGACCACCGACGTTGAGGCAGCGCGTCTCGACAATCGAGTCCCCTGCAAACAGACACATGTTAGTCGTGCCGCCGCCAATATCCACGTTGAGAATCGTCTTCTGTTTGTCCGAGGCCCACGTTGCTGCGCCAGAGCCGGTACCGGCCAGAACAGACTCCAGTTCTGGTCCTGCCGTTGCAACGACGAACTCGCCTGCGTCGGCCGCGATGCGAGTCACTAACTCCTCGGCGTTCGTCTTGTAGGATGATTCGCCAGTCACGATGACTGCGCCGCTGTCGATACTCGCCGGCGTGTATCCAGACTGTTCTAACTCTGACGTTACCAAGTCCTCGATGGCTTCGACATTGAGCGTCTGTCGATCGAGAAGTGGTGTCTCGTAGATCGCTCCCCGATAGACGAGCTCCGTTTGCTCAATATCGACGTCCAGGGCGCCGAGACCTGCTGATGAGATGGTAATTTCGCTGATAACAAGCTGCGTTGTCGTCGTCCCGATATCGATACCAACACTCGTCAATGTGTCTGTCTCACGACCCATCTCTCAGTGCTCCCTCATGTTAGTTCGATCCCACTCCCCTGTTGGTCGTGAATCGTGGCAACGAGGTCAACGATCTGTGCTCCCGCCTCTATCGCCGGAAGTCCGTCGGGATGAATATTCGAAATCACTGATTTCGTCGCCGTTGGCTTTCCACGCTCGGGGCCATAGACCAAATATGCGCTCAGGCTCTTGGCGGTGTTCAGCCCCGGTCGCTCCCCGATGAGGTTCACGACGATATCGGCTTCAAGTTCCTCGCCGATTGCATCCATGATGTCGACGCGACCAAACTCCACGAACAAGAGCGTCCCAACCGTGAACCCCCGCTCTTCGAACCCGTCGGTGAGCATCGGGAGGAGGTCAGCAATGTTCGCCTCAACGGCCGTCGAACTGAGGCCATCACAGACGATTATCTGAACGTCAGGAGCGTGAGTGCAGGCGTCGCGGATCTGTTCCGCCGTCTCCTCACTGATCTGCCGGCCGCGGTCGGGGCGGGCGAGATACTCATCTTGATCCGACACCAGACTTGTGACCTTCAGGAGACCTGCGTTCTCGATCGTTTCCTCGGAGACGTGCGTGAGGACAGCGTCGCGTGCCTGTGCGTGGTCGGCGCGGAATGACAGTACGGATGCTGTCCGGGGGCGTGTCCCGCTTCGACCGAGACCGAGCCGAGATGGACTGGCACTGGCGATCCGATCGAGTGCCGTCTCGTCCTCCGGATCGGTGTGAGGATCAATATCGGTCATGAGTTTGTCGACTCCTGTTTCCGTCCGTCCTCGTGTTCGCCCAGGAACACTGTCGGGTCGCCGGCTTTCGAAGTGAGGTGACCGTCTCTGGCGATTCCCATGTCTTCGAGCCATGACTCGAACTCTGGGGCCGGGCGCACGTCGAAGATATCCCATAGCGCTGCAGCGTCGTGGTAACTGTTCGACTGATAATTGAGCATCGTGTCGTCACCCATAGGGACGCTGATGAAGTAGTTCGATCCGGCGGCGGTCAGCAACACTGCCAAGCTCTCGATGTCGTTCTGATCGGCTTGGATGTGGTTGGTATAACAGGCGTCAATGCCCATGGAGATACCCGTGAGTTGGCCCATGAACACATCCTCGAGGCCTGCTCGGATGACCTGCTTTCCGTCGTAGAGGTACTCCGGGCCAATAAAGCCAACAACCGTGTTCACAATAAATGGGTCGTAACGCTTTGCGAGCCCGTAACAACGGGCCTCTAGTGTTACTTGATCGACGTCAGCATGTGAGTCGCTCGATAGCTCCGACCCTTGACCGGTCTCGAAGTACATGAAGTTGGGTCCGGAAGCGGTACAGTGCTCCTTGCCGAATTCGTATGCGTCGTCAAGAAGATCGATGTCAATACCGAAGCTTTCATTGCCGGCTTCAGTGCCAGCCAGACTCTGGAAAAGGAGATCGGCAGGAGCGCCGTTTCGAACGGCCTCGATTTGAGTCGTCAAGTGCGAGAGGACGCAGTTCTGTGTTGGGATGTTCCACTCCTCAATGAACTCCTTCGTCACTTCGAGGAGGCGTTTCGTCTGCTCGTGATTGTCCTCAACTGGATTAATTCCAATGACCGCATCGCCGACGCCGTACGAGAGTCCTTCGCAGATCGAATAGCGGATGTTATCCACGTCGTCAGTCGGGTCGTTTGGCTGTAGACGAAACGAGAGTGTCCCTTCAGTCCCAATGGTATTGTTGCAGCGCGCAGTAATAGTCATCTTCGCGGTCGCCTGAATTAAATCTATGTTGGACATGAGCTTCGTGACGGCCGCGATCATCTCGCTCGTTAGTCCCGGGCGAATACGATCGATATCCTCCTCGTTTGTTCGCTCGTCAACGAGGAACTCTCGGAGGTCGGCGACCGTCCAGTCACAGATTTCTTTGTATACCGTCTCGTCAACCACATCCTGAATGACGCGTGTGACCTCGTCGTCTTCGTAGGGTATCACGGGGTTCTCACGTAGCGTGGCCAGAGAGAGCTGACTGAGGACGTCCTTGGCGGCGACACGTTCGGCGGCTGAGTCAGCAGCAATACCTGCGAGTTCATCGCCGGACTTCTCCTCGTTGGCCTTCGCGAGTACCTCACGGATAGACTCAAAGGACTGGCACGATCCGGTGATGGTGGATTCAAGTTTGGGAGTCATAGACGGGATGATAGGGTATATTGCCCACAAGGGACTCGCTTATTACTCAGTCCGCCGACCGTGAGTATGGCCGTACTGCTCCGGCGAGTGGCGGTTCGTCCATGTGTATTGGCACCATCATCCATGTCTTATAGTTGATGCAGGTTCTATAGGTGTCTCTTTATGCGCTCATTTGCGACCATTTTTAACCTAGTTCGCTTCGGTGCACACTAGCTGTCCCACTTCACATACGTCCACTATTGGTGTAGTTTTCGGCCTTCTCATTGCCGCTCTCGACAGATATTAGCGTCCGAGAGCAAGTCGTATATGGGTAGTGTGAGTATCGCTACCTAGGGACTGTTTATCAACATGATCGAATACACGTTCAAGATTATACATCGAGGATGCTGGACTGAGACGGTCAACGACGAGTTTCCGGAACTGACGGCGACGATCGTCTATTCCTACCGGGTACGCGGAAATAGTATCACAATGATTGAGGCGGCAAACGTCGAGGCGGACGAGGTCGACCGCCTCGTCGAGTGGCTGGCGACTCACGAGGTGATGTCCATGGCACAACTAATCAACTACGACACCGACCGGAAAACGGCGGTCATCAGTCTCGTCGGCGACTATGATCATGACCCCAAAACCGAGCCAGTCCTGAATATCCTCCTGAAGAATCAGTGTTTCCCGTCGGTGCCGGCCACCGTCGCACGTGGACGCGAGCACTGGAGCGTCCTGACAGTGGATCATGAGCATGCGAGCCAAGCACACTCGGAGCTCCAAGAACTGGGCGCACTCGAAGTAGACGGACTGAAATCGCCTCAGGAGAGTCAACTCCTCACCAGTATGGGTGAGTTCAGACAGGCGATACAGGACCTCTCCCCCCGTCAACGGGAAGTCCTCCACCGAGCTATCGAACACGGCTACTACGAGTCGCCGCGTGGGTGCAACATCGAGACATTGGCGGAATTAGACGATGCGAACGTCTCTACCGTCGGTGAGCATCTCCGCCGCTCCGAAGCGAAGGTACTCACGGCGGCCGTCCCGTTCCTCCAGTGATTATCGATCAGTGGTTGTATTAGCGGAGTCGCCACACGGTATCCTCTCCAATCAGAAACTATCCAGGTATTCCGTTTGTTCCCACGCCGAGACGCTCTCCTGCGAGCGGTTGAACTCGTCTCGCTTTAGCTTCACAAACTCGTCGACGAGGGTTGCTCCGAGCGCATCTCGGAGGACAGTGTTCGATTCGAGGTTGTCGATCGCTGTCCACAGCGTCCGAGGTAAGTGGTTATGATCCTCCTCTTCGTAGGCGTTCGCGAGCGTCGGTTGGCCCGGTTCGGTCTTGTTACAGAGTCCGTCAAATCCCGCAGCGAACGTCGCTGCGAACGCCAAGTACGGATTGACAGCAGAATCTGGAATGCGGTACTCGATGCGTGTACCTGCACCAAGTTCCGGCGGGATTCGTATCGCCGTGGAGCGATTATCCGGACCCCATGCGATGTTGATCGGTGCCCACCGGCCAGGAACCAGCCGTTTGTATGAGTTCACAGTAGGAGCACAGACCGCTGTAAGCGCCATCGAATGGTCAAGAATCCCGCCGAGGAAGTGCCGTGCCTCGTCAGTAAGCCCGCTGTCACGTCGACCTTCGGGGAATTCGAGCGTCCGATCGTCGCTCGCGAACTGGTTCTCTGAGCTGTCCTTGTTCCAGAGGCTGAGATGGAAGTGCAGCCCGTTCGCGTCCTCATCTGTGTACGGACGAGGCATCATCGTCGCTTTGAACTCGTGACGGCGTGCAAGTGATTTGAGCATGTGTCGGCAGAAGACGACGCTATCAGCGATGGTTACTGGGTCGTCATACCGGATGTTCAGCTCGAATTGACCCGGATGTGACTCTGCGTGGATACCGAGCGGCTCGTATCCTGCGGTCGTCAATGCTGCGTCCCATTCGTCGATTAACTCAGCTGCTTGGTCAAGCGCCTCTAAGTCGTACGAACTTCGGTTGTTATACGGAACCAGCGACTCACCTTCAGAGCATAGGAGCGAAAACTCTAGTTCGATACCGATACGGGGTGTGTAACCTGCTGTTTTGAATGTAGAGACGACCTCCTGAAGCACACTTCGCGAACAGAGGTTGAACCGGTCACCCGTTGGTGTCTTTAGATTCGAGAAGACAATAGCCTCGTCTTCACGCCAGCTGAGCGGGGCGACTGAGTCCAGATCGGCTACCGCAACCATGTTTCCGTGTTCTGGCCCGTACCGAGCATTCGCCACGAAACTCGATTCGAGTGTGAGTTCGCTTACGCCGCTCGCGAAGCCAACCCCTTCATCGATAGCGGTCTCGACCTGTGTAGCTGGGAGCAGAGTTCCCCGGGCAGTGCCGTGGAGGTCTGTCCAGACGAGGCGGAGAGACGAATGGTCAATATCGTCAGAAGGGGTCATCGGTACCACCGTTGTCTATACCTATACAAAACTCTGTATTATTACTTTATCACACATATGTCAGTGATAGACATCAATTGGGTATATTTAAGCCCAAAATTGTAGGCGGAAATGGAATCGGTTGAAACACGCCGGAACATGTCATGAGGGCAAGGAGGCTCTTAAACACCCGCAAATTGACGAAGCAAGTGTCATGAGATAACTGACGACACATCTGATGGAATGCTACCACGGCACATTAGTTCACGAATGTGGACTCGAGGACGCACTGTTCGGTCCAACCGTCTAGAAGTTACCATCAAGGGACGGTAAGAATGGCTACAGAAGAATCAGAACTGGACGACTCGGAGTTCAGTCATACGGTCAGTTGGTGGGGACCAGCGGTCATCGCTGTGGGTCTGGTTGTCTCTACCTCGACGTTCGCGGGTGGCTATATCCTCGTCGGGCAAGCCGGTCCCGCGTTTGCGATCGCCCTGTTGCTCGGGTTCGCAGTCAACCTCCTAGCCGCACTCGCATTCACGGAACTTACGACGATGTTTCCCAAGGCGGGGCAGATCTATGAATACACGAAACAAGCGTTCTCCGAGTCTAATCGGAAGAATTCGTTGACTCTCGCTGCGGGAATCGGTACGGGATACTGGCTCCTGTTCGGTCTCGTCTGGGCTGCAGAATCGACTGCAGGAGCGAGTGCGATGGTACAATCGCTCAACGTCGGATCTATTGTGATCTGGATCCTAATTCTCAATTTGCTCGCAATCGGTGTCAACATGCTCGGCATCGGCACGACGCTCATCATTGAGGTGATCCTCATAGTCGTGAACCTTGGGATTCGTGTCATCTTCGGCCTTCTTGCATTGTTTGGTTTCACAAATCAAGGCACATCGAACCCCGCGGTTCTGACCGAGCAATTCATGCCATTCGGCTGGACGGGCGTTCTCATCGCGAGTACGCTTGGCGTCTGGGCGTTCATCGGCCTCGAATTTGCTACGCCGCTCGTTGAGGAGGTGAAAAATCCGGAAAAGAACATCCCGAGTGGAGTGTTCCTCGGTGCTGTAGTAATCCTTGTCGTCGGGTTAGTAATGGGCCTCGGTATCGCGTCGGTTCTCGATCCGGCTACCCGCCAGGCGGTATTCCTCGGCAATGCCCCCCAAATCCAGATCGGCAACCTCCTCCTGGGTGACCTCGGTGTCGGGATGGCCGCGCTCGCATCCTTCGCTTCGACGATGGGGGCGCTAGTCGCTGCCTACGCAGCGATTCCGCGGATCATCTACGCGATGGCTCGAGAGGGATTGTGGCCAAAGCAGTTCGCATGGCTGCACCCTCGGTTTGAATCCCCATGGCCGGCGATTGGTCTCACCGGCGGTATTGTGCTCATTCCAACGTTCTTCTCACAGACGGTCACGCTACTTATTAGTGCCGCGACGGCCGCGTGGCTGCTCGCGTACCTCTGGGTGTTCGGACTCGCTATCAAGCTCAAATGGTCTCATGCTGACGTTGATAGACCCTTCAGCATGCCGACCGCCGCATACGTCATTGGCATCGCTGCGACCGTGCTGGTTCTTGGGAGCTACGCCGCTTCGTACGGCATTGTGAATGGATCCGCACTGCTCGGCCTCGCGCTGTTGATCTTCGTCGTTGGGTATGCGTTCGCAAGATTCTGGATTTCGAGGCAGACACCAGAAACTATTACTCAAGCCTCCGCCAGCATGGCGGATGACTGAACAGTAACAGAAATAAACTATTTCGAGCCGAATGGAATCTAGTCACAGTACCTCACAAAGCGTCCCTGCTCATTCGGGCTGAAGCCGCAGTTTCATCTTGATCGGTAGTGATTGACGGTAGTTCTGCCCGAAGATCGAACAGAGTCGTCGCTGTCGGCGGCGGTCAGCCGCCGACGCGACGGCATTGCCACTCGCAGGGAGACTGGCTTGGTCGGGCGTTAACGGTGGAACCGATCGTCTGGTGGCCGATTTGCAGGGACGACCCGCCGCACCGCAAGGGCCGTCCATGCTGCCCGGCACAGCATCTTGATGAACTCCTTGAATGACCACGACCAGAGGCGACGCCCGCCACGGCGGGGCGTCGCCACGTACTCCCAGTGCAAGTACCGCCAGACGTTCTGTAACAGCAGACTCACCACGACGTACAACAGCCGAACCACCGGATTTTGCGTTGTCGTCGTCGCAATGCTTTGCTCGGAGAGCCGGTACGTCGCCTCAATACCGAAGCGTTTCGTGTAGTGGTATCGAGCATCGCGTGGTGAGTCGATAAACGGCGCGTCAGCGGCGTAGCCGTGACGCGCCACACCGTGTTCATCGTACCGTCCGTTCAGGTATGTACAGTCGATGTAGATGGGAAACTCGACGGTCCAGCTGTGACCGTCGAGTTTCCCTGTCAGGTCGTGTTGGATGACGCGACTCCATCCCCCCGAGAGTTCCTGCTGAATCGTCTCACCCCATCGGATGATTGGGACAACGTAGGCGTAGTTGTGCGCCTGCAACAGCGTGAGACACTTGCTGTCGTAGAACCCGCGATCGAGATAGACGGCCTTGACTTCGGTGTCAAGGCCGTCGAGAACACCGAGAAATTCAGCGAGGACGCTACTGTCGGTATCGCCGTCCTCGAGACGGCGCACCGCCAGCGTGTAGCGTTTGTTTTTCACACGCGCGTAGAGTGTGGCGTAGGCGTGGAACGAAGTGGTTCCACGCTTNGTTTGTTTTTCACACGCGCGTAGAGTGTGGCGTAGGCGTGGAACGAAGTGGTTCCACGCTTCGCTTCCGAGTGGTAGAGAGCGTCTGTGTTGTCTTCGTCACCGTAGTAGGGCCGCAGGTGGAGGTCTGCGCAGACCTCCACCTGCTCGGGGAGGAGTTCGACGACATCTCGCCGAAGGAGCGTGTTTGCGACTCGTTCGAGCCATTCCGGCTCGAACTTCGTCCGGAGATGATAGAGAATCGCGTTTGCTGATGGCGAGTTCTCGCTGGAGTTGNGGCTCGAACTTCGTCCGGAGATGATAGAGAATCGCGTTTGCTGATGGCGAGTTCTCGCTGGAGTTGCAGAGCGTAGAAATCGAGGTCCCGCCGGCGGTCGCGCCGACGAGGACCTCGTAAATGTCCTCTGCGTCGATTTCAGCGTTGTTGGCAAGGTTCAGAGTAACTTCCTCGTCAAGCTGGTTGACGAGGAAGTTAAGGAGCTGGTCCTCGTGGATTTCACTGTCTGCTTGTTGGGTCTTGAACACACCTTCAGCAAGCAGACGTTCTAACTAACCGGCTTTGTGAAGTACTGAGTCTTCGTCCACGATCTCTCAAAAGCGCTGATTCTCATACGCTCTTGGGTAGAGGATTGTTGGTCACGATTCAGCGGTAGCTGAAAGTCGTAGCAGGCAAGGGTGCGCAGTCGCGCCACCCGACGAAGCATGATTCCACTCAAGACGTTCGTCTCGGAGCGTCGTGCCGCGAACCTGCTGGCACAGGTTCGCTGGCGTGACGGCGTCTATTGCCCACGCTGCCGTGGCGAATCCG
>NZ_AOIL01000062.1:25805-48661 GCF_000337595.1 Natrialba taiwanensis DSM 12281 | reverse complement strand
CTCATAAATTGCAGAAGAGAATACGAGTGATAGAGTTGGCACCCGTTCTTCCAGAATCCCCCATGACAAGCAACGACTATACCCGCCGTACGACACTCAAACGCCTCGGCACTGGTATCACCACTACCAGCCTCCTTACATCGAGTGCAGTCAGTATAACTGGCGCTATTGACTCGACAGCTGTCCAGCCCGCCCAAGACATCCCTATCTTCAACCCAGGTGAGGATGACGAACTCGTGCTTGATGATACAACTGAGGGGTGGACCACTGTGGAGTCGCCTTTCTTCCTCGGCAGCTATGGACAAACTGCGAATACTGCGACAGATACCGCCACATTGTGGGTGAATTCGGACACCGGCCAGGTTGGCGACCTCACACAGACCGTAGTGGTTGGTGCGCCATTCCGTGTTGACTCTCCTGAGCCAATTCCCTTGCAGATTCAGACCGAAGGCAGTTATAACGGTACTGTCTTCATTAGAAGTAGTCAAACGCGGGTCGAATTGCTTGGGAAGATTGGCGTTGGTCCCTACTCGGCTGTGCGTGGAGCTGGATCACGCCAGCAGCAAGACGCCTCACCAACAGCGATTACGGAAACCGAACTGTTCCATGAAACGCTGACGGAAGATTTCTATCCGTTCGAAGACCCGTCTGCAAGCGCAGAGTTGAGCTATTACGCGGCTCCCGACGATGTTCACTTTCTGTACTGCTTGCTCCAGAATGATCTGCATCGAGGTGGAGGGTACTTGGGCTCAACAGAGGTTGACTTTAGTCCAGCCTTCAATGGTTCTGCCATATCCGACGAGGCTGAGCACCCTGCTGCTCAGGATTCCACCACCCAAATTGATATCCCACGTGGACTCACGCTCAATCAGGGAACACTCTCCACCACTCAATAGTGACTCCACGACTATCCATCCCGCCCAAGACATGTCAGTCTTCAATCCGACTGAGGAGAGTGAACTCGTCCTTGTGAATATGATGGAGGGACGGGCACTGTCTAGTTACGCGTTTCTGGCTAGAACAGCGTTTTATCGTTTGAAACGCCCTCAGATTGATGTCAGATATTGTCGCATTTCGCGAGAGGTGTGCTGAAGCCGCCGAATTTTCGCTGCTTGTAGAACAGAGCCTCTTTGTGTTAGTTCCCATATAGCTGATGTCGGCTAGCTAGATTTGTCATGCATAGACTAGCTGTTCATTCTAACGTACTCTTGCGTATAGCAAACGAATGGTGCTCACCATCACCCCGTCATCTGAGAATTAAACAAGAACAATACGAAATAAAGTGGCATGAAACAGCGCTGCCGCTCACGAATCGGGCGATCACAGAAGGACTACTTCGACAGTGGTCCGTGAGAGATCGATCACAGGCGCTCAGGACTCCGGACCAAATCAACTCTTTAGAGATGATCACCCTAAACCAGCGTCCTCAAATGTCTCGTTGACTACGTCGGCAGTGGGTGCGTTCAGATAGGGTTCGATTGCCTGGAACAAATCCTAGCCACCGGCCGCCATGACGACTTGTGAACTGCCTCGGGTCAAGTGGTTCGAGACGCCGAAGGCGTCTCGTCATAATGGGAGAGCTCTGCTCTCCCGAACGGCCCCGAGGCACTCGGCCTGCTCCGCCTGTACAATAAGAGGGAGGATAGAGGTTTTGATTCAAAGCACTGAACTTAGGCCTTGAGAACACTACTCGCCCATCTTAATCTGTTATTCAACTCGAAACCATTCTCCGGAGTTATGGATCAACAAAGAGAGTATCAATCATGGGATCAAATATAGACTCACTAACAGTAATCGAACAGATAAGCGAGATCGCCAACAACCAGCTGGCACCGGGGTACTTCAGGAAATATACAGCAGCAGGTGATGCTGAAACCGCGATGCGTGAACGTATCGATCGAGACGATCGTGAATTACTAGTCTGCTACTCCGGCGAAACAATCACGGAAGTGGATGATCCCAAGGTACTATCTCAGACAGACAAATTGCTTGGATTCGGGTTGTTCGGGACGTACACCGCCGAGGAGATGGATGAATATATGTCAGTCCCCCTTGAAGAGGTGTTTTCACATGAAGATTTCCCAGTGGGACATTTTCGAAATCTGACTCTACGCGCAGAGGCACAGGGTGGGAGTATTACTAGCCCTATGATAAGTCGAGTGATTGAAGGGCTGTACGAACTGGGTCAGGATGTCTGGGTTATGCTCCTTCGAAACAGACAGGGTAGAGATACGACAGACTACGTAGAAGACTTTGGGGCCGAGCGGGTCGAGGAGTACGATGATTATCTCGACGACTGGAACTGTGCTATCTGCGAATCAGACTGTGAGTGTACTTTCGTGTTCTATAGGATGGAGGTCACCTGATCCTAAGAATTGTTCTCAACGCCGTCTTTGGATTCAATAGAGCCCTTTATTGCGAACTAACTACCCATCATCTCACTTCTGACGATCCAGAACACCGCCTAGAATCAATTGCTGGAATGCATCCAGATTCAGAGGAACTGGTAGAACCACATCCACCACTTGTAGTTTCGTTCGAACTCGTACGACCGCTTATATGTCCAATACTGTAGTTTTGTGCTTTCCCTCCCGCTCAGCTGTCCGAAATGCTCGTTCACAGATGTTTTGTGATCTCGTTTCTTATACTTGTGATAGTTCTGAGCACACTTCGCTTTCGTCTTCTTGAGGAATTCACGGTGATATCCACATATAGAGCAACTACATGTGTACGTATACGTTGACGCCGGCATACTACTCCCGCCCCTCGTCGATCGACTCAGCAACATCGGCAGCCTGGATATCGCTATAGGCCTCGTGGGTCGTCTCAATTGACTTGTGCCGCAGCGCCGCCTGTGCGAGTTCAGAGTGACCCTGTTCATACAACTCCGCACCGAGCGCCCGTCGCGCTCCGTGGGGCTTCAGATACTCCTGGTCGCCCTCGAGTTCAATTCCGGCCTCGCTGGTTAGCATCTTGAGGATCTGCCGGCCGGCCTCTTTCGTGATCGACGGCGGGGCGATCGCCTGCTCGTGAAGAATTGCATCGATGTCGCTGCCGGGTTCGGGACGCTCGCCTGTAGCGTCCTCAACAGCCTGGTACTTGCTCGCCGTATGCCCGGTCGGGAACACTGGCCAGTTGTCGATCGGTGGCTCGTGAACACGCTGAAGGCGCGAGAGCGCGTCGTGAGCGCGGTCGGTCAGCCCGACGGCCTCGTACTCGCGAGATTTGCCGTACACCTCGAGTGTCCGGTTGTCGAGATCGACGTCGCCCCACCGGAGACCACGCCGATCGTCGTCGTTTCTGTCGCGAAAGAGTTCGGCCCCGCGAACGCCGAGTTCCGCGAGCAAGACGACAATGGTTCGGTCGCGGTAGGCACGTTCGAGCGGCACGTCGATAGTTTCTTCACGAGCCATCTGCACGCGTTCGTCTGCGTACGAAAGGAGTTGCTTGCGTTGCTCGGGCGTCCAGAACTGCGTGTCTCTCGTCGGTCGATCTTCGGGAAGGAACTCCTCGGCACGTTCGGTGTCTGCGGGATTCGTGTCGAGCTGCTCATCGCGAACACAGAACGAGAGGAACGCCCGCACGTACCGGAAGTACGTATTTGCTGTCGAACCCGCAAGGTCGCCGTCGATCGTACGTTCACGGAGTCGAAGGCCGTACTCGCGGCAGTCACCCGAGTCGAGTTCAGCGACGCTGTCGATTTCTTCCTCGTGGCAGAACGAACTGAACTCGGTCAGCGCCGGCCGCATACTTGCGCGACTGCCGCCCGAATCGAGCGAGTTCAGGTAGCGGTCGACCGACTGTTGGATGGTCGAACCCTTTGGGTCATGATCGCGAGAACCAGTTGTAGGGCTCGAATTTCCAGAATCCATGAGTCTCACTGTGGGGTACAGCGTCCCCTTCCTAAAATTACTTGGTTAAAGCAGCATTTAGCTAGCTTTTCTTCGGAGCGTCTCTATCCGACATTTACAACACATGCACAGCTACTCTCCTCAACACGATAGGTTATATACTGTATTTCAATGAGTTCCGCCGTGCGTGCGCGAAGTTGGCATCGGTTCGAGAGCGATCGTCTCCATTTGAGCAACAATAATAGACGGGTCAGATTATCCTGCCGCTGTCTGATGGTTTTCTCGCTGAGTTACCACTGCCTATATCAGCTACTCTACTAAAATATATAGTAATTTCCTGTGGGTATGAGTTATCATGTCTACCAATAATTTAAATCTTATTGTAGGATATTTGTTGATAGGGACTCTTAACAAGAAAGCTTATTATTGGCTATTTCAATCTATGACTAGAACGAAGCGGTAATAGGCGAATACGACATCGTGCTGGATCTCAGCGAGGACTAGGGGATCTTCCGCTGACGACAGCTCTCCACTGACACTAGGAAACTAGATAATAGCAGATACACGGCTCTGGGTGGTCCGGGGGTGCTCTCGGGTTCGATTCCGAGCAGAGCTATTAGGGAAAGAATCTAATGCCAGTATCAAATATCGGCGTTGGCAGTATCGCTTGGATTGCCCTCAATTGGGAGGCCTTTGGTATCCCTATTGGGATATATGGTATTGTTGCGATAACATACATTCTGTTCAAAGCATTCATTGCCCGGTTCTACGAGCCGGTCGATCACTCCTATGATTACGATGGGGAGAGTGTGTCCGTGGTGATCCCGGAGTACAATGAGGATGCTGATCTATTCGAACGCGGCCTCAAGACCGTACTTAACCAAGACTACGATAACCTCGAAGAGATTTGGGTGATTGACGATGGAAGCGATCACCTCGGTGCCTGGGAAGTCGCTAAGCAGTACGCCGAGGAATACGAAATCGTCAACGTTGCGCGGCTAGATGAGAATCAGGGCAAGCGTCACGCCCAAGCAAAAGGGTTCAAACAGGCTACCGGCGACGTGTTCGTTACGATCGACTCAGACACGCTCGTCAAACCCGGCGCGATCAGAGAATTAGTCCAACCCTTTCATGACCCTGAGGTTCAAGCCGTCACGGGACAGGCCCGCATCGTCGATCCAGACGAAAAACTGCTCCGTAAACTGATCGACATGCGGTTTTGGGTTGCGTTCAATGTTGAGCGCGCTTGCCGGTCGGTATTCGGAACCGTGATTGTCTGCAGCGGTGTGTTCTCCGCTTACCGGCGCGAATTGGTCGTCAATAACCTCGATGATTACGTGAATCAGGAGTTCCTCGGTGCGGAGTGTACCTTTGGTGACGATCGGCATATGACATCCTACGCACTTCGACGTGGGAAGGTTGTTTACCAGTCGACCGCCAAGGTCCTGACTGACACGCCCGACGAGCTCCGGGACTACCTGACCCAACAGACCCGTTGGATGCGCTCGTTCTGGCGCGAGTCGATGCTTGCCCTTCGGTGGGCACCCAGCCGGAGCAAGCTCCTAGCTGGCATGATCGCCATGGACATGGTGCTGCCGTTCGCACTGGTCTTCTTCGGGTTTGGTGCTGTGATCTTCCGCTCCCTAACCACAGCCGCGAGTATTCCGTTGATTTACGTCGGAATCATCTTCGCGATTGCGTACATCCGCAACGTACCGTACAGCCGTGAGGACTTCACCACCTACCTGCTCGCTCCCGTGTACGGCATTCTGTACCTCGTCACGTTGCTCCCGTTGACGTTTTATGCGCTGGCGACGATCAACTCCACTAGTTGGGGAACCCGATAGATACGGCGTGGCGCTGTATTTGCTGTTTGGCAAGGTCTCGATACTTCTATGCAAACCATCTGGAAGGTGCCATGTCGCCAAAAGTTCTATTCATAGTGGTTTCACGGAATTTTTCCGAGAGGATGGCTGAAGTTGTCGTCAACCAGTGGCAAAACGAGTACTTTACGTTCAAATGAACGGAGTCTACCCTGTAATGATAGTAATACTGTTCTAATTGACAATAGGCCAGTAAATACAATACGATTTCTTATCTCGGTATGAATGTGAATGGAGCAAAGCGATCAGGACTCGCGTAGAGTGACCAGACGTCAGGCGATGCAAGGCGGGGCTGGGATCGTATTTGGTAGCATACTCAGCGCTGGAGTGCTTGGTATGCAGCCGGACGATACGAATACTGATGGTCCTGGCAGCCAAACCGAGATTCGGCAGACTGAGATGACTCACTTAGAGTACGACGAGTATAATTCCTGGAGCGATATGTATTGGCGCTCTGCTGGCGATAGAGACAATATTTCGTTGGGATCTTTTCCGGCATACACGGATGACACAGCACTGCAAATACGTGCTCAAGATGGGGGGCACTGGGGGATTGACACTCATTACGAGTTTGTGAGGGGTGCAACCAAGTTGTCCGGCGAGTTCAATTTCACGATCGGGAAAAATTGGCGCATGGAGGGCCGCGAAGAAGCCTCTTGTCGGCTGTGGAATTGTGCGGCTTCGTTAGGCGAAGGTTTCGCCGGTGGTGGACAACCCGATGGCACGAACGGTTGGAGCAACAGATTGTACGTTACCAACTGGCAGACTGACCCTGACGGTCCATTTCATCTTCACTCATACACTTACCATATGGATCGGATCTATGATACGGACTATATTATTGACGGAGAGCGTTACGCGCTAGCTCAGCCAGAGATCGTACCTGGCGAGTGGTATAACTTCAAATATACTGTGCAAGTCAATACTGTCGAAGATGGGAGGGCCAATCCTGACGGTGCTGTTACCTATTGGCTTGACGGAAACAAGATCTACCAGCGATCCGATCTACGGTTTACCGAAGATCTCGACTCAAATATTATCGACACGAACGGACCTGCTGTTCACTACGGGGGTCAATACACAGCCCCTCAAGACCTATATGCCTACTTCGAGGATCACGCGATGGAGGCTTGGAGCGGGAATCCTCGCGACCCCTGTTCTACTAGCTGAATCCAGCGAGTTCAGGTAGCGATTGATTGACTCATCGACGGTCGAACCCGGAGGAGTAGTGGCCTCCAGATCTGGTTATAGGTGCCGAATTTCCCGAATCCATGAGACTCACTGTGGGGTACAGCGTCCACCCTCATAAACTTACTTGGTTAAATTACTTTTTGACACAGTGAATGCTGGAAACACTCTCGAGAGCGTCTGTGGCAGTCTCGAGCCTTATACTCTCAAATTCGTAGCCAATATATCCCATAATGCTATATGGAATTGAACCTTCAGAAGATGAGACTATAGGCCGTTTAGCAGGCTTGTTATGGGTGAATTCGGACAAATCAGTCTATCGGCGATCTTTCAGACTCTCCCTCAGCCGCCAATTTCTGTTAGCCAAAGAGTAGGTTCGGCGATTTTCCAAGAACCCCTCCAGTGTCGCCACTCAGAAACAGCTCTCTCGTGGGGGTAGAGTGACTTTTCACCCGATTCCCGTCTCATTCTTCAACAGCGTGAGCGTGTTCTCAGCCGTCACAAGCGGTGTGTGCTCGTATTCANACCTGCACGAGCAAATCAACTGCTCGCCAGATCGAATACAACAGACACGCGAACGCGAAGTAGAAGAACCGCAGCCCGAAGTTCTTCGATGTCGTCGCCGCCATGAATCGCTTGATACTCTTGTAGCCACTCTCGATCCCCCACCGCGAATTATAGTGGTGCACTGCTCCTGGGTGGCGGTTCGTCATGAAGACACTGTACTGCGTGTAATCAGCACTCTCAGCGCTCTCCCGTCGTCTGTAGATCAGTGTTGTTTCATGCCACTCGTTCCTCCCTAAGTGCAGTTTTCGATCAGTGACATAGTTATCCTGATCCCACCGGAGTAGACGCTTTGCTTGAGCTCGTTCACTCGTGTGCATCCGCTTCGGGACAACGTATCCGAGTCCGCGTTGATCGATTCCTTCGAGGATATGCTGACTGTCGAACGCTCGATCCATCAACACACGATCGACGTGAACAAGGTCCTGCACCGAGTCTAGCAGGTCCTCAACGATCTTGCGGCGGCTCTCGCCCTTTCGGATCGGCCGAGCATCCAGGACTAACGGGACAGCCTTCCCAACCAACTGTACGGTTGCCCACTGGTAAGCGTACTCGCCATCTTTCGTACCGAGTATCTCGTCCTCGTGGCCTGTTCGATCGCCTGTGAAGGGCTTTGCTTCGGTCGTGTCGATCGCAACGAGTCCAGCACGATGGAAAACTTCTGTCTCCGACACTCGGTCGATGAGCCGCTTCAGTGCCGCTTGATACATCTTACGGATCGAGTCGATCGAGAGGTCACGGATATGCGACCGATGGGCGTGTCCTAACGGTGTTCGCTCTCGATTCGAATCATAGAGAAAACTGCGTGCTCCTTCGTTTGCTGCCAGGTCCTCTCGCAGTCCGAGATATGTCTGGAGGTCCCAGAACGCGTTCGTGTGAATCTCACAGTTGTCTCCGCGATTAAGCGAGAACGCTGGATAGACGAGGTGACTCAGCTGCTCGGTAATCTCGTCTGCTTGGTTGAGCACCGCATGATCGGTGAGACTAGCGTCATCATGGATCTCGGAGTCCTGAATCGTTTCCGGAGGTTCCCTGGGAACGGGAACGCCTTCGCTGTCGGCGTTGATGAGGATGGTTTGTGCGCCGTTCTGAATCGTCTCTTGAAGCTCAGTCGAGAAGCGGTCGTGCCATGTTCGCCACAGCGTCGATTGATCTGGGATCGTCGCAAGCTCAAATTGTCGGCGAACAGTTGGCCGGTGCTCAAGATACTCGATCAGAGCTGTTTCATGGTCCCAACCGTGGACCTCTTTCAGGAGAAACAGACGCACTAGCAGTCTCATCTCATACGTCGCTGGACCGCTGTAGCGATCATGAGGCCGAAAATCGACGTACTGCAGTGGGTATCCACAGATAAGCTCATCAACTGAATTGTGAGCGCGGTGGGCAAACCAAACCGCTGCGACCGTTCGAATATCTTCTTGGAGTGCACCGAGCGAACTTCGGTCGTACAGCGGTGTCGTGTCGTATGCTGGCCACTCATGGTATGAGGTCGTCGCGATCGTCCGGAAAATATCACGTCGCGAAGCCGGCGTCGAGCCCATTGACCGAGTGCTGCTGATCCGGTTGCAAGAGCGTGTCTATACTGATCAGTACAGGTCAAGTAGGTAACAGAGCGATGGTCGGTTTCTCCGGTAACTGTCAAAACTGCGTGTTGGATACAGTGGCTGTATGCAGCACAACACTCCTTTTATTTCACTTGATGTTTTCTGAACTGTCAAAAAGAGAACGTATAGACAGGCGTAATAGACTTGGCAGAAATCAACCAGCTACATCAGTTCGAACTTATTCAGAAAGAGTTACGAGTAAATTCCAACGTAGTGGCTAATTGCTCGGCTTGTGTGCCCGGATAGTTGCAGAAATGAGTACCTCGTCTAAGTCGCGGTCGTCACCCCACTCGCGGATGAAGTCTTGAGTTTCGTCCTGAGGTTCGATTTGGATGTCTTGGAATCCCGCCTCTTCGAGAAGACCCTCTAATTTCTTAATTCGTGTTGCACCGCCAACGCACTCCGCGATTGAGTCGAGATCTGCACGTAATTCGTCAGGGAGTTCAGCGGTCAAAACGATATCCGAGATAGCCAGTCTACCGCCGGGTCGGAGCACTCGATAGGCCTCTTCAAACACTTGGCGCTTGTCGGGTGAGAGATTGATTACGCAGTTCGAGATGATGACATCGATGGTATCGTCACTAACAGGGAGATGTTCTATCTCACCAAGTCGGAATTCAATGTTCTCAGTGTCGTTTTCCTCACTATTTGCACGGGCTTTTTCGATCATCTCGGGAGTCATATCGACTCCGATGACGTGTCCATCCGTGCCGACCTCGTTTGCGGCGAGGAAACAGTCGAATCCTCCACCGGAGCCGAGGTCTAGAACCGTCTGCCCTTGGATCAGGTTTGCGATAGCGGTCGGATTGCCACACCCAAGTCCGAGGTTCGCATCAGTCGGAACCGACTCGATCTCTTCAGAACTATACCCAACTTGTTCCGCCCATGTTGTTGACGTTTCATCATTTGTACAGCACCCGGTTAGCGTCTCTGTATCGGTATCGTCACTTGTTGGTGACTCCGTGCCACTACCGCAGTCAGCGTTCGAACTCGATTCGCAACAGCCCGTATCATCAGATGCTACCTCCGCGTATCGATCGCGGACTGTCTCGTGCTGTTCATCGTCAGTGAAAGTTGACTCTTCTTGAGTGGTTGTGTTTTCAGTCATCGTTGTTTGTCGGATAGGTATCAGATTTTTTGGAGTCCGCTGCGACAAGGATTGTGTCGACTGTTGGTTTGATGGGCCAGGACCCAGTTTGTAATCCAACAGGCTTGCTACCTTCACTAAGGAGGTCTGAGTGTTGGTCTCTCATATTTTGGAAATTAGACGATGAAGAGATTGAACACGACGCCAACGGTAATACCGATTGTGACGACGGTTCCAGCGTAGACGAGCAATAGCCGGCGTTTGAACAGTTTGTTTAGGAGAATTAGATTCGGGATGCTCACGCCTGCGCCACCGATGACGAACGCAAGAACGGTCCCGATTGCAATCCCCTGTTCGCTGAGCGAGGCGGCGATGGGGAGCATGCCGCTGAGACTAATGTAGACCGGGGCACCGGCTAACGCCGCTAACGGCACGGCAAGTGGATTCTCCGGACCAAGAACAGTATGAAGCACATCAACCGGAACGGCGCCGTGAATCAGCGCACCGATCGCCATTCCGAGTATAAGGTACGGAAGTGTATCGACGAAGAACGACCACGCTTCACGCGCGGCCGATTCGAAATGCTGTCGGTGCGTCTGCTCTACATTTGCTGTCCCTCCGGCACAGCAATCAACTGTCCCGCCGTCCGCTACGGCCTGACTCGTATTATCCGTAATTCGGATCTCTTTGACGTGGTCGGCTAATCCGAGCCGGCCAATGATGATGCCACCGCCGACAGCGGCAACGAAGGTGATCGTGACGTAGTAGATAGTCACCTCAATCCCGAAGAGGCCAATGAGAAGCAGTACGGCAATCTCGTTCACGAGTGGCGATGCGAGTAAGAACGAGAACGCGAGTCCAAGCGGCGCGCCTGCTTGCAGCAAACCGGCGAGGACAGGGACAGTCGAACACGAACAAAACGGTGTTACCGCACCCAAGCCAGCTGCAGCAACGTTGCCAGTCCCTTCGTCATGACCATGGAGCTTGCGTTCGACTTTCTCTGGGGGGAGATACTCCTGTGCGAGACCCACGAGGAAGGAGGCCCCGATAAACAGCGGTACGAGAATGACGGCGAGGTGCAGGAAGTAATCCCACGAGTCAAGGAGCGCGTTGGGAAGGCCTGGTGGAAGCATTTCAAACGTCCTCTTGAATGGCGTGGGCGAGATCGAGCAGTTCGAAGACTGCGGTATCGGCGATGCGATAGTAGCTCCACTTCCCCTTCTTCCGGGATTTGACCAGGCCTGCCTCTTTCAGCTTCCGGAGGTGGGTGGCGACCGTCGATTGGGGGGCGTCGAGCACGATCTGTAACTCACAACCACAGCACTCGGATTCCCGGAGTGCACTCAGAACACGGAGGCGGTCCTCATTCCCGAGGGCCTTGAAGACGGTCTCTTGACCGGTGACATCTTGTTCAGATGGCCGGATATCCTGTAAGGTGGCGATTCGTTCTTCTGGATCGTCGTATAGCCGTTCGAGTGCACTGTAGGCTTCGTCGGGTGACGAATCTGTCTTAGACATATTTGAATTTCTCGATCCGAGTTATTCGCAGCAGCTTTCGGACTCGGTTTCTGTCGAATCAGATTGGACTTCTTCGATAGCGGCTCCACAACAGTCGGACTCTTCATCCTGCTCGTAGCGATTTACGAGGCGATTCCAGATTCGGTTGAGGGTATTCTGAACCATCTTCATCGTATCGTATTTCCTCGATTCATATGAAGATTGTGGTGGCACAGGTTTAGCCTTGCAGTTGAGAAGAGAATTCGCATAGTCACACTTCAACACAATACTTAGCAGGAGCGACGTTGATGTAAGTGGGCTCTGATGGCCTCAACGGACAGGATCTAGACCGCGTGCATGAAATTCGCGAAAGGCACTGTCTAGTTCAGAACCTCCTCGGCTGGTGTTCGGCCATTGAGCGCTTGATTCGGACAATCGTGGTTATAATGGTGTCTGAAGCGTCTGAGCCAGCGTCGTGCACTGGCTGGACTGCCTCGCCAGAAGGAGTGAAAGCGGTCGATCCACATCGAAACAGTCTGAAACCACTTTTCGACGTAGTTTCGATCGCTGTAGTTGAACTGACCGCTCAATTCATGGCGATCGAGGGCAGTCAGATAGCCGCCAGCATCGACAAGAAACTCTGTCTCGGCGATATCGTGTTTCTCTGTGAGTCGGGGCAGGAACGCTGCCGCGGGGTCAGTCCCGCGGAAGCTGAACACGTCAATTTCGAGCAGTAGCTTTGACTCTGTGTCGATCTTCCTGTATCTGCATACCGTTCGTTTGAACCCTGCTTTTGCCGAGATAGGAAGTGAGCAGCATACTGACCTCAGTAGGTGTTCCCCGACGCTGATGATGACCTGTCACGGATACAGAACTCCCCTCGGTCGATATCGTCCATCGACGGGAGAGAGCGCAAGCGTGGACGAATCGAAAAATAGAGGCTAACGAATGCGAAGCTAAGTGCGGCCACGGCCATCGTCGTAACGACACCGACCAGACTACCCATAATTCCACCGAGGAACGAACCGATCGGTACTGTGAGCGTGGAGACGCTCGCATCGACGGACGTGACTCGACCGAGAAGGTCCTCGGGGGGAACTGTCTGAATGAGCGTCTGACCCATCACATTCGTAACACCGATCGGAATCCCAGTTATCGCGAACAAGGCAACTGTAAGCGCTGGCCACGGAGAGTAGACCGCACCGACCCACAGGAAGAATCCAACTCCGAGCCCAACGATTCGGATAGCGCCGTACCTGATATGAGTGAGTCGAGACGCAATCAGCGCGCCGATGAGGCCACCCGCACCGATTGCTCCGAGCAACGCCCCATAGAGAATCGAGCCACCACGAACCGCTGCGAACCCCGGTAGCACGGCAAGCATGATACCGGTCCCAAAGTTGGTGACCGCCGTGGTGAGCATCATTTCGCTAAATACCGTGCCTCGAAGCCACTGAATTCCATCTCGGAGGTCAGATAGATATCCGGAAGCGTCAATTTCAGCCTCTTGGTCACCTGTATCGGGACGTTCAGGAACCCGGACACCGACGAACGAGAGAACCGCGACCACGAACGTGATCGAGTCAAGAACGAACAGAGAGACAGCTCCAACCACGGCAATGAGGACTCCACCGAGTGCGTCGAACACCATGTTCGTTCCTTGGTTGGCGAACGAAAACGCCGAATTGGCGCGTGTCAGCTGACTCTTAGCGACGATCCGAGGGAGTGCCGCGTTCTGAGCGGGGTAGACGAACTGGTTCAGCAACGAGAGGAGTGGAATCGTTATCAGAATCAGCTCGACGGAGAGGTGACCGAAGTAGGCCGCGACAGGTATCAATAGAATGAGGACAGCCTGAATGAGTTGCGTCCACACGAGGGTCCGGATGAGTGGCCACCGGTCGACGAGCGGTCCAGACACGAACTGAAGTGCTGGCGGCAGGAGAAGCAACGCGCTAGCAAGACCGGTGTAGAAACTCGACCCGGTGAGGTCGTAGACCAGCCATGTTCCAGCAATTGTGTAGAGACTATCGCCAGCGTTCGTGACGAATCGTCCGAACAACAGGCGGAGGAAATCCCAGTTATTCCAGAGGGAAGACGTGTCCGCCTTCGTGGCATCCGCTACGTCCTGTTGCTGGCTCATATCCACACCCCCGACAAGGTGCGCGTTTTCTGGCTATCGAGGGATTCGGGCGAAATCTCACAGTCACCGAGATCAAGGATACAGCCCCGAGTGTTGAGAGAGACGACTGCTGGTTGTTTACCGATAGGTACTGGTTCGAGGTGCGAATCGATTCGTTTTCCAGTGGATTTCTGGCCGCTGTAGACCAGAGACCCAGTGACTGTCTGCATTTGTGGTGGAGATCATTGTTGAGGAAGTGCGACTACGGAACGCGTAGTGAGGTGAGGCGACCCGAGTGCTGCTGCTATGCGACGGCCGCTATGCGGTCGCGATTATCGCAACAAGAGGAATGAACGGACGAGCAGCCAAGTGGGTCATACGACTGAGTTGATTGATTCCACGTAGGTTGGTGGCTTATATGTACCGACTGAGTGCAGTCGCGCCGATTGTACTCATGCATTGAGCACGCCAGTCGCAACTTCTGGGCGAGTCTTGGAAGTTGAGACTACAGTGTGTATAGCGGGCCTGTGATGCGTGGTTTCGGTCGAATTTTCGAGGCGAAGCTGCTTCGGATTCCCTCTCGATGGTGTGATCATGTCGTACTACCAACTAGACCGGTGGGTTTTCGAGATTCCCGACAGTGTTGCCACTCAGGAATCCTCATTGTCCTGGACAGAGTACCGCCCTATCCGATTCCGGTTTCCTTCTTCAGCAGCGTGAGTGTATTGTCAGCCGTTACTATCGGCGCGTGTTCGTACTCACCAGTCAATTCGACCTGCACAAGCAGGTCGACCGCTCGCCAAATCGAGTACAAGAGACACGCAAACGCGAAGTAGAAGAATCGGAGCCCAAAATCCGTCGACGTCGTCGCGGCCATGAATCGCTTAATCGACCTGTAGCCACTCTCAATCTCCCAGAGATATCCATATTCACTGAGGAAGCTCCCACCCCGGGTGGACATGAACACCGAGTACTGCCGGTGATCATCGTGTTCAGAGTTCTCTTTGCGTCGGTAGATCAGCGTCGTCTCGTGCCACTCATTCTTCCCGAGATGGAGTTCGCGGTCAGTCTCGTACCGGTCTTGATCGCGCTGGAGCAACCGCTTCGCTTGGGCTTTCTCGCTGGTCTGCATCCGCTTCGGGACGACGTAGGAGTGGCCGCGCTGGCTGATCATCTCCAAGACGTGCTGACTGTCGAACTCCCGATCCATTAGCACGTTATCGACATATACGAGCTCTTCAGCCGAATCCAGCAAGTCCTCGACGATCTCCTTGCGTGACTCGCCTTTCCGTATCGGACGGGCATCAAGGACGAGCGGAACTGCGTTACCGACTAGCTGGACTGTCGCCCACTGGTAGGCGTATTCGTCGTTCTTTTCCTTCGTCCCGATGATCTCGTCCTCGTGGCCGGTGCGGTCGCCGGTAAAGGGGTCATCCTCGGTAATGTCGATCGCGACGATGCCTGCACGGAAGAACTCCTCCGTCTCCGCGAGCTCGTTGATGAGTTGCTGGACTGCCTGTCGGTACATCTCGCGAATCTGCTCGATAGGGATATCACGAATCTGGTCGCGATGACCGTACCCGAGTGGTGTTCGATCACGCGTCGACTCGTGAATGAAGCTCCGAGCACCCTCGTTTGCCGCCAAGTTCTCACGGAGCCCTAAGTAGGTCTGTAACCCCCAGTAGGCGTTCTCGGGGATCTCACAGCCCTCGCCACGCTCTAACGAGAACGCAGGGAACACGACGCGACTGACGTGCTTGGTAATCGTTCCGGCCTTGTTGAGGATGGCTTGGTCGTTTGGGTCCGATTCAGTAGTATCGTGGCCTCGATACGGGAGGTTTCGTTCTGGTTCGCGTGGTACAGCGACATCCGCGTTTTGCGCTTTGATGAGGATCGTTCGAGCCACTTTCTGGGCCGTCTCACGAAGATCATCGGTGAAGCGCATGTGCCAACTGCGCCAGAGTGTTGATTGGTCGGGGAACGTCTCCAGCGCAAGACACTCACAGAGTTCGGGATGGCTTTCGAGGTACTCGCGGAGTACTGTCTCGTGCTCCCATCCGTGGAGTTCTTTCAGGACGAACACGCGAAAGAGCGTATCCAACTCGTAGCGCGTTGAACTCTCGTAGCGGTCGTGGGTCTCGAATCTGAAGTAGGCCAGCGGCCAGTGGCAGACGAACTCCCAAATGGAACCGTGAGCATCGTGTTCGAACCAAACTCCTGCAAGAATGCGAACGTCTTCAGCTAGCCCGCCCGTCGAACTCCGGTCGTACAGTGGGGTATCCGTGTAGGTGGGCCAGTTGTAGTATGAAGTCTGAGCGATACGTTGGAAGACAGCGCGACGAGAGGAGGGTGTGCTTACCATCTGAGCAGCATTATTCGGTCTGTAATGAGCGCTTGTTGTGGGTACCTACTCGAAAAACTGCTGTAGAACGGACGGATAACCTCGATATCGTTCACTCCCAATTTGTGTTGGCCGTTACTTGTGGGTGGTAACTTCGACCGGTTCATAGGGGTCCTCGAGGTACTCGATGTCCGAGTCCGATAGGTCGATATCGAGCGCCTCGACCGCTTGTTCGAGGTGCTCGATGCTTGTCGTACCGACGATCGGCGCGTCTACCGAGTCCTTGTGGAAGTGCCACGCCAGGGCAATCTGCGCCATCGTCACGCCTTTTTCCTCGGCGAGTTCCTCGACGCGTTCGTTGATCTCGATACCGCCGCCCTTTCGATAGGGGTGGGCGTAAAGCGGGTCAGTCGTCTCGCCGCGAGTCGTCGCGTCTATCTCTTCGTGTGGCCGCGTGAGATAGCCGTGGGCAAGTGGTGACCACGGAACGACCCCGATATCCTCCTTCTCACAGAGTGGTAGCATCTCGCGCTCTTCCTCGCGATAGGCCAGAGCGTAGTGGTTTTGCATCGTCGCAAACCGCTCTAGACCCAACCGGTCGCTGGTGTACAGGGCTTCCTGGAACTGGTGTGCCCACATCGACGACGCGCCGATATATCTGACCTGATTCCGGCGGACTGCATCGTCGAGCGCCCGCAGCGTTTCCTCGATGGGCGTGTCGTAATCCCAGCGATGGATCTGATAGAGGTCGACGGTATCCATCCCGAGTCTGTCGAGGGAGCGTCGCAGCTGCTGTTCGAGCGCTTTCCGCGAGAGACCGTCGTTGTTCGGATACGGGTCGTCCTCGTCCGGGAAGTGTCCCTTCGTCGCGACGACCTGCTCGTCGCGGTCGTAATCGGCGAGGACGTTCCCGAGAATCTCCTCACTCTTTCCGTTCGAGTAGGTATTCGCAGTGTCGAAGAAGTTGATCCCGAGGTCGATGGCGCGCTCGATAATCTCGCGGCTCTCTTCTTTTTCGAGCATCCACTCGTACCAGTCCTTCGAGCCGAAGCTCATGCAGCCGAGACAGATCTTCGAGACCTCCATCCCGGTCGAGCCGAGCGTTGTGTACTCCATTCAGGGGGCCTCCTGAATCTTTAGTTCGCCCTCGTCGGGTTCGGCGAGGAAATAGACGTGGCTGAACTCGCTGTCAGCGTCCTTGCTCGTCCCGTGCCAGTGTTCTTCGCTGGATTCGAAGATGACGAGGTCGCCCTCTGACACTTCCCGTTCTTCCTCGCGGTTGCCGACCATCCCGATACCTCCGGTAACGTACAGAATCTGCACGCCAGCGTGGGCGTGAAACTTAGTGCGCTCGCCCGGACGGAAGGTCACTTCCGCGGCGTTGACAGTCGTCCCGTCGAAGGCGCTCTCGACGCCGTCGGCAATCAGCGGCGATCCGACCTGTACCGGGTGCTCCGATTCGTCCCTGTCCGCTGACGCAACGTTAGTAACGTCCATGGTTCGGTTCTAATCGAGGTCAGTCAGCTGCTTGAGTCCGATGCTATCTTGAAAAGTTGTTTAAATACTCCCGTTGTGTTCCGGAGCAGTCTTCCAGTAGAAGAGGGCGACCCCAGCAGCGGTGAGGAGTCCCAGAGCGACAAGTGGTCTGGTGTAGCCGCCCGTGATTCCGTGGAGTCCGCTACAGGTGAGCGGTGCGAGGAAGACCGACCCGGCGACAACGGTGAAGGTCGTCGGTTGCGGAGTCGGTGAACGGGATCGATTGGTCTGAATAGAGTACGTATCAGGTGTCGAATTCTGTTTCGCTTAGCTGTTTTACAGTCTCTGGGTCACTATGGTCTATGAAGAGGCTTTCACCTTCGTTGAGTTCCGAGATCGTATCCATATCTTCCGAACTCAACTCGAAGTCGAAGACGTCGAAGTTCTCGGTAATCCGTTGCTCGTGAACTGATTTCGGGATCGCAACGATCTCTTGCTGAATAAGTCACCGAAGCGTTACCTGCGCGGCTGTCTTCCCGTATTTGTCACCGATCGATGTCAGGACATCGTGTTCGAAGATGTCGTTCTGCCCTTCGGCAAACGGCCCCCACGACTGGTGTTGAATATCGTACTCATCGAGGAACTCCGCGTCTTCGACTCGCTGGTAGAAGGGGTGGGTTTCGATCTGGTTGACCGCCGGCACGACATCGTTGTGGGCGACCAAGTCCATCAAGCGATCCGGATAGAAGTTGCTGACACCGATCGCTCTGATCTTGCCTTCGTCGTACAGCTCCTCCATCGCTCGCCACGAACCATGCACGTCACCGAATGGCTGGTGGATCAGATACAGGTCGAGGTAGTCGAGTCCCAAGCGTTCTAGTGACCGTTCGAACGCCTCTTTCGTGCTCTCGTAGCCAGCATCCTGTATCCAGAGCTTGGTTGTAACGAACACATCCTTTCTTGGAACCTCACTCTTCTCGATGGCAGCGCCGACGGCTTCCTCGTTCTCGTAGGCTGCGGCCGTATCGATCAGCCGATATCCGGTGTCGAGTGCCGCCGAGACGCTCCGTTCACACTCGTCGAGGTCGTCTATCTAGTACGTGCCGAATCCGAGGATCGGCATCTCCACGCCGTTGTTGAGTTCGACTGTCTTCATGGGTTTGGTGTTCAGATGTCACGTTCAGTGACTGGTGCAATTTGTGTCCTGTACGCCTGCGTTCTTTCCTTAATCACGTGAGTATCAGCCCGGTGTGGCCTACGGTTGCACTTGGTCGGTCGGTCGAACCATGACCTCGTTAATGTCCATGTGCTCCGGCTGTGTCACGATGAACGTGATCGTCCGGGCGATATCGTCAGGCCGGAGTTGCCGCATCGATTGATTGAATTCCTCAACGTTCGATTTGAGCTCTGCATCAGGAATACCCTCTAAGAGTTCTGTATCGACAGCGCCCGGCTCAATCGTTGCGACGCGGATACCCTTAGCAGCAACGTCGCGCCGAAGTGCCTCACCGAATCCAACGACCCCGGCTTTCGCCGCCATGTAATGCGAACTGTTCTCCATCGGGAATCGTCCGGCAACGGAAGACAGGTTCACGATGTGCCCCTCGCCCTGCTCTAGCATCTGAGGAACAACGGCGCGCGTGAGCGTGATGAGCCCATCGAGGTTGACATCGATAGTGTCGTGCAGCGTCTCGCGGTCGGCATCCGCGATATTCACCAGTGGCATATACCCCGCGTTGTTCACGAGGATGTCGATCTGGCCGTACTCGTCGACTGTCGTCTCAACGAGGGTGTCGATGTCCTCGTCATCCGTAATGTCGGTCGGAACGACGAGTGCCTCGCCATCTTCGTTCTCTATCTGGTCGGCGAGTTCGTTGAGTTCATCCTCACGTCGGGCAGCGAGGACGACGCTTGCTCCGCGGGCTGCGAGTGATCTGGCCGTTGCATTACCGATCCCGGAAGACGCACCCGTGACAATTGCAACTTGGCTGTCTAGCTCAGAACCGAAATCTGCTGTCATCACCTGAAAAGAGGGCGGTAGTGGGGTTGGATGTGATGCTATCTGGATAAGGTGTTTAAATACTCCCGGCCGCTGAGCGAAGAGGTGAGAAGTTGGCGTTCGCCGCGTCGGAGAAGACCGGATAGGGCCGGTTGCGAAATGCCCAACTCTTCGGCGAGTTCGTCGGCCATGACTTGGCGTGGGCTCTCGTAGTAGCCCCGAGAGATAGCGAGATTCAGGGCTTCGCGTTGACGATCAGTAAGCAGATCCTCTGCTGTGTTGTCGGACTCTGTCTCGTCGGGTGTGATAGAAATCAGCTCTAGTGAGACGCCGGAGTTCTCGAAGGTAGTGTGGAACTCGTGGAACGTCTCGTAGTCTTTGAAGAACTTTGTTTCGTGCCAGCCGTCCGCGGTGATGGTCGTCGATTTCATCTTCGCGCCCTCGAAGCGTTCCGGATCGAACGCCGGAGAGATCGAATCATCAAGCTCCACGGTGAGCTTGTAGACGGTTGTATCGTTCCGTTCTCCAAACGGTGTTACCGTTGTGACCTCCTCGAGTTCTGCGAGTTGCGCCTCAGAAACGTCCAACGCCGCATCGATCTCCACGAGGAAGACCTGCGCGTCAGGCTCCAGGCAAAGGGAATGGGAGCACATGATTTCGTCGGGTGGGAGCGTCGCCGGGATACTGACGAGAGGAAGGTCGGATGACTGTAGTCGAAATTCCGTGATGATCGTCATTATATGGAGTCACGTTTTGTATCCAGTTAAGCATCCTGACGCCGCAAGCGCTTCGCCACAGCTGTGACCGGCCTGTCCATCATGGGGTTCTCTACGCTTTTATCAGTATATTCGCATACTCACTGAGCAGTCTATCCTGACTTCTTTGAAAAACCGATGTCGATTACAGTGTATGCATTGAAACGACCAGTCTCAACTACTGGTTGCGTGACGTGATCGAGCGCACCGCGGGGTACGCCGAAACGGACTCGACCGGCACGGCGGTGACGTTCCGAGCGGACTACGAGAACGTTCTCGCGAGCGCGAACCCCTCCGGTGAGCGAGGAAAGCCGGCCGAGGAGGTCGGCGAAGAGGCCGTTCGAGAGCTCGTCGCGTTCGATGCCGAAGACGCCGCGGCGGACCGCTATCTCGCCGACCAGTTACTCGTCTGGCTCACGATAGCGGGCGCGAACTAACGATCCCCAAGGTCACGAACCACGTCGAGTCGCTCCGCGAGTTCGATGTCGACGTTACTGTCAGTGCGGGCGTGAACGTGATGCGCAACGTGTCGACGAGACGCTAGCTGTGCGGTGATGCCGGTGCATTCGCGTCCGATCACCAGCGACCGAGCCCGCGCCCAATGCTGACTGTCAGCGCGCCGGCCGCGACTAGGCCAGCCATCGTTGCTGCTAGACCGACCAACTCGTAGTCGAGCAAAATAGCGAGAAACGGAAACAGGACGATCCCGGAAAGCAGTGTCCGGACGGGGACCCTTGTATAGTGTGCGACGGTGAATCCGGCGACTGGACTGACGAGGAGCAATCCGGTCACGAGTACCCGACGCAGACCGGGGGAGTACTGGTACGGAGCCGACACCTCGGCGACCGCTAAAAGTCCCATCGACGCGCAACCGACGACCGCGGCGGTCAGGACGTATGACCAGAGGCGATCCTTCCAGAACTCGCCGTCCGGATCGCGGAGTAGTTGTGTGCCGACGGCGCCGACAGTCGTAAACGTCAGTCCGAACAGACTGATAGCCATCCAGATCGGTCCGCCGCCGCCAGTTGCCAGCGGAAACCCGACGAGCGCCGCCAGCGAGCCGAACGCCGCGGCGGGGACGAACTTCGTCAGTGGGAGGTCCGTGCAGGCCGCGAGCGCACCGCTCGAAAGGACGATTAGCGGAACCCACACAACGAAGAACGCCACATCGCTACCAGGAAACGAAATCCGCGAAGCGGCCCCGATCACGGCGCCGGCCGCCGCCCAGGGGACAAGCAGCCCGTAGAGGAACGCCGCGACTGGTCGCCAGGAGATGCGATCTTTCATCTGGGCGACTGTTCGTTGGTGTACGGTATAACTCCATCGAGCTCTGTTAAATCGCCATATGACGGTGGAATTCACTGTTCCACGGCTCGCTTGATGTTATAGACGACACACATCAGTGCAACTTCTCGGAACTCACGGAAGATACATACGCATCCTTACTGAGCAGCCAATTCAATCTGAGTCTTCTGAATGAAACATGTTGTGTTCATACGGCTCCATTGAATCACTAGACGTCGTCGGGATAGGTCGGTAAATCGAAGGAGTTGAAGCGGGTGAGTGGCAGTTTGGATGAACGTCACTACCCGCTTCACTGAAGAAATGNGTCTTGAACACACCTTCAGCAAGCAGACGTTCTAACTAACCGGCTTTGTGAAGTACTGAGAATAGGATTTCAATAGAGTCAAAATAGCAACTCTATCGAATCGTCGTGAGTCGATATCGTAGTTGCCGTTCAGTACAGGTCGAGTAGTTACCGGAGCAACAATTTATCCCACTGTTACCTGTCAAGAACAGCGCGCTAAATATAGAGGGTGAGTTCAGTGTAAAGGTACCGTTTGGTTCACTAATGGTCACTATTAGTTAGTGACATCACAACCCAACTGTTCAAGTTGCGGGACAGCAGCATCAAGGTCGTTCTCTTTTACGAATACGTGGTCAGTCGTGTACGACGAGAGAACAAATACCGAGACATCTGTCTCAGCGAGCGCTGTCGCAACTGTCGCCAGAAATCCAACGAGTTCGAATGGCAAATTCATCTCGAACGTTAGGCGTTTCCACCCGGACTCGACCGCACTGGCATCGATGCTACTGACATCATCGTGTTCGACGACCACTGTCGTCTCAGTTTCGTCCTCAATGGTTGCAAACGCAGCGGGATGGCCCTGATCGGTCCGACAGACTGCATATGTTTCCTCCGATATCCTGACTGTACTTCCCTGAAGAAATTCGGTCGGATCCATGCAGGCAGTAACTGCTCGGTGAGTGAAAAAATGTGCCACCATCAGTCGAACCTTTGGTACGAGTTTCGACCGGTCTTTCGGATTAAATGGCTCCATTGAATCACTAGACGTCGTCGGGATAGGTCGGTAAATCGAAGGAGTTGAAGCGGGTGAGTGCCAGTTTGGATGAACGTCACTACCCGCTTCACTGAAGAAATGGTGTCGCTGGCCAAAAGTTATTGCGACGATCCGGACGAAACTGCCGCG
>NZ_AOIL01000062.1:0-25796 GCF_000337595.1 Natrialba taiwanensis DSM 12281 | reverse complement strand
CGGTTAGAGGTAATGCCACCAATTCTGGAGATCGTCGGCCTTGAGCCCGACGATCTCCCGCATCCATCGACGTTGAATAAGTGGTTCGACAGGATCGTCATGGAGGTGTGGCGAGTGCTGCTGCGCCACTCGGCGCAGCTGCACGATCCATCGCCGCATGTCGCCGTCGATGCAACCTACTACGAGCGGTCTCCGGCGAGCAAGCACTACTGTGACCGTACGAACTACTGTGTTCAGACCATCGANTCGATGCAACCTACTACGAGCGGTCTCCGGCGAGCAAGCACTACTGTGACCGTACGAACTACTGTGTTCAGACCATCGAAGCGACGAAACTCGTTGATACTGAGACGCAATCAATCTTAGACGTTCACTGTACAACCACGCGAGAAGGAAGCGACGCGGAGGTATGTTTGCAACTCGCCCGCCGATACGCGGGCGAGTTGCGAACGCTTGCTGCCGACAAGGGCTATGACAGCCAGCCTCTACGTGATGCTCTTCGAGAACTGGGTATACGTCCCCTCGTGAACACATCGCGTGTTTGCTCCATACGATCATGCTCACAATGCTCGCATCAACGACGAACTCTACAACCAGCGATCAATGACTGAAACGACGAATTCCTCGGTCAAGCGCACGTACGGCTCCGCCGTCCGAGCGCGTGAGTGGTATCGTGAGTTCCGTGAGATCGTCCTGATGTGTCTCGTCTACAACATCAAAAAGTACGTGACCCCGTGATTCCAACGCCGCNCGTGAGATCGTCCTGATGTGTCTCGTCTACAACATCAAAAAGTACGTGACCCCGTGATTCCAACGCCGCATGGCGATTCAATAGAGCCGTTCATACCATATGCATTGAGAGGCCCGGTCTCAACTACTGGACTGGTCTATCGCTCCACAGCTTCGGGATATAGATTACTACAAACTACTAGTCTGCTTATATGGCGCGAAGGAATAGTCTTCTCATAGATCCCTATCTTTTAGATGCCTCTTCAGTGGGACTGCCGCTCACTACATATGCGATTGATCGCTTTTATCTGAACAGCGCTGGGTCGCGAGTCTTATTTTGATATCGGGAAATTCGACATGCTCACACAAAATATTCATATCTTAATTAACTAAACTCAGCCATGGAGCGACGAACGGTGCTCGGAGTGACGGGCGTGGCCGGGAGTTCGATGCTGGGTGGATGCCTCAGTGCGTTTACCGACGGCGGCTCCGGTACCGGGTACCAGTGGCGCTACGACACGGGCGGGGAACTCGACGCCGTATCGCAGGGCGTGGTATTCGCTCGGGAGCGTTCCGACGGGCAGATCGTTGCACTTGATGCCACGACCGGCGAACGCCAGTGGGTGTACGGAGAAACAGGAGGGATGGATGCCTACTCGGAACTCGCCGTCACGGAAACGGGCATCTACTTCGGTTACTGTACCGACGACGACTGCATCGGCCTGTACGCGCTCGAGAGAGATGGCGAAGAGCGGTGGCGTGATGACACGGTGGGTACCGGGCGAAACAGCCCGTTCGTTGTCGATGGTATTGTTTACGTCGCCAGTGACGTCGGCGTCGTGCGAGCATTCGACGCGGAGACTGGCGAGGCCCTGTGGACCGACGGGATCGACGAATCGGACAATATCTCCAGTGGTTCCGGAATTGTCGACATCGCCGACGCCGTCTACGTCGAGAAAAACGCTGCTCTCGTCGCGCTCGATCGGGACGAGGGGAGTACACGCTGGCGATACAACCCCGGTGACGGAAACGAGCAGATCATCGATGCAACGGTCTCGAACGGCGTCGTGTATGTCGTGACCGGAGAGTGGGTTGCCGCGGTCGTCGACGGCGACGAGTTGTGGCGTCAGACCTACGAAGCGGACGATGTGCAGACGGAGATCGCGGGCATCGCATCGGATCGCCTGTTCATCCTCGCTAACACCGGTCGGAACGAGTCCCATCTGTACGCATTCGGCATCACGACCGGCGAGCGAGACCTAGTGTCAGAATCACTCGAGCATCCGGATGAGGAGTTTGATCTGTGCGTGGCCCTCTACGACGGGGTGGTGTACGTTGGCACGGATCGACTCCATGCCCTTGAGGCGGCGACCGGCAGCGAACGGTGGAGTGTGACGGTCGACGGTGGCCCGATCTGGTCAATGACTGTCGTCGAAGAGAACGGGGCGGGAGATCACACTGTGTTCGTCCGAGCCGGAAAGAACCGACTCGCCAGTGTCGACCCGGGCGGCGAGAGAATGTGGGAGGGGTCCGTCGACGGAACGATCCGGAACTATCTGGTTGGCGAATCCGTGTTCGTGGCGACAGACGAAGGGATCTACGCACTAGAACGGCAGGACGACTCCTGATCAATCGACGCTATCGACAACTGCGGTATTGCGCGCGGGCGATCGGTCGGACCACCGCTGACCTGTTGTCAGACTCCAGAGTGGCCTAGTAGTGTTTGCGGGCAGACAAGACCCGGCCGTCAGCCGATGCCGGATACGCGAGTGCCGGTTCGGCGATGGAGGCGTCTCGTCGTGAAGCGCAGGCCTGCAATCTACTTTCGTTGCTTGTACATCCTGTACCGATCGTGTGCTTCACCGGGTTGTCTCTTGGTGGCAGTTCCCTTGCCGAACTCAAATGATGAATTCATACATGTCTGTTCTTATATCTTGATCTACTGTGACACACGATTTGACGCCGGCGCTGGACGACGATGCTCCCGCGCTGGCAGGAGCGATCGTCTATCACGCGAAGACGCTTTGCGACCAAGTCGATACTCTCTGGCGACTGCTCAACCAGGTCTCGATTCCAGTTGCTGAACTCACTGATACTCGCAATCAGAACAAAGCAACCTTCAGCACCGAGTCGATGGCACGGCTCTACATCTACAAAACAATCCACGACCTCACGCAGTGCGAACTCGCAAATCGCCTTGCGAATCGCCCAGCACTGCTGAAGGGGTTCGGAATGACCAGACCACCAACCCAACAGAACATCTCGTATGCTTGGGGCCAGTTCAGTGAACAGACGATAGATACGCTTGAGGCCGCAGCACGAGAGATTCTCCTCGAAGCCCACGACCATGGCAGTAAGGTCGTCGAACTCGCTCGTCGCCACGGCTTCGGCGAGTTCGACTCTGGAAGAGCTGGAAACAGAATCTACGAGGACGAACAGATTCTCGATCTGTTCGCCAATACATGCCTGACACAAGGAAGTGCCCATTCAGAAGGTGAAGCCGGCTGGTTCCTCGACGAGAACGACGTCTGCGATGATTCGACGTTTCTGCGAGTGATCAAGCAATTTGCGATGCCATCAGATCAGGACCTCCCAAAGCCACTTCAGGAGTATAGCATCGAGGATGTCGTCGCTTTCACTGAGGAATTTCAGGAGGCTCTGATGGACTCGTTCGACGCTGCAACCGAAAACGTTCTCAGCACAATTCGCTACGAGGATCCGTTCGACGACCGCCACGTGGTAGCGGCTATCGACTTTACACACGTACCCTACCATGTCTGGCCGTGGATCGACAAGGAAAGGAAAATCCCGAAGGCAGACTATCCGCCGATAGTCAGCGGGTACAAAAACGACGGTGAAATCAAGTACGGGTACACGTTCGCAACGATCACGATCGTCGGGAACGATGTCCCGATCATTCTGGGTATCGAATCAGTCAAAGAACGCTCTGCGTGGGAACCAGAAGACGCTCCAGCCGATTCGAAGGCGGATGTGGTCGACCGACTGCTTGAGACCGCCCAGCAGCACGTCAATCTCGACGAAGTATTCCTCAATCGAGGGTTCTACAGCAACGAGGTGTACGCAACGATCCACGACCGCGGGCTGGTGTATATGACGCCAGTACCGAAGTATGAAGGCGATTATGAGTCGATTGCGAAAATCAAGAGCAAGAACGGAGTTGACGCCGCCGTCAAGCATGATATCCCGTTCGCCATCGATGGCGAACTCCACCACACTGCGGAGTTTCTGTATGTACCCGCGACTGACGAAGAGGCAGCCGGCAACTACGCCGTGTTCGTGACCAACCGTGACCACGTCGCTCTCGACGAGATCATGCACGTGGCCAACAGCTACAGCCGTCGTTGGGACATCGAAAACCAGTACAAGTCGGTCAAGGCGTTTCTCCCGAAGACGTCCTCCAAAGACTATCGTGTGCGGTTGTTCAGTTTCACGTTCGCAACTCTACTGTACAACCTTTGGCGACTCACGGATTATCTGGTAAAAGTCGGCATGGGTCGTGATATTCGGTCTCCACCAGTCGTGACAGCCAGGACATTCGTCCGGGCGGTCGGACGATATCTCCGCGAGGGTGGTTGAAGCTGCGGTTACGGTTCGTAGTCCGTTCGTAGAGAGCCGCAGCACTCGTGCTCTTCACGAGATCTGGCGTGGTGATCCGTCGGTTTCTGCATATCACCGGTCGTTGGTGAACTACACTAGTCGATCCAGATACAAATGTCTCAAATCGGGCTAACTTCTTTCTGATCTCGTTTGTAGCGGTGGTAGATCCCGAAAACGCGGGGCACTGTCTAGTTTAGCACCTCCGCTGGCGTCTATCAGTTGAGTGACTTATTCGGCTGCTGTGTGTTATAGTAGTGTACGTACTGTTCAAGCCATTCTCTGACGCTCGCCCGACTGCCGACCCATGAGTTATGGAAGCGGTCAATCCGCATTTGAGCGTGTAAAACCACTTTTCGATGTGGTTTCAATCGACATAGTCGAGGTGACCGCTCAATCCTAATCGAGAGAGGGCAGTCAGATAGCCAGCATCATCGACGAGAAACTTAGTGTCGGAGAGATCGTGTTTCTCGGTGAGTCCATGCAGAAACGCAGCAGCTGGATCGGTGCCTCGCCGTCCAAAGAGCGCTACATCGAGAATGAGCTTCGTGTCAAGGTCTATTGCNTGGATCGGTGCCTCGCCGTCCAAAGAGCGCTACATCGAGAATGAGCTTCGTGTCAAGGTCTATTGCAGCGTACACCCAAGATCGGATGCCAGTAATCCTGACAGCGGTTTCATCAACCGCGACCCGCAACGGCTGCGCCGTCCTCAGAACGCAAAGCGTTCTGATGGGCCGCACGAGAGCGCCGCTCTCGTGGACGTCGGCGGGTCTGGGACGCTGTCAGCTAGGCGAGGTACCCAGTGCCAGATTGCTTGATGAGAGCGTTCAACGCCGAGTGAGCGAAGAATCGCTTGTGTTTCTCGAAGCGAACAATCGGTCACGTAGAGCCGGACGGCGAACGCCCTAACGGGCGTCGCCGCCCGCCCACGCTCCCAACATTCATCAAATTCCGCCGCATAGCTCTTGCTGAGCAGGTCTGCGAGCATTAGTCTAAATTAACTCAACGACCAGATCGTTCTTCAAACTGGCTCAACTAGACAGTGTCGTACGTTCTATCAAATATAGACCCTTACAAATAAATACGAATAGATACTAAGGTACATATGGGTCAATTTGATCTAACTAGTAGGCAACGAATGGCTCTTACTACTCTAGTTAATAAGTACCAGACAGATGAGGTATTAGTATCTGCACAGGTTCTCGCTAAGGAAATCAACCGAAACGCTGGTACACTCCGTAATCAAATGCAAACTCTGAAGGCACTTGGGCTGGCTGAAGGTGTTCCTGGCCCAAACGGGGGGTATAAGCCAACTCAGAAAGCATATGAAGAGATAGATCGCCAGCACCTAAATAATGCTGAGACAGTCACTCTTGCTCATAATTATAAACGTATCAGCGCGACTGTTAGTGAAATCCACTTCACCAATATCCATCACCCAGACTTGTGTCGTGCACAGATACATTTTCAGCAGTCGATTCAAGACCTTACAGGGGGTGACGCAATCGTAGTTGGGCCGTCTCCTGTCTCAAATTTAGTCATTGCTGGCGAAATTGTATGTGTTGATAATACTATAGATATGGCAATAATAGACATCAGTAAAATAAAATCTCCGATGGGAGAAGAGCACTAAAGACAGTCTAATTATGAGCAGTTCTCGTAGGTTGTCCAATGGGTTCGCTATACCAGAGGCATCAATGGAAAGAGAATCCCCCAGCCCCTCTCTTTTCACACCTGTAATAAATAGCCATACAGCGTTAGATTTGATCAGTTCAAGCCTGCTTGATACTGGAGATAACGCATATCAGGACGATTTCACGGAGGTGACTGATCGAAATAACATTCGTGACTGCGCATACAAGAACTTTAGAAGCGAACACATCAGGTAGTGGATCAAAACCAGTCGGTTGTGAATAAATAGGCAGTATATAGACACTCTAATGACATTAGTATATGTGTATATATTCCAAATTGTCTCTGTTCTCTTTTGTACCCGTAGTAAAATAAGCACATATATTACGCCCGTACTTCTGTAATAGATCGTTATGTATCACCACTATTACCAACCTGTGGTGAACCACGGTACTTCAGTCAACCATCACCTTCCTGCCATAGTTCAATTTCCTAGCACGTGGTACTTATTATTCTCAAGACCAGCCTTCACCTATCAAAGCCTTCGACCATCACTCATCTGAAAGGTCATTAAAGAGTTTCCCCGCAAACATCAGAGTGTGCAAGAACGTATACAAATCCGCAATCCACTCTTCGGTACCGACGAGCACCACAGTCTCTCTGTCCAAACCAACGAGAAACTGCACCACTTCTAGCGTTTCGGCCAGTCGTTGATCGGCTTACAGTACATCCGAAGAGTACCAATTTACGCCCAAAGTCTGCGGCTCAGGCGGTTTAGACACCATGACAACCACGATTGTCCGAATCAAGAACTTGATGACCGAACACCAGCCGAAGATTAACTAAACGGTGCCGATCTAAGGTATATGCCACCATGGATGGCTGTTTCGAGTATTGAGGGGGGAACCGTTATGTGCAGCTATCGAAACTGTCTATCTATGTGTTGGCAATCCAACGCCGGCTGGCAATCTCTGGTACCGGCGGTCGCCCAGGGTAATTACTGCCGATCGCACCTCGAACGAGCGATATGGCAGGGGTGTAGAGTGTGAGCTGCACGACGCCGCAACCACATGCGTTAGACCGCCCGCGAGAGGAGGATGGATTGGCAACCTCTGAGCGGGCCGTGACACAGTTACGATTGTTGCTCCCGATGTTTCTGGAAGAGCAGGTCGAGAGGCCGACGTCGACGAACTCATCGTTGCGCTCGACGGTAGCGTGGAGTCAAACCGTCGTAGGCGCTTTGGCCGCTGATGCGGTTGGTTCTGACCGGGTTACCGGCCTCGTGATGCCGGTCCGACTGAACAACGAGGCGTCGGCCCGAGACGCGGAAGCGGTCACATCTATTCTCGACATCGACTATCAGCGGATGCAGCTGCAGCTGTTACTCACGGTATTTCAGGATGTGATCAGCATGACCGGTCAGCCGGTCGACGACCTCGTAGCGATCCACAACACCGGAGAACGGCTCAAAAAGACCTGCCAGTACTACGTCGCCAACACGACGAACTGGCTCGTGGTCGGGACAGTCAACCGGACCGACCGGCTGCTCAGATCGATGGTGAAACACGGGGAAAACGGCGTCGACCTGTTACCGCTCGGCGACCTCTATCGGGCAGGGGTTGAAGAGCTCGCCAGCGGACTCGAGGTTCCCGAGGGGATACTCGACCGGCCGCAACAGACGGTCCAATCGGGCGAGTCAGCTGTGGAGCGCTTGGGGCGAACCCCGAAGGCTAGACAGTCTCCTCTGCCTCGCAGTCAACGAGGAACACAACGACGTGACCGTCGCCGACCACCTCGGTGTCAGCAGGGAGGTCGTACGGCGGATCAGACAGTGGGTCACCGATACTCGCCATAAGCAGCTCTGCCCTCCGACTCCGTCGATGGTAGTCTGAGGGCCAGCCACTGGTGCCACAGTAGCTGCAACTGCGATATCGTTCAGTCGTCCAGAACGCTGTTCTGACCGAAAAGGTGCATTGCTACGCCGGAACCTGTTTTTGCTTGATTTCTATCTATCAACTTCCCCGATACGTCGTATATCCACCGGGCGACAGCAACAAGGGCACGTGGTAGTGTTCATCGGGATCAGAGATGACGAACCGGACCGGTACCGTCTCGAGGAACGACGTCTCCGATGGTCTCTCCTGATAATAGGCATCGACGTCGAATAGCAGCTGGTACGTTCCGGTCTCCATCTCATCCAGTTCAAGTAGCGGGTCATCGAGACGCCCGTCATCGTTGGTGGTTCCCTCGGCAATCACCTCCGGTTCGCCGGTCGAATCCAGACGCTGGAGCGTTATGTCGACGCTGGAGGCCGGGCCTTCCCGGCTTGTGTCGAGAACGTGCGTCGTCAATCCGGCTGTCATTGTGCGTCCTCCTCGAGGTCACTGTGATCCATCGAGAACTGCTGGAATCCAGTCGGTCGCGGCGGTTCCTTCAGCACCTTCGCGTCGCTGTCGAGGTCGTCGCGCTCGCGGATCCACGTGCGGTTGTTGGCCTCGAAGCTGACGGACTCGAGCTGCGGGAACCGTTTGAGGACGCGCTGACCGATTTGGTAGATCAGATCTTGGATCGAGTTGGAGTCTACCTCGTGGAAGACAACTTGAGCGATGTCACGCACCTGCTCGGCTGGTATGTACCGCTCTGGTTCTTCGCCGAGTGCGTTCTCCGGATCCGTGTAGCGCCAAAAGATGTCCAGGGTGATGTAGAGCGTCCGGTCCGTCCGCTCGGGAAGTGTCGTGTACTCGTCCTGAACGTAGCCCTCAAACGAGCTCCCCTTCACTTTGACGAGTTCGATGTCTGTGACGCCGCCCGTGAGGTCTTCGATGACCGGGCCATCCTCGCTCCGGGTGAGGTACACTTCCCCGAAGGCCGACTCATCGTCAGACACGCGGAAGACCAAGTCACTCGGTTCAAACTCGCTGTTGCCCTCGGGTACGGGTCGTTCGTCGAACGCGATCTCGTTGGCAGACATCCGAACGCTCTCCATCTGAGAATACGTCTCCAGGAACTGTGAGCTCACGAAGTGGAGGAATCCCTCAGTCGTGGCTCCGTCGTACTCGCCCGCCTGATGGAGGACGAAGTTCTTCATCGAGTCGGTCGCTACCACCATGCTGTTGTCTCCCTCGCTGAAGGACGACAGGAACTCCTCGCCCTCGACCTGAACGCGGACGTCGTGTCCGAAGAGAATGTTCTCCCGGCCGTCGAACTGGGACTCGGGAATCGTCCTGACGCCATCCAACGGGGTAGCATACGTCCGGTAGACGGAGACCTTCTCCTTGCCGTAGTTCATCGTCCGCCCGCTATCGTCCGGTGAGTCGACACTCTCTATCGGCATGCTATCAGTCGTCATCGACTACTCAACACCACTCCCTGGTCGTACAAAAAATCTCGCGTATCCACAACATGTGCGAATCGTTTCAAACGAAAGTAGGACAATACGAATAGATTGATCAGTACGAGCTCCGGGCAGGCACCTCTCCAATCCGGGACGGACGCCCGGCCATTCACGGCGTCTGACTGCAGGCGGTGCATTTCTGTGGGGTCGTCACTGCGTGATCCGGTCCTCAAGGCGGAGGCGAGCGATCTCGTGGACCTGGCCCAGTGCAGTGCGAAACTCATCGGACTCGGAGTTGTTGATCCGGTTCTCCATCGCTGTCTGAATCTCGTCTGGCGACTTACCCTTCACGGCCATGATGAACGGGAAGCCGAACGTCTCCCGGTATGTCTCGTTCAGCTGCTGGAATGCCTTGTACTGCTCTGGCTGCAATTCATCGAGCCCGGCGGAAGACTGCTCCTCCTGGGACGCCTCGGTCATCTCAGTCTGCTCCCCGAGGTCAGGGTGCGCTCGTAGCAGCTCCAGTTTCCGGTCCCGCGATGCCTCGTTGACGACGCTTTCCATGGTCGCCCGCAGGTCCTCACGCGAATCGAACGGCCGCTCTGAGGCCACCTGTTTGGCAACCCACGGAGACTCCTCGTACACGTCGTCGAGGGTGTCCACGAAGTGCTCCTCGTCGAACTGGTTCAACTCCTCGATGATGAATTCTGTCATCGTATCTGACCGTTCATCCGCCGGGGACTTAAATTGACGTCCCAGGACGGCACCAGCGCGTCGTAAAGATAGGACGTTAATCAGGTCTGGATTGCTCTTCGACGATAGTCCGTAGATCAGTTCAAAGCGCCTGAACTTGGTCACGCGCTCCAGTCAGGCAACTTCCGTTCAACGAACTGCCCGTGGCCCGGCTCGCCGACTACCTTGCCGTCGTCGGCGACGGTTTCTCCCCGGACGAGCGTCTTCGTCACCTCCCCCGTAACCTCGCGGCCCTCGTAGATCGAGTAATCGGCCTTCGACGCATTGTCCTCGGCAGTGATCGTGTATGTCTCGTCTGGATCGAATAGGACGATGTCGGCATCCGTCCCGGGCTCGAGCGTCCCCTTGTTTGGGAGGCCGAACGTCTCGGCCGGGTTCGCGCACATCACGCGGACCAAGAAGGGGTAGGAGAGACCGCGCTCGTTAACTGCTACGTCGTGGAACACCGGGAGACTTGCTTGAATCCCATTCGCCCCGAACGGTCCCTCCCACCACGGCATGTCTTTCTTACTCGTGCGCCGCTGAGCGACATGGTCCGTCGAGACGACGCTTAGGACGCCCCTGCGGAGGTACTCGAACATTGCGTCGACGTCGTCCGGCGACCGAATCGGCGGGGCAATCTTCGGAAGGTTTCCCAGTTCAGCGTGGATTGACTCGTCCAGCGCCGTGTAGTGGGTGCACGTCTCCGCGCGGACCTGCGATCCGTCGTCTCGGAAGCGGTCCAGTGCGGCGGCGGACGCCCGGCAGGAGGTGTGAATCCCGTAGTACTTCGCGCCGGCCTCTGTTGCGAGGCGGACAGCATCCTCCGCGGCCATCGCCTCCGCGTAGTCGGGGCGAGACTGCGGATACACCTCCGGAGCATCTTCTCCGTCCGCCCGGAGTTCCTCCATGAGCGACTGGCAGACCGAGTCGTCCTCGGAGTGGACCACGCCGACGGCGTTGGCCTCAGCGAGTGCCTCGAAGACCCGTCGCATGAACCCGTTGGAGAGCCCGAACTCGTAGGCCGTGTACATTTTGAACGACGTTACGCCGGCGTCGACGACGTCGGCCAACTCTGCGAAGAGGTCGTCGTCCTCTCGCATAATCCCGCCGTGCAGCCCGAAGTCGACCAGCACCTCGGACTGGTTCTCGCGCTTCCGCTTGACGCCGTCCAGCAGCGGGGCCGGCTCGTCCCATGGGCTGTCCTCGCCCTCATAGGCCTGCCACGCGAAGTCAATGAACGTAGTGACTCCACCCAGTGCGGCCGCGCTGCCCGCCGTGCGGTAGCTATCGATCGAGACGTGATCGTCGACGTGGACATGAGGGTCGACAACACCAGGCATAACCAGCTGGTCCGTCGCGTCGATCTGCTCTTCACCCGCTGGGAGGGTGTCTTCGTCACCGATGCTGACGATCTTGCCGTCGTCGACGGCAACTGCCGCCTCGAACGTCGCTGTGTCGGTGACGACAGTCCCGCCTGCGATTACTGTGTCAACAACCATTGAATATCACTGCTCTCCGGGGTAAGTTAGGCATACCGGTCACCCTGAAACTTACGCCGGTGTCGCGGGCTACGGCAGGTCCCCGGGCCGATCAACATCATGGCGAACGCCAGGATCGTCGACGGCGATCTGGATCGCGTCGGGGTGCGTCACGATGAGCCGTCGACCGCCCTGGTCGCCCGCAACGTCAGCGAGTGTGTCGAAGTGGGCTGCGCCGAAGAGCACAGGGTTCCCGCGCTTGCCATCGTAGGCCGGCACGACGATACTCTCTCGCCCGGACTCGAACGTGTCTCGGAGACACTCGACGGTCTCAGGCGCCACGACGGGCATGTCTCCGAGTGCGAATACCACGGCGTCCCACGAGCGCTTGTGCGCGGCGATCACGCCCTCCTTCACGGAGGTGTGCTGGCCGTCTTCGTACCAGTCGTTGTATCGGATATCGAAGCTGTCCGGGAGCGCGTCCCGTACTGCGGCGGCCTCGTGGCCGACGACTGTGATGTGGTCCTCGAGGGAAGCATCCAGCAGTGTCCGGGCCGCACGCCGGACGATCGGTTCGCCCTCGTAGTCCGCCAGCAGCTTGTTCGCCCGTCCGAAGCGTTCACTCCGTCCGGCCGCGAGCAAGACGGCACCGACTGTGAGGTCCGTTCGAGTCATCTGAGCGCGACGGACGGGTGTCCCTCTGTCGCGAAGCCAGACTGCTTGCGGACGGTTCCAGTGATTTTCTCGAACGGCGCGGCGTTGCTAGGGGTGAGCACTGTGAAAGCATGTGTGGGCACGCAACTAAACGTGCTGATCCCCGCAATATCCATCGCGTCATCTTCTACCTATCGTGGTACTATACCGAGAAACTCTCCACAAATGTTTACTTAGATGGGGATAAGAATGGGGGCATGGAGGCTGTCGAGAACAGCGTCAAGAGGAATGGCTATTTGGTCGACGTACTGGACACCGAATGGTTCGGGGAGGATGCGTCAAGATGACGGACCTCCTCGTCACGAACGGGACGGTCGTCACCCAGAACGCCGACCGGGAGGTCGTCGACGACGGTGCGGTCCTTATTCTGGATGACGAAATCGCCGCGGTCGGACCTGCGGCGAAACTGGAGACGGACTACGACGCCGACCGCGTGATCGACGCCGACGATGGTGCGATCATCCCAGGGCTCGTCAACGCTCACACGCATGTCTCGGATATCCTCCTTCGAGGCGCCTTTGCGGCGGACCGCGGCCTCCACGACTGGCTCTACAATGTCAAGCGGCCAGCCTGCGTCGCGATGGTGCCTGAGGAGCACGCCGTCGCCGCAGCGCTATACTGTACTGAAGCTGTCCGGGCGGGCGTGACGACGTTCGTCGAGAGCGACACGGAGGTGATCTGGGACGACCGCGACGCCATCGAGGCGAAGCTCGGCACCTACGCGCGGTCGGGTATCAGGAGCATCTACGGCGCCGGGTTCGCTGACAGTCCCCCGGACGAGGCGTTTGAGTTGCTACTGGCGGATGTCCAGGTCCGCGACCCCGACATTGCCCACCCGCCGGCAGACTACTTTACGATGGAGACGGACACCGCGCTGACCCGGGTGGAGTCGCTCATCCGGGAGTTTCACGGGAACGCCGACGGGCGGCAGTCGGTCTGGCCCTCTCCGATCGTCCTCGCGTCGACGACGGCCGAGGGGTTCCGGGGGGCGTACCGGATCGCTGAGGAGTATGACCTGATGACGACGGCACACGTCGCCGAGGCCGAAGCGCAGGAGCGGGGCGCCCCGCTCTCCAACATCAGCTACCTTCGGAACGTCGACTACCTCGGTGAACGGGCTCTCCTGGGTCACTGCGTCCAGATCGACGCAGCAGACGTGCGCCTGCTAGCGAAGACGGACACGAAGGTCGCACACAACTTCTTCGCGAACATGCGCCTAGCAACCGGGTTCGCGCCCGTCGTCTCGATGCTGGAGAACGGCGTGATCGTCGGGCTGGGAACTGACAATGCGAATCTGAACGACGCAATCAACCCCCTCGCCGACGCCCGCGCGGCATCGGCGGCCCACAAGGGATTCCACCGCGACCCCGGCGTCGTGCCCCCACAGACGGCCTTCGACATGGTCACGATCGACGCCGCCCACGCAATCGGCCGTGAGGACGATCTCGGATCGATCGAGGTCGGCAAGCAGGCTGACGTTGCAATCGTTGACATGGATCGCCCGCACCTCACGCCGTCGCCCGACCCGGTGTTCGCGCTCGTCACCGCGGCGCAGGGCGACGAGGTGGAGACGGTCATCTGTGCGGGCGAGGTCGTCATGGAGGACCGCGAGGTCCTGACGCTCGGCGATACGGACGAGCTGATGACGGAGGCGACGGCCGCCGCCGATGACCTCATTGAGCGCGTCGGGATCGAATAGCGAAACGGCCGCTCAATCCCCTTCTATCGCCCGTTCGATCGCCTGTCGGCAGTACGTCCGGACGAGCTGTAGGCGCTGGTGATCAGCCACAACGCCGTTCATCAGCAGGGTCTCGAGATTGATGTCGCTGAGCTCGGCGCTTGCAGCCCGGGATCGCAGCTCATCGTCGATATGCTTGCCGACGAGTTCATCTTCGACGTTCGGCAGCCGAATCGGGAACGGCTTCACACCGTTGACCGCGACCCGCGCAGACGCGACGGCATCGCCGTCGACATCGAGCGCGGCAGCTGTGCCGACGATGGCGTAGCCGGAGTACTCAGAGGTCCGGACGTAGCCGCTCCGTTTGGCGTCCGGCACGACGACGTCGGTGACGATTTCGTCCGGTCCGAGTGCAGTCTCACCGGGACCACAGAACCACTCGTCGGCTCCGATCGTTCGTTCGCCGTCGGGACTGCGGGCGACGACGCGACCGTCGAGGGCGAGAAACGCAGCCGGTGGGTCGTACTTCGGATCGGCGAACACGAGGTTGCCAGCGATCGTCCCCTGCTGTCTCGCTTGATAATCTCCCACAGAGTCGGCTGCTTCCGCGAGGGCGGGGACGTGCTCATGGACGAGGTCGAACGTCGCGATCTGATGGTGCGTTGTCAGTGCGCCGATACAGGTCTCGCCCGCCTCGTGGGAGATGCCACGGAGTTCGTCGATGCGGCTGACGTCGACGAGGCGGTCGGGCGTCTCGATGCCGTCTTTCACCTGGGGGAGCAGGCTGTAGCCGCCGGCGACCACGCGCGTTTCGGCATCAGCTGAGACGAGTTCAACCGCTTTGTCTACTGTATCGGCGTGGACGTAGGCGGCCGGAAGCTGCTCTGACATTTACCGGCCCCCCTGAAGCGCGTCCCAGATCTTCGCTGAGGTGATCGGCAGGTCGGTGATTCGGACTCCGACGGCGTCCTCGATGGCGTTCGCGACGGCCGCCGGCGGCCCGAGAGTCGTCACCTCCCCGACGCTCTTCGCGCCGAACGGACCGGTCGGCTCGTGGGTCTCGACGAGTTCGGTATCGATCTCTGGCAGGTCAGTCGCGTGGATTACCTCGTAATCCCGGAGTCCACGGAGCTCTGGCTGGCCGTCCTCGTCGAATTCAATCGCCTCGGAGACGGTCTGGCCGAGCCCCATGATCGCCCCGCCAATGATCTGCCCGCGCACGTTCGCTGGGTTGAGCGCCTGCCCACAGTCGACAGCGTTCACGAAGTTGGTCACCTCGAACTCACCGGTTTCTGTGTCGACCTCGACCGCGGCGATCTGCGCGGCGAACGGCTTGGGCGACAGCGGCGTGTAGTGCTGGCCGCTGCCAGTGAGTCTACGCTTCGGTCCACGGATGCCGGCGAACGCCTCCTCGGCGAACTCGCTCAGCGTCATTGACTCGCCTCTGGGAGGGGCCACCTCCCCGTCGGCCAGTTCCACGGCCTCGGGATCGACGTCGTACCAGTCGGCCGCCAGATCACGCACCTTCTCCGCGAGGTCGCGGGCGGCCTTCTCGGTCGCGTTCCCGCTGACGTAGGTCGTGCTGCTTGCGTAGGCCCCGTTGTCCCACGGCGTCGCGTCGGTGTCGTCGGCCTTCACGTGGACCGAGTTGATGTCGAGACCGAACACCTCGGCGGCGATTTGGCCCATCACGGTCTCCGATCCCTGCCCGGTGTCGCCGACGCCGACCCGGACGGTGAGCGTACCGTCAGTCTCGAGGGTAACGTTGCAGCGCGAGAACTCGCTGTTCGGGACGCCCGACTTCGCCATCGACAGCGCGGTGCCGTAGCCGCATCTGTAGCGGTCGTTGGCAGGCTGATCTGGCCCGTCCGACCAACCAATCGACTCGCAGGCTCGCTCGAGGCACTCCTCAACGCCGACGGACTGCAGCTGGTCCATGGCCTCGCTGGAGGCCGGCTCGAAGCTCGCTTCACCCTCCTCGATCGCGTTCCGACGGCGAAACTCGACGGGATCCATGCCGATCTCGGTGGCGACCTTGTCGACGTGGCTCTCGAGGGCGAACGTCCCCTGGACCGCGCCGTACCCGCGCATCGCCCCGCCGGGCGTGACGTTGGTGTAGACCGCTCGGCCGGTGAACAGCCGGTTCTCACAGGGATACACCGACAACGGCTCGTGGGCCGCATTCTCCAACACCGCAAAGCCGTGACAGCCGTACGCACCCGTGTTCGAGGTGATATCGACGTGCATGACCATGATCGTCCCGTCCTCGCGGACTCCGGTCTTGATTTGGATCGTCTGGGAATGGCGGGTCTGGGAAACGTGGAGGTCCTCCTTTCGCTCGTTCCTGAGCCGTACTTTCTCGCCAGTCTCCAGTGCGAGGGCCGCCGCAATGTACTGGATTGGGACCGTGTCCTGCCTGACGCCGAAGCCGCCGCCGACGCGGGGCTTGATTACCTGCACATCGGTTCGGTCTATGTCAAACGCACGGGCGATCTTGGCGCGACAAATGTGGGGTACTTGCGTCGTCGTCCGCAGTACCAGCCGCTGGCGGTCGTCAATCCACGCGATTGCCGTGTTCATTTCCATCGGGAGCTGCTGAACGATCTGGGTTTTGTACTCACCCTCAACGATTTCATCGGCTGCCTCGAAGCCGGCCTCGATGTCGCCCTCCTCGTGGCGCGTTTCGCAGACAACGTTGTGCTCGGGATCCGCGTTCTCCTGTTGGTTCTCGTACTCCTCGGGGTGGAGCGTGGGTGTGTCCGACCCCATTGCTGCCTCGGGATCGAGGACGTGGTCGAGCACCTTGTAGTCGACCTCGATCGCCTCGAGTGCACGCTCCACGGCATCCACCGTCGTTGCGGCGACGGCGGCGACGGGCTCGCCCACGTGCCGCACTGTCTCGTTGAACACCCGTTCGTCGAACGGCGCCGGAGCCGGGTGGGGAAAACCAGTCCGCGTGAACCGCTGTTCCGAAACGTCCTCGTGTGTGATGACGGCCGTCACGCCCTCAATCGCCTCGGCCGCCTCGGTATCGATTGATCGGACGCGGGCGTGGGCGTGGGGGCTCCGGAGGACGCGCCCGGCGAGCGCGTCGTCGGTCGGGACGTCGTCAGTGTACCTGGCGTTACCCGTCACGAGGCCCCACCCATCGACCTTCTCGACACTCTCCCTGACTGTGACGTTCGAGTCGGCCGCATCGTTCTCGGCGACAGTTTCGTCAGCGGACTCAGGCTCGCCTTCGTACTGGCTCATCTTACGCGTCTCCCTCGGCTGCCGTTTCTGAGTGGGGCAGGCGGTCGGCCGCGGCCTGGATTGCTTCGATCTGCTGGACGTACCCGGTACAGCGGCAGATGTTCCCGCTCAGCGCGTTGGCGACCTCGTCCTCAGTCGGGTTGACGTTGTCCTGGAGGAGGTCATAGGCCGATAGCAGAATGCCCGGGATACAGTATCCGCACTGGGCGGCACCGTGTTCGAGGAACTCTTCCTGGAGCGGATGGAGGTTGCCGGCGTCATCGAGCAGTCCCTCGACGGTCATCACATCCGCGCCGTCGCAGCTCGCGGCCGGCACGAGGCACGACCGGGTAAGTCCCCGTTCCCCGAGGATGACGTTGCAGGCCCCGCAGACACCCTCGTCGCAGCCGTTCTTCACACTATAGTGGCCAGCACGACGAAGGCTCGCCATGAGTGTCTCGCCGTGCTCGATGTCGTGCTGCTCGCGTTCGCCGTTGATACGTACGTGGATAGAGCTGGTTGTCTCTTCTTCGTCGTCCATTACCGCACAAATACACAGTATACATTGATTAAACCTCGGGTTCGTGCACTAGTTACGACAATATGGGGAGTTATAGGCATTTCTACCGTCGTTCCGTCAATGCAGTCCACTCTTGGGGTCTGTGCCAGTCGGCGATCCGTTCGAGCCAGTGTCGATGACGCGATCAACGCGTGAGATCGGGTCGGTCGTGGATTGGTCCGGCCCGTTCGCTGAGGCGGCCGCCATCTGCGCCGTTCGCCGCCGCGAGAACTTCCGAGACAACGCTCATCGCGATGCCCGTCGGGCTGCCGTCTCCGAGGTCGAGACCAACAGGCGTAGAGACGCGGTCGAGTTCCGAACTCGTGAACGCCCGGCCGTCATCCCGGGACGCCGCCCACAACTCCTCGAAGCGCTTGCGCGGTCCCATCAGACCGACGTACGGCACGTCAGTCTCATCGAGCAACGCCTTGAGCGCGAGCCTGTCATCGACGAGGTTGTGGGATAGCAGCACGACGTACGTGCGCTCTGGATCCTCAATGAGCGCTGGGAGGTCGGTCGGGTGCGCCGCGCGGACGCGGTGAGCATTCGGGAACTGCTCATCGTCGGCCCGCGCACCGCGTGGGGAGGCGACGGTCACGTGGAAACCCGCCTGCGCACCGAACCTGGCGATCGGGCGGACGTCGTTCTGCGAGCCGAACAGCACGAGTCGGGGGACGGGTTCGATGCCGTCGATGAATACACGGAGGTCGCCCGCCTCGCGTTTGATTCGAACTGTCGTGCTCGATCCGGCGTCGCGGACGGCGTCCGCGGTGCTCTGCAGGTCCGCGAGGATGTCCGCCGGGACCGAAACCCGGTCGTTGCCGTCTTCGCTGTCGGCCTCCGTGACGACCGTCCGCGCACCCACGGGCACCGCGTCGTCATCGCTTTCGACGACGCTACAGACCGCCGCGGCCTCGCCGTCGTCGAGCGCCGCAAGCAGCGGATCCAAAGAGTCATCGAGCGGCTCGACGAGCAGGTCGACGACGCCGTTGCAGCCGAGCCCGAGGCCCCACTCGTCGCCCGTCAGATCGAACGTCGCCACGGTTGCCGTGCCCGACTTGCGTGCCTCGGCCGCGAGGTCGGCGACCGGACCATCGAGACAGCCCGCTGTAACAGCACCCAGCGCGGTCTGGTCCGCCGGCGCGACGAACTTCGCACAGGGTCGTCGGTACGCCGAGCCGTCCACGTCAACGACGGTCACGACGGCCGCCGCGTCGTTGGCGTCGCGAAGTGATCGTAGTGCATCACGGAGGTCGCGGTCGGTCGCGCTCCATGGGTCCGTTTGATTCATGGTATTGTCCCGCAATCGAATGTACTTCGACGGTTGTCTTCCGACCGCGCTCTCGGCGTCAGTGTCGAGGCCGTCAGTCATCGTCCTGTGGGGTGGACGCAGCGTCGGGGACGTCGTCGTCGATTCCTATCGGCGTTTCAGGGGTGAGGCCGTCTGTGTGCTCGGTCGGCCCCAACCCGACACCACCGCCGGGAAGCACGACGTTGAGCACGAGCGCGGCCATTCCGCCAGTGACGAGCGCGGAGCCGAACAACGTCTGCACTTCGGACGGGAAGTTCTGGAGAATTTCGGGCCGAAACGAGACGCCAAGTCCGAGGGCCATCGACACCGCAAGGATCGTCGAGTTGCGGTGGTCGAGCGTGACGTTCTGCACGATGATGCGCGCTCCCGAGGAGAAGATCATCGCAAATAGGATCAGTGCGCCGCCGCCGAGAATAGCGTCCGGCATCGCGGAGACAATCGCCCCGATCTTCGGGACGAATCCGAGGAAGACGAGGACGACACCGCCGATGCCGACGACGTAGCGGCTCGCGACGCCCGTGAAGTTAACGAGGCCGACGTTCTGCGAGAAGGACGTGTTTGGCATCGCGTTGAACACAGCGCCGAACATGCTCATCACGCCGTCCGCGATGAGGCCGCCGCGGAGCTCCTCCCGAGTCGCGTCGCGCCCCGTCGCCGAGACGGTCCCGGAGATGTCGCCGATGGTCTCTATTCCGGTAATGACGTAGAGGAAAGCCATCGTCAGGACGGCGCTAGGTGGGAACGAGAGGCCGTACTTGAGCGGGGTCGGCACGGTGATCCACCCAGCAGCCGCGACGCCGGAGAAGTCGACCACGCCCAACACGATGGCCGCGACGTAGCCAATGACGATGCCGACGAAGACGCTAATGACCCGGAGAAAGTCCTTAAAGAACTGATTGAGGACGACAGTCGTCAGGAGAACGAGACCCGCGAGGCCGAGGTTTGTGAGAGAGGCATAGCCCTCAGATTCTGGGCCGGCGGACGCCCCGGCAGCGTAGTCCATCCCAGTCGGAATGAGCGTCAGCCCGATGAGCATCACGACGATGCCGGTGACCAGCGGCGAGAAGTAGTTCCGGAAGCGGTCAAGGGTGACGCCCATCACCATCTCGATGGGAGCCGCGATCAGCGCGGTTCCGAACACCGCTGCAAGTCCGAACTGGTTGCCAATCCCGATAAGTGGGCCGAGGAAGGCGAAGCTCGTCCCCATGACAATGGGGAGTTTCGCGCCGACAGGCCCAATGGGGAAGACCTGGATGAGAGTCGCGACGCCGGCAACGATGAGCGCCATCTGGACGAGGAAAGTAGTCTCTCCAGTGACGGAGCCGACCGCCCCGGCGAGGATCAGCGGCGGGGCGACATTCCCGAGAAACATTGCCAAGACATGCTGTATACCCATTGGTATCGCCTTCCCCAGTGGCGGCTTGTCTTCGATGTCGTACAGTACGACAGAGTCATTCTCCGATTCGGTGGTTGCTGAACCACTCATACCCCATCTTCTCGTCTGTTACTTATCAAAATCCCCTCTACGCGCAAATTATGCACCTGTACATCTATTTTACCGCGTATATGTGTAGTAATTGGGCACAAGGTATGTTGATAATTGGCCAATCGTTTTCGCACTTCACAATCAAAACGATAAAGCGGTCGCTTCGATTCGGTGCATAATCGGAGTTCTGGTCATCGCGCGGCTTAAGTCGTCATTCAAGACCCGAGTGGAGTGCCACCTCAAGTCCCGTCCTGCCACCCTTGCTACGCGAAGTTAACGATACTGTGGCGTCGCCAGCAGCAGCCACCGAAGTTCCAATTTCGTACGAATCAATCAAGTTGTAGCCGGTAACGTGAACAGGGAGATCGACGACGCCCGGGAGGATGAGATTTCCGGACACGTCGATCCGTCGATTGGCTGTCGGCAGCATCCGTTCCGTCCTGACGCCGACGATTGTTTCGTCGTCGATGGCGACGGCAGCGTCGAACGACGATTCAGTCGTCACGACGGTGCCGCCGGTCAGTAGGGTGTCAATTCGAGTCATGGTTCTCGTTCGACTGTGGGGGACGCGTCGCGGATCTCGGACCGCTCAAGGATCGTCGCTGCGTTACCGTCGTGGTGCGTCGATCCGTTCTCAAGAACGAAGACGTGATCCGGGTGTTCGACGATCGTCTCAATGCCCGATAGCTGTTTCTGTTACGCGAAAAACACCGCCGAGAGGGTCGTCCTGTGTCGATCCTTACGAGACCTGTGCAAGCGGCCGCAGCGACGTCTTCTCGAGGGCGTCGCAGAGGATCTCCGTACAGCGGTCCCAGTAGTTGGGGGTATGGCCGGCGTTGTGGGGCGTGACGAGGCAGTTCCCGAGCGACCAGAGCGGGTGATCGGCGGGGAGGGGTTCGGGATCGGTGACGTCGAGCGCGGCGCTGCGGATGTCGTTGCCACGGAGCGCGGCGACGAGCGCGTCGGTGTCGACCACGGGACCGCGAGCGATGTTAACGAGCATTGCATCCATCGGAAGGGCGCCGAGGAGTTGCTCGTCGACGATCCCCTCGGTCGTTTCGGTGAGCGGACAGGCGAGCACCAGATAGTCGCTTCGTGCGGCCGCCTCCAGCGCGTCGTCGAAGCCGACGACCTCGTCGGCGTTGCCGCCCTTCGCCGGCGTATAGCGGACGCCGATGGTCTCGACGCCGAAATCGTCGAACCGCGCCAAAATCTCCTGTCCGATCGGGCCCATCCCGACGACGGTCGCAGTCGATCCGCGGAGTTCGCCGCCTTGATAGTGGTTCCACTCCCCGCGTTCGTGTTGCTCCCAGCCCTGGTGGAGGTTCCGCACGTCCGCGAGGACGTATCCGAGGACCTGTTCGGCGATGTTCGGGCCGTGGACTCCCGAAGCACTGGTGACCGCCACGCCCTCGGCCTCGAGCGTCTCGAGGGGGAGGTGGCCGGTGCCCGCGAACGTACAGGCGAACAGTTCGAGGTTGTCTGACGCCGAGACGAGTTCAGGGTCGATCTGATAGCCGGTCGCGACCGTCGCTTCGCGGAGGAGGTCGCGTTCCGCCCCGGGTGTCCGCGCGACCGCAACCTCGAGGTCCGGTAGCTCGTCTCGAATCGTCTCGGCGTACGCTGTCGGGTCCAGTCCGTGAATCTTGTCGTGGAGGACGACGATGTCCGTCATCTCTCAACCTCCCGAATCGTTACGTTCTGGACGCCGTCGCGGAGCGTTGCCTCTTCGACGGCTTTGAGTCCGTCGGCGGTCGCGTCCACGGTGGCGAAGTGGTTCCCCGCGAGTTCGCCGGCTGGACTCTTGAAACACGTCGGACCGCAGGGAACGAGGATCTCCTGTTCATTCCGGTAGCCCGGATAGAGCAGGAGATCGCCCCGCGAGGGGTAGACCGTGTGGTTCTCCCGGGGAATCTCGGGGAGATCGATCTCATCGATGTTGATCCACGTTGCGATCCCGCTCCAGCGGACGTGCATCAGTTCGGATTCGAGCGGGAGGAACTCGCGGACCGCTGCGACGGACTCCGGAGCTCGGTCTTCGTGCAATTCGGCCGTGAAGGTCGTGTCTTCGATCTCGATTTCTAACATGAGTGGTTTCAGTGGTAACTGCAGTAGTCATCAGTGTTCATCGGTCGTTGCGAGCTGTGCGAGGGATTCAGCGAGAACGGTTGTTGCGGCCGTACAGTCGTCCCAGTCGGCCCACTCTTTCGGCGAGTGGGAGTGTCCGCCGACAGAGGCGGCAAACAGAAGTGCGGCGTTGGTCACGTCGGCGACCTGCATCGTGTCGTGGCCGGCCCCCGAGTGAAGCGTGCGCGCCTCGACGTCGCAGTCCTGCGCCGCGTTGAGCACGGTATCTCGACACCAAGCGGAGAGCGGCGTCGGTGGAACGTCGTACGTACAGTCGAAGGTCGTCGAAACGTGGCGGTCGTCTTTGACGGCCTCGAGAACGCTGGTGACAGCGTCCAGTTGCGCCTGGATCTCCGTCCGCTCGACCGATCGCAGATCGAGTCGCATGGAGACCGTTCCTGGGACGACGTTGACGACGCTCGGCTCAACATCCAGGTGGCCAACGGTGCCAACCGCGGTTCCGCTACCGGACGCCGCGGCCTCGATGGCGCTCCGTTCGACCGCGAGGACGAGTTCGCTCGCCGCCGCGAGCGCGTCTTGTCGGTCGGTCATTGCGGTCGTCCCCGAGTGATCGGCTTCGCCCTCAATGGTCACGTGACACCGCACCGTTCCGGTGATATCGGTGACGACGCCGAGCGGGACGCGGGCGTCTTCGAGGCGCGAATTCTGCTCGATGTGGAGCTCGAGCCACGCGTCCCACTCGCTCGCATCGAGGCGACCGGTCCCGCGGTAGCCGATTCGTTCGAGCGCCTCCTCGAAAGTCACGTTGCCGTCGGTCAGCGCGAGCGTCTCGTCGACGCCGCGTTTGCCAGTCGCGACCGTCGACCCGAGGACGCCGTCAGCGAAGCGGGTCCCCTCTTCGCCGGTGAAGCAAACGACTTCGAACCCGCAGTCAGGTGAGACGTCGCTCTCTCGAATCGCCCGAACGGCTTCGAGGGCCGCGAAGACGCCAAGCGGCCCGTCGAAGATGCCACCGCGGGGAACCGAATCGAGGTGGCTCCCGGCGGCAATCGCTGCGGCGTTGGGATCGGCGCTAGGCGGCATCCATCGGCCGGCGATGTTGCCGACTGCATCGACTCGGACGTCGAGGCCCGCCTCCTCGAGGCGGGCGACGAGATAGTCGCGTGCCTCGCCGTTCGCCTCGTCTCCGGGCAGCGCCGTTCGTCCGCGGCCGTCGTCGGCGTCAACGGCGCCGAACGACGCGATCTGCTCGATGTCTCGCTGGAGCTGCTCTCCGTCGACCGGCAGCGCCGACTTTGTCATCCAAGCACTCCTCGTGCGTCCCATATTGGTCGTTTTTCTGGTTGCGTCACGTGACCGGTCACCTCGTATCTCTCGCGTCTCCAGTCCCGTTTGACGCAGTCGTCACTCCGTCATGTGGCGTCTCATTAGATCCGATCGAACCCGTTCCTGAGCGGACGGTACCGACCCGAATTATCTGTACATTTGTCTTCGTTTCCAGCACGATATGCGAATTTCGACTAATCACTGAAAAGTATTGTGGGGTCGATGTTATTACCTATATGGGGAACTACCTCTTCCTTGGTTGACTTCAGCCTATATCTAGCCATCACACCACACGGACGGTGAACGATATCGCTCCTAACGCGGGTGTTCGGACATTTTGAACGAACCTGTACTGTGAATTAACCGTTTCCGATATGGAAACGCGGATTGCAGTTCGTCGGTATCGTCGGCGCTCTCAGTCTCAAATCTCATACAGAGAGTGTTACATTCCCGGATCGGCTCTTCGCGTTCGAGCACACATCTATTACAGGAGTACGGATGTAAATATAGTCCGGTAGCAAGTGAAGTAGCTAGTGATTGGAGAGGTGATCAGTCGGCGCCTTGAGTGGGGGAGCTCCGGTCTATGACACGAAGGGTTTCGTCGTCCGCATCCGTCTCGATGCCGAGAAAAAGGATATCTTGAGTCGTTCGAACGCCGCGGCAGAATACGTGTGAGCGGAGCCGTTTCCATAACGGGGAACTACGAAATGCCGGTGATCGAGTTCTGCTTCTGGGTCATGTTGAAGTCCACTTCGATGACGTTCGCCGTTTCCATTACCAGATCGGGAACGTCGTCGGTAAACGCATCTCCTGAGAGGTAGCTCGTCGGGGCCGAAACGCTTACTGAACCGAGTACCCGATCCTCGTGATCTCTAATCGGGGCGCCGATCGCCCGAAATCCTTTGATCTCCTCCTCGTCGTTGTGAGCAAACCCCTGCTGTCGAACCGCCTCGAGTTCGTTGTACAGCCGCTCCCGGTCGGTGATCGTATTTTTGGTCCGCTGCTCGAACGTGGAGCTCTCGACGATCGCTTCGATGCGTTCGGACGACATGTGTGCGAGGATCGCTTTTCCAGCCGCTGTTACGTGGAGCGGATCCCGTTGCTGCAGTTTAGCGGCTTGGTAGTCGTAGTCAGTAGCTTCCTCGCCCGTGGCTTGGTGCAGGTTCACACCGTAGCTGTCAGCCTCCGTAACGAGATGCGCGTAGTGGCCGAGTTCGGCTGCGAGGTCGTCGACTTTAGATTTTCCCACCTGATACAGCTCGCTCGTATTTCTGGTGTACTCACCCAAAAGGAGAAACTGATAGGACAGCTCATAGCACCCATCGGTGCAGGTCACGTACCCAAGCTCCTTGAGCGTTTTGAGATACCGGTACGCGGAACTCTTGCTGAGATCGAGTTGGTCCGCGAGTTCGGTAATGGTTGCCCCATCTCGAGCGGTAAGCACCTCGATCACGTCGGACGCTACCGAGAGCGTTTTTAGCATCCGGTACGACCTCGAGTCGGCATCTGTCATGTTTTGGAGTTGATGTGGTGTCTATATGGGTGTTCCCCTAGTGGAAAAGATTACATCCGTTTTGATTATAAGTGAATGAGTGTTCGAATCGATTGTCGACAGTACTTGCTTGCGGCTGTGAATCCCAGATATGGGAACAGCCTCTGAAGAGTGAGATGGTTGTACCTGCAGAGATTTCTCGCTTGGATTTACAGTATAGGAACTCAAGCGACCAATCGTACTAGTGGCCGCTTGTGTGGGCCGACCGCGGCACTGTTTGAGCACGTCTTTGGGAAACAACGGTTCTATTGAATCCACGGACGGCATCGGGGTAAGTCGTCAGAACGATTGAGGTGAAGCGGAAGAGGCGTCTTTGTGCAGAAGATT
>NZ_AOIL01000061.1 GCF_000337595.1 Natrialba taiwanensis DSM 12281 | reverse complement strand
GAAATCGCTCTCACTGCTGCCGTTTACAACGTCGAACAAGCCATCAAACAGTGAAACCCGCTGCCCTCTGCGGATTCAATGAAGCCGAAACAACAATGTGTCAAGACTTGATCAGCAGGAGAGACATCGACATCGAGGACTTCGAGCGTCTCACAGTCGACCATCGCCCAGACAGAGACTTCTTCGTTGTCGACAAGGTAAAAGTCGACAGTTACCTCTTGTCGCTTCTAGTAGCCAGGCTCGAACACGCTCTTGAGCTGGTGAAACCACTGTCTGATCGGCTCATAGGACCGATCAACGAACGGTTCAATCCATCTGTACGAAAGGCCAGCATGATACAGAAATGCTGCGAGGACACGCCGCCCTGTCGACGTGTCTTCTCGAGAAGATACCCCACATTATTGGGATTTCCCAACTACATGGGCAAGAATTACACAATTTTAACCCACTCCTCCACTAAGTTTCTCCTTTCATACTAAGATTGGCGATCTCGCTAGCTACCACACAACTTTTATTTAGGTAGACAGTAAGATTTCCAACCGACTGGGGTCTGCCCCCAGTATAGAAAATATGGCACGATCAGATTCAACTGTAGAGGTAGATGAATCGCTCACTGAGTCCGGTGGAATAGGACTTGATCTCTTCGCTGAAGAGACACCACAGACTGCACGATACCGATTCTTACTTCATTTCGGTGCATATGTAGTTCTACTCTTGTTGGTCATCTGGCCAATATTCTCTATGGCTAACCGACTCGAACCATACGTGCTGGGATTACCGTTCAATATGTTCTGGAATATCTTGGTTCTTGTGCTCGTTCTTATCAACTCAGCACTGCTGTATCGATTTGATGAAGGCAAGCTACAGGGGGGAAGCTGACCATGGTTTCGACAGCGACACTGATCATCACGGTGATACCGTTGGCTTATCTGGTGTTTGCACTGTGGGTCGGCGTTCGGAGCCGCAGCGCAGCCGATCAAAGCACTACTGAAGGATTCGTCGCGGGCGATCGCCGTATTGGTGTTCTCGTGCTATTCTTCATTATGAGCGCGGCGAACAATAGTGCATTTGCCTTCCTCGGCGGCCCTGGCTTCGCATTCGACAGAGGGGCAGCTGGATTCTACATTATTACGTACAGTGCGTTCGGGTTTGCATTATGGTACGTATTCGGTCCGAAGGTATCCCGACTCGGTCGAAAATTGGGGTACGTGACACAAGCGGAGTTCGTGAGCGACCGGTTTGATAGCAAGTGGATCTCAGCAATTATGGCAATTGCTTCTGTTACTGCTTTTATTCCGTATCTAGTCGTTCAGATAAAGGGTGTCGCATTCATCCTTAACGAAGCCAGTAACGGAATTATCCCGTTCTGGCTTTCAGGGTTGCTTCCCTTCCTCGTCATTGGAATCTACGTCGTCACAAGCGGAATGATGGGTGTTGGATGGTCAAACGTTCTGCAGGGAATCATGATGGTCTTACTTGCATGGTTCCTCGGCTTGTATCTCCCCTTCGAACTCCACGGCGGAGTAGAACCAATGTTTAAAAACATAGCTGCAAGTGATCCCTCACATCTGCTCGTCGGGCTGCCAGAGATGTCGATGCTTCAATATTCGAGCTTTATCGTCGTCTCAGCACTCGGGAGTATCATGTGGCCCCACCTGTTCATGCGGGCATATACTGCCGACGACACAGCTACAGTGAAAAAGACGGCTGCGTTCTATCCGCTCTTCCAATTCATCATTATCCCGATTCTCTTAATCGGATTCGCCGGCGTAACCGTGGTCGAGCCGTCTCTACTCGATAGTCCTGATCGAATCCTCCCGTATCTCGTTATGAGTCTCGATATGAATCCGCTTTTGATCGGACTATTCTTCGCTGGCGCACTTGCGGCAACGATGAGTACTGCCGACGCAATCGTTCACTCATCAGTGAGTGTTATTATGCGAGACTTCTACAAACCGCTATTCGATCCGGAGGGCGAGAAGGTGAATGACACCTTCTGGATGAAGGTTTTGGTCTTTCCCACCCTAGGTGTCGCGTATTACTTCGCTATGTTCAGTTCGATCAACATCGTACCGTTACAGGCCGCTGCATATGGTGCAATCATTCAATTTATCCCGCTAGTTGTCGGGGCAATGTATTGGCCTCGCGCTACGAAGACTGGAGCTCTATCCGGTCTCTTCGCCGGGACTGTGGTAACTGGTATTTTCACATTCGTTGTGCCGACACCGCTAACGGTACATGCAGGATTCTGGGGTCTTCTCGTTACAACAGCTGTCTTCGTGATAGTTAGTCTGATGACTAAGGTTGAGAACCCCGAGTTCGCACGGGAGATAATTCGCGAGACGCGTCCTAAACTCTTTCCGACTGAAATCGGGAGCGAAGACCCCTCAGTTGCTGCGACGGATGGAGGGACGCTCTCCGACGACACCGAAAAATAGATCCATGCGTACTCAGTTTTGCTTTTTCTTTCTTCAATGGTCGAAATAATAGTGGACTGTTGTGTCGCCGGTCTCACTAGCCCAACCACGCATGTTGCAGCCTGTCGCAACCGTAGCGGATAACAGCCGATATAGCTTGACTGATCAGATTGCATATCACTAGGTCTGCGTCGGCCCTGGGCTCGATTCAGCCCTTCTGTGACAACCCGAAGGTACAAGCTGGATTTCGGTACTTGAGTCGGACCAAATCGGGATACGAGAAGTCCCGTTGGTTGACCGCCTCGTAATGGAAGTTCGTCGATCGAATGGAGGTCGCTGGGCCCGACGTCCGGATCGACGTGGTCGGGAACATCGCCGGCCGGTGGGCTCCCAACGGGGTGTGACGAGGAGATCGCACCCGTCGCTGCCGGGAGTCACTTGGGTTCGGTTCCGGAAAGCGGGATCTTCGATGGACCGCTCGGCGTCTATACTGCGCTCAAAAGCGTCCGTGCGATTACGGCCGGTAATTTCGACCTCGAGCGTCCGATTGATGTCGTCTGTTTCACCGGCGAAGAGGGGACCCAGTTCTCCGACGGCGAGGTGACGCTGGGAGTGGCTCTCGAGGAAATCGGTTTCCGCGGTCGACTCGATGCGAGCGAGTGGCATTCGTGGCCCGAACTCTACGTCGAACAGAGCGAACGGCTCGAACGCGCTGGCCTCCCCATCGGCGTGGTCACGTCGATCACCGGGACGACTCGGTACCACGTGACTATCGAGGGCGAAGCCGACCACTCAGGGACGACCGCAATGACAGACTGGGATGCCCTCGCGGCGGCCAGCGAACTCGTCTTGGCAGTCGAGTTCGACATCCGGGAAATCGCCGGTACCGACAGCGAGTCGGCCGTCGCCACGGTCGGGTCATTGACCATTGAGCTGGGTGCCGTCAACGTCGTCCCCGACCGCGCCGAACTCACCGTCGACATTCGGGATGTCGACGCGGCGTCAATCGAACGACTCGTCGAAGCCGTCAAGGAGACGCTCCGAAGCCAGCGCGGCGTCGAAATGACGTTCGACCGACTATACGATTCCGTCCCGGCCGATGGCCGACTGCGTTACGTCTGCACTCTGGGAGGCGGAGGCAACCGCTGTCACAGACACCGACGCGATTTCGCTCCATTCTGGTACCGGACACGACACGATGCAACTATCGGACGTTACCGACGCGGGCCTGCTATTCGCCTGCTCCTACGGCGGTCACTCTCACAGCCCGCTTGAATGGTCCGACTGGGATGACTGTACGGCGACTCGGATACTGGCAACTGTGCTGGCGGACGTCGTTGGCGCAAACAGCGCCGCGTGAGTGGTGGCGGTTAGACCCGTCCTTCATCGGCTATCATTCCTGTCCAGAGTTGTCCAATCCCGATCGGCATTGGACCCGTTTCTGTAGCGATCGATTTCGAATCCTGTTACACGCCGTCTATACAATCGGACGCGATCATCCACACCGTAGTGGAATTTTGAAAAATGATCCAGTATCGGACATCTAATCACATACTGGCAGAATATTACCGCATAAGAGCAGTACATAGTGAACATATTCTCGCGGAGAAAGTACTATAGGTCCATCTCTTCGAGACGTTGTTAGTATGGCAGCGATACGACCGGTGACCGACAGATGAGTCACGAAGCAAACCCGGAGGGGTTAGAGCCGATCCCGTCAGATCAGCGATCGATGAGTCTCTTCCACTACATTTTGGTCTGGTGGGCATCGTTTATCATCGTCCAAGGGTTCTCGACGGCGTTCTTCGCCGTGTATCCGCAAGGGCCGCTAAACGTCGTCCAGGCCGCCGTCGCTATGACGATCGGAGCGATGGTTTCGGCTGTCCTGTTCGTGATAAACGGACTCGGAGGGTACCGAGAGGGAATCCCGTTCGTCACGCAGGTGCGGGCCGCGTTCGGACCCCGCGGGGCAATGATCCCGAAGTTCGTCTGTGCGGTTCCGGCGATCATTTGGCTCGGGATTGGTAACTGGATCGGAGCGCTGGCGATCCAGAGCATCACGATGACGCTGTTCGGATTCGGGAACGTCCAACTGTACTTCGTCCTCTTTATTTTCCTCAATCTCGCCCTCGCCTGGGGCGGGATCACCTCGATAAAGTGGTTCGACTCCGCGGCCGCGGTGATCATCATCGTCCTTCTCGCGTATACCATCTTCAGGGTGACGACAGAGCAGGGCATCTCGACGGCCTCGGTCGAGCACGAGGGCACCTGGGGTCTCCCGTTCCTCACGATCGTCGCGGCCCACGTCGGGACGGCGATAACCGCCGCGCTCAACGCGAACGATCTGAGTCGGCACCTCGAGCAGCGCCGGGGCTCGTGGAATCACATTCTCGGTCACGTTCTGGGAGTCGCTCCCGCCATGTTGTACATGGCGCTCGTGGGGATCGTCTTCGGGACGGCCATCACGACGGAGACGGGGAACCCGGTGTTCGCCATCATGGATGTCGCGCCGAACCCGACCCTCGGCGCCGCGTTGCTCGTGTTCGTGTTGGCCGCCCAGACGTCGTCGAATCTGACGCTTAACATGCTCCCCGCTGTCCACGTCTTCCAAGACACGCTTGATATGACCTGGGAAAAGGGACTGATATTCACGAGCGTGCTGTCGGTCGTGACGTTTCCCTGGGTACTGTTCTCCTCGCAAGGAAGCATCTATTTCCTGGTCATCAATGTCTATTCCGTTCCGCTCGGAGCGGTATTCGGCGTCCTGCTGGCCGAGTACTGGGTGTTCAGATCCGACGGTTCGAACACCGCGCTCTACGATACGGAGCGGACTTCGGAGCAAGGGTTCATGAAGGGATTCTCTGTCACGGCCGTCCTGAGCGTTCTAATCGGATCGGTCGCGAGCCTCGCTGTACTGGACCTGTCGTGGATGGTCGGTTTCCCTATTGGGTTTGGCACCTACGTCTGTCTGCGGAAACTGAACGTCGATAGCCGAACGATGGCGTACCTCTCGGACACGGAGTCCCAGTCAACTGCAGCCGACTAACACGTCACTTCAGGGTGTCCCGATCGCTGGCTGCAGACTACCGGTACATTTCAGTTTCGCTCAAGTCGCCTTTCGATTCCGTTCCTCGTCAGAACGGGACGAGCAATAGACTGTTTTGTGTCTTCTGGTGAAACGAGGTTTCAATAGACACTGTCTAATTGAGCCAGTTTGAGTGGGGATTTAGAAGAATATTGGGAGAACAAGCGGACGGCGACATCCGTCAGGGCGTTCGCCATCCGCCTCCATCAGACCGGTTATTCGCTCCGCGAGACAACTACAATCTTGGCGGAATTAGGTGTTGAACGTTTGCATAGAGCGGTTTGGAACTGGTACATCGGCTGGCTGACACGGGTGCGACCCGCCTGAGGCGCAGCCGAAGCGGGTCGCGGTCGACGAGACCGCTGTCAAGATCAATGGCGAGTGGTCTTGGTTGTACGCTGCAATAGACACCGAAACGAAGCTGATTCTCGATGTCGCGTTGTTTGGTCGGCATGGCACCGATCCGGCAGCTGCGTTTCTGCATCGGCTCAACGAGAAATACGATCTTTTCGACATCGTATTTCTCGTCGATCAATTCGGCTATCGGACTGCCCTTGCTCGATTAGGGTTGAGCAGTCGGGTCAATTATACCAAGCGAAATCTCATCGAAAAGTGGTTTCATACCCTCAAAATTCGCATCGACCCCTTCCACAACTCGTGGGTGGGCAGTCGGTCGAGTGTACGCGAATGGTTTGAACAATTCATGCACTACTACAACTGCCAGAGACCGCACCAGGCTCTCGACGGAAAGACGCCGATTGAGGAGGTGCAGAACTAGACAGTACCAGATAAGACAATATAATAACTATCTGAGAGGTATCTCTTCTGTAGGAGATTGTTCCTGATGATTTTATTTCATAGCATAACTCATATGATGGTGGTGAGCCGTTAGCCCCAGATATACACCAAGAAGCGTTAGCTGAGCAGAAATTCTAGTAAGTGTTTTAACTATTGCCGAATTATTGGTAACTACCAGATCTACGAGGTATTAGACGATACGGCGGCGCAGATTATCCTCACTATCAAGAGTGGTGACTCCATATGCCGTGTCGCCCAAAACCTCTACACGCCGTACGAGACGGTAAGACAGGCCGTCAATCGGCTGGAAGACGCAGGCTACGTCACCTATGACGACGGCCTCATTGTCGTCGACGAGCGCGTACGCGACGCAGCCCGCGAGCTCGTCGCTGCCAGCACCGGCGTCAGTCCGCCCGCCATCGAGAAGGCCTACGTCCTCCCCCAGTTTGGTGACTGGCCGTTTGCGTTCACACGGATCGACGCCGTCTATATGCGGACTCAAGGCGGCTACCAAGTCAGTCGTGATCCCGACGACTATCCGCTGTTCCTTGCTGTCCGTGAGCAGGACGTCGACGCCTGGGAGGCGTTTTTCGAGTCATTCGGCCTTCCCACCGCATTCGACCGGCTGCCCCGAGACGAGCTGGCAGGACCGCTGCAGATCGTCCTTGATCCACAACCGGCACTCAAAATTGAGCACGTCGAACGCTACCCGGTGGTCCCGAGAACGGAGACAATCGAGTATATGTACGAGCACTACGCCCAGTTCCAGTCGGCGCTCGCGATGCTCGACCGAATGTACGACAACCTCGACCTCGGCGTCACTTACCGGAGACGGAACGGGCACAGACATGAGTTTCCACAACCGGAGTGACGCGCTCATCGAACTGCTCGAGGAACTTACTCAAGATGGAATGCAGGACAGCGTGCTTCCAGCCAGCAATTCCGTTGCCGGCAGGATGGCTGATCTGCATCAGCGCGGCATTAGTAAGTTTTCGTGCGATCGACACAGCCTGTTTAACGAAGCGGAAGAGAGTCTTTTGCACAAAGCTTCCTCTTCCGCTTCAATTCAATCATTCTGACGACTCACCCCGATGCCGTCGATGGATTCAATAGAACCGATGAAAGTGTAATAACCGACTGCACCACTACCTCAGTCTCAAACAACAGTACTGACGAGTATCGCGTCCGTTTAGAGTGTCGGGGCGGGATCACTGACTCATCGCAACTGTCTGAATCGGAGGAGCACACTTACTCAGCCGCATATCGAATAACAAATGAGACGACACAACAGACTGAGCTTCAGAATTATCCTTTTGATACGGATAGAAGGTTCAATACTGAGTGAATTAGAAGACACCTCGAGAGCGTCATAGAACGGTTCGCATACTCATCCTATGGCGTCCCGACAAACGGTAAGTACAGACGGCACATAGAGCGGAAAACCTACGGACGAATATACTAGTGCGTTTCTCTGACGTAGTCTTTTTGTGCTTGAATAGCAATTGCAAATATGATGGAGGCTCCGCAGTTCTACATCCGTTTTGAGGAGTGGGCACAGGCCAAGTCTCGCAGTGGATTTGCTCTCTTCGTCGGTGCAGGGTCAGCGGTAGGACTGCTTGTTGTTAGCCCGCTATTCAACGATATCGGGATTCTAAATGCTGTTTCGTTGGGTATTATGATGACTGTGGTGTACTACGCATTCGACCCGTTGAACAAAGGATGAAGCGTTACATTTGCAGGAGTAGGGAACATCTGTTCGGTCCAGAAGAGGAAAAGAAATTCTATATTGTCATTATATGAACGCCCGGAACCCAAGTAAAATATGAGTGCTCTCAACTATTGGGTCTGGCGGTCGGGAACATCGTACTCAGAACTAGTTGGTGATATTTTCTGCAACCGAGTAGAACGCCTACCTAATCTGGCGGATGTCCTCAATGACACTCACCAAGACGATGATAGCAAGCACGGCGTAGACCGCCAGTAACCCACCACCGAGGATTGGTTCGATACTCGACTCAAAGAGGTATATCAGCACGATTGCGAACATCGCAGCTGTTCCAACGCCGCGAACCATCTGGCGGTCAAAGCCGAATATCGTTGTGGCCGTCATGGTTGATTTGATCACTCGCAAACCCCTCTCGGGGTAGTTCAGGGCTTTCGCCCTGAGTTATGCGAGCAGCCCGCGAAGCAACCTCACAAGGGTGAGGACAACCACAGCGAGTTTCGCCGCGACGGTTGCCCACTCCTTCAGCCACTTCGGCGGTGGGTTTACATGGGTCATTTCGACCCATTTTATGGTATGTACTACCACCCCTTAAACACATCGGATTAAAGACAGGTCAAAACACCTCAGTTAGACTTACCCGCGTCGGGCGGATAGGTGAAAATGGGTTTACATGGGTCATTTCGTAGCGCGAAAGCGCCGAAATGACTTTTGAGGAAAAGTCAGTAGTGCTAACTCTGATTTTCGAGTGTATCGCTACCCGGCCACAAACAGAATGAGCCACGCGTTCAGCACGACTGCGAGCAGCCAGAACACTGCGAGGCATGCCGGGATGATCGAGCGGTAGGCCATCGGGAGTAATAGGCGACAGAGGAGTGCGACCGCGAGCGCGCTGGCTTTCACCGCGAGCAGTCCGAACAGACCGGAGACATCAATCGCCGTGCGAGCAACTGGGTTCGATTCGACAAGCCCGAGCTGGAAGCCAGCAAGTGTCGTGACGAGATCGGCGACCAGTGTGAGCACGACGAGTCCCCACAGGACGCGGTCAACAGTTCGAGTTGAGAACGGAAGTTGCGGCGTCGCAATCGAGTATTCGCGTGTTGCCATACATGGGACAGCAACGGGACTAGACTAGCCGGTTTCGCCGACTACCGTTATCGGTGGTGTCATAGGAGAGTTTTCACGGCTATGTTGAATCACTAGACGGCGTCGGGGAAGGTCAGTAAATCGAAGGAGTTGAAGCGGGAGACTTCAGTTGTTCATGACCCAAAT
>NZ_AOIL01000060.1 GCF_000337595.1 Natrialba taiwanensis DSM 12281 | reverse complement strand
TCGATACAGCAACGCAAGCTGTGCTTGATCTTCACTGCTCGACGACGTTAGACGGCAGTGACGCGGATCTCTGTGAGCAGATCGCCCGCCGGAACGCGGGCGATCTGCGGTCATTAGCCGCTGATAAGGGCTACGACAAGCAGCAACTCCGCGAACAACTCCGTGAACTCGACATTCGCCCGCTAATCAAACATCGGATCTTCGCACCATACGATCACGCCCACAATGCCCGTATTGACGAAGANTTCCGTGAAATTACGCTGATGTGTGTCGTATACAACATCAAACGTGCCATCAAACAGTGAAATCCAACGCAGTATGGCGATTCAACAGAGCCGTTTTCACACCGCTATGCGGTGTCCGACGAATGATCAGTACAGGGGATTCAGTTACCGGAGAGAATTGCGATAACTATGAAACTTGTTAAAAGTTGTCTGCGGTCTACAGAGTGTGTACCTTGCATATCAGATTGCTCTGACACCGACGTTGCTGGAATAATAACGGTACAGAAAGCGTACAATTCTCGCTCGTCGTCATATATGGGAAATCATCATATTTTCCAGATCATCAGCCTCAAGAGAACTGTGACCGGAGTATCCGGGCTTCGGCTTTCCGCAGGTGTTCAGCAATGGTACTTGGCGCACAGCCCAATTCCGCAGCAATATCTTCCTGACTGGTGCTCCGAGGGATGTCGTAGTAGCCCAGTTCCACTGCCGTTTCGACAACTTCGCACTGGCGGTCGGTGAGATGGCCCTTGATAACAGCCGTTGTGCCAGCGAGACTGCCTACTGCTTCGATAGTCACCTCAACCGGAACAGAGATGGCTTCGATTGCATCCTGTACCTCGTCGTCAGGACCGAACACCGAGAGCACCACCGTCCCATCAGGCTCGTATTCGATGGGGGGGACGACAATAAGGCCGCCGGAAGAGATGGGACTGAACATCTCTTGAAGCGAATCGGTCGTCGCGTCCCGGACGTACACGTAGCACGACCGCTCATCGATACGTTCCATGTCGTAGCCGACGACCTCCGGAATCTCTTGCATCGCTCTTTCGAGCGCGTCAGCGTCGCCAACAACGTAATGGAGGATGCCCAGTGCGTCTCCGGTATAGTTCCATTGTACTGCCGTCGCTCGCTCGACGAACGATGCCTCGGTCATCACGCCGTACATCGGGTGGATTTTACCTGCTCGTCCATGGGCTGTGATGCGCACCCGGATGTGTTTCATCGAGCGATGATACGAGGTCGCCTACTTAAATCCGCCGAGTAGACTCGGCAATATCCATTCGGGCCGGTGGAATGAACCATCTCGTATGATCCAAACGCTGGTGACCGGCGCAACTGGAACACTCGGAACGGCACTCCGACCGCGGCTTACGGCGGCGGACCACGCTGTCCGGGCGGCAAGCCGCTCGCCTCCCGAAGAAACCAGGGTGGAACTTGACTGGGTGGAACTCGACTTGATCGAAGGCACGGGTCTCGAGTCGGCGCTCGATAACGTCGATGTCGTTATCCACACGGCGACGGCCCCGAAGGGTGACACAGCGGCGGTTGACGTGCAGGGGACGAAACGACTTCTCAAAGCGGCCGAGGCAGCCGACGTGGAGAACTTCCTCTATCCTTCCATCGTCGGTATCGACGACATTCCCTTCTCCTACTACGAACACAAGGGTACCGCCGAGACGATAGTCGAGGAGAGCAATATACCGACGACTATCGTCCGTGCGACGCAGTTCCACTCGTTCATTGCGGAACTGTTAGATTCGGTGGCGAAACTTCCGCTGTGGCCCCTTCCGACGAACGCACAGATCCAGCCCGTCGATGTCGGCGAGGTTGCGGATATCATCGTGGATCACGCGACGCTGACAGCGAGTGAACGAACTGACCTCGTTGGTGGTCCCAACATCCACTCAGTAGGTAAACTCGCACAGACGTACCGTAATACGCGTGGCCTACGACGTCCGATCATCAGATTTCCCATCCCTGGCAAAACGATGGCGGCGTTTCGGACTGGCTATGCGACCTGTCCCGATAACAGGGCTGGGACAGTCACTTGGGAAGAGTGGCTCGCGGAGCGATATGCGAGCAGAGCGGACGAACCTACCACTCGTGCGCAGTCGCCAACGTGATCGCCGATAAAGGACGGAAGCGTATTTTTGCTGCAGTGGTCAGCCACCTACTACTGTCAACTCCACAGGCTGGTTCACGTAGCCGTTCCCACAGTGACCGATACGCACTGTGTATCTTGCACGACTTTCGAAACACATCTTGCAACTGGTAGATGTCCTACTGGTCAGATCGCACACTTACTGAGAGGGTGATTCACCGCAACGTAGGTGGAACAAACTCTTGGGAAAGTTCTATGACATCCACGCTATCGGGCGTTCTCGAGCGTAGTGAACGCTTCGCCAGTCGCAACGATCAACACCTCTTCCGAATATCCGTCCTCGCCGTAAGCCACGAGTTCGTTCGGCGCGTCAACGTTCTCGACATGTGCATGGTTGATCCGGTCTTCCCACTCGGGAACGGGCACATTGTTCACCGACTCGATAGAATCGGCGTCGACCCACTCAAACGCCGAAACTGACTTGCTCACGTCTTTATCGGTAGCTTCGTTCACGCCCGCTCACCCCGTGACCCCTCTGCAAACGCATCTGGTAGTGGGTCACCGACATCGTCGGGATTGGCCGCTTGCAGCAGTTGTGAGAGCGTTTCGTTATCGCGCTCGATGCCGTAGCGTTCCATCCGGCGGCGCATCATTTCGGGGCCGGGACCATCCGGGAAGGTGTCGGCGAGGTCCTGTAGTGTGTGATCGTAGTCGTGATACAGGTGCGCCAGCGTTCGCGGATCATCCCACGGGGCGAGCATGTCTGCATGGCGGAGTTCGCGAGCAACGGTTCGAGGATCGGCGTCGACGGCGGCAGCGATTCGGTCAAGCCGATCACCATCGCGATAGGATGCGAGGATAACCTCAGTCTTGTCGGGTGTGTAGGCTGTAAGCGTCTGCTGAGTGGTGCTACTGGCCGCCTGCGTCGGATTACATGTTGCCATCGTCTCTTTCGAGGGATTCCGGGTGCTCATCGGTCGGTTCCCCCATCGGCTCGAACTGGCTGCGAGGTATCTGTTGAAACAGTCGCGTAGCCGGTCTTCGGACGCTCATCAGGGCCGACACAGATGCTGTCGATCACAAGATCGAGGTCTTGCAAGTCGTTCAGACACCGATAGGCCGTCGTTATCGAACATCCGAGTTCGTCGGTCAGTTAGCGAGCCGAGATCAGATCGTCGGCTCGATCAACGGCGACGTAGCATCGGGCACGATTCGGTTTGACGAACGCCAGTGCGTCGGGCAGTTCGCCCGTCCCGGTGAACTCGTCGGCGTCAACGAGTTTGTCGCTCACTGTCGGTCACCTCGCGTGTAATCGGGATCTGCACCCGCGCCACGTTGCAGGTCGCGGTAGGGCGTACACTCGCGGCAGGCCCACGTCGTGTCGGAGTTGTCCCCGAAGACACGAGCGAACTGCTGTGTGACCTTCGAATCGCAGTTCTGGCAGCGGTTCTCGTCGTGGGTATGGGCAGTCGGTGTCCAGGCGGGCCGAGAGACGATACCGCCGTCGCACCGAACCTCGGGGTCGGTCACGACGGTCAGTACGATCGGCTCCTCGCCCTGGTGTTTGATCGACACATTGTCCGGCGCTAACTCAGGATTGCCAGCGTCGCGGAACTCCTCGGCCGGTCCGAAGGCCGACTCGTCGATCACCCCGTAGTAGGGCTCGAGTTCACCGCCGCCAGACTGGAAGTGCTGGATCGTTCCCCGCGGCGTACGGAACACAACTTGACCGGTGAACTCGCGCAGTTGGGGCGGAATCCACAGCCCCGACTCGCCGATATGGGTCGTCGACGGGAGTTCAGTCTGACCGCCGTCGGTTCGAAGATCAGTGAAATCCAAATAGGCAGGAGTTGTTTGGTGATAACAAGCAATGTCGGATGAAGATGAAAATGCAGACCTACTCGTCACTTGTGACCAATGCGGGGCAGCCTTTGCTGGGACAATAACTGATGATGGGAAAATCCATCCCCTCGGTACTCGAGGCGGTTTCCGATGCGGGGGTGCATCCTTTTCCCAGGTCGAAAAGGAAGATTTCAACGAAGCTATCGATGACAGTTGACCAGTCCCGTCTATAGAGTGACTGCCGTCAATTTGGAGATCGGCGTTGTGGTCAGTGTCCCTGTGAAGTGTGCGGCATAGAACACCGACATATTCATCATGAATTACAACTGTCTGTTTACTATGTCGCCCTCCACGAGCCAAGATTCGCTGAGTTCTCGACAAAGAATTGTACTGGCTGGACTCCTTCTGGTAATACTGGTGTACGGTGTACTCGTACTGGCAGGAGCATTTATACCTGTTTCCAGAGAACCGGTTCAACTTGCAGTAATTGCATTCGTGATTTATCTGTTCTATCGGCTGGTGTTGGCTGCTGAACAAATCGCAGAGCAGATGTAACTGCTCAGTACCGTCTGTAGGCTGACCGCCGTCAGTCATGAGATCGGTGTCACGATCAGTATCCGTGTCGAGATACTGGAGTGGCTTCCCAGTTCGAAGGAGCGCAGATTCGTGATCGTACTCGATCATTGCCTCTTTGCTCTCGAATAGACCGGGACCAAACGGTCCACACTCCGGGCAAATGTCTGCCAGACCGGTTTCGGGATGGTTCCCTCGGGTCGTATCGACATACCCGCAAGCTCGGCAGTATTTCCGGCCAGTACCGCTCACAGACTCGCCGCTGGCGATATTGACGTTCATAGGACCGTCCTCTGGAATTGGCGGTTGCGCTCACGTTCCTCGCGGCGGCGCTGTCGGCGCTCATCAACAAGGTCCGGGTGGCGTTCAGCGAGAACCTCCTGGTACAGTTCGTTGCGTTTAGCTTCAAGTTCTTCCACGACCTCCCCGGGAGCGTGCTCGCGAGCGGCTTCGACCGCGTCCCGAATCAGTTCAAGACGGCGTTCGGCGTCAGCCTCGCTGTTGAACTCTCACTCCATTACGCCTAACGTGGCGCTTCTCCGAGACGATTAGTCACAGGGAGTATGGTTCGTGCTAATTGATGGATATAACTGTAGATACTTAATAATTCGCATTGTGCGGTCGCATAACGTGCATTGTGCGGTTGCACAATACTTTTTAAACCCATTCTCGAATAGCAACTCGTGCCACCAGACCGCTTCGACCATGACCCTAACACTGGCGATTTCTCGTCTCAAATCCCAACAACACGGATTCTGGATATCGTTCGTCTGAACGAACCTGTTTCGACTGGTGAAGTAGCTAACGAGCTTGATTGTCACCGGAATACTGCGCGGTACCGATTGAAGAAACTCGAAGAAGGGGGTCAAGTCGAAAAGGAGAAAATCGGCCAGCAGTTCGTCTGGCGGTCGGTTTGAGTTTACTTCCATTGTGTCGGGGAAGCACTTATATTCCTATTTGTGGTAGGACCTATCACAATGGCAGTTAATTCTGGCCAGGCCGGAAGCGGCGATTCCGGAGGTGAACGCGGGCAACTGAGTCAAAAAGAACGTATCGAGCATCGGCAACGTGATATTTCAGAAGCGATTGACGATCTCGAAAACACTGCACCAAATGAGCAAGTTGAAGCGTTAGCCGAACTGCTCCGCCAGATGGATATCGAACTGAAACGACTCGAGGCTCGCAACCGACAACTGACGAGTCGGCTCAAGAAGGTAGAGGCTGTCAACGGACTCACCGGGATTGAGCTTACATTCAGCGATACTTCGACGCTTGACCACCGGGACGAGAAGGTCGTCAAGGCGATCGTCGCCGACGAACTCGAGACGGTGACGTTAGCTGATCTGCAAGAACTGTATCGAAACCACACAGACATCCGCGACAGGGAAACGCTTCGCAGTCGGATCAAGGACCTCACCCGACGTGGACCGTTCGAGCACGAACGGTTGGGGATGCAAACCTCTGTATGGCGGTTCACTGGACTAACGGACAGTAGTGAGTAGCTTGGGTTTTGAGGGTGTCATAAAAGTCTTCCACCAGTGTTGATTCCACTCTTTTTACAGTGAACTGACCGCTAAGTAGGTCTGTGAATCGAGCGAAGTGATGCTATAATAAGAACTATTTTTGAGATCTAATAAAGATCGGCTAATATGCTCTCCACTGATCAAAGTCATGCTCTTTCTCGCCGCCAACTGCTGATGGCCTGCGGTTCCTGCATGGGGATCGGCGCACTCGGCGGATACGCATACGGCTCGGATTTCTTGCGTGCTGACGATTGCAATCACACACCGTTGGACGTCTCCCCAACCGACTGGCCTCTTCCCAATTACGACGGAGCAAACACTCGGACAGTTCCGTCCGAAAGCGCACCTAGTCCCGGCCTGACCGAACGATGGAGTGTCAGTGTTCAAGATATAGAACAACCTATCGTAACCAACGGCTCTGTTTTCGTCACGGGAATACATTCACCGGATTTCATCACTTCCTACGATTTGTATACTGGCGAAGAACAATGGATGAATCACATCACTTCAGGATACCATCCCTCGCTCATGGCAGGCAGTGATTCTCTCTTTCTAAGCCAAGATAGCGAAGACGGAGAGAAAGTTTCGAGGGCATTGGCAACAGCTGATGGGAGCGAACAGTGGGCTAGTGATATAAGCAGTGGCCACATTATACCGGCACTTGAGACAGGATTACTCGTCTTCTACGATTCTCCAGAACTGATCGCTATCGAGGCTCGCACCGGCGAGGAGTGCTGGCGGAAGAAACTCGACAGATGCATCCGATCAACCGTCTCGTACGCTGACGACGCCATCGTACTAGACACCGGTACCGATGGCGACTTGATCTTCCTCGAAGCGGAGACAGGCGAACACCGCCGAGAAACAGATATCTCTCAGCATTTTCACCCAAACAACGACGATGTCAACGATGCGATTCAAGGCCACATCGTGGCCGGAAGCGAACGCCTTTTCTTCCACACGTTCGGAGGATTGCTAATTGCCCTCAACACAGAGACCAGCGAAACAGACTGGGTGACGCCAGAGACTCACCCGGAGATTTCCGGAAATATCGCTCCTCCGGAACTCGAACCGATCGCCTTCTCGAATGACTTGTTGTTGGTCATTGAATCTGATGGAACAGATCAATCAGATAGCCTGCATGCAATTGATCCAACAACAGGAAGCGAACAGTGGACGTTCGAACCTGAAGAGGAAGAAGACATACGCATCCGTTCGGTAGCAGTAGCCGGAGAACGAGTGTTCCTTCCTGTGATGGAAGAACTCCACATCATTAACCTTGTAAGTGGGGATATCGTCGAAAGTCATGACTTCGATGGCTATGCCCAATCAGTAACCCTCGCTGATAGCGTCTGTCTTGTTACCACTACTGATGGAATCATCGCTTTCGAAGCGAAATAGAAAAATCGTATTACCGGCTACTGCTGATCAATACTATCACATACCGAATCCTATTTTGTCTGAAGTAGGCCCCACCTTGTCCGCTGTTCTTTCGGCCCCAACTTCACAGCACACACCACTTTGTCCGCTGTTCTCACCACACCACGTTGTCCGCAGAACACACCACCCTGTCCGCTGCTCCACACCCACACCACTTTGTCCGTAGTAATTCTTTCATCTTCAAGAATAATCACTCAGAGTTCGGTCCTCATCAACGAGATCTACAATCGACTCATGAATACCGACCTCTGTAACCGTTTCATCAAGCGCATTGACAATCATATTGATGTCCATATCGATCGAATACTCTCGATAGGTCCCTCCACGGCGGCCTTCATTTCGCTCGACAGCTGAAATAATCCCGAGCATAGAGAGTTCACCGAGATGATCACGCATTCGTCGAGGAACAAGTGGATCAACACCAATTTGCTCAGCAAAGTTAGTGTATCTGGGGCGGATATCACGAGAGCGGATTGGCGTCCCATTCTGCATTTCGAGAGTGATTAGCGCATAGAGGACGAGATGGCCATGTTGAGTGAGTCCAGTAATCCCTTCTCTGATACGACCACGCTCGAGTTCCTCTCTGGCATCCCGCACAAGATCTTCAGTAATCGTTTCAGTGTCCCTGTCGCGAGCAAGGTCGCCAGCTTTCATTAAGAGATCTAATGATTGACGAGCATCACCCGCATCCTTAGCACCGTAAGCGGCACAAAGTTCGATAACACCGGTATCAAGAACATTATCGCGGAATGCGGAATCAGCTCGTTGTTGCAAGATCTCAATCAATTCCTGGGCATCATAGGCAGGAAACTGAAGTTCTTCCTCACAGAGTGAACTCTTGACTTTTGGAGAAAGGTCGTCTCGGAAGGAAAAGTCGTTCGAGATTCCAATGATGCCGATCTTCGCCTGTGAGAGGTTTTCGTTTGCCCGTGCTCGAGGCAACTGATAGAGAATGCTGTCGTCCTGAATATGATCGACCTCGTCAAGAACAATGAGGAGAGTGCCACCACAGGAATCTAATTCCTCCCAGAGCATATCATAGACTGTGGGTCGAGGGTATCCCGTCGTCGAGATCTGGTTCGACTCGTCTCTAAATTTGTTAACAAGACGTGTCGCGATTTGATAACTACTAGAGAGACCATCACAGTTCAATAGCTTGACTGTGAGTTCGATGTCGTCATACTGAGCAGCATCGTCAATGAGATGATCGAGAAGGAACCGAGTCCCGGCGGTTTTCCCGACTCCAGTTTTCCCATAGAGAAAGATATTGTTTGGTTGTTCGCCATTGATGACTGGTTGGAGTGCGGTTTTGTATCGCTCGAGCTCTTTATCTCGACCGACAAGCCTGCTCGGTTGATAATCTTCTCGAAGCGCGTCTCTATTGTGGTAAATATCTGTATCGCGTTCGAACATTCCACCCATATTCTCTTAGCGAGGGTTACGTAGGAAGGATAATAAAACCACCCCCCACCGCAGGGTCCGTTGTGTCCTCTGTTCTTCGGAGCATAAAGAAGGGAGGTACCCTCCCACCCCACTATGTCCGCTGTAATTCAAAGAGGATAGACTAGAGGTAGAGTAGAGATTATCTTATTGATCTAGGAAAGATTTATTGGTGTAGATAGAATATCTTCCGAACGATAACTGTTATCCATTGAGTGAAGGATCTCCGATCTGAACTCTGGGTTGTGGTTGCTTTCAATCTCAGAGAAACAGCGGACATTGTGGGGTGGGTGTGTCGTTTGGTGTTCGTTCACTGGATGTCTCTGTCCAAGTACTCGCGATCATTGTTGACCGTCTTTTTCGAACCAGAGATCCGCTCAACAACGGAGACTATAGACTATGGGCTCACACTGAGTGAGGCAATTCGCCAGCTCGAGTAAGAACCTCTGGCTAATGCCAAGGTCACAAAACAACCGCCCTGCCTCTGCACCGTTTTCTCCGCGAAAACGCTAAAAAGTGTTTATACGACTATTGTCAGAAGTTATCGTACAAGCCTTTCCCACGTATCTTGTCCAACGCAACAATCGGTATTCCAAGGAATGTAGCGAGGAGGCCAACAGCGGCGAACGATTGGACCGTTACTACCAGCAAGAAAACAACATTAATCACAATCGGCTCTGTTGAAATCCTATTAGTCAGACAGTATTTCGATGAAACAGCTGTTAGGTAGACATGCTTACTGAACGGAGATGGGTACACGTAGTCGGCGGTGGTTCGAAGAGTCTGGGATAGCGTGGGAGATTCGCTCTCACTGAGCCTCACTCGTTTTCTCCGGTCATTCACATGACGGCCGCAATTCATTCGGCGTAGCCGAAGTTGAGAATCGGCTATCAGGAGGCTCGCTGACTACTAATCGAGTTTTTGTCGTGCGACGACGCAGCCGTGTAGCTTCTGGATTAGGCCGGGATCGTAAGCCACGCTAACGTGCGAACACTATACATCCTAATGATGGAGTATATATGGCTGTGCTCAAAATTTTCCCGGAGATGGATAGCAAATCAGAGACGAATACGGATGAGACGGATGTCGAACCCCTGGAGGGATCGTCATCCGAGAAGGACCCTAACCTGCGCAGCGCTGAAGTGACCAAGGGCGTCGAGCGTGCACCCCACCGCGCGATGTTCCGCGCGATGGGCTACGACGATGCGGATCTCTCCTCGCCGATGATCGGCATTGCGAACCCCGCGGCGGACGTCACGCCCTGTAACGTCCACCTCGACGACGTCGCCGAATCCGCGCGCGAGGGCATTGAGGACGCCGGCGGGATGCCGATCGAGTTCGGCACTGTCACCGTCAGCGACGCCATCTCGATGGGCACGGAGGGAATGAAGGCCTCGCTGATCTCGCGCGAGGTGATCGCGGATTCCGTCGAGCTCGTCTCTTTCGCCGAGCGGATGGACGCCCTCGTCACCGTCGCTGGGTGCGACAAGAACCTCCCCGGCATGATGATGGCCGCCATCCGAACTGATCTCCCCAGTGTCTTCCTCTACGGCGGGTCAATCCTCCCCGGCCACCACGACGGCCGCGATCTCACGGCCCAGAGCGTCTTCGAGGGCGTTGGCACCTACGCTGCCGGCGACATGACCGAGGAGGAACTCTACGAGATGGAGCACGAGGCCTGCCCGGGCGCGGGCTCCTGCGGCGGGATGTTCACCGCCAACACGATGGCCTCGATCAGCGAGATACTCGGTCTCGCCCCCCTCGGGTCGGCGTCGCCGCCCGCCGAGGATGGAGAGCGCTATGAGGTCGCCCGCGAGGCTGGCGAGGTCGTTTTCGGCGCCGTCGAGAACGACCGCCGGCCGAGCGACATCCTCACGAAAGAGTCCTTCGAGAACGCCATCACCCTCCTGACGGCGCTCGGCGGCTCCACGAACGGCGTCCTGCATGTCCTTGCACTCGCCGGCGAGGCTGGCATCGACCTCACGATCGACGAGTTCGACGAGATCAGCAAGCGTACGCCGAAGATCGCGAACCTCCAACCAGGCGGCACGCGCGTCATGAAGGACCTCCACGATGTCGGCGGTGTCCCCGTCGTCATCCGCCGCCTCTTGGAGGGCGGGTACCTCCACGGCGACACGATGACCGTCACCGGGAACACCATCGTTGAGGAGTTGGAGACGCTCAACCTGCCGGACGACGAGGACATCGACGTCAACTTCCTTGCAACAACCGAGGACCCGTTCCACGAGGAGGGCGCGATCAAGATCCTAACTGGGAACCTCGCGCCGGACGGCGCCGTCCTCAAGGAGACGGGCGAGGAGGGCTTCCACCACACCGGCCCCGCGCGCGTCTTCGAGCACGAGGAGGACGCGATGTCCTACGTGCAGGAGGGCCACATCGAGTCCGGCGACGTCATCGTCATCCGGAACGAGGGCCCGCAGGGTGGCCCCGGGATGCGCGAAATGCTCGGCGTCACCGCCGCCGTCGTTGGCCAGGGCCACGAGGACGACGTCGCCCTCCTCACCGACGGGCGCTTCAGTGGTGCGACCCGTGGCCCGATGGTCGGCCACGTCGCCCCCGAGTCCGTGGTCGGCGGACCGATCGCCGCCCTCGAAGACGACGATACCGTCACCGTCGACATCCGCGAGCGCGAACTCTCCGTCGACCTCAGCGACGAAGAACTCGAAGCGCGCCTCAACGAGTACGAGCGTCCCGAGATCCAGTATGAGGGCGGCTTCCTCCGTAAGTACGGCGACGCCTTCGACTCCGCTGCGAACGGCGCGGTGACGAATCCCGCCGTCAAGCGCGACAACTGAGCGAGCGTGCTTGCCCGTCAGGGCGCGTTTCACCGAACGACGGAGCCAATCGGGAATGCCCTCCCGTGTTTTTTGGACCGAGCGGGGTGCAAAGCTCCCTCAAGGGAGAAAAGACGGAGGTATCTCCGGTGAGCGGCCGAAGCTGACGCATGAACAGATCGAGAGACAAGGGACATCGGACGCTTCGATGTGGGCATTGACTTACGAAGACCCGTGGTTGCAGGAACACTGAATATATCAGTGAATGTTCTATTAGTACCACTGCAGATTCACAGAGCCGTGACTGATACGCGCTATGTACCGATTACACGATGACCACTGTGTTACGTGTATAGAGGCACACTTTAACACGTGTCTTAAATTAGTGGAACAGGGAGCAACATCTGTTATTTCAACGCTGTGCATTGAGCGATTAGTCCGCCACATCTAACGTTCAGAGTACCTTGTCGATGTTGTGAGTGAGACAGCCGACAACGAGTTCACGAAACTGTTTCCACCAGCGTCGTGAGCGGACGAATGCGCCATATTTCCGTTTGATGCGAGAGTTTACCGTCTCGTTCTGACTATGTTGCCCGTAGAGGTCGGCATCCAACCGGGAGTTCCACGCCTTGTGGAGTGGCGAAAATTCTCGATGTTTGATGACCGGACGAACACCATCTTCACGGGCTAAGGCGCGAATCTTCTGATCGTCGTATCCCTTGTCACCGAGGAGAATCGCTACTTTATCGGTATTCCGCTTGATGAGCGGCGGTGCGATCTGTGAGTCGTGTTTTCGTGTCGTCGTCACGTGTAAGTCGATGATTGCGTCCACTCTCGTGTCTACGAGAAGTGTAATTTCAACTGCTGAATCGTCAGCTTCGTTCGTTTCGTGTAGTGTTTTGATGCGTGGCTGCGGTCAAAGCCGGAGGCATCGATCCCGACGACACCGTTGGTCGGGAGAAGCGTGACTGAGAGATTGAGGGCGCTCCGAATCCGTGGCATCTCGATAAGTTTGTCCAGAAGCGCCCGGTACGTCGTATTCTTCCGAACCTTGAGACAGAGGAGGACGATGTGTTGATGAAGTGTGTACCGCCGTTTCGAGAATTTCGATGAGTAACGAGCGACAGCTCGCCGAGCCACGTGCATCGCTTGCTCAACGAACCGGAGTAACCGCGACTTCGGGAGGGCTTCCATCCGGTCAGACTACCAGGCGAACCTGTAACTCTCCGAGGATTTCAATAGAGCCGCATATTTTGAATTCCTGGCTCTGTTGAAATCCTATTAGTTAGACACTATCTATGGTGAAACGGGTGTTAGGTAGATCGCCGAACACAGCTTTCAAAGGACACTATGCGAGTCGCGTCAGACCGTTTCTCCCTAGTAAGACCGCCTCCACCTTGTGAAGGTGTTCGTGGAGCGTTGATGTGGTGATTTCCAATTCATCTGCCAATTCGCCAGCTGTCGTTTCCTTCGGGTACTCGTAATACCCCTGCTCACGAGCGAACTGGAATACCTCTAACTGGCGCTTCGTGAACTGATCCACCGGAAGTGTGGTCGGCGCAGTTCCAAGGCTCTGCTGCTTCATACTCCGCACATTAATCTCCGCACTCATCTGCTCACGAACCTCATCAAGCTTGACCCGAACCGTCTCCCGGTCATGGTTCGTTGCGAGACTCCAATACTCCCGCCCACCCCGAATGTCGATCGGTCCTGTACACACGAACCCACGAGAGGTGAGTGGCTGGCTGATCTGCTTTCGCCCATCGTGAACGACAAGGAGCTCACGCGTTGCATTTCCTGGCTTCGGAATCGAGGTCTGCCGGAAGCCAGACGCCATCTGGGAGACAGAATGAACATTTTCAGACGCGCGAATGGCCTCAATTCCCTCCGTAATCGATTCATGATCGTCTGCGTAGATCGTGAAAAGCGTCGCAACCTCGCTGCCAGTCGAATAGATTCCGTATCCGAGAATCCCAACATCGAGGCGCTCGGTGATCTCAATCTCCCAGCAATCAGGGTACCGAAGATCAATTGACACGTGAAGCGCACCGTCAAATTGTTCAAATTTCGGCATTACTGCTGTTTACCCCTAGCTCCCATTATGCTCTTTAACAAAATAACGGTTTACCCGACTAAGTTACTGAAGTTACTGAAACTCGATAACAAACTGTAATCGATCATCTATTCACGAATCGAGGAACGGTGAAAACGAATAGTACAGCAGACGTATACTGAATCAGATCAGCTGTCAGCTATGAACTGGGCCACACCATCTTGGAATGACCAATCTTCCTCGCCGTTCTCAGTAATGACGATCATTACATTTTCTGGCGGGATACCCGGATCTTGTTCCAATAATTCAGCGACGCGGGCGTAAAATGCTTGTTTGTCCTCTCGAGCTTGGCCAGCACGCATCGTCAGTTCCAGGACAATTCGGTCACCCTCTCGATTCTGTAACTCGAAATTCTGCGAAGAAAACCCTTGAATGAGCTGATAGCGGTCATCCGGCGGGAAGTCGAGCGTCTCGAGAACCGCCTCGTTAACCCGATCTGCGACAGTTTTGCGATACCCCTCGTCCTTTCTATCAAGAACTGAAATTCTAACTAGTGGCATTGAACTTACCCCTCGTACTGCTCAAAGACTGCTTCTGAGAGCGTATTCTTGTGGCCTTCATTCGGACCGCCAGCGATCGTGAGGAGTTTCGCATCACGCAGATACCGCTCGACGTCGTGTTCCGTCGTGTAACCAATACCACCGTGGAGTTGCATTGCCTTGTTCGCGTTGTCCACGGCGGCTTGTGTCGCATTGATTTTCGCCATACTGAATTCGCGTGTGGCGTCGTGTCCGCGATCTGCACGGTCGGCTGCGCGGAGGGTGAGCAACCGGGCGGTATCGACTCGTTCGGCCATCTTGCCGACTTCCCAGCTAACCCCTTGGAGGTCGCTGATGTGCTGGCCGTACTGCTCACGACTGCTTGTGTAGGCCACCGTATCTTCGAGGGCAGCGCGGGCGATACCGACGCCGCGAGCGGGGACATTCACCCCAGTATGAAGCCCACCACGCTGAACGTAGCCCTCGCCCTCCTCACCGATGAGTCGATCATCGGGAACACGAACATCCGAGAGAGAGACGCGCGGGGATTTCACACTGTTCGCGCCCAGCGTCTCCCACACCGTCTCGACTTCGAAGTCGTCGGTCGGGACAAGAAACGCACTGATGTTGTGTGGCGCGTCCTCATCGGGGCCGGTCTTCGCGTACGTGAGGACGTAGTCCGTATCGAGAAAGTTCGTCACCCACTGCTTGTGGCCGTTGAGAACCCACTCATCGCCGTCACGTTCGGCGGTAGTCTCCATCTCCAGTTTATTACTCCCTGCGTTCGCCTCACTCAAGCCGAGAGCACCGACAGTGTTGAAGGACGCCATCTCGGGGAGGAAGTCCTCGCGCTGCACCTCGGTTCCGAAGCGCTCGACGACTTCCGCAACTCCGAGATGGAGTCCGATGGTGCTCGCCACGGACATTAGCCCAGCCGATAGCTCTTCGATCACTAACGCGAACTCGACGAAGCCTTCGCCCCGTCCCCCGTACTCTTCCGGGATTGTCACGCCCGTCAAACGGCGTTCGCCGAGTTCGTCGAAGATCGTGCTCGGATACTCCTCCTCCCGGTCAAGGTCTCTCGCCTTTGGTTCGATCTCTTCTTTTGTGAACACCCGAACCTCATCTCGAAGAGCCCGTTGATCCTCGGTCAGGTCAAACCTCATATGTCATGGGGGGTGTCCCTCGCCGAGTAAACCTAGAACCTGCTATAGCAGGCTGGCTGGGGAACATCCGTGACGGGGACAATCTGTATCTACCGATTAGAGTGATCAGTCGAGGTTGTGCGTGAGGCAGGTGATGGCGAGCTCTCGAAACTGTTTCCACCAGTGGCGTGAGCGGATGAACGCACCGTACTTCCGCTTGAGGCGAGAGTTAACTGTCTCGTTCTGACTTTCTGTCCGTAGAGGTCAGCGTCAAGTCGAGCGTTCCACGCTTTGTGGAGCGACGAAAACTCGCGGTGCTTGATAAGCGGGCGAAGATTCTCCTCGTGGGCTAACGCCCGAATCTTCTGGTCGTCATAGCCCTTGTCACCGAGGAGAATCGCCACCTCACTGGTGTTCCGCTTGATGAGTGACGGTGCGATCTTCGAGTCATGTTTTCTGGTCGTCGTCACGTGGAGATCAAGGATGGCATTCGCTCCTGTGTCCACGAGAAGTGTGACTTTCAACTGCTGAATCGTCAACTTCGTTCGCTTCGTGTAGTGCTTCGAGGCGTGACTGCGGTCAAAGCCAGAGGCATCGATTCCGACGACACCGTTGGTCGGGAGGAGTGTGACCGAGAGGTTGAGTAGGACGCGCCACACAGCCATATCGAGCCGGTTGAACGCCTTACACAACGTCGAAGGAGAGGGTAGCTCCTCCAGTTCAATGGCGTTCCGAATCCGAGGCATCTCGATGAGTTCGTCAAGAAGCGTCCGGTACGTCGTATTCTTCCGTACCTTGAGGCAGAGCAAGACGATGTGCTGGTGAAGTGTGTACCGGCGTTTCGAGAACTTCGAAGAGTAGCGAGCGACAGCTCGTCGGGCCAAGTGAAATGCCTGCTCAACGAACCGGAGTAATCGTGACTTCGGGAGGTCTGCATTCGGTCACACTACCGGACGAACCTGTAACTCTCCGAGGATTTCAATAGAGCCGAATTCCTTCATTCTAGTGGGTTAACCGCTACGCTTGTCATAGGAATCGCTTCAGGCATATCTGGGGTCGTTGAAATGCTCCCAAAGGACCGACGATACTTAGCGAGCGTATTGCGAATCGTTGCGATAGGAATACTCGTAGCTCTGGTAGTACTATCACTTCACAGACTGATCTCGTAATAGCAGAAAATGGGAGTCGTCAATAAGTAGGGGTACTTTGCAAATCCTACTCTTTGTTTCCCCTGATTCCTAACTGGATATGGCAGTCAGTAGAGGTGAGTCATCTAGCGTTTTGTCCGTGCTCTGTATGTGATGGTTCCAAGAATTCCTGAAAGGAGAGAGCGTGTCATAGAAAGCGTCACGTACGAAGCAGCAGGGTGCGGAAAGTGTGTCCAGCACCAGCGCAACCCTGCAAGACGTAGCTTCGG
>NZ_AOIL01000059.1 GCF_000337595.1 Natrialba taiwanensis DSM 12281 | reverse complement strand
GGATCGTCATTGCAATCACCAACTACGAGCGAGGACACGATCCGGGACGTGAGATGCTCAAGCTATGAGTTGGATTCTATGACACGCTCGAAAGGAGAAGCAAACATCCGACAAAAACATGCCATGCAGTCCCACCTAATCCAGACAGTAACGTATTCTGGATGAAACTAGCGAATACGACTGTGATAAAGTCGTTTCGACGCGAGACTAATTCTTATCCTGCCCGCACTAAGGTCCCCTGTGGACCGTAAGGGCAACTCACTCACGGAATATGTCATTCTGACGTGCTCACAACCCAAATAATCGGAACGGTCGCAGTATCCGCTCAGGAAGGGTACTCATCCGGTTGGTAGCCCGTGAAGGGACTTTTTTGAGTGCGTCACCGATGGATCGGTCTTCGAATTGTGCGTAATACTGATCATTCCTCTTACTGACCGCATCTGTCTTTACAAGTATCTCAAGTGCTCCCTCAATCCGATGACGAGACAGATCAACAGTAGATATGAGTTCATCCGCAGACTGTGGTTCTCTTTCAATGGCGCGCCCGACGATCTGTGCATCTCCGAATCGTTCCATCGGGTTAGGTGAACCAGACACCGTTGCTCCGGCACCCGATTTCAGGTCGTAGAGACCATCGAGTACGAGCCATCCACCAACGAGTAGAAATCCGATTTTGATGACCACCACCCCTTCTGAGTAGGTGAGACTATATATTCCCAATCCGAACAGAGCGAGTCCAATAGGGATTTTCCCCCAGCCGTTGTTGATACCGAATCGTCGTTTCACTGGCTGCCAGAGACGTGCTCCAACGATCCCAATCGTTGCTCCGCCGATAGCACTTGTTGAAATGTCGGTGAAGTACCAAACCATGGCTAGACCGACAACTGACGCCCCAATCTCTACTGGGAATGAAAGTCGGTCGAACCAGCGGATGGCTTTTGGCCGTGATCCCATACTGGTGATTCTCAGACGACAACTAAAGGTGTTGGTGGTCACTCGACATGGTTTCGGTGCAACTGCACGGGTGGCGTCGCGGCGATCACGGCGAAGTACCTGTCAGCAGTCACCCCCTCTTGCACGATATGCAAGTGAAGTGAACGGATAGTTCGCTCCAGATTGGGTGAAAAGAACGCCATGCGGATCGTTCTATGACACCCTCCTGTTTGCTGGCACAGTTTCCAATTCCAAGATAGAGTCGTTCAGTAAGTCGAAAAGTTACGAAATCTGGAGTTGTGTGTACGAGCAGACGGATCAAACTGATGGCGACTATTTGAGCAAGTTCATCACGTTAGTCCGCTACAGCACCGACCGTCGTTTCCGCAAGCGTTGCCTGGTCTGGCGTCTCGCCAATTGTTATGTCGTAGAAAGACTGCCCGACGTAGCCGGGGTTGAGTTTCAGTAACGATGCGAGGATATCGATCCATGGGCCAACCGCCGCGATGAGCTTGCCCCGATCCAACGGCTGTTCGAACTCAATCAGCTCGGAGTTACCAAGATTGTAACCGAGTTCATCGAGTGCATCGAACAGCACGCCATCGACGGTCGTGGTCCCGACTGTCACACGGCCGGTACCGGGTTTCGTCGCATCAGTCTCTGGAACGTACCAGGGTGCGACTGTCGCTGTCCACTTACCGCCGTCGACCCGTGTGAGGATATCCAGCGCCTCAAGACGGTCAATGTGTTTCCGATAGGCCTCCCCCGAACAGCCGACACGCTCGAGAAGATCTGCTCGCCCGATCGGGCCGTCGGCCGTAAGCACGGCGTGCAAGATCTTGCCGGGCGTCGGGGCATACAGATCGGGGAACAGACGATCGGCCGGCAGCGTCGAGAGTGCGTATTCAATATCGGCGATTGTAACGTCACCTGGGTGCGTCGATCGGGTGAGCGCGGTCAGTGCGTCGACGACGTCGACCGGCGAGCCAGTGTAGGCTTCGAACAGTCGCGTGGTGCGGCGCATTGCATCGGTTTCGTGAGCCGGACAGAGATTCTTTTTCGTGAGCACTGTTTCGACGGCATGACACATGGCCGCGTAGTCTGATGTATCGGTGACCGGCACGTTGAGTTTGACCGGGTCGTAGTCCGTGCGGTCGTCGAGGCGCTGCTCGTCGCGAGCGGCAATCGCCCCGCGGATCTGTTCGGCGTAGTCCGAGATTCCAGGGCCAGAGAGAACCCACGACGCTCGAAGGTGGCTATTGGGATCTGACGGGTCCACATTGCGAGCCATCGCCGCGGTCCGTTTCTGACTGTCCGGTTCCCAGAAGTTTCGATGCAGCGAGTGCATTCCATATGAAGACTGCCGTGTCGTGACTTCGGAGACAAACTGACAGAAGTCTGCATTAGGAAGGTTGTTCGGGTCGGGAATGCGGATTTCAATCGAGATATCGACGCCGATCGCGTCGTAGAGCGCTGTCGCCGACATGAGAAGGCCGTGAGATTTCCGAAGCGTCTCAACGCGTTCGTCTTCGTCCAGACTATCCAGCTCACCAAGTTTCCGTAACAAGGCAGACCGAACGCCTGCGTACCGATCCTTGAGCAGGTCGTAAGCCTGTTCATCCTCGGAGAGCCACCCGACTTGCGCTGCCCGGACAAGATGGTCATAGACATCGCGACTGTTGTTGATGGTGTCACCGAAACAGTGCTCAAGTTCGTCGCCGAGTGCCGACGGCGTGAGAACGGTGCTTCACAACTTATCGTCAAGTAACGCCGTTGCAAGCCGCACCAGTGTGGGTAGCGTTCCGCCGTACTGCGTACTCACGGCCAGGTGGTCCTCCATGCAACTCACGTAGGTCACTCGGCCGTCGTCCCACCGTTCTACAGGGTAGTCGTTCAGGTTCACGCCATCGCGTATGTCAGCGGCCGTAATACGGGCATGTAGCGGCCAACTGCTGTCGCCCAGCTTCGGTAACCACTGCACGTAGCCGGCCGTCTCAGCGTCGCCCGTATCGGCCAGCACACCTTCCGCCGAACGGCCGTCCTCACCAGCACCCATCCCGTCGGCCGACCCATACACTGTACTTGCTGACTGACTTGGGGTCTCAGTAACGCTGCCAGAATTCGGATTTGAATCTGGATGCTCTGGTTGGTCGAACGCGGCAAAAACCGTCTCTTGAGCGGGATGAACAACCCGATGACCGTCTGTGATGAGGCCGGCAGCAGCCTTCCCACGCTCGGACAGGGACATCGTGTTCTCGGTACCGCGTCGATCGACGTCGACGTAGCCGTGGTCAGATTCGAGGGGGTCGATGTACGGCCGGATCTTCGCCCCGTACGATCATGCACACAACGCCCGCATTAACGAAGATCGGTACGCTCAGCGGTCACTGACCGAAACCGTCAACTCAGCCGTCAAGCGCTCGCTCGGCTACGCCGCGCGAGCGCGTACCTGGTATCGAGAGTTCCGTGAAATTGCTNTGACCGAAACCGTCAACTCAGCCGTCAAGCGCTCGCTCGGCTACGCCGCGCGAGCGCGTACCTGGTATCGAGAGTTCCGTGAAATTGCTCTGATGTGTGTCGTCTACAACATCAAACGTGCCGTCACACAGTGAAACCCACCGCCTTACAGCGATTCAACAAAGCCCAATTAGGTAAGGAGGACGAGGACAATTCCGACGCTCGCGCTGCCAAGCAGTATCAGAGCGATTATCCGCGCCATCTTCGGTGCCCCGGCCTTCCAAGTGATTCCGACGTACCCGATCATTTTTGAAACCGATCCCAGAACGAGCCCAACCCGTGTGGCATCTGACGGCAGTGACAGCTCGAAAGTATTGATAGCCAATAAGATGGCGGCAATAACAGCACCGAACGCGAGTGCTGGCCTCACTTGAAAGGGGATATCTAACTCGGTAGTCGGCGACTCCTGGCTTCGAATACGAGACCACAGCAGTCCCGTCACAGTGACGCTTACCCCAGCCATTGCAACGAACGGGCGAGCGACGAACTCACGATCCCGAAAACAACGAAATCTCGGGGAAACATCATCGTCACAGCAATCGCGGCGGCGCACGCATAGGTTCGGTCGAACTCGTCGTACCTCTTCGTCTGTTCTAGAAAGGACATGATCGTCAACCCCGGGGATACACTCCCACCTACCACTCCAGTGATCCCAATCGCTGTTCGTGGATCAACAGCCTTTGCGAGAAGATAGCCAAAGTAACTCAATCCCGCGATGAACACGACGACCATCCACACCCGCTGGGGGTTCAATCCAACCAACACGTCGAGTTTCTCGTTGGGAAGCAGAAAAAGGACGAGAACGAGGGAGAAAAACTGAATCGAAGCCCTGACCTCGTCACTGTCGACTCGCATATACACCCCCTCACAGCCCCTCACGACCCCTCCTCATCACTGCCCTCGAGATCGTCAACAGCTGCCGATTGTTCAGACCGATCAAGGAGTTCGACGGTGCCACGGTTGCCGTTAACCCGAATGTGGTCGCCAGTCTCGATACGTTGTGTCGCTTCGGTCACCGACACCACGCCTGGAAGTCCGTATTCGCGTGCAACGAGCGCGCCGTGACTCAGCCGACCCCCCACCTCGACGACGATACCTGCTGCGTTCAGGAATAGCGGCGTCCAGCCGGGATCGGACGAAGGGGCGATGAGGATTTCACCCGTTTCGATCGTTTCTTCGGCGGGATCGTGCACGACCCGTGCTGGTCCTTCAACGACGCCACCTGACACGTCCGTTCCGACGAGTGCATCTTCCGGAACATCCTCACGCTCGATATCCGCGTTCGGCGCTTCACCTTCGCTGGTCAATACTGGCGGCGCATCCAGTGCCGTGTGACGCTCGAATTCGGCACGTCGGGCTTCGATATCGACATCAATTGAATCACCATCCAGCGCGGTGAACAGTTCGTCCTTTCGGAGGAACCAGACGTCTTCGGAACGGTCCAATAGTCCCTCGGTGACGAGCAGTTCGCCGGTGTCACGGAGTGCTTCATGCCATGCCGTAAATATGTGACCCAGACCCTGCTTTGGGTACTCACGTGTCTGGATGTAGGCGCGATAGGTCCTGATTAGTCGGTGTACGAGTCGCCTTCGAACCGGGCCGAACAATCCGTGATCGGCCCGCTGTTCGAGCCGCTCGGCTGCTTCCAGTGCATCGCGTTCTATCCGCAGGATGTGCTCATGGTGTTCGCCAGTCTGTCCATGGTCAAGGGTCGCGCCAACTGCCTCAAGCAGCACCGCGGGATCTTCACGCCACCGCGGACGGCTGATATCCATTTCACCGGTCGCACGGTGACCGAATTCGTCGAGGTACTCCTCGAACGCGGTCACGAAATCCTCTCCTCCCTCGAGGGATGCGATCTCTTCTAGTGACGCGTTCTGCCGAAGGGCATTAGCGACCTCTGGGCGGGCGCGAGCAACATCTGCGAGATCACCCAATCCGAGATTGATTTGCGTGACCAGTTCATCCGGAAAGCCTCTCCCGATGGCGTTGATGTCTTCCTGAGCCTCCGGACACAACCGCTCAAGCCGACTTCCTGCGGTGAATGCAGCAAGCAACGGACCGACAGATGGGAGTTGAATGACTTCGTCCAATTGATTGAAGACGGCGTGCGCCCGCTCTTCGGGGGTATCCGGTGCACGTACTTGCTCAGCAATATTTTGCCCCCAATCCACCCACTTGGCTTTCTCGTGCTCAGGTGGGGCTGGCTCTCCGATAAAGGACCCAACGAAACCATCGAGCATGGCTGAGACGAGTGGATACCCCGTCCTTGCGCCCGTCCACGCTGCAGCGGCGAGCCGGGGCACTGCTGTGATAGTTTTCCCTATTGACCGCTTCTTACGGAACTCATCACCACGTCGTCTCAAAATATCCTCGACACCGGCACTCGCCGGTTCACTGGTCGCTTCCAGTTGGTCCGGAAGTCGGTCCCGGACAGAACTAATGCGTAACTGTGTGGTCATGTCGATATATACGCGCCCGCCTGCCTCGACAGCCCACTGTGTATCGGCCCCGAAGCCGAATTCCACGTACATCGTTTGAATGAATGACATCCAGAGATCTCGCACAAGCGGCGGCATGGCTTCGGCAAACGCCTGAATGTGTCCCATGCTGACATAGACATGCAGCCTGTCATCGGATGGTTCGGGCGACGGAACGGGAAATAACGATGTTATCGGCCGTGCCTGAACGACGTAGATCTCGTCGTCCGTGATACACCATTCGATGTCCTGCGGCCGTTCAAATATCGCTTCGATTTGTGTGCCGAGTTCTACTAGGTTCAGTACCTGTTCATCCGAGAGGACGTAGATCGTCCGTTCGGCGGATGTGAGGTCAATCGTCTCGGTGCCACCTTCGGGGAGCGGTCGTATTGCGCGTTGCTGGTCACTAACGTCGTAGTTGAGGATTTCCTTGGTTCGCGTATCGACTCGAACGGTGTCGGCGGCCATCTCTCCGGAGACGAACGCCTCACCGAGACCGAGACCACCCTCTATAACTGAGACGTGCCGGTTCCCCGTCATCGGATCGGCTGTAAAGAGGATACCGGAAACGTCCGAGGATACCATTCGTTGCACAACAACTGCCAGTGCGACATCTTCGTGTGGAATATCATTTCTCGCTCGATACGCGATTGCACGGTCAGTGAAGAGGCTCCCCATGCACGCACGAACCCGGTCGACGATCTCGTCCGCACCACGGACGTTGAGGAACGTCTCTTGTTGGCCCGCGAAAGACGCCTCGGGGAGATCCTCTGCCGTCGCGCTCGAACGAACCGCATACGCCTGTTCTGGATCGCTCGCGGTCTCGTCGACGGCAGCCTCGATCGCGTCTTGGACCTCCTCAGGGACGTCACAGTCCTCGATTCGAGTACGGAGGGTAGCACCCGCGTCCGCGATCGCCGCCGTGTCCGTCGGCTCGAGCGCTGCGAGCTCGTTGATGGCGTCCTCTATGGCCGAATCGTCGACCAACGCCTCATACGCGGCAGTCGTCACGCAGAAGCCCGCAGGCACCGGCAGGTCAGCTCCAACCAGCCGTGCCAGGTTTGCGCCCTTGCCACCGACGAGCGCGCTGTCGGTTGCACCAGCGTCGTCGAACCCGACGACGTACGTCCCTGTCTGGATGTCTTCACTCTCACTCATGATGGGCCTCCGTGTGCTGTGATTCATCGGTTCCGTCCGTTATCCCAGCCGCGACTGCGGAGATGAGCGTGTCCCGGACAGCAGGGTATCGATCTCGGCCGACGTGCTCCTTAGAGAATTCGAGGCGAGTCACCAATCGAAGCGTGTGGGCGATAGTCTCGGGATCGGGCCCGGTAACCTCACACTCGTCATACCACTGTTCGATGTACGGCAGGAGGAACTCGATTGACCGCTCGTGCCCCTCGATAAGTTCATCCTCGGAGTACTGCTCAAGCAGTTGATTGACATCATCTTCGAGAAAAAGCTGCCGGAGAAGTGGATTGGAGTCGAGTTCATCCATCGACTCTTCGAGATACGCTTCAATCGCCTTTTCTGGGTCGTCGTACGCTTCGAAGGAATTGCTCAGCAATCGAGGAATGTACTCTTCTAGATATTGTTCGATGATATCTATATAGAGCTCTTCTTTCGAATCGTAGAACTGGTAGAACGTCCCTTTGCCGATTCCTGCCGCCTCGGTGAGTTCCGAGATCGCGGTCTTGTCGATCCCATAGCGACCGAAGAACTCGCGTCCGGCGTCACGGAGCGACTCATGGACTCGCTCGCGCTTTGCATCAGTGAAGGTCGGCATAACTGGTCTCCTGAATTGGTCGGTGGTGAGTCGTTGGTACGTTCTCTTCTCTGTGTCGCAGACGTTTCTCGGACAACCCGCCAGTATTCCACCGTCGTTTAGGTGCCATGGTCGTACTACGCTATATGACTATTAATCTATTTCGGTCAGATAAGTCAGGTAGTCTCGTTGATAGCACTTCCGAACAGGTTCGCTATTTCGCCGTTGAATCCGACAGAGCAGGCGACGATCTGGACGGATCATCTCAGCTATTACGAGCATCTCGCAATCGCAGTGCGAACATTGTGAGGCCTACGCGGACGTCGAAGCGTTGGTCTGTCAACTCCCGATTGACCATCTCACGTTTGCTGCACACGATTCGTTAGCGCCGTATGCAGGGTCGTGAGCGATAGCTCTATTTAACGTATATTTATTTCACTCTTTGATACACTAATTCTGGAATTGCGACCCGATTCCGCCCGCAACTCATTTATCCTGCCGGCAACTCCGTTGCCGGCTGGAAGTACGCCGTCTTGCACTTTCTCCATGAGCATATGGACGCGACACTCGCCGAAGTCCTCAACTGGGCCGAAGAGATGGAACGCATACGAGCCGCGCTCGTCCTCGAGCGCGGCGAGTTCCTTGGTCCGTCTGCGCTGTGCAAGTCCCTTGATCGAGCGCCGATGGCTGTCTGGCGAGAGCGGCTCCAACAAAAGTCGGAGCTGCTCGACCAGTCCGGTCACGCCGCCATCGATACCACCTACTTTGACCGCAGAGAAGCATCGAGTCACTATCTCAAGCGGTGTGATCGAGACGTACAGACCGTGCAAGCGACATTTCTCGTCGGTACCGCGCAGAGCGCGGTCATCGACGTCCATTGCAGTGCGAAGTGGCCCAATGGGACGAATATCGGCCCGCAGATCGCCCTGCGGAACGCGGGCGACCTGCTCAGTCTCGCCGCCGACAAGGGCTACGACAATATGAGCTTCCGTGAGGAATTGCATGCTGAAGACGTGCGTCCACTGATCAAACACCGTATCTTCGCGCCGTACGATCACGCGCACAACGCGCGGATTGAAGACTAACTCTACAACCAGCGGTTGATCTGTGAAATGGTGAACTCGGTGATCAAGCGCTCGGACGGCTCGCCGTCCGAGCGCGGGCATGGTACCGCCAGTTCCGCGAGATCACGCTCACCGCCGCGGTCTACAACCCTGAACTGGCCCTCAAAGGCTTTGTTGAATCGCTGTAAGGTGGTGGGTTTCACTGTGTGACGGCACGTTTGATGTTGTAGATGACACACATCAGAGCAATTTCACGGAACTCTCGATACCAGGTACGCGCTCGCACGGCGTAGCCGAGCGAGCGCTTGACGGCTGAGTTGACGGNGAGCAATTTCACGGAACTCTCGATACCAGGTACGCGCTCGCACGGCGTAGCCGAGCGAGCGCTTGACGGCTGAGTTGACGGTTTCGGTCAGTGACCGCTGAGTGTACCGATCTTCGTCAATGCGGGCGTTGTGTGCATGATCGTACGGGGCGAAGATCCGGTGTGTGATTAACGGGCGAATGTCGAGTTCACGGAGTCGTTCTCGGAGTTGTTGCTTGTCATAGCCCTTATCAGTGGCCAGAGAGCGCAGATCGCCCGCGTTTCGGCGGGCGATCTNTCGAGCAGTGAAGATCAAGCACAGCTTGCGTTGCTGTATCGACGAGTTTTGTAACTTTGAGCGTCTGAACGCGATAATTCGTTCGTTGGCAGTAGTGGCGACTTGCACGATCTCATTCATAGAACGTTGCGTCGATCGCAGCGTGCTCAGAGAGGTCGTGTAGCTGCGTCGACTGGCGCAGCAACACTCGACAAACGCTCATCTCGATTCGATCAAACGCCTTCGCTCTTCGGAAGCAGATTGTTGGTCAAGCAGAGCTGGCGCTGTGAAAGCGTAGCGGGCAAGGGTGATGCTGATGCATCACCCGACTATGGTCCCAGTTGAAGTCTTTTGCTCAGAGGCGAGCGCCGGAACCTGCTGGAGCAGGTTCGCTGGCGCGAGGGGCTCCAGTGCCCGCGCTGCCAGTCTGAATCGGTGATTAAGTACGGCAGCTATCGAGAGTATCAGCGGTATCGCTGTAAAAATTGTGGACGCACGTTCAACGACAAGACCGGCACGATCTTCGCGCACGCGAAGATCGGCCTCGATAAGCTGTTGTTCGCGTTCTACTCGTTGCTCCGGTTCAACACGAGTATCCGCCAGTTAGACGCTGAACTTGATGTCTCGTATCGGTCGCTTCACNCGCTCGACGCGCCTCGCATCGATCTCGTTGGCCCAATCGAAATCGATGAGTTCTACGTCTCTGCCGGGAAGAAAGGCCGCGAGCGCGACGATTGGTCGCGCTCGCGTGGCCTGTCGAAACATGGGCGAGGAAGCTACGACGAGGACAAGCCACCGGTGTTTGTCCTCGTTGATCGCGGCAGCGGTCAGCGATACGTCATCCCGTCGAAATCCGCCGACGAATCGACCGTGCGACTCCTCCTCGATGATCACGAGGAGGAGTCGCTGACAGTCTATACCGATGGATTT
>NZ_AOIL01000058.1 GCF_000337595.1 Natrialba taiwanensis DSM 12281 | reverse complement strand
CATTTCTTCAGTGAAGCGGGTAGTGACGTTCATCCAAACTGCCACTCACCCGCTTCAACTCCTTCGATTTACCGACCTATCCCGACGACATCTAGTGATTCAATGGAGCCAGTTTTTCAGTATAATCGAGCGAGAACTGCCGCGTCTCGCCTGACGTCTCGTCGGCGAGTACCTCGGCAGTCATTTCCCAGCGATCACAGAGTGGTAACGCCGGTAGGAAGTTCGCCATGCGTATACCATACTTCTGCGATTGGGAGAACAGTGATGCTGGTCCGTCCAAAACCGCTTCATAGCCTGCAGCCAGGTCCGTACTCGCGACGCGTTCGCCGTCGGCGTCGATCGGGTAAATTCGGTGCATCAATCCAAACAGCTTGACATAGCTGAATACCGTCCCGAAGTGGTCCCATACGCGAATCCGCCTCTCGGTCGCGTCGTAGAGGACTGCCTGGGCGAGCGCGAGGTTGTACCGGGTTAACAGCCAATCTATAGTGAGGGTGGTGTGTTTTCATAGTCCTTGTCGCTGCTGCCGGTCAGCGTCGTTGTAGATGACTGTATATCGTCATCAGTGGCGTACTGGTTGGCCGTCCGCGTGCCGATCCGGATGAGTCGCTTGTTGTCTTCCAAGTCGGCGTACATCCCTCGATAGCACTCCTCGAGTGAGATGCCTATTTTGTCGGCGACTGCGCCATACACCTCTAGTTTCTGAGTGTCTTCGCCGAGCGTTGGTTGACGAACAACGGGGTACCGCTCGTTGGCTTTCTCGAACAGCCGCCGACGGATTTCGCGGGGCTCGACTGAGGCCACGACCTCGAACTCACACTCGTCTGTGAGGAGTTTCGCAAGGCCTTGGATGATCTTGTAGTCAGTATCTGCGATGGTCAATTCGTCAATCGCATCTTCGAGATCGCCTTTCGGCTCACCAAGGTGAGCATCGAACAGATCGATGAGTTCACGGGCGGCCTCTCGATATTTCTCATCAGCTGGATCGATGAACAGCGGCCTGATTGCGTCGCTGGTGGTGCGAGACCGTGCAAGATCAGCCGTCAGCATTTGTTGTCACCCTTTTCGACGCTGCTGGGAAACATACGTTTCCATCGTGTCTGCCGTAATAATCTCGTAGAGTCGCGCGGGCTGGCGATCATCTGCCGGGCGGAGGATCCGCCCGAGCCGTTGGGCATACTGTCGTTTCGAGGCACTCCCTGAAAGGATGATCCCAACGTTCGCAGCGGGAACATCAATCCCCTCGTCGAGAACTTGTGATGTTGCCAGCATCGAGTACTCGCCGGTACGGAACCGTTCGAGAATCTCGGTGCGCTCGTCGGTCTTCGTCTGGTGGGTGATACAGGGGATGATGAACTCCTGAGAAATCTCGTAGGCGAAGTCGTTGTTTGCAGTGAAGATAATCGCGCGGTCATCATGGTGGCGTTTGATCAGATTGTCGAGCGTCTCGAGTTTCTTCTGTGCCGTCCGGGTGAGTCGCTCGGCTCGCTGCTTGGCAATGAGTGCCCGCCGTCCCTTCGGATCATAGGATGTTCGCTTGAGGAACTCTTGGTAACCCCGTTCTTTCCACAGATCAAACTCGTGGCTATCGACGTAGTCGCGATAAATCTGGTACTCTTCGTCGTATGTTTCGCGCTCGTCAGCAGTGAGTTCGACCGACATGTGGATGGTTTCGTACTTGCTGAGGTACTCGCCAGCGAGTTCGTCGACATCTTTCTGATAAACAACCGGGCCGATGAGATCCTCGAGGAGTTCGTGCTTGCCATCAGGCCGTTCATAGGTGGCAGTCAGCCCAAGGCGATACAGCGCGATGGTCATCTCGGGAATCTGCTGGTAGGTCGGAGCTGGCAGATGGTGTTCCTCGTCGACGATGAGCAGGCCGAACTGATCACCATACTTGTTGATGTAGCGGTAGGCGCTATCGTAGGTAGTGACCGTGATCGGGGTGACGTTGTGGCTGCCGCCACCGAGGACGCCAACCGGCCCAGATAGTTGGTCACGAAAGGCATTGGTGAGCGTGGCGTGCCACTGGTTAATCAGATCGATCGTTGGTGTGACGACGAGTGTGCTGACGCCGGCGTCGGCGATGGCCTGTAGTCCGAGGAACGTCTTCCCGCTGCCCGTGGGAAGCACGACGCTCCCTTGTCGTTCGTGGTCGATCCACGCGTCGAGAGCGGCCTGTTGATAGTCACGCGGTTCGATGTGGAGAGCTGGTGTGAGGGCGAAATCGTGATAGGCTCGCGCGGTGTCTTTGAGAGCGTGAGTGAAGCCGTCCTGAAGCGTTGCCTGCTCGTTTCCGTCCGCCCAAGTACCCACCCATTCGAGGAGAGATCGATATCGATACGCTTGCGTTCGGTACTCATCAACGCGGTCGTCCCACTCCGCATAGGGGACATCGTCGGGGGCATCACGGAGCAGGAGCGTCCCGTCGTCGAATTCGACTCGCATTCAGTGTAGCGATGGAGGATCCCGAGTGAATTCAATATGTTGGTTCTTCGAGTTCTGCTGAGGCGTGTCGTTGTCCTTCTGTGGCTAAGGGAGAATTCTATAGTAACCGTTAGAACTTTCCGCCCATAGATTGTTGAAGCTTCTAATGGATCATCTCGACGAGATCTCTGTCGAAGAACTTCACGA
>NZ_AOIL01000057.1 GCF_000337595.1 Natrialba taiwanensis DSM 12281 | reverse complement strand
CCGAAGCTACGTCTTGCAGGGTTGCGCTGGTGCTGGACACACTTTCCGCACCCTGCTGCTTCGTACGTGACGCTTTCTATGACACGCTCTAGATAAACAGTCAATGCTCTTGTGAAGCACGTTGTTGGTAGAGAGCAGTCTGGTGGTTCCGACGGAACACGGAGTTCCTCGAGCGCTGATTAAACTATCGATCTGAGCAGCTATGAGTGGGTTTTACGGTCGGCCCTGAACGCTATCATGGTTACTAAAAACGAACTCGCTCACCGAACTTGGACTGGTCGCTGAGTCCGGCCCTGCCGATGATCGGACCGTCGAGTTACTCGAGGCCGGCCGACAGCTACTCGAGCAGTTGGAGGCCCAACACGGCCGTCAGCAGGAACTTTCAGAGGCCGTGAGCGACACCGAAACATCCGACCAACAGTGCCGTGTAACCCCGCGCACACGAGAGGCAGGGTGTCGTAGCGGCGAGGACAGCAACCCCTACCGAACGGCCTACCTCGATCGTCCAGGGCATGCCGCCGCCGCTGGCTGTGGCCAAGACAGCGGGATCACCCTTGTTGAGGCCCCGTTCGAGGATCATACGGACGGTCCTGACCATACTCGATACGTCAGCTTCGACGGTAATCGCGAGGAAGCCGTCGTTGCCGTTCGGGCAAGTGGGCCCCTCCAGTAGGTGGTGAGTCTCGCGACAGCGTTAGCCTCGCCGCGATTGCTCAACCGAGCGCTCACCGGCAACCGCCTCGAGTCACTGGAAGACCCGCCGGCAATCTTGCGAGACGCTCGCTGTATCGGTGCACTCTCTGATGAGGCACTCGAGGACCCCAAGACACTCCGTGAGGCGTTCATCGAGTGGGGGACCGACCTTGAGGACCTTACCGCAAAACTCGCAGCCGGCGACTATGAGGACCGTAACCGCTTCCGCAGCGAGATTATGCGGTCAGCACACGGCCTTGCTGGCTCGATCATTCATCTGTTCGATGCCCTCGAAATCGATATCGTTCGAGAGCTTCACGTCCCGTCGGGACTCGAGACCGAGTCGCTATAGTAGTCCCCAGAAGTCTTTGCTCACAGCTCCCGATGGATCGGTGAGAATCGACGGATAGCGGTTGGTTACGTTAGCATGTACTGCAAAGACTTCCAGATTCTACTATAGAAGAGCTCGCAACCTCGATCAGTATTTCGGCCGCGATTCAGGGGAAATACGGTGTGTTTGCCTCGTACCGACAACTGTTCGAGTCTCGCGAGGAAAAGCGTCGCACCGCACTCACACCGACTGTTGATGCAGATGACCCACTGGGGACGCTCATCGGCTCTGTCATCGTTCGCGGTGAGGATGTCCATCGTCTTCTCCCATACCTTGAGGAAGCACTCGAGACGATCGTGCCACCAGAGCGGTACGGTGACCCCGATGACCCACTCGGTAGTACACTGTTCTGGCCACCTGATCCCTCGCGCTTACTCGATCATTCGGCAGTCGGTCCCTGGCTACAAATCGCAGCTGCGCTCACAGCGACAGGATCGACCAGCAGCAATCGAACCGTACGGATGGGCCCACCGCTCGAGCAGCAAGCCCTTTCCGGAATCCCAGACATAAGCTGACTATCCTCTCTCCATCTGGGGTTGTTCACGAACTGCCACCGTCTCTGAACCGGTGTAGAGAGACGTCCTCGACATCGTCGTAGTCGTCATCACTACAACAATCAGCGTGGCGTCAAGCTCGGCTGCAGTCGCAAGCGCGAACGCATCTCCGAGAGCAGGATTGACATCTATAACAAAACCGGCTTCATCTTCCCAAAGGTGATTGATGCCGACAGGATCAATGCCGACATCGAGAAGCCACATACTATATTCGTCCGCAATATTGTGATCGTATTTTCGAGCACGGCTGGTACTTGGAAGACTCTATGGGGACTCGTCTCGTTCTCTCAACCACCCGTGCCAACGTTTGGTCGAACAGAATCTGGGAAGTGGCACATCGTCGGTCCTGATGGGTGCCGATATGGGCGAGCGTTTACTGACGAGACCGAGGACGCGCCAGACAAGTCGGTCACAGCAACAGATATTGTCGCATACGAGCCATCCGAACCACCAGACAACAGTCAACCTCGTTCAACATCGCTCTCTTCGGGAGGAGACGCTCTTCTACAGAGCCAGACCGATCATCAACGACTCGTCTTCCCGAGTGACGTTCGCGAGAGTAGTTCTGAAATGTGTCGTTCATGCCGCTTCCAACTAGACCACCATCAGAAACGGCGATCACAAGTCATCGCTCAGCTTAAGCGAGTAACGCCGATTCGCGACGGTGGCTGGAACACAGTCGAGCAAGATACCAGACGCCCCTGTGATTGGTGTCGGGCCCATGAATTCACCACCTGGCACAGTGATGAGCTCAGCTGTACAGTCTGTCCAGCCTGTGGCCGTCTCTTCGAGACACCACTTGGTAAGCCAACTGCCGAGAATCGGCCAGAAGCTACCCGCTTACCGGGTACTCCAACTGAGCCGGTTGAACCGATCGTATTCGGAACATCACTTCCAGATTACGATCCCACCGAGCTGGTCGGGAGCAATCGGCCGCTGATCAAATACCGCGATAAGCACAAATATGCTGAGCTGGTATTCGAACTCGAGCGGACTGGCCACGCGTTCTCAGCCGAGGGGATCGCTGCACTTGAACAGAGTCGCTCGAACTACGCCGACCAAGTTGCTGACAACGATACCCACCAGACGGATGTCACGCTCGAGATCGGTATGACTTCACGTACGGTAACGATCGAGGGAATATTCCCCGAGGATAGTTCGTCAGTGATCGGAACGTGTTGGGACATCGTGAGCGATCCGACCAAGTGGTTCCCGATCGGGTGGCCAGAGCAGGGATGGATTCACCGTCGGTCAGCTGATCCCTCTATCCCTGGAAACGAGCCCGTTGTAGACGCATTTCCTCGGCTACAGACACAGACACCAGCTAACTCAGTTGACCTCGAGACGCTTCGACAGGTAACCGATCCAGGCCGCTATGACCGAGGAACCCGCTACTACGAACGTGGGTCGGTGACGGATATCGAGTGCATCGACGATTCCCTTCAGGCGACAGTCCAAGGGAGCCGTCCATACGATGTCCGAGTTACACTCTCACAAGGAAGCTATGTCAGCGGCCAGTGTAGCTGCCCCGATGATGCAGCGCCCTGTAAGCATATCGTTGCCGCCGTGTTGGCTAGCGGTGACGTTGAAGCTGTCGACGATGATCAGTCGCTAGATACCCTCCTTGAAGCGGCGTCCGCTGAAGAGCTTCGGACCGTGCTTGCTGAGTTCGCGAACGAAGACCTGAGACTCCGGAAACACCTCTATGAAGTGCTTGGCGAAGACTGAGTGCAGTACCAGAACAGCGGAGTTGTTCTCCACGTTCTCGAGCCCAATTCAGAACAGTCCACAGACTACTCGGCGTGGAACTCTTGGGCGGGACTGAACTCGGTAAGATCCTCAATACGAGCCTCGAGTTCATCAATTTCCTCGCGTAGTTCAGCAGCTTCAGAGTCGTCACTGGCCGCCAATTGATCCTTGAGTCCCTGCAATCGTGTTTCCTTGTGCTCTTCGTGGACATCCGCTTTCCGGACGTACTCGCGGTTTTCGATCTCATAGACGTCACTTGGTCTGAGTTCTGTGACCTCGAGGGCCTCGTCGACCTTACTGGAATCAACACTGGTAACGCGCTCGCGAGGAATGCCAGCGTCCTCGAGGGTAGTGAGCACATCCTCTTCATCCTGCAACGATCGATATTCACGGCTGGGCTGCTGTACCGAGCCGAACTGGGCATGAATGGGCTGATCGTGGTGGATCCGCTCGAGTAAAATGTCGGCCACGTCCTGTCGGAGATCGTCGGCATTGCGTTGCACGTCAGAGAGCAGCGTATAGAGATTCACCAGTGTGGACGTCTCGAGTCCACTGAGATCGGTCACATCGTGACGCTCGAGCGCATCAGTGAGGAGCAAAGCATCAGCATAGACAGCAAGGTCTGGTTCAGTCCGTTCATGTTCAGTCTCAGTCTCGGGCGCTTGGACGAGCTGAGAAGGGCCCGGTTCGTCACTCTCGCGGATCAACCCCTCGCGCTCATCGATCTCAAAGCGGGGATGCAGACTCAGGACTGCTGGATAGGGGTCAGCGTCGGACGGTAAGCGCTCGAGGTCGAACGTATTGGTTGCATCGCCGATTCGGCGGGCAAGCGTCTCGAACTGCTCGCGTTGGAGTGGCTGCTTCTCCCCAGAGTCGAGAAATTCGATGACGATCCGATGCTCCTGGACATCTGTGATCTGAAATGGTGTGTTCGATACTGGTGTCGTCAGTGTGGCCTCCTCTCCCAATGCGTCACACTCTTCAAGCAAGTTACTCCAGGTCGACTGGAACGGCATTATGGATGAAATAGCGGAACAAGAAGGAAAAACCCTCTCCTCACGAGACGATTTCCAAGTCACTCGTTTCCTCTGGAATCACATGAATAGCTGAGTTACGTACGCTCTCACTATAGAACATCCTCGAGCTGCTGTTCTTAGAAATAAACAGCTTTGTCCCACATCTGTTGGTCAATAGTGCCAGCGAATCAGATCTGTACTTCTGCGGTCAAGATTGGGACACTCCCGTACAGGTCGGTGGGTAATTTCGACCGTCCCAAACACTTCACGCTCAGGATGAGTACTGAGGGTATGCCACGAACCGAGAAAGACGAAAAACGGGAGGAACGCATTAAGATGGAGATTATCGTCGACACCTATGGTTCAAAAGAGTAAGCGATGGGGTGGTATGCTTATCTGGACGACACGTTGGAGTTCCCCTTTGAAGCATGCTGTATCACTGAGCGAGAAGAGTCGCCCTTAGAGGTAGGCGAAACGGTGCGGATTGTTGGAATGTCCCCGACCGAGCCAACCCTCAACCAGATGTTTGTGACGGTAGAGTGGACGGACAGGGAACTTGGCGTGCCACTGAAACAACTGAAGCCTGACGACGCCAGTTGTGACACAGACCAAGCAATCGCAGACTGGCACTACTGGCTCGAACGCTGATAACTGCGGCTCCGTATAATATAGTAGACGTTAGAAATAATTGCTCGTCTCCGGGAGCGAGAGCTGATCAATAGCTGTATCAATCGCTGTTGTGAGCTCGTTGAGTGANAACTCAGCCGTCAAGCGCTCGCTCGGCTACGCCGTGCGAGCGCGAACCTGGTTTCGAGAGTTCCGTGAAATTACGCTGATGTGTGTCGTCTACAACATCAAACGTGCCATCAAACAGTGAAATCCAACGCAGTATGGCGATTCAACAGAGCCGAACGAATCGACAGCAACAGCGTTGTCACTCACATCACGGGCTTATTCAGTCAGTGGCTATCGATAGAACCGGTCGTCCGGTTGGCGATTTGCAGGAACGGCCCGACGCACTGCCAACGCCGTCCACACTGCTCGTCGCACCATGTTGATGAACTCATAACGGCTGAACCTATGAATCTCTGCAGCGACGATAGAGAAACGAGCGCCTGGTGTGGTTCATTGCGTGAATCTATTCTAACGTGCACTGCAACTCATTCGGAGAGACGCTCACCGGTCACGAGCAGGAGCCTCCTAACAGTAGCGATAGATCGTCTGGCGGGTCACATCGGTGTCGAAGATCTCGCCGGCGAGCGTGGCGATCTCGCCGTAGCTCAGTCCTTTCTCGCGCCACTCGTAGACCTGGTTCGAGTTTCTTCGGGCGACCGATCGGCTTGCCTTCCTCTCGGCGACGTTGGACCATCTCGTTCGCGCGCTCTCGCGCGAGGTCGGCCCAGAACTGGTTAAATGAGCCGATGATGTTGAGAAAGAGCTTTCCTGGGCCGTCGTCAGGTCGATGTTCTCCTTCAGACTGATGAAATCAACACCGTCTTCGTGGAGATCATCAATATCGTTCAGCACTTGCTGGAGCGATCGTCCGAACCGGGAGAGTTCCCGGAACGATGATGGCGTCGTACTGGGGAGCCTCGTCCATCAGCCGGTCGTATGCTTCACGGTCAGAGGCTTGCCAACTGATGACGATGGGGAAGATGAGACTACAGCGGGTTTAGTGGGGCTGTAATGCATGGTTTCGGCTGAATCGATGATCAGAAACTGATTCAGATCGCTTTCTGACCGAGCGTTATTGTTGGATGGTCAACTCATTCGGAGTGCTTCCGAGATCTCGGGTAGTGTATCCACTCAGACGCCGCGACACCACGGGTAGAGTCCCTCTCTATCCGATTACTGTTTCCTTCTTCAACAGCGTAAGCGTGTTGTCGGCCGTCACGATCGGCGAATGTTCATATTCACCGGTCAACTCGACCTGTACCAGCAAATCGACTGCTCGCCAGATAGAGTATAGCAGACAGGCGAACGCGAAGTAGAAGAACCGCAACACGAAATTTTTCGATGTCGTCGCCGCCATGAACCGCTTGATCGATTTGTACCCGCTCTCGATCTCCCAGCGGTACCCGTACTCAGTGAGGTGCCCTCGGCCCCGATTCGTCATAAACACCGAGTACTGCCGGTGATCGTCGTGCACGGAGTTCTCTTTGCGTCGGTAGATCAGCGTCGTTTCGTGCCACTCGTTGTTCCCAAGGTGGAGCTTGCAGTCAGTCTTATACCGATTCTCCCCCCGTTGGAGGAGTCGCTTTGCCTGGGCTTTCTCGCTGATCTGCATCCGCTTTGGAACGACGTAAGAAAGCCCACGTCGGCTGATCATCTCCAGGACGTGCTGGCTGTCGAACTCCCGGTCCATCAGGACGTTATCAACGTGGATGAGGTCCTCAGTGGAGTCAAGCAGGTCTTTGACAATTGTCTTCCGTGACTCTCCCCGTCGAACTGGCCGCGCATCAAGCACGAGTGGAACAGCGTTGCCGACCAACTGGACTGTGGCCCACTGGTAGGCGTACTCGTCGGTCTGCTCTTTCGTCCCAATGATTTCGTCCTCATGGCCCGTTCTATCGCCCATGAAGGGATCGTCTTCGGTGATGTCGATTGCGACGATTCCTGCTCGGAAGAACTGCTCTGTCTCCGCAACTTCGTTTAGGAGTCTGGCAACGGCCTGTCGGTACATCTCTCGGATCTCCGCGAGGGAGAGATCACGAATCTGCTCGCGGTGGGCGTGACCTAACGGCGTCCGCTCCCGAGTCGACTCGTAAATAAAGCTGCGAGCACCCTCGTTGGCAGCGAGATTCTCACGGAGCCCCAGATACGTCTGCAAGCTCCAGTAGGCGTTCTCGTGAATTTCACACCCGTCGCCACGGTCCAACGAGAACGCCGGGAAGACGACTCGACTGACGTTGTCTGTAATCGTCTCCGCCCGCACCAAGACGCGTTGCTCGTCTTGTATTGAATCCTCGTCATCGCTGTTCCGATAACAGAGCTTCCGCTCAGGATCGCGTGGGACCGATACACCTGCATTCTGTGCCTTGATGAGAATCGTCCGAGCAGCTGTCTCCACCGTCTCGCGAAGGTCTGTAGTGAACCGGTTGTTCCAACTCCGCCACAGCGTCGACTGATCTGGAACCGCCTCCAACCCCAGTTGATCACATACTACTGGAGAGTTAGCCAGATATTCGACGGAAGCTGTTTCATGCTCCCAGCCATGGAGTTTCTTCAGTATGAACACCCGAAAGAGGGTGTGCATCTGGTAGCATGTCGAGCCCTCAGAACAGTCGTGATCATTGAATCGGAAGTAGGTTAGCGGGAGTGAACAGACGAACTCCTCGACCGAGTCGTGGTTATCGTGGTCGAACCACGTCCCTGAGACTGTGCGAATATCTGATTCGAGACCGGCAAGCGACGTTCGATCGTACAGCGGCGTCGAATCGTATACCGGCCACTCTGTATACGGCTGCTGTGCGATCTGTCGGAAGACAGTTCTGTGAGACTCACGTGTTGGGGTCACGATATAGTGCTAGCCATGATACATGAAAGAATGCGCATCAATAATCGATACAACTCATAATAATAATAATAATGGGAAGAGGAGGCTGTTAGTCGCTTATACCGTCTTAGTAGCCGACGGCGAGCTGTGTATGAATTGCGTCGTCGTTTTCAAGTTCGTCAACGAAGGCAATTGCGAAGTCCTCCATTGAAATGTAACTTTCTCCGTCTTCGCTGGCGACGAGTTGTCCTTCCGATGTTCGGTACTCGCCCGTTCGTTCTCCCGGCTCAATCTGTGCCGGCGGTGCGATATACGACCACTGGAGGTCATCTACATCGCGAATGATTTCAAAGGCGTCAATATGCGCCTCTGCGAGCGGCACAAGTTCGTCCGGGAATTCATCGGTGTCGACGAGCTTTGTGTCCGGTCCGACGTTCAGACCGCCTGCACCGCCCGTCCAGACGAACCGATCAACGCCTATCTGTCGGAGTCCTTCAATAAGTGCCTCCGCCATCTCAGGGAGGATCTCGACGCCTTCCTCTCCGGATGGGCCGAGCGCCGATGCGACTGCGTCGTGGCTCTCAGCAAGTCCCGCAATCTCATCGGGGTCCGTCGCATCACCAGCGACCGCCTTGAAGTCAGTGTCGTCGATTCCATCGATTTCACCGCTCCGGGAGACGCCGGTCACCTCGTGGCCACCTTCGAGGAGTTCGTTTGTAATTCGTTGGCCGATTCGTCCGCTTGCACCGAGTAGTAGTACGTTCATTGTGTTTTGTGGATTGTTGGTAGTCGTCTGGCGATACGTGGCGGGTGCCACAGTAGCGGTCACATCTTCATACTTGGTATTGGAACGTGAGCTTAATATAGTTGAGCGAACATAGGTATGACCAAGTTACACCAATGTCATCGGACTTATCCCTCGAAGCAAAATACGATGGTTGCCCCGTCCTCAAGGCCCTCGAAGAAGTCGGCTCTCGGTGGCGAATGTCCGTAATCCATGTCCTCCGAGAGGGTGATCTCCGATTTAACGAGATCAAGCGAACGACGGATGCGAACTCACAAACATTGTCCCGCGTGCTGGATGATCTCGAAGAGAAAGAATACGTCGAACGTCGGGTTGAAGAAGAAAGTCCAGTCGCGGTTTATTATTCGTTGACGCCAAAGGGCGAAGACCTCCTCTCCGCGTTCGATGAAGTTTATGAGTGGGGGCAAAAATGGTTTGACAGCGAAAACAAGTGAGTTGGTACAGACCGGATGATATGAATATCTACTAGATACTCAGGGGGTGGCCGACAATGCATTGAGAGTGCCAGTCTCAACTACTGGCGTCTCTATCGCTAGAAATGAATCAACCGAAAATAAACGTCAGACAGCCTCATTCACTCGGTAGCTAAACAAGAGATACAGTAGAACCCACTGATCGAGTTCCCTTGGATATAGTGCTGTGCTGCACTACTGCATTCCTCACAATTCCGATCTGCATTCGAGTCAGATAGAGTGATAATATTATCGAACGCATCGTCAGCAAAGATGGACCATACATTCCGCAACATTTCCTCCGTTGATGGATCGATCTGCCGGGGGAATCGAGCTTGAACTTCAGGCTCTACGTGTTCGACATTGAGATCTAGTGTTCCACCCCATTCTGACGGCTCGGGTAACTGTTCTTTCGTTTCACCCAGTTGATCGAGACCATTCTTCCAAGCGGGATAGATCCATCCAAACTCAACTGGGATACCTTTTATCTCGAGTGCAGGTGACGACAGTTGATCGCGCAATTCTTCCAAATACACCTCCGATAGATACTCGAGCGATAAGCCGTCCAAACGCTCAGATGTAACCTGTGGAAACAATTCTTCCCATTGTTTCGATCGCCACAATTTCATCGCTAGTTTGTCGCACCACTCGGGAGGGAGCCTTACTGTAGGTTCTGGCCCGTCCGCAAGAGTTTCGCGAGCTTCAGAAATGTACTTTTCAGCCTTGTAGTCGTAGGTAAACCCACGGCATGAAGCAGGGAATAGATGATACCAGTATTGTGACTCCCATATGTCTCGAGCTTTTGTATCGTAGTAGTCTGGAGGGAGGCGTGCTGGTACAGCAGTTTCAGTGAGGCCAGTATCGTAAGCATTGGTCCACTTCGGTTCGTGAGATTTGAAATTGTACTGTGGCTTCAACCAAGTAGATTCTTCGGGGGCATAATCCGGCCATACTGCGTCCTGTGCACGCTTTCGGAAATCGACCTCAGTTAGCTTACAGCGATCAGTTGCGTAATCATCGTCATACGTCCATACAACCGATAGATCCTGTCCAACGTAATCGGCTGTAGTCGCTTTGATATCCTTTGTGTGATTTTTGTGTTGGACTTCGACGACAATTCCACGTCCAAGTTGGGCATCGCGTTCCTCAAATAATAATACCGTATCCCCGACGCGTCGATTTTTATCGGAGATCGGGGCTCTCAACCCCATTTCTACGCGGCACTTTCCGACATTATCTGAAAATTCAGCCAATAGTTGTTGAGCGGCCAGATTTTTCCACTTGATGTGTTTATCGGATTCAGCTACCGTTTCACAAGCAGCACTACCGTCCCCTCCGCCACCCATTCCATCGACATGTTTGAAGTGGCGTGCTTTCCCGTCAGATGACTCGCTCCATACACGCATTCGACCCCCGCACGTCGGGCATTCAACGTCAGTTTTTCTCGGTACCTGGAACGGGCCGCGTTTCTCGCCTTCATATATCGCTATCCATGGCATTGAGCATCCCCGAACAACCCCAGTTCAGTCATTGGAAAGTAATTTCACTTCATATGGTATTTAAATTGCCGTCAGCGGGGTGAAAGTGAACAGAATCAGGATTGCACGAACGCACGGAGCCCCGACTGATACTCGAGTTCGTCCTCCCGACGCCGTTCCCATGCTGCTTTTGCGTCAGCTTCGACGTCGATACAGAGTACATCCGCCTGGTCGCCATGCTCGCGTTCGGCGGCGAAGGCCGTCGACGCTGCGAGGTCGGCGACCGGTTCCGGCGTCGGAACGTAGCCGTTCGCGCCGCTCATGCCGACCACTCCGTAACAGTAGCCTGCTGGCTACCAGGCTCACCGGGTTCAGGATCGGGCGACCCAGTTTCCTCGGTTGCGTCCTCAAGTCGGTCCAGATAATGCCAGTAGCCGTTTTGGAAGATCGTGGTCGTATCGCAGCTATCGAAGCCCGTCCGATACGCCCACACGAGGCCATTCTTCCCGCCAGGATTACCAACGTGTGCACGGAGGTCGCGCTCGCGAGCCTCGGCAACGATCTGCTCGCCGTGCGCCCGTAGCCAGCGCTTCGAGCCGCCAACGAACACACCCTGACAACCTTCAACTGCGTCGAACTGCTCGCCGATCGGGAGCCCGGGCTGCAGCACCCAGTAGCGCATGACCTCGCCAGCGCCGAGACACAGCGGGCGATCGTACAGCCACTCACGATGAGTTTCGATTGTCGCTTTCGCGTCGCCAGGAACATCGGGAAGCACGACGAAATCCGGTTCGGTCGGCATTTCTGTGAGTGCCCGCTCGAGAGTACTGACCCACACGTCACCGTCGAAGTGACCGCCGTACGCACCATTATCGTGCGCATAGTTCATGTCGTAGAGCGTCATCTTCTGGGGCATCCACATGGCACCATGAGAGTGCGAAGGTGCATGCTCGCGAGCCTTTCGAAGGTTGTCGGATGAGAGCCCAGAGTAGTAGAGTCTCACGGCGACCACCGTTCAGGAATGTCGACGCGAAGGTCCTCAAGTGCAAGTCGCGGGGCTTCAGCCATATGGAATAGATCAAGACCGATGTTTTCACCGATTTGATGTCTTTCCGTCTGGTGATCTATACACCGGGATCGAGACAATATTCTATTCCCCAAACACGTTCTGCCGCACTAGGGTCGTTTCGAGTATTTGGCTCTATTGAATCGCCATGCGGCGTTGGAATCACGGGGTCACGTACTTTTTGATGTTGTAGACGAGACACATCAGGACGATCTCACGGNGCGGCGTTGGAATCACGGGGTCACGTACTTTTTGATGTTGTAGACGAGACACATCAGGACGATCTCACGGAACTCACGATACCACTCACGTGCTCGGACGGCGGAGCCGTACGAGCGCTTGACCGAGGAATTCGTCGTTGCAGTCATTGATCGCTGGTTGTAGAGTTCGTCGTTGATGCGAGCATTGTGAGCATGATCGTATGGAGCAAACACGCGATGTTTCACGAGGGGGCGTATACCCAGTTCTCGAAGAGCATCACGTAGAGGCTGGCTGTCATAGCCCTTGTCGGCAGCAAGCGTTCGCAACTCGCCCGCATATCGGCGGGCGAGTTGCAAACATACCTCCGCGTCGCTTCCTTCTCGCGTGGTTGTACAGTGAACGTCTAAGATTGATTGCGTCTCATAGGGATCAGCAGATTAGTTCATATCCTCTGGGCGCGTAGAGGGTCTCATGACGACGTGGGGCGGTAAGTTGGATGGAGTCGATGAGGAGCAGTTGCGCCAGCAACTGCGCACGGAGTCGGATGCGAAGGCGGTCAAACGCCTCACGAGTGCGTTGCTGTATGGACAGGGAAATTCACCGGCAGAGATCGAGAAGTTGCTCGGTTTCCCCGAACAAACGGTGTACGATTGGATCGACACCGTCGCCGAGCGCGATCTCACCGCGCTCGGCGACCTCCCTCGCCCCGGTCAATCGACTCGTCTCACCGACGGCCAGTGGACAGAACTGACGGCGACGCTGGCGGCGTCGCCGTCGGAGGCAGGTTACGATGAGCCGGTGTGGACACCAGCCCTCGTTCGTGACTACATCGACGAGACGTTCGACGTTGAGTACTCGCTTGCGCATATGTATCGCGTGATGAAACGGGCGGGCCTGTCTTACCAGACAGCCCGCCCGCGTCACTACAAGGCAGATCCCGCCGAACAACGGCGCTGGCGTGCGGAGTTCAAAAAAAGTGGCCGGCGCTGAAGGCAGCAGGCTACCGGATCGTCGTGATCGATCAGAACACGCAAGTGATCAAGACCAAGCAAAAACACGGGTGGTTTTCGGTGAACTCCCGCCCGAGACTGCCGGTCTCGGGCGGTCGTGCCTCGATCAATCTGTTGGGCGCGGTCACCGACGACGGTGACCGCTTCATCTCTTTCGTTGAGGGATCGTTTACCGGGAAGGTTGCAGCCCACTTTCTGCGAGCGCTCCAAGAAGAGTTCGGAGAGGAACTGGTGATCGTCTTAGACAACGCGCCGTATTTCATAGCGAAGCACCTCAAGAAGCAGGCCGCGAAAGCCGGCCTGCTTCTTGAATACCTCCCCCCGTACGCGCCGGAAATGAATCCACTCGAACAGTGCTGGCGTCAAGTGAACGAAGGGCGTGCTAATAGACTCTATCGAACACTGCCCGAGTTGAAAGCGTATCTCACGAGCAAACTCCCAACTCTGCACTCACCGCGAATCTACGAGTATCTCTGCTAATCCCTATCAGTATCAACGGGTTTCGTCGCTTCGATGGTCTGAACACAGTAGTTCGTACGGTCACAGTAGTGCTTGCTCGCCGGAGACCGCTCGTAGTAGGTTGCATCGNTCGATGGTCTGAACACAGTAGTTCGTACGGTCACAGTAGTGCTTGCTCGCCGGAGACCGCTCGTAGTAGGTTGCATCGACGGCGACATGTGGCGATGGATCGTGCAGCTGCGCCGAGTGGCGCAGCAGCACTCGCCACACCTCCATGACGATCCTGTCGAACCATTTATTCAACGTCGATGGATGCGGGAGATCGTCGGGCTCAAGGCCGACGATCTCCAGAATTGGTGGCATTACCTCTAACCGATCAATGATCATCTCGTAGGTCTCATCGAGGAAAATCCGCAGCCTGTGGAGGGAGATCATC
>NZ_AOIL01000056.1 GCF_000337595.1 Natrialba taiwanensis DSM 12281 | reverse complement strand
GAAGCGGGAGATTTGGGTCATGAACAACTGAAGTCTCCCGCTTCAACTCCTTCGATTTACTGACCTTCCCCGACGCCGTCTAGTGATTCGACACAGCCATTCGTTCATATACTATAGGCCGTAAGTTTTGATAGTATTACAGTAAAAGTTGGCATTTTACGGTAATCTTCGTGCGATGCCCTACTCTTGGAGACGATCACCAAGAATCTGTGCCAACTCCACCTCATCACGCTCAAGAGCGATGATCGATGCCGTTTCAACCGCATCGGCGATGCTATCACAGTCGTATTTTGTCATAACCTCGATCAACCGTGCGAGTACTTCGTCACTGACCGTGACTGTACTGTATCCGTCTGGAGGCATGTGAATGATGTTTTACGGTAAAATAGTCAAAGGTTACGGTGAATTTGAGACTCTATCAATATCTCTGACCGACAGTATAGTTCCCCGTTTAGACTGTCAGTGCAACCATTCCAACACGGAATTCAGATGGCAAAATCAGTTAAGCGAGGGTGCTTTGTGAAGTACTGAGTTTAGCTAAAGATCATTTGCGGAAGCACGTGGCGGGGGAGGGTATCCGATTCTTCTGGAGCGATCCGATCGAATCGGTCGAGTAGCGTTTGTATTGCAACGTTTCCTTCAAGGCGGGCAAGAGAGGACCCAAGACAAAAATGTTCCCCCCTTCCAAACGCCATATGCGGATTCGGGGTTCGTTCGGGCCGAAACTCATCAGGGGCTGTAAAGACTTCTGGGTCACGATTTGCAGCACCGATCCACACCGTAATCGGTTGCCCTTCTTTGATCTGTTTTCCTCCGAGTTCTACAGGACGGGTAACTCTGCGGGTTGCTGATTGGACCGGTGATCGATATCGAAGCACCTCTTCGATGGCCTTCTCTCGATCAATACGGCCTGCCTGGAGCGCGTTGATCAAGTTATTGTTAACAAAAAGCCTGATAGCACCGGCGATCAGATTGTTCGTAGTAGCCATTCCTGCGATGAGAAGAGCGAGACAAAATCCGATTTTTTCCTCCTGAGAAAGAGCCTCCTGCGTCGCGGCAAGCGTGATAAGATCATCTCCCTCACCATCAGCTCGCTCAGCAATCAACTCCGAGAAATACTCGCTTACCATCTGGTGAATCTGGAGAAACTCCTGATCCGGGCTACTGACTTGAGTGAAGTTTACGATATCCAACTCTTTGAATTTTTCTCTATCTTCCTGCGGAATATCAAAAAGTTCGGCAGTAACGGCGCGGGGAAGCTGAGTAGAAAACTCCTCAAGAAGTTCAACACGATCTCTCCCTGCAAGGCTTGTAAGAAGATCATCAGCGATTTCTTTGATCCGAGGCTGAAGAGTGTCCACCCCCCTGGGGGAAAATGAAGTGGTAGCGAAATCACGGCGTTGATCGTGTACATCGCCGTCTACACGGATCATTGCCGACTTGATTAGCGATAGATCGTCATCAGTGACGGGGCGGGGCGTATCTGCACTCACAATATCCGCTGAAAACGTTGTTTCGTCGGTCAGTACACGGGTAGCATCCTCGTATCTGAAGACGTCCCATATCCCTCGCTGAGCATCGTAGTGAACAGGGTCCTCCTCTTGCATTCTTCTATACCACTCAACCGGGAGACGCGTTCGACTATCGACTGATCCTGGCAGTTGTGATGTGCTCATTATAAAAACCACGCTCTGGAATGACTTAACTTTTGTATCTAGATATAAAGGAAATTGTTTGTATAGCCTGTTGTACGGTTTCGAGATTAGTTTAAACGCCTCACACAGCAGTCACTACTGGAAGAAATAGTTACTTTCACTAGATTAGAAGTCGGATCAGTGGTATGCTATCCAACAGATCCGACGGTCGGAACAACTCAACCACGGCGTATAAGCGTAGCGTTCGTGGGTATCTCCGAACCCACGGTGAGGTCACCTCGAGATCGACAGTCCTTACGACGCTCTGGAGCTCCTCCCACAGGAACAACTCTCGGAGTACGGTGTTGAGGTGGGCAGCGTCGAGGAGACCGACATTTTCCAGGCGATCAAAGAACGGATGCATCGACACCTGCCCGCAGGTGTCGAGCGTATGTTCTCCCGACTGAAGTCCTTCACTAGTTTTGATCGCGTCCGCGCACGCAAAAAGAACAACGTCGAGACGCACGTTGTTCTCTCAGCGGTCGCACTGGTTGCAGCGTCTCTCACCGCAAAACGGCAGAACAAACCCGGGCTGATACGCTCACCGAGTCGGCTCATTTGACTGTTGGGGCACCTGTCCAAAAAACGGGTGTCGCCTGAGAGGCATTGCTCTCAGGCGGCTCTCTTTTGTAATCGTATCTTGACTGATCAGGGTGAGTCTCCGGCTGGGACTGGCACTTCTATCAAGAAACAAATCATCATTGGGTCAGCACCGCCGATGGGTGGTCAGTTTCAGATCCGCCTGTCCCGTCCGGCGAACTAATTTTGAACGTGCAACTGGGTATACACTCAGAAAATGGTTTCTCGCCGCCTACACCTACATCCGTTTCAACACAAGCCCCAGACAGCTAGACGTGGAGATTGACGTTTCCTACAAGACGATCTACCGGCGCGTCCAGCGCTTCCTGCGAGCGCTGGACGCGCCTCGGCCACACCTCGAAGGCCCGGTGGAGATCGACGAACTCTACGTGAAAGCCGGTCTCAAAGGCCGCGAGCGCGACCAGCCGTCGCGCTCGCGTGGCCTGTCCACGCGCGGACGTGGAACGTACGCTGGAGACAAGCCTCCCGTGTTTATTCTCGCAGATCGTGGCAGCGGTGAGTGATACGTGCTGCCAGCGAAAGCCGCTGATGAATCGACGATTCGACCCCTGCTGGCCGACCGCCAGCAGGAGTCGCTCACCGTCTATACTGACGGCTTTCGGGCGTATGAACCGTTAGACGAGGACGATGCATTTGACCGCGAATACGTCGTCCACGGCGAGGGTGAGTACGTTGATAGAGACGTCCACGTGAATACCTGCGAGAGCCACGCGTCGCTGACGCGACGGTGGCTCTCGCCGCATCGAGACGTCTCCAAAGATCGACTCACACCGTATCTGCGACCGTTCCAACTTCGTCGTCAAGTCTTCCGAAAACCAGGAGATGAAGCGCTCAAAACTGCGCTCTGACTCACCAACAATCTACGCCACAAGAGCGAATAATATTATTGTATTAATACCTTCTAGCAACCATTTTTATATGATATTGACAAATTGAATATGTACAATGGTAGTACTATTTTGTGAAAGGCCTCGACGCAAGGTTAGTAGTATAAAATTAAATGACCAATCCATGAGGGGCCTACCATGACGATAGATAATCACATGAGGGGCCTCGAAGAGAGCATCTCCATCGATGCGGCCCCGGCCGACATTTTTGCTGTGCTCACAGCGGTCGAACCAGTGCTCGCAGAGAGCTCTGGCCTCACCGTAAGTACTGGTGTGGAGGACGTTACGGTCACCGATGCTGGCACAGAGAATGCATCCCTGCGTGTGTTCGAGGGCAAGGTGCACGTGACCGACAGTGAGGAACCAACCAGCCTCACCATGACCTTCGAGGGGGACATCCAGGTCGACGTTGAGTGGACGATTCAGTCCCGGGAGAACAGCACGCTGGTGACTGCAATGGTTACCGTCAGCCAGGTCTCCATCGATCGCCAAGAAGGAATCGAGGCACAGCTCACGGCTGTCCTCGATGATGTTTTGATGTCTCTGCAGACGCTCTGTGAACAGCCGTCCCCGCCAGCCAGTATGGCCGCACGCATCGAGATTCCGGAGATATACTGTCCGTTTTCCGATGAGATCAATCCGCACGCCGAAGAGGTCAGAGCTCAGAGTCAGGAGTGGGCCCAAGAGTTGGGGATGATAGACGAGCCGTCGCAGAGGATTGACACAGTATCCCGTCTTGGGTGTCAACTCCATCCCCAAGCCTCACTTGAGTCCATGCAGCTCTGCAGCGATTGGTATAGTTGGGTATTTGCACATGACGATGATCTCGATCCAACGGAGTTGGGGACCAACCCTGAAGCTGTCGAGTCCTTCCACGAACCACTGCTTGCAGGACTTATAGAAGACTCACGTGGCTCTTTCCCAGAGCCCCGGGTAAAAGGGTTCATCGACATCTTTCAGCGGGCATCGAATCAGATGCCACAGGAATTGTATACCCGCTTCGTCGAGCATCATCGTGACTACTTCGCTGGTCTCCGTGGGGAGGCACACAACCGCGCCACTAACCATATTCCCGACTATCACGTCTTCCTTCCGAATCGGCGGCGCGCAGCAGGCGTGTACCCACTTCTTGATCTAGGAGAGCTATCGTCGGATATTTGTGTCTCCGAAGAGTCATATCACTCCGAAATAGTTATAGCTCTTTGTATAGCAGGAGGCAACGCTATCGCGTTGACCAACGACGTCTATTCGTTGCACAAGGAGCTGGCGGATGGGGAAGTGAACAACCTCGCTGTCGTCATCCGCAATGAACAGGGCTGTTCGTTGCAGGAGGCTGTCAATAAGGCCTGTCAGCTGGTCGGAACTGAGATCCGCCGGTTCGAGACCCTTTCACAACACATCACTGGTGCCTCCGACACAACGGAGGCTCTTCCGGCCTACATAACGGCCATAGAGCTATCGATAAGTGGCCATCTGGCATGGTCAAAGGAGACGGCGCGGTATAAGACCGCAGACCATCCGTCTTTAGATAGGTAGCCCGTTGCACGGTTTCGAAATTAGTTCCGACCTATCACAGTGTAGTCACTACTACCAAAAAGAGTCACTTTAACTAGACTCAGTACTTCACAAAGCAGTTTAACGACGCCGAGTTGTTCGTGAGACCCTCTGCTAAATAGTAAGTAACTAGGAAGGATGTCTGCTTGCGGCAGGTGTGCTTAATACCCTGCAAGCAGACAGTTCAATCCACGAAGACCAGGTTCTTAACTTCCTCGTCAACTGGCTTGACGAGGAAGTTGAGCTTGATCTCGCTCCCAACGCCGAAACAACGTCCGAAGACGTTCACGAGGTCCTTGTCGGCGCATGCGCCGATGGGACCTCGGTTTCGACACTCTGCGAGAAGAGCGAAGATTCACCCCACCACAACACGGTTCTCTACCACCTCCGCGAGAAGTTTGACTTGGAGTCGGTCGAACGAATTGGCAATACGCTGCTTCAGAAGGACGTTCTCGACGTACTTCCCGAGCAGG
>NZ_AOIL01000055.1:95167-116405 GCF_000337595.1 Natrialba taiwanensis DSM 12281 | reverse complement strand
GACATCGTAGGTCTCCTCGAGATGGTGCTGGACGAGCGCCGGCGTCCACGCCGGCGCGTCGAGCCCAACTTCTTCAGGGGATCTGTGGACTATTTCTTCGAACTCTTGCTGCTCTTTTTCTGAGAGTTTTCTCTTTCTCCCAGATCGATGAACATCAGTAACAGCCTGCTCAAGCGACTCGTCAGTATCGAGTCGCTTGAGCCAACTGTAGATTGTTCGCCGGCCGGTGTTATGCCACTCGGCTANGTGAAGTTCTTCGACAGAGATCTCGTCGAGATGATCCATTAGAAGCTTCAACAATCTATGGGCGGAAAGTTCTAACGGTTACTATAGTTGAGCCAGTTTGAGAAGATGAGAAGTTCTTGTTGCAAGTGTCACCATCATCTGCCTGCTTGGCGTAGATCGGTCGCATCAGGCGATCTGGCAGTGGAAAGAACGGCTAGCCGGCAGCGCTCCAGACCGCCGACGGCTTCGCCGTCGCGGTTGACGAAACCGCTGTCCAGATCACCGGTAACTGGTGCTGGGTGTATGCCGCGATCAATATTGAAATTGCTACTGGATATAGAGTTGTCGCTCTTGTGTAGTACATTGTTGAGGTAGAGCCATCTTGTGATTCTATGGTGAACTGAGCGAGACTAGAATCCGGTCGTTGGGCGATCAGACGGTCAGTCTCTATTCCAACTCCGCTATGGAGAGCTTCAACAATCTCCTACAGAAGAGCGTATGTGGATTACGGGCAATCATACCAAGGTTCGATCGTATCATCTTGAAGCGTGAGTCCGATATCCTTGATACCACAATCAAATGCCGGTCCCATCTCGGGATCATAGTTCCATGTTTTTGATATACCATTCTTTGTAAAGGCCATAATCTCTGAAGGTTCCTCTTCAATAGCTTTTTCTGAAGAAAAAGTACCAGGATCAAGTATGAATGTGTGTCTAAATATAATATCATTGTCCCCACTAACTATAACTGACACATATTCGCGGTCGTCTGTAGAATTATCCACACCCACTTCAGCTATCTCTGATTTCTTCTTTGACTGGCTTAGTGGTATATAATTCGAGCAACCCGATATCGACATAGCCATTGCGACGCTCGAAGTGGTGAGTAATTTCCTTCGGCTCATAATTCTTGCAAACTCAGGCTGTTTTTTAGACATTAGTTAACTAATCATCGTATTGAATCCCCTATAAACCTATTGTTAGCATTGATAGTTAGAAAAGCAAATATCAACCAAGACTGTCTAGTAGCGTTCCGAGTCTACTCTGCCTCGGCGATTGTTTTGGAAAATCGAACGCGACGCAAGTTCAGGGATAGAGATACACTAAGCGGTCCACGTTTGGACGCTGCTAGACTTGGTAGACTATGTAAAAACACATAACAACACGTGACTATTTCACAGACCAGTTCGAGAGATGGAGGCGGCGACCCCTCCTGTGGAGGCGGTTCTCACCAGCTAGTGCAGCCGTTCGACAGGCTATTTACCGACAGCCGTGAACGTGACGGACATGTACGATTTCGTCGTGGTGGGCGTCGGTCCCGCCGGCGCGCGGTTCGCCCGGCGGGCCGCCGAGAAGGGCTTTGACGTCCTCGCACTCGAACAGGGAACCATTGGGGTGCCACTCGCCTGTTCCGGACACGTCAGTACCGACATCTGGGGCTTCACCGGTCCCGGTGCACGCGAAGAACTCTTCCAGAACGAAATCTACGGCGCACGATTCCACGTCGGCGGTCCACACAGCGACGCCTACCCCTTCTACATGCGAGACGTCGCCTCGAACGTCATCGACCGCGTCGGCCTCGACCGCCACCTCGCCGAACTCGCACGCGAGGCCGGCGCGGACGTCCGCGAGGAACACACCGTCACCGACGTTCGCGAGCACCGCGACCGCGTCGAAATCGTCGCCAGCGGCCCCGACGGCACCGTCACTCACGAAGCAAAGATGGTCGCCGGCTGCGACGGCCCGCGATCGCGTGTGCGAGGTGAACTCGGGCTTCCGGAACCCGACGAGTTCCTTCACGGTGTGCTCGCCTTTTCCGACGAGGCGGACGAGCAGGATTTCGTCGACGTCCACCTCACGCCGCCGACGTTCTTCGCCTGGCGCATCCCGCGGGGTGACGCCGGCGTCGAGTACGGGCTGGCAGCGCCGCCGGGCGTACAGGTGACGAAGCACTTCGAGGAACTGATCGACGGCTACGAGATCGACGTGTCACACCGCTGTTCTGGTGCGATCCCGATCGGGCAGGCGGATCGCGTGACGAGTCGGCGAGGCTTTCTCATCGGCGATGCGGCCGCGCAGACGAAACCGTTCACGGGCGGCGGGATCCTCTACGGTATGACGAGCGCCGACCACGCCGCCCGCGAGATCGATCCCGATCGGCCGACGACGCTTCCGGCCTACGAACGCGCCTGGCGCGAGGACTTAGAACGCGAACAGCGATTGGGACACTGGATTCGCCGGGCGTACTCGTTTCCAGAACCAGTCCAGCACGTCGGTCTCGGGGCGCTCTCCGGCGAAATCGGCGTCCACATGGACCGGCCGACCTCGCTGGCCTCGCTGGATCACCTGAAGGCGTTGCTTTCCCGGCGCTGAGTACGGTCAGTACCGGGTCGTATCGTCGTAATTGTCGTAATCATCATAATCGTCGTCGGTGCCGTACGTAGCGCCGTCTCGTCCGCGGCGTTTGCGACGACTGCGACGGCCGCCACGCTGCGTCGAACCGTTATCGATTACCGCCATCGCGATCGTCCCGATACCGATACTCGAGATCACGAACGCGACGATTCTGCCGAGAACGGGAACGAATCCGGTGATCGCGGCGACGACGACCGCGACGGCTAACGCCGATGACCAACGCTCGGAGACGAGTCGACCGACGGCGAGATAGCCGAGTTCACCGCCGACGAGCGCCACGATGGCAAAGACCAGCGCCAGCGGAACGGCGAGGAGAATCCCGATCACCGTAATTGCCAACAGGAGAACCGCACCGAGAAAGCCGATCAGGGTAAGGAGACCGTAGCCGAACGCGGTCCCCGACCGATCGAGGGCGGTATCGGTCAACCTCCGGGTCCGATCGGGAGCGAATGCGATCAACAGTCCACCGATGACGAGCGTGGTGAGCGCACTCCCGATGGCGCTGGTGAACAACGACCCGATCACGGCATCCGTGCCGACGCGAGTGCCGTTCGGATCGGGCTGGGCGAGGACCGGTACTGCCGAAACCAGCAGCAGCGATATCGCCGCGAGTGTGAAACCGGCGGCCGTGCGAGAGGAGACAGAGGGCGAACGCATACCGAAATACTGCGATGTTCCAGTAATAAGCCTTCCCGTTCTGTCATGTATTCACCGCTGAACGACGGCTCTCGCGGGACGCCAAACGACAGACCGAAGGAATCGCTCTCGAAACAAACACGCGATGACAGGGCGAGTGACCGGCGTCGTGGCGTTCGTCGCGAATCTCTTCGAGCGTCTCGGCATCATCGACGCCGAGCGATTTCGCCCGACGATGGAACTAGCGTGGCCGCGGATTATCACCGGCTTCGCGATCATGTCGAAGCAGACGGCCGACTTGGCCATGGTCGGTACCGCCGTCGGCACCGCCGGAACTGCAGGGCTGGCGTACGCGCTCGCCTACTGGGAACTCGTGACGATGCTCGGCCTCGGTCTCGCGGGCGGCACCGTCTCGCTCGTTTCGCAGAACTACGGCGGCGAGGCGACCGACCGCGCGTCGCTCGTCGTCACCCAGAGCGTCCTGCTCGCCGTCGTTTTTGCCCTTCCGGTCGTAGCCGTCTTCCTCGCGTTCCCGAACGCGTTGATCGAACTCCTCGGCTCGAAAGCGGCACCGATCGATCACGGGCGCACCTACCTCGTGTTCGTCGCGCCGGCGGCGCTGTTCGAACTCTGCAACCTCATCGCCAGTCGCACCTACACCGGCGTCGGCGACACGTTCACAGAAATGGTTGCACGCGCCGGCGGAGCAGTTCTCAACGTCCTCCTGAGCGGCCTGCTGATCTTCGGCTTTGGACTGGGCGTCGCCGGCGCGGCGATCGGGACGACGCTGTCGACCGGGTTCGTCACGGTCGTCCTCGCGTGGGGGATGACCGGCCGCTCGTACGGCCGGCTCGGCATGGAGCCGAGTCCCGTCCCCATCACCGCAGACGGACCGTGGATCGATCGCGAACTCGTCCGCGAACTGATCGAGATTTCGATGCCCGAAATCGGCCGCCGGCTCGCGGCCGGTGCCGTCGTCTTCCCGCTGCTGTGGATCGCCGCTACCTTCGGGCCGGTCATCGTCACGGCCCTCGAAGTCGGTCGACGCGTCCGCGGCCTGATCAACAGCATCAACTGGGGACTTTCGCTCGCGGCGAGTTCACTCGTCGGCCAGCACCTCGGGTCGAGCGAGGAGGGGGAGGCGGCCGCCTACGGGACGGCGATTATTCGGCTCTCGGTCGTCCTCTACGCCGGGATCGCGGCGCTGGTGATCGTGTTCTCGGAGCCGATCGCGGTTCCGTTCGTCTCCGAGTCGAGCGAGGTGCCGGCGGCAGCGGCGTTCGTCGCCGTCGGCGCGGTGAGTTCGATCGGGTTCGGACTCGACGGCGCGGCAGCGGGCGTCCTCCTCGGGGCCGGCGATACGCGCCTGCCGTTTCTCGCCTCGCTGGCGGGACGCTACCTGTTCGCGATACCGGCCGCGTTGCTGGGCCCGGTCACGCCGCTCGGCATCGCGGCGCTGTACCTCGCGCTCCTGCTCGAGACGTACGTGCCGGGCGGGATCAACTACTGGCTGGTCAGGCGCGGTCGGTGGAAGGCCGTGAGCCGCCGCTACCGACCGTCGGCGACCGGGTCCGAAACCGAGGTCGAGGTCGGGACTGGGGCGGAGGACGAAGCCAAGAAAGAGACCGAAGACTGAACTCGGTCCGCCCGGCGGCCACTGCACACGTCGCCTCACGTCTCGTCACGGCAGGCCATCGGACCATCGTCAGTCGTCGGCCCGCTCCGAGAGCGCCTCGTTCCCCACGAACAGGGTCTCTGGATCGTACGTCGCCTTCAGGTCGCTGAAACGCGCGGCGTTCTCCCCGTAGAGCAGCGTCCCGGGATCCTCGTTCAACCCCGGAAAATTGCCGTACCGGCCCGCGCCGACCGACAGCGCCTGCACGTCGGCGATGGCCTCGCGCGCCCACGTCACGTTCGCATCGTCGTCCGCGGGGTCCTCCCAGTTCGCCTCGACGGCGAACATGTACGGCTTGTTCCGGTGCCAGAACGCGGTCGCGTCCCGCGGCACCTCGCCGACTGCGCCGTCCAGATGCCAGAGGTCGACCGTCGAGAGTTCGGACGGCGCGGATTCGTTGTACCGGACCATGACATCGACGAGTTCGTCGGTGAGGTCTGTCACGTAGATCGACTTCCAGTAGTACCGAAGCCCGTCGGGGTAGTCCTCGTCGAGCATCGACTGCAGGTCGGTAAACGCCATCGGCCCGCTGAAGTCCGCGATCGGCGTCAGCCCCGTTCGAAGCGACTCGAAAACGGACTCGGCGTCCGCGAGGTCGCCGCGGAACGACCCGAGGAACGCGACCGCGGCCTCGCCCCACGCCGACTCGGGGAACTCCTCGAGTTCGGGGACGTGTGCGGCGACCGCGAGAGTACCTGCGGTCCGCGGGGCGGTCTCGGTCCACTCCCGGAACCGGTCGACCACCCGGTGTGCTTCGTCACCGCGGAACCAGGCGAAGAACGCGTACACCTCGGGACCGACCTCGTGGAGGCTGAACTCGAACGATGTGACGACGCCGAACGCGCCGCCACCGCCGCGAACGCCCCAGAACAGCTCTTCGTTCCGGGCCGCACTCGCCGTGCGAACTCGTCCGTCCGCGGTGACGATATCGACGCTGACCAGGTTATCGAGCGCCAGTCCGTACTGGCGGCTGAGATGGCCGTATCCGCCGTTGAGCGTCAATCCTGCGACGCCGGTCTTCGAAACGGCACCGAGCGGCGTCGCGAGACCGAACAGTTGGGTTTCGCGGTCGACATCGCCGAGCGACGCGCCGCCCTCGACGCGGACCGTCCCCGCCTCGCGGTCGACGCGAACGCCGTTCATCGCCGAGAGATCGACGACGAGCCCGCCGTCGACGACGGCCGTGCCGGAAACGTTGTGGCCACCGCCGCGAACCCCGACGCTGAACTCGTGCTCGCGGGCGAAGTTCACTGCCGCAACGACGTCGGCGACGCCCGAACAGCGGGCGATGATCGCGGGATACTTGTCGATCATGCCGTTCCAGAGCCGTCGAGCGTCGTCGTACGACGGGTCCGACGGAAGCACGATCTCGCCCGAGAATTCCGCTTTGAACGAGCGAACGGCATCGCTCGGGAGGCGAGCGAGCGATCTCTCACCAGGTGTATCGGTAGCAGTTGCCATATGACGGCGTACGCTCCCGGCGAAGATAACTGAGTCGCTATTCCACGTACACCCGACTGTCTCGGGCTCTGACGGCCGGTTCAGTCGGTATCGATCCGACAGTTCGCCAGTTTACGCCGTGCCGATAACACCGCAGGTGATTGAACCCGGATCAACCAGTTCCACGCCGTCGACGGCATCGGTCGGCAACAACAGGACGGTGTCCTCAGGCAACGACTCCTCGACGCGAATCGGATGGCCGAGCGCGTCCTCGAGTTCAGCGACGGAGGGATCAGCCTCGGTAGCGTCGGTTGGAAGGACGAAGACGAGTTCGGCCGGCCGGTCGTGGTCGGTTTCGGCCATCTCGAGCAGCGCGGACAGCGCGTCGGCATCGAGCGATTCGAGCGAGCGGATAGTCACGCGCTCGGTGTCGGAACCGGGTGCGTCGGCCGACTGCGTGCGAACGCGGTCCGCCAGTTCCGCGAAATCGGTGTCGTCGAAGTCGGATGCGGTCATAGTCGACCGTGCACTCTCGCCGCCCTTGAGCGTGGGCCCGGACAGTTCCGGTGCGGGTTCCGGTTCTGGTTCTCGTTTGGGTTCCGAGTCCGAGTCCGATTGTAACTCCTATTCCAGGTCCGACCCGCCGCCGACGCCACCGAACCGCGATTACGGATACACCGGCAGTCGAGCGGAGTCGTCCGACCCGTCGACGAACGGCAGTTCGGTCCGCACTGCCGGCACCTCCTCGCCATCGACACGGACGGTGACCGTATCGGTTTCGAGACTGAACTCGACGAGCGCGAGCGCGATCGGTGACTCGAGAATCGGGCTGACGCCCGCCCGCGTAATCTCGCCGACGGAGGCATCGCCGTCGAAGACGGCCGCGCCTGATTCGGGGACGAGTTCAGTTGCCGGCTCGCTGCCGTGTTCGAGCGTTAGCCCGACCAGCCGCCGACTCGGCTGTCCCTGATTTTCGACCCGTGAGACGACTTCCTGGCCGACGTAACAGCCCTTCTCGAAGTCGAGGGCGGTGCGCAGGCCGAGCACGTTCGGAATCGTCCCCTCGAGTTCGGTTTCGAACAGCGGGGTGCCGGCCTCGAGACAGAGGCTGTCCCAGGTTCGGTAGCCGAACGGGGCGGCGTTCATGCCCTGGTTCAACAGCGTGTCGTAGACCGCCTCGGCGTCGGCGGCGGCGCAGACGACCTCGTAACTCTCCTCGCCCGTCAGCGCGTCCGTCCGGATGACGGTGACGCCCTCGTCGCCCATCGTGCCGCGCACGAAGGAAAACCGCTCGTCGGGCGAGGCGGCACCGTTTAAAACGCTCGCGACTTTTTCGGTCGCCTTCGGGCCGTGGATGCCGAAGATTGCGAACTCGTCGGTCGCAACGTCGATTTCGACGTCCTGAATAAAGACCTTCTCGGACCAGTCGGCGGCGAGGTCCCCAGCGGTTCCGGGCGGCGTAAAGAGCAGGAGTCGCTCGCCGGCGTTGTAGACGTAGAGTTCGATCTCGATGCCGCCCTGTGGGTCGAGGACGAGCGCGTAACAGCCCTGGCCGTCGGTTGCGGGAACGCGGTTCGAGACGACGTTGTCGACGTACTCGCGGCGGTCGTCGCCGGTGACGACGATGACATCGGAGGCGAGTTCGAGCAGTCCGACGCCGTTGCGAACCGCGCGATGGGTTCGTGCCGGGCGTCCGAAGTTCTCGACAATCGTCCGGCCGCCCCGCTCGCCGAACGTCGCTCCGTGATCCTCGTGAACGGACGAAATAAGGCTCATACGTTCGGACAGGGGCCAGGTACCCACAGGCGTTTCGATTCGAATGGCCGAACGAGGCGGTTCGGGTCAGAACGGAAAGCGGTCCCGGAGCCAGTCGCCGATGGATCGGTCGTCGTCCTCCGTCGTCGGCTCGTCGGGAACGACGCGCTCGTCCGGTTTGATCAGCGTCTCGCTCCCGCTCGTTTCGACGAGGATCAGGTCGTCGTCTTTCAACGTCGCGAGGGCGTCCTCCAGGTCGTCGATTTCGGCTTCGACGGCGGCCCGGAGTTCGAGGACGGACATCCCGTCATCGGTGCGGTCGACGAGCGCATCGAGGACCGCAACCTCCGTCCGCTCCCGGTCTCGGTACTCCGGCTTTGCTCTCATCGGTTTCCGTTGCTAGCTTCGACGACCTGGGATTTGACGTTTGTTGTTACGGCCGACGGTGACGACGAGTACGGGTTTCTGAGCGTGTCTGTTCGAGAGCAGTCTCAAGAGCCATCAGCGCCGTCACATGACACGAAACGGGACGGTTCAGGCGGTACGTTTTTTATGGCCAGGCTCGGTACGATGGGACAATGGTCCTGCGATGTTCGCTGCTCGGGCACGACTACGGCGAGTCCGGAGTCGACCGCGAGCGCGAAGAACGGGGCAGTGAGGTCGTCGTCACCGTCCAGGAGTACGAGGAGTGTGTTCGCTGCGGTGACAGACACGTCATCAGTGAGAACACCGAGGTGACGAGTCTCTCGGCAGCACGGGCAGCCGAGCCCGACGCTCGGAGCGAGCCGAGCGAGACTGCGGCGACGGACCGAGAACTGCCTCTCGAGAGTGATACCGACACTGGCACAGATACGAAGACCGAGACACCCGCATCGACAACCCCCCAGCGGGAACACGCTGAGCAGGACGGGTCCGTCCACGACCAAGGCTCTAATCCGGCGTCTGACTCGATTACCGATGACGCGACGATTATCGACGCCGATACTGACGCCGACGCCGATCCGGATCCCGATGCGACTGCGGGCAGCGAAACGGAATCCGGGCCAGCGATCAACGCGAATGCAGACAGTGACAGCGTTGAGCGTCCCGACGGTGAGGTGACCGACAGTACTCGAGACGTTCCAACCGACGAGAACGGCGAGCCGATTACCGACGACGGCGAGATTCTCGAAGACGACGACCCCGAACCCGAACGCAACCGGGACAGAGAACACGGCGAATGGCCAGACTCTGAGGACGTTGGCCCGCCGGTCGATGACGACCCTAACGGGGAGTGGCCCGACGCAGACGACTACGAGACGGACCCGACCGAGGACGATGCCGTCGTCCTCGAACACGATTCAACCGCGTACGAAGACCAGTCGGCAGTTGACGCCAGAACGGTAACGGCAGATCCCTCCGGCAGTGACGCACAGTTCAGCGCCGGTGAGACGGACTCAGGCGTCGGTGCGAATACCGTCACCGGCGAGGCCAGTACCGGTCGCTCCGGTGAGGCCCCCACGAGCAGTCCGAGTTCAAGCGCTGACACCGGTACTGGCACCGGTATCGAACGCGTCAGCGATGCCCCCGCACCCGGCGACTCGAGCCCCCCAACGGAGGACGTTCCCACCGAGTTCTACTGTCCGCGCTGTGACTTCGTCACCACGGGCGACCGTGGCTCGCTTCGAACCGGCGACATCTGTCCGGAGTGTCGAAAAGGATACCTCGGCGAGCGGGCACAGCATAGCGAGTGACGGACTGTCTGGCGAGTGACTGTTCGATCGCTCAGCGCTGACGGGTGCAGCCAAATCGGTTTCACCGCTCTCCATTTCTCCGACCGCAATCGTCCTCGCAGAACCTGTTGAACACCGACAACATCGAGTATGAAAAGAGGTAAACACTCCCCCGTGTATCTCCAATCCATGAAGGAGTACAAGATGCGTCGCGGTGAATATCTCGAAGAGCGAATTCCTGACATGAAGGCGACAGTCGAGGACTACTTCGGCCCGATTACGGAGACCCAGGAGTTCAAGGGCAGCGACCTCTACGTCATCGGCGAACCTGACAACCCTGTCTTCGAGAAAATCGTCGCCGGAACCGTCGAATACTCCGGGAAGAAGGACAAACTCGGCGTCGAGTTCCACGAACGCGATCCGACCGAACTCGAACCGGACGAACTCGAGGCTGCCGGCGAGGCCGTCGATGCGAAAAACGACTTCCTGCTCGAGGCAACTGGCCGCGACGCAAAGGCCCGCCGCGATTCGCTGAAGCGGTCGGTCGAAGACGATTCGGACCACGATTTCTAAGCGTTCTCAAGCGGTTTGTTTGCGGCCTGGACAGTCGGTAGTCGTCGGTTCGAGCGTTCAGCAAGCGGCTCGACTCGGGGTTGAGACGACTCTCTAACGGAGAGAATACGGAACGCGTCCAGAACCTGAAACTCAGAACTCAACACCCAGAATATAGAACCCGGTACCCAGAAGAACCGACGTTCCGAAACGGCTATTGGGCACACGTCGAATACGCCACTCATGGATTTCGCTGCGTTCGGACTCGCGACACTGACCGCACACGTCGGGTTTGCAGTATTCGTAACGGCCCACGCGTTCCTGACGGATCGCGCGGCGGGCAACTGGCCCTACATCACGCTCGGCCTCGGCATCGCTGGAGTCGCGGGCTACTTCTTCTACGACCGGTCGCCGGCAGCGGGCTCGAGCTGAACTCGCTACGACTCCCGCTGTACGTGGGCCGCGGGTAGTCCGTGCGTCTCAATCCGTCGTCACACCGCGTGTTTCACCGCCATCACCACCGGGATCGCCATCAGCCCAAACGCCCTCGCTGAACTCGATCGAGCTCGTCCACTTGCCGACGACGGAGGAGACGGCGAGGTCGCCGGTGACGTTGTTCATAGTTGCGATCCGACCCAGGATGGGGTCGACACCGGCGACGAAACCGACGATCTCCAGGGGAAGTCCGACCGCGTTCAGGATAACGGTAAGCATGATCAGCCCTGCACCGGGAACGCCGGCAGTGCCGATGCTGATCGTGATCACGGTAAAGAGGATCATGATCTGTTCGCCGAGGCCCAGCGAGACGCCGACCAGGTTCGCGGCAAAGACCGCCGTGACGGCCTGTCGAATCGCTGCACCGTCCATGTTGATCGTCGCGCCGAGCGGGAGTCCGAACCCGTAGACCGATTCGTCGATCCGCAGGTTCTCCTCGGCGTCCGTGATCGTCACCGGCAGCGTCCCGCTCGAGGAGCGGATCGTAAACGCCGTCATCATTGCGTCCTTCGCGCCAGCGAGAAACGCGAGCGGCGACTGACCCAGAACGCCCACGGTCAGCAGGCCGAGATAGGTGACGGTCATGTGCACCGCGACGCCGACCGCGATGACCGCGACGAGCGACGCCAACTGGAGGAGCGCGTCGGACCCGCCCGAGCCGATCGACGAGGCCATCAGCGCGAAGACGCCGATCACGCCGTACTCCATCACGCCCCAGACGATCTTGAACAGCGCCTGCGTGCCGGCTTCGACGAACGCGAAGAAGCCGTTTACCGCACCACTCACCGTGTCGTCGGTCGTTTCCGCTCGAACGATCGTCAGCGCAAGCCCGAAGACGATGACGAAGAAGATCGTCGCCAGAATCTCGCCGTTGGCCATCGCCGACAGCGGGTTGTCGGGGACGATGCCGAGTACCACCTCGGTCACCGTCGGCGGGTCGGCCGAGTCCGCCTCCCCGCCGGTGAACTCGACCGCGTGGCCGGGATCGAACAGGTTCGCGACTGCGAGCCCGATGGTGGCCGCGACCGCCGTCGTCACGATATACATCCCGACGGTCAACCCACCGACTTTCCCGAGTTTCGACGGCGTCAACTTGCGCATCCCGCCCAGCAGCGTAAAGACGATGATCGGGATGATCAGCATCTCGAGCAACTGCAAGAAGAGTTCACCGAGGGGGTCAAGAAGCGTCGCCCGCTCGCCGAAGCCCACTCCGACGAGCGACCCTAGAACGAACGCGACCGCGATTCGATAGATAATCGGTATCGACCGATACGAACGCCAGAGACGTCGTCCAAGCGACGAGTTCGTCTCGCTCATTGACCGGTGTTAGAACGGCATCGATCAACCGATGTCGGTTCCGGAGAGACTGACCGTCGCCTGTGATGGGCGGCGTGAGGGGAACACCCGGAATCGTGCCAGGTGTGAGGCCTGAACCGGTCGATCAGGCCAAAAAGACGTGTCGCGGACGGTCAGTGAGAACGTCACGACCGAACTCGACGGCGTCCGCGAAGGCGTCGCTGCGGAAGAACTGCATGGCGTCCTCGCGGGAATCCCAGCGGCTGGCGATGAACATGTCGTTTTCGTCCTCGCGGTTTTCGAGCAGGTCGGTCTTGCGGTGGCCGTCCATGTCGGCAAGAATCGATTCGGCATCGTCGAACACGCCGACGAAGTCCGAGCGGTGCTCGGGTTCGACGGTGTAGAACATCCCCATGGTTCCCCAGGAGTCGTCCTCGTCGTCGCCGGCCTGGCGGACGATGTCGGGGAGGTCGGCGAGGAAGCCGGCGGCGGTGTTTGCGGCGCGGTCGGTCTCCCAGAGGCTGACGACTGCGGTTTCGGCCGCAGAGTCGCTCTCCTGTGGCTCGTAAACCGCTGTCTTCAGGTGTGTATCGTAGTGATCGAAGTTTTTCCGCAGCCCCTCGACTTCCTCGAACAACTCGTCGGAGTCGGCCGCGGAGTAGAGCACGACGGCGTGGACATCCTCGCCGTGGGGCTGACCCGCGTAGACGCCGAGTTCATCCAGTTCGCTGCGGACGCTCTCGTCGTCACTGTCGTCGCTGTCGTCGCCGTGTGGGCTGTCCGAGTCGTGGCCGTGGTGATGCGAATCGCCGTCCTCGTGGCCATGACCGTGGCTATGGCTATGCTCGTGGTGTCCGCTCTGATCGTGAGAGCCGTGCGGATCCGCCGACTCCTGCGGGACCGGCTCCCCCGCGAGGAACGCCCCCAGATTCGCCGGCGGGAACCGCCGCGCCGAGAGGAACCGGCCGAACTCCGCGAAGTGTGAACTCGACGGGTCGAAACGCATCTCGGTGAGCAGTTCCTTCACGTCGGTCGGATCGTCCGCGAACAGCGTCACGCCCCACTCGAAGTCGTCCAGGCCGACGCTGCCCGAGATGATCTGCGTCACGCGACCGGCGTAGTCCCGACCGATGTCGCCGTGAGCCGAGAGGTGCTCGGCACGCTCGTCAAACGGCAGGTCGTACCAGTTATCTTCCGGCCCGCGGCGCTTGTCCATCGGATAGAAACTGACGAACTCGCTGTCCGGGATTTCGGGTTTCAGTCTGGACTCGATGTACCGTTTGGTCCCCGTGTCCTCGATTTCGCCGTCCTCCTCGAAGTACTCCTGGGACATGTACCCCGAGACCTCGGTCACCGAGAGGTACGAATCCGTGCGCTCGGTGAACTCGGCGAGTGCGGTTTGTTCGAACCGGCGCTCGAGGGTATCGAGGTCGGCCAGCGTCGGGCGCAGGTGCAAGACCAGGAGGTCGGCCTTGTGACCGAGCACGGAGAATACCGCAGAATCACCCTCCTCGGCATCCGCGAGTTCAGTTGCGGCCGAGAGGTAGTCGACTCCCTCCGCGAGCGCTCGCGAGCGGCGGTGCTCTGGGGCGTCGCGCCAGCCGTCCCAGTCGATCGAGCGGAAGTCGTGTAAGACGTACCAGCCTTCGTCGGTCTGTGGCGGTTGCCGTCGGTCCATACGCGCGGGTTGGGACGGCGAGGCCAAGAAGGACCGGGTTTCGGGCGGACACGAGTGTGACCGAAACCCTTTACGTACGTCCGTTTAAATCACGACTCGTATGCGGAAAAGTGGACCGCCGAAGGGACTTATTGCCTATCTCGTCCTCGAACTGCTCGAGGAGAAACCCCGGTACGGCTACGAAATTCTGAAGGAAATCCGCGAGATCAGTGGTGGCCACTGGGAACCGTCCTACGGCTCCGTGTATCCGATCCTCTATAAATTCGAAGAGAAGGGCTGGGCCGAACGCCTCGAACGCGAGGACGAACCCGACCGCAAGTACTTCGAACTCACCGACGCCGGCGCGAGTGAACTCGAAGAGCGTCGCGAGAGCAGCACGGAGAAGGCACGGGACTTCGCGGACGTTATTCTCGGTTTTTTCCACGTCTACGCCGCGTTCTCGACGGATGAGCGCTTCGAGATTCCCGAGAATGAGGGAGAGTGGCAGTTCAACGAGACGTTCAGTCGATGGGTCGTCGAACAGGTCGTTCGCCACCACGAACACTACTTCGATACCGACTTCGAGCGTCTCGATTCGACACCTGAGGAGTTCTACGAGCGCCACGGAATCGACGTGGACGACAAGTGACTCGAGTAGCCTGAGTTCCGAAGCAATCAGAATGACCGATTGACGGGTGAGGAGTGAAGAGTGTCACTCGTATCCGATTAACCGGCGAGCATCCCCTGGGCGAATATCATCGCCAGGAAACTCACAAACATCGTGAGGCCGACGGAGGTCGTCACAACTCGGACCATCCCGCGGGTTGCATCGATCGGTAGACGTGAGATGATCGCTTCCGTGCTGGTTCGGAGGATATGACCCCCGTCGAGCGGGAACGCCGGGATGCAGTTGAAGAAGCCGAGTTGGACGTTGATCCAGCCAGTCCAGAACAGCAGATTGGCTAGCATGAAGACGGTGCCATCACCGAGAACGCCGAGTGCACCCTGGGCTTCGTAGAAGTTTCCGATACCACCGGTGAAACCGGCGAAATTATACGGAAGGAGTTCGAGGACGCCGGCGAGCGGAAGTAGTAGCGAGAAACCGATCTTCCCGATGAACGTATCGGTCACTGCGCCCGAGTTGGTGTTCCCGTTCCCGCCGAGGACCGCGAGGTACTTGTCAGCGGGGTACAGTTGGGCACCGAGCGTATCGTTCAGCTCAAATCCACTGATGCCGACCGTTCCGATGATACCGAGATACGGGTGATCGGTCTGCTGTGGGTGTTCGCCGAGCGTGACGGTCGTCTCCTGACGGTCACCGCCCGCGTACGTGACGAGCGAGAGTTCATCGCCGGGGTCGCGATCGGAGAGTTGGGCGGTGAGATCGCTGTAGTCGTAGACGCGTTCGCCGTCGACGGCGGTGATAACGACGGATTCGCCGGCGGCATCGGTGGCCCCGGCCAACGGTTCGCCTTCGAGGACGGTAACGAGCGGTCCGATTGGGGATTCGTAGTCGGTCCTCTCGTCAGAATCTTCGGCTTCGACGGTGAGCGTCGCCGTTTCGTCGTCGCCGACGGCGTCGCGGAACTCGTCCTCGGTTGCGACCCCCTCGCCGTTGACGGCGACGACGGAATCGCCGGTCGAGATGGGTGCTGGCCCGTTGTCGACCGCCGCGGTGACAAGCAACGAGTGATCGACCGGAACCGTTCGCTCGCCGTTGAGTTCGACAGAGACCTCCTCGTCGCTGCCCTCGAGATGCGTCGAGAGATCGGCATTATCCGCGACCGGCTCACCGTTGATCGCGGTGATTCGATCGTTCGGTTCGATGCCGGCGTCTTCGGCCGGCGAGTTCGGCGCGACGCCGCCGACGGCAGCGCCCGGGGCGACGGCGATCGAGCCGACGACCGGGCCGAACAGGAGGGCAAACGCGAGGATCGTGATCGCGAAGTTGTTCGTCACGCCGGCGGCGAACATCCGCGTCTGCCCGCCGCGGGAGGCGTCCTTGCTGCTCTCCTGATCGGGTTCGACGAACGCGCCGACCGGGAGAACGGCGAGCATCGCGACGCCCATCGACTCGATGTCGATGTCTTCGACGCGACAGAGCAGCCCGTGTCCGCCCTCGTGGACGACGAGGCCGACGAGCAGGCCGACGACGATCCCCGGCGTCGCGGACAGCGGAAGGAAGTCGTTGACGCCAGGAATAACCAGGACGTTCCGGGGCTGCTGGACGGTTCCGGTCGGCTGGGGCGAACTCACCGCCGCGATCCCTGCGAGCAGCAAGAAGCCGAACATCGCCACCATGACGACGACGGCGATGCCGATGCCGAGGTTCGCCCAGGCCCGCCAGAATCGCTTCGGGCCCGCGAGCCAATCCAGGACGGCGCGGCCGCGTTTGGTGTGGAGAGTGAGAATCGGCCCCTGCGTGCCGACGAACTCGGGGAGGTACCCCGACCTCTGGAGTGCAATGATCCCGATCCAGTAGAGCAAGAGTCCCACGACGACCCACGTGAGAATCTCCGACCCGAAGAGTTCGGGAACCGAGACAACCGCTGGCGTACCGAGATCCATCGACAGTAATTCAGCGCGGTGCTCTCAAAGGGCTTTTGTCTGTCGTCGCGTCGCGAATGCGAACCGCTGTCGTCTTTGGAAGACGAACGCGTGAGACGAGACGAGAAGCGAAATCAAGACGGGATAGCGAGCGAGAACGGAGCAGCGAGAACGAGCGGCCGAACAAGCGAACGCAACACGTGAACCGCGACTACCGCTCCCGGCGAAGCCGCGCAACGACGAACTCCCGATCCACCTTCGCCAGAAACGGCCCGAGCTGTGGCCCCTGCTCCTCGTCGAAAAAGAGCCGGTAACCCGCACCGAAGAACTCGCCGACAGCCACGTCGTGGCGCTTTGCCGTCTCGTAGATCTCTCCCTGAATCTCCTCGGCATCGTGGCCCTCCTCGATGAAGTCCGCGAGTTCGGCGAGCGCCTCCTCGGTCGCCGCGTCGAACTCGTGATCGGGGATGGCAGTGCGCTTGAGTTCGTAGTCGAACTCGTTTTCGGTGCGGCGCGCCCAGTTGCGCGCCCGTTCGACGCGAGCCAGCGCGTCCTCGACGGCCCACTCGGGGGCGTCGTCGGGGATGTGGCCCTCGCGGCGGGCGATTTCCTCGCGTAGGTCCGGGTCATCGGTCATGCCGAGCACCGCGGCGAAGGTGTAGGGAAGCCGGATGCGCTCCTCGCGCGGGTTCTCGACCACGAATGGGTAGACTCGCTCTGCGAACGCCCGCTCGTCCTCGCTGGCCTCCGCTACTTCGTCGAAGTAGATCGCTTCGAAGCGATCGAACTCGTCGACGAGTTGGTCGAGGCGTTCGATGCTGAAGTCTCGCGCCCGCGAAGGGTCCTTCGCGAAGAAGTACCGGAGAACCTCGGGTTCGAGTAGTTCGAGCACGTCCGAGACCAGAATCACGTTCCCCTCGGAGGAGGAGAACGGCTCGCCGTCGAGGGTGAACCACTCGTAGACCATCGGAACGGGCGGTTCGATTTCGAGGACGTTGCGCGCCACGTCGTCGCCACTCGGCCAGGAGCCCTCGGCGTGGTCCTTGCCGAAGGGTTCGAAGTCGACGCCCAACACCTGCCACTGGGCGGGCCACTCGAAGCGCCAGGGCATCTTGCCCTCCCGAAGCGTGGCGGTCCCCTCGTGGCCGCAGCCGTCGATAGTGCTGTCGCCGGCGTCAAGGTCGGTACACCGGTAGTCGACCGTTGGCGTTCCATCCCCGTTGACATCGACGCTCGTCACCGTTTCCGTGATCTTCCCGCAGTTCTCGCAGATGGGATTGAAGGGGACGTAGTCCTCGTCGACCTTGTCCTGGTACTCGGCGAGTACCTCACGGGCGCGCTCCCGGTTTTCGAGGACGTGGCGAGTTACGTCGTCGAACTCGCCGTCCTCGTACAGATCGGTCGTCGAGACCATGTCGATCGGCACGTCGACGGCGTCCGCGCTGTCCTGAATGATCTGCGAGAAGTGATCGCCGTAGGAGTCACAGCAGCCGAACGGGTCGGGGATATCGGTGTAGGGGTGGCCGAGATTGCGTCCGAGCGCGCCGGCGTCGACCTCACCGAGATCGACGAGTTCACCGTCGAGATTACAGAGCGTACGCGGGAGTTTCCGAAGCGGGTCGCGGTCGTCCGCGGTGAAGACTTGTCGGACTTCGTAGCCGCGGTCGCGCAGGACTTCGGCGACGAAGTAGCCGCGCATAATCTCGTTGACGTTCCCGAGGTGTGGAACGCCGGAGGGGGAGATGCCGCCCTTGATAACGATTTCCGCGTCCTCCTCGTCGGCGTCTCGGTCGGCTACGCGTTCCTCGACGCGGTCTGCGACCGTATCGGCCCAGAAGGCGTGGCGGGTCTCGTCGCCCTCCTGTTGGAGCGTGTACGGACTCCGTCCGGCGTCGTCGTCACTCATCTTCGTCCTGCGCCCAGTAGGTCGGTTCTTCGCCGGCACCGTCCGGGATCACGTCGGTGCCATCGTGTTCGCCGTAGCGGACCGCCTTTGCGATCCGGTCCGGATCGGTGCCGTCGAGGACGATCGTGCGCATGCCAGAGCGCTCGATTATCTTCGCCGCAAGCAGGTCGACGGGCGCGGACGCGCCGGCGTTCATCTCGAGGCCGGCGATAACGTCGACGAGTTCGTCCGCACTGAGGTCGTCGTACTTGGTCGCGTCGTCGTCCTCGTTGGGATCGGTGCTGTAGACGCCGGGGACGCTCGTGGCGTAAACCAGCAGGTCGGCATCGATGTATTCGGCGAGGGCAGCACCGACGGCGTCGGTGGTCTGTGCGGGTGCGACCCCGCCCATCACCGAGACGTCGCCGCGCCGGAGCGCCTCGCCGGCCTCGTCGTAGTTCTCCGCGGGCGCGGTGACGGCGTCCTCGCCGAGCGCGGCGATGAGCAGGCGCGCGTTGAGCCGGGTCACGTCGATGCCCAGCTGATCGAGTTCGATTTCGTTTGCCCCGAGATCGCGTGCGGCCCCGATGTACTCGCGTGCGACGCCGCCGCCCCCGACGACGGCACCGACGCGACAACCGTCCGCGACGAGGTCTTCGACGACGGCGGCGTGTTCGGCCACCCGATCAGCCCCGGGTTTGGGGACGAGCACGCTGCCGCCGATAGAGACGACCACTTTCATGCTAACCCGGTGTAACCGGGTTGCTATCTTAAGAGTTGCCAACTGCAGACCGACTGTGAGAGACCACCAGTCGACCGGAAACGGCGGCGACAGCTACAAAGCCTAACCGACCGATAGCATACACAACGACGATGTACGTACTCGGAATCCTCGACGGCGGGGGCGGCGACGAGACGGTCGATCGGGTCGTCGACGGCGCTATCGATCAACTCGCGCAGGCGGGTCGCGTCGGCGTCATCCGCTACGACGCGACGATCGCGGACGGGACACACGGTGCGCTCACGACAGGTGGCGACGTGACCGTTGATCTCGGGGCCGACGGCGATTGGACCGCAAGCGGAACCGGCCTCTCCGTTCAGCAGGCTCTCGATCGGCTCGCGCCCGACTGCGACTACGCCGTCGTCGTCGGCGTCTCCTCGCTCCGATACCCCGCCGTCGTCGTCGGCGACGACCCGACCGCGCGCGAGCACGAACACACTCCCGCCGACACCCTCGCCACGATTGCCAGCGCCACCGAACTCGGCGATATCGACCTCCGCGAGCGCCTCGAAGCGACCGATCCCCACCGAACCCTCGGCTCGCTCGTCGAGCGCGTCAAGCGCTCCCCCCACGCACCGCGCGCCGGCGCAATCGCGACCTTCACCGGGCGCGTCCGGCAGAAAGACACCGAGGACGACACCCCCACGCAGTACCTCGAGTTCGAGAAGTACGAGGGCGTTGCGGACGAACGAATGGCCGCGCTCGAACGCGAACTCGAGGCGCGCGACGGCGTCTTCGCCGTCGAACTCTACCACCGAACCGGCGTCGTCGAGGACGGCGAGGACATCGTCTTCGTCGTCGTGCTCGCGGGCCACCGCGAAGAAGCGTTCCGGACCGTCGAGGACGGGATCAACCGGTTAAAAGACGAGGTTCCGCTGTTCAAAAAGGAGGTGACGCTCGAGGACGAGTTCTGGGTTCACGATCGATCGTAACCGCTTTAGTCGTTCAGCCACCCATAGATTCGTATAGAACGTTTCACCAACCAAGGAAGTCGTCCACAACGACTTAGATAGAATATAATTCCTTAGATTCGGTTTTAAAACGTCTCGGATACTCTGAGGGACTCGTAAAACAGAACGTAAATCGAAGTGAAACGTCCGAAAGGTGCGGTCACGCTAAACGCAACCGAAATGCTGCTAACCATCCATCCTTTATAACATATTGCTTGTCAGAGTGGGTAGTGTCGATGAGCACGACAGCCCAACCCTCCACGGAAAGCAAAGAACACCGCCTGAAACGCTACCTTCGCGAACGTGCAGAAGACGGCGAGCTCTACTTCAAAGGGAAGTTCATCGCCGACGACGTTGGTATGTCCCCGAAGGAGATCGGCGCGCTGATGGTCAAGCTCTCGGAGTCGGCAACCGACCTCGAGATCGAAAAGTGGTCCTACACCAGTGCGACCACGTGGCGCGTCGAACCCGCCTGATCCCTCCAGTCACACCCGCTTGCCGCCGCGCAGTTGTCCGCCCCCATCCGCTTCGATGGTGGTCTCGATACTCGAAGCCGGTATCGAGATCAGTAATCGAACTCCGAAATCGGGACGATAGCAATTCCTGACTAACTGCAGTCGATTTATACGAGCCGGCAACGAACCTCCGGTGATGGACGACCGTGCTTCGTCCGGAATTGGCCCAGCACGCCGAGCGACAGCGACAGACGAGGCGACGACAGATGGGCCTCCGATCGAGCGTATCGAGTCCGTATTCGCGGTCTACGAGGTGCGAACCGACGGCGACTCGGTCGTCTACTACGGCGACCCGCTGGTTCAGCCGGAGCAATTGCTCCGGGAGGTGTGGCCCGTCTTTCGAGAGTACGGCTACGAACCACAGTTCGAGACGCGCCACGGGGAGCACGTTGTCGTTGCCGAACCGTCGAGCATCGGTATCGACGGGATTCCGTGGACGAACATCCTGCTGTTCGGTGCGACCGTCCTCTCGACGCTGTTTGCAGGCGCGATGTGGTATCACATCGATCCGATCGCGAATCCCGCCGAAATGTGGCAGGCGTGGCCCTTCTCAATCGCGATTCTCAGCGTGCTCGGCGTCCACGAGATGGGCCACTACGTGATGAGTCGCTACCACCAGGTCGACGCCACGCTCCCGTACTTTCTCCCGGTGCCGACGCTCATCGGGACGATGGGCGCTATTGCTCAGATCGGAAGAGCGGTT
>NZ_AOIL01000055.1:0-95158 GCF_000337595.1 Natrialba taiwanensis DSM 12281 | reverse complement strand
CCTGCCGCCGGTCGTCGCCGGAGACGCCCTCGTCCAGGACCCGGACGCGATTCAGATTCAACTCGGCTATCCCCCGTTACTCGAGTTCCTCGCCGCGATCACCGACCAGCCGCTGTACCGCGACGATCCGGCGATGGCGGTGAATCCGGTCGTCATCGGGGGCTGGGTCGGCATGTTCGTCACGTTCCTCAACCTGATCCCGGTCGGCCAACTCGACGGCGGCCACATTCTCCGGGCGATGGCCGGCAGGTTCCAGGAAACGATCGCGGCGCTGGTCCCGGGCGTCCTTTTCGGACTCGCCGCGTACCTCTATTACTGGGACGATTACAGCGGAAACGCGGTGGCTATCTGGGCGTTCTGGGGGCTGTTCACCGCCGTCCTTGCCTCGGTCGGCCCGGCCCAACCCGTGCGAGACGACGCGCTCGATACCGGCCGGTTTCTCCTCGGGATCGTCACCTTCGGTCTCGGTGTCCTCTGTTTCATGCCGGTTCCGGTCGCGGTCGGGTAACGAGTTCAGTTAGTTCCAGGGCCGTTCGCACGCGCTCACACTGAGTATTACCCGTGCGTGAATCCCCGATCCTCGAGTTCGGTGCCGTCCATCGTGATCCCGTCCTCGCGGGCGGTGACCGTTCCGAGTACCGAAACGGGGACCGCGGTCGCCTCGCGGACGGCGTCGAGTTCGGATTCCGGCACCGTCGCGACGAGTTCGAAATCCTCGCCGAAGGTGGTTGCGCGCTCGAGCGCGTCTTCATCGTCGTCCGTGTCGGTCACTGCACGGACCGAATCGTGGATCGGGATGCGGTCCGACTCGATCGCGAAGCCGCAGTCGCTCGCCTCGCCGAGTTGGTGAAGCGAGCGCGCGAGGCCGTCGCTCGAGTCCATCATCGCCGTCGCGCGGGCCGCGAGCGCCCGGCCGGCCGCGATCCGCGGCTCGAACCGAAACAGGTCGTTCGCCCGCTCGGCGTCGCCGCGCTCGAAGAACTCGAGTGCGGCCGCGCTGCGGCCGAGCGTCCCGGTCACGCAGACGAGTTCGTCCGTACTCGCACCGCCGCGCGTAACCGGGTCGTCTGCGAGGCGACCGATCGCCGTCGTCGCCACGGTGAACTCGTCGTGGCCGTCGAGGTCGCCGCCGACGTACTCGGCACCGACGAGGTCGCACACGTCGCTCGCGCCGCGCACGAACGCGAGCAGGTCCGCGCGGGTGAACTCGGGGACGGCGTAGGCGGCGACGGCGGCCGACGCCTCGGCACCCATCGCCGCAACGTCCGAGAGGGAGGCCCCAACGGCCCGCCAGCCGGCCGTATACTGCGTTGTGCCGTTCGGAAAGTCAGTCCGCTCGTGCAGCATGTCCGTGGTCACCACGAGGTCGTCGACGATCGCAGCGTCGTCACCGGCGGCGTCGAGTTCACCCGAGAGCAGCGCCAGGGCGGCCCGTTCGTCCATACCCCCCGTTTCGACTCGAGCGCGAAAAACGGTCCGGGATGCCCGGGACGACCCGGAGCGGATACGATGGTCTTAAATGCCGCGGAAGGGAACCCAACGGCAATGGCTACGATGTACGACGTTCCGGCGGACGACCTCATCGAGGCGCTCGCCGCGGACTTCGAGGACCGACTCGACGAACCGGAGTGGGGCGAATTCACCAAGAGCGGCGTCGACCGCGAACTGCCGCCGAAACAGGAAGACTTCTGGGCGACCCGCGCCGCAAGCCTCCTGCGCAAGGTCGCAGACCGCGGTCCGGTCGGTGTCGAGCGACTCGCAACCGAGTACGGCGGCGGCAAGAACGGCTCCAACCGCTATCAGGTCGCTCCCGACAAGCGCGCCGACGGCTCGCGCAACACGATCCGCACCATCCTCCAGCAGCTCGAAGAAGAGGATCTCGTCGAAACCGCCGAGGGCGAAGGTCGCCGCATCACCGCCGAGGGCCAGAGCCTGCTCGACGAAACCGCCGGCGACGTTCTCGAAGACCTCGACCGTCCGGAACTCGAGCGCTACGCCTGAACCGGTTTCGCTGAACTCGTCTTTCAGGGCGTGTTTTCGCCGATCGCGAACGGACAGTAGAGACAGCCGGCGGACGATCCGTTGCGATACTGGAAGACGACTGCTCGCGAGTGGGAGACGGACCGACATGTGGACTCGCCTCGATGTCGTCCGAAATCATTTTCCTCCGTGCGAAACAACTGTCCGTATAGCTATGAGTGGCTCACCTGACGAGGAGAAACTCGAGGAGCTTCGACAGAAGAAAATGGAACAGCTCCAGGATCGTGCCGAGTCCCAGCAGGGCGGCGAGGAGCAGGAAGCAGCCCGCCAGCAGGCCGAAGCCCAGAAGAAGGCGGTCCTGCGACAGCACCTGACCGACGACGCCCGCAAGCGACTCAACACGGTCAAGATGAGCAAGCCCCAGTTCGGCGAACAGGTCGAACGACAGGTCGTCAGTCTCGCCCGCAGCGGCCGCATTCAGGGCAAGATCGACGACGAGAAGATGAAACAGCTTCTCAAGGAACTCAAGCCCGACTCCAAGAGCTTCGACATTCAGCGCCGGTAGCGCAGGCATGGATCTCGGACTGCTCTACAGCGGGGGCAAGGACTCGACGCTCGCTGCGCTTCTCCTCGACGAGTTCTACGACGTGACCCTCACGACGGCACACTTTGGCATTAGCGACGACTGGAAACACGCCCGCGAGACCGCCCGCGCGACGGGATTCGCGTTCGAACGCCTCGAACTCGATCCCGACGTGGCCCATGAGGCGGTCGAGCGCATCCGCGAGGACGGCTTTCCGCGAAACGGGATCCAACACGTCCACCAGCAGGCGCTCGAAGCGCTCGCGGCTGACTCCTTCGACGCCATCGCCGACGGGACGAGGCGAGACGACCGCGTGCCAACGATCTCGCGCGCCCAGGCGCAGAGTCTCGAGGACCGCCACGAGGTCGACTACATCGCCCCGCTGTCGGGCTTCGGGCGTACCGCCGTGGACCGTCTCGTGGAGGCGCGGCTCGACGTGACCGTCGGCCCGAGCGAGGAGATCGATCGCGCGGATTACGAGGCCGAACTGCGGGCGATCATCGCCGAGGAGGACGGCCCGGCGGCCGTGGCTGAACTCTTTCCGGATCACGATCAGACGTACGTGACGGGCGTTCGATAGCGCTCCGGCGCTCTCGATCCGTTCTCGTTTCCGTCGCTTCCGATTCCTCACCCTGTGCGGTAGATATAAGTCACCACCAATCAACAATTAGAACGGAAGCCACCAAATGGACATGAAATGTCCCGGATGGTGATGACATCCGAGACGTGGCTTCCATGCGGTGTCGCACTGAAGCCATGTTTGCGTACATTCTCACGGGATATAAACATCCCGCACGCCTGATGCATCGACGGGTTCGACCAGTAGCGAGTCTCTCCTGCGAGAGTACGGGAACGGTGGGGTACCAGTCGGTATGACCGACGATACAGACTCCGAGCACGGAGCCGACAGCACGGATACAGGCACCGATGCAGACACCGCTCAGGGCTCGGCCACGACCGACACAGCGGACGAACCGACGAACTCGAGCCTCCCTCGGTGTCCCCGCTGTGACAGCCCCATCGCACAGACCACCATGATCGGCCCGGGCGAAGCCATCGCCGGCCCCTGCGGCTGTCGCGTCGCTCCACCAGTCCCGGATCGATCCGACTCGGACTAAGCCACCGCGAGACGAGTTCAGCAATCTGAACTCGGGTCGCGGCGGCCAGCCGAGTTGGCGGTGGGCTCGAGGCAGCGACACCACCACCACCATCGAAACCCCCTCGCCCGCCGGCTGAACTCGGTCCGTAATCGCGACGCGAGCGGTGTTGTCAAACCCTTCGAGGCCGCTTGAAATGAACGGATACAACAGCNCCTCGCCCGCCGGCTGAACTCGGTCCGTAATCGCGACGCGAGCGGTGTTGTCAAACCCTTCGAGGCCGCTTGAAATGAACGGATACAACAGCTAGCTCTCTCGTCTCACGGCCCGTAGACAGAGGAAGACCGGCTGCTTCGACTCCTTCTCAAATCGCTCTGGCCGTTGCTCTTTGAAGGCGTCCGTGGGCTGCGGTTCAGTTATCGCATCTATCCGAAAGCCCGCCTCGAGTAGTGGACTGAGTACTGCCGAAAATGGACGCCGGTAGTACGGAACAGGAGGTTCCCAATCCTTCGTTTTCTGCTCGATCTCGAAATAATTCATATCACCGTCAATATTGTATTCGTCGAGCGGGTGAATCACTGAAAATACGAAGAACCCACCCGGTTTGAGAAGGCGGGCGAATTCGGTGAACGGCTGGTGCCAGTTCTGTACGTAGTCGAGTGCGAGACCGCTCACAATACCGTCAAACTCATCTGCTGTTGCAAAATCAAGTGGGGCACCAAGATTTGCTTGATGAAACTCCGCTTGCCCGTCACTCCGCTCAGTAGCACGAGTAAGCATCTCTGTGCTCACATCAATGGCCACGACCTCGCCCCCATGGTCGAGTAACCATTCTGTGTATCTCCCGTTTCCACACCCTGCATCGAGAATCTGTTTCCCATCCACGTCCGGTATAAGAGCCGTCGTTCCCGGGAACTCCAAATGGGCGTTATACGCGGAGTTTTCCACGTCCTGTGCGTATGTATCCGCCAATTTGTCGTAGGCATCTTTCGCTATCGGCTCCTCTTCTGTAGTCATATTCGTTTCCTTACTGGTGTTCAATAATATACTGATGGGGTCCGGCACAATATCCGGAATGACCTGGTTTTGCGCCGGGTTCAGCCTATTGCAGGCGATTTCTATCCGCTGTGTTATTCGGATCGTCCCGCAGAGACCGTGAGTGCTTGTGGCCAAATCAAATAAACAAACTTGTATATAAATCAACCTGACACACATACTACAAAATACAATCACTTAGTTGATGGGATGACACGGGACAGTCCCTCCGACGAGAAGCACACGCCTGCACGCATGAATCGACGGACGGCGCTCGGCGCACTCGGCGCGAGTCTCCTCGCAACCGGGACCGGGTTCGGGATCGGCGGCGTGGGCGCAACGGATGGGTCCGCCCGTGAACTCGGCGGATTCGCCTCGACCACCAACAGCACTTTTAGCCAACGTCACGACCTTCCCAGTGAAGCGGGAGATTTTGGACATGAACCATCCGCCGTTTCCCGCTTCACCTTCCTAGATTTGACGGTCGAAGTCCGTGCCATCTGGCGATTCACCAGAGCCGGTCATTTCGAGACGGCTTACGAACCGGTGACAATGCACATAAAAACGGTAATTGCTGACAGTATATCAGCAGGGAACGTTCCTGCTGGCAGGGGAAAGCCATGAGGCATTCACACAACATGGGAAAGTTCTCTACGCCGCTCTCGGCATATAGTCTGTGTTAGCTGCTATTTTCCATGATAAACATCAGTGTTAACTTCATATCCATAACTTCCTCATTATTTTGATTGGAGACAATTACTTCCATGCTCACAAGCCCACGGTTGTCGTTCCATGGCTGTTTCTCGATGATTTCACGATGTAAGGAGAGCGTATCACCAGGGCGAACAGGCTGCTCCCAGCGTAGCTCATCAATCCCCCATCCCCCTAGGGTGCTTAGGGCATACTCGTCGTGCTCGGCGATTAGTCGAGAGGCAATAGCGATCGTCTGGATCCCGCTTGCAATCAACCCTCCATATACGAAGTCTTTAGCTGCCTTTTCATCAGTATGAGTTGGATGGGGGGTGTACTGCTTGCCAAACGAAATTATTTCGTCTCGTTCAACAGTATAATCTCCGTACTCCTGTGACTCACCGGCCGAAACATCTTCAAAGCACACATCACCAGGGACACTATCAATACTATATTCCTCCATAGTTAATGTCATATCTCATAATATATATGTTTATGGGTTGACCACAAGCATCCCAAAGAGCTCGCGATCGAGAAGCCGGTGCTGGTCGAGTGCATCCGCGTTATTGGTCATCCGCAGCTGACAGAGGGATCCTAGGGTTCAACGTTGACAGCGAAGAGGCAGTCCCGATGCTTGGTTAGATGGGGGCGGTGGGGCAGAAGTCTTCACAGACTCTGTAAGTGCCGATCTTGGGTCGATGAATAATCCAATTTTCCACTGTTGTCCTACTGAAAAGGTCAGCTGACTCGGGCTCGTTTATATGGGTGACTCAGTCCAAGATCCGCTGAAGCAGGCCTTGAGACGNTGTCCTACTGAAAAGGTCAGCTGACTCGGGCTCGTTTATATGGGTGACTCAGTCCAAGATCCGCTGAAGCAGGCCTTGAGACGTATTCTGCCCCACCGCCGAAGCAGTGGACGAAATGCTCTTGACGGTGAACTCGACATGAAACTGAAACTTGGACGCGGATCACAGCCGATTCTCCGGCATCGTTACTGCCGTTCAGGGGGACGATAGACTATGCCGGATCCGGCCAGTTCGTCGAGGCGATCGCGCCTCGCACAACGATCTTGCTTCCGTTTGCCCTGCTGTGGGTTCTCCTGGGAGTGTATCTGGTGCTCCTCGAGTTCATCGAGGAGTCGGTAGTCCTCGAGATTGTCGAAGGAACGCTCGGGATCGTAATGGCACCGGTCGACGCGCTCGTGCACCGAACGGGCGGATTCTTCCGCGAAAGCGCTGTCGGGGCGTCGGTCGGGTACGTACTCCTGCTCGGCTACTTCTACGGCATTGCGAACGTCATCGGGCTCGCAATCGAAGCACTCGCGGGACGCTGAAAGCGACGTTCCCAAACGAAAGGATAGAAGTCCGCCCTCGGTGAACCACCAGTCATGTACGACCGGATCAAGGGCTTTCGTGACTTCTATCCGGGCAAGATGGCCGCCAGACGGGCGACCATCGACACCCTGGAGGACACCGCCCGCGGCTACGGCTTCCGCGAAATCGGGACGCCGGCGCTCGAACGAGCCGAGATGTGGACTGACAAGAGTGGCGACGACATCGTCGAAGAACTGTACTCCTTCGAGGATCAGGGCGGCCGTCACGTCACCCTGACGCCCGAACTGACCCCGACCGTCGCCCGGATGGTCGTCGCCAAGCAACAGGAACTCTCGAAGCCGATCAAGTGGTTCTCGACCCGTCCCTTCTGGCGCTACGAGCAGGTCCAGCAGGGCCGCCAGCGCGAGTTCTATCAGACGAACGTCGACATCTTCGGCTCCTCGGAACCCGAAGCAGACGCCGAAATCCTGGCCTGGGCCGCCGACGCACTAACGAACCTTGGGCTCACCGACGAGCACTTCGAGTTCAGAATCTCCCACCGGGACATCTTGGGCGGCGTGCTCGAGACCTACGATGCGGACGTGGATATCGACGACGCGATCCGCGCAGTCGACAAGTCGGACAAGCTCTCGACGGCGGAGTACCACGATCTGCTGATCGGGGCGGGACTCACGGCGGAGCAGGCCGTCGAGTTCGACGAACTCGTCGCCGGTGGCGATCTCGAGGCAGTCAGAGCGTTCGCGGACACCGATCGCGTCGACGCTGCGGTCGACAACCTCCAGCACGTCCTCGAGGCGGCCGACGATTTCGGCGCGCGCGAGTACTGTACGATCTCGCTCGAGACGGCCCGTGGACTGGATTACTACACGGGCGTCGTCTTCGAGTGCTTCGACTCCGCGGGCGAGGTCTCGCGGTCGATCTTCGGCGGCGGCCGCTACGACGACCTGATCGAGAGCTTCGGCGGGCAGCCGACGCCCGCGGTCGGCGTCGCACCCGGTCACGCGACGCTGGCGCTGTTGTGCCAGCGCGCCGGCGTCTGGCCCGACGAGGAGGTGACGACGGACTACTACGTCCTCCAGATCGGCGACACCCGAACGGAGGCGTCCCGGATCACCCGCGAACTCCGCGAGCGCGGCCATGTCGTCGAGACGGATGTCGCCGGGCGCTCCTTCGGCTCGCAGTTGAACTACGCGGACTCCATCAACGCCGAGACGGTCGTCATCGCCGGCGAACAGGACCTCGCAAACGATGAGGTGACGATCAAAGATATGAACTCGGGCGACCAGATGCAGGTCCCCGTCGAGGAGTTCCCGGGTGAGTACGAGCGTCCGACGTTCGCGGACTTCGACTCGTAACGCATCGAAAATCGAGAACGGATCGCCGCCGTGCGGTTCGTTCCGACCGTTTCCGGTCGGCCGAACGTTAGTTTTTCTCGAGTTCGACGGTCGGTTCGGCCTCGGTTTCCGTCTCGGACTCAGGTACGGTCCCAGTTCCAGTTTCGGTTCCGGTCCCGGTTTCGATTGCGGTCCCACGCTCGCGGTCACTTGCCGTCACGCTGTCGAGTTCGTCGGCGGGAATCGGCTCGACGAGATCGGCCCGCTTGATCGGCGAGTGACCGGTTTCGACGTGGTGGTCGATCATCGCCAGATCGAGTTCAGTCGCTGCGTCGTCATCGGCCCGGTGACTCCACTCACATTCCCCACAGGATGCCGTTGGCACGCGTGACGCATTGAACTGGGGCGTAATGAGCGTACGGGTTTACTGGGAGCGTGTTTATGGGACACGCAGTAGTCGAGCGAGAGTTGAGAGGGAAATTGAGAGGAAATGGGAAGGAGCGAGCGGTGAATGGGAAAGGCAAGGCAAGAGGCGGTACGGGAACGGGAGCAGATCCAGGTCCCATCGTTAACTGCAGCGCCGACGTAACGGGAACGATGGCCGATGCTGACACCAGACCAAACGTCCTGCTCGTCCTCACCGACCAGGAGCGCTACGACTGCAGCGCCCGCGACGGGACGGTCGCCGACACCGTCGAGACCGATACGATAGATCACCTCTCGGCAACCGGCATGCGCTTCGAGCACGCGTTTACGCCGATCAGTATCTGCTCGAGCGCCCGCGCGTCGCTGCTAACCGGCCAGTTCCCCCACGGCCACGGCATGCTGAACAACTGCCACGAGGGCGACGCGCTCCAGCCGAATCTCCCGCCCGGGATCCCGACGTTCGCCGGGGAACTCGACGCCGCCGGCTACGACTGTACGTACACCGGCAAGTGGCACGTCGGGCGCGATCAGACCCCCGACGATTTCGGCTTCTCCTATCTCGGCGGCAGCGACAAACACCACGATAACATCGACGACGCGTTCCGCGAGTACCGCGCCGAACGCGGGACGCCGATCGGCGAAGCCGAACTCGAAGACGTGATCTACACCGGCGACGATCCGCGAGACGACGGCGACGGGACGTTCGTCGCGGCGAAGACGTCGATCGACGTCGAGGAAACCCGGGCCTGGTTCCTGGCCGAGCGGACGATCGACGCCATCGAGGCACACGCGGATGGCGACCGCGACAGCCCCTTCTTCCACCGAGCGGACTTCTACGGCCCGCACCATCCCTACGTCGTACCCGAGCCCTACGCCTCGATGTACGACCCCGACGAGATCGAACCGCCCGAAAGCTATGCAGAGACCTACGCGGGCAAGCCCCAGGTGCAGGAAAACTACCTCGACTACCGCGGCGTCAGCGGCTTCGACTGGGACCGCTGGGCCGAAGCGATCGCGAAGTACTGGGGCTTCGTCACGCTGATCGACGACCAGTTCGGACGGATCCTCAATGAACTCGACGACCGGGGGCTGACCGAGGAGACCGTCGTCGTCCACGCTTCGGACCACGGCGATTTCATCGGCGGCCATCGCCAGTTCAACAAGGGGCCGCTGATGTACGACGATACGTACCACATTCCGTTACAGGTGCGCTGGCCCGGCGTTACCCGATCCGGAGCGATCTGTGACGCGCCCGTTCACCTGCACGATCTGGCGGCGACGTTCCTCGATATCGGCGATGTGTCGATCCCCGAGACCTTCGATTCGCGGAGTCTCGTCCCCCTGCTCGAGAACGGCGGCGATCCCGACGCCGTCGCGATGGAGTGGCCCGACTCGACCGTCGCACAGTACCACGGCGACGAGTTCGGTCTCTACACGCAGCGGATGGTTCGCACGGACCGCTACAAGTACGTCTACAACGGACCCGGCGTCGACGAACTGTACGATCTCGAGGCCGATCCAGCGGAGTTGCAGAATTTGATTGACCACCCCGACTACGCGGATGAACGGCGGGAACTCCGAACGCGGTTAATCGAGTGGATGGACGAGACGGGGGACCCGAATCGGAAGTGGGTACCTAGCGTGCTCCGGGCGGCGGAGTAGGCGGTCGTTCACTGTGAGGGCATCGTACGAACGGAGACGGGACACCGAGTTTATACCGCAACCGTGGGTATGCTTCTGTATGAACTACACCGCCGGCAACGGGAGGGAGATGCGATGACGAACGGGGAGGACGCGAGTGCAGATCCGAACAGTGACGATGAGCGAACCGAGCGGGCGGCCGAGTACGAGGCGATGGCCGACGCACTCGAAGACCTGGTGGTCGAGTTGCGCGACGAACCGATCAAAGAGTCCCAGCTTGAGGGACTGTTCGACGAGGCGACGACGAGCGATCCGCGCATCTGGAACACCGTGACGGCGTTTATCGACGTCGAGGACGGCGAGGCGGTCGTGACGGACGAGTCGAAGTTAGCGCAGGGTAGTTGGGCACCGGAGATCGTCGAGGGCTGCGATACGATGGTGACGATCGACGTTCAGCGCGGGTTGATGCCGGACGACTTCACGTACGCCGTCGGCAAGAAATTGAGCCAGCAGATCGAGGAGTTCAGAGCGAAGGCGGCGGAGGCGCGGGCGGACGACGAGACGGATAGTAACAACTGAAACGGTGTCCACACTGATCGCACAGCCGTCGGACGATGAGGTGCACACTGACCGTCACTGGCTACGATAGCCAACATTCGGAGCGAAGCCAGGAGCGAGCTAGGGCAGCCTTTCCTCGCACACCGGCGGTCGAGAATCAAGACCGAAATCCCGACAGTTATACTGTCAGTCGAGAATGAACTCGCATGAGCATAGCGTTTCTCTCCGGTGCGCCGGGCGGCGCAGGATTCTTCGTGGTGTTTGTACTTCTCCTCATCGTCCCGATACTCATTATCGCCGCCGTCGCCAACGCTTCCGGTGGAAACCACGACGCCGACGAACGGATTGCGGCCCTCGAACGGCGAGTGGACGAGCTCGAGGACGAACAATAGTAGCGATGGAGAGACACAACCGCGAGAGCGACCACCCGATGGACCCCGATTTTCACTCCGTGCGGAGCCGGTCACGTTCGAAATAACCGCCGTCGGCAGCCTCGCCGTCTTCGGCCGCCGTCTCGGCTGCTGTGTCGCCGCCGGCATCCGCCCGCCAGCGCCACGATCCGACCGCGAACGGGTCGAGCGAGACGATCAGGTACGACCGGTCCGCCCAGGTCGCCGCGTCGATATCCGTCTCGCTCGGACGCGGCGGGCCGCGCGGATGTGAGTGGTAGAACCCGACGATCTCCTCGCCGCGAGCCTCGAGTCGCTCGAAGCGTTCGAGCTGTTCCTCGGGATCGATCCGGTATCGCGTTCGCGGCGTCTCGGCGACGTTCGTCGCGGGATACTGCGATCGGACGTGGCTCCGCTCGGGACCGAACGCCCCGCCGAGAATCCCACAAATCTCCTCGGGATCGCCCTCGCGAGCGCGGTCACAGATCGCCCGCCGAATCGCCTCAGGGACGACGAGCGTCGGGCTGCATTCGTCGCCACCGGAGCGCGAACCGGCGGTGTCGGCTGCAGCGTCGGAAGCCGGATCGCGGGTCACGACTCCATCTGTACGTCGAGTTCAGCTGCAGTCGTCGAGCGGTGTTCCAGTTCGGCGAATGGAATCGTGAACTCGTCGCCCGCGGGTGCGTCGTCGCTGTCGTCGAACAGGTCGGGTTGAACGATGGGCGCGAGCGCTTCGAGCGTGTCGACGAGCCGCGGACCGGGACGGTTGAGGTAGTGGTTGCCGTCCATCGCCCAGACGCGGCCCTCGCGGACGGCGGTCAGGTCCGCCCAGCCGTCGCGCTCGGTCAGGTCGGACAGGTTTGCGGCCGTCTGGTCGAGGTCGAAGCCGCAGGGCGCGACGACGATGCATTCGGGGTCGTAGTCGCGGATCTCGTCCCACTCGCGCGGCCGAGAGCGCTCGCCGGGGTCGGCCAGGCCGTACTCGCCGCCGGCCCACGAGACGAGTTCGGCCGTCCAGTGGCCGGCGACCATGACGGGATCGGTCCAGTCGAAGACGGCGACGCGCGGGCGTTCCTCGTCGGTCAGGTCGACAGTGTGCTCCCTGAGGCGGGCGGTCCTGGCTTCGAGTTCCGCGCGGAGGGTCCGCGCGCGCTCCTCGCGGTTCGTTGCGCGGCCAATGCGCGTTACGTCCGAGAGCACGTCCGCGACGCTGTGGGGATCGGTCGTCAGGAGCTCCGGATCAACGGGAATTTCCTCGATGGCGTCCTCAACGATGACCTCGTCGACGGCACAGACATCGCACATCCCCTGCGTGACGACGAGGTCGGGATCGAGTTCGGCCAGCGTCTCGGTGTCGATATCGTAGACGCCGCCGGTGGCCGCGTCGAGCACCTGCCGGTCGATTTCGTCGCTCGAGGCGTCGGCGTCGATCAGCGATCGGGTGATCGACGGGCGCGATTCGACCCGGGGTGGATAGTCACATTCGTGTGAGACGCCGACGGGTTCGAGACCGAGCGCGGCGACGATTTCGGTCGCCGAGGGGAGCGTCGTGACGACGTTCATGATCGGATGTACACGGCGAGTGAACAAAAACGACGGGCCGGCGATGAGCAGTCGGCGATCAGCGATCAGCGATCAGCGGTTAACGACCGGCGATCACCGTTCCGAGCCGGTGTCGAAGCGCTCGGGGTCATCAGCGGCATCGATGTCGGTATCGGAATCAGACTCGGCGTCGGTACCGGTACCGGCATCGGCATCGGACTCCGCCCCGAACTCCCGTTCGCGCGTCGCGTCCGTCGACCGGCCGCTGTCACCCACACTATCCCTGTCGCCGCCCTCGGCGTCGATATCGAACTCGTCGGTCGCGAGTTCGTCGCCGTCGGCGACGATGTGTCCGTCCCGGATTTCGATCGTCACGCCGTCCTGGGCCGATTCGTTTCCGAGGAGGGCGTCCGTCGCGGACTCGACCTCCTGGTTGACCGACCAGGCAAAGCGGAGGACCGACTCGAGTTCGGTGCCGGCCTGGCGGGCGCGGGGGCCGGTCGTGAGTTCGCCGAGGCTCACCGCACTTTCGGGGTGGAGGTACTGGATCGGGTGGTCGTTCGGAACCTCGTGGAGGTCGACATCGAACGACCAGAGGTACGGCAAGAGCTGGACGGCGTAGCCGCTCGGTTTCGGCGCGCGGCGGCCGGCGGTTGACATGAGCGTTGCGAGGGCGGTCGTTCCCGCGTCAGTGTCGTAGTAGACGCCGGGAGCGCCCGGAATTGAGAGTCGCATACTCGATTCTGGAGATCACGACGGGAGAGTCTAGACCTGGCAGTGCCAGCCCGCTTTTATAGGGCAGGGACCAAAGGAGGCCCGTCGTCGCCGGTCGCCGCTGCGATCTCGTCTCCCGCGTCTCCCGCGCCACCCCGCCCGCTATTATCCGTCGTGTTCTAGTAGCGAACGTATGGCCGAAACACCTGCATCGTCCCGCGAATGCCACCGGCGCAGTTGCGACGAACCGGCGGCGTTCGTCGTCCGCGAGCGGTATCAGGAAGAGACCGGCAAGGGTGCCGTGGAGGCGGAGGCGGTTCTCTGTCACGCGCACACCGCCGAGGAGCACCCGACGAATCTCGACGGGGCCTACGCGGAGTACGTCTTTCGGGTCGACCCGCTTCCGGAGGCTGTCTCCGACGACGCGCCGTCATCGAATCGATCGAACGAGTGACTACTGACTAGTGACTAGTCACTAATCACTAATCACTAATCACTAATCACTAATCACTAATCACTAATCACTAATCACTAATCACTAATCACTAATCACTAATCACTAATCACTAATCACTAATCACTAATCACTAATCACACCGGACCAACCGAATCGAACCTCGGCTGCTCGGCTCAGTACTCGTCGAGGTCGTACAGATCGCTGTACTTCGATTTCACGTGGGCGAGGAAGGGGTCCGCCCCGAGTTCGTCGCCGGTGGCCCGCTCGATCAGTTCCGGCGTCGTGTAGCGCTTGCCGTGCCGGTGGATGTTCTCGCGAAGCCAGCCGTTGAGGCCGCTGAACTCGCCCTCGCGGATCTGCTCATTGAACTCGCCCCGGTCGTCCTCGGCGGCGGCGTAGAGCTGGGCCGCCAGCACGGAGCCGAGCGAGTACGTCGGGAAGTAGCCAAAGGAGCCGTGGGACCAGTGGATGTCCTGCAGACAGCCCTCCGCGTCGGTGTCGGGGCGCACGCCCAGGTACTCCTCGTACTTGTCGTTCCAGGCGTCGGGAACCTCCGAGACATCGAGGTCGCCCGCGATCAGATCGCGCTCGATTTCGAAGCGGATCACGATGTGGAGGTGGTAGGTGAGTTCGTCCGCTTCGGTGCGGATGAGGTTGTCGTCGTACACCTGATTCGCGGCCTCGTAGGCCGCCTCAGGGGTGACCGACTCGAGTTCGGGGAAGCGCTCGCGAGCGGTCGGCAGGAAGTACTCCCAGAAGGCCCGCGAGCGGCCGACGTGATTCTCCCAGAGCCGGGACTGGGACTCGTGTACGGAGAGGTCCCGCGCTTCGCCGAGCGGCGTCCCGTAGCCGTCGTCGGGCAGGCCGAGCGTGTAATTCGCGTGGCCGAACTCGTGGATGGTCGAGGTGATCGAGCCGAGCAGGTCGTCCGGGTCGAACCGGGTCGTCACGCGGGCGTCGAACTGCGTTCCCGTGGAGAAGGGATGCGGTGCGGTATCCAGGCGGCCCCGGTCCCAGTCGTAGCCGAGCGCATCGAGGGCGTCGCGGGCGAGGGCTTCCTGATCGTCGTCGTCGAACGTCCCCGCGAAGGCGTCCGTTTCGAGGTCGGCGTCGCTGTCCTGGACGGCGTCGATCAGCGGCACGAGTTCATCGCGCAGTCGCTCGAGGATTCGCTCTGCGGTCTCGAGGTCGATGTAGGGTTCGTAGTCGGCGAAGAGGACGGCGTAGGGATCTTCGTCGGGGTCGATGTGGTTCGCGTACTCGCGCTGTAACTCGACCAGTTTCTCGAGGGTGGGCGCGAACTCCTCGAAGTCGTCGTTCTCTCTGGCGCGTTTCCAGACGGGATGGGCGTTCGCGGTCGTCTCGGAGATTTCCGCGACGAGTTCCTGTGGGACGCTCGTCTCGCGGTCGTAGCGCCGCCGGACCTCGCGGACGACGGCGGTTTGCTCTTCGTCGAGTTCGCTCGACTCGAGTTCGTCGAGCAGGTCGCCGGTCTCGTCGGCGGTGAGGAGTTCGTGGCTGACGGAGGAGAGCGTCGAAAGTTGTTTCGCGCGGGCCGGCGTGCCCTCGTCGGGCATGACGACCTCCTGGTCCCACTGCAGGACGCCGGCGGCGTTCGAGACGTTGGCGATGCGTTCGACGCGCGATTCGAATGCGTCGTAGGTGTCAGTCCCCTCGCTCTCGCTTTGGGCCTGATCGGTTGCCATGGGCGTTTGGTACGCGAGGGCGAAGTATCAACCCCCTGGTTCCGGGTCTTTCGGGTGGTTTCACTTGGGGTTCTTCACATTCGCCAGGTGGAGGCGCATCAATTGTCGTCGTGAGTCGAGTTCACCGACGAAGTGATTACTTATCGAACCGCTGCCCGACGGTAGTGTCTACGGCGACACTGAACTCGGGAGTCGGGTTTGTGATGGTATCTTCCAGGGATGTGATCTGACAGTTTCCTCGGGTTGGATTTCGTGTGCAAGAGATAGCTGCGTGTCCCCAAGGGGGCAGCGCCAAAAAATCACACCTTCCTTAGCTCCGCACGCTGAACTCTAGTTGAAGCACACGAAATAATCGTCTCTGGCTAATGGGTTAGCGTGAGTTCTGACCGATAATAGAATTCAATAGTTTTGATGGATTAGCTTAGCCGAAAAACTCATTAGTCTCTCGCATAGTCAATAACGATGGCGACGTTTATAGATGTATTCTACGAGCTATTGCAGCAAACCCTCCGAAGCGATCGTTTACTTATGAAGAATTGAAAGAACGAACCGCTCAGCAATGCATCGGAGAAAAATCACCTAGTGGATCAAGTATTATTGGTAGCTGCAAAAAGATGGATGAACTTGTTAAAGAACGGTTCCCAACTCAACGAGCTCTTGAATGGGATGACACGAAACAATCGCTGCATATCCCCGATCCGTATCTTCTATTCTACCTACGGTGGTCAGGTCAACTAAACATCTTGGACAATTAGGATAGAACTTGTTTGATTCCCATTCCTTACGATTGGATACCACAGAAATAAATCGCTTAGATATACACACGTGTTCAGAATAACGATATATTGCCAAATAACAGATAAGGAGGCCACTGCCAATCTTGGCGATATTGTATTGCGCGTCCTTGCTTCCCGAGGCTGTGTTCTAACTGAATCTGAGAATAGACGACGGTCCGCGTGCCCGAGTTCAGCCAACCAAGACGATCTGAGTTACTGTGATTACACTAGTGGGCTCTGGTGAATCGCCATAGAGCGTTGGGTTAGACCATGTTAGTGGCACTGTGAATGAGTACNTCTGAGTTACTGTGATTACACTAGTGGGCTCTGGTGAATCGCCATAGAGCGTTGGGTTAGACCATGTTAGTGGCACTGTGAATGAGTACGATCACTTCGCCAGCAGAGATTCGCTAGAAGTTGAAGCCAGAAGTGTCCCAGAGTAGTGCATCGAGCCGCCTGATCTAGTGTCTGAAGTCGCCGTCATCTAGCGATTCACCAGAGCCGAGCAAGACAATGTGCTGGTGCAGCATGTAGCGTCGTTTTGAGAACTTCGACGAGTACCGGGCGACTGCTCGCTGAGCCAAGTGCATCGCTTGCTCAACAAACCAGAGCAACTGTGACTTTGGGAGGGCCTGCATTCAGTCAAACTGCCGGGTGAACCTATAACTCTCTGAGGATTTCAACAGAGCCGGTGTGCTGGAACAGATGAAATAGTAAGTCTACGCAGACCCACAGAAAACGTCACCAACACAACCAGTATTCACACAGGCAGCACCTGCCGCTGTTGCAGGATTTGGTGAGAGTCCTGCTAAAGTAGCGGCAGTGCCACAGAGCGCGGAACCACCGGTATTGCCAAGACAGCAACCCGCACCACACCCACAGGCTGCACAGCCGAAACATGCGAATAGACCGGGTAAGTTTCCAAGACCTGCAGATGCACACGCTGCACATCCGGTACCACACCCTGTCACCCATGCGATAATACTGAAAACATCCCCAGGGCAATAACCTTGGGTGCTAATGTCGTCGTTTGACGCAATCTCTGTTGCAATATCATCCTTATTTAAGTCAAATACAACCTTCGTATTGTATTTATTACCCGACTCAGAGATAGTAGAGGTATCAACGTTATTTTGCTGCGTTACGGTAAACGAGGTAATCGTATGCATATCGTCTGTGATCATCTCGATAGCAGGATCTTCCGATCCTACGTGAGACACCATCGCACCATTTTTCTCACGACCAATATCAGTATAGTTGCCGGTACGTAGGACCCAGTTGTCGCGTGTTTCGTCATCTGTCCAAACATAATGTGCTAGATCTTTTCCATCACCGGTAGTGAGATACGATGAAATCTGCTGATCGTTCTCAGTTATCGGAATGGAAACAAACGTTGTCGGCTCTTTGTCGCCAATTTCTGCCTTTGTAGCCTTTGCACTGTCTAAAGTCGTTCCATATCCTCGGTTCGCTAAGGTTTTCTCAATACTAGATGAGCGAAGAGCAGAATAAGCCTGCTTGACTGCAGACTCTTTTTTTCTACCAGAGAGGGTCTCTCGATTCACGGCATCTTCTGGGTTAGAAGATGCTGCACCTGTTCCAGACGCTGCTGCCATTCCAGCCAAACTGGAACCAGTAGCTTTCAATACCGATCGACGGTTGAATTTGTTATTTGACATAGCATATAGCAATTTCAATTGGTTGCTTTAAAATCTATCTAATTAAGACACATATGATAATATAAAAAATAATATGATTATGGATGGTATTGAAATCTGTTATTATGATGCATACAACATTATCGCCCCCACATATATGGGGAATAGTAATAAAATTTCGTATTACCTAATATAGTTATGTCAAATTCATACAAATCCATATATGAATTAGCCATTATTATAGATCCAAAACAAATCCTCAACAGAGGTATTAAACCAATTAGCCAATGAAAGAGCTAGTTCCAGACTTGGATTGTACTTCCGTGTCTCAATAGCATTGATTGTTTGACGCGATACACCAACTTCCGCTGCTAATTTTTCTTGTGTAATACCTTCTTTGTCCCGGTAGGACTTCAAATCGTTTTCAACAATCATAGCCCGTAAGTTCGGTAATACATCCATGAACAGAGATAGACAATTAGCCCCGGAACAAGAAGTATGACTAAACCAAATTCAGTACTGGGATCCACTCGCTGATAGACCCAGTCTAGAATGATTGATGGGGCAGATACAATAAAAGGAGGGAGGAGTATCATTGTCAAAAATGCGTTGTAGCTAGCCTGGACGCGATACTGCTTTGCTCGCTCATCTTGTACGACGTCTGGTCGCTTATAAGCCTGGTATAAACGATAACAACCAACACCCATGAGAAGACTAATAATAACAGCACCCACACCAAGAAGTTCTTTTCCAGACCAGATTAAGCCACCACCGATAACAAAAAAAGACGGAGCGAGTATGCTCGCAATGCCGAACCGAATAAGTCCGATTACTTCTGTTGTCTTATTGTTTGATAGAGTCATGTAAAGATATCTTTACTCCCGAATAATAAACGTTCCCCCTCCGAAGACGGGGCGGTTAGTTTGGACGGCTTTGTTGAATCGCTGTAAGACGGTGGATTTCACTGTGTGACGGCACATTTGATGTTGTAGACGACACATCAGAGCAATTTCACGGAACTCTCGATACCAGGTACGCGCTCGCACGGCGTAGCCGAGCGAGCGCTTGACGGCTGAGTTGACGGTTTCGGTCATTGACCGCTGAGCGTACCGATCTTCGCCAATGCGGGCGTTGTGTGCATGATCGTACGGGGCGAAGATCCGGTGTTTGATTAACGGGCGAATGTCGAGTTCACAGAGTCGTTCTCGGAGTTGTTGATTGTCATAGCCCTTATCAGCGGCCAGAGAGCGCAGATCGCCCGCCGAAACGCGGGCGATCTGCTCACAGAGATCTGCGTCGCTGCCTTCTAACGTCGTCGAGCAGTGAAGATCAAGCACAGCTTGCGTTGCTGTATCGACNGGGCGATCTGCTCACAGAGATCTGCGTCGCTGCCTTCTAACGTCGTCGAGCAGTGAAGATCAAGCACAGCTTGCGTTGCTGTATCGACGAGCTTTGTAACTTTGAGCGTCTGAATGCGATGATTCGTTCGTTGGCAGTAGTGGCGACTTGTACGATCTCGTTCATAGAACGTTGCGTCGATCGCAGCGTGCTCAGAGAGGTTGTGTAGCTGCGCCGACTGGCGCAGCAACACTCGACAAACGCTCATCTCGATTCGATCAAACGCCTTACACAGCGTGGAAGGTGCGGGGAGATCGGCCGTATTAAGGCCGATATCCCTTGTTATTTGCGGCATTTCCTTCAGAAAATCGATCGTCATTCGATAGGACGAATCGAGGTAAATACGGAGACAATGCAGCGAAACGAGGGCATAGTCGGCGAATCCGCCGCCACCGCTTGGGGCGGCGGATTTGCCTCGTTCACCCGTAACGCTTTGTGCAATCGAGACACAACGTTCGGTGAAGCGGAAGATTTGCGTCATGGGCAACCAAATTTCCCGCTTCAACTCCTCCGATTTACTGACCATCCCCGACGCCGTCTAGTGATTCAACACAGCCCACTAGTGAGAAACCTAGTAGCCACTGGGAATTCCACCACTTAGCAGTAGATATAAGTCACCCTACAACAACGTAGTGAACGGAAGCCAAGAAAACCCGTTGTAGGGAGTGGGCGTTTATTGAAATGCCCCGGGTGCTGGAACCACCCGAGACTTGGCTTCCCAACCCGTGAAGGGATTGGTCGCCATGCTTGCGTACATTCTACCGGGACATAAACATCCCGCACGACCGACGTATCGCCAGCCAAGGGTCTCGCCACGCTCGCTTACCCACTCACTAGCGCAGCCGACGGCCGGAGGCGACGATGGGCGATGATCTCGCGGACCCGCCCGACGAACCGACCACCGCCTCGCTACCGGACTGCCCGCTCTGCGGTCAGCCGGTCACGACGGTGACGATCCACGGCCCCGCGACGGGCGTCGCAGCCCCCTGTGGCTGTCGCGCACCGCCCGAAGTCCTGCTCGTCGCTCCCGACGCTGCCCGGGACGCCCGGGGCGGGAACACGAACGCGAACCCGAACACGGAACCCAACGCCGACACCGAACGCGACCCCACCGACTCGGACGACGGGTAACGCCGCGACGGAGTTCCATCGCCGACCGAGTTCAGGAATCGCTCGTCGGCGAGGGCGGTATTCGGAAACGCTGCATCGAACTATCGACTCCGATGAGTGTAATCGCAGCCGAGAACTCGCGCGCCGATCAACTGCCCTACCGACGGACGAGCACCCTCGACGGCGGTGAAATCAGGTGGAAATTGCAAGCCCGGGACTATTCGCCCTTGCTGACCGTTCTACGAGTATGGTTCTGGCATCAGCTATCGTCTTCGTCGTGAGCCTGCTGATCGGCGCGCTGGGAATCTACGTCGGCGCGCGGGTCATTGTCGGCGCACAGAGCTTCGATCACGCCATCGTCACCGCGCTGTTCGGCGCGATCGTCTGGGCGGTCGTCGGCTTTTTCGTCGGGTGGATCCCGCTCGTCGGGCCATTGCTCGCACTGCTCGCGTACATCGCGGTGATCAACTTCCGGTATCCCGCCGACTGGACCGCCGCGGCGATGATCGGCCTCGTCGCGTGGGTCACCGTCCTGATCGTGCTGTACGTCCTCGCCGCAGTGGGGATTACCGGCTTCGAGGCGGTCGGCGTCCCCGGCGTCTGAGACGGTCCGCAACGAGTTCCCGGCGCAGCCCCAAACCACCCTGCAAATGCCCGGAGCTGACGCCCACCAAGCGGTCCGAACCGACGCGCCGAACTCGGGCCGTCACCGCGGCCACTGTGCTGCGATCTGGCGGTAGGTCTCGTAACACCGCTCGAGGACCGCGATCGACACGCTCTCGTCGTCCGTGTGCGCCTCGCCGGGTTCGGCGGGCCCGTAGATGACACACTCCGACCCGGCCTCGGAGAGCCACCCCGCGTCGGTCGCGTGGGGCTTCGCCACGAGTTCAGGAGCGCCGGATTGGGCGGCGGCGGCCGACCGCACGGCGTCGGCGAAGGCCGCGTCGTCACACCGCATCGGCGGGAGGTCCTGCTCGATGGTCCACTCGACGCCTGGGAGATCCGCGATGTCCGCGAGCGGCGCGCGTTCGCCCGGCACCGTCCGCTCGTCGATGGTGAACTCGCAGCGGTCGGGAACGACGTTCATCGCCGTGCCGCCCTCGATTTCGGTGACGGCGACGGTTCCCTCGAGCGTCTCGCCCGCGACGGAGACGGTCGGCGGCGCGAGGCCGCGAATCGTCTCGATGGCGTCGGTCGCCCGGTAGATCGCGTTTTCGCCGGCCTCGACCTCGCTCGCGTGGGCCGCGCTGCCGTGGGCGGTGATCGTACTGCCGCGTCGGCCCTTGTGCGCGACGGCAACGTCCGTCACGTCCGACCCGGAGTAGTTCGTCGACCCTTCGCCGACGACGGCGAACTCGGGTGCGAACCCCTCGTCGATGGCGTGGCGCGCGCCGGTGCCGCCGACTTCCTCGCCGACGAAGCTCGCGAAGACGAGTTCACCGCCGCCGGGGTCGGCGTCGCCGGTCTCCGTCCCGGCCTCGGAGGTGCGGCGCATCTCGTTGTCGCGGAAGGCGAGCATGGCGGCCGCGAGCGCGCCCTTCATGTCTGCCGCGCCGCGACCGTAGAGTCGGCCGTTGCGTTCCTCGACGACGTACGCGCCGTCGTCGTCGGTCTGGGACTCGGCGGGTGCGACGACGTCGTGGTGCCCGACGAGCGCGAGCGTCTCGGCGCTTTGGTCGCCGGTTTCTCCGTCGAGGGTCGCCGCGTTCCCGGTCGTCGAGCCGGATGCGGTCGCAGTCTCGCTCTCGCTTTCGTCTTCGTCCTCGCCCTCACTCTCGCCTTCAGTCCCGTCCGTTCCGGTCCGAGCGAAGACGTTTCCGACCGAATCACGGCGAACGTCGGCATCCGTCTCGCGGCGGAGCCACGACTCGATGAACTCGCCCGCCTCGGTCTCGTCCTCGTGGCTCGGGATCGAGACGAGTTCGCGAGTGAGCGTGACGATACTCTCGGTTGGTGGCATGGGATGGGATACGGCGGCGAGCGTGTTGATTGCACCGGCTGTAACACCGGCCGAAACCGTCGCCCGATCTAGCCTGCACACGGATGCCATCGCGAGGACACCCTTTATTGCCGTCGGGAAACCAACGTCCCGTATGAACGTCGTGCCGGATACGAGCGTGGTCATCGACGGCCGCGTTTCGGCGACGATTGACGATGGGCAGTTCGAGGGAGCGACGATCTCGGTACCGGAAGCGGTCGTCGCGGAACTCGAGGCGCAGGCAAACGACGGCATCGAGACCGGCTGGGACGGCCTGGAGGAGCTCCAGCGCCTGGCCGACCTCGCGGACGATGGCGTCATCGAACTCGAGTACGTCGGCGAGCGGCCGAACGCCATCGAGCGCGGCCACGCCTCCGAGGGCGAGATCGACGCGCTCATTCGCGACCTAGCCGAGGACCTCGGCGCGACCTTCCTGACGAGCGACATCGTGCAGGCCGAAGTCGCCGAGGCGAAGGGGCTCGATGTCCAACACGTCGCCCCGGAAACCCGCGAGGTCGACGTGGGCACGCTCACTGTCGAGAACTACTTCGACGAGTCGACGATGAGCGTCCACCTGAAGACGAACACGGTTCCGATGGCAAAGCGGGGCGAACTCGGCGAGATGCGCTACGAGGAGATCGCCGACGAACCGCTCGACGAGGCCACGATGGACGAGTACGCCCGCGAGGTCGTCGACGGTGCGAAAGAGTCCCCCGAGGGCTTCATCGAACTCTCGGAACCGGGCATGAAGATCGTCCAGTTTCGGGACTACCGGATCGCCATCGGCCGCCCGCCGTTTGCGGACGGCATCGAGATCACCGCCGTCCGGCCAATCGCCCAGACGGACATCGAGGACTACGAGAACGCCGAAGAGCTCAAAGATCGCCTGCTGGAGCGCCAGCGCGGCGTCCTCATCTCCGGTGCCCCCGGAGCCGGGAAGTCGACCTTCGCCCAGGCCGTCGCCCGGTTCATCTCGAACCACGACTACGCCGTCAAGACGATGGAAAAGCCCCGCGACCTCCAGGTCGGTCCCGAAATCACCCAGTACACTGAACTCGGCGGGCAGATGGCCAAAACCGCGGACGCCCTGTTGATGGTCCGACCCGACTACACCATCTACGACGAGGTCCGCAAGACCGACGACTTCGAGGTCTTCGCGGACATGCGCCTGGCCGGCGTCGGCATGATCGGCGTCGTCCACGCGACCCGGCCGATCGACGCCCTCCAGCGCCTCGTCGGCCGCGTCGAACTCGGAATGATCCCCCAGGTCGTCGACACCGTCGTCTACATCGAGGCCGGCGAGGTCGAGACCGTCTACGACGTGCGCACGGAGGTCAAGGTCCCCGCCGGACTCACCGAAGAGGACCTGGCACGCCCCGTGATTCAGGTTACGAACTTCGAGACCGGCGACCCCGAGTACGAAATCTACACCTTCAACCGCCAGGTCGTCACCGTCCCGCTCAAAGACGAGGAGGGCGGTCCCGGCAGCGAGTCCGGCGTCGACCGCATCGCAAAGCAGGAGATCGAACGCGAGATCCGCTCGGTCGCCCGCGGCTACGTCGATGTCCTCCTCAAGGGCCAGGACAGAGCCGTCGTCTACGTCGAGGAAGACGACATCTCGACGGTCATCGGCAAGGGCGGCGGCCGGATCACGGACATCGAAAACCGACTCGGGATCGACATCGACGTTCGAACCCACGACGAGAACCCGAACTACGGGGGCGGGGCCGGTGCCAGTGCAAACGGCAGCGGTGGCAGCGGCAGTGGCAGCCAAGCCGCAGGCCAGATGGTCACCCCCGAAATCACCTCCCGACACATCGTTATCCCCGTCGACGGCAACCACGGCGAAACCGTCGAAGTCCAGGCCGGCGGCGACTACCTCTTCACCGCGACGGTGAGCCGCGGCGGCGAAATCCAGGTCTCGCGCGGCAGCGCCATCGCGGACGAACTCGAGCAAGCGATCGATCGGAAAGACCCGGTCACGATCGTTCCCTCGTAGCATCTCGTACCGCGAGCGAGTAAATACGAGTGAGCGGCTCTTTTTTAGCGTAGATTTTTTGGAGGAGCGGTGAGCGAGTGAAACGAGCGAACCCGACGAGAAAAAAGGTACGCGTGTGAGATCCAGGTCTCGCGCGGCAGCGCCATCGCGGACGAACTCGAGCAAGCGATCGATCGAAAAGACCCGGTCACGATCGTTCCCTCGTAGCGTCTCGTACCGCGAGCGAGTAAATACGAGCGAGCGGCTCTTTCGTAACTGAACCCGTCCGAAGAGACGCACCTGTGTCTTCGAGTTCGGATGGCGGGCACCCGTAAGTACGGCGACCGACACGGTCACTCTTCCGACGACGTAATCGAGCAAAACTCACCGCAGTGCGGTCGGAGCGCGGTCGAGTACCGGGTACGATACCACCTGTCGCTGGCAGCAAAATGTGACGTAGACGGATATCGTATACCTTGGGATATATGTGTGGATTTTTATGCTGTTATTGGCTGGCGATATACATGGCAGTATCTGGCTTGATGCTCGGAGTTATCGGTTACAGTGCTATATTCCTCATTCTTTTTCTTGTCATACGAAAGCAGCTCTACGTAATCCCGACACTAATTATCGTTCCAACGGCTGCCGCCTTGCTCGCTGGGTTCTCGCCGGACGAACTCGCGACGTTCGCCGAGGAAGGGTTGCAAGGGATCGTCGCCATTACGGCGATGTTCGCGTTCGCCGTCTGGTACTTTAGTATCATGCGAGATAGCGGGCTCTTCGACCCGTTCATTTCTCGCATCGTCAGCACGATCATCGACAAACCGGCGTTGCTCACGATCGGAACCGTCGGCCTCGCGATGGTTACCCACCTGGACGGGGCCGGCGCAACGACGATGCTGATCACGATTCCGGCGATGCTCCCGCTGTACGATGCGCTCGATATCGATCGGAAAATCCTCGCCGCACTCGTCGCGCTGACTGCCGGGACGATGAACATGGTCCCGTGGGGCGGGCAGGTCGTTCGCGGCGTCGCGGCGATCGATCCGGCGACGATCTCGAACGTGTTCAACCCGATGATCCCCGCACAGATCGCAGGCATGCTCTCCGTCTTCGGTATCAGCGCCTACTACGGCCGGCGGATTCGGGAGAATCTGGACGCAGTAACCGCGTTCGACGGCGTCGACGAAGAGTCGCTGATCGACGACGCAGTGGACGGCCGTGAGGTCTCGGTCGATTGGAAGTGGTGGTTCAATTTCGCCCTCACGATCGCCGTCCTCGGTGTTCTTATCGCAGGAATCACGTCACCGGAAGTCTCGTTCATGATCGGCGTCGTTATCGCACTGCTCGTGAACGTGCCAGAGTACGAGAAGCAAAAGGAGGTGCTCGAATCCTACGCCCCCGACGTGATGACCTACGTCGGCATCCTCTTCGCCGCCGGCGTCCTCATCGGCGTCCTCGAAGAGAGCGGGATGATCACGGAAATGGCCAATATACTGGTCTATCTCATTCCGGACGTACTCGGCTCGCAACTGCCGCTCATCGTCGCGGTCGTCTCGCTGCCCGCACGGTTGCTGTTCAGCCCGGATGCCTTCTACTTCGGCGTGCTTCCCGTCTTCGCCGAAACGAGCGCCGCGTACGGACACGACCCCGTCGCGGTCGTCCGCGCCTCGCTCGTCGGCCAAACCGTCGGCTTCCCCGTCTCACCGTTCACGGGAGCCACATACCTCCTCATCGGACTGGCCGGCGTTGAACTCGGAGAGCACATCAAGTTCACGCTGCCGCTGATGGTGATCCCGTCGTCGATCATCCTCGTGGTCGCGCTACTGTTGGGAGCGATTCCGCTGTAGAACGGCTCACGGCTAACATATTACGGGTAACGGCTCACGACTGGCGGCTCACGAGAAGAGCGTATATCGCCGCCCCGGTTTCTTGTGCAGACCGTACATGCGCCCGTCGGAGATCGCGACGAGGCGGTCACCGACGAGTTCAAGTACAGCACCACACCCGACTGTTTCGAGCGGCGGGACACCCCACCAGGGCTCGCCGTCGACGGTGACGGCGGTGAGACCGCAAGAATCGAGTTCGGGGCCGGTCCCCCAGCCGTAGATGCCGTCGGCGTCGGCGACCGGCGCGTCCCGAAATGAGTAGCCCTCGCGTCGCCACTCGCGAGTTCCGGACGCGACGTCGATGGCCTCGATCACGTCGGTCCCAACGTGATAGACGCGGTCGGCGGCGGGGACGGCGATCGGCGTTCCGTCGGCGGGATCGCCCGCGAGTTCGATCGCGACCCGTTGCTCGCCGGTCGGCGCGACGGTCCGCAGTTCGGGAGCCCGGCTCTCGGCAGGCTCCGTGAGTCCGAGCACGGCCGTCGATCCGACGGCGGTGAGCCAGCCGACTTGCATCGGCGGGGAGACCGTCGCCCGAATGTCGCCATCGGGCCCGAGCCCGAACAGTCTCGGGGTGTGGCCGCCGCCGCGGTCGCCGGAACTGAGCGCCCAGAGGCCGTCCGCCGCGACGACGACGGTATCAAGTTCGCGCCCGTCGAACGTCTCGTGCGTGAACTCGAATCGGATGTCGCCGCTGTCGATATCGAAGCCGACGAGTCCGTCCCAGTGAACCCCGACGAGCAGCGACGAATCGACGCCGGGAGCGGCCGTGTGTAACGCGAGCGCTGGCCCGTCCCATGCCGTTTCCCAGCGCGTTGCGAGGGCGGTTGCTTCGGATCGGGCGGCGGCGTCCGCGTCGCCGCTGTCGTCGACCTCGTTTCGTTCGAGCGCGACGACGCGGCCGTCTTCGAGGTGGAGATACGCGCGGCCGGCTGTGAATGCCGGCTCGCCGGTGTAACGGGCATCGGCGCTCCCGCTCCAGCGGACCTCGCCGCTCGAATCGCGAACCGTGAGAAACGCATCGTCGAGGTCGACGTAGCCGTCAATGGTGAAGGTCCGACCGCTTCGGTTTCGAACGCGGGCGACGAACTCGCCGTCTGCAAACCAGCGCTCGTCGTCGGTCGACGAACCGCCCGCCGCCGCGAACGAGTCGCCGGAACCGACCGACCGTTCCCAGTCGAGTTCGCCGCCGCCGGGCTGGTAGCCACAGCCGGCGACCGCGGTCGCCAGTCCGGCGGCGGTCGTCGCAAGTAGTCGTCTGCGGGTGACCGGCGGCATGGTTATCGGTCCTCCTCGCGCTCGGAATCGGTTGGGCGGGGGTTGGTTGCGGATGCGCTTTCAGACCCAGACCCAGACCCAATCTCAGTTTCAGTCTCGATCCCCGTTTCGGGGCCGGCCCCGTCGCGCTCACGGGCGAACTCGCGCAGGCGCTCGATTCGCTTCGCAGTCGGCGGGTGCGTCTCCGGGAAGATATCCGTGCTGAGGAGTTCTTTGGAACCGAACGCGCGATCCTCGAGCGGAGCGAGATACAGCGCCTCTGCGCCCCCGTCGAGTTTTCGAAGGTCGTCGTCCGGCTGGGTCGGCATCTCCGAATCGAGCGTTTCGAGGGCGCTCACGAGTGCAGCCGGCGAGCCGGTGATCGCCGCGGCAGCGCGGTCGGCGACGTACTCCCGTTCGCGAGAGAGAACGCGGTAGAAGAGCACGCTCGCGAGCCAGAACATCGCTGAGACGGTCAGCGTCAGGACTGCACAGACGGTGATGACGACGAGTACAACGAGGAGGCCGCGACCGTCGCTGTTGCCGCTCGATCGGTTCGAGTGAGTGCCGGAGCCGAGCACGCGATAGAAGCCGTAGAGGACGTAGAACGCGGCGACGGCGAGGTAGTACGTGATCGTCGGCAACAACCACGCGATGGTCATCAGGTTGGCGTCTCTGTTCGACAGGTGGGCGAGTTCGTGGGCCAGCACCGCCTCGCGTTCGTCATCGGTCAGGAGTTCGAGCAGCCCGGTCGTGACGACGATGTGGGCGTGGTGACCGCGCGTATCGTCGCGGTTGTCGCTTCGGCCATCGCTACCGCCACCGCTGCCGGCGACGGCGAACGCGTTCGGCACACTGCTGTCGATAACCGCGAGACCCGGTTTCGCGACGTCGACCTGGGAGGCCAGCCGGGTCACTGTGGCGTGGAGATCCGGATACGAGTCGCGATCGACGGCGCGTGCATCGACCGAGTTCAGAACGACCCGCGGTCCGAGACGATACTGCACGGCGAGGCCGCCGAGGACGACGATTGTCAGGAGAACGGGGGAGATGTAGAACTCGCCGTGATACGGCCGCTCGTTCGCCCATTCGAGTAGCGAGATCCCGACGGTGTTTGCGAGAAAGAGGAAGGTGTAGACGAACGCGAACGGAAGACAGACCACGAGCCCGAGGGCGATGAGCATTCGGAGGCGAAACCCGCGCTGAATAGCCGGAGTCGCCGTCGGCGTCGACATTTGATCAGCGTGTGTAGTGATTGAGTATAATTGTGTTCATTTCACTATGATAACGCGGAGAGTGACAAATTTCCCGTCCGCAGAGTGGCCCGGTTTCGAAATCGTGACGGCAGTTCGACAGTGCCGGACGGCGAGGGTCGCCGGCGAGTAACTGACACACAGGGAAGGACTACTAGCTGTTTAAGGGGTAGCCATATATATGAGACGAATGTTTGAATATACTATCAAAGCAATGGTGATGATGCACTATGTGTGCTGAAAGTAGCACAAACGCCACTACAGTGTCGGAGGAACCGCCCGAATCGTTCATTATGGACCGAGGCCGGCTCGAAACGGTTCGGTCGCGGATCGTTCAGTCGATTCAAACGCTCGTCGACGATGCAAGCGCCGACGGCGTCGTCGTCGCCATGAGCGGCGGCATCGACTCGACCGTCACGGCTGCCCTGGCCGTCGAGGCGCTGGGTGCTGACAACGTCCTCGGGCTTGCTCTCCCCTGTCACAAAGCCGAACGTGCAGACGCCCGCGACGCCCGGACCATCGCCGACGGGCTCGGCATGGAGTTCACCGAGATTCAGCTCCGGCCGCTTCTCGACGCGTTCAAAGAAACCGTCACGAGCGAACTCGAATCCCGGATCGACGACGGTGACCGCCCGCACGAGCGAAATTGTGAACTCGGAAACGTGATCGCACGCCTCCGGATGTGCTGTGCCTACTACGCGGCGAACCGCGAACACCGGCTCGTGCTCGGGACCGCGAATCGCTCGGAACTCCTCCTCGGCTACTTCACCAAATACGGCGACGGCGCAGCCGACGCCTACCCGATCGGCGACCTCTACAAAACTGAAGTCCGCGCACTCGCAGAACGGATCGGAATCCCACGACGGATCATCAGCAAGCCCCCGACCGCGGGCTTCTGGGCCGACCAGACTGACGCCGGTGAACTCGGTGCCCCCTACGAGAAGATCGATCCCCTGTTGCGACGACTCGTCGACGACGACCGCTCGGTCACCGACGCCGCAGCCGAACTCGACCTCGACCGAGAAACTGCGCGAGCGATCGCGTGGCTCTCCGCAGAAACCGAGCACAAACGAACCCTGCCACCGACGCCGGGACTCGACCAACTCCGAACCCCGCTGTAACACCGGTGTGCAGCCGATCCGAATTGCCGGTATGCAGCCGCTCTGAATCGGGTCGACAACCCGTCTTCTGCACTCGACGGTGTTCGCCGGTCGCCGGCTGCTCACTGGTCAGTTTCGGATCGATACAGGGTTGGGTTCCGCCACCAGAACAGCCCCCACGCGAGCATGAACCCGGTAATCATCGCCAGGATATCCTGCAGAAACTGCTGGAAACCGAAGTCGGCGACGGCGACGATCGCAATCGCTGACCCGATCGCTGCACCGGAGAGGAGAAAGACGACATCACCGACGATATGTGCCCGTGACTGCTCCCAGTACTGCTGGCGCTCCTCGTCGTACCAGACACCGACGTAGATCAATACCGGTGCCATCGCCGTGATGACGGTAATAACCTGATACTCGTCGGGAAATCCAGCCTGACCGAGCACAAGAAGATTGAACAGATTTGCGGTCATCGCCGCCACGAACAGTCCGACCAGCAACCACCCCCAGCGCGGTAGGGTTTCCTTGTCCATAGCGCGAGTCATCACTCAGTCGAAATAATCCTGCCGTTCTCCCCGATCCAGCAACCGAACGCCCGATCGAATAGCCAGCGATGAACTCGCGGAAACAGTATTAGTGCAGTACCCCGTCTTCGGGAAGTGATTCGAGACGCTTTCGGGCGAGTGGTCCGAGACGCCTTCGCGTTTCGTCGGGACGAAACCCGTCTATTCTTGTCCGCTCCCGATGAACTCGGTCGTCTCAGCCCGTCGACATCGCGCGTTACTCCGCACAGCAGGCGTCTTTCTTCGGTGACTCTTCGACGCCATTGCCATCGGCAGCGACGGGTTCTGTTAGCCGGTAGAGGCTTTGGCGAGCATCTGCGAAATAGATGTCCTCATCAACGGTTCCGATCTCCTCGAGTCGCTCCAGCGCATATCGGACCGTCCGAGCCGAGAGCATCGACTCCTCGACGATTTGCTTCTGGGTGAGCGGCCCGTCGTACTCGAGAACCTTGAAAACGAGTTTGGCGCTCGGAGGCAAGTCTTCGATTTCCTCCAGATCGGTATCTACCATATTACGAATCGAAAGCTCCCAGCAGTATAAAAGTTGAGCCTCTCCCGAGTGGACTCTCTTTTAAAATACACTATAATACCCAACTCAAAATGCGCTGAAAGGCGTTCTATACCCCAGTATCATTATTTGACCGGCTGGTCAGCAACGGCGCCGGGTTCGAACTCTCTCGTAAACTGAAACGGGTTACGCACCGATCGTACGACGACTGTGCCACCGGGTGGCGCTGTCGTTCAGTGACCACTATAGCAGCGACCGTTCTCCACTCAACAGCTCCTCGTTTTCGAACCGAAAACCGCGTCATCGATCGGTCGTGAGAGTGGTCGCTTCTTAACTATTCCCTGCGTATATACACTACATTTTAAGTATAAGTAATAAATAGAGTCAGCCAATGAAAGGTGTGGCAGCTCATTCAGCAAACGGGGACCGCGGGGTCACACCGGTACTCGGTGTGATCTTGCTTTTCGCGATGGTGTTTATCGGGGCGGGTCTTGTGTTGATGGTCGGCTCAGGCGCACTCGATGCAATATCGGCAGAAACCCACGCCGAGAAAACTCAACAGGAACTCAAGCAGTTCGATAGCGATCTGTCGTCGCTCGGATGGCAAAACGATACCAAAGAAACGGTCTATCTGGGCGGTGATAGCGAACTGGTTATGGACGGCAAATTGACGGTCAATATCTCCGATGGATACGCGAGTAATAACGAGACCATCGATCTCAAGACGATCGTCTCGACCGACGAAGCCGGAAACGAGTTCGCCTATCAGGCGGGCGGCGTCTGGCGCATCGACAATAATCGTGCCCAGGCGGTTGCAGATCCGAATATCAGATATTACACCGAGATGGCCGACGGCGAACAGGTCGGTCGACTCGACCTCTCACCGACAACAGTCGAGGGAGCCGTCGGCTCCGGTGAACACACTGTCGAATCGGGTACCACACAGGAGTTCGATCTTCGCGGCGATGAACTCGAGTACGTGAACTACGTCACGGTCGAAGTATCGGATAGCGCGTACCACAACGGTTGGTACGACTTTCTGAAAGACGAGTTCAACGCGACTGACGAGGCGAACGTTCCCGGACACGACTGCAAGCCGGCGACGCAGGTCACGACGAATATTATCTGCCACGAGGAAGATGAGCAAACGGTTACGGTCGTTGCCGGCGTCGACGGCGAGACGCCGCTTGCGAATCTCGTCGATATCGAGCCGACAGTTTACGGCGGGCTGTACGTTTCAGGGTCGGACAAGACGGTCGATTCGCCGCTGACGGTGACCGCATACGACGATCATCAGTCAACCCAAAACGTCACGAACGATCTTCTCCTCGCGGATTACGAGAACTACGATCTCCAGAACCACGCGAATATCGATGGAATTCCGGTCGTCAACGGTGAACTCGGTTCGAAAGGCAATCCGACGATCTCACAGATCGGCTACGGCGTGTCCGTGGATCCCGGTCCACAGGGACGGCCGTTCGAAGAGGACAACGCCTACTGGCTCGATGCGCACGAACAGGCGCTTGCCACTGAACTTTCATCTTCCTATACGAGCATCGACTCGATCAACGACGAGATAGACACGCTACTTGAAGACTATCTGCGTAGCGACTCCACAGCCGGCGGAAGCGTTACCGCAGGAATCTACGAGGGTCTCGAAAACGACGGTACCAGTATCAGCACGCTCGATTCGAGTGATGGCAACATCCACGTTGGTGTCGAGGACGATCTTGAACTCTCGGGCGTCGACATCTACGGCGATAATCAAACGAGTTTCTACGTCGACGGAAACGTCGATGTCTCCAACGTCGAGATCCACGACGACGACCGGGCGTCGTCGCTGTGGATTTACGCGACGAACGACTCGACGGTCACGGTTGACGGCGACTTCCAGGGCGTCATCTACGCGCCGGGTGCGAACGTACAGATTGATGGCGGAACGACCATCGACGGGGCGGTCGTCGCCGGCAACGATATCGGCATCGAGGATAACGTCAACATCAACTTCGACCGGTCGCTGCGGACGGACACGCCGTTTTCGGACGGCGACGAGGACCTCCTCTTCGAGTACGGCGAATCCAGACCGCCGATCGACGCGACATTTATCCTCGACAGTTCCGGGTCGATGGGGCCGCACAACCCCTCTGGGAACACGTATTCCCCGGTAGACAGCGTTCGCGTGAGCGATGACAATTGGGAACCGCTTCCTGGGTCGCTCGACGAACCGTTCCGAAATACGGACCAGTTAACCGTTGAGGTCAGAAACACGACCAGCGGCGAAACGAAACAATTGGAGAATCTCGACTACGCGAACCCAGGTAATTGGAATGAGGTCCGCGTTCTCGGGGAACGATGTTCTTGGTGGGGAGGGTGCACCGATGAAGCGACGCTTGGGATGTATAACCACGTAGGGAACGACGCGTACAGAGAACGAGTCAACGCAACGACGAATTTCATCGACCTGATGAACGAATCGGAAGGCGACCGGGCCGGCGTTTACGAGTTCGATACTGACGGGAACACCCTTCACCATCTGGACGGCGACCTCGACGCAGCCAGGGAGAACGTCGTCGGAAACGCCTACGGGGGGACGAATATGGGTGCCGGTCTCGAGAAGGCACTCGACGACTATGACGACAGAGGAGAGGACGGTCAAGAGCGGATTGCGATCCTCCTCAGTGACGGGAAAAACAGTGGCGACGGTGATTCGGTCATGGACACCCAAGTTGATCGAGCGAAAAATGACAATGTGACGTTGTACACGGTTGGACTCCACGGCGACGAAGGTGATTCGATTCCCGAAGGGAAGCTTACCGACTGGGCGGAAACAACCGGCGGCGAGTACTATAGCGCCGAGGACCCAAGTGAACTCTACGACCTCTTCGAGAAGATCGCAAAGGAAGAGATCGAGATCGATTCGGAGGTCCAGGTCGAAATCTCGGTCACCCACGAGCGGACGACGACGAGCGGCTACGCGGTCAACGTCGCCGAGCAGACGGTCGAAATAGACTCGTAACCGCACGGACGGATCGTCGCTGAGTGCGTGATTCTATGAGGCAGTGAACCCGAACCCCTTTTCACCACCGACGACAGAGTCACACCCATGTCGACCGAATCGATTAGCGACCGACGGGAGCATATTCGCTCCATCAGCGTCACCGCGCTGGCCGCGCTGCTCGGCGTCGGTGCCGCACTCGCCTCCGTGGCGCTTACCGGAGACCTCCCGGTAGACACCGCCGCCGGCGATACGCGAGCGCTGTTTCTCGTCCTCGGTGCGATCGTCGCCCAGTTCGTTCTCTTCAACTTCACGAACATCTACGACGACGACGAGTTCGGGATGAAACACCACCTGTTCATCACGTTCATGACCTTCGCAATGTGGTTCGTGACGTGGGGCATCCTGCTTACCGCGGAGTCGACGGCATAACCATGGCCGACGATAGCATCGCCGTCGTAGACCTAGATCGGTGTCAACCCGACCGCTGTAGCTACGAGTGCAAGAACTACTGCCCCCCGAATCGAACGGGCAAAGAGTGCATTACGCTCCGCGGCGAGGAAACCGCGGAGGGACAGCCCGAACAGGTCCGCATCTCCGAGGAGATCTGTCTCGGCGAGAGCTGTGGGATCTGCGTCGAGAAGTGTCCCTTCGACGCCATCGAGATCATCAACCTGCCCCAGGAACTGGAGGACGAACCCGCCCACCGCTACGGCGAGAACGCCTTCTCGCTGTACGGCCTGCCCGCACCGCAGGAAGGCCAGGTCACCGGTATCCTCGGGCCCAACGGCATCGGGAAAACGACCGCCGTTCGTATCCTCGCCGGCGAACTCGAACCCAATCTCGGGCGCTACGAGGAGTCGCCGGACTGGGACGACGTCTTGGAGGCGTATCGCGGCACCGAACTCCAGGACTACATCGCGGACATCCGCGATGGCGAGATCACCGTCGCCCGAAAACCCCAATACGTCGACCAGATTCCGAACCAGTTCGACGGCAACACCCGCCAACTACTGGAGCAGACAGACGAACGAGATGCCCTCGACAACCTCGTCGAACGCCTGTCGATCGGTCCCGTCATGGACCAGGCGATCGAGGACCTCTCCGGCGGTGAACTGCAACGCGTTGCTCTCGCAGCAACGCTCGCTCGGGACACGGACTTCTATTTCCTGGACGAGATCACTCCCTACCTCGACATCGGCCAGCGCGTCACCGCGGCACGACTGATTCGTGAACTCGCCGAGGAGGAAGGAAAATCGATGCTCGTCGTCGAGCACGACCTCGCGATCCTCGACTTGCTTGCGGACACGCTCCACGTCGCCTACGGTGAGCCCGGTGCCTACGGTGTCATCACCCCGCCGAAATCAGTCCGTAATGGGATCAACGAGTACCTCGCGGGCTATCTCGACAACGAGAACATGCGAATTCGCCAGAACCCGATCGAGTTCGAAGAGCACGCGCCGCGAACGGCGACCCACGGGGACGTGCTCGTGGACTATCCCGACCTCACCAAGAGCTACGGTGACGGCGAGTTCAGTCTCGAAGTCGAGGGTGGCGAGATTCACCGGAACGAAGTGCTCGGTATCGTCGGTCCGAACGGGATCGGGAAGTCGACGTTCGCGAAGTTGCTAACGGGGAATCTCGAGCCTGATACCGGCGACGCCGACCTGAACCTGGACATCTCCTATAAGCCCCAGTACGTGACGATCGACCAGCCGATGCGAGTTGATGCCTTCCTCTCGTCGATCACGGATCAGTTCGGCTCATCCTACTGGAACACGGAAATCGCCCAGCCGCTCCAGTTAGAGCGGATCATGGAGCAGAATCTCTCGGATCTGTCGGGCGGTGAGCGCCAGCGGGTGGCCATCGCAGCCTGCCTGTCCGAGTCTGCAGACCTCTACTTGCTCGACGAGCCCTCGGCGCACTTGGACGTCGAACAACGCGTGCAGGCGACGAGTGCGATCCGACGCTACGCCGAACAGCAGGACTCGACCGTGATGGTCATCGACCACGACACCTACATGATCGACCTGCTGGCGGATCGACTGATGGTCTTCGACGGCGAACCCGCAGCGCACGGCCACGCCGGCCAGCCCCAGTCGATGCGCAACGGCATGAACGAGTTCCTCGCGAATCTCGAGGTTACGTTCCGGCGGGACGAGCGGACCTCACGGCCGCGGATCAACAAGCCGGACTCGCAGTTAGACCGCGAGCAAAAGCGCGAGGGCGAGTACTACTACGCGCCCTGATCGGCTGCGGGTGCGGACCTGATCGGCTGCGGAGAATCGACGATAGGCAGGGGATGAGAGAGGAGACAGCGAGAAAACGAGATGACGACCCCGAAACGGGCGTCGATAGCTGAGGAGTATTTTCGAGGGCGTTCGGTCAGCGGTCGTCGAAATGCGGTCCACAGTCGAACTCGTTGTGAAGCATCTCCAGCGTCTCGAACGCGAGTTCCCGAAACTGATCGCCGCGGCTCGCACGCAGTGTTGGGTCGTCGTGCTGTTGGAGATGGAGCGATTCGATGAACGCGACGATCAGAAACGCACGATAGACCGGTTTTCGGTGCTCGAATCCATCCGGCAACGAGCGGACGGATTCGTATCCGTGCCGGAACGATCGTCGAACGCTGTCAGCGATGTCGTCGCGGGGTTCGAAGTACGGTATTACTGTTCGCCAGTAATCGTACTCGCCGGGCGCGACAAATGCGTGTTCGAAATCGATCGCCACAGGTCCGTCACTGGTTCGAGCAAGGTGTTCAGGATGGATATCGCCGTGACAGAGGACCGGCTCCCCGGCGCCGTCGAAAGCATTGTCATGCGTTTCGAAGAACTGATCGACGGCGTCGACAACGGTCCCATATCCGATCGGTTCGAGAAACGACCGGTGGAAGGAAAGACGTGCACGGACGGCCTCGAGCCAGTCAGCGTGTGCCTCGAGTTCGATGCCGGAGTCGCCGTCACGGGGCCGGCCGAACCCGTCGAACGCACCCGCCGTCTCGGCGTGCAACGTGCCGATCCACCGGCCCGCAGCGGCCGCCCACTCGGGATCGATCGTATCGATCGTGGCGGGTGAGCGTTCGAGTTCATCGCACCAGGCAGTCACGTAGTGGTCGGAGCCGACGGCGAGCACCGCGGGAACGGAAACCCCCGTCTGCGTTGCGACGAACTCGTGAACGCGGCCCTCGGCGGCGGCGTGGCCGCGCGGGGGGGCGTCGACTTTCACCGCCGCTTGACGGCCGTCCAGACGAACCTCGTAAACGCGGTAGGGCGGCACGTCGTGGAGTCGGCGACCGACTACTACGTCGTCGGCGTACGATTCGAGCGTCGAAACGAGTTGCTGTGTCATTAGTTCGGGCCCGCTAACGGGGGGTTTCCGACCGGAGACAGCGCTACAGCGCCGCCGCTCCGGTCGACAGAAGATAACTAGGAGTCAGGGTACCGTGATAAAAGCGTATCGGACACGAGTTCACCGCGACACAGCACCGTTGCCGACGCTGTTACTCCGTGCTACTCGTTCGGAAAAGGACAACGAGACCGGTCAGGACAACCATCAATCCGAGTATCAGGGAGGCAAGAACTGAACTCGAGACGACGAGTTCACCCGTGGCACCGACGACGGCACCGGCGGCGGCGGTGATGGTCCCCGCGAGGATCAGCCCTGTTCCGACGAGGTCAGCGGTCGTATCCGTTGACTCGGTAGGCGACGCGTCCGGGCGGTCGAGCGGGTCCACGAGTTGCCACTCGGGTTCGGTGGTCGTCTCGATTCGGTAGCGGCCACCCGAAAGCGACGAGAGGATGGCGTCGCTTGCGGCCTGCAGTGAAGTCGCCCACCAGTCGGGTTCGGTTCCGGTTTCGTTGGGTGGTGTTTCGGGTCGCACATCCGTTCGGACCAGGTAGACGGGTTCGCCGATGATGTGGTCGATCGAGGCCGCGTCGTAGCCGATGTCCGCGACGAGTCGCGCGAGGAGGAATTCCTCGGACCACGGGATCGGTTTCTCGAGCGTGAACGAACGCGTCTCGCCGTGGGGCAGTGAAACGGTAAGTGCGACCGTGGTGGCGTCGATTGCGGTCACGTCGGTAATCCGTCCCTCGACGTATCCCTCGGGGGTCGTCATCACGTCGATACGGCCGAGTTCGTCCGCGAGATCGGTTTCGGTGGTGGGTTCTTCGGGAGCAACACGCTCACCGTCGAACTGCCGTGCGTCGTGGTCGTCCGCACGGCGATCCGTCTCGTCGCGTGCGACCTCGATTTCGACCTCGCCGTTCCCATCGTCCGGGTTTGGGGCGGCGTTCGAACGCGAGTTCGGGGTCGGGTCCTCGTCTGTCACAGTTCACCTCGGAACCAGGGCCGCCGTCGGCTGGTAGCTGTCGACGGACGGCAACCGGCGGGAGTCACCCTGGTTGTCTCGGCCTACGGGTGCTGACAAGGTAAGTCGTTTCCCACTCCGTCCACTGCCCCATCTGGACACTCACGGTCACGGTGCAGGACTCGCGCGGATTACGGCGAACAACCCATCACCGTGGCCCTCACGCAACGGTGTCGCCTCGGGATCGATCGTCGCTGGATCCTCGAAGACAGTCTGTGCTCGGTCTTCGATCACGAACCCTGCCCGTTCGAGTTCACGGCAGGCCGCGTCGCCAGTCAAGAACTCGGCGTCGGCGTAGAAGGGGCTCTCGTCTTTGTGTTCCTGGTACACCTGGCCGACTGCACTCGAACGGTCGAGGACGGCAACTGCGAGCGTGCCATCGTCTGCGAGGACGCGACGGGCCTCCGAAAGCGTCGTTTCGAGGTCGTCAACGAAGCAGAGGACGGTAACGAACAGCGTGAGATCGAGTGTCCCCGCAGCGAACGGCAGCGATTCAGCGATGCCGCGGACGGGATCGACCCCACGTTCCCGTGTTCGCTCAAGCGCGTTTCGAGCGGGATCGAGTCCGAGAGAAAGCCCGAGCGGGGCCGCGAAACGACCGGTACCGACGCCGATTTCGAGGGCGCGGTCGTGGCGGCTATCGAACGTCTCCGGGAATATTCGTTCAAGCGCCGCCTGTTCGGCGCAGTAGGCCACATCGTGTGTCTCGAACCAGTCGTCGTATTCCTCGGAAAGCGTCTCGAAGGGCTGAACGGTAACCATACGTAACCAATGTCAGCCAATAAATGAAAAGGTATGGGGGAGATAGACGGCTTAGGCCGCCGAGCAAAATGAATGTCCACAGGCGCGAATATCTTCTAATAAGCAATACTCATAACTATTCACCACCACTTATGTTCGTACAGTCTCCGCCACGTCCGCGAGCACGTCAGCGACTTCGTTCAGCCTCTCGGAACTGAAGGCGGAAGGGGTCGTCCTCGAATCCCGGGACGTTTCAGTCCCGAACGGCGTCCGGAACGGACAGCGCTTACTACGCAGGTTGACGGCGGATGGACTGCTCGAAGAGGCGTCGCTGGACGTGTTTCCGAATCAGCAGTTCGACGAAAACGGACAGATCCATCGGACGTACACCGATGGAAACAAGCAGGTCGCATTTACGACGTCCACCTCCCGTGGGCGGCTACAGGTTAGCTTCGGCGAGGAGGCGATCCCGTCGACCGCTCTCTTCCCGAAAGACGGTGACGCTGTCGTGCTATACACAGCACCCGATAGAGAGGGATATCGGCGTTTTGAATCCGATCTGACCGTCTCCGAAAGCGACGATGAGGCATCAGCCGACAGTTGTTCCGGCGACAACTGCGACGGCTGTGCCTGCGAGCCGGACTGGTGTTTCGTTGGGCGGAACAAGAAAAAGTGTAACACCTGCGACGACGGGGAGTGCATCATCACGGACAGTTGCGGCTGCTGATCGGATACCGTTCAGTTCCTTTTTATTGGCTAGTCCAAGCGTCGGTTTCGGGTGCGTTGCTGGCCATAGCGATGGAACGAGACAAATAGACACCGGAGAGCTGTCCGTTACTCGAGATCGACTCGATCAAAGAACAAAACGCCGAGAGCGATGGGCATGATCGCCCAACAGAGCAGGACGGCAAGCCCGAATAAATTCGGCCCGTGAGCAGCGGTCGTCTGTCCACCCGTGAGCGCGATTTCGAGGAGGTCACGAATGTAGTAGCGGGCAGCGTCGAAAGCCTTGAGCGGGCTGAGACGGGCAACGTACAGAAACCACGTTGGCTCGTCGGCGTACGTGAGCCGTCCCGTCAGATTGATCGACTGTGTCGTCTCCGTGACGAGTTCAACAAACCGGACACAGGCGGGAAGGACGATCTGTTCCCAGAGCGGTCCGAACAGCGCGTAGAGACTGACGACGACTGCGACCGCGCGCGTTTTCGACGAGACGATACTCGACACGCCGACCGCCATCCCGATCCACGCAAGTCCGTAGAGGACGAGCAGTATCACGGCGCTGAGCAACGGAACGAGCGGGATTTCGTCGACACGGACGAAGACGAGCACTGCAAGGACACCGAGCGAGGCGACAAGCGCGGTTACCAGCACGCTCACGCGACTCAGATACTTGCCGATGATCAGTTCCCGACGCGTGCTCGGGAGTCCAAGGAGAAAGCGAATGCGACCGGATTCGCGTTCGCCGATGACGGCCTCGTAACCGAGAACGATCGCGACGAGCGGAACCCAGAGACCGAACGAGTCGATAGCGGTCAACAGCGGTGTGTCTACCTGCTCAACTAATTCGGTACTGAGACTGAGCCAGGAGATGGCGACGAGGGTAGTCATGAGCCCCGTCGTGCCCCAGAGTGTCCGGGAGTGGATCACATCGGCGATGTCGGTTCGAGCGATCGCAGTGACCGAGTTCATCGGCGCTCACCGTCGGACGAGGAGTCGGTATAGGCTGCGAACAGTTCCTCCAGAGAGGAGTCCTCGACACCGATGTCCGTGACCGTTGCACCGGCGTCCTCGACGCGACCGATAGCGGCAGATTTGACGCCGGAGTCGGTACAAGTGATAGAAATCGTTCCATCGCGACCGGTACTGGCGGCATCGACATCGACGGCGTCGACGCGATCCAGTTCGGCGAGGCGCTGGGAAACCGATTCGGGAACCGTATCGACGGAAAGGATGAGCGTCGAGTTCGGATCGAGAGTTTCTCGGAGGCCGTCAACGGTGTCGACGGTCAGGAGGGTGCCGTCGTTCATAATGGCGACGCGGTCGCAGACGGCTTCGACCTGGTCGAGGACGTGACTCGAGAGGAAGACGGTTGTTCCCTGGTCGGCCTCCTCGCGGACGATCTCTCGAAGCGTTCTGATGCCGTTCGGGTCGAGGCCGGAGGAGGGTTCGTCGAGAATAAGCAGATCGGGGTCGTCGACGAGTGCGATACCGAGAGCGAGGCGCTGGCGCATGCCTTTCGAGTAGGTTCCGACGGCGGTGTCTTCGTCACCGGTCAGGCCGACGCGATCGAGGATGGCGATTGGATCGTCATCGCTCTCGTACATGTCGATAGCCAGTTCGACGTGACGGCGACCCGAAAGGCGATCGTAGAAGGCGTATCCTTCCGGAAGCACGCCGGTACGCCGGCGAACGACGCGGGGCTGTTCCTGCGGGTCGACGCCCAGAATGGAGATAGCGCCGGTTGTCGGCCGCACGAAGTCGAGAAGCATATTGATCGTCGTCGACTTGCCCGCGCCGTTCGGGCCGAGAAAGCCGAACACCTCGCCGCTCTCGACAGTAAGATCGACATCTCGAACGGCGTGAGTCTCGTCGAACCGTTTCGAAACTCCGTTCGTTTCGATTGCTGCCATGAGTTGGCTGCAGTAATGTGAATCGAAGTTTTTAATCAAACGGTTTCAATGACAGTAAGAAGACCCATCGTTGCCGGCTGTCGCTCTCGAGTTCGCGAGGTGGGCAACACAACGGTCAGCGAGAGCGGGGAAAACGGTTCAGCGAACGAAGCGTTGGCAACTGCCACAGAGGTTCTCTTCTTTGATGTCGACTTCGCGGACGGTCGGCGAGAAGTTCATCACGCAGCGGTTGTTGTCACAGTGTTCGAGCCCGTAGGTGTGGCCAATCTCGTGGACGATTTCCTTGCGGACGCGGTTCTCGAAGATTTCGCTTGCACTCTTGTTCGAAAAGCCGCCGTCGCTCGAGGTTTGCAATCGATAGGTCGAGACGACGCTGCCGCTGCCGTCGAGATAGGCGAGTCCGAAGACATAGTTCCGGCGGCGGTAGAAGAGGTCGTGTGGCGTGACGGCGATATTCTTCCCTCCGCGGCCGACACGTTCTGCAAGTTGGATGAACGCCTCTGCGGAATACTGATCGCGCCCGGAGTCGTACGCCCCGCCCGGCACTGGCTGGGAATCGGTGACCGAAACGTCGCAGTCGTAGACCGATCGTAACGCCGAGGACGCTGCCCGTTTGACCGCTGCGGGGACATTGCCGACCGGCACGATGTCGACGAGCATGACAAACGCTATGGTCGCTTCGCTCATAAACGTCCCGCCATGGGCCACACTCGGCGAAATCTACCGACGATGACAACTATCCTCGCAGCATACGATCGACTCGTCGAGGTGGGGATCGGCCGACGAACCGAGCTGGCGGCGACGCTGGCGGAACGGGGCCACACCATCACAGCGACAGATATCTATCAGCGAGACGTTCCCGAACGAGTTCAGTTCGTCCGAGACGACATCGTCGATCCCAATCTATCTGTCTACGCCGACGCGGACGCGATCTACGCCCGGAACCTGCCGCCCGAACTGCACCGGCCGGCCCGGGACGTTGCCCGCGCCGCCGACGCAGCGTTTCTCTTTACGACGCTCGGCGGCGACCAACCGGCGATTCCCGTCGAGCGACAGACGATCCAAGCTGGAACGCTGTACGTGAGCACGCACCCCGAGTCGAGCCGAGACGCATGAATTAACAGCACCGGGGACGTTGCTTCGAACCGACGCGTGCTCCCCGATACTGTCCTGTCCCTCCTCGCAATACTGCTCGTGACCGTCGTTCTCGCGGCCGTCATCGCCGGCTTCGGCACACTGCTGTGGTTCGCCCTCGAACTCGCGACAGCCCCCGGCGTCGTCGTCCACGAGTTCGCCCACGCGATAACCTGCCGGGCCGTCGGCGTCCGCGTTCACGAGGTCGTCTACTTTCGCCTCGGCGACCCCGCCGGCTACGTCCGCCACGAACAACCGGACCGGTACCGCGACGCGTTCCTCATCGGCGTCGCGCCGTTTCTCGTCAACACCGTCGTGGCGCTTGTCGCCTGTCTCGCCTTCGCCGAACTCGCGACGGGGACCGGTGTCGTGTCGCCGACGGGCGGCGGATTCCCCGCGGTTGATCCGGTGGGCGTCTCCCGGGAGATGCTGATCGGCATGGCCGCCCTCGGCTGGCTCGGGCTCGCAGTCGGGATGCAGGCGTTTCCGAGCACCGGCGATGCGAACACGCTCTGGGCGCACGCACGAGCCAAGTGGCGGCGGTCGCCGCTCGTCCTGCTCGGGGTTCCGGTCATCCTCGTGATCTACGTCGCGAACGTGCTCTCGTGGCTGTGGGCGGACGTACTCTACGCGGTCGCATTGTTGCTCGTCGCGTTCGCCGTCGCTGGCACGCCGCTGCTTTGAGCGCGGGCAGGTCCGTCGCGCCGGCCGAATCCGACCGCCTTTATTCCCGCCGGCCCGTTCGAGCGCGTATGACCGAGCACGCAACCGCGACCGACACGGCCACCCTCGCCGCAGACGCCGTCGTCCTCGACATCGACGGCGTGCTCGTCGACGTGGCCGACTCCTACCGGCGCGCGATCGTCGAGTCCGTCGAGTTCGTCTACGACCGGACGATCCGCAAGGCGGACATTCAGCAGTTCAAAGACGCCGGCGGGTTCAACAACGACTGGGAACTCACGCACGCCGGGGCGCTCTACGTTCTCGCAACGAGCGAGGGCTACGACGCGTCGATCGACGAGTTCACCGACGCCATCGCCGCCGAGGGCGGCGGCCTCGAAGCGGCCGAAACCGTCGTCCGCGACGGAATCGGCGCGCGCGCAACCCAGCGCGTGACGAGCCGCTGGGACCGCGAGCGGCTTCGAGACGTCTTCCAGCAACTGTATCTCGGCACCGAACTCTACCGCGCACTCGAGGGTGGCGAACCGGACGCCGAACTCGCCGACGAGTCCGGATTCATCCACGACGAGCCGGTACTGCTGTCGGCGGAGACCCGCGACCGGCTCGTCGACGCGTACGATGGCGCGGTCGGCGTGCTGACCGGGCGACCGAAAGCCGAAGCTGAACTCGCGCTCGATCGGGTCGGGCTGGCGGACGAAGTTTCCGTTGAGCACCGGTTTACGATGGACGACTGGGAAGAGGGCAAGCCGCACCCGCGGGCGCTGACGACGCTGGCCGATCGGTTCGACGCCGAACGCGTTGTCTTCGCCGGCGATACGCTCGACGATATCAGAACGGCGACGAACGCGAACGAAGCGGACGCTACTCGGGAGTACCACGGTATTGGCGTCCTGACGGGCGGTCTCACCGGCGAAGACGGACGACGGAAGTACGAGGCGGAGAACGCGTCGGCCGTCCTCGAATCGGTGAACGACCTGCCGGCGCTACTCGGGGCATAATCGCCGGCTGCGCGAGCGAGCCAGCACGTTCGCACGCCCGTTTTTTAGCCGTCGTCGGTGTAGCCCGCGCCAGTCCTATGACCGGTTCTGACCCCGACCCCAACCCCGATTCCGACTCCGATCCCGACCGATTTTCCTGCGATCCCAACCTGCCCGGCGAACCGAGCGCGCTCTGGCTCGCGGAGCCGCCCGAAGCGAAACCGGACCGCGAGTCGAGGCGCGGCGGTGGCGGGCGTCCGCTCACGGCCGACCGAACGGTCGACGTGGCGGTCGTCGGTGCGGGAATCGCCGGCCTTTCGACGGCGCTCGAACTGCGCGAGCGGGGGAAGACGGTCGCCGTGCTCGAACGAGACCACGTCTCGGCGGGGATCACGGGTAAGTCGACGGCGAAGGTAACGAGCCAGCACGGGGCGATCTACGACCACTTGCGCCGCGAGTTCAGCCGGCGGGCGGCAAGGCAGTACGCGACGGTGCAAGAGGACGCGATCGATGCGGTCGAGCGACGGATCGACGAGTTCGGGATCGACTGCGGGTTCGAGCGCCAGTCGTCGTACCTGTACGGAGACAGTCGCGACAAACTCGAGCGCGAGGCCGACGCGGCGCAGGATGCGGGACTCCCGGCGACGCTCGTCACGTCGGTGCCGCCGTTCGAGCGAGCGCAGGCCGCGGTGCGGTTCGACGAGCAGGCGTGGTTTCACCCGCGCCGGTATCTGCTCGGGATCGCGGACGTGCTCCGCGAAGATGACGGAGCCAGGGTATTCGAACGGACCCGCGTCACGGCCGTCGAACCGGGAACGCCGTGTCAGGTCCGGACCAAAGAAGCGTCGGTGACGGCCGAGCGGGTCGTCCTCGCGACCGGGTTTCCGATCCTCGACCGCGCGGGGTACTTCGCGCGGATGCACCCGAAGCGGTCCTACGTGCTCGCGCTTCGACTCGACGGGGACCCGCCGGACGGGATGTACTATCGAAGCGGCGACAACTACCGCTCGGTGCGAACCTATCGTGGCGACGAGGAGGAACTCCTGCTGGTCGGCGGGGAGAACCACAAGACGGGCCAGGGCGGCTCGACCGTCGACCGCTACCGGCGACTCCTCGAGTGGGCCCGCGAGCGGTTCCCCGTCGAATCCGTGGCGTACCGCTGGTCGAACCAGGACTACAAGCCGGTCGATCGAGTGCCGTTCGTCGGTCGCGCCGGTGCCGGCACGCCGAACGTCTTCGTCGCGACCGGATTTCGCGGCTGGGGCATAACCAATGGCGTCGCCGCCGGCCGGCTGCTCGCCGCCCTCATCGACGGGCAGAAGCCGCCGGAGCGGAAGCTGTTCGATCCCCTGCGGTTCACGCCGAAGCCCTCGGCCGGGAAGACCGTCACCGAGAACGTCGACGCGATGAGCGAACTCGCGACCGACTGGCTCCGGACGATGCTCGCGTCCGGATCGCTCGAACTCGATCCCGGCGAGGGGACGGTGATCCGCCGCGAAGGGACGCCCGTCGCCTGCGCGCGAGACGCCGACGGCGAACTTCACACGACCTCGGCCGTCTGTACACACATGTACTGTCTCGTCGAGTGGAACGACGGCGAGTGTAGCTGGGACTGCCCCTGCCACGGCTCGCGGTTCGCTCCGGACGGGGACCTACTGGAGGGCCCGGCAAACGAGGGGCTGTCGAACGCAGCCGACGAACTCGAACGGGAGTGAGTTCCGTCGAGGCCGGGTATGAACATCCTGGCCGTCAAACGACCGACCACGATGACCGGCACCACGCTCGACGACATCGCGCGGCAACTCGAGCGCGCAACCGAACTCGAGGACGAGGAGGCGCTCTCGGTCCTCCGGACGGCCCGCGAGGACCTGCAAGCCCTCGGCAACGACCCCGATACCGACGAGGACCGGCGCACCGAACTGGTAACCCGCGTCGAGCAGCGGCTCCGGGAAGTCGAGAACCGGGACGCCTACGGCAGCGGCCTCGGTGCCGCGATGAATCCGGACGAGGACGAGGCCCCATAGGCCGCTAGTACGTTCGGATTCGGGACGATAGTCCCTCACTGAGATCGCTAACACGACGTTGAGACCGCAACGATCACCGCGGTTTTTCCCCCGATCGCCGCGAGTTCAGTCGATGACTGGACCGACGCGACGCAGACTGTTGCGGACGGCCCCGGGCGTCGTGCTCGCGCCGGCGCTCGCGGGCACATGGCGGGGCGACGGGTCGGGATCGGGCGGATCGGTGGGTACTGGTGAGAGGGGAGGGCAGGGACGACCACAACCACGACCCCGAGCGCGGGAGCAGGCACAGGCACAAACGCAGGACGCACTCCGCGTCTCGATCACCGAAACGAACGCGCCGCTGCCCGCCGGGGAGTACCTGCGGGTGACGACCGCGCTCGAAAACACCGGGACGGACGCGATCCGGACCGAGGCCTCGCTGCTCGTCGGCGACGACGAAACGCGCGTCTCGCGCCGCGGACTGACCATCGAAGCCGACCGGACCAGAACGATCCGGCAGGGGTTCTACACCTATCCCGTGCCCCGAAACGACGAGTTCACGATTCGGGTTGCAGCGGGCGGGCAGTCGTCGGACCGCCGCGTCGGCGTCGCCGCCGCCTCGTCGGTGCCAGCCGCGCGGCCGAACGGTGAACTCGCTGTGCAGCCGGGGACGGCGGTGTTGTTCGAGGCCGAAGCCGTCGATCCGGACGCCTCACAACGGACCGTCTGGTGGGTCGACGGGGAACGGGTCGGCGGCGGCGTCGGCGGGCCCTGGGTGTCGACCTACTACGCCGAACGCGGGGCACACTACCGGTGGCACGAGTTCGAGTCGAGCGGAACGCACGACGTGACGGCGGCCGTACTGCCGGGCACGGCACCGATCGCGGAGCCGAGTCGGGAGACATACGCGGCCCGCTGGCGCGTGGACGTAACCGACGGCGGGGCTGCACCGCCGACCGTCGAGGGTGTGCGGCCACGCGAGCAGGTCGTGTCGATCTCCCCGACGACACCGACCGAGTTCGAACTCGTCGCCACCGATCCGGACGGGAGCCTCGACAGCGTCGTCTGGTGGCTCACCCAGTCCGACGTCATCCTCGACGTGACCGAACTCGAGGGGGCGCGCGACACCGCGACGATTTCGCTGTCGTCGGGCTGTCACACCTGTACCGTCCTTCCGTGGGTGATCTGCACCGACGGTACAGTCACCGCGCTCGAATCCCGTTGGGAACTCGACGCGCGAAGCGGGGAGAACGACGGCGACGGCAATGGAGACGGAGAAAACGGCAGAATCGCCGTCTCGATTCAAGAAACGAACTCGCCGGTCGACGCGGGCGAGTTCCTCACCGTCACTGCGGTCGTCCGGAATGGCGGCTCCGAAACGCGAACGACGACCGTTGAACTCGTCGTCGGCCACGATCCGACGGTCGTCGAGAGTCGGTCGGTAACGCTCTCGGGCGGCGAGCGCCGGCAGTTACAACTCGGCTACGAAACCTATCCGACCACGCAGAACGAGCAGTTCCCCGTCCGCGTCGTCAGCGACGCCGACGCCGCCGAGACGACAGTTCGCGTGCTCGCCTGAGAGCGCGCGGATGGACCGCCGTACCGAAACCGGACGGATGGGCCCTCGACGACCACCGGACGACGAGTCAAGTAGCGAACCGCTTCCGGCGAGATACACCGCCCCCCGACCCTTTATTCGAGTGCCCCCACGAGTGAGACGCATGCGAATCGCACTCCTCGGCGGAACCGGCGACATCGGCGAAGGTCTCACGCTCCGCTTCGCTCGCGATACGGACCACGAACTCCTCGTCGGCTCCCGCGACCCCGAAAAGGCCCGCGACGCCGTCGACGACTACAAAGCTACACTCGACTCACACGCCGTCGACGATCCCGACATCAACGGCTTCGGCAACGAGATGGCCGCGGATCGAGCCGACATTGCTATCCTCAGCGTCCCACCCTACTACGCCGGTGATACCGTCGACGCCATCGACGGCGTCCTCGATGCCGACACCGTCCTCATCACCCCCGCCGTCGGCATGAAAGGCGACGAAGACGGCATGCACTACCACCCGCCGGGTGCCGGCAGCGTCAGTGAACTCGTCGCCCAGCGCGCACCCGATGAGGTCCCCGTCGTCGGCGCGTTCCACAACCTCGCCGCCGGCAAGCTCGCGGATCTCTCCGCGGAGTTCGACCTCGATACGCTCCTCGTCGGGGACGACGACAGCGCAAAGGAGACCGTTCGGTCGCTCGCAAACGAGATTGACGGGCTGCGCGCACTCGATGCGGGGCCGCTCGCGAACGCCGCGGAGGTCGAAAGCGTGACGCCGCTGGTCATCAACATCGCGAAGCACAACGACGAACTGCACAACGTTGGCGTCAAGTGGGTCTGATACGGTCTCCTGTACCGATTTCCCAGCACACTCGCAGGACGAGTCGCGACTGGGCCGGAACCGACTGACAGCGGTCCGTACGAGGCACCCACAGTAGTCCGTGGCGCGTTTCACTTGTGTCGAAGTGGTTGCAGGAAGAAATACGGAGCGCGATTGAGCCGCTGCTATCGGATCGAAACCGAAGAGCTGCAGAAATCGCGCTTATGCGCCCGCAGATTCGAGGGCGTCCTCGAGGTCCCCCCGCTGGGTGACACCGACGAAACGCTCGACGATACCGTCGTCGTTCTCGATAATGAGCGTCGGTAGCGATCGAACCTGGTATTCGTTGGCAACGTCTTGCTGTTCGTCTACGTTTACCTTCTCGACATCGAACCGGCCGTCCCAGTCGTCTTCGAGTTCTTCGAGGATGGGGTCCTGTGTCTTGCAGGGACCACACCAGTCCGCGTAGAAATCCTTGAGCGTGACAGTCATACGGTTCAGCGCTAGTTGCCACGCGCGGCGCATAAGGGTTTCCCAGTCGTAGCCGCTTGCCGGCTCTCCGTACTGCGGCGGGTGACTTTGCCACCGGGCGGCATTGCTGTCAGGTTGCAGGACAGCGGTACGCGATGACCGTGCGGCACAGAACGAACCGGTGGACTGACCGTCGGCCGGGCCACTCCGAGAGTCGAAAGGTTTAGTTCCGGGAACCCGTACAGGCGAGTATGGATAAAGGACAGAACACCGGCGGGCTAATGTCCAGCGCCGGACTCGTCCGCTACTTCGACTCCGAGGACTCGAACGCAATTCTCATCGACCCAAAGACGGTTATCGCGACGGGCGTCATGATCGGCGTCCTCATCCAGCTTCTGACGCTCGTCTCGTAAGTCCCGTAAGTCTCGGAAGCGCTACCGGTTCTCTCGCGACACCCTCGGCCAGCGATTGAATCGGCGCGTCGCGTCCTTTTTGACTCCGGTGTTCGTAGGCCCGGCTATGACACTGCGCGCCGGTGTCGTCGCCGTTCAGGGCGACGTTGCAGAACACGCAGCCGCGATCGAACGTGCGGCCGCGGCTCACGACAGAACGATCGATATCGAGGAGATCCGTACCGCTGGAGCCGTCCCCGACTGCGACGTGCTCGCGCTACCCGGCGGCGAGTCGACGACCATCTCCAGACTGCTCCACGACGAGGGTATCGCCGCCGAAATCGAAGCTCACGTCGCCGCGGGCAAACCCCTGTTTGCCACCTGCGCCGGACTGATCGTCGCCGCAACCGACGCCGGTGACGACCGCGTCGACGAACTCGGGCTAGTCGACGTAACCGTCGAGCGAAACGCCTTCGGTCGCCAGGCGGACAGTTTCGAGGCCCCGCTCGACGTGCAGGGACTCGCGGACGACGCGCCGTTCCCGGCAGTATTTATCCGCGCGCCCGCGATCGACGATGCGAGTTCAGCAGCGGTCGACGTGCTGGCGACGTGGGACGGGCGGCCGGTCGCGGTTCGAGACGGGCCCGTCGTTGGCACCGCGTTCCATCCGGAGTTGACGAGGGACAGCCGGATTCACGGCCTGGCGTTCTTCGAGAACGACGACGCCGTTCTCCCGTCCGCAACCGCCGAGTAACGGCGGGAAATCGGCTCGGACGGACCGCGAGGAGTGCAGCGCCGCTGTCAGCCTGCCCAGATACAATGTCGGGCGGCACGCGCGGCGGTCGCCCCGCCGGGTGAGCGGTGGGACGCTGTATGCATTCGCAACCGGACATGTTTTTCCTCCCGGAGACCCAACGAGAGGGATATGCAGGCAGCTATCGACGCAGTCCGTGTCGCTGGGACGCCACAGGGCCCGGTCCCAGTCGTCGTCCTCGATATCGACGATGAGGACGATGTCGTCCCCATCTTCATCGGATTCACCGAGGCGACCAGTATCGCCCGCGGTCTCGAGGCCGAGGACATCGGCCGACCGCTGACGCACGATCTCTTGCTCGACGTGATCGAAGAACTCGGGAGTCGCATCGACCGCGTCGTCGTCACCGAAATCGAAGACCGGGACGACGGCCAGGGCGGCACCTATCTCGCGGATCTGTACGTCGAGACGCCGCGCGGCGAAACCGTCATCGACGCCCGGCCGAGCGACTCCCTTGCGCTCGCCGCCCGGACCAACGCCTCGATCGAAGTCAGCGACGCCGTCTTCGAGGACAGCCGTGACGACAGTGAGAAGTTCGACCAACTCGAAGACATCCGCAACGTCTCCGGTGATCTATAAATGGAGGATACACTCGACGAACTGTTCGCCGTCATCGAGGATCGCAAGGAAACCCTACCCGACGACTCCTATACCGCCTCGCTTTTCACCCACGAGAAGGGCGAAAACGCCGTCCTCGAGAAACTCGGGGAAGAAGCGACTGAACTCGTTCTCGCCGCGAAAGACGACCAAGAGGACGAAATCGCCGCCGAAGCCGCCGACATCGTCTACCACCTGCTCGTTTTGCTTTCGATGAAGGACATGTCTCTCGACGAACTGGAGACTGAACTCGAGGCGCGCCGCTAGTCGGAAGTCGGTGGGGCGGTTAAGGAAACGCCTGCAGTCGCCCGTCACACGTTCATGCCATTCGACGATGACGAGTTCAGGTGATGGCACTCGACAAACTCGAGCATGCAGACGAGCAGATGCAGGAGTGTATCGACAACTGTCTCGACGCCGCGCAGGTCTGTGAGTGGTGTGCCGACGCCTGCGCCGGCGAGGGCGAGGAGATGGCTCGGTGTATCAGGCTCTGCAGGGACGTCGCCGACATCGCGTCGCTTCACGCTCGCTGGATGGCGCGGAACTCGGGCTACCACGCTGAACTCGGGGAAATCTGCGCTGACCTCTGCGAGGAGTGTGCCGAAGAGTGCGAGCAACACGATAACGAGCACTGCCAAGCGTGTGCAGAGATTTTGCCGGAGTGTGCCGAGAGTTGCCGGGAGATGGCATCGGCGTAGTCGGGCGATTGGGCGGCCAACTTAGCGGCGACGGCCACGAGCGCGCCCGGACGATTGAGATCGGGGATTAAACAGCCCGCCGACCGCGCCGGCGAGCGCGCTCTCAAGCGCCAGGATGAACGAGACGAGCAGCGCGGCGAGGAGAATACCGATGCCGGCGACGCCCGAGAGGAGGCCGCCGATGGGCCCGGCAGCCCATCCCGTCAAGGCGACGAGGAGGGCAAGAAGGACGCCGACGACGATACCGCCGAACGCACCCGCTAACAGCCCGTGCCAGAATCCGCGTCCGAGGCCGCCGCCCGCGAGATACCCCGCGACGAAGCCGCCGGCCAGTCCCGCAACGAACTGACCGATGCCGGGGATTGCGAGTCCGACGATGCTGAGGACCGTTGCGACGAGAAAGCCGATAATAACGGCATGCCAGTCTGTCATCGTAGCCGTCCGTTCGCGACGTGTGCGCATAAGCCCTCGCCGCGTAACGAACGACCTTTTAAGACCGCGCGTCCTACCTGTGAGCATGATTTTCGAAGACCTTCCGACGACGCCCACGTCGGAAGAGTTGATCGACAAGGCGTTTTCGCGGGCAGCACGGGCCGGCAAGGCCAAAGGCGGCCTCGAAGCCCAGCAGTCCATGCTCCAGACCGCGGCGAACATCATCTCCGATAACCTCGAAAACGTCGTCACGGCCTGGCCCGACTTCGAGTACGACGCCCACCCGTTCTACTACGAACTCGCCGACGCCATCGTGGACGTAGATGCGCTCCGCCAGAGCCTCTCGGAAGTGATGTGGGCCAGCCGGAAGGCCCGCGAGATTCACGAGGAGTACCAGCCGCGGCTGCGAAAGACCGATGTCGACACGGCTCGCAAGCACCGCAAACAAGCCTTCGCGCGGCTCGCGGACATCGTCGAACAGGTCGACGACCACCTGCTGCAGATCAACGAGGCACGAAACGACCTGCGGGACCTGCCCGAAATCAATCCGGACGAACCGACGATCGTCGTCGCCGGTTATCCGAACGTCGGCAAGTCCTCGTTCGTCAACGACGTCACGAGCGCCCGCGGCGAGACCGCCTCGTACCCGTTTACGACGAAGGGGATCGGCCTCGGCCACTTCGAAGGGGCGGACTTGTCCGCCGACTCAGAGCGGACCGATCGGTCCGCGATGCGCGACCACATCCGCTACCAGATCGTCGATACGCCCGGCCTGCTCGACCGACCGCCGGCGGAGCGAAACGAGATCGAATCCCAGGCCGTCAGCGCCATCGAACACCTCGCCGACTGCATGCTCGTCATGCTCGATCCGAGCGCCGAATGCGGCTACCCGCTCGACTCGCAACTCGAACTTCGGGATTCGATCGCCGCCCAGTTCGAGACCGTCCCCGTATTGACGATCGCGAACAAGACGGACCGAGCCGAAGTCTGGGACGATAGCCGGACCGACGCGATGAACGCGGATTACACGATGAGCGTCGAAACCGGCGAGAACGTCGAGACCGTCCTCGAGGCTGCCGTCGAGGCGGTCGACTACGAACCCACGTTACCGTTCGAAGAGGAGCAATGAGCGTCGGCCGTACCAGCCACTGGAAAGTGTCGGCTACCGCGGGCGGAGCGAACGCCGAGTAACGCGGCCGAGTATCGAGTACCGAATCGATCGAACCGGGTACACATGAAAGGACCAGGACTGTTCGACATGCTCCAACTCGCGGCCGGGTTCTCGATGGCCGGCCCGATGTTCGTCGTCGGCTTCGAGTTCATCCGTACGGACCGGATCATCGGTGGTGGAATCTTTCTGGTTCTGGGGGTGCTGACGCTTTACTTGCCGACGTACGTTATCAACAGAATCGGCGGCCCGCGGGCGTGGATTCGGCGGCGATTCGAGCGACGGCGCTGGCTCGGTGGCGGCGGTGGTGAGAGCGGCGGTGACGGCGACGGTAATAGAAACACCGGCAGCACCGGACGCGACGATGGATCGAGTTCGGACAACCGGGCTGGCGGCCGCGAGCAAACGACCGAGTCGGGAGGGAGCGGTCGGCTCGAACGGTTGTTCGGTCGGTGAGCGGGAAGGGTCCCGCGGCGATCACCGTTCGACCAGCCCGATATAGCGGATTTCGACGCCGACCTGTTCGGAGGTGTGGCGGTTTATCCGCTCGGCCAGCGTGTCTGCGATGCCGGGTTCCGGTTCGCCCGGCGGGCCGCCGATCCGAATGATGACGCGTTCGGGGCCGACGAACGGGTACTCGTCGTCGGTGATGACGTTCACACCGAGAAGTTGGTACTCCTCGAACGCTGGCTCCTCGAGGACGAGTTCAGCTTCGGTCTGGGCGTTCTCTTCGAACGTGGCCAGCGTGTACGACGAGTAGGTGATCCCGCCGAGGAAGACGGCGAAGACGAGGACGATGACGCCGAGAGCGACGACGCGTTTACGAACTCGTTGTTCGGTTTCGGTCAGGGAGAACAGGCTTTCGGGGCGATAGCCGACGTACCAGAGCGTCAGGAGGCCGGCGAGGTTCACGGAGAGGACGTTGACGAGGACGAGCGCCGTCGAGCCGATGGCAGCGGACGGTTGGCCCCAGGCGATGGCGACGCCGGCGGCGGCGGCGGGCGGAATGAGCGCGGCCGCGATCATCACGCCGACGAGTGCCACGGAGATGCCGGTAGCGATGCTGACGATGCCGGCGACGCCGGCACCAAGGGCGACGGCAAGAGAGAGGAGATCCGGCGTCAGCCGCTCGGAAATTTCGTCGACGGAGCCGATATCGAGCCCGGGTGGAACGACGTTCGTCGTCCGGACGAGCCAGGCGAAGACGGCTGCAGCGGCGATGGCGAGGACGATACCGACGAGTTGGTAGAGGACGCTCTCGGTGAACAGTTCTTCGTCGTCGATCACGGAGCCGACGCTCGCGCCGAGTGCGGGGCCGATCAACGGTGCGATGACCATGGAGCCGACGACGACGGCGGACGAATCGAGTAGGAGACCGGCGGTCGCGACGACGGCGCTGACGATCGTCATCGTCGCGTAGACGCCGAAGGTTGGGGTCAGCGAGTCGGCTTCCGCCAGGAGTTCCTGTCGGGAGATGCGGTCGGATTCGACGTCGCCCTGTTCGTACTCGTCGCGAAGCGCCTCGAACCGGCGCGAGATGACTGTTTCGGCGTCGACGACGACGGTGTAGGCGTCCTCGTCGATGCCGGCCTCCTGGAGGTCGTCGAGGACGGGTTCGACCGCCGGGGTGGGCAGCGGAAAGTAGACGACGGCGGTGTACTCCCGGCCGCTGTTCTCGTCGGTGACGACGTAATCGATCTCCCGTTCGTCGAGCGTCTCGAGGATCGTCTGTCGCTCTCCTGTCGGAACCGTCAACTGGACGAGGCGCACGTGCGCTCCTGAGTATGTCTGCAGGCATAACTTCAGGGATTGCGTACACGAACTTCCCCTCCCTGCAGCCGAGTTCAGACTGAAGGGACCGAGTCAACGGCGGACGGGGCGAAGGGATCGGAACGGCCGATCCGTCGCGGTGCTTATAAATCCGCGAGCGGTCTACGAATGGGTATGTTCGATACCCGTCCCGACCGCGAGGCCGAAGTCGCCCTGGTCGGTCGCTCGAACGTGGGCAAGTCGACGCTCATGCGCGAGGTGACCGGTCACAGCTTCGATACCGGCGGCAATCCAGGCGTTACCCGCAGCCCAAACCACTACGACTGGGCCGCTGAGGACTTCGTCATCAGCGATCTTCCCGGCTTCGGCTTCATGAGCGGCGTCGACGAGGAGCACCGCGAGCAGATCAAGACGGACATCGTCCAGTACCTCGAATCGCACGCAGATGATATTCTCGTCGCAATTTTGGTCGTCGACGGCAAGAGCGTCATCGACATCATCGATCGCCACTCCGGCCCCGACGAGATTCCCTACGATGTCGAAATGTTCCACTTCCTGCGCGACCTCGGGATTCCGGCCGTCGTCGCCGTCAACAAGATGGACAAAGTCGACGACCGCGACGAGCGACTAGACGAACTCTGCGATCGCCTCGGGCTGTTGCCACCCTGGAAGCAGTGGCAGGAAACCATCGCGCCGATTACCGCAAAGAAGGGACAGATTAGCTCGCTGAACGAGGCCGTCCGCGAGCACTTACACGACCAGAAACGGGACGACCTGTTCAAGTTTTTCTAAGTACCTTTTTACTGCGGGTCCTCCCTCACTTCGTTCGGTCGAACCGCTTGCAAAAATCTACGATAAAAAAACCGCCTCGGCGGACGATGTCCGCTTCGGCGGTGAACCGCTCGCTTCGGTCGCGGATGCGCTACCGGGAGATAACCCAGTCAGCCGAGACACGGGTTTCACCATCCGTTTTGGCCGAAGTTAGTTTTCGAAGACGATCGGTCTATTAGACGATCCGATTGACGAACGGCTCGTCGTCCGCGAGTCGCTCGACGTTCTCGAAGACGAGTTCAGCGACATCGCGGAAGTAGTCCACCGTGAAGGCTCCGCAGTGGGGCGTGACGATCACCTCGTCCATCCCCCACAGCGGCGAGTTCTCGGGGAGCGGTTCGGTTTCGAAAACGTCGAGCGCCGCGCCGGCGATCGAGTTGGATTCGAGCGCGTCGATCAGCGCGACCTCGTCGACGACGGGGCCGCGGCCGACGTTGACGAGATACGCGTCCTCGCGCATGGCGTCGAACACGTCGGCGTCGACCAGGTGGTGGGTGTCGTCGGTCAACGGGAGCGTGACGATGACGAACTCGGCGTCGGCGATAGCGTCGCGGCGGTCGTCGGTCGCGTAGACCTCCTCGAAGCCGGGGACGGGGTCGGCCGACCGTCGAACGCCGGTCACGCGCATATCGAGCGCGCCGAGGACATCGGCGACGCCGCTGCCGAGCGTCCCGGTGCCGAGGACGCAGGCTGTCTTCCCGGCGAGCGTGAACGCCTCGTCCCACTCGGGCTGGTCCCAGCGGCGGTCCTGCTGGGCGGCAACGTGGGCGTGGAGACGGCGCGCGAACGAGAGGAGATAGCCCGCGACGGTCTCGCCGATGGACCGACCGTGGATGCCGGTGCTGTTGGTGAGGACGACGTCGTTCGCCCTGAACTCGTCGAAGGGGAAGCGGTCGACGCCGGCCTGGATCGAGTGCACCCAGTCGAGGTCGAGGAACGCCTCGCGGTGGTCGAGGGTGACGACGGCGTCGCAGTCGGAGATTTGGTCGTCGCCGATCACGTCGACGGCCGTGGAAAGGTCGGCGAGTTCGGTCGCGAGTTCAGTCGGTGGGAAGACGGTGGAGACCGAGTCGTGGATGCCAAGGTGGTCGAGGTCGATAGCGGGAGGAGCTGTGTCCGCGGGTGTGTCGGTGTCTGCGTTCGGTTTCGTGTTCGTGTCCGTGTCTGCGTCCGCGTCTGCTGCGTTCGGTTCGCGGGTGGGCATACGCGGTGGTACGAACGAGCGGACGTTCAAGCTTTGCACGGTGCCGTCGCTCTCGACTGGTGGTTCTGAAAGGCGGCTCGGGAAAAACCCTCGTCACAAGGGGCTCGGTGGGGGTAACACTTCGTCACGGCCGCCGACGGAGCGTACTCGGCGGATGACTTTCCGTCTGTCGGTCCTGTGTGGCGGTCTCGTCTGCACNGGGGGTAACACTTCGTCACGGCCGCCGACGGAGCGTACTCGGCGGATGACTTTCCGTCTGTCGGTCCTGTGTGGCGGTCTCGTCTGCACTCGCTCGAACGAACTCGAAGCGAGCGACAGCACCCGTTCGGACGCTCCTTCCGTCTTTCGAGCGGTAGATATAAGGCCCTACCAGTTAACAATTAGAACGGAAGCCGCTAAACGGACGTAAAATGTCCCGGGTCTAGGACACCCGAGACGTGGCTTCCAACTTGCGACCGTTCGAAGCCATGTTTGCGTACATTCTCACGGGATATAAACATCCCGCACGATTGACGCGTTGGACCGCACACGTAGCCGCCGGCGTTCGATTCTCACCCGCCGAGTTCAGCGGAGATGCAACATGACCGACGAGTTCACGTCGGACGGACCGGATGACTCGCCGGACGCGAAGACCGATGCGGAGTCCGAGCCGAGTGACGATGATGGCACGTTCCCGCGCTGTCCGCGCTGTAACACGCCCATCGTCCGGCGGACCATGATCGGGCCGGGCGAAGCCGTCGCCGGTCCCTGCGGCTGTCGCGTCGCTCCCGTCGTCGAGACGAAATCCGAACCCGACTCGGAGTAAGACCGCGAGACGAGTTCGTCCGAACTGAACTCGGGTCGCGGCGGCCAGCCGAGTTGGCGGTAAGAGCCGAAAGGACCACCACAACCAGCGGAACCCCACCTGCCGCTACAACTCGGCCCGCAAACGCGACGACCGAGTGAACTCGATTAGAATCGGAATTCGAGCGGTGCCGTTTCTCAGAATCGATTCAGAGCTTGCAACAGAGGAACAAAGCAGGATTACTGGCGGTTTAAATAGCCAGTCACCGCTTGATGAGCGGTTCTTACTGACGAGGCGTGATTACGTGCCGCTGATCGTCAACCGATTATCCATGAGTACAATTAATAGAACTACATATAGAATCACCCTTGGTGATGTCTTTTAGCGTTGCTGTCTATTTACTAATTGGACCGAGATTGCTATTATCCGTGGATTCGATAGTTTCTTATTGTTTTCTGATGTTAGTTTCCGTGTATGTCGACAGATAAAAGTCGAAGACGTGTGTTACAAGCGATTGGTAGTACAGGAGTCATCAGTATGGGAATGAGTGGAATCGGTTCCGCAAATAGATATAGCGCAAGCAACGTGCCGGTGGATTTGACTCAGTCTCAAGCCAGTAAAACGCTTGATCAGTACGCAGAAAGTACTCTCAAACTTCTGAGTGAAGAAGGCATTATTGACCGGCCATCAATACCCGAAACCAGACTCAAACCACGGAGTGTGAGTGATATCGCTTCCGGTTCGTCTGGTGTGACTCGTATGATCAGTACACCCGAGGTCTTACTGGTATCGACGAACATTGGTGAGAGAACGCTTAATATCTTCATTGACGAGGAGAATAAGGCGTCGTATGCAACTATCGAGTCAGAGGGAGACTATACCGTGTACCACCCAAGCGAAGGTCAAATTGATCTAGCGGACGAAGAGAAGATAACACCCGCTGATGACTGTGAGGATGAATGTATTGACCCTGAGGGGTGTCTCGGAGAAGGAACGTACGAAGTTCGGATTCCAATCCCGCTCCTCCCCGTCTGTAATGTCGATGTCCAATGTGGTTGTCCATAGAGGGAGTCCTACGGCATAGATAGTTGCAGATAGAACTAGGTGTAAATTCACGGAACGTTTAATTTTATAAATAGGTTCCAATTTACTCCTGTGGCTCCGGCAGTTGCGGAAAGTGAGCGAGAGCGACAGCAAACGCGATAGTTGCGGCCAACGCGAGCGCTAATCCTACGAGAGAGGAGCGATGAACTGAGATCTGAGAGACAGCAATCGTGAGCATAATTGCCGCAATTGCTACAGCAGAGCTCGCTGCGATCCCTACTATTTCCACTGAAATCGTCTCAGCAGTATTTCCAACCTGGGTACCGAGTGTAATTGCACGTCTGGATGCATCCCAGGAGAGAAATACCATCGTTACAGCTATCACCGACCGCCAAAGCGGTGGTGAATCAATAATAGCATTTGCGGCCACACCGATAAATACGAACACAACACCAGTAAGTGTGAGACACTGCGTGAACTTCCTGTATACCGGAAAGACACCCATCGTCAACAGCAACATCCCAAGTCCACATGAGAAGTATGTAAGTAAGATTGAAAATGGCAGTGGAATCGCTATAACGCCAACGAGTGCTGAAGTGGCGACGATGAGGCCGAGTAAAGTAAGTGCTTTCCCAGTGAGTTGGTTAGTACGTTGCCGAAGCAATATACCACTACTATAGAGTGTTAGTCCTGTCGCCTCTAAGAGAAAGGGTGCGGTCTGTATTGGCCCGACAGAACCGGCAAAACAAGCGCCAAGAATTGTGATGAACGCAACACTAGCACTCACTCGTGTCGGTGACGGGTTTTGCGGATTATTTGGAAGGCCACTCATGGATTTACTGTGCTGTATAGTGCTGTTTCAAGTGGGGTCTTTGGATTCCAATCAATAACTGAAATAGGTGTTCGGCGAAGAACATTAATGCGGTTGGTCCGTTGCAGTCGTGCGAGTTCTGTTCCCAAAGATCCAGTAGTTGTCACGTCCGGAGAAAGAACAGTTACTGAATGGCCAGTTGCTCGGAGTACTTGTGCTGTCTCGAGTGGAACGTCGTCAACTAATGGAGAAAGGAGAATGATACTCGTATTCTTGGCAATTTTTGTTTTAAGTGAATTCATCTGCATATCAACATTATTTTTCGTTCCGTTTCGTGAGGGTGGTTTTAGTGGAAGTATGTCGGTATCATCTAATGTACGTTGTAATATCGTACTGTGGTGAGAGCCAGTATTTGGGGCAATCCAGTAATGGTCAGGTCCAAGAACCAAGAGTCCAATTGGTTCATCCGATCTCGAGACTGTGCCAAGCAGTTCACGTGCCGCAGCGCGTTCGTAAAAAACAGCATGAGGTTCGGTTCTGCTAGAGGAGCGATAACAGATAGCCCGGGCATCGATACAAAGAATGACTGCTCGGGATCGGTCTTCTCGAAAGCTAATCGTCGTTAATTCCTTGTCTCGAGCATAGCGGTTCCAGTCGATTCTGTTCGGTGGATCGCCAAATCGGTAGGAGCGGACCTTTGAGAATTCTATTCCAGTTAAACCGTTGGTGGCGACAGTAGACCCTGCGTGCTGATGTGCTATGTGGCCCAGGGAAATCGTTTGAATCGGGGAACGACAGGTGAGTTTTGTTTCTACCGTTATGGTCGTCTCGACTGCAACGCTGCTACTTATGTCTCTGAAAACGATAGTTGCTGGTTGAAAACAGTGGACCCCGTGCTTTGCTGTGACTGTATAGGAGAATGTCGTTTCTTCGCCAGACCCGAGTGCTGTTGCGTGCCGAGCTGAACCGTTCTCAACCGACAGCATTAGGGGAATACCATCAACAATACTAACGTTTGAGAGCGTCTGTTCGCCAGTATTCCGGAGTGTAACCAGAATCTCGACTTCTTCCCCGTGCGATGGATTATTCGCTTTTATTTCCCTTTCAATATCAAGTGTCGTGTTTGGCACAGAATGTAAGTGCGAATAAATAGTGAAGACAACGCCAGGTATCGCTAAGAACAGTAACTTTGATTCCGCCAATAGAACACCAGTTCCACTCGTGAGTAAAGCAGCGACCAGAGCGATATTCCAGCGCGTTGTTCGGTGTGTTGTCACTGTTGATTCTTCGCTTCTTCATCGAAAGTCTGTATCGCTCGGACAGTTTGTCGAACTTGTCGAGGAAAGTACACTCGCTCTATGATCGATTGAAGACGAGATGACTTCAGTTCGGATTTGTTTTCTATACGAACGAATGTTGTAGCGACTGAGTTATCTGTCCACGTTTCCCGCTTAATCTGTTCACAAGCACTAGCAGTAGTGCAGTCTGTTGTTCGAACGATCGTTTGTATTGTTGTTTCTCGTAACTGGGACCGGATCCGTTGACGCCGAGCAGGCGGTAGTGATGCTGGCCATCGCCTATCCAGAATTTGTTCGAACTCGTAACCGGGAGGAGAGACTGAAGGCATGGTTTCTGGCGGTTCGTTTTCTTCGTTCGAACGAACTGGTTCATTAAGTAGAATGAATGGGCTGAGTAAACAAGCAATCGTAAACACTACTGTGAAGAATGTAACGAGAAGCAACTCTCCATCCCATGGCCACTGGGCCCACTCCTCAACGGTTGGAAAGAATAAGACTAGTAGGGCAGTACAGAGCGTAGAAATGCCGATTATCACAAAGAACCCTCGAATAATCGAAGATGGGTTTTTCATCTAGTGTCACCTTCAAGTCGTTCGAACTCGCGCTTTGCTTTTCGTTCCCGGTCAGTAGTCACGGTTACACCGCCATATTGAGTCTCTCTAAACAATTTTGTTAATGATTTTACAGCCTCCTCGTTGTACCCAGCGGCAAGCGCAGCATCAGCCCATTCTTCGGTTGTTCGAGAATGGGGGTTGGAAACATCGATTTTCTTAACCATTTCGAGCCATGCTTCTGCCACACTGTTTTCCGGCGCAGTAGGTGGCCAACTATCGTTCGAAGAGCGCGACTGTGAGGTCTGTTTTGTAGAGTGTAACCCATTAATCATAAATGCCGTTCTAGGATAAGCATTTATTTTTGGTAGATGATGTGAGGTGAGTAGAGCAATTACCGTGACGACACCGAGTATAACCAGTGGAAAAGCTACTGAACGAATAGTAGTAAAGGCGAGGTTGAGTATCTCAATCCAGGATCCTGCTCCGTTTTCAGGGCTATAACCACCAATGTTTATGCCCAAAAAGTCAAGGAGTGAATTAATCAACAGTAAAAGAACGCCCCAGAGGGAGAGACCAGAGTTACTATTACTCTCTGTAGGAACGGCGTATGAAGAGTCTATCGGCGTTGATTCAAGTACATTAGCTGCGATCCCAAGCGTTAGAATTAGAAGGAGAGCAGCTATGATTAAAAGGGCGTTCTGGTGACGAGACCTGATATTAATACCATACATAGTTTATTTTAAATGAATACTATGATACATACTACCGTAGTTATTTCCTGATTGATGGATTTGTCCCCCTAATAGAACTGACAGAACTCCATGACGCCAATAACTGATGTGTTAACAAACTAATCTTGTAGGGAAGTTCACCGCTGATTTCACTAAGGACCGCTATATAGTTGGAGTGCGCTTGAGACGTAGTCATCAAACACATTTCCTGTTTGTCATCCAGACATTTATATTTTAGAGATTAGTCTATTTCATCTCCCTTACTGGGGTAGATATGCGGAGTCGTCACACAGTCACTAGAATACTATTCGGGTGTATCAAACGTCCTATCTAATCTCATAAACAGTATCTAGAGACCTGCGAGTTATCGTCCAACCGGCGGTCATCTACCGCACAGGATATGGTTCAATTTGGCTATTAGAGTCGCGGTCACTCCGCCATCGACAAACCGTGTTCGCGCCAGTCCGCGAGTTCAGTGAACTCGTCGGCGACCGCCTCGATGTCTGCGGCGTCGAGCACGCCCCGCTCCGTACTGAACGCGGTGATGTACTCGGCGGGCGTCACGTCGAACGTCGGATTCAAAACGTCGAGGTCGCAGTCGCCGTCGTAGACGGTGTCCTGGGAGCCGGATTCCAGGTTCACGTCCTCGCGGGTCGAGACCTTATCAGCGGCAGCGACGACCGTGACGGGCACGTCCGCCCGCGCGGCGGCGACGGCGAGCGTTCGCGTGCCGGTCTTGTTCACCGTGGCACCGTCGGGACGGACCGTATCCGCACCGACGAGCACCCGGTCGACGGCCTGGGTCGCGAGCACGTGGGCAACCGCGGCGTCGGTGTGGACCGCGATCGGACAATCCAGTTCGGCAGCCAACTGTTCGGCCACGTCGATCCCCTCCCGAGCGGGCCGGGATTCGGCGACGAACACCCGCGACGGCGACCCGTTCCGCAGCGCATCGAGGACGGTTCCCGACCGCGAGAGGGTCATCACGGTTCCCTCGGTGAACTCGCTTGCGGCCGCTGCAGCCTCCTCGTCGGCGGCCGTCGCGCGGTCGATACCGGCGACGGCGGCGGCGAGGACGGCGGGTGCGCCGGCGACCGCAGCCGCGTCGTCGGTGTCGACGGTTCCACTTGCGTCCGCCATCGCTCTGTTGACCCGATTTCGGAGGACGGCCATCGACGGCCGAGCCTCGAGCAGCCGGCCCGCCAGCGCCGCGAGTTCGTCCCACTCGTCTTCGGGCCGGGCGGTCCCCGCCTCGTCTCCGTCCGCGGCTTCGTTCCCGTCCCCGCCGTCGTCCCGCTCGGCGACCAGCAACCCCGCCCGATCCCGCAGAACTTCGAGCGCGCGGATCGAAAGGGCTGCAGCGCCGTGCTCGTCGTCCGCTGCGATCGATCGGACCGTCGGTGCCACCCGCTCGTAGGCCGGCCACAGCGCCGGCACCGTCTCGCGGTCGTCGGCCGGATCGACGATCGCCGTCGGCGGGAGCCACCTGAACTCGTCGTGTTCCTCGCTCAGGTCGATTTCCCGGTGGTCCACGTCGAAGAGATATGGGTGGACGGTCCACTCGCGGTCGAGATCCGGATCGGTGACCGTCACCGGGCGACCGGCGCGGACGAGTTCACAATCGTCGTCGTCGAGGCCGGTTTCCTCGCGGATTTCGGTACGAACCTGGCTGTCGGGATCGCCCTCGGCGAAGCCGGAGACGCCGCCCCACTGACCCGAATAGGTGCCGACGGCGTCGCTGCGACACAAGAGAAGGATCTCGCCGCGGTTGCGGAGGAAGGCGGTGACGACATCGGCCTGGGTCGGCTCCGTCGCCGGGTCGGTGTCGTCGGTCGCATCCGAAGCGTCGTTCATATCCGATTCCATGGCGGCAACGGGGGAATCGCTTTCGGGATCGGGGTTCGAGCGGGTTGGAAATGCAACCGCTGCGCGGATGACGTGAGCTATACCCGTCTCGAGTTCGACGAGTCAGTATGACACAGCGCGTAACGGTATCGCTTGACGAGGAGTCAGCGGCCGCCCTCGAGACGCTGGTGACCGAGACGGGTGCCGGGCAGAGCGAGGTCGTCCGCCGCGCGCTCGCCTTTTACGCGGCGAACTTCGAGGCGGCGAATCAACAGCCCAGCGACAATTTAGAGCAGTACTACCGAATGCTGGCGTCGGGAGAGCACGTGTTGCTCGATGTCGACTTTCTGCACGCTTTTCTCGAGTTCTGTTACGACGGCGGCGACCCGGATCCGGCGTTCGTCGAGGCGGCCGATCGCGTTTCGGAGTACCATTCCCGCGAGTATGCAGATCGGTTCGAGACAGTCGGCGAGGTCCTCGAGTGGCTCTCGTTTTGCGGCTTTCTCGAAGTACGCCGCGAGGACGCCGACTATCACCTCGTCTTTCCGTCGGAGGCGATCCGCTGGTTCATGACGCGCTTCATCGAGCGCAGCACCGCCACGTTCCCGACCGAGATCGATATCGAGCAGGGCGTCTCGAAGGCGATTATCACCGAGCACGTCGACTGATCGGCCCGCCCGCGGCGAACGGGAAACGTTCACACGAGTTCATACGAACGGCTGCCGCTGACAGAACTCGGGGCGCGTGTATGATCGACTCTTAACAACGTTTTTGACTCGTTCGGAGAGCGATATGTGTGTACAGATACCATGGGCATTCTGGAGCGATTGAAAGCGATTGGACCGGGCGCACTCGTCGCGGCCGCGTTCGTCGGACCGGGAACGGTGACGACGGCGAGCGTGATCGGTGCTGAGTACGCGTACGTGCTCGTCTGGACGATCGCGTTTTCGATTCTGGCGACGATGGTCTTACAGGAGATGAGCGCGCGGCTCGGCCTGATAACCGCGGAGGGACTGGGCGAAGCGTTTCGAAACGAGTTCTCGAATCCGATCGCGAAGGGCGCGACCGTTGCGCTCGTCGTGAGCGCGATCGGGATCGGAACGGCAGCCTTTCAGACCGGCAACATCGTCGGGGGCGCTGCCGGCCTTGCGACGATAACCGGCGTGAGCGAGAGCGTCTGGGGTCCCCTTATCGGGTTCGTGGCAGCCAGCTTGCTGTGGTCGGGAAACTACAAACTGATCGAGCGGGTCTTCATCGGCCTCGTGATCGTCATGGGGCTCGCGTTCGTCCTCAATGCGATCATCGTCCGCCCGGATCTGGGCGCGCTGTCGGACGGACTCGTGCCGACGATTCCCGACGGGTCGGCCTACCTGATCGCCGGACTCATCGGGACGACCGTCGTCGGCTACAACCTCTTCTTGCACGCGAGCACCGTCCAGGAGCGCTGGGACGGCGCGGCCGATCTCGCCGAGTGTCGGACTGACACGATTTTGATGGTCACCATCGGCGGGCTCATCACGACATCGATCGTCGTCACGGCCGCCGCGGTGTTTCCCAGCGGGACCGAGATCGACGACGTCGGGGCGATGGCAACGCAGCTCGAGCCGGTCTTCGGCGGCTACGCGCTGACCTTCTTCGCGATCGGGCTCTTCGCAGCCGGATTCACGAGTTCGATGAGCGCGCCGCTTGCCGGGGCCTACGCGACGGCCGGCGCGCTCGGCTGGGAGCGCGATCTGACGGCGACCCGGTTCCGAGCGGTCTGGATGACGATTCTGGGGACCGGGATCGTCTTCTCGGCGCTGGATTACAACCCGATCACCGTGATCGTCTTCGCGCAGGTCGCCAACGGACTGCTGTTGCCGATCCTCGCCGTCTTCCTCACCTACGCGATGAACAACGAGGGGCTGCTCGGCGAGCACACCAACAGCCGGCTCCAGAACGCACTCGGCGGGTTCGTCACGCTCGTCGTGATCGGGATCGGGCTGCAGACGCTGTACGACGTGCTCTTCGCCTGACTATGCACCCACAGCTACGACAGCGACAACACGACCACCACCTGAACTCGTCTCACCACGACGCACGGACACGCAGAACAGTTTCCTATTCGACGACATGAGCGATTCACATACCTCTGACACGAACACGGACGTATCGATGGCACACAGCGACTCGGCGGCTCGGAACGCGGGGACCGACGCCGTTCGAATCGGCGTCGACGTCGGCGGCACCTTCACCGACGTGGCTCTCTCCGTGGGTGACAGCCTCGTCACCGCGAAGGTGCCGACGACGGACGAACAACACGTCGGCGTCCTCGAGGGCATTCGAAAGGCCTGCGCCGAGGCGGGCATCGACCCGAGCGACATCGACGAGTTCGGTCACGCAATGACCGTCTCGGTCAACGCCCTCTTAGAGCGCGGGGGCGCGAAGACGGCGCTCGTCACCACGTCGGGATTCCGGGACGTGCTCGAGATCGGCCGGCAGGACCGGCCCGCGCTGTACGACCTCGACGCCGAGAAGCCCGAACCGCTCGTTCCGCGCGAGTTGCGCTTCGAGATCGACGAGCGAACGACGGTCGACGGGATCGAGCGGGCGGTCGACCCCGACGAGGTGCGCGAACTCGCGGCGACGCTGCGCGACCGGGAGGTCGAATCCGTCGCCGTCTGCCTGTTGCACGCCTACGCCGACCCCGCGAACGAACGGGCCGTCGCCGAGACGCTGCGAGACGAACTCGACGTGCCGGTCTCGGCCTCTCACGAGGTGCTCGCCGAGTTCCGCGAGTTCGAGCGCACGTCAACCACCGCGGTCGACGCCTACGTCCGGCCGGCGATCGACCGCTACGTCGGGCGGCTGGTCGATGAGGCCGCGGAGGCGGGGATTCCGGCCCCGCGGATCATGCAGGCGAACGGCGGCATCGCGGACCCCGAGACCGTCCGCGAACACGCCGTCACGACGGCGCTCTCCGGACCCGCCGCGGGCGTCGTGGGTGCTGCGGCGACGGTCAGTGACGGAGAGACCGACGCTGCGAGCGCGGACGCCGACGAACCCGGCGGCGACGCGATCGACGGACTCGTCACCTTCGACATGGGCGGCACCTCGAGCGACGTGAGCCTCGTCCGCGACGGTCGAGCGGAGCGGACGACCGACGCCGAGATCGATGGCCTCCCGATCCGAACGCCGATGGTCGACGTGAACACCGTCGGTGCCGGCGGCGGCTCGATCGCGTGGGTCGACGGCGGCGGGGCGCTTCGAGTCGGCCCCCAGTCCTCGGGCGCACAGCCCGGCCCCGCTTGCTACGGCCGCGGCGGGACGCGGCCGACCGTCACCGACGCCAACGTCGTCCTCGGCTACATCGGCCCCGACACCGCCCTGGGCGGCGAACTCACACTCGACGTGGACGCGGCCCGCGACGCCCTCGCGCAACTGGCCGACGAAGCCGGGCTTCCCGACGCGCTCGCGGCCGCCCGCGGCGTCTACCGCGTGGCCAATGCGACGATGACCCGAACGATCCGCAGCGTCACCGTCGAACGCGGCCACGACCCGCGCGAGTTCGCGCTCGTCGCCTTCGGCGGCGCGGGGCCGCTGCACGCCGTCGCGCTCGCCGACTCGCTCGACGTTGACCGCGTCGTCGTCCCGCGACCGGGCGGGGTCCTCTCGGCGTTCGGCCTCCTCGCCGCCGACGAGAGCTACGACGCCGTCCGCACCGTCGGCGTCGACCTCGAGACGGCCGAGCCGGAGACCATCGAGTCAGTCTCCGACGAACTCGTCGCGGACGTGCTCGCGGAGACGTCGGACCCCGACGCGGCGCGCGTCGAGCGCACGGCGGACTGTCGGTACGACGGCCAGAGCTTCGAACTCTCCGTTCCGATGGCGAACGGGTTCGACGCGGCGGCGGTCGCAGAGCGGTTCCACGAAGCCCACGAGCGCGCCTACGGCTACGCGCTGGACGAACGGATCGAGGTCGTCAACCTCCGCGCGACGGCGACCGTCCCCGGAACCGATCCGACCGTCCGCCACGCAGGACGCGGCGACGCCCGCGTCGGCACGCGGACGGCCCACTTCCCTGGCTTCGGCCTCGAAGCGGAATCGAAATCGAAATCGGAACCCGAGCCCCGGGAGACGACCGTGTACGACCGCGACCGCCTTGCACCGAACGCGACGATTGCCGGCCCGGCGATTCTCGAACAGGACGAAAGCACCGCCGTCGTCCCGCCGGGGTGGACGGGACGGTGCCTGGCGGACGGAACGCTCGTCGTGACGCGGACGGAGGTGACCGAAGAATGACGACCGACAACACTGAACTCGACAACGCCGAAACCGACGGCACCGACCGACCGAACGCCACAGCCCCCGAAACCGACGGCGATATCGACCCGGTGACGCTCGAAGTGCTTCGCAACCAGCTTGAGAGCATCGCCGAGGAGATGGGCCAGACCCTGATCCGCGGCGCGTACTCGCCGAACATCAAGGAGCGCCGGGACTGCTCGACGGCCCTGTTCGACGCCGACGGGCGAATGATCGCCCAGGCCGAACACATCCCGGTCCACCTCGGCGCAATGCCCGCCGCCGTGGACGCCGTCCTCGAGTTCGATCCGCGACCCGGCGACGTGTTCGTGCTTAACGACCCCTTCCGGGGCGGGACGCACCTGCCGGACGTGACGATGGTCTCGCCCCTCGCCGCGGACGGCGACATCGTCGGCTACGCCGTCTCCCGCGCCCACCACGCCGACGTGGGCGGCATGACGCCCGGAAGCATGCCCGCCGGCGCGGAGGAGATCTACCAGGAAGGACTTCGACTCCCGCCGACGCGACTCGTCGAGGCCGGCGAGGTGCGCGAGGACATCCGGTCGCTCATCCTCGCGAACGTCCGCAACCCCCGCGAGCGACGCGCCGACCTGCGCGCCCAACTCGCCGCGAACGAGCGCGCCCAAAAGCGACTCGCCGCACTGTTCGACCGACACGGCCGCGACACCGCTCTGGCGGGATTCGACGCCGTCATCGACTACTCGCGCGAGCGCATCGAGAGTGAACTCGAAACCCTTCCCGACGGTACCTACGAGGCGACCGACGTGCTCGAGGGCGACGGGGTGACCGACGACGACATCGAACTCGCGGTGACGGTGACGGTCGACGGCGCGACGATCGACGTCGACTTCGACGGAACCGACGACCAGCTCGCGGGAAATCTCAACGCGCCGCTCGCGGTCGCGAGGAGCGCGGTGTACTTCGTCGTCCGGTGTCTCACCGATCCCGAGATTCCGCCGAACCACGGCTGTTACGAGCCGGTGAGCGTCCGCGCTCCCGAAGGGACGCTCCTGAATCCGGAGCCCCCCGCGGCGGTCGTCGGGGGAAACGTCGAGACCAGCCAGCGGGTGACGGACGTGGTCTTTACCGCGCTCGCGAGCGCCGCGCCGGACCGCGTCCCCGCACAGGGCCAGGGCACGATGAACAACCTGACCATCGGCGCGCGGGACGGCTCGTTCACCTACTACGAAACCATCGCCGGCGGCTTCGGGGCACGCGCCGATCGCGACGGCATGGACGGCGTCCAGGTCGGCATGACGAACACGCTCAACACGCCCGTCGAATCGATCGAGACGGAGTACCCGCTCCGCGTCGACCGCTACGGGCTGCGCGAAGATAGCGGCGGCCGCGGCGAGTTCCGTGGCGGCTGTGGACTCGAGCGCACCGTCACCGTCAAACGAGACGCGACGGTATCGCTTTTGACCGAGCGCCGACGCCACGCGCCCGACGGCGTCGCGGGCGGCGAGAGCGGCGCGACGGGCGAAAACCTGATCGACGGGGAGGCGGTGCCCGCGAAAACGACGGTCGATGTCGAGGCAGGAACGACCGTCACCGTCCGGACGCCGGGCGGCGGCGGCCACGGCGAGCCAGCAGCACGAGACGCCACGGCGCTCGAAACCGACGGGCGAGTCGAGGAGGAACGCGACGTGAACGCAGCAGCTGACGATGCTGATACCGATGAGTGAGACAGACCCCGACGGGAACCAGCGCGGTCGAATCGGCCTGATCGTCCCCTCGTCGAACACGACGGCCGAACCGGAGTTCCGGGCGGCGCTTCCGGCCCCCGTGTCCGTCCACGGTGCGCGGATGTCCCTCGAATCGGTAACCGTCGACGAACTCGACGCGATGAGCGACGACGCGGCCCGCGCGGCCGAACTGCTCGGTCACGCCGACGTTAACGCGATCGCCTACGCCTGCACGACCGGCAGCCTGTTGCACGGGCCCGGTTTCGACACCGAACTCGAGGCGACCATCCGGGAAGCGGCGGGCGTTCCGGCGGTCGCGACAGCACGATCCGTTGTCCGCGCGCTCGAGTTCATCGACGCGACGCGAATCGCCGTCGTCACACCGTACACTGCTGACCTGGACGAGAAAGAACGGGGGTTTCTCGAGCAACGCGGCTTCGACGTCGCGACGATCGACGGGCGCGGACTCGAGCGAAACACGGCCATCGGCGCGCTGGACGAGACCGAGGCGTTTCAACAGGTGGTCGACCACGTCGGGCAGTACGATTCGAGCGGCCTCGACGCGATCTTCGTCTCGTGTACCAACTACCGTTCGCTCGCCGCCGTCGACGATCTCGAGTCGGAACTCGGTATCCCGGTCGTCACGAGCAACGGAGCGACGCTGTGGGATCTCGCGCGGGTTGCCGATTTCGAGAGCGAGAGCGAACGCGAAAACGAGAACGAGAGCGAACGCGCGAGTACGAGCGTGAGCGCGAGCGAGGCTGACCCCGGGTGCGAGAACCGACTCACAATCGATGGGCCGGGAGCGCTCTTCGAACGCGATCGATAAGCGACGAGCGGGTGACGCGCTGCCGACCGCTGGTTCGATTCTCCGGTGACGGTGCGTTTTTGGCGGTACTCGCCCACCCACCGATATGGAACTCACACCAGTGGCGGGCCTGCCCGAGATCCGCCCCGGCGACGACATCGCCGAACTCGTCGCGGATCAGGCAGGGGACACCCTCGCCGAGGGCGACGTGCTCACCGTCGCCAGCACGATCGTCTCCAAGGCCGAGGGGCGAACGGCCGACCTCGACGACTACCCGGTCAGCGGCCGCGCGCAAGAACTCGCCGACCGCATCAGCGACCTCACCGGCGAGGAGAAGGACCCCCGATTCGCACAGGCCGTTCTCGAGGAAAGCACGGAACTGCTGATCGACGCCCCCTTCCTGCTCACCGAAACACGATTCGGTCACATCTGCGTGAACGCGGGCATCGACCGCTCGAACGTACCCGATCACGACCTGTTGCTCCTGCCGAAACGCCCGACCGAGAGCGCCGAGCGAATCCGGGACGGACTCGCCGATCGCGGCTACGAGGACGTGGCCGTGATCGTCACCGACACCTGCGGCCGCCCCTTCCGCCACGGCCAGCGCGGCGTCGCCATCGGTTGGGACGGCCTCCCCGCCAGCCGCGACTGGCGCGGCGAACGCGACCGCGACGGCCGCGAACTCGGCGTCACCGTCCAGTCCGTCGTCGACGAACTCGCGGCCGCCGCGAACCTCGTCACCGGCGAAGGGGCCGGCGGTACCCCCGCCGTCGTCGTCAGCGACTGGGCCTTCGGCGACCTCGACGGCAGCGACGAACTCTTCCGCTCGGTCGAAGACGATCTCATCAGACAAGCGCTTCGCGGATGGGAGTGGAGGGCCGACGAATGAGCACGAACGCCGATACCGAGCCGACCGTCGGCATCGAACTCACGCCCGAACACCCAGTCGATCGCATCGCCGAACTCGCGGCCCTCGCCGAGGACGAAGGATTCGACATCGCGTTCGCGAGCAGCCACTACTTCAACCGCGACCCGTTCGTGACGCTCTCGCGCATGGCCGACGCCACGGACAGCATTCGACTCGGCCCGGGCGTCGTCAATCCCTACGAGACCCACCCAGTCAAACTCGCCGCCCAAACGGCGACGATCGACGAGTTCAGCGACGGTCGTGCCGTCTTCGGTATCGGTGCCGGCGACCGGTCGTCGCTCGCAAACCTCGGTATCGAACACGAGCGACCGCTCCGGCGCGTCCTCGAAACGTTCGGCGTCGCACGCGACCTCTGGGCGGGCGAGACCGTCAGCCACGACGGGACCTTCGCGGCCAGCGACGCGTCGCTCAATCTCGAGCCAGCGTCGGGCCGGATTCCGGTCTACGTCGGCGCGCAGGGGCCGCACATGCTCCGGATGAGCGCCAAGCACGCCGACGGCGTGCTGGTCAATGCCGCCCATCCGCGCGATCTCGAGTGGGCGGCCGGCCAACTCGAACACGGACTGGACGAGCGGCCCGACGACCGCGGTGCGTTCGAAGCGCTGGCGTTTGCGAGCGTGAGCGTCGCGGCGGACGAAGCGGCGGCGCGGGAGGCCGCACGTCCCCCGGTTGCCTTTATCGTCGGCGGGGCGGCCGACCCAGTGCTCGACCGCCACGACATCGACCGCGAGGCCGCGAGTTCGGTTGGCGACGCGCTCTCGAAGGGCGATCTCACCGACGCGTTCGACCGCGTCACGCCGGCGATGATCGACGCGTTCTGTGTCGCCGGGACGACGGCGCAGGTCGCGGATCGGTTCGACGCGATGCTCGACCACGTCGACGGGATCGTCGTCGGCTCGCCGCTCGGTCCTGAACTCGATGATGCGATCGAGCGCGCAAGCGAAGCGGTTGCACGCGTCCGTGGCTCTCGTCAGTAAACGCACTCGCGTTGCGAAGAGAAACGAAGAAGACGAACTCAGTTACCGGTTACGAGACTACCGAGCGCACCGAGGGTCAGAACGCCGAAGACGCCGAGCGAGAAGACGATGAGGAGCGTTCCGACGAGAATGAGCAGCGGTGCGGCTCCCTCGCCCGTCGCGACGTTACTGAAGTACTCGTTCATCTCCATAAGGTTGTCAACGATGACGTTCAGCACTACGGCGGTTTCCATGCGTGGGGATTGTCACCGGTGGTACTTGGCCGTGCCGGTCCCGCTCCGAGGACTGTTCCGTACGATCGGCAGGGCGTTGTACGTGCCGCGATGTGAGTGCGCCGTACCCGCTCAAAAGCCGATGATCACGAAGACGATGAGGTAGGCGACGATCCCGAAGACGGCGATCCCGCCCATCCAGACTGCGACGATGATCGCCGCCTGCCGGCCCGTTATCTCATCGCCCTCCAGAACGGCACCGAGTGCAGCGAGTGATTCACGGAGCCCCATTGGTTGAGTTTCTACCAATTCAGTGAAAAAACTTTCTCCGATACCAACCTGCTAATAATCGCCATCAGTAGTAAAACGGCTCGGTATAGAGAGCAACCTGAACGACGACGCTGAGTGAGTCGGGGAAAACCACCGATAGCTAACCGACTGCCGATCATAGTCCCAGCTATGACAGATGACAGGGCGCGTTCAGACTCTCAGACGGCAGCGACCGAGGAACACGCAGACGAACCGTCCGAACGCGAACCCGCCCCGTCGGCAACGGCGACGGATACAGAGACGGACTCCTCATCCGACTCAAATACCGATCCGGACTCGGCCTCGAGTTCAAGTTCGGAGACACTGAACTCGTCGCTGGCGACGTACGCGTGGAGTCCGCCCGCGGATGCGGCGGTGTGCAGCGAGTGCGGCGAAGCGAGCACCCGCCGCTGGCGCGACGACGGGACGTTCGTCTGCCCCGCGTGCAAAACCTGGTAAGTGCCGACTGACTGCGGGTAATGGACTGTTTTCGGACGAATTCGGTGGCAATCTCCCGAACATTTATATCTCCGTCGTGAGTTTGTTGACGTGCAATGGCGAAAGGTACGGTTGCATTCTTCAACGACACCGGCGGTTACGGATTCATCGAGACCGAGGACGCGGACGAGGACGTGTTCTTCCACATGGAGGACATTGGCGGTCCTGATCTGGAAGAGGGTCAGGAACTCGAGTTCGAAATCGAGGAGGCTGAGAAGGGCCCGCGCGCGACGAGCGTCGAGCGCCTCTAGATCGGCGATCCGAAGGCAGTATCGTTCTCCGACCGTTCGTTTTTGAGTGACAACGCGACGAACAGCGGTGCGTCTGCTTACTGCCTCAGGGATGGGTGCGCCCGGTGAGACCACCCGCAAGGTGAAACACTCACTTGTCTCGACACAAAGCATATAGTTCCGACACGCGGAGGTCGCACAAGCACGATGAGTCTGCAGGTGGCGTGTGTCCGAATCTCCCCGCGAGTTCGCCCTCATTTCGACCGATGACTGACGCTGACCCGACATCCGAGACGGTACTCGAGACGCCTCCGGCCGACGAGACGGCCGTTGAGCCACTGGCGCTCTCGACGGTGGAAACGATCGGAACCGACATCGCGGAGAACGTTTCGCGCGTCATCGTCGGTCACGAGGACGTGATCGATCACGTCATCACAGCCTTGCTCGGCCGCGGACACGTCCTGCTCGATGACGTTCCCGGGGTCGGCAAGACGATGCTCGCCCGATCGATTGCGACCTCGGTGGACTGTACCTTCAGGCGAGTTCAGTTTACGCCCGATCTCCTTCCGACGGACGTGACCGGCGTGAACGTCTTCAACCAACAGACCCGCGAGTTCGAATTCCAGCCCGGCCCCATCTTCGGCAATATCGTCCTCGGCGACGAGATTAACCGCGCGCCGCCGAAAACCCAGTCGGCGCTGCTCGAGGCGATGGAAGAAGAACAGGTCACCGCCGACGGGGAGACGCGCGGGCTTCCCTCGCCGTTTACCGTCATCGCGACGCAGAACGCCATCGAGCCGAACCGGACCTACGACCTGCCCTTCGCCGAACTCGACCGGTTCATGAAGAAACTCCATCTGGGCTATCCGAGTCCCGAGGACGAAGCCGAACTGTTGGGCCGAACCGTCGGCACGCATCCGATCGATGAACTCGAGTCCGTCACCGACCGGGAAACGCTCGTTCGAGCACGGGAGGCGGTCTCGCAGGTGCAGGTTGCAGAACCGATTCGGGAGTACGTAACGCGGCTTGTCGGCCATACGCGCGAGAACGCACACATCGGCGTCAGTCCGCGAGGGGCGATTTCGCTCCTCCGGGCATCCCAGGCGCGGGCAGTCGTCGACGGCCGCGAGTTCGTCACGCCCGACGACGTACAGGTGGAGGCACCCGTCGTATTGAGTCATCGCGTAAAGACGAACGATCGTGCCCGGGACGGCAGTGATATCGTCGCGGACGCGCTCGAGCGGGTCCCGGTCGAGGAACGAGACGGATGACGCGGGAGAGACGGGTGACACGGCCGCGAGCGAAGCGAGCGCGAGCGCGATCGAACCGGAGGTAACCGAAACGGACGTATGCACGTGACACTCACACGCCGCGGCTGGGCCGTCCTCGCCATCATCTGTCTCTCGGTCGCGATGGGGTGGCAGTACGGCCCGCGGTCGCTGAACGCCGTCGTCGCGCCGCTGCTCGTTATCCTGCTGGCCGGTTTCGTCGTGACGCTCCGTCTCGACCGTCCCACGGTCAGACGGCTGCCGATGGACGACGGGTTCGTCGGCGAGGCCCGCGAAGCCGCGTTCGCCGTCGAGACGACCGGCGACGTGGCGGCGACCGTCCGTGACGAAATCGGAACGGGACTCGTCCTCGAAACGGATGAGACGAGAACGCATGCACCCGGATCGGAATCGATGACCACGCACACCCCGGCGACGGAAACGATTCTCGACGGTGAGACGCGAGTAACCTACAACGTGGCGCTTGCGTCCCGTGGCGATCGAACGATCGGACCAGCAACGATCACGATACGCGATGTCTTCGGACTCGTCACGCGTCGGTTCGAGTTCAGCGAGACGAGTTCGGTAACGGTCTACCCGCAGGTGTACGAGCTGCAGGGCGCGTTGGACAAGCGATTGCACGAGTTCGCCGACGCGACGGCCCGACGCAACCGCGAGGAGTTCGATCACCTCCGGGAGTATCGCCGCGGGGACTCGCTGCGCGATGTCCACTGGAAGGCAGCGGCCAAACAGCCCGAAGACGACCTCGTCGTCACGGAGTACGCTGCCGATGCGAGCCTCGAAACGGTTACTATCGCTGCCGAATGTGTGACGGGACTGGAAGACGAACTCGCGACGGCGGTTGCGAGCATCGTGACGGCGCTTCGCGAGACGAGTATTCGGGTCGGCCTCGTCGTGGACGGAACGGTCGTTCAGCCGAGTTCCGACGCCGGACACTACTACGAACTGCTCGCCGTCCTCGCCGCCCTCGAGACGGGTGCAGGGACGGCGGCGCTCACGGATCGCGACCGGGGCGATGCTGAGATCCGCGTTACAGCGCGAACGAGGGCAGTTTCGGTCGTCATCGGCGAGGGAGAGGCCGAACACGAAATTCCCTTCGAGCGGTTGCGAGGCGCTAGCGAGCGCGCGCGGCCGGGGCCGGCCGCTGACGGCGGTAATCGCAGGAACGCCGGACAGCGGGCTACGGGGACAGGAGATGGTGACGGTACGGGGGGGACGGGGACGGGGACGCAGCGATCGGGGGTGCTCACATGAGCACGGACGCCGAGTCTCGTCGCACGGAGCGGACGATCTCCCTCGGCGGAACGGGGACGGGTCGAAACGAAACCGGACGAACGGTCGGCCCCGGTGCGTTCCGCACGCTCGCACTCGGCTGCGTCCTGGTGTTGCTCGCGTCGATCGTCTCCGTTCTACAGGACGTGACGCGGGTCGTCGGCGGAACGGACTCGCTGTTCGTCCTCGCGGGCACGATGTTGCTCGCCGCGACGCTTCTCGCCCGCCTGATCCGTCCGCGGACTGCCACGATCGCCGCGGTGACGGCAGCCAGCCTCGGGTTTGCGTACTATCTCGAGGCCAGCGGCGTCGGCGTCGGCGTCGTCCTCTCGGCAACCGAGTCGCTGCTCGCAGACGTTGTCACGCTCGTTACCGGTCTCTCGCTGCTTCGAACGGTCGAAGCCAGCGCCCTGACGCTCGGTCTCGTTCCCGCACCCGTCTTCCTCTCGTGGTACCTTGCACTCCGGGGTCGATACGCCCTGAGCGTGCTCCCCAGCGGCTTCGCGCTTTGCTTTCTCGTCCTGACCGGCGACGCCGACCTTACGATCACCCTGATCGGCACTCTCGCCGCACTGGGTACCGTCGGCTTCGGTGAACTCGAGCGCCGCGGCGGCTCGATCGCCCAGGCGGACCTGCTTGCCGTCCTCTTCGCACTGATCATCGTCCTCTCGCTGTCCGTCACGTTCGTCCCCGGAAACGCAACCGGCCCGGTCACGCTCGATCGCGGCGGCCCGAGTTCACTCGAGGGAGCCATCGACTCCGCCGGCCAGCGCTCCGGCTTTACCGGCCAGGTCGACCTCTCACCCGAGGTCCGGTTCACCGTCGAGTCCGAGCAGGCCTCGTACTGGCGTACCGGCGTCTACGATCGCTTTACCGGCGACGAATGGGTCCGAAGCGGACAGTTGCAGTCGCTCAACGGACCGATAAACTCCCCGCCCGGCGAGTACGACGTCGCCCGGCAGGTCGTCACCGCCGAAACTGAACTCGGCGTCATGCCGGTCGCCCCCCAGCCGCTGTCCGTCAGCGAGGGAGCCGCACAGTACGCCGAAGTGACGCGACACGGCCAGGTTCACCCATCGACGACGCTGATCAAGGACGACAGCTACGTCGTCGAGAGCGCGATCATCGACAGCGATCCCGCTTCACTCAAGCAAGCGGGGACGGACTACCCCGACGAAATCGAAGAGTACTACCTGCAACTGCCGGAAGGAACCTCGTCAGAATTCGACGATCGAACCGCCACGGTGACCGAAGACGCTGACAATCCGTACGAAACAGCAGCGACGATCGAATCGTACCTCCGCTCGTCGAAGGGCTACTCACTCGACATCGAGCAACCAAACGGGAACGTCGCCGACGAGTTCCTCCTGGAGATGGACGAGGGCTACTGCATCTACTTCGCGACCACGATGACGCAAATGCTTCGCGCTGAGGACATCCCCGCCCGGTACGTCACGGGCTATACGAGCGGCCAGCAAGTCGACGACAATACCCACGTCGTCCGCGGTCTCGACGCCCACGCCTGGGTCGAAGTCTACTTCCCCGACCACGGCTGGGTCTCGTTCGATCCCACCCCGGGCGGCGAGCGCGACGCCGTGCACATGGATCGCCTGCAGGAGGCCCGCGAGAACGGCAACGAAAACGTCGATACCGATGCCAGCGAGGGCGTTCCGATCCGCAACGACAGCGAGGACGATCCCGACGACGGGTCGTCACCCGACCCGACCGAACCCAGTCCGCCCGATAACGGAACCGATCCAACCGATCCGACCGACCCGAACAACTCCAGCGACCCCAACGGAACGAATACCACCGATCCCACCCGTCCCAACCCCGGCACGCCGGCCGCGCAGGACGGCGACGGCGAGGACGACGATACCAACCCGCTCGCGACCACGATCCCGCGCGAGTTCCTCGCGTTCACGGCCGTCGCCCTCGTCGGACTGGCCGCCGCCGTCCACCGCACCGGCGGACGCGAACTCTACTTCCGCACGATCGGACTGTACTGGCAGCGCCGCCACGACGACCCCGCCCGGGACACCGAACGCGCCTACCGCCGCCTCGAACGCCTCTTCGAACGCGAGTTCAGGTCGCGCCGTCCCGGTGAATCACCGCGGGCGTATGTGAGTGCCCTGGGAGCGCAGGCAGCGACTACGTTACCGTCGGACCAGTCAGCAGAGTCAGGGCCACAGCCCCGATCACAGGGAGATCCACAGTCACGTTCAGACGCCCATTCGGATTCACAGGCACACTTGCCCACCCACTCACAGTCACCACACACACCCGACCCAACCGATCCACGGGTCGAACACGTCCTCGCGTGCTACGAGCAGGCCATCTACGGGACCGGCGTCACCCCCGACGACGCCGCGACCGCCATCGAGTTCGTCGATGAACTCGCACGCGAGCGGTTACCGTTCGTGAGATCGGATACAGACACAGGGCCGGACGCAGACGGACTGCTGTAAGTCAGTTCCGGCGCAACCGCCGCAACCGCAGGACGGTCGCGCTTGCGCCGGGCAATCGGTACAGCAGACCGTATCAGACGATCCGGAACCCGACGCGGGCTACCACTGACCGCATTCGGTCCGGACTGGGCCCATCAGACCACGGGTTACTGAAAAAGAACCACGCGACAGCATGTAGGTCCCGATAGTGTTTAATATGGCCATTTCGTAGCAAGGAACGTAATGTCGGAAGTCTGCTCGACGTGCGGGCTGCCCGAGGAACTCTGCGTCTGCGAGGACGTGGCCAAGGGACAACAGCAACTCACCATCCGCATTGACGAGCGCAGATACGGTAAGGAGGTAACGATCGTCGAAGGATTCGATCCGAAGGATGTCGACCTAGACAGTCTCTCGNCCATCCGCATTGACGAGCGCAGATACGGTAAGGAGGTAACGATCGTCGAAGGATTCGATCCGAAGGATGTCGACCTAGACAGTCTCTCGTCGGATCTCAAGTCCAAGTTTGCCTGCGGAGGGACCGTCGAGGACGGTCACATCGAACTCCAGGGCAACCACACCGGACGCATCGAGGAGTTCCTTCGGGACCGCGGCTTCAACGTCGCCTAACTGATGCCCGCGATGCTCTGAGACGACTTCCGAACTCGCGACCCGCTGTATCGGGCCGTCAACTTCACTGTCGGTTTTGTTTCGAGTCTCCGGAGTGCCAACGGTCTGAATAGCGTCGCCACCGACTACAACGTCTCTCACTGTCAAAACGCGCCATCGACGGTACCGAACGGCGAATCGCCGAAAAGGATGGCGACACGCGTCCGCCTCGAAGAGTGTCGATCGGGGGACAGGATAGCATCGCTAGAACGGGGATTCGGCGTTCGTACTGGCCGGCTCGTTGGCCCCATTCCCATCGGAGCTCCGGTCGCCGGCGGCGAGGCCGTACTTGAGCCCGTATTTTTCGAGGCCGCCGGCCATACTCTCGATTCGCGCATCCGCCGTTCCTTCGTACGATCCGAGGAGTTGAGCCGCCTGCACGCTCGCCTTGCCGTGCGGACAGACGGTGACGATCCGATCCGCGTCCTCGAGTTCGTCGACGCGGCCGGTCAGTTCCTGAAAGGGGATGTTTTCGCTGCCGGGGATACGGCTGTGGGCGAAACTGCGTTCGTCGCGGATATCGACGACTCGAACGACGGTATCGGAGTCCGCATCCGCGTTCGCTCCGTTCGTCCCGTTCGAACCGGTATCATCGGTATCCGTGTTCAGGAGATCTTTGACCTCGTCCGGAGAGATTTCGCCATCCATCACTCCCGCGTTGGAACGCCGGAAGAATAAGGCCACGGGTCGGGTGCGTCGTCTGCGACGACGCGGAGGTGCGGAGATACAAAGGGAGGAAGGCGGGGACACCGCCACAATCACCCCAGGTCGAGCATCCCGTCTTCCGCCGCGAGTAACAACGCCGTCAGCGTCGCATCGTTCGCCGGTCGCTCGCGCGCCCGGTCGAGCGCCTCCGTCACGGGCACCGTCGTGATCTCGAGGAACTCGTTGCTGTCGAGTTCACGCTCGCCGGGCACCAGCCCATCGGCGTAGACGATGCCGCGGTCGTGTCGGAGGACGCCCGTCGCGACCGCATACTCCTGCAGGAGGACCGTACTCGACGGGCGAAATCCGGTTTCCTCCTCAAGTTCGCGCGTCGCGGCTTCCGTGTAGGATTCGCCGTCCTCGACGATACCGGCGGGGAGTTCGAGGTGGGTCTCGTGGACGGGTGGACGGTACTGTTCGACGAACAGCAGGTGGTCGTCGGTTGCGTCGATTCCAGTACCGGTGCTGCCGGAGCCGTCTGCGTCACCATCGCGTGCGGCCGTGGCTTCGGTGTCCGATACATCTTCGAGCACGCGGCCGTCGACGCGCGCGACGACGACGACCGACGACGGCAAGTCTGCCCAGTAGTAGCGTTTTTCCGTGCCATCCGGTTGTTCGAGCAGGTCGTAGCCGCCGTCGTACCACGGCGTCTCGTACTCGATCACTTCCTCGAGAACGCTCCACTCGTCGGCAGTCATCGTCGGAGTGTGGGCGCTCGAAGACGTAATAGGTACTGTTCGAACGAGACAACGACCGAACGTATTTGTCGAAAGCGCGCGCTTGGTCGGACGTGCTTGACGACGAGTTCACCGACACTGACGTGCCGCACGAGGAGCAGACGCTTCACCTCTCCGAACCGTCGTTCGAATCGTTCCGCGAGTGGGGCGTCGAGGGAACAGCGCTCACCGCCGCCGCACGCGTCCGTGATAGTGACGGGAGAATCGCGCTCGTCAAAAACCACTGGGCCGACGGCTGGGTACTTCCCGGCGGTGCGGTCGAACCTGGCGAACGACTGCGTGACGCCGCTGGGCGCGAAATCCGCGAGGAGACGGGACTGCGAGCGACGATACACGACCCGCTGCTCGTTCTGGGGCAGACGTACCGTTCGGCGGCCGACGACTCCTTTCGAGCAGCATACGTCGTCTTTGCGGCCAGCGCCGACGGGCCGATCGCAGACGCGGAATCACTCGGCGTCTCTCCCGACGAAATCAGGGCCGCACGATGGTTCGACACGCTCCCCGACAACCTCCACGACGGCGCGTTGCTTCGGCCGTACCTGTGACTGTGACTCGACCGTGACCGCAACGCCGACGCACAGCTAGTCGGCGGCCTCGAAGTAATCGCGATACAACCGCCCGAACGCCTGTCGGCGCACCGTCCCGACGGCCGCCTCCTCCTCGTTCTGGAAGGTTGCGGCGACCGCCTCGTCGGCCGGCCCGGCGTGCCAGACGACGTTCTCGACGTTCTCGTTCCCGACCACCGTCACCTCGCCGTCGTAGCCGTCGCGCCACTCGCTGAACTCGTCGCTGGTGCCGACCGAGATTTCGAGGAGACTTGCAAACAGGGCGTCGCGGGCGGTTTCGACGACGGCGCTGGTGACGCGCTCGTCGTACTCCTCGCGATCGAACGACATGGCCTTTGCGACCTCGCGGACGACCGTCTGCGCCGCTGGGCCGAGTTCATCGTAGCGTTCGCGTGCCTCCTCGATCGACGCCGGCGTAACCGTCCCAACAGTGTGCATGTCTCGGTATGCGCGGGGCGGCCAGTTACCAATTGCGTGTTCGCGGGGGCCGTTAGTCGTCCGTCGCTTCGTCGTCCGGGTCCGCTGCGTCCGCGTCGTCGGTCGCATCTGCGAGCATTTGCTGGGTCATCTCCTGTGCTTCCTGCAGTGCACGTTCGGCCTCGGCCGACATCGAGCCACGGTTTGGCTGACGGCGCTGTCCGGCGAGGTCGGATTCAATTCCGGTCGGACGGCCGGGAGTATGGTCGTGGGCGTGGCCGTGATCGTGGTCGGGGTTGTCGTGACCACCCGTTCCTGCGCTCTCGAACTCGGGGGTGTCGATCTCGGATGCGTGCTCGCGGACGATTTGCCCTAACTCCGCCGGGGAGTGATCGGCCCAGTCCGGAGCGTGTTCCTCGAGCCATTCCTTGTGATCCGGACGGTCGAGCGATGCGGTGATCGCGAGATGGTTCGCAAGGTGCTCCGCGTCGGCCTGTTCGGCGTCACAGACCGGGCAGGCGTATCCCATAGGCGTCGTACGCACGCGGACGGTAAAACGTCCTCGTCCTTTCCCTCGCTGGCATCGGTACCGTCGGGATGAGACTGTGGTCCGTGCGAGCCGCTTATCACTCGAGCTGTCGGACCATCACGATCGCGTCCTCGTCGTTGCCGTAGTAGCCGGGAATCCGCCGGATCGGTTCGAATCCGAACTGGCGGTAGAGTCGTTTCGCGCGGTCGTTCGAGCGTCGTACTTCGAGTTTGATCGAATCTGCGCCGTGGGCAGTGAGGACGGCAACCGATCGCGAGAGAAGTGCAGAGCCGACGCCCATTTTGCGGCGGTCCGGATGGACGGCGATATCCTTGACGTGGCCGAGCTGGCGGCCGAACGAGGGTGACACGTCGGCGACGACGTAGCCCGCGATATCGCCGTTCGTGACGGCGACGAGAAAGCCGGGGTCGCCGAGAAAGCGGTCGAAGGCCTCGTACGGCCAGGGTTGGGGGAACGACTCGTTTTCGATGCGGACGACGGCCAGGAGGTCCGCCCGTTCGGCGGGACGGATCGCGAGTTCACCGTCGTTTCGGTCGCCGTGGCCGTGGCCATGATCGTCACCCTCTGGGGCCCGTACTGTCACAGGGCAACGTACGATGCCAGGTGGTAAAAACGGATGGTTCGATCGAGCGTTCAGAGACGTTCGAGCCGATTGATGTCAGCGTCCGACCAGTCGTAGAAGTGTCGATCGGTTTGGGTGACGACATCGACGCACTCGTTGTACTGGGCGCGGGCCCGGTCGGCGAGCGGGTCGTTGGGGTGGTCCTCGATCCACTCGCGGAGTTCGGCGAGCGCTTCCGGCGAGTAGGTGTCCATCCGGTCCTGATGCTCGAGGATGTCGACTTTGCGGCTTTCTTGGCGAAGCGTTCGGGTGAGCGCCCAGAGGGAGACGCCCCAGAACGCGAGTAGTGTGAACGCGAGCATGCCGAGAACCTCTGCGGAGAGCGCCATTAGTCGTCACCTCCGGTGACGCCGGCCGTATCAGTCGTATCGCGGCGGCCCTCGACGAGAGACATGATCGCGTAGCCGATGAGCGGGAAGAGGACGAGGACGAGCATCCCGGCGATCATCTCGGGTTCGCGGAAGTTCTCCCAGGCGAAGTACGCCATGATAAACAGCATGACGGCGGGGATGACGTACTTGATGACGGGATTCCACCACGTACCGATGTGGATACCGGCGTTTCGGTTGACCGTGAGCACGCGCAGTCGTTCGGGGCCGAGAACCCAGCCGATGACGCCGATGATGGCGAGCGTTGCGAGGGGGAGCCCCCAGTTTCCGAAGACGAAATCGAGGAAGTCGAGGACTTCGGTGGAGTAGGCGCTCGGGAGCCCGAGGAGCCAGATACCGCCACAGACGGCGAGGACGGTCTGCGTCCGGCTGAGTCGGGTTTCCTCGCTTACCGTCGTCACGCTCACTTCGGTGATGAGCAGGCCGGAGGTAAACGTCGCGAGGAAGAACCCGGCGAAAAAGAGGATGGCGACCAGTCCGCCGAGCGGAATCTCCGGGAAGACCTGCACCAGGGAGACGAACGCGAGACCGGTTCCGGCGTCGGGTTCGACGCCGACGGCGAAGACGACGGGGAAGATGGCAAGCGTCGCGAGGATAGCGATGCTCGATTCGCCGATCGCGGTAAAGACCCCGCCACCGAGTGGAACGTCGTCGTACTCCCGGAGATAACTGCCGACGGTCAGGGCGATACCCCACCCGAGTCCGGTCGAGAACAGCGCCTGTCCGAGCGCGGCGATCCAGGTCTCGCTCGCGATCAGGTACTCCCACTGCACGCCGAACGTGAACGCGATCCCCTCGCTGGCCCCCGGAAGTGTGAGCCCGCGGATCGCCATAATGACGAGCGAGATCACGAGCGCCGGCACCGCGTAGACGACGATCCGCTCGACGCCGCGTCGGATACCGAGCGCGAGAATGGCTGCGATCGAGCCCATCACGACCGTGTGAAGGGCGATCATCAGCGCCGGGTTCGCGAAGAAACTATCCATGAACGCCTGCGCCTCGAACCCGGGTGCCGTGAAGGTAAACAACAGGGAATGAACCGCGTAGTACAGCGTCCAGCCGATCAACGGCGAGTAGTACGACATCAGGGCGATGTTGACGAGCAAGACGACGACGCCGAACCCGACCATTCCACCTCGGCCGACGACATCACGAAACGCGCCGATGATGCCCTTGTTCGTATATCGCCCGAGTGCAACCTCCGCCATCAACCCGGGGACTGCGAGTAAAAACAGGAGGGTGAGGAACGCCAGTACGAACGCACCACCTCCGTTATCCCCCATTACGTAGGGGAAACGCCAAATATTTCCTGCACCAACCATGCCACCGATCATCGCCATCAGGAACCCGAATCGGGTCCCCCACTCGTCACGAGCCGTTTTCGGGGATGTGTCTGACATTATCTACCACTGCCTGTGTCAACGGACTGGACCATCGTATAAGTATCTCGTACGTTTACGAAACACTCACCGAGAAAAGAGAGTGGTAGTCGCTGATAGCGGTGCTTACTCAGCCGGAATGGCGTCCATCTCGTACGTCTCGGTCAACTCCTTCAGTTCGTCGAGTGCACCCTGTTCCTCTCGAAGGTTCTCCTCGAGAAGATCCGCTGCCTCGTCCATTCCAATCTGATCCGCAAGCGGGATCAAATTGCCGTAGGCCGCAATCTCGTAGTGCTCCGTCTTCTCCGCCGCCGCCATGTTGTGATAATCCAGTACCTCCTGGGACGGCTCCATCGACGTGAACTCTTCGTACTCCTCGATCAACCCCTCGATACCCACACACTCTTCTTTCTCCGGCGGTTCGCCGAACATGTCGAAGACCTCTTCGAGACGGTCGATATGCCCCTGGGTCTCCTCGCGGTGTTCCGCAAACGCCTCCGCGATCTCCTCGCGCTCGGTGTTCGACTCGAGTTCATCGAGCGCGTCGAGCAGTTCGTGTTCCGCGTGGTAGATGTTTTCGAGGCCGTGCTCGAACAGATCCTGAATGGTGTCAACGCTCATGGGACGATCACACGAGGCTTTGCCGGACGAGCGAAAAAGCGAGACGCCTGCCGTCGCAGGCGCACGGCGAGCCCGGTAAGCGGCTACTCCGCGGCGTCCTCGACCCGATCCGCGTACTTTTCGAGTTCACTCGCGAGCTCGCGGGCCTGATCCGGCGTCAACTCGAGTTCAGTCATGTGCTTGGGGAAATGTTGGTCGGTCGCGTTGTCGAGTTCGACCTGGAAGCGCACGCATTCGGGCTCCTCGCGGTCCGTCGTGGCGTTGGCGACGGCGACGGAATCGAACTCGAACTCGTGGCCCGTCGCCGTGGCTTCGACGTAGTCGAGCGTCGTGTACGCATTGACTCGCATCAGTCGGTCGGACATGGCTAGGGTCTCGGGGTATGGCTACTTAGGGACTTCCAACGGGTGGCCGGTCCGAGTGGTTGACACGGCCACGGACACCGACCGCATCGAGCGACCGGAATCGTCACGCCGGTCAACGCGACTGATCCAGCCCACACTGGTATCGAGGCGACGATGGAGACGGACACGGCTCAACCCACCGGCGGGCAGACCGGGGTCTCGTGATATCCCACCCACGAAGTGTCCGAGTTCCGCTAACCGACGCTGACGAGACAGGTCTCACGTTCGAGCAGAGAGTTCAGCGAGCGGATATCGAGAACAGCGACGCAACGGACGCGAGCCACGCGGTGTTTACCGCGATCGGAAACGACGGCACAGCGCGAACTCGGAACCGTTCCAGGCCTACCAGGCACGAACAGTCGTTCGATGCCGACGCCGAGAACGGAAAGTGGCGACCGACGGGTCATGGATACCCGCCGCGGCTACTGATATCGAAGACGGGGGAGTTAGCGGGTTAGTCGTCCGACGGAATCGGCGTCCCGTCCGCTCGCGCGGGCGCAGGTCCGTCGTCCAGTCCGTCCTCCGCCGCGTACGGATACCAGGTCTGCTTGGTGTTGTGCATGTACGGATCCTCGTAGCTCGTCTCCTCGGGTTCGACGAGTTCGGCTAACTCCTCGTCGTCGCGGTCGGCGACGAACTCGCGGAAGCTCTCGCCGTCCGTTCGGCGGTCGGCGAAGTTCTCGAGCAGGTTCTCGATCGCACCCGGCACTTCGTCGGCCGGGACGCGGTCTGCAACCCAGGAGGCGAACTGCGGGTTCTCGCCGAGGCCGCCGCCGAGACCGATGTCGAGCGCTTCGACGGGTTCGCCATCCTTGCGGGTCTTCATCCCGCGCAGGGAGACGTCGGCGATCTGGGGCTGGGCGCAGGAGGCGGTACAGCCCGAGAGGTGGATGTGGAAGTCCTCGACGCCCGCCGGCAGGTCGACGTTCTCGACCAGCCAGCGCGAGAACCGAACCTGCCGGTTCTTCGTCTCGACGATCGAAAGCGAACAGAACTCGGTGCCGGTACAGGCGATCGAGCCCCGCCGGAACGGGTGCGGATCGGGGCTGTACTCGTCGAAGACCTCGTTATCGAGCAAGGTGTCGACTTCCTCGTCCGGCACGTCCGTCAGGATGATGTTCTGGCGCTGCGTGAGCCGGACCTCACCGGAGGCGTGTTCCTCGGCGGCGTCGGCGATTTCGTAGGCGTCGTCGATACCGAGTCGGCCGACGAGGACGTTCAGGCCGATGTAGTTGTTGCCGTCGACCTGTTCGTGGACGCCGACGTGGTCGTGCTTGCCGTCCGCATCGCCGGCGTTGTAGCTGTAGGAGTGCCGAAGGTCCTCGCCCGCCGTCTCGAGTTCGAAATCGATATACTCGTCCTGAAGCGTCTCCCGAACCTTCTCGGGACCCCACTCGTCGACGAGGAACTTGATGCGAGCGTTGTAGCGGTTATCGCGGTCGCCGTGATCCCGGAAGAGCTTGGAGAGGCCACCCGCGACCTCGACCGCCTGCTCCGGCGTTGCGAAAACGTCGATATTCTTCGCAAAGCGGGGTTCGTTACGCGCCAGTCCGCCGCCGACGCGGACGTTGTAGCCCGTCACCGTCTCGCCGTCTACCTCCTTCTCGGCGGGCTCGAACGCCAGGTCGTTGATATCGCCCTGCCCGCAGCCCTCGTCACAGCCGGTCACGGAAACCTTCCACTTGCGGGGCAGGTTCGAGTGTGCTTCGTTCTGCTTGAACGTATCGTGGAGTTCGTAGGCCAGCTCGTTGGCATCGACGTGCTCGTGTTTGTCCTTTCCGGCAACCGGACAGCCGACGATGTTCCGCCAGGAGTCACCGCAGGCCTGCACCGTCGACAGTCCGGCGTCCTCGAGTTCATCGAAAATCTCGGGTACGTCCTCGATCCGGATCCAGTGCAGCTGGACGGCCTGTCGCGTCGTCACGTCGAGCCAGCCGTTACCGAACTCGGGATTCGCGACCGGACCGCGGGCGTACTCGTCCGCGATTTCGACGATCCGGCGGAACTGACCCGGCTCGAGCACGCCGCTTGGCGGCCCGATCCGCATCATGAAGTACGACTCCTGACCGGCGCGCTGGTGGTACAGTCCGTACCACTTGAAGCGCTCGAACCAGGCGTCGCGCTCGTCTTCCGGGATCGACTCCCAGCCTTCCTCGGCGAATCGCTCTATGTGGTCTCGAATGTCCGTGCCGTAGACCTCGTCCTTCCACTCCTCGACATCAGTAGGCATTTGCTCAGTCTATAGACCACGAGTCTTATACGCCCGTGCGTCGCGTCAGACCCGGCCGCCTCTAGCCAGTTGCGGAGGTTTTTGCCACCACATACTGACGCGATTCGGTCCGCCCGCACCGACCACAACAACCGGGGATTCGCCGTCAACCCCACGACAGCCGACCTCGGAGTCGAATTACTCCACCGACTCGAAACTCGAACAGGCCGCCCCATCCACAGCCCCCGTAATCGTCGACTGGACACCCGCCGGCTCGTACGGCTTGAACTCGCCGCCAACGATCCGACCAACCGGCAACGAATCGATACTGTCCCGCGTCCCACACTCGATACACATCCCCACCGCATCCGCGAGTACTCGATGATCCGAAACGTGAACGGCGGAAAACGCCTCGAGAAGAACGTGGGGCGTTTCACACGAACAGAACTCGCGCGTCGGAAGGGCCCAGATATCACTCACACCGACCTCACGGGAGTCGTTGATGCTGATCCAAGCCCCATCGTCGAGCGTTCGCAGTGCAATCGCCATCGGTATCTATGGACACTCTGTGCTGGACCCACCTCTGTCCGTCGATGGCTGCAACGTTTTGCCTCGCCGATGACACTCCAGATCGACCGAACCGACCGACAACGGCGACCTTCATGCCACTCTCCCGAACCGAGATGACGGCAACCATCTCCGCTATAACCGAGTACAGGTATCCATTGCACACGAGGCGTCACTTATGCGCTCTCCAACCAAATGAGCAGTCATGACTGACACGGCTGAACAAAGCCAACGACCCAGCCACAATCCGAACTCGGACACACCAGACCAGGACCGAGAACGCGATGACGCCCACCTCGACGATGTCGAAGAAGGCGCTGGCTGTACCGAAATCTGGGAACACCTCGCCGAGCAGCGCGACGACGAGGAGTGACGAAAACCCAGCCCTGAACTCGTCCCTGCGTTACCACGGCTCTGTGCCTCGATCTGTCTTCTCTACCTGCTGTGAAACGCTCATCATTGTCATTAGATAACAACACTCATGATGATATACTCCCTGTTTCCCTACCCACAGTTGGTACTCGCACAATAGAGAACAGACGATAGACAACGGACAACGGATAACAGACAATAGACAATAGATAATAGACACATACTCGCCACTCGAGTACTCTCCCACCGCTTCACAGGGAGCGACACTTTTCCCCCTCTGTTCCATAGACCAGTGCAGACCCATGACCGACAACCGGCCCGAAGAAAATTCACGCGGGCGCAATCGCGGTCCCGATGGACGGCCAATTCCAACCGACCGCGAATCACCCGTCGGCGCACCCGTCATCCGTGGCGACGAATCCGTCACCGGAACACGCGCCCGCAAAGCCGTCCAGTTCGATCCGACCGATCCCGATAGCCTTGACGCCGCCGCCGACACCGTCTCGCAGTTCGCAACCGGCACCACCGAAGACGACCACCTCTACATGCTCCGCGGTGCCGCCGCCTGCGCCGCACTCGTCCGCGGCGAAGGCTCCTACAAAGCCGCCGCCGAACGCGCCGGCCCCGACGTCACCGTCTCGTTCATCCGAAAATGGGCCCGCGTCCACGACCTCCCCCGATCCGTCCGCAAACAAGTCGCTCTCGGCCAAATCGCTCCCACCGCCGCCAAACACATCGCCCGCGTCGGCGGCGAAGCCCGCCTCCTCCTCGCCTGGGCCGCAATCGACGGCGACCTCACCGTCCGCGACATCCGCACCGTCGCCAGCACAATCAACGACGGAACCCCCGTCAATCGCGCCCTGACCAACCATGGCGTCCACCTCGGCCAACTCGAACTCTCGCTCTCTCCCGACACCTATCGCGACCTCCGCCGCCGCGCCTCCCTCAACGATACCACACCAGGTGAACTCGTCACCGATGCACTCGAACAATACTTCGAATGAACTAGCAGGTAGCGAATTGAGCGCTGACAACACAGGATCCAGTTCTACGGAGATCATACATCAGAAGATATACTATTACCGTCGGCCAGTCGGCAGCGAAGAAAGAAACGTTTAACCACTACTCGCCGATAGTGAAAACCACGGGGCCGGTAGCTCAGTCTGGCAGAGCGTCTGGCTTTTAACCAGACGGTCGCGTGTTCAAATCGCGCCCGGCCCGCTTTTGCTCCGAGCAATCAGGCGAGGAGCAACGCGACTAGCGTGATTTGAATCGCAGGGAGGTCGCGCGCAGCGGAGCAAGCACATCCGACCGTGTGTTCAAATCGCGCCCAGCCCGCTTCTTACTGTGATCACGGCTGTAAGCGTGAGCATTGGAACCAGCGAAGTTTTAGATGCAATGCGATCGCACGTAATGCAGAGAGGAGACATCCTCGCGTCGGTTACAATCGTACCCAGCCTCGTTCTATCACCAACAAATCCCAATCGCCAGAATATGATGTTTAAATGACTTTTTGTACAATCCCTGCAGTGGCTCTATATGGATCGCTCACGAATGGTATCTATGGGCAGTTCGGAATCCGCGACACCCACATCACCAACTGCAAAATCAGTTGCCCCGATCGTCGTCCGAACGGCCGGTGCAACCGCAGTCGTCGGCCTCCTCCTTCTGGCCTCGTCCATCGTCGTCACCATTACCGGGCTCCTCAACCTCCACAACGTCCTTCTCGGTGCGGTTATTGCAACCCTCGGTTCCGTCAACGCACTGCTATCAGACACCTATCAGTCACCAAATATCGCTCTCACACTCCTCCTCGCTCTCCTCGGCCTCTGGGTCATCGTCTCTCCGTTCGTGCTCGAGAACACACGAACGCTTGTCACCGTCATCAACGTCGGCGGTGGCCTCGCCGTTGTTCTCCTCGCCGGCACACAACTCTACGGTATGTTCGCGTTGTCAGAATAATCGCCCCATCATGGTCCTAGCTAAATCAGCGGAACCACGCTCTCGTGCAGTTCACCAGAATGCGCTCCATTCTGAGGACGGTGTTCTTGCACCAACTCACCGAGAAACACGATATCGACGAGATAGAGCCCCCCTCGTTGATGCTGGCAGATATCCGATTTCGTTCGCTACGAATTGAGCGATCAGCTCAACTTAGCAACCGAAACCACGCTAAAAAGTAGTTTCAAATATCCTGTTGAATAGCTTTTCTACAACTCCTCAGAGAGAGAGAGAAAACTGTAGCGTCGGCAAGTTCGTTTAGCAGCTGGAGATAGCGTACTTATCTGCATTAGTGACAAGAATGAAGAGTGATTTCTGAGATGTTATCCTTCGACTTCTCGTTTTAGGTGGGAGTTGCCTTGATAGCACCCAATAGATTATTTTTGCCGAATGTAGTTTCATTATGTTCCCAACCACTCTGTTCAAGCAACGATGCATACTCATCAGGCGTCCGTTCACGACCGGTCGTCCAGACAATCATCTGAATATCATAAAGTGCCCCAAAATGTGATGAATTCGACTCGGGGAGCACGTGTTCAAGAAGCACTAATTGCGCATCATCGGGAGCATGTTCCCGGATTGTTGTGAGGATTTGAATGGCTTGAGTATCGCTCCAGTCGTGAATTATGTGTTTGAGAAAATAGACATCAGCACTAGGCACTGCTTCGAACATATCCCCTGCAACATATGAGCAGCGGTCCGCCACTCCAAACTCTGTTGCTAAGTGCTGTGCCTCTTGTTCGACGATTTCTGGTTGTTCGAATACAGTACCAGTAAGAGATTGACGTGTAGAAAGAAAATCACATAGCAAGTAGCCGTATCCACCGGCGATGTCACAGATATGTGATTGCTCGGTGATTTCGAAATCGTTTAGCAATTCTTGTATTTCAGTTCCTTGAAGTCGAGAATAACTTTCCATTGCATCGTTAAACAAGGACGCAACTTCCGGGTTTGAATCCAAGTAATCGAATAATGGCTCCCCGAATTCACGAACATACGTATTCTGTTCTCCGTCCTCAATTAAGGACGGAAGCTGTGACCAAAGCGAATAATTCATCTGGCTGACCTCAAGAAGGAAATAATCCTTAAATGTGTGAGGATGATCCTCAGTGAGAAGTTTTCCCGAAGACGTCAATGAAAACGTTCCACCAGCTTCATTTACTACACCCAAGTGAGAAAGAGCTCTAAGAAACCGATATCCGTGATTTGGATCGATATCTAGTGTCGTGATAATCTCCTCAACGGGTTTGGGTTCTGTATCAACAACCTCGAACACGCCCAGTTTTATCCCAGTTCCAAGGATTTGCCCTTTCATTTGCCCGAACAACAAATCTCGTAAGTGAGATTTTGCAGGATCCATGATGTATCGTCAACCAACTACAAAGAGGACTATATAACTGATGGCAATATCATCAACATCAATTATGTTCCAACTTTAGGATATTCAACCTAAGTGACTATATAATAGTTGATAGAGGTTCCCTCTCGTGTACAATCAATAGAATGCCGGCCAGAGAACGTGCGGGCGATCGCGAGCAGGGCGATCGCCTTGGTCGGCTTCGCGGACCTAGTCGAACACTACGGTCCCGATCTCGCACTCCAGGCACGGCTGTTCTCTGATGAACTCCGCGCCAGTCATAACACCCCGCTCATGCAGGCAGTCGATGAACTCGTCTTCTCGACGAACAGTGATTTTGAGTCGTTCAACTAGTATCCTATTTCCAGTCGATATTATCAAATTGGCCGTTCTTTACGGCGAGATGGGCGAATTATTGCAGTAGCAGGAGACGTAGCTCCATTATGTCGATTCATGTCTGGGAGGCAGTTCCCTGCTCTCCATAACCACAATCGCTCTTCTAGGGCACATTGTTGATTCACAGCGTTGCTCGGATAGCGTGTTTGAGCGCTTCTTTCCCCGGCTTCCGGAACAGTTCTCTGCGTAGCTGAAACGCCGGAACGTAGGGAGTGAGCTTGTCTTTCGAGACGCCTCGATGGGGCGAGAGCCACGGGTCGCTCCTGCGACCCTGGCTCTCGCAGGTGTTGACATGGACCTCGTCGTCGGCGTATTCACCGTCGCTGTGGACGACGTATTCTCGGGTGATTTCATCGTCTTCGTCAAGTGGGTCGTAGGCCCGAAATCCGTCAGTGTAGACGGTCAACGACTCCTCCTCGCGGTCGGCGAGGAGGAGTCGGACGGTCGATTCGTCGGCGGATTTCGCGGGCACGACGTAGCGGTCACCGGTGCCACGCTCCACGAGAATGAACACCGGTGGCTTGTCGCTCTGGTACGATCCGCGTCCACGCGTGGAGAGGCCACGCGACCGCGACTCCCGTTCGCGGTCGCGAGCCTTCTTGCCGGCGGTCACGTACACTTCGTCGATCTCGACGGGGCCGACGAGGTCGAGGTGAGGCGCGTCGAGCGCTGTGACGAAGCACTCGACGTGCCGGTGGATCGTCTCGTACGTGACGTCGATCTCGGTCTGCAGTTGTCGAATACTGGTGTTGAACCGGAGAAACGCGTAGATCGAAAACAACCACTTGCGGAGCGCGATCTTCGAGTGGGCAAAAATCGTGCCGGTCTTGTCGTTGAACGTGCAGTCGCAATCCTTACAGAGATACCGTTGAAAGTGCCCGTAGCTGCCGTTCTTGACCGTCCGGTCAGAACGGCAGCGGGGGCATTCAACGCCGTCACGCCAGCGAACCTGCTGTAACAGGTCCGCTGCGAGCGATTCCGAGCCAAACATATCCAGCGGAATCATTCGTGATGGGCACCGCTGGCGCGGTGCCCTCGCCCTCTTCGACTTCTGAGCGACAGCTACAGAAGATCAACAATCTCCGCTAGAAGAGCGAACCACAATTATCACCATCGTTCCCATGATGGCCATTCGTCCCGGATCCATCCACAAAACTACTGATCGGCACCCAGACGGTTTTCTTAGGAGGTGTCATTGTTATCAGAAATTGAGATGACTGGCACTGTCTAGTTCTGAACCTCCTCAGCTGGAGTATTTCCGTCGAGCGTTTGATGCGGTCTGTGATGGTTGTAGTAATGCATGAACTGTTCGACAGTGCCAGTCTCTTCGTCAGCTCAGGGCGCGCGGAGATGTATGGTGCGTCCCGTCGATCGAGTCGCCAGAGTACTCGCGAGACTGGTCATGTCGCGACACCTCGGTTAGGCGTTGCTATCGCGGAATGCGATTAATTGGTATCTGTATTGAAAAAGTCGGAAAGTTCAATATGACCCCATCGTGTTGGGGTTGATCCCTACAAACCGGTTGGGTTGTAAGTATCTAATATAAGCCAAGGGCCGGATTTGAACCGGCGGTGGGCGGCTCTGCAGGCCGCTGCGTTCGGCCGGACTCTGCCACCTTGGCGCGAGTGAGTGTTATTACTGCGTTCGTTTAAGTATAGCGGTACGGGATAAGCAGGGATCCAAGGTACTTCACATTGGAGAAATACAAACTGCCCCACACAGCCGCTGCTGTGTGGGGCAACTCAGTATGAGTATGAGTGGAGGCGGCGAATCGAGTTTCCCAGAGGATCTCTCACTCCAGTACTCACCGATACGTAGGCGGGCTTATCGTCCGTGTTCGGGATGGGTACGGGAGGTGCCCCGCCGCTGTGGCCGCCCTAACGCCGATCAACGGAATCGAACCGTTGTCAAACCATAATCGGTGGTATGACCGTCATGTA
>NZ_AOIL01000054.1 GCF_000337595.1 Natrialba taiwanensis DSM 12281 | reverse complement strand
CCATCACGCGTTCGTTGCGTCATATCCGAGTGCCCTGATACACTTAAGGGCATCGTCTCGCGGTGCGAGGCACCCCGAGACGAGACCCAGGTGCCAGCCGAGATGGCTGACGGGCAGGCAAGTGGATATGATGCCGACCTCCGTGCCGGGAAACGGCCAGAGGGGACGTGGCGGCGTGGGCCACGTCGTTCGCATTAATGACGAGGCGAGGGTACATATATAAGGNCCGGGAAACGGCCAGAGGGGACGTGGCGGCGTGGGCCACGTCGTTCGCATTAATGACGAGGCGAGGGTACATATATAAGGCCGTCGTCTTGCAGGCAGCCTGGGCCGTGTTGATCCTCCTCCCAAGGTAGAGAGTCACGATGACTGATTATCAGATGGTTTTTCCCCGTTTGAGTGGGCCAAAAGAAGAGTAGAAGGTATCAGACCGGCACTGGGGGTTTTATTACCAGTCGCTGAAGCACAACTGTAGAACTGTAGAAGCGAGTTGAAGCCACAGCTGGCTATTTTGAGAGCTATGGCTGCCTCGGTAGAGAAACGTCTCGTCTCGAGTTCAAGTCAGGGAGAGTTGAATATGAACGTGTTACGCGGGCGGAGGTCGGTCGGTCATCCCGCCCTCGTAGATCGGTCGGACCGGATGATACCCGCGTGGGGTGTGTTCGGAGGCGGGGGTGTAAGAAGGTTTGCAGTTGGTGGTTGTGATCGGTGTGACGTGGTTCCGGTGTGTTCTGGCGGGAGTGAAAGGGTGGCTGAAAAGGGGACGGTTACAGATTCGTACGAACTCGATCGGTAGTGGAGACGGAGTTGGTCTGGCAGTTGGGAACGATTCAATGTTTGCCGAGCGCCGCTCGGGATGATCGGCGACAACGGTCGAGAAAACCGCTGAAATCGAGGAATGAGACGATAAGCGGGGGAAACACATCGATGCGAATAAACGGCACGCGTTACAAGAAGGGAATGAATGGTCCGGGACCCGATCGGTTCGGAGTCGATGCCGTCTGCAGCGGAGATTTGCGCTGCACTCGACGACCCTGACTGCCGTGAGATTATCCGAAATCTCGAGGAACCGATGACGGCTTCTGAACTCACTGCCCGGTGTGAGATTCCCCAATCGACGCTCTACCGAAAACTCGAGTTACTAACGGAGTCAACGTTGCTCGAAGAGACGACGGAGATTCGCCGTGACGGCCACCACGCAAGCAAGTATGCCGTCGCGTTCGATGAGATCACATTAGGGTTAGACGAGGACCGGTCGCTATCGGTGCAGATCGACCGTCCAGCGCAGACGGCAGACGAACGGCTTGCAGAACTCTGGTCGGAGGTGCGAAAGGAGACATGAGTCTATACAACACTGGCGGAGCAGAGATCGCGCTTGCACTCGCAGTCGTCAAAACGCTCGTCCTCATCGTGGGAGGCATCATCACGTACTTCGCGTTCAAGGCGTATCGGCGGACGAGACAGCGAGCACTCGGGTATCTGGCGTTCGGATTCGGCCTCGTAACGCTCGGATTCGTACTGGCAGGGATGCTGTATGAAGTCCTCAGCGTCCATCTTATGACGGGGGTCTTGCTCGAGAGTCTGCTCGTACTCGCAGGCTTTCTCGTGATTGCGTATTCACTGTACGTACAGTGAAGAATATCGAGAGTGAGACCGAGTTCAGGCCCCGGAGAATGGAGCGGCCAGAAACTGATTTCGAGAAGAGTGCTTATCGGTTTAGTGTGTGAATTGCGTGTCCAAGCGCGTTCTCAGCGGCTTCCATCACTGATTCCGAGAGTGTCGGATGTGTGTGCACCGTCGAGGCGACATCCTCAAGGGTAGCCCCGAGTTCGATTGCGAGTCCGAGTTCGGCGACGAGTTCGGACGCTTCGGGGCCGACGATGCTGGCACCGAGGACGTAGCCCTCGCCTTCCTCGGCGACGATTTTGACGAAGCCGTCGCTCTCACCGGTCGTGAGCGCGCGGCCGCTGGCTCGGAAGGGGAACGTGCCGACGACGGTGTCGAAGCCGGCGTCCTCCGCGTCCGTCTCGGTCATGCCGACGGTGGCGATTTCGGGGTCGGTGAAGACGACGGCGGGCATCGCCTGGTAATCGATCGCCGACGGCTCGCCGGCGATGACCTCGGCGGCGACTTCGCCCTCCATGCTGCCCTTGTGGGCGAGCATCGGTTCGCCGGCAACATCGCCGACGGCGTAGATGTGGTCGACGGACGTGCGTGCGCGCGAATCGGTTTCGATGAAGCCGTTGTCGTCAATGTCGACGCCGGCCGCGTCGAGGTCGAGCGTATCCGAGACGGGGCGACGGCCGACGGCGACGAGGACTTTCTCGGCGTCGAGTTCGAGCGATGCTGGCTCCTCGTTTTCGTCCTCGTCCTCAGACTCGACTTCGGTTTCGCCGGCTGCAGCGCCACCGTCTGCCGCAACATCGGTTCCGTCGACGGGATCTGCGATGACGCGAATGCCGGATCCGTCCTCATGTTCGGACCACTCTGCGGCCGTGTAGCCGAACTCGAACTCGATGCCGAGGTCGTCCGCACGTTGTTTGACGGGGCGTTTGAGGTCGTCATCGTAGCCCGGGAGCATCTCGTCGAGCATTTCGATGACCGTCACGTCCGTGCCGAGTTTGGCGAAGACGCTCGCGAGTTCCATACCGATGTAGCCGGCACCGACGACGACAAGCGAGTCGGGGACGGAGTCAAGCGAGAGGGCTTGGCGCGAGTTCAAGACTGGCTCGTCGCCGTAGGAGAAGTTGGGGATCTCGATTGGGCTCGACCCGGTCGCGACGATCGCGTGTTCGAACTCGAGGGTTTCCGAGCCCTGGCCGTCGCCGTCGTGGGAGATGCGGACGGTGTTTTCGTCGGTGAAGGTAGCGGTGCCTTCCATCAGGTTGACGCCGTTTGCCTTACAGAGCTTTTCGACGCCGCCGGTAAGCTGGTCGACGACATCGTCTTTCCAGCTGACCATCCCCGAGAGATCGATCGCGGGATCGGCGTGGATACCCATCTGCTCGGCGTTGCGGGCGTCGTGGGCGATGTCGGTGGCCGTGATCAGGGCTTTCGATGGGATACAGCCGTAGTTCAGGCAGGTGCCGCCGTAGGCGTCTTTCTCGACGAGCGTGACGTCGAGGTCGAGCTGGCCGGCTCGAATGGCGGCGACGTAGCCGGCGGGCCCGGCACCGATGACGAGGACATCGGTCCCGGTGGTAACGTCTCCGACGACCATCAGTTGGTACCTCCGTTCGGAGTTGCACTCGAGTTCTCGGGAGTCGATCGTACCGTGTGCGTGCGCATGTGCATAGGTAGGGTGGGTAGTGTCTAACGTTTAGGGGTGGTGGTCACTCGAGCAGGAGCAAGTCCGGATTCTCGAGGTATTCCATCACCGTGTTCGTAAACCGTGCGCCGTCGGCACCGTCGATCAGTCGGTGGTCGAACGACACCGAGAGGGTTAGCACGGACCGCGGCTCGATCGACTCGTCGCCGTGCTCGTCGGTGACGACGCGGGGCTTGCGCTTGATCTCGCCGATGGCGAGGATGCCCGATTCGGGGTAGTTCAGAATCGGGGTCGCGTACTCGCCGCCGATACCGCCGATATTCGTGATCGTGAACGTCGACCCGCGGAGTTCGTCCGGGCTGATCGAGCGGTCGCGAGCGCGCGCTATGAGTTCGTTCATTTCGGAGGACAGTTGGAGCAGTCCCTTCCCGTCGGCGTCGTCGACGACCGGTACCATCAGCCCGACGTCGGTCGCCGTCGCAACGCCGATGTTGTAGTAGTTGCGGTGGACGATCTCCTCGTTTGCCTCGTCGATGACCGCGTTCATCTCGGGGTGTTGCTTGAGCGCCGCGACGACGGCTTTCATGATGAACGGCATGTAGGTCAGCCGGATACCGCGGTCCTCGGCGCGGGGTTTGAGCCGTTCGCGGGCCTCGACGAGTTCGGTGACGTCGACCTCGTCGTGGTGGGTGACGTGGGGGGCCGAGAACTTCGATTCGACCATCGCATCGGCGATGGTCTTGCGGACGCCGCGGAACGGTTCACGGCGTTCACGTTGGCCCTCGGCGAACTCGCCTGCCGTCTCGCCGGCTTCGAGCGCCGACGCGTCGGCTTCCTGAGCCTGGCGCTGAGCGTCGGCGTATTCCTGAACCGCTTCGGGCGTGACGAACGCCTCGCCGTCTCGCTCCTCGGTGGCGGGGACGGCGTCAAGGTCAACGCCTTCTTCCCGGGCGATCCGACGGGTCGCGGGAGCGGCGAGCGTGCGGTCGCGGTCCGCAGCGTCGACCTGCGCCGGGGGCTGCGTTTGTGTCGCGGTGGCGGTCTGGCCACTCGATCCGGCTGCCGTCTCCGTTCCAGAACTCGAGTCTGCTGCCGGCGCTCCCTCGGTCGCGTCGGCCGTCGTCTCCGCAGCAGTGCCCTCGTCGGCACCCACATCCGCTTGTGCCGTCTCACTCGGTGCAGTACCCGCAGCGGCCTGCACGTCGGCAGCAGTGATCCGTCCGCCCGGACCGCTGCCTTGGACCTGCGAGAGGTCGATTCCCTCGTCGCGGGCCATACGTCGCACTCGCGGGGGCGCGAAAATCCGATCGTCGAGCGTCTCTGCCGACTCGGTGTCTTCACCGGCACCGATCGCGCCGGGATCGCCCGCGGGTTCGGTGCCGCTGTCGCTGTCGGTTTCCGCCGCACTGTCGGGCGTTTCAGCCGCTTCCTCCGCTGTGGCATCGGTCGCTCCGTCCTCGCCGTCCACGTCGAACGTGACGAACACGTCTCCGACCGGAATCACGTCGCCCTCTTCGAAGTGCAACTCGCGGACCGTCCCGTTGACCGGGGCAGGGACCTCGACGAGCGCCTTGTCCGTCTCGACCTCCGCGACCGGCTGGTCCTCGCTGACCGTCTCCCCCGGCTCGACGAGCCACGAGACGAGTTCACCTTCGGCGACGCCCTCGCCGACGTCGGGGAGTTCGAACTCGCGGACCATGTTAGAACCCCACCGCGTCCCGGATGCCCGACTCGATACGGGCCGCCTCGGGCAGGTAGTAGTCTTCGAGCGCGTACAGCGGGAACGGGGTGTCGAAGCCGGTGATGCGCTCGACCGGTGCCTCCTGGTAGACCAGTGCCTCCTCCTGAATCGTCGCGGTGATCTCCGCGCCGAGACCGCCGGTCTGTGGCGCTTCGTGGACGACCGCTGCCCGACCGGTTTTCTTGAAGGAGTCGACGATCGCGTCCTCATCGAGCGGGGAGAGCGTACGCAGGTCGACGACCTCGACGTCGATCTCGCCTTCGAGGTTCTCCGCGGCTTCGATCGTCGGACGCGTCATCGCGCCCCACGTGAAGACGGAGATGTCGGACCCCTCTCGGCGGACCGCAGCCTCGCCGAGGGGGACCTCGTAGGAGTCCGCGGGGACCTCCTCGCGGAAGGCTCGGTAGATGAGCTTCGGCTCGAGGAAGACCACCGGATCTGGCGAGCGGATCGCACTCGTCAGCAGCCCCTTCGTGTCGTACGGCGTCGAGGGGACGACGACCTTGAGCCCGGGCTGGTGGACGAACATCGACTCCGAGGACTCGGAGTGGTGTTCGGGGGCGCGGATGCCGCCGCCGTAGGGCGCGCGAAGCACCATCGGGCACGTAAACCGACCGCGCGAGCGCGTTCGCAGCCGCGCCGCGTGCGAGACGATCTGATCGAATCCAGGGTAGATGAAGCCGAGGAACTGAATTTCGGGCACCGGACGCATTCCGTAGGCGGCCATGCCGACCGCCGTGCCGATGATTCCCGATTCCGCGAGCGGGGTATCGATGACGCGGTCGCCGCCGAACTCGTCGTATAACCCCTCCGTGGCCCGGAAGACGCCGCCGTTTTGGCCGACGTCCTCGCCCATGACGACGACGTCCTCGTCGCGCGTCATCTCGCTCTGGAGTCCGTCGCGGACCGCCTGTACCAGCGTGAGGTTGTCGGATTCTGATTGTGGTTGTGATTCTGCAGCCATGTTATCCCTCCAGCAGCGCGTCGTCGCCGTGTTCCTCGCGAATCGATTCGAACCACTCGAGTTGCTCCTGCAGTCGCTTTGGCATGCCCTCGTAGACGTGCGCGAAGATCTCGGCTGGGTCAGGCCGTTCGACGGATTCCGCGGCGTCAATGGCATCTGCGACGTCGCTTTCGATTCGCGATTCGATCGCATCGACGCGTTCGTCGTCGAGCATCCCGTTGTTCCGCAGGAACGTCTCGAGACGCGGAATTGGGTCCTTTTGCTTCCAGCGTTCGACTTCGTCATCGTCGCGGTAGACCGAGGGGTCGTCGGCGGTCGTGTGTGCGCCGAAGCGGTACTGGACGGCCTCGATCAGGGTCGGCCGGAGTTCGTCGTCGTCCGGGTTCTTCGCTTTCTCGACGGCGTCTCGCGTGACCTTGTACACCGCGAGCGGGTCCATCCCGTCGACCTGCACGCCTTCGAAACCGTAGGCGGTCGCCTTCTGGGCTAACGTGGTGCTCGCGGTCTGACGCTCGCGCGGCACGGAGATGGCCCACTGGTTGTTGTTACAGAAGAAGACGTTCGGCGTATCGAAGACGCCGGCGAAGTTGAGCCCTTCGTGGAAGTCGCCTTCGGAGGTCGCGCCGTCGCCGAAGTAACAGAGAAAGGCCTTCTCCTCGTTCTGCAGTTGCGAGGCCCAGGCGGCCCCCGTCGCGTGCGGGATCTGGGTCGCGATCGGAACGGCGACGGTGAAGATGTTTGTGTCCTCAGGGATGTGATTGCCCTTCTCGTGGCCCATCCAGTACAGCAGGGTATGTTCCAACGAGAGGCCACGAACCAGCCCGACGCCGTGTTCGCGGTAGCTGGGGAAGACCCAATCGTCCGTATCCAGCGCGTGCGCGCTACCGACTTGTGCGGCTTCCTGTCCCGACAGCGGCGGATACGTTCCCATCCGTCCCTGTCGCTGCAGGCTCACCGCGCGTTCGTCGAAGTGCCGAACCAGCCGCATCTGTTCGTACATCTCGACGAGTTCAGCCTCGGAGAGGTCGGGGACCTCGGCGTCGTTCAGGACGCGGCCGGTGTCGTCGAGGATCTGTACTCTTTCTCGGGGGTCGCGTTGTATCGTGCTCACGGAGATACCCACCTGCGCATGCTCTAGTGAATTATCGCTCCTGTTAAAGGATTTTCGTAAATAGTTTACTGTCAGTGGAATTCTTGCCATCGTGAGCGAAGGACCGGGGAGAATCACGTCAAGAATACCGCGATCGTTTACCTTGATTATTATTTTTAGAATAGCCTCGGAAAGAGCGACGGCTTTCGCCAGAACAGTGGACGGTTGGGCAGCAAACTACCCGGAAACGGCGGTACAATCGACGGTGACTCGGCGCAGCGAGTCGGGAGCGGCCGGCGAAAAACGGTATCGGTGCGAGACGGACGGAGCGAACGGAGCAGCACTGAACGCGATCGAAACGCGATCGGTTCCGAGCGCTTACTCGGTCGCCGAGACGGGTGAATCGACGCGCCGAGCGTTCCTGCGGGCCTCCTCGACGCTCTTGCCCGCTCGGAGGACGGCGTCGACGAATAACTCGCCCGCTTTGTACGACGAGCGGACCATCGGACCGCTGGCGCAGTAGAGATATCCAAGTTCTTCTTCTGCGACCTGCCGCCACGTCTCGTACTTGTGCGGATGGTCGTAGCGCTCGACGTCCAGGTGGTTCCGCGAGGGCTGGAGGTACTGCCCGAGGGTGACGATGTCGACGCCGCGCTCGCGACAGTCCGCGAGGGTCTGGTAGACCTCGTGGTCGTACTCGCCGTGACCGAGCATGATCGACGTTTTCGTGTAAATATCGGACTCGCGGTCGACCTGCTCCAGCACGGAGAGGGACTGTTCGTAGCCGGCGCGGCGGTCGCGCACGGGAAACTGGAGGCGGTCGACGGTTTCGACGTTGTGCGCGATCACGTCTGGATCGGCATCGATGATCTTCCGCACGAGTTCGGGCTCGCCCCGAAAGTCGGGGATCAACACCTCGACGAGGATGCCGGGGTGGCGGTCCGTGATCTCGCGGATGGTGTCGGCGAAGTGACCCGCGCCCTGATCGGGGAGGTCGTCCCGGTCGACGGACGTGAGGACGACGTAGTCGAGGCCGATTTCGGCGATGGCGTCGGCGACGTTCGCGGGTTCGTCGGGGTCGAGTGGCTCCATGCCGCCGGTGGTCACGTCACAAAAATTACACGCTCGCGAGCAGCGATCGCCCATGAGCATGAACGTGGCCGTGCCGCCCTCACCCTCGCCCGTTCCGGCCCCGCCGGACCAACACTCCCCGAGATTCGGGCAGTTCGCTTCCTCGCAGACCGTGTGCAGGTCCCGCTCGCGGAGCGTCTCCCGGATATCGGTGAACTCCCGCCCCGACGGGGGCCGCATCTTGAGCCAGTCGGGCTTTCGTGCGCTGCGCATACCGGACCGTCGGCGCGCGAGGTGAAAAACCGTGGTGGTTCTCACGATCTGACGGCCCTCCCGCACTCGCGGTCGGACACGCGCTCCCCCTCTGGAAACGCAGGTGCTGAACGCGTGACCGTCGACGCTCGCGACCGCCTGAACTCGTGAAACTCCGTTAAAATATGTGGGGACAGATGACCAACATTTCGGGTGATCTCGCCGTCACGACGGTCGTCGGCCGCTGGAACGACGCGGTCGAGTTCAGCGCCGGCGTTTGGAACGGTGAGTCGCCGACCGAACGCGCCGACGGATAGATACCGCCCGGTTCGTGGTCCTGCAACGCGAACCGAAGCAGCGAGCGAGCCGCCACTATTTAGGCATTCTCACGCCACCTTTACGGCCACGAACCGAATAACGGCGAGCAATGGGGTTGGGTTCGACTCCCAAGTGGTTTCACATTAGCGACGACGAGGACATCATCTGGGAGAGTCGGCCGCATCCGATTTCGATGGGGACCAGGATGCCGATCGGAATCGGGGTCGCACTCGTCGGCGTCTTGCTCGCCACCTGGAGTGCGACCGGTGGTATCGACACGCTGACGCTACTCGGCGTTGCAGTCGCCCTCGTTGGCGCAGCGATTTCGCTCGTGCGCTATCTCGCCTGGACGAACACCCGCTATGTGATCACCTCCGGCGAACTGTACAAGAAACACGGCGTCATCTCCCGGAACGTCACCCAGTTTCGCCTCGAACGCGTCCAGAACACCAGTCTTCGCCAGACGATGCTCGGCCGCGTCCTCGGGTACGGCGACTTGACCGTCTACACGGCCGGCTCCGGCGACCCCGAACTGACCTTCGAGCGCGTTCCCCAACCCGAACACGCCTCCAGTCTGCTCAGCGACGAACTCGAGGAGACCGCGCGCAACGAGCCGGCTGTGTAGCCGTGTGAATCGCGATCCGGACTACCGAGGCTCACACCGTCGATTGTGCCACCCTGAACGTAGCGACCACCTGGTCCAGCAATACACCGCGATACACCGCGATACACAAAGCATATTACGCGGACGATGGTCGCCCCAGCCGATGGCACAACGGTCACTGTCGGCAACGGGACGGTCGGTATCGCGCGCCACACGCGTTGCGGCGAGTGCAGGTGTCGGCGTCCTCGCTGCCGCGGTCGGCTACCTCGTCACCTACCTGCTGGTCGTCGACGAGGTTCGCGAGGCCTTCGGCGACAGCGTCGCCGACTGGATGGGCGTCGCCTGGTACTACTACAACGCCCACTTCGTCGAAATCGAGGCCTACGGGGAGGTTGGCGGCTTCAGTCGCACCGACACCGTCGACCTGATCGCCCAGTCCGAGACCACGAGTTCAGTAGCCGCGTACGCGATCCCGCCGCTCGTCCTCGTCGCCGTCGGGGCGATACTGGCGTCGCAGTTCGACGCACGAAATCTCGGCGAAGCGGTTCTGGTCGGCGCACCGGTCACGATCGGCTACGCCGTCGTGATGGGGCTGGGCGCGATCATCGCCGAGTCGAGCACGGAGGCCTCGTTCTTCGGCATCGACGCCGCGGAATCGATGGCTCCAGAACTCCTGCCCGCGGTCGTCCTCGGCGGCGTGCTCTATCCGGTCGTGTTCGCCACCGCCGGGGCGGTCGCGGCGGCCCTGATCCGGTCGCAGTAATCGGCCGCCGTCTCGAATCGGTTGCCCGCAGTGGTCAGCCCGCTGGCACGCACCGAAGGAAACGCCTTTCACCACCCGCTTCCCGTTTTTGCCTGATGGAGGTCGCCGAGGTTCTTCCCGAGTTCGCCGACGCCTTCGCCTTTACCGAGTTCAACCGCATGCAACGCGAGGCCCTGCCCGCGTTGCTCGAATCCGAGACCAACGTCGTCGCCAGCGCGCCGACCGCCTCGGGCAAAACCGCGCTCGCCGAACTCGCGATCTGCAAGGCGCTCGCCGACGACGGGACCGCGCTCTTTATCGCGCCGCTACGGGCGCTGACCAACGAGAAGGAAGACGACTGGGACCGCTTCGAGGAACTCGGCTACTCGGTCTACGTCGTCACGGGCGAGCGCGAACTGAACTCGCGGCGCGCCCGCCACGCGGACATTCTCGTGATGACGCCCGAGAAACTCGACTCGGCGACCCGCAAACACGACTCCAGACGGTACGACTTCGTCACGGACATCGACGTCTGCGTCATCGACGAGGTCCACCTGTTGGACGCCGATCGACGGGGATCCGTCCTCGAAGTCACGATCTCCCGCCTGCGTCGGCTCTGTGACCCGCGCGTCGTCGCGCTCTCGGCAACCATGCCGAACGTCTCCGACGTGGCAGCCTGGCTCGATGCGCCCGATGAGACAACCTTCGAGTTCGGCGAGGAGTACCGTCCGGTCGAACTCAACGCCGGCGTCAAGACCTACACGCACGGCGAGAACTCCTTCGCGGACAAGTACCGGCGGCTGTACCGGGCGCTCGATTTGGCGGAGCCGCACCTCCGGGAGGACGGCCAGGCGCTCGTGTTCGTCTCCTCCCGGCAGGATACCGTTCGGGCGGCCGAGAAGGCCCGCGACGAAATCGCCGAACGCGACGTACCGATGGGCGCGCGCGGGGACTACGATTTTCATACGGAGTCGAAGGAACTCGACAACGACACGCTCCGCAACTCCGTCCTCGACGGCGTCGCCTTCCACCACGCGGGTCTCTCGAAGAACGACCGCGACCTCGTCGAGGAGTGGTTCAAAGAGGGCATCGTCGAACTGCTCTTTTCGACCTCGACGCTGGCCTGGGGGGTGAACCTGCCCGCCCGCTGCGTCGTGATTCGGGACACGAAACTCCACGATCCCCTGGAAGGCGAGGTCGACATGAGCCCGCTCGACGTGCTCCAGATGCTCGGGCGCGCGGGCCGGCCGGGCTACGACGACGTGGGCTACGGCTGGGTCGTCTGCGACGGCGCGGAGGCCGACAAGTACCGCCGCCTCCTGCGAAACGGCAAGGAGATCGAATCGCGCCTCGCTGAGAGCCTGCAGACGCACCTGAACGCCGAGATCGCGATGGGAACCATCACCGACTTGGAGGACGTGATGGACTGGCTCGAAACGACCTTCTACTACGTCCGCGGCCAGTCCCGCCCCGAGGACTACGACTTTCCGAACCTCAGACAGCGCGTCCGGGACTGCCTCGAAGAACTCGTCGACCGCGGCTTCGTCGAAACCGGCGAGGATCTCTCGATCGAAGCGACCCCTCGCGGGGTGCTCGCCTCGAAGTACTACCTTCGGCTCCCGACCGCCGCCGCCTTCGCTGAACTCTGTGACCGCGCGGCCGACGGTCCGGGAACACTCGAGATGGACGATATTTTGACGGCCGTTGCGACCGCCGACGAGTTCGACTCGGTGTCGGCCCGCCAGGACGAACGCGACGCGATCGACGCGGTCCTCGTCGGGACCGACGCCGGCGACCTCGAAGCCGGGCAGCGGAAGGTACTCGCAATCTTGCGCAGTTCCGCAAGCGGGACGACGCCGGCGGAGTTGCGAAGCGACGCCTGGGTCATCCAGCGGAACGCGACGCGACTCGTCTCCGCGCTTGGGGCGTTTCTCGACCGGTTCGTCGGGCCGCACGCGGCGAATCTCGCGCGCCGAACCGAAGCCCGCATCGAGAACGGCGTCGCCGAGGACGCGATCGGGCTGACGGCCATCGACGGCGTCGCGGCCGGGCGAGCGAGTAAACTCGCGAAAGAAGGTGTGTCGACCCCTGGGGACGTTCTCGACGCCGATATCGACGGCATCGTCGGTGCCGGACTCGGTGACGGTGTCGCCGAGCGGATCTACGAGGGCGCACAGTCGCTCCCCTCGGTCGAGTTCAGTTGGGGCGCGTTCCCCGAGTCGATCGAGGCGGGTGAGAACGAGGTCTGCGAGGTGACGGTTCGCAACGTCGGCGAGCCGGCGCGGGCGGGCATCCGCGTCACGGTCAATGGCGTCGAGATGACCGCCACTAGCACCTATCTCCGCGACACCGAGACCGTCCCGGTCGGCGTCTTCGGTGCCGACGCAGATGAACTCGAGTTCACGGTGAGCGTGGCCTTCCCCGAGGAGCCGCTGGTTCCGGTCGAGGGGACGCGGACCGTCCGCGTTCGGTGACGGGAGCCGAATCGAGGGAGAGCCCCAATTTCGCTCTCACGGTGGTACTCGAGCGAGGAGACGCTGTGAGGGAACTCGGGGGGCAAGCCCAACTTCGCCGATCGGTTTGTATCTGGCCGAACGTGTTAGTATTCAGGAATCAATTTTATCCCGGTCCTTCTGGCAAACGTGAATGAATGTGAAACGTGACCTGTCCCCACGAACGCTACTGACAGCCATCGGCAGCGAGGCGATAGCCTGGGCGGGGGAACCGTCGTCGACGACGGCCGACGGACACGAGATCATCGATTTTGACCACGAAACGACCGCCCACCGCGAGCGCCTCGCACTCGCAGTGCAGACGCGCGACGAACTCGGCCTCGAGAACGGCGACCAGGTGCGAATCGAGTGCGGCGACTGCAACGGCGGTACCGAAGACGGAATCGCCACGATCGGCGTCGGACTGGCGGAGCGACGCGGCGACGTCGTCGGCTTCGAGGAGGCCACGGCCGAGCGGCTGGCGTTCATCGACGACGGCGGGTCAATGGACGACATCGTCGGCGCGGCGGCGTCGATCGAACCGTACGGTCCACACCCCGAGTACGAGACCCGGCAGGACGCGCTCGATCACACCGAGTACGTCGAAGTCCTCGAAGACGATGGGACAGCCGCTGAACTCGCCGTGACCGCACCCCACGGGACGTATCTCGAGTACAATACCGAGAAACAGGCCGATCGGGTCTACGAACGGACCACCGCCGAAGCCGTCGAGTGGACCTGCGTCGGCTACAGCGACGAGTTGGGTGCGTTCGACCGCTGGCACATCATGTCCGCGGATATCAGCCCGCGGTCGTTTCCCGAACTCGACCGAATCGCCGACCGCGGGTTCGACCACGCGGTGAGTTTTCATGGCTTCAGTGGCTGGGACTGTTTCGACGAGGATATCGTGATCGGTGGCGGTGCCCCCGAGCAACTGAAGCGAGACCTCGAAGCCGAGATCGAATCCCGCACCGAGTTCGCGGTCCTCGTCACGGGCATCGACGGCGACGAAGCGACCGATCACGACTGCGAGCAGGAGCCGTTTCCCGGGACCAGCACCGCTAATTTCGTCAACTGGCTCACAGCGGACGATTCCAGTGGCCTTCAGGTCGAACAGTCGCCCGCCGTTCGAGAGGACGGGAACTGGGAAGTGATCGCCGACGCCGTCGTCGATGTCTACGAGCGAACGATCTAGCGGGTGTCGTCCGCGGTGAACGCCAGGACGGTCCGACAGAGCGCCGCCGGCGTCTCGACCACCACGTCCGCCCCCGACCGGTCGATGTCGCCGTGGGCGTCGATCCGGTAGGCGATCACGGCCGTGCCGGCCCGCTCCGCCGCCTCGATGCCGTTCGCCGAATCCTCGACGACGGCACACCTGGCGGGCGGAACGCCGACTTCGTCCGCAGCGTACTCGAACACGTCCGGAGCCGGTTTGCTCGCCGCGTCGATGTCGTCGGCGCTGATAACGTGGTCGAACGAGTCGCCGAGTTCGAATCGGTCCGTGACCCAGCCGATCCACTCGTGGGGCGACGAGGAGACGATCGCCGTCTCGATCCCGCGTGCATCGAGTTCGGCGAGCAAGTCGTGCAGCCCGTCGAGCAGCTCGACCCGTTCCGTGTAGAGCTCTTCCGCGGCCAGGGCGAACCGCTCGACGAACGCCTCGCGCGTGATCGCCGTTCCGTATGTCGAGTCGAGATAGTCGTAGATCTCTCGGTAGTTCATGCCGCTGACTTCGGCGACATCGACGTTTTCATCGGGAACCGCCGCGGGGAGTATCTCCTCCTCCTGGAAGGTTACCCAGTAGTCCTCGCTGTTAACGAGGACGCCGTCCATATCGAATAACACTGCGTCGACACTCACGTCCGTCGTGACAGCCGTCGCTTCGTCCATGTATCTCGGGCTACCCGACGGTCCCGTATAGCCGTTTGGCTCGCAGCCGTTTTCGTCGCGAGTTATCCGAAAACGTCGCCGCGGCGCTCGTGGGCCATTTTGGTTGCGACCTCGTCCGCAACGGACGCGCTGAACTCGCGCTCGACGAGCCAGAGGCCGAGGTCGATCCCCGAGGTGACGCCGCCGGCGGTGAGCACGTCGCCGTCGTCGACCACGCGCTCGTCGACCACGTTCGCGGCGGTCGCCTCGAGATCGTCGACCGCGACGCGGTGCGTGGTCGCGGGTCGGCCCTCGAGGAGCCCCGCTTCGGCGAGGATCATCGCCCCGGTACAGACCGAGGCAACGGTTGCGCCGTTCGTGTAGGCCTCGTCGACCGCGTCCGGCAACGCGCCGCCCTCGACGGCCGCGCGGACGCCCTCGTTCGCGCTCGTCCACCCGCCGCCAGGGACGATTAGCAAGTCCGGCTTGCCGAGCGTCCCGTCGGGTTCGACCCGCAGGTCGTGACTGGCCGTCACGAGGTCGGTTTCTTCGAGGGTCACGAGTTCCGTGTCGACCGACGCGCCGGCGTGGGCGGCGTTCTCGAGCACCTCGTACGGACCGATCGCATCGAGTTCATCGAAGCCGTCGAACAGGACGATTTCGGCGGTAACGTTGACCATGTGCAACCGGTCACTGTCGCGGAAGAAACGTGTTGTGCCGGCCATCGACGTGCAGAACGGGCGCGGATCCGATCATCTTTTCTTCCGACAGGTTCTGAGGTGACCTATGACGGACCGCTCGCAGCAAGCGCGCGTCGCCGCGTTCATCGACCGCCACGACCTCGAGATATCTGACTAACACGTCCGTCGACCGCGAGTTTAAATAGGAATCCGCATCAGCCAGCCTATGATCGACGACGCGATTCGCGTGCTCGCCGGCGACTGTACCGTGATCGCCGAGGCCGACGACCGATCGGAGTACCGCGGCCGGGTAACGACGATCGTCAAACCCGACAACACCGTCCTCGTCCACGACATCGACGGCTACCAGCCCGTCGCCTGGCTCACCCGCGCCGACAGCGTCTCCAGCGACCGCGCGGGCGACTTCACGCTCGTCGCGAAAAAGGACACCCAGACCCTGCGAATCGCAGCCCACGAGCAGGACGGCTTCGCTCACTACCCGGCATCTGCGGCCGGGACGCCCGTCGGAACATGCCAAAACGAGGACTGCGCCGGTGAACTCGTCCGTTCGAAGGGCGTCCACTGCGTCGACTGCGGAACGCGCTACGGTATCCCGACCGACGCGACGATCAAGGACGACCAATCGTACTGCGACTGCGGGCTGCCGCGGATGCGCGTCGAGCGCGGCCTCGCGTTCGATGTCTGTCTCGATCGCAACTGCGAATCGCTCGATGAGGCCGTCCGAGAGGCCTTCGATCGCGAATGGGACTGTCCGGAGTCAAACTGCGACGGCGACCTTCGCATCCTCCGGCGCGGCGGACTCATCGCCGGTTGTGAGCACTATCCCGAGTGCGACACCGGCTTCGCGATGCCCGCGGGCGTCGTCGACGGGGAGTGTGACTGTGGCCTTCCGACGTTCGAAACGCACGGCGGGACGCGGTGTCTCGATGCGACGTGTGACCGAGCGGTCGCCCGACACGTCGAGGCTGCAAGCGACGACTGATACGGTCGGTTGTAACTGATTACCGATGATCGTTGTATCGGGCGAGCGATCACCGGTAAGAAACAACAACCAACCGTATGACCGGTACCGGGCAATAGACACAGCGTCGATCCACACGCACTTAACGCACCACAGACAACCACTGCGTATGTCATTGGAGGGGCGATTCGACGCCGAGACGGACGTCGTCCGCGTCGGCAACGACGCGCGCCAGCGCTATCACGACTCGCGCGGCTACGGCTATCCACTCGAGGGCAACGAGATCGCTCTCGCGCCCGTCGAGGCGGCCCACTTGCTCTACCGCGGTGATCTCGACGCCGTCGTCGACGATGCGACCGGCGACCGACTCGACTTTCAAGCGTTTGCCAACCGTGAACCCGGTACCGACTTCGGTGTCCGATTTCTCGTCTACGCGGATCTTCGCGAACGCGGGTTCTACCTTTCACCGGCCGCCGAGCCGTGGGTCGACGACCCGCCAGGAGGAGCGGTCGACTTCGCCGTCTTCCCCCGCGGCAAGGGCCCCGGCGACGGCGAAATTGCCTACGCACTCCGAATCATCGGCGAACGAACCGACATCCCCGCGAGTTCACTCGCGGACGGCGTGCTCGCAGTCGTCGACGAAGAAAGTGAGATCACGTACTTCGAGGTGACGGGGAGCGAACCGACGGGGAGCACGGCGACCACGCTCCCGAGCGGGGTCGACGCAACGTTGCTCGCGGATCGCGTCGTCCTCTGGGAGCCGCCGATCGACCTCTACGAGAATGCGTTCTACGGCCAGCCGCTGGAAGGGCGGGAGTACGAGCGGCCGACGCTGCAGTGTTCGCTCCTCGAAGCGGCCTACCTTGCCAGACGGGACGTGATCGACCTCGAGTTCGGTGCGGTTCGGGAGCGGGGACGCGAGGTCGAGGGGGAACGATTCGACCGCCGATTGCGCGTCTACACCGAACTGCGCGAGCGTGAAATCGTCCCCAAGACGGGCTACAAGTTCGGGGCTGACTTTCGGACGTACGCCGAGGTTGAGTCGGTTGCTGAACTCGGACACTCGGAGTTACTGGTACGGGTTCATCCCGCGGAGGCGGTCTTCGAGCCCCGCGATCTGGCACTCGACGTGCGGCTGGCCCACGGGGTGCGAAAGACGATGGTGTTTGCGCTTGTCGAGCGGGGCGACGGAGCGACACCTGCGGAGACTGATATCGAGTGGTGGTCGATCGAGCGGTTAACACCGTAGTCCAGAGTCCAGAGTCCGTAATCCGTAGTCTGGAGTCTGGCCACGCAAACTCCGGACGGCAGCCACTCCAAAGGTGGTCGTTCTGTCCGTCCACTTAGTTGCCGGACACTACCGCGACGTGACAATAGAACCGACACAAACGGAACCATGAAAGTCCCACCAGCCGATAGGGGTAGCCATGCAACTCGAGGTGATCGGGGTCGGCGGCGCAGGATGTCGGGTCGCCGAGGCGATCCGGACGGCAGAAACCGCGTCCCAACCGTTTCTCTGTGACGTCTTCGCGTTCGATACCGACACGCAGGCGCTTGCTGAACTCGAATCCGTTCCCGATGACCACCGCCACCGATACGGTGCGGGCATCGATACCGGCCTCAACGGGAACCTTCAGCGCGGCGAGACCCTCGGCGAAGAACACGTCGACGAACTCAGCCGCAAACTCGACGCCGGCCAGCCCTCGGCCGCGGACGCGTTCCTCGTCGTCGTCGGTCTCGGCGGCGCGACCGGTGGCGGGACTGCACCCGAACTCGTCGCAAATCTGCAGACACTGTACGACGTACCGGTATATGTTCTCGGGACGCTCCCGGCCGACCGCGAGCGCTCACCCGACGGTGATCCGTCAGTACCGACCGACGACACTCGTCCGTCAGGCGCGGATGCGGATGGCGCGACGCGACCGCTCGCCGCGGCGAACGCGACGCAGACGCTCTCTCGACTCGACGGCCTCGCGAACGCCGTGCTCTGTTTCGACAACGAGTCGTGGCTTCGGACCGGGGAGGTCATGGTTGACGGGCGTGCTCGCCTCAACCGGGAGCTTGCAGCCCGCATCGAAGCGCTGTTCGGTGCGACAGCACAGCCGGCCGACGAGCGTGCAGCGAGCGCCGAGACCGTCATCGACGCGAACGACATCCGCCGCATTCTGGGCACCGAGACGGCGCTCGTCACGCTCGGCTACGGCACACAGCGAATCGAGTCCAGCAGCGAATCCGGCTCCGTACTGGGGCTCGAACTCGATTTGGGCCTCGGTCTCTTCGGCTCGGACTCGACAGTCGAAACGAGTGCCGCCGTCAGCGCCGTCGAAACCACGGTCGGCAAAGCGATCCAGGGGAAACTCACGCTCGAGTGCGAGCGCACGAACACCGACCGGGCGCTGCTCGTCGTCGGCGGGCCGCCCGAGTGGCTCAATCGGACGGCAGTCGCAGACGGTCGACGCCGGCTCGAGTCGGCGACGGAATCGACGCAGACGCTCGGCGGTGACGCACCGCGACCGGACAGCGAGGCCGTCTTCGCGCTCGCAGTGCTAGCCGGCATCGGACCCGTCGACCGAATCGAGCAGTTGCAAGCAGCGGCGCGCCAGTCCAAGCAGTGACAGCGCAGTACCCCGCCGATCACAATAACTACGTATTCTGTCAGTACTCTACGGCGGAAAACAACCGTTCAGTAAGTGTTCCCGCCCGATCCGAGTAGCCGATGGCGGTCTTGATCGTAAAGCGATCGCGCTGCGCTTCGGGCAACTCGAAGGTCCCTTCCTGTTCGACTGGGTTCTGCGTCGCGATGACCAGGAACGGGTCCGGCAGGTCGCGCGTCGTCCCGTCGACGGTGACCTGGCCCTCGTCCATCGCTTCGAGGAGGGCAGCCTGGGTCTTCGGCGGCGCGCGGTTGATCTCGTCTGCGAGCACCACGTTCGCAAACACCGGCCCGTGGGTGAACTCGAACCCGCCGGTGTGTTCGTTGAAGATGTGCGAGCCGGTGATGTCGCTCGGCAGCAGATCCGGGGTGAACTGGATGCGGGAGAACTCGAGCCCGAGCGCCCGGGCGAACGCCAGTGCCGTCAGCGTCTTCCCGGTACCGGGTACGTCTTCGAGGAGGACGTGGCCGCGGGCGAGCGTCGCGGTGAGCACCTGCTCGAGGAACTCGCGGTCGGTGATCACCGCGTCGCCGATCCGCGAGAGGACTTCGGTGCAGGTCTCGCTCGTCGCGACAGCCGAAACGTCGTCTGCCATCGGTTGGCGTTGTCGTGGGCGTCACATGAAGATACTGGCAGGCGGCGGACGGCAGAGAAGCGAAGGCTTTTGCGCGCCGGCGCGCCAAAACGGTGGTAATGACCGGAGACGACCCACGCGAGGAGCCCAGGGAGTTCGAGGACGAGGCGTCCGAGACTGCGGCCGACGCTGTCGCTGCCGACGATGAGGGGGCGACACCCCTTCGAGCGGACGGCGGTGCCGCGGGTGCCGACGACGTCGCACTGGACCCGTGGGGCTCCTCGACCGTCTCCGACTATCGCAAACTGTTCGACGAGTTCGGCATCGAGGAGTTCGACGACGTTCTGGACGAGGTCCCGCATCCGCACTACCTGATGCGCCGAGGTGTCATCTTCGGCCAGCGCGATTACCGGTCGGTCGTCCGCGCGCTGCAAAACGACGAACCGGCGGCTGTCCTCTCGGGCTTCATGCCCACCGGCGACCCGCACATCGGTCACAAACTCGTCTTCGACGAGATCATCTGGCACCAACAGCAGGGTGCAGAAGCCCACGCGCTGATCGCCGACCTCGAAGCCAACGCCGCTCGCGGTCTCTCCTGGGAAGAAATCGACGAACACGCCCGGAGTTACCTGCTCTCCCTGCTCGCGCTCGGCTTCGATCCCAAGGAAGGCGACCTCTACCGCCAGTCGGAAAACCGCGAGGTCCAGGACCTGGCCTTCGACCTCGGGGCTGAGGCCAACTTCTCCGAGTTCCAGGCGATCTACGGCTTCGATGGCGAGACCGACGTCTCGCACATGCAGTCGGTCGTCACCCAGATGGCCGACATCCTCTACCCGCAGTTGGACGAGCCGAAGCCGACCGTGATCCCCGTCGGCCCCGACCAGGACCCCCACGTCCGCCTGGCCCGCGACCTCGCCGAACGGATGCGCTTTTTCAAGGTCTCCAAGGCCTACGCCAGCTTCGAACTCGAGGCCGACGAGCGCGAACTGGTCGCCGAGTTCTCCGAGCGCCTCGACCCGGCCGACTTCGACGACGAGCAGCTCCGGTGCGTCCACGTCGCCGACACCTTAGAGCAAACGCCGCTCGCCGACCTCGGGGTCGGCGCGAGCACGCTCGAGTCAGTATTGACGAAGCTGAACGAGGGCGGAATGGAGCCGCTTCGCCCGCGAACCCGCTTCTCCGACCGACGGGCGACCGAGGACGCCTTCGACGCGCTCATCGACGCCGTCGAGGGCGAAAAGCGCGTCTACGAAAACCACGTCGACGCCTTCGAGATCGACCGCGCCGAGGCGGAGGAACTCGCACGGGAGATCGAGGTCGAGAACGGCGGCTACGGCTTCCAGCCGCCGTCGTCGATCTACCACCGCTTCATGACCGGGCTGACGGGCGGGAAGATGTCCTCCTCGATTCCGGCCTCCCACATCTCCCTGCTCGACGACCCCGAGGACGGCTACGATAAGGTCAAATCGGCAACGACCGGCGGCCGCGAAACTGCCGAGGAGCAACGCGAGAAGGGCGGCAAGGCCGACGAGTGTCCGGTCTACGAACTGTACGCCTACCTGCTCGCCGGCGACGACGACGAGTTCGCAAAGCGCGTCTACGACGAGTGCGTTGGCGGCGAGCGCCTCTGTGGAGACTGCAAGGAACAGGCTGCCCAGTTGATGAAGGAGTTCCTCGAAGAGCACCAGGAGAAACGCGCGGAGGTCGAGGAGTTGCTCGAGGAGGCGGACATCGAACTCGAGTCGCCGCGTCGGCGGTAGTACTCCCGACCCCACCGCAGTCGAAGAGTCGGCTGTGACGGCAGCGGTACGTTTCTCCCCGCGTCGGCATTGTGTTTTGGCGTCTGACGAAGTTATATAAGGCCGTTCGTGAAAGCACCGACAACGGATGCCCTCCTCTCGTCCTCCCGATCCCCCCGAGGATGCTGACGACCTCCTCAGTTGTGCAGCTATCCTCGGCTCCTTCGGCGTCACGGCGGCCGATATCCGGACGCGGCGACACGACGGCGGCGTCAACAGTGGACCCGACGACCTCGCAACCGCCCTCGCCGACGAACTCGCGGCCGGCCGGGATCGGACGGCCGTCCTCCGCCGGACGATCGCCGGGAGCGAGCGCGGACTCAGTTGCGCCGCACGCTACGCCCAGGATGCGCTCGATCGAGAACTGACAGCCGTCTTCGACGCTATCGGCTGGTCGTTTCGGTGCGAACGGATCGCCGCAGCGCTGCGCTCGGACGACCGGCTCCACCTGCAGGCGTCCGACTACCAGGGCCGAGAGCGGGAGACGACCGTCGAGTATCCCGACACGCCGCTTGGCACCGACAATTTGCCGGCGATCCTGCAAGCGATCAACGCCTCACTGCTCGCCGGAACCGACGCTCGATTCGTCCTGCTCTCCGCCGGCGTCGATCGCTGGCGGGCCGCGCTGGTTGAAGAAACCGAACTCGCTCGCCTGCGCGAACGGTACGGCCCGCGAATCGACGCCATCGGAACGCCGCTCCTCCCCGAGCACGAACTCGGGGCGTACGTCCCCGACGAGTCGGCAGCCCACTCGAGTGCAACACCGGGCGACGGCGCTGCCCCGTGGCCCGACTGGGCCGCCGATCGCGAGCGCGACGGGACGCGGACGGCAGGTGACGAGTTCAACTCGCTGATCGAGGAGGCAGAAGCCGAGGCGACAGCGGCCCCGGAGCGCGAGAGCAAGAGCGACTTCGAACTCCGCGGCTCACCGAGCGTCTCGCGGGTGGCCGGGGCTGGCACCGACGAGACCAGCGAAATCGGACCCGGAACCGACGCCGACACAGCCGGAACCGATGCCAACGCCGACACAGCCGGACCCGGCACCGACCCGCGTTCGCAAACTGAACTCGAGGAGTTCGACGGAGCGTCAGCCACGGTATCGTCCTCGGCATCGCCCTCGGTCTCAGCATCGTCCGGGACGGACGCGTCAGCATCCAATGGGACGGCCGCCGACGAGTTCGGCTCGCTCTCGGGTTCGAGTACGACGACGCGGGTTGCAAACGATTCCTTCGGGGGCGATGTCGAGTGGGAGACCGAAACCGACCGGTATCGCGCGCTGGGTGCGGCCCTCGGTGCCGGCGGGAACGTCTCCGTTCGCGGACTGCTCGAGGACGAAGAGTTCCTGCCGGAGCTGCCGGAAACAGAGCGCTCGGAGACGCGCATCGAGTTCGGCGACGCGTTCGATCCGGCAGCGGTTTCGCGGGCGAAGGCGGCGGCCGAGCAGTCGGGGTTCGTCTGGGTCGAATCGGGGTCGCTGGAGACGACGCGCGTGTCGAACTCGTAGCCGGCGAGTCCGCAACGGGGTCGCGTTCGAGACCGCTGCAAGAGTCCGTTCGAGTCCACTGGCCGAGGAGTCGTTCGAACGCGGGTGAGCCGGCGCAGGATCTGTTGCGGGCAGTGTCACCGTCCCGCAACGCTTTTGCCCCAGCCAGAGTATCGAACGCATATGGCACCCGAATTCCCGACTCGTGCCAGCGTCGTGAGTCAGCCACAGCAGCTGCGCTCGGGATTCGGGTTCGTTTTTGCGCGCTGAGAGTGAGAGGATCCGGTGAACCCGCGGTGATCCACATCGGGTCGTCGCGGTGAAACCGGTCACAGGACGCCGATGAGCGGCCGTTGCCGCAGTGGAATCGGTACGGAACGGTCGCGAGAGGGTCGTCACACCCACCGTCGTTCACTGCACTCGCTACCGCCATCGATTCGAGTCGGAACCGCTAACTGACCACCACGCAGCCATCTACACAAGCGAATGCAACTTCCAGCAGCACAGGTCGCGGTCCTACAGGCCGCGAACGCGGACGACGCAACGTCCGTCGACGCCATCGCCGAGGCGACCGACCTCCCCCCCGAGACCGTCACCGGCGCGGTCTTCGAACTCGAAGACGAGGGACTGGTCGCCGTCGCGGAACGCGTCGACGAAACGATCACGCTCACCGACGAGGGAGCCGAATACGCAGCCGGCGACCTTCCCGAGATCCGCCTCTACGAGGCCGCGCTCGAGGCGGGAGCCGACGACGACCCCGTCTCGATGGGACAGGTCATCGGCGCGGCCGAACTCGACGGCAACCAGGTCGACATCGCGCTCTCGAACTACGCGCGCAAGGGCTACGGACAGATCGACAGCGGCGAGATCACCGCGGATCCCGACGCCGACCCGAACGCCGACGCGGAGGCGAACGCCCTGTCGGCGCTCGAAGACGACGGTGACGGCGACAGTGAACTCGCCGCCGACGAGTTCAGCACGGAGATCCGCGACCAACTCGAACGACGCGGATTGCTCGAACTCGCCGAGACGACGACCCGCGAGGTCACGCTGACCGACGACGGCGTCACGGAGCTGATGGCGGGCCTCGAGACGGCCGAGACGGTCGGCCAGGTCACGCCCGAACTCCTCACCGGCGGCGAGTGGGAGGACGTCGAGTTCGCCGAGTACAACGTTGAGGCCGACGCCGAGCAGTTCGAGGGCGGCCGAGTGCACATCCTGCGCCAGACGGCAGACCGCGTGAAGGACGTGCTCGTCGGCATGGGCTTTCAGGAGATGGAAGGCCCGCACGTCGACGCGGACTTCTGGATCAACGACAGCCTGTTCATGCCCCAGGACCACCCCGCCCGCACGCACTGGGACCGGTTCGCCCTGGAGCAGCCGACCCACATCGACGAGTTGCCGGCCGAACTCGTCGAGCGCGTCGAGCGCGCCCACAGGGACGGCGTCGGCGAGGACGGCGAGGGCTATCACTCGCCCTGGGACGAGGACTTCGCCCGGGCGCTCGCGCTCCGCGGGCACACGACCTCGCTGTCGACGCGCTATCTGTCCGGCAGGGAAATCGGCGAGATCGAACCGCCGGCGCGCTTCTTCAGCGTCGAGAAGGTGTACCGCAACGACACGCTCGACCCGACCCACTTGCTCGAGTTCTTCCAGATCGAGGGCTGGGTGATGGCCGAGGACCTCTCGGTCCGGGATCTGATGGGCACCTTCGAGGAGTTCTACGCCCAGTTCGGCATCGAAGACATCCAGTTCAAACCCCACTACAACCCCTACACCGAGCCGTCGTTCGAACTGTTCGGGACTCACCCGACGACCGGCGAGTTGGTCGAAATCGGGAACTCGGGTATCTTCCGCGAGGAGATGTTAGAACCCCTCGGCGTGGAGTGCGACGTGATGGCCTGGGGACTGGCCTTAGAGCGCCTGCTCATGCTGATGTACGGCTTCGAGGACATCCGGGACATCCACGGGACGCTGTGTGACCTGGAACTGCTTCGCGAGACGGAGGTGACCTACTGATGCCAACGGTCGATATCGACCCCGACGAACTGCGCGAACTGACCGGCCACGACGAGAAATCCGACGACGAACTGCAGGCGGACCTGTTCGGCCTCGGACTCGAGTTCGAGGGACGCACCGAAGACGGCGCGTTCGAACTCGAGTTCGCGCCGGATCGGCTCGACCGCCTGTCGGTCGAAGGCGTCGCCCGCTCGATGCGTTACCAGTACGGTGACGCCCGCGGTGTGCACGTTCCCGCGACGAACTCGGCGGAGTGGACCATTCGCGTCGACGAGTCGGTGCCGGACGAGCGGCCGTACGTGACGGGCGCGGTGATCCGCGACATCGATCTCGACGAGGAGAGCCTCGACTCGCTGATCCAGCTCCAGGAGAAACTACACGCGACGATGGGCCGAAAGCGCGCGAAGGGCGCGATCGGGATTCACGATCTGACGATGCTCCGCGGAAGCCCGGCGACGGAAGGCAACCCGACCATCGAGTACGTCGGCATCGACCCCGACGGGGACCGCTTCGTGCCGCTCGACTCGGACGCCGAACTGACGCCTGCCGAGGTGCTCGAAGAACACGACACGGGCCGGACCTATGCGAATCTCGTCAGCGAGTACGAGCGCTACCCGGCGATCTACGACGACATCGGGCTGTTCTCGTTCCCGCCGGTGATCAACGGCCGGCGAACGGAGGTCACGACGGACTCTCGCGACCTGTTCGTCGAGATGACCGGCACCGACCAGTGGACGATCGACAAGATGCTGAACATCGTCTGCTACGCGCTCGCGGCCCGCGGCGCGACGCTCGAGGACGTCGTCGTCGAGTACGAAGACGGCGAGTCGGCGAACGCGGACTCGAATGGAGGTCGGACGCAGTCCAGCGGCCGTGAACTCGTCCGCCCGGATCTCTCGACGCGGACGAAGACCGTCCCCCACAGCCGCATCGAGACCATCCTCGGAATCGACCTCGATCCGGACGAGGTCATCGACCTGGCCGAGCGGTCGGGACTCGACGCGGCGAAGGAAGAAGGAGATAACGACGGCGAACTCGTCTACGAGTTCACCGTTCCGCCCTACCGGGTCGACGTGCTCCACCCGCTCGACATCATCGACGACCTCGGGCGAGCCTACGGCTTCAACGAACTCGAGCCGAAGTACCCCGACGTAGGGACCGTCGGCGGTCGCCACGAACGCTCCCGGCTCGAAGACGCGACGCGCACCCAACTCGTCGGCCTCGGGTTCGAGGATCTGCTGAACTTCCACATGATCAGCGAGGCGGAGAACTACGATCGCCTCGATCTCGACCCCGATGCAGGCGTCTACGGGGCCGGCGAGCCCGCGACGATCAAGGAACCCTACAGCGAGGACTTCACGATGTTGCGGACGTGGGTCACGCCCTCGCTGCTGATGGTGTTAGAGCGAAACACCCACCGCGCGTATCCCCAGCACCTCGCGGAAATCGGCTTTACCGCCACCGTCGACGAGACCGAGAACATCGGCGTCGACGAACGCCGTCACGTCGGGGCCGTTCTCGCGAACCACGACGCCGGCTACGAGGATGCCAAGGCGCGACTGCAAGCGCTGGCCCGTCGGTTCGACGTTGAACTCGAGACGCCGCCGACGGAACACCCCACCTTCATTTCGGGTCGAACGGCAGCCGTCGTCATCGACGACGAGGTGGTGGGCGTGATCGGGGAGGTTCATCCGAAAATCCTCGTCGAACACGATCTCGAGGTGCCGGTCGCGGCGTTCGAGTTCGATCTCGCGGCCCTGCAGTAACCCGCGCCGTGAGGCGGTGCGAAGCGCCGCGAGTGGTTTCGAGACGGCGCAGCTACCGGATCTCCCCGTACGTCCGCACGAGTTCACCGTCGGCGTACCGGCGCTGTTCGAACCCGAGCGCGTTACACAGGAGCGTATGGCCCATAAAGGACACGGCGTAGTCGGCCATCCCGAACGGGTGGAGTTCGGTCTGCCGGGCGGGCGGCAGCACCGAGCCGACGATCGATATTTCGCTGTCGCCCGCCGAGAGCGTGCCGGCGGCGACGCCGAACTCGAGGGCGGTCGACTCGCCGTCCTGGAGGTCGCCGACGGTGAACGTGCCGGCGACGGAGCCGCCGGCGCGCTCAAACGCCGCTTGCTCGACGATGGTCGCGGGCTGGTCGACGCCGGTTGTGTAGCCGAGCTGTGACCCCTTCCAGATCTCCTGCTGGCGGGGTCTGATGCCGGCGAGCAGCGGGTGTTCGAAGTCCCTGTTTTCGAGGTTCGCGAACGGGAGCAGGACATCGGCGATGTCGCCGGCGGTGATGTCGGCGGCGTCGCCGATCTCGAGTTCGGCGAGCAGGTTCACACCCGAGTCCGTGAGGACGAGATCCCCGCCGGCCTGGACGAAGGCTTCGATGGCCGAGAGGTACCGCGAGTCGTCGATGCCGTCGTCGTGGGAGACGACGAGTTTGTCGTAGTGGCGCTTTCCGGAGTTGCCCCGCAGGAGGCGGCCGACGCTCACGTGGTGGGTGCCCATGTAGTCCACGTCGCCGTCGACGACCGACTCGTCGAGGTCGGCGAAGAACCGCATCGGATTGACGGTGTAGGGGCGCTGCTCGTAGCCGAGGACTTCCCCGGGGTCGGGGATCTCATCGTCGTTCTCCACGTCGAGGACCGTCGTGAGGACGTGTACCTCGGCGTCGCTGTCGACCTCGACGGTCCACTGGCCTGCCTGCGGCCGGCGGACGAAGGCTCCCTCGAAGTCGTGCGTTCGGACTTCCGAGTCGGCCGGATCGGCCTTTGCCGCGATGTCAATCTCGCGGACGACGGTTCCCGCAGGATCGCGGACGCGAACGGTGCCGTCGGTCGCGTTCTGTACGCCCTCGAGATCCACGAACAGCGAGTGAGAGGCGTCCGTGGTCTCCGCGCCGACGTGCGACTGACCGGCCGGTCCCGGCTGGACGACCTCGTGGCGTCGCCGTACCGCCGTCCCGCGACCCTGATTCTGAGCCTGTCCCGGCCCCCGTCCGCGGCCGTCGTCTCTGCCTCGACCCGAATCGATGCCCGTGTGGGGCAGATCGGCGGACGAGCGGGTGAGTTCGTCCGTCGTGACGTAGGCCGTGTCTTGGCCGCCAGTTGCAACGGTTGCGGTCGTTTCCCGGGCGGCCATCTCGGCGAACTCGCGCATCGAGAGCCGGTAGGCCGTCGCGTAGTGGCGCGACCAGTAGGGTTTCCACTCCTTCTGTGCGTTCATATAGTGGTTCGAGAGGACGATCTCCGGGGCGACGGTAATCGCGCCGAGTCCCCCGTCCGCCTCGGGTTGGCCGGCCCAGCCGAGGAAGCTCCCGGTGATCTGGTAGGCGAGGGAGTCGTAGATCGACCCCCAGTCCAGGAGCCCGTCGAAACTGTCGCCGTCCGGCACGAACGGCGCGCCGTACATCTCCTCGCCGGCCGTCTCGATGTCGTCGGCGATCGCGTCGATACCGCCCCAGTGATCCTGCATCCCCTCGCCGATCCGGATGTTGACCTCGTCCAGATCGTGGGTCCCCTCGTGCTCGAACGACGCGTTCGTCTCGAGGTTGAACACCAGGTGGTCGGCCGTGTACATCCCGTGGTAATCACAGAGGAACGCCACGTTCTCGTACCCGCGGAAGTGCTCGACGATGGCCAGCGAGTCCGGCACGAGTTCGGTGAACTCGTCGGGTGCGCCCTCGGGTTCGGCCGGCCGGAAGCTCGGATTCGTCCAGCCGATGGTCGGATACTGCCGGTTGGTATCGATCGGCTGGCCGTCGAAGACGCTCGCGTTGCCGCGCTGGAAGTTGGTGTCGTGGGCCTCGACCCACGGGATTTCGGTCTGGGGGTTGCGCGCGACCCAGCCGTCGGGATTGGTAAACAAGAACACGACGGCGATGTCGTCAAGTAGGGGTTCGAACACCCCCGCCTCCCCGCGGGCGAGGTCCTCGAGGAGCCGACTGCCGGCTTCGACGCCGGCGCGTTCGTCGCCGTGAATGCTGAGCGAGAAGACGACCTTTTCCTTCTCAGCGAAGGCGGTCTCGTCTCGAACGTCGTTCGTCACCTCCGCAACGTAGACGTCCCGCGGATCGGACTCCTCGCCGGTAAATGCGTTCGTCCAGCCCGGCGACTCGCCGATATCGTGGACGCGGACGCGGTCCGAGCACGTGTCTTCGAGGTGTGCGAGCGCCTCGACGGTTTCCTCGTAAGAAATGTAGTCACGCGCCGCCTCGACCGGCGGAAAGACGTCCTCCTCGTAGGGAGCCTCGATCGTCCACCACGGGTTCGCTCCGGGAGCGTAATCCATCGCGGCAATGCCGTCGCCGCTCAGGTCGAGCACGTCCTCGACCTCATCGGCGGTGAGGTGGGCGTGCGCCGCGAGCGTCGGCTCCTCCCGGGTGACCGCCTTCGGTGCCCAGGACAGTTCCGGATCGGGTTCTTCCTCGTACTCGTCCGCGAAGGCGTCAAACGCCTCCCGCTCGCCGAACTCGATGACGGCCGCGGCCTCGTACGCCTCGGGCGTGTGATTGACGACGAAGGTGAACTCGTCGGTGAGCGCGTCGCCGGAAACGTCGGCGATGGCACTGCCGGGAAGCGCGAGCGCGGCACCGGTCGTGGCCGAGAGGCGGAGAAACGTTCGTCGATCGACGGGACTGTTCGTGAACCGTTCGGCGGAAAGATGCCCGTCGCCGGCAGCCGACCGGTCCGTCGCGTTGCTCGGGGTCTCGTTCTCTGTGTCGTCTGACATTCTCGATCACGTGGTCGTTACCCACGGGAATAGCCCACAATGATCCTCGGTAAGTACGGTGTGGAAAGAGCGAGCGTCTCTGGAACACGTACGCTTACAACGGCGGACGTGCTCTGATCGGAATTCAGTCGCAGAAGTCGACCGCTGCAGCGAGTGCAACGGTCAGTAGTCGACTACTGAGTGCTGTCTTCTCGAGAAACGAGCGCGGCCGAACGTGAAACGGACCCACGCTCGTGCTGTAGCGGCGAGTATGTTCGGCATACGACACTTCTGTCCGTCGTTCAATAGTCGATTAGAACTCGTGTTCGACGTCTTCCTCGTCGGCTTGCTGAATGATGATCTTCCCGTCCCGGACCCGAACGAAAACTTCGTCGCCGATATCCATCCCCGCGACTGCGAGTTCATCCTCGTGGAGATTGAGGTGGACGTTGTGGTAGTTACCGTCTTCGTCTTTCGCACCGCTTGGACTCAACTTCTTTTTCCGTACCATCGCGGGATTCTATGACGAACTTCGCCGTAGGATATACTTAAGTGTTTTCGACGCCCCGAGGAATGACCTTATTACACAATAGTTACGCGAACAATTACGAGAGAGCGGCGACCGGCGGAGCGAGATAGTGCGAAGAGCTGCCTGACGAATGTACTTAAAGATACCGGCACTGTCGGTCGATTTTCAGGGATATATTTATGTCGGGCCGTGTGCTGGGTTGGCATGGAGGCAAAACCATGGTACGCGAAGACGGTAAACGAAACTTTGCGCTGCGAGCGTCGAGCGGGGAAGAGGAAAGTGTCTTTTCGGGGAACACTCCCCGACAGGCCGCCCTCAAGGCGGCACGACGGCTCGAACCGGGCTCGAGCGAAGACGCAGCTGATCGAACTGAACTCAGGCTTCGTGAGAAGGGGACGGATAAAGTCCACATCTACGACGGCTGGGCCTGGGAGGAGACAGCGCCCGACGATAAGCCGGATTGGATGCCCGACGAGATCACGGAGGCAAACGTCTCCAAGAAGGGTATCGACCACCTGGACGAGTAACACGTATTATCAGCGATTTCGGGGGACGAGTCTGTGAGTGACATCTCTGGGGAAGCAACTATTCGGTGACAACGGGTAGTCCGGGACCGGATGGCGACACAGGTCATCGTCCCTGCGGCGCTTTTTCGGGGTTCCATTCGTCGTAGTGGATCAGTTGCTCGCTATCGAGACGGTCACGCCATCCTTGCTCTTGCAGGACGGGTTCAGCAGGAAAGCCGTTTCTGGGATACCCAACACAGAGGTACGCGACGGGGTGCACGTGGTATGGAATCCCCAGCACATCGCGGAGTTCGTGGGGATAGAGGAACGACACCCATCCCACACCGATACCCTCGCTTCGTGCGGTCAACCAGATGTTCTGAACGGCAAGGCACGTCGAATAGACATCCATCTTCTGCATCGTGTTGCGACCGAGGACGTGAGGCGCGTCACGGGTCGGATCGCAGGTGACGCAAATATTTACCGGTGCATCGGTAATCCCCTCTAGTTTCAATGCGCCGAAATCGGACCGCTGTGGCTCCTGGTACCCTTCGCGTGCAGCCGCAATCGCTCGCTCAGCGATCGCTGCAACCTCGGTTTTCGTCTCCTCGTCCTCGATGACGATGAAGTCCCACGGCTGGGAGAAGCCAACACTGGGTGCGTGATGTGCAGCGTCCAGAATCCGCGCCATCGTTTCCTCGGAAACGGGATCGGCGCTGAACCGCCTGATATCGCGTCGCGCATAGATCGATTTGTAGACCGCTGCTCGTTCGTCTGCGGTGAATGAAACCATAGTTTCTACACAGCAGATCTACTTGTATACCAGTTTTGGGACGTTCGACCACGAACACCGGGTTCGTCTCTCATCGCTGTACCCACCGCTTCACCCATCACTCGCCGGGCCGGGTCGCATGAGAGGGATTCACCAGCTATTTCTAGACGGAAGAATACCAGCGGAGAACCCAACGATTGTCGAACCTCTAGGGGCGATAATACGGATTGGGGTAGTACCGCAGCCAACATACGTTTCATATCTATCTAAGAAATAAGCCTATATGTTTGTATGCGTCCAGTATCTTCCGCCACATGAGTACAACTATCCGCCATCATTCGAGTTCAATCGGGAAACGATACGATTCGAACCGCATCCATAGTGTGTCAGTCCCGGTAGAAGTTCCCCTGATAACGGGGCGGTGATGCGTGTCTATGATCGACGATAAATGGAAGAATCTGATACTCGCGACGCTCATGTTCAATCTGGGGTTTACGATCTGGTTCTCGTTCGCCCCGTTTACCGACGACATCGCCACCGAGTTCGGACTCTCGCTCGCTGAACTCGGGATCGTCTCGAGTGCGGCAGTCGTTGCGGTTCCGGCTGGCCGACTCCTTATCGGGCCGCTTACAGACCGCTTTGGGGCACCGATAACGGCCAGCGCGACGCTCGTCATCGTCGGTGTCTTTTCGGTGATCAGCGCGTTCGCACAGACGTATGAGGTATTCACGGTCTCGCGGGTCATCGCTTCCCTGGCAGGAATCACGTTCGTCATCGGCATTCAACACGTTTCTGAGTGGTTTAAAGAGGAGAATCTGGGAACGGCGGAGGGTATCTTCGCCGGTGTCGGAAACGCTGGCGCAGGGCTCGGTGCATACGTTACGCTACCGAGAATCTTCGGTGCCGACTACACCGGCCCGCTGTTCTCGACGAACTGGCGCGCTGCGTTCTTCTATACGGGACTTATCGCCATCGTTCTGGGACTCGGTTACTCCCTGTTCGGAGATGCCGCAAAGACCGAGGCGAAGCGTCGTGCGACGAGGGAGAGCGCCAGTCTCCGGCGAGTGCTTTACGTGGGCACACGGTACGGCGCGATCGTACTGTCGGCCGCCTACGTGATGACGTTCGGGCTCGAAGTCGCGATGAACGGCTGGCTCGGAACGTATTATCGCGAGGCGTTCGGTCAGGGGGATATCGTGATCGCGGCGACGTTCGCGGCGACGTTCTCGATTGCGGCTGGTTTGCTTCGTCCCATCGGTGGCTACGTTAGCGATCTCGTCGCTCGAACGGAACGGTCCGTGTTGCCGTGGTTCGAGGGTCGCTACCGCGAACAGTGGACGTTTACGATGCTCGTCTTCGTCGTCGTGTCGTTGCTGGTGATGACGGCCGCGGGACTGACCGGCAACATCTACGTCGCGGTCGTCGCCGGCTTTTTCGTCGGCGTCGGCTGTGCGTTCTCCGAAGGAGCGATCTTCGCACAGGTTCCCGCGATGTTCCCGAACAATTCGGGCACCGTCTCCGGCGTCGTCGGCGGGATCGGAACTGTCGGTGGCACCGTCTATCCGCTCGTGTTTGCCGCGCCGTTCCTTCCCAATCTGCACGTCGGGTACGCGGTCGTCGCCGTCACGATGGTCCCCATTCTGGCGCTCTGTTCGTGGGTCTTCCAGCCCCGGATCGCGGAGCGTGCGACCGAGGATGGCCTGGCCGTTGGCGGCGACGAACCGATCGGTGCTGCCAATCCAACGGGAGACGACTAATCGGCGTGGTCGACGTGCTCCGTGGATTCAGGCGTGTCAGCATCGCCGAGTTCAGTATCGAACGAGAGAAGCCCGGTCGACGACGCCGTCTGTTCGAGCGCCGCGGAACTCCGGAGGACCATGCCGCCGAAACCGAGCAGCAGAATCGCCTCGACGTAGATGACGATGAGTTGGCCGACGAAGTCGTCCGCGAGGGTCAGGCTTCCCGAGAGCAGTCCGGTCACGACGAGACCGCACCACCCGAGGACGAGCAGATACTTGAGTTTGGTAAACAGGAGCGCTCGTTCGGCCGGGAGCGTCCTCGCCGCGCGGGAGATCGGTCCGAACAGCAAGTAGAGCCCGCCGCCGAGAGCGCCGAACGTGCCAAGCGTTGCGATCATCGCAAGCGCTCCCTCGAGGAACCAGCTTCCCAGAGTGACCCAAAGGCGACCCACGACGACGGTAACTAACAGGAGCGTCAGCCGGCGATCGGCACCGGCAACGGCGCAGACGACGGGGAGGAGTGCAGCCCACATGACCGTGTAGCCGATAAACCGGATGAAATCCGTCCCGATCCCGGACATGTCGGCGACAGCCATGCACAGATAGGTGGCCCCCATCGCGATCGTTGCGACGACGACGGCGTACCCGTACGGTCGAGAGACCGGCCGAAGAGATCGTGTCCGCCAGTAGAACACGAGCGCGGCGGCGACGAGCACGCCGCTCGAGACGCCGAGGAGGGCGAGCGGACCGATCACGATCGGTTCCCTCCGACGAGTTCGAGACGTGCGATTCGTGCGGTGCTATGCTGACAGAATTGCCGTCGACGGCGGATCGAAATAGGTGGTGTGTCGTTCATCGTATCTGTATCCGTATCCGTGTTCGTGGCCGTCCGTCTCCGAGAGGACTCGGCCGTAACTGCGGGGTAGTGAACACGACTGTGTCGACCCCAGATAACTGTTATCGCCGATACCGGGGTGGGGACGGCTGTGCCGGTCGCGGCGACCGCACCGAATACCCCGGCAACGTCGGCACGAACCCCGGGTATTTTCACGTTCTCTCGGCAATGAAGTGGCGATGACCGCAGTGACACTCGGCCCCGAAGGGACCTACTCGCACCGGGCGGCACAGTCGATCGCCGACACGGATGCGATCGACTTTCGCCAGTCCGTGACCTCGATCGTCGATGCCGTCGCGAGCGGCGAGTACGACCGCGGCGTTATCCCCATCGAGAACAGTATCGAGGGCAGCGTCACGGAGAGTCTGGACGCACTTGCCGAGTACGACGTGGCCGTCGTCCGCGAAATCGTCACGCCGATCAAACACGCGCTGCTCGCACAGGGCCCCGACTTCGAGACGATCGCCAGCCACTCGCAGGCCCTCGCCCAGTGTCGCTCCTATCTCGATCGGGAGTACCCCGACACCACCCTCGAAGCCGTCGCGAGCACGGCCCAGGGCGTCGAGTTCGCCCGCGACGATCCGTCCGTCGCCGGCATCGCCCACCCTGCAAACGCCGCCGGGGACGCCGCACTCGAGGTGCTGGCCGAGGACATCCAGGATCAGGACTCGAACGCGACGCGATTCTTCGCGGTTGCACCCGCCGAGGACCGGTCGAAAGGCGGCGGCAAGACGACGCTCGTCGTCTACCCGAACGCGAACTACCCCGGACTGCTGCTCGAACTGCTCGAACCCTTCGCCGACCGCGACATCAACCTCACCCGCGTCGAATCGCGCCCGAGCGGCCAGCGCCTCGGCGACTACATCTTCCACGTCGACATCGAGGCCGGCCTCTACGAGGCGCGAACGAGCGAAGCCATCGCTGAACTCGAAGCACTCGCCGAGAACGGCTGGGTGCGGCGACTCGGCTCGTATGATATGGAACACGTCGTCGAGTGAGGCTGATTCGCTGCCCGCGGACGACGATATCGACACCGATACCGACACCGACCACAAACTGTTTTCCCTCGTCACGCGGACACACGACCGGAAACGATGACACTGACAACAGGTGACGACGCGCCGACCGTGACAGCGCCAAATCAGGACGGCAAAGAGGTGTCCCCCGCGTTCGACGATCCGACCGTCGTGTACTTCTACCCGCGCGACGACACGCCCGGCTGTACGACCGAAGCAACGCAGTTTCAGCGCGAACGCGAGACCTATCGGGAGGCTGGCGTCGAGGTCTACGGCATTTCCACCGACGACGTGGCGTCTCACAGCTCGTTCGCTCAGTCAGAAGAACTCGAGTTCGATCTGCTTGCGGATCCCGACGGCGAGGTCGCCGACGCCTTCGATGTCGACGTGACTGACGGGGCAGCCCCGCGAACGACGTTCGTCCTCGCTGATGGCGAAGTACAGGCCGTCTACGAGAACGTCGATCCGGACGGACACGCACGCGAGGTACTCCTCGACGCACTGGACGACGATCTTGCGACGCTGCCGGAGTAGACGGGTCGCCCCGCTCGAAGAACTCGCAGGCCCGTTCTGTTGTTTTATCACGGGCAGAATTTATCCACCTCGAACACCTAGGTGGACGTATGCGACGAAACCCGTTCGACGAAATCGAGGAGATGCTCGACCGCGTCAGCAAGCAGGTCGAGGAAGGGATGGCAAGCGGCGGCCTGCAGGTCCCCGGAACGGTACCGGTCGACGTGACCGATACCAGCGACGAGTTCGTCGTGACGGCCGACCTGCCGGGCTACGAGGTCGAGGATATCGACCTGACGCTCACGGAAGGGACGGTGCGGCTCGAAGCGAGCCGCGACGAGGAAGCCGAGTTCGCTGACGACGAGGGAGAGGGACGATACCTCCGACACGAACGAACTCGAAAGACGGCGAACCGCAGCATTCGGCTGCCGGAGCCGGTCGACGAGGACGGGGTGTCGGCCGGATACGAGAACGGTGTGTTGACCGTCCGACTGCCGAAGGAGTCGGGGGACGAGGAGTCGAAGCAGATCGACATCGAGTGATCGGTTGGTGGACGACGACGCGGGACACTTTTCTCGGTCGGCAACAGCGGCACATGCCAAACGTGATAGTACTTTTACCTGATCCAGCATAATGAGCGTTCATGAGGTATACTCCGCAGGAACTCGAGGCCGAGTGGCGCGAGCGGTGGGCCGAGTCGGGGCAGTACGAGGCCGATCCCGATCGACGAGGGGGCGACGACGCGACGTTCGTGACGGTTCCCTATCCCTATCCGAGCGGCGGGATGCACATCGGCCACGCCCGCACGTACACAGTTCCGGACGTCTACGCGCGGTATCGCCGCCAGCAGGGCGATAACGTCCTGTTTCCGATCGGCTGGCACGTCACGGGCACGCCGATCGTCGGTGCCGTCGAACGGCTCAAGAACGGCGAGGAGGAACAGATACACAGCCTCGAAAACGCCTTCGGTGTCCCCGAGTCCGATCTGACGGCGCTCGAAACGCCGATGGGCTACGCGCGATACTTCATCGAGGAGGCCGACTGCAGCTACAAAACCGGGATGCGCCGGCTCGGCCTGTCGATCGACTGGCGACGCGAGTTCACGACGAACGACGAACGCTATTCGAAGTTCATCACGTGGCAGTACGAGACCCTCAAGGAGCGCGGGCTGCTCGAGAATGGGCTGCACCCGGTCAACTACTGTACGAACGAGGAACAGCCGGTCACGACTCACGACCTGCTCGAGGGCGAAGATACGGAATTTCAGGAGTATACCCTGATCAAGTTCGAAGACAAGGACGAGGGCGTCGTCTATCCGATGGCCACGCTCCGACCGGAGACGGTTCGAGGGGTCACCAACGCGTACGTCGATCCCAACGCGACCTACGTCCGCGCGACGGTGGACGTCTCCGAGCAACGCTCGGACGGCTCGGACAGCGCGGCTGCGTCTTCCGGCGGCGAGGAGTGGATCGTCTCCGTGGAAGCGACCGAGAAGTTAGACCTCCAGGCCCGCAACGTCGATGTCGAGGAGACGTTCGAGGGAATCGAGCTGGTCGGCGAGCGCGTCACGAATCCGGTCACCGACGAGGAGATCATCGTCGTTCCAGCGGGTTTCGTCGACACCGACAACGCGACCGGCGTCGTGATGTCCGTTCCGGCTCACTCTCCCGACGACTGGATCGCCCTGGAAGAGGCGAAAGCGCGGGCCAACGACCTGACCGAATACGGGCTCGATCCGGACGAGATCCGGGCGATCGAACCGCGGGCGATCCTCACAATCGAGGGGTACGGCGAGTTCCCCGCGAAAGACGCCGTCGAGGACCACGGCGTCGAATCCTCGAGTGATCCCGCGCTCGAGGAGGCCACCCAAGAGCTGTACAACAGCGAGTTCCACCGGGGTGAACTGATCGAGGAGTACGGCGAGTTCGCTGGCGAGAGTATCGAGGACGTCCGCGATGAACTCGAGTCACACTTCCAACGGCAGGGCGTCTTCGACGCGATGTACGATTTTTCGGAGGCGGTCGTCTGTCGCTGCGGCGGCGACGTCGAGGTCGCCGAACAGGAGACGTGGTTCCTGCGGTACAACGACGCGGAGTGGAGCGAGAAGGCCCTGCGAGCAATCGAGAACCTCGATGCGATCCCCGAGACGACCCGCGAGCAGTACACCCACACCGTCGACTGGCTCGAGGAGTGGCCCTGCATCCGCAATTACGGGCTGGGAACGCGGTTACCATGGGACGACGAGTTCGTCATTGAACCCCTGTCGGACTCGACGATTTACATGGCCTACTACACCATCGCCCACCGGCTCGAGGACGTTCCGCCGGAGGAGATGGATCGGGACTTCTTCGAGACGCTGTTCTACGGCGAGGGTGCCGTGGCCGACCCCGACCCCGACGAGCGCGCGCTGGAACTGCGCGAGGAGTGGGACTACTGGTACCCCGTCGACTACCGCTGTTCGGCCAACGATCTGATTTCGAACCACCTCACGTTCTTCCTCTACCATCACGCGGAACTCTTCGACGAAGAACGGTGGCCACGGGGGATTACCAGCATGGGTATGGGCCTGCTCGAGGGCGAGAAGATGAGTTCCTCGAAGGGCCACGTCGTGTTACCCGACGAGGCCATCGAGACGTACGGCGCAGACACCGTCCGGTTCTTCCTGCTCAACAGCTCCGAGCCGTGGCAGGACTTCGACTGGCGGGCCGGCGAGGTCGGCTCGACTCGCGACCAGCTAGAACGGTTCTGGAACCGCGCTGTCGACGTGATTGAGGAGCCTGAAGGCGAGCGAGACCTCGAGACGATCGACCGCTGGCTGCTCGCCCGGCTCCAGCGGACCGTCCGTACCGTCACCGACGCCATGGAGCGCTTCGAGACTCGCACCGCCAGCCAGCACGCGTTCTACCGCTTCGAGGAGCACCTCAAATGGTACCGCCGCCGCGTGAACCTCGATCAACAGGGGACCGACGCGTCCCCCGAGTATCCCGCTCGTGGAGTGAGCGCGCAGCGACCGGGCGTCCGCTGGACGCTGCGGACGGTCCTCGAAACCCGACTGCGGCTGCTGGCACCGTTCGTCCCGTTCATGGCCAACGAACTCCACGAGCGCCTGACCGGCAAGCCCGCGGAGGACGTTCCCTGGCCAGAACCCGTTCCCGAGTTCGAGAATCCAACCGTCGTCGAGCGGGAGCGACTGGTCAAAGACGTCCTCGAAGACGTTCGCGATATCATCGCAGTCACCGACACCGATCCCGAGACGATTCGACTCTATGTCGCGGCCGACTGGAAACGGACCGTCCTCGATACCGTACTTGACGTCGGTCCGAATCGGGGTCGGGTAATGGGCGACGTGATGCAAGACGAGGCGTTGCGTGAGAAAGGCGACGCCGTCAACGCTCTCGTCGGCGATCTCGTCGCGCTCGTCCGCGAGCGCGACGACTCGACGCTCGCGTCCCTGTCCGAAATCGACGAGCGGGCCGTCTACGAGGACGCGTCCGCGTTCCTCGCCCGCGAGTTCGACGCCGACATCGACGTCTACGACGAGGACGGCGACCCGGTCGATCCCGACGGCAAGGCGAGCCAGGCCCAACCGTTCCGGCCGGCGATTCACCTCGAATAACGCCAGTTGCCGGTCAGCTCGGTTGAATACGGCCAGTTTCGACAACGATGATGGCCAGGTGGCACGACGGCTGTTTCTTCGGACCACGTCGAACGGTAATGCGAAAATATAGGGTGGCGTCGCCCCCACACCCACCTAATGAGCGACGCGGGATACGACCACGCAGCAGTCGAGCAACGCTGGCAGGCCGCGTGGGACGACGCGGACGCGTATCGGACGCCGGACGACGTCGACGATCCGACGTACGTCCTCGGCATGTATCCGTACCCGTCCGGGAAACTCCACATGGGCCACGTCCGAAACTACACGATTACGGACGCCTACGCCCGATACCGTCGAATGTGCGGCGACGACGTACTCCACCCGATGGGCTGGGACGCCTTCGGTCTCCCCGCGGAAAACGCCGCCAAAGAACGCGATACGAACCCCCGCGACTGGACTATCGACTGCATCGACACGATGCGCGACCAGATGCAGGCGATGGGCTTTGGCTACGACTGGGAGCGCGAAATCACTACCTGCACACCAGAGTACTACCAGTGGAACCAGTGGCTCTTCTCCCGGTTCCACGACGAAGACCTCGTCGAACGCCGCGACGCCGAAGTCAACTGGTGTCCACACTGCGAGACCGTCCTCGCCGACGAACAGGTCGAAGGCGAGGCCGAACTCTGCTGGCGCTGTGACACCCCCGTCGAGCAACGCGAACTCGAACAGTGGTTCCTGAAAATCACCGAGTACGCGGACGAACTGCTCGAGGATATCGACGACCTCGAGGGCTGGCCGAACTCGGTTCGCCAGATGCAACGCAACTGGATCGGCCGCCAGTACGGTGCCGAGGTGGACTTCGAAATCGAAGACCACGGTCCAGTGACGGCCTTCACGACCCGAATCGACACCATCCACGGGGCGACGTTCTTCGCGCTCGCGCCCGATCACCCGATCAGCGAGGAGTTGGCCGCGGAAGATGACACTGTCCGCGAGTTCATCGAGCACGAGGCCGACCCAGAGGGCGACGAACCGAACGGCGTCCCGACGGACCTGACGGCCACGAACCCCGCCACGGGCGAGGAGATCCCGGTCTACGTCGCCGACTTCGTCCTCTCGGATGTCGGGACGGGCGCGCTGATGGCCGTCCCCGGCCACGACGAGCGGGACCACGCCTTCGCGGAGAAGGTTGGCGAGGAGATCGTTCCCGTTATCGCACCCGAACCCGCCGAGGGCGAGGAACCGACGATCCCCGACGTGAGCGAGGACGCGTTCACCGAGGACGGCGTCCTGGTGAACTCGGGCGAGTACTCCGGCCTCGAGAGTGAAGCGGCCCGCGAGCGCCTGACCGAGGACATCGAGAGCGCCGAAGAGGCCACACAGTACCAGCTGCGCGACTGGGGCATCTCCCGGCAGCGCTACTGGGGGACGCCGATTCCGGTCGTCCACTGCGAGGACTGCGGCCCCGTGCTGGTTCCCGACGAGGACCTGCCGGTCGAGCTCCCGGAGTTCATCAACACGACCGGGAACCCGCTGGACGCCGCCGAGGAGTGGAAAGAAACGATCTGTCCCGACTGCGGCGGACCGGCTGAACGCGAGACGGACACGATGGACACCTTCGTCGACTCCTCGTGGTACTTCCTGCGGTACGTCTCGCCGGGCATGGAAGACGCGCCGTTCGACCGCGAGCAGGCCAACGACTGGATGCCGGTCGATCAGTACGTCGGCGGCATCGAACACGCTGTGATGCACCTGCTTTACTCGCGCTTTTTCACGAAGGTGCTGGCCGACCACGAGGGGCTGGAACACCGCGAACCGTTCACGAACCTGCTGGCCCAGGGGATGGTCCAACTGGAGGGCGAGAAGATGTCCAAGTCGAAGGGCAACGTCGTCTCACCGCAGCGGATCGTCGAGGAATACGGCGCGGATACCGCGCGGCTGTTCATGATGCAGGCCGCCCAGCCCGAACGCGACTTCGACTGGAGCGAGGAGGGCGTGCGGTCGACGAACGCGTTCCTCGCACGACTGAAGGAACTGGTCGAGGACTTCGTTTCGAACGAACCCGACGGCGAGAAAGACGCTATCGCGCGATACGTCGCAAACGAGATCGACGCGACGATCGCCATCGCCGGCGACAAGTACGACGACCTGACGTTCAACCGTGCGCTGCGGGAAACGCAGGATCTGACGCGGACGCTACGGAACTACGCCAGTCACACGGAACCCCACGCCGAAACCTACGAGCGCGGCCTTGCTGCCGTCGTACGACTACTCGCACCCGTCACGCCCCACCTGGCCGAGGAACTGTACGCTGAACTCGGCACCGACGAGTTCGTCGTGGACGCGCCGTGGCCGACCGCGAGCGTCGACCGCGAACACGTCAACAAGCGCCGGCAGTTGGTCGAGAACACACGCGAGGACGTTCGAGACATCATCGACGTGGCCGGCATCGAAGATCCCGACGCGATCGAGGTTGTCGTCGCACCGACCTGGAAGTACGACGCCCTCGAGATTGCCATCGAGAGCGACGCCGACAACCTGATCGGCGAACTCATGAGCGAATCGCACATCCGCGAACAGGGTGACGTGGCGGCCGACTACGGACAGGACCTGCAGGCGGAGCGCGAAGCGCTGTCGATGACGCTCGGGCCCGAGGACGAACACGACGCCCTCGAGTCTGCAGCCTGGCTGGTAGAACGCGAGTTCGACGCACCCGTTTCGGTCGTTCACGCCGACGAGGTCGATGAAAGCGTACGCAAGAACGCAGCGCCGGGGCGGCCGGCGATCGAAATCGAGGACTGAGTACCGCGGGTTCGAGGTTCTATCGGCGGTCGCTATCGACGGCGCGTTTTGACGGCGGTTCCCGACAGATTGACCCACAGCATGCCCTCTGCCATCTCTTCGTAGTCGAAGGTGGCCCCGATGACGGCGTCAGCGCCGAGATCGGCTGCTTCTTCGCGGATGTCTGCGATCGCTTCTTCGCGGCCCGTTTCGATTTTCCGCTCGTACGACCCGCTCCGGCCGCCGACGACGTCTCGAATGCCCGCGGCGATGTCGCTCACGACGTTCGCGCCGATGACCGCCTCGCCCGTAACGATCCCGCAGTACTCGGTTACTTCTCGTCCATCCAGTTCGTCCGTTGTGGCGATCGTGATGTCGTCCATACCGACTCGGTCTCATCGGATTACTATAAACTTCGTGGGGCAGTCATCGAAATCGGCGCCGATACTGTCCAATAGAGTGAAAGACAATGTAATTGAAACGTCTGCGAGTCCGAACTATATGGCGATAGTGTAATTTATTATCGTCACCCCGGTAACGCATTCGTGACCCGTTCCGGCGATCGGTCCCCGTTAGATGGCAATTTGATGGTCCCGCGAGAACTAGCATCGCTGTTGGCGCAAGCAGATGTCGCAGTCGTCCAACTGACCCAGAGCGGCGAGATCATCACTGCAACCGACACGTTCGCCGAGCAAACGGGATACACCCCCGAAACGCTCCGCGGGAGATCACTGCAATCACTCCTCCCGACGGTTCCCGAGCGACTGGAAGCCGTTCTAGGCGGTGACCCGAGAGCCACGAACGCGACTACGGCGATCACAGTCCCGGTCACGATAACGACCGCAAACGGCGACACGGCCGTTTTTGACGGCTATTTCAACCGATCCTCTCCCGACACGGATGACGGGATCATCGGGACGCTTCATCACCGTTCGGAACCGCCATCGATGGCGGCTTCCCGTCCCGAATGGAGCGGCCCCCACGGCACGGAAACAGCGCCGGCAAAAGCCTTCGCCGCCCTCGCCGACGCACTGTCCGACGGGATCATTGTCCTCGATACGGACAGTAAGATTCAGTACGCAAACCCTGCCGTCGAGCGGATCCTCGGCTACACGCCACACGAACTCGTCGGGAGCAGCAAACTCAGTATTATCCCGGAACGGCTCCGCAAGGCACACCTGCAAGCACTCAACCGCTATCTCGAAACCGGAGACCGACACATCGACTGGGAGTACGTCGAACTGCCCGGCCAGCACAAATCGGGGCACGAAGTCCTGCTCGGTATCTCGTTGAACGACTTTTTCTTCGACGAGGATCGCTACTTCGTCGGGCTGTTCCGAGACATCTCACCGCGGAAAGAGGCCGAGTACGCACTCCGCGATCGCGAACGCCAACTCAACCAGTACAAAGAGTATACGGACGACATTTTGAACGCAATCGACGACGTGTTCTACGTCGTCGACGCGGACGTGTCCCTTCAGCGGTGGAACCAGCGTGTCTGTGAGATCACGGGATACACCGACGAAGAAATAGCGTCGATGCACGCACTGGAGTTCTTCAACGAGGACGACCACGAGTCGATTACGAACACGATCGAAGAGGTATTCGAAACCGGACACGCCCGCGTTGAAGCGGACTTACTCACGAAAGACGGCACGCACGTTCCATACGAGTTCATCGCCGCTGCACTCGAGGATCCTGCGGGAAATCCGGTGCTTGCGGGAATCGGGCGGGATATTACGACACGAACGGAACAACGCCGGAAACTCGAAGCATCCAACGAGCGGCTCGAACAGTTCGCCTATGCCGCCTCGCACGACCTGCAGGAACCGCTTCGAATGGTAAGCAGCTACCTGCAACTCATCGAACAACGATACAGCGACGAACTCGATACGGACGGCGAGGAGTTCATCGAGTTCGCCGTCGACGGGGCCGAGCGGATGCGCGAGATGATCGATGGGCTGCTCGAGTACTCACGGGTCGAGACGCAAGGCGAGACGTTCGAACCGGTCGCACTCGATCGTGTTCTCGAGGACGTCGTCGACGATTTGCAGCTGCAAATCGACGAGTCGAACGCGGAAATCAGTGCCGAGGAGTTGCCGCGTGTGAGCGGTGATCGGAGCCAACTCCGACAGGTGTTCCAGAACCTTTTGAGTAACGCGATCGAGTACAGCGGCGACGAGCCGCCTGCCGTCGAAATTTCGGCCGAGCGGGACGGATCGATGTGGCGGCTCGCAGTCGCCGATAGCGGGCTCGGGATCGATCCGGACGATGCCGACCGAATCTTTCAGGTGTTCCAGCGGCTTCACGACCGGACCGAACACAGCGGCACCGGGCTCGGGCTGGCACTGACACAACGAATCGTCGAACGCCACGGTGGCGAAATCTGGGTCGAGTCGGAGCCTGGCGACGGGGCAACGTTCGTGTTTACCCTGCCGGCGAACACTGGAGACGAGCCATAGCGACCGCACAGCGACGATGATTCGGTGACAGTCGATCCAAGAGCCGTCGCTCCGAACGAACCACAGACATGGATGAATCGCTGAAAAGAACGCAGTATCCGCTCAGTCCGCCGCGATTTCGAGGTTCGCCTCGTCCTCGGCACCGATCGCCTCGACGACGAGTTCAGCCACGTCGACGACCTCGATGTCGTCCTCGTAGCCGCCGGTCTTGCGGCCGTCTTCGTACATCGTCATGCACATCGGGCAGGCGACGACGAACTTCTCGACGCCGGCACCGGCGTCGGTGTCCTCTAAGGCTTCGCGGATGCGCTCCTCGCTCGGCTTCGGCTCTTCTTCGAAGTCCATCCAGAGGCCGCCACCGCCGCCGCCACAACAGAACGAGTTCGCGCGGTTGCGCGGCATCTCGTCGAGTTCACAGCCGGTGGCGCGGATGAGTTCGCGCGGGGCCTCGTACTCGTCGTTGTACCGGCCGAGGTGACACGGATCGTGGTAGGTGACGGTGTAGTCGAGTTCGGTGCCGTCGAGGTCGAGTCGGCCCTCGGTGACCAGTTCTTCGACGGCTTGGGTCCAGTGGAGCACGTCAATCTCGCCGTCTGCGTTCCACTCGTCGGTGTAGTCAAAGGGCATCATCGGGTCGTCGGCGAACTCCTCGAAGTCGACCTCCGGATACTCGTTCTTGAAGGTGTTGTAGGAGTGTGGGTCGGTACAGACGATTTTGTCGAACTCGCAGTCCTCCCAGGTCTCGACGTGGTGGCCGGCGAGTTCGACGTAGAGGAACTCCTCGCCGACGCGGCGGATGTCGTTGCCGTCGTATTTCTCGTCCTCGAAGAGGATGCCGAAGCTCACGTCGGCTTCCTGTAAGATGGTCGCCAGCGAGCGGGCGACCTGCTTGTTGCGCTCGTCGTAGCTCGGGTAATCGCCGACGTACCAGAGGTAGTCGACTTCCTCCTCGCGGGCGTCGGCGACATCGAACTCGAGGTCGTCGGCCCAGTCGGCGCGGTCGCGGGGCGAGTCGCCGAAGGTGTTGCCGTCCTGCATGACGTTCTGGAAGACGTCCTGCATGGACGAGGACACGTCGCCCTGGTCGGTCATCTGGCGGTTGAGCCGGGTAAAGGACTGGAGGTGCTCGATTTCAACCGGACAGGCGTCCATGCAAGCCATACAGGCCATACAGGATTCCATGGTCTCCGTGTTGATGACGCTCGTACTTCCGTCGGACGGCCCGTCCGACGACGTGCCCCTCGCTGCGCTCGCGGCACCCCCGTCGGCGATGATCGGTTTCTCCTCGCCGCCGGCGTCGAGTTCTTCGCGGTATTTCTTCAGGTCGAGGATGACGTTTCGCGGGTCGAGCGGGCGGTCGGACGCCTTGGCGGGACAGACCGACGAACAGCGACCGCACTTGGTACAGGCGTCCTGGTCCAGGATTTCCTTCCAGGTGAAGTCGTCGATGGACTCGGCGTTCGTCGCGTCTAAGTCCGACGGGACGTTCGGCAGGCGCTTACCGGCTTTCTCGTCGCGCGTGATGACGTTCGCGAACGACGAGAGCATGTGGAACGGCTTGGCGTAGGGAATCCACGCGATGAAAAAGAGGGCAAGCAGCGAGTGGCCCCACCAGAACGCCCAGTGGAGCGTCTCGGCGTTCGCGCCGAAGTAGTCGCCGGCGGCGTAGGTCGCCGGTTCGAGCGCAGCACCGCTGGTCGGTAGGTCGATCGCCTGCAGGACCATCGCGATGCCGTAGCCGACGAAGCTCACGATTTCGTGGTCCGGCATGCCGGTCACGTAGATCCGCGCGCCCTCAAGAAGAAAGCCGCCGAGGCCGAGGCCGAACAGCGTCCAGATGAAAATGTCGTCCTCGTTCGAGGTGTGACGACCCCAGAGACGGTGGTTCCGCACCCAGTAGCGCCGGTAGAGCGCCATCCCGATGCCGACGACGAACAGCAGCCCCATCGCGTCGACGATGAACTGGTAGGCCAGATAGAAGTCGCCCTCCCAGAAGACGATTCCGAGGAATATCTCGGTGCCGTACTGTTCGACGACGATGATCGACGTCGCGATAAACAGCGTCAGGAATCCCCAGAGAATAAACGAGTGCATCAACCCGCCGTAGAGGTCCCTGTTGAACTGTTTCTCGTTCGAGAGCACGATCTTGGCGCTACTCACGACGCGATTCGACAGGTCGGAGACGCGATCGAAGGGATCGTCGTCACCCTGCGTGTACCGCCGGACGCGCTGATAGACGCCGTAGGCGAAAACGGTGACGGCGATCGCCACGAGGAGATAGAACAGGACGTAGCCAACGTCGCTGATCCCCAGGTAGGTCTCCCTTCCTTCGGCCGCCTGTGCTATGGTGTTCATGTTCAACCACGGGGTGGGGCGTGACTTAATTCTTGCCACACCGCACGACAGGCGATCTCTCCGCCGTCTTGCGGAAATAGTAGTCGAGTTTTCAAGTTTATAATCGTTGTCGATGTTGGATTTGCGCCCACCGCCATCTGGCAACAGCCTTAAATAGCCGCCCGTCGGGAGTGTCCACTCATGAACGACAAAACCGAAGAACTCCGGGACATCTTCACCGACGTTACCGACGGGGAAGAGACCATCACCGAATCCCAAGAAGACACCCGCGGCTCGCTCGAACGGGACGAACGGTCCGACGACGAGCGCCTCGAGAGCGTCGTCACACAGCTGCGCGAGCGATACGAGTTCGAAACGCCCTTCGAAGACGAGGAACTGATCGCGGTCGCGAACGGATTCTACGACGGACGGGACGACGCGACCATCGCGGCCGACCTCGGAAGCGACGCCGAAACGGTCTTCGAGGCCCGCATGGCGCTGCATCTCGTCGGCGAGGGCGATGCCGACGAAGTCGACCTCGTCGCGATCCGGGACCGCGAGGAAGACGACGAAACGCTCGCCGAGGAGTACGACGTTACGGCGGCCGAAATCCGTCGGTTCCGACGCGTCGCCGCGGCCAAAGACGAATCTCGTGCGGCTAACGACCGCTACCGCGAGGAGTTCGACAGCATCCTCGCCGACGCCGACCTCTCGGCGCAGATGGCGACCGACGTCCGCGAGGACGGCCTCGAAGACGCGACCGAGGGAATGGAGACGGACGTCGACTTCTAAGCGGGTCCGTCTATCCCGCAGAATCCGCCGGGTGAGGAATCTTCTCCACTGCGATCGGCTGCTACAGTTTTTATAGGAAGCCGCGCCCAAACCGGTCGTGACCCGTCCTCCCGTCACGTTCAGTGACCTCCGAACCGCCGCCTACTGCCCGCGAAAGTGCTACTACGCCCGCACTCGCGAGACCGACCGTGNCCGTCCTCCCGTCACGTTCAGTGACCTCCGAACCGCCGCCTACTGCCCGCGAAAGTGCTACTACGCCCGCACTCGCGAGACCGACCGTGACCCCCCGCCGGCGGTCGAGGCGATTCGCGACCTCGCAACCCGGTACGAGCACCTGCTTGACGCATCCGTAACTGAACTCGAATCCGAGCCGATCGCGCGGCCGCCGGCGGCGTACCGCCGGACGCTAGCCGAGACGCGCGATGAACTCGCGGCCGACGGCGATTGGCAACGGCTCTGTGACCCGCACGAACGGGACGTGCTCGCGACCGGGCGAGACTGTCGCGGCCGCGTTCACAAAGTGCTCGTTGACCCGCTGGAGCCGGTGTTGGTCGCGACCGGCTCGCCGCCGGAACAGGGGGTCTGGGAGCCTCGATCGGTGCACGCCGTCGCGGCGGCGAAGGCGCTCGCCTGGGAGCACCAGACGCCGGTCGAACGAGTGTGGGTCGAGTATCCGGCCTCCGGTGTGGTTCGGTCGGTGACGATGACGACGCGCCGGAAGGCCCGGTATCGGCGCGCGCTGCGGACGGTTCGAGAGTTAGACGGCCCGCCGGCGCGGACGGACAACCGCTCGAAGTGTGAGTCCTGCGAGTTCACCTCGGAGTGTGGCGTGCGGACGCGGACGCTGCGGTCGTTGCTGGGATTTGGGTAGCGCAGGCGATGCGTGGCTCGGTCTAAAACAGCGTGTCCGCCGTCGCCGCGCCGACGACGCTGAAGATCGCCCCGACGCTCACCGCTTTGAACGTCGTTGCAATCACTTCAGTCGTCGAGTCCGTCGAATCGAGAAACGTATCCGGGGCATCGAACAGGAACGCGAGGATCGCGACAGAGCCGAACGCCACGCACATCAAGGAGAGGAATCGGACCGGGATACCGACAACGGTCGCCTCGCGGTCCGGGTCGCGCTTCGTATCCGCCTGATAGAGCGCCCCGTACCCGATGCTACAGACGACGATAACGGTCAGTATCGTCTGGACCCAACTCATGCTCTTAGCAAGCGTCCACACCTCCTCGGTAACGACGAACGGGCCGGCGAGCAGAAAGCCGCCGACGATCTGCTGGGCGGAGTCGGCCGGTCGAAATCGATATCTCATAGCCGTCCATCGGACGGGGATGCCAAAAAAGCAGGCTACACCTCGCCGATGGCCAGCCGTTCGGACCGGCACGACGTGATCCGGTCGCGACGGTCCGCGTTCAGTGCGTCTCGAACCAGGTTTCGATGTCGTCCGCCAGCGCGCCGCGCCGGTGAATCGTCTCGCTCGCCGGATCGACAACTGAACTCTCGGTACCGGGCGTCTCGCCGCCGTCGAGCGTGGCTGCAGTCGTCTCTCGGAGTTCGGGATCGAGTTCATCGAGACGACGAACGCTGCCGCGGCCGCTGACGTTCGCGCTCGTCGCCGTGATCGGCGTTTCAGCGCGCTCGCACAGTGCGAGTGCGGTCGGGTGGTCGGGAACGCGGACGCCGACGCGGTCGCGGCCCGCCGTCAGCACCTCGGGGACCAGCTCGCGGGCTCGACAGAGGACCGTCACGGGGCCGGGGAGGAAGGTTGCCATGAATCGGCGCTCGCGCTCGGTCGCGCGGACGTACTGGAGTGCGGCCGGAACCGACGGGACGGCGAGCGAGATCGGTTTCGAGCGGTCCCGGCCCTTCGCGTCGAAGACGCGGTCGACGGCGTCGGAGTCGAGTGCGTCCGCGCCGAGGCCGTAGACGGTTTCGGTGGGATAGACGACGAGTTCGCCGTCGCGGATGGCGTCCGCGGCGCGATCGATATCGGACATGTGTCGATGTCGGATACTGGCGTCGTCGTGGTAAAAAGCGTACCGCGTTCCGGTGGTGAAGTGGGGTGCGACGGTATGTATCTACGCGAGGTCGAACCGTGCTTCGAGGTCGTCGTAGTCGGGGAACTCGGGCCAGTCGGTGGCGACCCAGGCCTCGGTGACAGTCAGGTCGTCGTCGACGGCGAAGACGGCGAGGCGCGGTTCGTCGAGGCCTTCCATCCCGTCCAAGTCGTGAGCGATGCCGTAGGCCTCCGCCACATCGTTCGCCGGGTCCGCGAAGATGGCAAAGGGCAGGTCGTTGTCGGCGAGAAAGTCCGAAATCGCGTACGGTGTCGAGGCCGTCACGCCGACGACGCGGTCGGCGCGCTCGTCCCAGTCGCGCTCGAGGAGTTCACTCCAGACGTACGTGGCTGCGAACGAGCCGATCATCGGCGTGAAGACGAGGATCGTCTGTCCATCGTCTCCGGCGAGTTCGGAGAGCGCCCGGTCCGCCCAGAACTCGTCGGTGACGAGCGGGCGGGTGAACTCGGGTGCGTCGTCGCCCGATTCGGGATGGCTGGCGGGACCGAGATCGACGACATCGAACTCGGGCATCAGTCGGCACCTCCGGCGGTTGCGGCCGATGCGTCGGTGCCCGCCCCGTCGCCGTAGGTCGACTCCAGATAGTCCACGATGTTCGCGCTCTCGGCCATCGTCACGCCGGTCGTCTCGTCGACGATGACCGGGACCGACCGAACGCCGGCGACACGCTTGACGACGTCGCGCTTCGAGTGCAGCGGTTCGACGAACCGGGAGTGGTAGTCGAGGTCGAACTCGTCGAGGAGTCGAGCAACGCGTTCACAGTACGGACACCCGTGCAGGCGGTAGAACGTAATTGGCGAATCGGTCGCGTGACTCATAGCGATTCGTTCGTGGAACAAGCGGGTAAACGTGTCGTCAGCGGACAAACGGGGTGGGAAACGTGGTCAAATGGTAAACGGTTAACCGATCCGGTGATAACGCTGTACACCAATGGCGTTGGTTTCGCTTTCCGAGGTCGGTGTCGCGGTCGGAACCGGCATCGGTACCCCTCTCTACACGGTACCGATGGTGGGGCTCGAGGTCGGGCAGTCGACGATTGCCGTCCTCGGCGTACTCACAATAGTCGTTCTGATCGCCTTCTCGGGGTTTTTCTCGTCCTCTGAGATCGCAATGTTCAACCTGCCCAGACACCGGCTCGAGGGAATGGTCGAGGACAATGTCGAGGGCGCGAAACTCGTCGAGCAGCTGAAATCCGATCCGCACCGGCTGCTCGTGACGATTCTGGTCGGCAACAACCTCGTCAATATTGCGATGTCCTCGATCACGACCGCACTGCTCGGCCTCTACTTCGAATCCGGGCTGGCACCGGTCCTGCTGTCGACTTTCGGCGTGACCGCGATCGTCCTCCTGTTCGGGGAGAGCGTGCCAAAGTCCTACGCGGTCGAGAACACCGAATCGTGGTCGATCCGCATCGCGAAGCCGCTCAAGGCGACGGAGTATTTTCTCTATCCGCTCATCGTCCTCTTCGACTATCTCACTCGACAGATCAACCGACTCACGGGCTCGACAACCGGTGCGATCGAATCGCCCTACGTCACCCGCGACGAGATCCAGGAAATGATCGAATCCGGCGAGCGTGAGGGCGTCTTGGAGGAGGAAGAACACGAGATGCTCCAGCGGATCTTCCGCTTTAACAACACCATCGTCAAGGAGGTGATGACCCCGCGACTCGACATGACGGCGGTGCCGAAAGACGCCAGCATCGACGAGGCCATCGAAACCTGTATCCAGAGCGGCCACGCTCGCGTCCCCGTCTACGAGGGCAGCCTCGACAACGTCCAAGGCGTCGTCCACATCCGCAACCTCGTCCGAGATCTCAACTACGGCGAAACCGAATCCAAGGAACTCGAACTCAGCGACCTCATCCAGCCGACGCTTCACGTCCCCGAATCCAAAAACGTCGACGAACTCCTGACCGAGATGCGCGAAAACCGGATGCACATGGCCATCGTCATCGACGAGTTCGGGACGACAGAAGGCCTCGTCACGATGGAGGACATGGTCGAGGAGATCATCGGCGAGATCCTCGAGGGCGGCGAGGACATGCCGATCGAAGAACTCGACGATCGGACGGTGATGGTCCGCGGTGAGGTCAACATCGAGGACGTCAACGAATCGCTGGACATCGATCTTCCCGAAGGCGAGGAGTTCGAAACGATCGCCGGCTTCATCTTCAATCGTGCCGGCCGGCTCGTCGAAGAGGGCGAAGAGATCACCTACGATGGCGTCCGAATCACAGTCGAGACCGTCGAGAACACCCGTATCATGAAGGCCCGATTGCGAAAACTCGAAACGTACGAGGCCGACGTCGACGAGGCTGAACTCGATGCCGAGACGCAGCCCGAAGCCGAGACGGGTGAACGCGACGAGAATGGGTCCACACCCGACGGGACTGGAGAGAACGAACAGAACGGAACACGGCACACAGACACCGGCACTGGCACACCCGCTACTGACGGAAACGAGCGGACACGCTAAGGGTCGATTTCGGTCGGGACTGTCACACTAATTGCGGGCGGCTGTACACTATCGACTCCGTTATCGGTTCGATTCGACGACATCCTGAACGGCAACAGCAACCGCCGGCGGCACGACGAGCCGCCGCGGGCCAGCAACGTACGTGCCGTCCCGCTCGATGTACGTCAGCGTCAGCACCGCCATACTACCAACCTGGCGGATCGAGACGGACTCGATCACGTCGAGATCGACCGCCTGCTCGGGATCGTACAGATAAATCGCCCCCTCCTCGCGGTCGAAAGCGCCCACGGAGCGAAGAAACGACGCGAGAACGAGCGCGAGAAGCGCAAGCGGGATCGTTATTGCCGCCAGGCCGGTAAACGGACCGGCACCGATACCGCCGAGCAGTCCGTTTTGCGAGACGACGCGTCCGACGACCATCAGCGAGACGATGATCGCCATCATCGCGATCGTTCCGAGAGCCGCATCCGTCGCCCGCTCGAGACCACGTCCTGACGGTGACGAGATCGGAAGCCTCGACGTAAGCCGCTGCAGGCGCTGTTCCGTATTTTCGGTCAGCGCAAACGCGAGCACCGTTGCGATGATCCCGGCCCCGGCCGCAAGGACGACTCCACCGAAACCGAGCTGCAGAGCCAGATCGTACACCCGCCAGAAGGCAACGATAGAAATCGCCGCGAAGAACGTCCCGACGCCGAGCGACCACAACGCCCACACCGTCCGCGAGGTCGATGCGTCACGCCGCCACTGGATCGGCTCCGACTCGTCTCCGGACGGTGCCGCCGCGTCCACGTTCGCATCCTCCATGGGTGAACTCGTCGCTGATCGTGTAAAGACCGTTCGATATTCCTCACCCGGGCTGGAAAGCGCGACTCAGCACGGCAAGGCGAGTGCAGCTATCGTCGCCGCTGCACGTCACAGTACACCCGATTGCGACAGCTATGCGGCCGGTGTGAATCGTTGCATGGGTACTCTAGAGCGGGTGATGAGTATCCGACAGCGTTCGTTGCTGGTCACACTGCGCGCAGACGACAACAGGTACAGATATACGTCTCAATTGAAGAACTCATCGTATGAGTAACATACTCGAAAATCCGGTGTATCGCTACGGGATGGGACTAAGCAGTGCTGCGATTCTTGCGTTCGTCGCGATTTCGTACCTGGAGGGGATGACCCGGTTGCTCGTGCTGGGGCTCGCTGCGTTTGAACTCGTACTCTTTCCACAGATGCTGAAGTGGATGGTGACGGCAGACGCTTGATCGAGAAGGGAGTAACGGCGGACGACTGACCGGGAACGCGGCTACTCGCGAATGGCCCCGTTGCTCGTGCTGGTGCATGGGAACTGATGGATCACAACCAACTGGCAAGCGTTCCAGAGAATAGTTACAGAAGCACTGCCGAGAGAGCCGTGTAGCCGACGAATGAGACGATAATCGAGCCGGCGAGCGAGAGCACCCACGCGAGGACGGTATACCCCATCTTCCGGGCACTGACGCCGCTGCCACTTGCGGCGTAGCCGCTGCCGATGATCGCACTGACGATGATCTCGTTGAAGGAGACGGGAATGCCGAACAATACTGCCGTCTGTGCGATCATGAACGACGGAATGAGCGCGGCGATCGACCGCCGTGGACCGAGCGAGGAGTAGTCCTGTGAAATCGCCTTGATCATTCGCGGCGCACCGGTCCACGACCCGATGAGGAGGCCAACGCCGCCGCCCAGAAGCAACGCAAGAAGCGGAAGACCGACATCTTCAGAGAGTGGGATCAACGGCCCGATCGCCAACCCGACCTGACTGCCACCAGCCGAGAATGCGACGAGCGCACCGAGAACCAGCAGGAAATGCCGTTCACCGCGTTCGACGCTGCTGCGCAGATCGGCGGCGACGATTCCACCCCAGAGCAGCGCCACGAGTCCCGTCACGGCAAGCACACCGACGAGTTCAGGACCGGGAGCCCAGTCGCTTGCAGCCTGTGCGATAGATGCGCCGCCGGTGCTGTCGGGGTCGAGAAAGGCGAACTCGATGTTGGCGATGAGGAGGCCGACGAAGGCGGCGAGGCCGACGATCAGGGAGGGTTCTGCGATTGGTTCGCTCCGGAGGAGTCGGGCGATACCGTAGGCGAGACCGCCGCCGACGAACGGCGTGAGGACCCAGAGCGTGGCTATTTCGACGTATTTCGGCCACGCGGGGTCGCCGCCCATCGCCAGGCCGACGCCGACGACGGCACCGGTGACGGTGAAGGCGGTGGCGATGGGGTAGCCGGCGAAGACGCCGATGGCGACCAGTCCGGCGGCGATGATCAGGGCGATCGTCGCGGCGCTCGGCGAGAGGATGACGCCGCCGATGAGTTCCCTGCCGACCGCTTCGGAGACGTTTGCACCCTGGACGACGGCGCCGATGAATCCGAGGAGTCCGACGAAGAAACCGGCTCGCATCACCGAAATCGCGTTGGCACCGACGGCGGGAGCGAACGGCGTCGAGCCGCTCGAGCCGGCACCGATCGCCCAGGCCATAAAGAGGCTGGCAAGGGCGGCTACCAGAAACGTCGCGACCGTCGCGGGTTCGACCATCTACGGGAGATTCTATTCGCGGACCCTACAAGTGTGTGCCGGCCTGTAGATAGCTAATGTGGCCGAGACGCACGACGGTTCAGTTCGTCGTGAATTTCGACTGATCATCGGCCTCCGGCGGCGGCTCCGCCCCCTCGATCGCCTCGGCTGCGCCGGTATCCTTTTCGACTTCGACGTGCCAGCGATCGACTTCGTCGTCGAGTTCAGCGAGGCGGTCGGAGACGGCATCTTTCAGATCGTCGTCGTTGACGTTGACCTCGAAGACGAACTGCTCGCCGTTGTCGCCGTTGCGGGCGGACTGCTGGACGTTGGCGCTGATGAGTTCGTTGTCGAAGTAGTACGGTGCGAGTTGGGTCATCACGTTCTGGTAGACGGTGTCTTCGACGCGGCGGAGGGCCTTGCGACCGGCGGAGTCGGCTGCGCGGGCGACGTAGTCGATCGATTCCTTCCAGTTGTCGACGGCGGCCTCAGGGTCGTCCTCTTCGAGTTGCTCGTAGGAGGTCGTAAGTTTCTCTCCGGCGGTTTTGATGTCTTCGTCGGGGTCTTTGCCGGCTTGTTCGCCCGTTCCCTCCTCGACGCTCGCCTGGTCTGCGGTCTTCTCGCTGACGTCGGTATCGAGCGTCTCGTGTGCTTTGGGTCGCCACTCGTCCCACTCTTCGAAGGCGCGAGCGAAGTGTGCGCCGTAGTCGTGTGCGGGATCGTGGACGCCTTCGTCGCGCAGCGCCCGGGTAATGCGTTCGCCGTGTTCGACGACGTCGCCCCAGTCGCCGCGAACTTTGAATCCCGAAATGCTCTCTTCCATTCGAGTGAGCGAGTAGTAGGAGATGGACCGGCATAAACTTCTCCGCTGCGTGTCAGCCCCTTGCAGGGGCGTGTACGCGACATCGTCGCCGGTGATCGACACTGTGAACTACCCCGCGAGTGGCCATACGAGTATGCCAATCGAAGACCGGGATGACGCGTATCTCGTGACGCACGCACTCGCGAAACACACGCTCTCGCAGCTTCGAGACGTCGAAACCGAGCAGGTCAGTTTCCGCAAGGGCCTCGTCAAACTCGGCCGTATCTGCGGCTACGAGATCATTGACGGCCGCATGGAAACCGAGTACGTCGAGATCGAGACACCCCTCGAGACCACGATGGGCGAACGGGTTCGTGGCCTCGACGATGTCGTGATCATCAACGTCCTGCGCGCGGCGACGCCGTTCGTCGAGGGACTCCTGAAGGCGTTCCCCCGCGCCCGACAGGGTGTCATCAGCGCCAGTCGCAACGAGGAGGCCGGGCGCGCAGAGGACGGCTCGTTCCCGATCACTGTCGACTACGTCAAGCTTCCCGAGATCACCGAGGACGACACGGTCATCATCGCCGATCCGATGCTCGCCACCGGCTCCACGATGTGTACCGTCCTCGATCACGTCGTCGAGAACTCGTCCGACCCGGAGAACCTGATCGTGCTCTCTGCGGTCTCCGCACCCGAGGGTCTCCTGCGCGTCGACGACGAGTTCCCCGAGACCGACCTGTTGACGGTCTCGATCGACGACCGACTCGACGACGACGGCTTCATCATCCCGGGGCTGGGCGACGCCGGCGACCGAGCGTTCCGGACGACCTGATCGACGCACGGACCGCGACACTTTTGCGCCTCGCCGGTAACGGGTCAGCCATGTCCTACAGCGTCGTCGACCCGGACGAACTCGACGCAGTCGGGGATCGACCCTGCGACTGCCGGCGGGTGAGCGAGGCGGCCGGGTTGGAGAACGTGGCGATCAATCACTTCTCGGCGGAGCCCGGCGAACAGCTCCCGCTTGCGTATCACTACCACGAGCGACAGGAGGAGGCGTTCGTCGTTCTCTCGGGGCCGCTTCACGTCGAAACGCCCGACGGCGAGTTCGAAGTGCCCACGGGGGCGACGTTCACGGCTCAGCCTGCATCCCCGCATCGGGCCTACAATCCGGCCCGCGCGGACGAGGCGATCGAAGTGATGGCGATCGGTGCGCCGCCGGCCGCTGACGACGCGGTGCAGTACGATCCGGACAGCCCAGACGAGTAAACGGACGCGAGCGTGCAGTCACTCGCTGCTCTCGCAGGTATCGATCCCGAGAAGGGCGTTTATCGGGCATCGCTGGATGACGGCCGTCGCGAGGAGGTCGCTCCCGGCGATGAACGCGAGCGTGCCGGCCGTTTTCTCCCGATTTCGGTACCCGATGAGCAGAAGGGTGAGTCCGAGTGTAATGCGAAGGAAGCGATCGACGCCGCCGACGTTTCTGTCCATGTCTGATCGAACGAACGCTCGACCTGTAGGAGTAGCCCCTGGGAACGCGTGGTCGGTGATCAGGGCGGATCGATGATCGATCGCCGGACAGCGAGGGCGACGACACTCGTCGTTCGTCGCTCGTTGCTCGTCGTTCGTCATCCGTCACTCATCGTCCGACTCGTCTAGCCCACCGGACAGACCCGAACCGGGCTCGCGCTCGAGTGCCGGCGGGGCCTCGCGCGAGTCGGCGTAGCCGTCGAACCAGCGGACGAGACGTTCGAGACGATCCACGGCGTGACTGGGCTCTCCGGACCGCGAGAGTTCGTGTCCCTCGCGCGGGTAGCGGACCATCCGGGTGTCGACACCGTGTTTCTGCAGACCGAGGTAGAACAGTTCGGCGGTGTTCGCCGGCGTGCGGTAGTCGCGATCGGAGTGGAGCACCAGCGTCGGCGTCTCGACCTCGTCGACGTGTGCTACCGGCGATTTCTCCCAGAGGAGGTCAGGATCGTCCCAGGGCGTCGCGTCGAAATCGCCCTCGATCAGTTTGAACGCGTCCGTCGAGCCGTAGAAACTGGTGAGGTCGTAGACGCCGCGCTGGGAAACCGCCGCCCGGAAGCGGTCGGTCCGGGTGACCGTCCACGCGGTCATGAACCCGCCGAAGCTCCCCCCGGTGACGAAGGTCTCGTCTTCATCGATGAACTCGCGCTCACAGACCGTCTCGACGCCCGAGAGCACGTCCGCGAGGGTAACGTCGCCCCAGTCGCGGTCGATCGCCGTCGCGTGCGCCTCGCCGTACCCCGTCGAGCCCCGCGGGTTACACCAGAAGACGACGTAGCCCTGCGCCGCGAGCGTCTGGAACTCGTGCCACATCGTTCCCGCAGTCGTCCACTGGGCGTGCGGGCCGCCGTGAATCTCGACGACGAGCGGATACGTCTCGTCCGGCCCGCCCGCGGCGTCGGCGTCGAACTCTGGCGGCGTCAGGAGCCAGCCCTGGATTTGTGTCTCCGCTTCGTCGCCATCGTCCCCGTCATCGCCGCCCTCGACGCCGTCATCCGTACCGCCCTCCACACCAGCACCGGCACCGACACCGGCGACGGCACCGCCTTCGAACCAGACTTCTTCGGGCTGGCGCACCGCCCGATCCGCGAGCAGGTCGCCGTTGACGCGGGTGAGCCGGTGGGTCTCGGTGCCGCCCCGCGTCGTGACGAACACGTCGCCGGGATGATCCCACTCGCTCTGGACGAGCGCGACCGCGTTCTCGCCGACCGAGAAGTCCGCGACGGTGACGCCCTCGCCGTAGACGCGCGTCGGCTCCTCGCTGCCGACCTCGTCACTCGTCCCGTCGTCAGCGCCGGCTCCCACCCCCACGCCGACGGCGGCCGACCAGAGCATCCGCGATCCCGTCTCCGGCGTCGTAAAATACAGCGACTCGCCATCCGGTGCCCACGCGAAGTCACAGCGGTGGCCAATCGTCCGATCGAGCGACGCCGTCGGCGTTGTCTCCGTCCCCGTCTCCCGATCGTGGACGCGAATCTCCGTCTGGCGCATCGAGGACCGTTCTTCCGGAGTGAACTCGAACGCGACCAGGCCGTCCGTCGTCGCCGCGAGTTCAGTGGCCCAGCCCGTCGTCCGGGTGAAGGCCGTCGCCTCGTCGGTGTCGAGGTCGTGCTCGTATAGCTCGTAGTGGAGCGAGTCGTCGGGGTGGACGCTCTCGGCGGCGGTTTTGACCGCGTAGTAGATCGTGGCGTCGTCGCCCCAGGTCGGGCTGATGTGGTCCTCGTCGCCGTTGGTGAGACGCTGGATGGCGTCGCCGGTGTCCGCACGCTCTGCAGGATCGGCGTCGCGTTCGAGCGCCGCCTCGACGTCCAGGACGTACGCGTGGCTGCGTCGGCCGTCCGCGTACTCGGTGTCGGCGCGGTAGACCATGCGGTCGATCACGCGCGGGTCCGGCTTCGCGGGTTCGTAGTCGGGATCGACCGCAAGGTCGCGGTCTTCCGTACGGTCGTCGGCGGTGACGCGCTGGGAGAAGAGCAGCCGCGAGCCGTCGGGACTCCACTCGAGTTCGGTGACGCCGCCGACGACGGACGTGAGTTGGCGGGCCTCGCCGCCCGTCGTGGGGGCGACCCAGAGTTGCTGTCGGTCGTCGGCCTCGCCACGGGTGCTGACGAACGCGAGGCGGTCGCCGTCGGGGCTAAAGCGGGGCTGGCTATCGACGCCCTCGCTAATGGTGAACTGGGTCGGTTCGTCGCCGCCGACCGGGACGACGAAAATCGTCGCTTCGTGGGATCTGTCGTCCGTCGGCGTTCGACGGACGAACGCCACCCGTTCGTCGTCCGGCGAGAGTCGGGGTTCCGAAACCTGCCGCAAATCGTAGTAATCGGCTGCGGTAATGGCGTTCATGTACGCTGTCTCCGGGAGGAACGTAAAAGGTGTTCGCGTTCCGGTACGTCGTACAGGAAGAAGTCGAAGAGGAAGGTTGGCGGTGGCATCAACGGTTGGAAGTAAGAGGTTCACACGGAGCGTGACCGAGAAGACAGTTGAGCGTGCCGTCCCTTGGGACACGTCTCGGTTCAGAAGCCGAATCAGAGTTCAGCGAGCACTGCATCAGCGGCATCGAGATAGGATTCGAGGTGGGTCTCGTCGTGAGCGGCCGAGAGGTGGTGGCGCTTGTACGGGTTCGGCGTGAAGAAGTGGCCGCGCTCGCGCATGCCCGACGCGAACGCGTGGAAGCGATCTTCGTCGAGTCCGAGAACGTCCTCGTAGGTATGGGGTTCGCCACGCACGCCAAATTGAACGCTGAAAATGCTCCGATGGCCGACAACCCGACCGTCGACCCCGTGGTCCTCGAGTAGGTCGGCCAGTCCGTCGCGATAGCGGTCACCGAGGTCGGTCAGGTACGCCTGAACGTCCTCGGCGACGATGGTGTCGATAGTCTCGCGTGCAGCGGCTAGTCCCGGAAGACTGCCCGAATACGTCCCGCTGATAACAACGCCGGACTCGTTATCACCGCCCGCCTGGGCGAGTAGATCTGATCGGCCACCGACAGCCGCCACGGGATACCCGTTGCCCAAGGCCTTCGCGACGCAAGTGAGATCGGGCGTAACGTTGACCTCGCCCTGAATGCCGTGTGGCGAGTGACGGAAGCCGCTGATGACCTCGTCGAAGATCAACGGAACGCCATGGACTTCGGTCACCTCGCGCAGCGTCTCGAGGAACTCCGTTCGCGGGTGGAGACAGCCGACGGAGTGGGGAACGGGCTCGAGGATGACCGCCGCGAGGTCGTTGCTGTGGTCGCGAATAATCTCCTCGACGGCGTCGGGATCGTTGAACGGAGCGACCAGCGTGTTCTTGACGGCTGCCGAGAGCATACCGTCGGACTCGGGATAGCGCTCGCCGATGCGGTTGGCGGGCGGGTAGACGCTGACGTCGACGTAGTCGTGCCAGCCATGGTAACAGCCCTCGAATTTCAACACTTTCTCGTTACCGGTGGCGGCTCGCGCGAGCCGGATCGCGTGATAAGTGGCTTCACTGCCGCTGTTACAGAAGTTCACCATCTCGACGCTGGGTACGAGGTCGACGAGGCGTTCAGCAACCTCGACCTCCAGCGGTGTTGTGCCCGCGCCGTACAATACGCCGTCGTCGATAGCCGCTCGGGCCGCCGCGTCGACATCCTCGTGAGCGTGGCCGAGGATGATCGGGCCGAATCCGAGGTGGTAGTCGGCGTACTGCTCACCGGCGACGGTCGTCAGCGTGGCACCCGATGCCGACTCGAAGGCGACATCCCCCGTGTCGTACGCCTGTGCCCGCAACCCGGTCTGTGCACCGCCAGGGATTATCTCGCGTGCGCGGTCAACGATCGGTTCCATTCGGTCCGTGTTCGTCGAAGAATCGTCTTTTACACACTCCACACAACCGGCATCGTCGGATTCCGTACGATCAGAATCGGTCACAGTGCCCACCCCGACAACGGCAACGTTCCGACCGCGGTGGCTGATCCTGGTTTGTAGCGACCAGGTCGAAGCGAGGAGCGGATGATTGCGTCCGTCCGAATGGATACCTTCGCGACCACTTGACGAACAGTGCGATCAGTCCAACCCGGTCGGGAAGGATCGCTTTTTGATGATGATGACCCCAATTCAGCCCCAATTTTCCTACTCGAATTGCACAGAGATGTGATTTCAGATGGGTGTCGTCGTACGGTTTTAAGGCTGTGTCTGTCGCATGGATCCGCGATTCCGGTCGTGATATTCCGCGCACCGTGTATCATTTATCGGAATTTAGCGGGTGTTCAGTCGTCGTTCGTCGCGCTAACGGTCTCCTCACTGAACTCGGCGGGGGCGTCAGCCCACACGCCAGATGTGAGGTCGATCGCATCGTTCCACTTTGCAACGACCGTCGTCACTGCCATATCGCCGGCGATGTTGTTCATCGTCCGGAGGCGGTCAAGCAGCGGATCGATACCCGCGATCATCCCGATCACTTCGAGTGGAAGCCCGACTTGAGTCAACACCGCGGTCATCATGACCAGACTCGCGCTGGGAACGCCCGCAGTGCCGATGCTCATAAGAAGCGCGGTCAGCAGAATGGTAAGCTGTTCGACTAGTGTGAGTGAAGCACCGGCGATGTTCGCAGCGAAGACGGCGACGATGCCGAGGTACATCGCCGTGCCGTCCATGTTGATCGTGGCTCCCAGCGGGAGCGAAAAACCGTATACGCGCTCTTTGATCTGGAGGTTCTCATCGGCGTCCGACATCGAGATGGGGAGCGTCGCGGTGGACGACCGAATACTGAGTGCCGTAATAAGTGCCTCCTTGATGCCGCGAAGGAAGGCGACGGGTGAAACGCCAACCGCACCTCGAATGATGACCAGGAGGTAGACCAACGCGATCTGGAGTCCGATGGCGATCGCGAGCGTCATCGAGAGGGAGAAATACGCTCCGATGGCCTGGGCACCGACTTCTCCGAACAGCGCCGCCATCAGCGCGAACACGCCGAGGACGCCGAACTCCATGACTCCCCAGACGATTTTGAACATAACCTCTGCGCCGGCATCAACCACGTCGAAGATGGTGTCGATGCCGTTCCGGACGGCCGAGTCGGGTTCGACTTCCGCTCGGACCATCGTCATCCCGAGGCCGAAGACGAGCGTGAAGAAGATGATCGCGAGGATATTCCCCTCTGCCATCGCAGTGATGGGGTTCTCGGGAACGATATTGAACACCTGATCCGTCAGCGACGGCGTCTGTCCAGCTTGGACGTCCGTCTGCTCTAAGGTCATCCCCGTCCCGGGGTCGATGAGGTTACTAACGCCAAGGCCCATTCCGATGGCAACGGCAGTCGTGGCGAGATACAGGAGCACAACCTGTCCGCCGATGCGACCCAGATTTTTCGGGGACAGTTCCCGCGTCGCCATCAACAACGTGAAAATGATGATCGGAATGATGATCATCTCGAGCAATCGGACGAACAAGTCACCGATCGGCTGGAGTTCCATTGCCGGCCGACCGACGGCCAACCCGACGAGAGCGCCGAGAACAAACGCTATTGCGATCCGGTAAACGATGGGGATAGACCGATACCGTCTCCACAATGACATAAACGCACCAGTCATACTCTCATGTGGTAGGGTCTTGAAATCAGGTGATAATACTTCCGAAGTACAGAGCGCACATGCCTTATAGTTTCACATGTGGGAGAGAATTTACGTGGTTCCTTCAATTCTGCTGATGGTATCCGAGGTCCTGCTCTTGATTCTCGAGGGAGTGCTCGCCGTGGTCGTCATCCCCCTGTCGCTCCGCGGGCTCGGACTGGCGCTGCTCGTCGGCCTGACGAATCGGAACCGCTCGCGCGGGACCACGACGGGTACCGCCGACCGCTCCGCAGCCGTCGCCGGCGAGGCCTGAGACAGATCATCTCCAGTACACATATACCCTGGATTCGCATAGAGAAGCGTATGAACGGACGTTCATCCGCAGAGAGCGCTGACGGCGGTACTGCCACAGCATCCACCTCTGCCGCGATGGAGCGGCGCGTCCTCGCGGGCTACATCGGTGTCGTCTTCGCAGCGGTCGCGTTGACGGGTGCAACGGCACTGAACGGGGACATTATCGTCCTCGCCGGTGGGACACTTGTCGGATTCGCACTCGGTATCGGTCTCGGTACCGCCGTCTACTGTCGCTTCCCCGACCTGCCGACCCGACTGGGCCGCGGCCGAGTTCAGCGAGCCGCGCCGTTCTTTCCTATAGTACCGTTCGGACTCGTCGGCCTCGCCTCGGTGCTGGGTCCGGTCGATACCGAACTCGGACTCGTGGCCGCCGCGTCGACGAGCGGGCTCCTCGTCGCCGGATACGTGCTGCAGGGCGTCGCCGAGACGCGGTACGCTGCCGACAGAGCGCACGGCCGTCCGATCGCGGCGTGTCGCTGGCACCCGCCACGCACGCCCAAGATAGACGCACTTTTGCTCGTCGCCTGGCCGGCGCTTGGTGTCCTCAACGCGGCCGGCGGAAACTGGCTCACCGCGCTCGGCTGGGGGACGCTCGGACTCTGCTGGCTCGTCGGCGGGTTCATCGAGGGCCGATTCCGCGTCGGCGAGACCGGAACGGACCCCGAGATCCGGATCTACGAGAACGGCCTCGTCAAACAGCGACCCTACACCAGCAGATTCGTCCCCTGGGACGAGATCGACCACGTCCGCCTGCGCGACGACGAACTCGTCTTCGACCGCGGGCTGTTCGACGTGCGTCTCGACCGCGAGTCCCTCGACGCGCCAGAAACGATCATCGCGACGGTCGAACAGCGGCTCTCGGATCGAACGACGACACTGCCCTAAGCCGAAGAACGTCGTCCCGCTTCGAAGCGCTGTACCCGTACCCTTACGCCGACTCGAGTTCGGCCCGCCCGCTCGTCGCACTTCGAATCCGATCCCGGAAGGCGTCGGCCGCCGCGACCGGGACCCGAACGGCAAAGGCGACCTCGGCCTGGTAGTCCGCGTCGAACTCGTAGCCCTCGCTTTCGATGATGCCGCGGACGGTGCCCGAATCGTCGTACTCCACGGTGATCGAGACGCGTTCGTGCGGGCGCTCCTCGACGACGCCCGCCGCGTCGACAGCCTCCTTCACCGCGCGGGAGTACGCTCGGACGAGGCCGCCGACACCGAGGTTCGTCCCGCCGTAGTACCGCGTCACGACGACCGCGCAATTCTCGAGTTCGCGCTGCGCGAGGACGTTGAGCGCCGGCTTGCCAGCCGAACTCGAGGGTTCGCCGTCATCGTTTGAATACTCCCGGAGGAGGTCGCCGTCGGCGTCCGCGCGCACCCGGTAGGCGGGGACGTTGTGCGTCGCGTCGGCGTACTCCTCGCGGATCACGTCGACGAACGCCTCGGCGTCCGCAACGGATTCGACCGGGCGCGCGTGGCCGATGAACTCCGAGCCCTGGACGACGAACTCGGCGGTCGCGGCCTCGGTGATCGTTGAGTAGGTGTCGTTCACGGTTTCACCTCGCACCCCGCGCAGTCGATTGGGTCGCTCACTGTACGCTCACTGTAACTCGATCTTCCGCACGAACTCGAGGTCCCGAAGTTCGGTAATCGCCGCGCCCGAAACGTCTTCGTCCGTGATCAGGTACAGCCGCGGCTCGTCGGTGAACTCGGGGTCTTCGCTGATCGTCTGGCGGATCGAGATGTCGTTTTCGGCGAGCGTCCCCGTCACCGCGGCGACGATCCCCTTTTGCTCTGCGTTGTCGACGGCAATCGACAGCACCGTCAGATCGAGCACGGGTGCGAGATCCATCAGGCTCGGCACCTGCGAGATGTTCTGGAAGATCCGCCGGAGTTCGGGATCGTCGAGGATCGCGTTCGTCGTCGAGTCGACGACGCGGCGATCGACATCGATCTCGCGAGCGATACCGGTGTTCGGGATTTCGATCCCGCCCGAAACGACGCGACCGTCGTCATTGACCGAAAAGCCACGCTCTAACAGGAGTCGAATAACTGCTTGCTGGCTCGGGGACCCCTCGAACTTCCCCATTATCTCGTCGAACATTCGTTGGTGGGTATACGCGTGCCCAGGTATAATGGTCGGTGATTGACGGTCGGTCACAACGAGTTCAGCAGCCGAGGTGATGGGATGCGTCGATACCGTCACGACGCAGAGCGGTCGACACCATTCAGCAAACTCGACCGCCGCGCCACCCTGTGTCTGACGGACGTTTTTACCAATTCGAACGAGACGGTATTCTATGCACGCGCTCAACCACTGTGACTTCTGTGCCAGCGATGCTGCCGGCACCTACGAGGTCATTCCCGCTGAACTCGATCCGACGGAGGACGAACAACGCCGCGTGAGTCTCTGTCCGGACTGCAAACGCCGTCTTGGAACCGTTCTCGAACCGCTCCTCGAGCGGCTCCGAAGCGACACCATCACCGACTCACACCAGTCACACAGCGACACTGAAACGGCCGAGACCCCGGCTACTGACGAGACTGGGAGCGACGATTCGAGTACGCAGAGAACTCCTCCAGAGAGTACGAGTTCGGAAGGCGCGGTGAACTCGGACTCGGGTTCAGATTCGGATTCGAACTCGGAGACGGATTCGGACGCAGAATCGGACGCACCACCGGCAGGGCGCTTCGAAACGGGAAACGAGATTACGTTCGACGAGCCGTCGGAGGAGACACCGGGTTCCGGAGACGCGACTGGCGAGACGGACGAAGCGTCGGCAGAACCAACCCAGGAATCGAATCCAGCCGAAACCGAAGCCGAGCCGACCGCCCGATCCGAATCGACGCGAGCGGCCCCAGCATCGCCGCGAGCCTATCCCAAGGTCATCCGCTTGCTTCGCAACCGCGAGTTCCCGATGGGCCGCGAGGCCGTCGAATCGCTGGCGGCCGGCGCCTACGATCTCGAAGCCGAGGAGGCCGAGGCGATCATCGAGCACGCGCTCGAACGCGACGAGTTCACCGAGCGCGGCGGGGAGTTGCACCGTCCGTCGTCGTAGTTCGTCGTTGTTAGGCCGTCGCGTTGCACTTCGTCGCACTCAGTCGGTCAGCGTTCCCTTCGTACTCGGGGCTCCCTCGCGTCGGTCATCGAGCCGTGTTGCGTCGTCGAGCGCCCGCGCCAGCGCCTTGAACAGCGCCTCGACCTCGTGGTGGGCGTTCTCGCCGCGAACGCCGGCGTGCAGCGTCAGTCCCGCGTTCATCGCCAGCGACTCCGCGAAGTGACGCGCCATGTCGCTGGTGAACTCGCCGATCGCCGCCTGGGAGAACTCGCCGTCGAAGTAGAATCGGGGGCGACCGCTCACGTCGACGACGGTCGACGCGACGGCTTCGTCGAGCGGGACGCGCCGGTCGGCGTACCTGACGATACCCGCCCGATCGTCGAGTGCCTCATCGAACGCCGTCCCGAGGACGATCGCCACGTCCTCGACCGTGTGGTGATCGTCGATGTCGAGGTCGCCGTCGCACTCGAGTTCGAGATCGAAGAGGCCGTGGCGGGCAAAGGCCGTCAGCATGTGATCGAAGAAGCCGACGCCGGTCTCGACCGTGGCTGTGCCGTTGCCGTCGACGGACACCGTGCATTCGATCGTCGTTTCGGCCGTGTCTCGTGTGACGGTCGCGCGTCGCTCGCTCATGTCGAAATGGTTGCGTTCTCGGTACAAGGGGATTGCGCTCGGTTGCGACGGAGAGTATGCAGCGGCCACGAGCGATCGGCGACGGAGAATGGAGCGGCTATAACGGACCGTTCCACAGGTCATGACAAATATCGTGAGACAGAATTAGAGGCGCTTGTAAAATTTTTACACAGTTCTAAAGGTGTTTCGAAGGGTAGTATTACCATCATTACGGGCGTGAAACGGACCGAAACGAGACCAACCGTCTGACGGTTATATGCTATCCTGAGTGAATGTCGTTACTACGAAGAGGTGACCCGTCACAATGTCCAACTCCCCCAGCCCCTCCCCACTGTCGAACGACTCCCTATCTCCAGCAGGGTCGGAGTCGAACCAAAACAGCGATCCGGCGCGCAGTCGATTCATCCACTCGCTCAAGGGATCGACGCAGTTTCTGTCGTTCTGGGTCGCCGTCGCCCTGCCGTTTGTCCATCTGCCGCTGTTGACGCAGGGACTCGGCAATCCCCGGATCACGCTCGTCTTTCTCGCCCTGCTGGGACTCAACGTCCTCGCACTCTACATCGGGCGTGATTACAACCAGTCGTGACCTATCTGGCGCACAGATTGATCGATTCCAGACCCGATACATCGTCGAATCAGTCGCTGATCTAACCAGATTCTGATTGCTGAACAACAGCGGTCATCCGACAGTCACACCCGCTGGGCGTGGCAGGGGTCTCCTGCTGGTCTCTTCCGAACGGATTATGACCGTCCCTCTCGCAGCGTTTCCTACTGAATGCAGATTCGCGTCGACTGGCGCTCGAGTTGTAGCCTCACCGGAACGGTGCTTCGCTGGCTTGCCGTCCCCCTCGCAGCCCCGCTCGTCCTCGCCGTGATCGACGGCACCGACCTGCGACCGTTTCTGGTCGCCATCGCCATCACCATCGCGGTCGGATTCGCGCTCGAACAACTGCGCGACGAGCGTGAACTCGGCCAGCGAGAGTCGTTTCTGATGGTCGCGTTCACCTGGCTCAGCGTGGCCCTTATCGGCACGATTCCGTTTCTATTCACCGGCACAGCGTCGGGCGGCGAATCCTCGTTTGCCGGCATCTACGGACCACTTAATGCGTTCTTCGAGAGTATGAGCGGACTGACGACGACGGGAGCGACTATCATGACCGAGTGGGATTTCGACAACCAGGCCCGGTCGCTCCTGCTGTGGCGACAGCTCCTCCAGTGGCTCGGTGGACTCGGGATTTTGATCGTCGCCATCGGTCTGCTCTCGCACCTGATGGTCGGCGGTGCCCAGTTGATGGAAACCGAAACGCAGACGCGAAACGTGCGCAAACTCCGCCCACACATCTCCGAGACCGCGCGGCTCATCTGGGGGCTGTACGTCGGCCTCACGCTCGTCACAATCGTCGCCCTCTACGCGCTCAATCTCGTCGGCCTCGCACCGCAGATGACGCTGTTCAACGCGATCGCACACGCGCTCACGAGCGTCTCCACGGCCGGATTCTCGCCCGAAAGTAACAGCATCGTCGCTTTCAGTCCGATCGTCCAGTGGACGCTCATTCCCGTCATGATCGTCGGCTCGACCAACTTCGTGTTGCTGTACTATATCACGCAAGGCGAGTTCGAGCGGCCGTTGCAGTCCGAAGAACTCAAATTCTATCTCGGAACGCTCGGCGTCTTCGGTGCGATCGTCATCGGCGTCCTCGCCGTCGATCCGGCCATCGAGTTGCGCATCGAGCAGACGATCCGCCACGGCCTGTTCAACGTCGTCTCCATGGTGACGACGACCGGCTACGCAAGCACCGATTTCAACCACTGGACAGCCGGCGCAAAGCACGTCCTGTTCCTGTGTATGTTCCTCGGCGGCATGGCCGGGAGCACGACCTGTTCGATCAAGTCCCTGCGCTGGCTGGTCGTCCTCAAGGCGTTCCGTCGCAACCTCTTCACCGCGGTGCATCCGGACGCGATCCGACCGCTCCGCGTCAGCGACGGGGTCGTCGACGAAGAGACGGTCAACGACATCATCGGCTACGTCCTGCTCGTGCTCGTCATTTTCTTCGGGCTGACGGTGTTCCTCGTCGTCGACGCCGTCCGGGGTGCCACCAACGTCAGCGAGTTCGCCGCGCTCGGCGCGGCGGCCTCGATCTTCCTGAACATCGGCCCCGCGTTTGAACTCGCCGGACCGATGGAGAACTACGCGGGGTTCTCGCCGGTTTCGCGCGCGGTGATGATCGTCATGATGTGGATCGGCCGGATCGAAATCGTGCCGGTGCTCGTGCTGTTGTTGCCGTCGTACTGGCGATCCTGAGCGGCGCAGTCAGTCTCGGTTTTCGTCCGCGTCTCCGTGTTCGTCGTCAGGATGGGTATAGGTCATCCGGACCAGTTCCTCGACGCCGCCGTCGGGAATCTCCAGTTCAGGATCGAACAGTTCGAAGCCGACCCTGTCTCTTATACACAT
>NZ_AOIL01000053.1 GCF_000337595.1 Natrialba taiwanensis DSM 12281 | reverse complement strand
ATAACGTCGTAGACGGTCGCGTAGTACGTAAAGTCCGTCAGCACCCGCGCCGCGGCGACGAGTCGTCCGTCCGCTTCGACGCCGACGGCGACCGCCGTCTCGGTGAGGGCGTCCCGAACGGCAGTTTCGTCGCGGTCGTCCCACCACTCGTACTCCTCGTAGAGGGCAGTTAGCGCGGGAGCGTCGGCGGGAGTGAGATCGCGAACGGTCGCCGGCGTCGGCGCGGATGGCGACGATGACGGTGGCGGTGACGGTGATGGTGGCATCGACCGCCCCCTCTCGCGGAATCAAGACGACTCTTTCGGTAGTGTGGGAATCAATAGCATGTTTCGAGATTACGAACGATCCACGGCAGCTTGGGCCTCCGCGAGCGTAAACTTGCCTTCGTAGAGCGCGCTTCCGACCACGACCGCAGCCGCGCCGGCCGCCTCGAGTTCACGGACATCTTCGAGGGTCGCGACGCCGCCGCTTGCGATCACCGGTACGTCGGTCGCCTCGACGAGTTCACGAACGGGCTCGGTCGCGACGCCTTCGAGTTGGCCTTCGACATCGACGTTGGTAAAGAGGATCGCGGCGGCACCGAGGTCGGCGTAGCGTTCGGCGGCTTCGACCGGGGAGATGCCAGCGCCTTCGGTCCAGCCTTCGACGACGACCTCGCCGTCTTTCGCGTCGAGGCTGACGACGACGCTGTCGGGGTGGGTCTCGCTGATTTCGGCGACGATGTCGGGGTTGTCGACGGCTGCGGTGCCGAGAATGACGCGGTCGACACCGCGGTCGAGAAGGGCTCGCGCGTCGGCGGCGGTGCGGATGCCGCCGCCGAGTTGCGTCGGCACGTCGACGGTATCGATAACGGCGTCGATAGCCCCAGCGTTCGCTCGCGAGCCCTCGAACGCGCCGTCGAGATCGACGAGGTGGAGCGACTCCGCACCGGCGTCGATCCAGCGCCGCGCGGCCGCGACCGGCTCGCCGTAGGTCCGTTCCGTTCCGCGCTCACCCTGGACGAGCTGGACGACCTCGCCGTCCTGGATGTCGACGGCCGGAATGACCTCGAACGTCTCGAACTCGTCAGTGGTCTCGCTCGTCGCCGTATCGGTCTCCGTCCCGGTCATATGTGTGTGCGTGCGGGCGACCCGAGTAAAGGCGACGGTTTGTGAGGATGCCGAGTCGACGACCATCGATCGAACACTGTTCAGCGTCCGTGCAGAGAGATTACATCTTCGCCCGGTGTGGTCTCCGATACCCATGGCGGCGAGTGCCCCGCTCATACAGGAGACGGCGACCCAGCCCCAGTTGACGACGGATATGATCGTCGTCTTCGGGGTCGTCATCCTCGCACTCGTCTTCTTTCTCACCGAACGGCTCCCGGTCGATGTCACTGCAATCCTGCTGATCGTCATCCTGGTCGTCCTCGAACCGTGGACTGGGATCGATCCTGCAACCGGCATCTCCGGGTTCGCAAACGAAGCGACGATTACCGTCCTCGCAATGTTGATCCTGAGCGGCGGGATCAGTCGGACCGGCATCGTGCAGGAACTCGGCCGCCGTATGGCCGCGTTCGCGGGAACGAGCGTCCGAAAGCAGTTGTTCGCGACGGTCGCCGCAACCAGCCCCGTCTCAGGCGTGCTGAACAACACCCCCGTCGTCGCGTTGCTCGTCCCCGTCGTCACCGACGTTGCCAACCGCGGGAACACGTCGCCCTCGAAACTCCTTATCCCGCTGTCGTACGCCTCGCAGGTCGGCGGCATGCTCACCCTCATCGGCACCTCCACGAACATCCTCGCAAGCGACATCAGCGCCCGACTCGGCACCACGTACCCCGAACTCCACCGCTTCTCGATGTTCGAGTTCACCCGACTCGGACTCATCGTCGCCCTCGTGGGCGGACTGTACTTGATCTTCGTCAGCCACTACCTCCTGCCGGAGCGCGTCCCGCCGCGGGCAGATTATCTCGAGGCGTACGCCGTAAACGACTACGTCGCGGACGTGGCGGTCGTCCCCGGCTCCCCGCTGGTCGATGGCACGGTCGGCGATGCAACCGAGATTCTCGGTCCCGACATCGACATCGTCCAGGTGGTGCGCAATCGCAGCCGTGGCCGCGGCCGCGAGGCCGAGCCCGGTACCGACTCCAACTCCAACTCCGGCTCCGCTCCCGGCCGCGCAGTCGCTCCCCGCCAAGCCCTCCCGCTCACCGAAGGCGACATCCTCGTCGTCCGAACGAACCGCGACGCGATCACCGAACTCGCGGACATCCCCGGCGTCGAACCCGTCGCCCGCCCGCAGTCCACGGCCGGCCTCTCGACCGACGCCAACGCGGGCATCCTCACCGAACTCGTTATCTCGCTCGACTCCCGCCTCGTCGGCGACCGTCTCGACCCCGAGGCGTTCCGCGACGAGTTCAGTGCTGCCGTCCTCGGCCTGCGGAGCCGCGGTGAACTCGTCAGCGAACGCATTGTTGGCAAACGCCTCGATGTCGGTGACACGTTTCTCGTCCAGGCCCCGCCGGAGACGCTGGATCGGCTCGCACGGCGGGGGGACATGATCGTCGCCCGCGAACCGCCCCAGCCCGACTACCGCACCGACAAAGCGCCGATCGCGGTCGCGATCATGGTCGGCGTCGTTGCGGTCGCGACGCTCGAGTTCTATCCGATCTTGATCGCGGCGCTTGCAGGCGTCGTCGCGATGGTTGTGACTGGCGTGCTCGAACCGAACGAACTGTACGACGCGGTCGAGTGGGATATCATCTTCCTGCTCGCGGGCGTGATCCCGCTCGGAATCGCACTCGAGCAAACGGGTGCGGCGGCCTATCTCGCGTCGCTCGTCGTCTCGACGGCGGACTTTTTGCCGACGCTCGTCGTGTTGTGGCTGTTCTACATCGTGACGGGGCTCATTACGGAGGTGATCAGTAACAACGCGAGCGTCGTCTTGCTTCTCCCCGTCGCAGCGGCGGCGGCGGCCGGCATCGGGTCGAACCCGTTCGCGTTCGTGCTGGCGGTCACGTTCGCAGCGAGTACGGCCTTCCTCGGCCCCATCGGCTACCAGACGAATCTGTTCGTCTACGGTCCCGGCGGCTACCGGTTCGGCGACTACTTCCGCGTCGGTGCGCCGCTACAGCTGATTCTGTCAGCCGTAACCGTCCTTGGAATCGCGTTTTTCTGGGGAGTGTGATCGAACTGTCAATATTTTATCGAGATCGAATCAGACCAGCGAATGACTGTCGGATGCTATGTGTCGTGTTGTGCCGTGTCACATACCTCAACTGAGTAATCCGTCGTCCCAATACGTATTTCATGGAGAGACCGATAGTACCAACCGATGGTGGAAACCGTGCTCCTGGTCGGCATCGTCGCCTCAATATTCGTCGGATTCAACATCGGCGGGTCGTCGACGGGGATCGCGTGGGGGCCCGCCGTCGGGGCCGGACTGCTCCGAAAGGCCACCGCAGCCGGGCTGATGACGGTTTTCGTCTTCCTCGGCGGCTGGACCGTCGGCCGAAACGTGATGGACACGCTGAGCGAGGGGATCATCACGATCGAAATATCGCTCGCCGCCGGCGTCGCCGTCCTCTTTTTCATCGGACTGGGAATCCTCATCGCGAACGTCTTCGGCGTTCCCGTCCCGACGTCGATGGTCACCGTCGGCGCGATCGCCGGGCTGGGGCTGGCGACGGACACGGTCAACTACGCGGAAATCGGCAGGATCGTCTCGTGGTGGGTCGTCACCCCGATCATCGGGTTCTGGATCGGCGCGACCGTCGGTCGGTACGTCTACCCGGAACTCAACCGCCGATTCGAGATTCGATCCTCCGAGGGACCGTTGCTCACCCTCGATCGCGGTGGCTCGGTTCCGAAGCCGACGCTCGGACCGAACACGACGATTCAGGAACTCGTCGGGACGTGCGTCGTCTTCGTCATCGGCTGCTACATGGCCTTCAGCGCGGGCGCGAGCAACGTCCCGAACGCCGTCGCACCGCTCGTCAGCAGCGGGGCGCTCGATCGGAACCCCGCCATTATCATCGCAACGGTGGCGATCGGGTTCGGCGGCTTCACCATCGCTCGACGGACGATGGAATCCGTCGGCAGCGAACTCAGCGACATCCCGCTGCTGGCCGCCCTGGTCGTCATGCTCACCGCCTCGACGATCACGACCGCGCTCTCGTGGGCCGGCATCCCGATCAGTCTCGTGATGGCGTCGGTGATGACGATCGTCGGCCTGGGCTGGGGACGAGCGACCCGACCCGTCACAGCTCGCGAGGCGATTCGCGGCGAAGCCGACGCTGAACTCGCGACTGGTGCACTAAAAGCGGAGCCGGATGCCCCGGTCACGAAGATCGGGGAGGCCGAACCCAACGAGGTTCTTGACGCGGGGAGCCTGTTCAACCCGCGAGCCGTGATGAAGTACATCTCGATGTGGATCATCGGGCCGGCGATGTCGACGCTTCTGGCGTACGGCTTCTTCGTTGCCGTCCCATTCGTCTGATCGGTCGTCTCTTCTGGCCCATGATCTTCGCCTCCCCCGCTGCTTCCACCGCCCTCACCGTCCCCACTGCCTCCACCATCCGCATCACCCTCACTACCCGACCACCCTCACCACGTTCACCACCCCCTACCGCTTCTACCGACTCTACCGCCATCACCCCCTCCCGTTTATTTTCGCAACGCTCGTAGCAACGGTATGATCTCCGGCTTCTCGTCCCGATGGACGGCTCCGAAATGAGTGAGCACGCTCTCGAAGCCTACCCCGACGCCGACATCACCGTCTTGACTGTCGTTGGAAAGCCGTCGCCGATGTGGGGCGAGGCAACAGGGCTCGCGCTCGCCGACGACCTCGAGGAAGCGGCACAGGAACACGCCCACGCAGTATTCGACCGCGCGGATGACTACGAGACCGTCGTCGTCGGCAGTCACGGCGGTTCGGTCTCGGAGTACCTCTACGTCGGCAACGTCGCCAAAAAGGTCGTCAATCGATCTTCGGTCCCTGTCGTTGTCGTGCGGTAAGATGAGTCGACGGGTCGACGAGCGATCATACACTCTGCTATGTTGATTCCCGACCACCCGCGACCCGTCCTGGGAGTGCGCCGGAACTGACTGACAGCAGTCCGTCTCAGTTCTCGGCGTCGTCGTCCGCCTCGGTCGACTCTTCGATGAGTTCCTCGACCTGGTCCTCGCGAGGGCGGCGGTCGATGCGTTCGTCCACCGATTCGACCTGTGACTGGACCTGCTCGAGTTGTTCGCCAACCGTTTGTTCGACCGTCTCGCCGACGGTCTCCTCGACCGTCTGTCCGACCTGTTCCTCGACAGTCTGCTCGACCGTCTCCTCGACGGTGTCCCCGACCTGTTTTTCGACCGTTTCTCCGACAGTCTGCTCGACCGTCTGTTCGACCCGTTCTTCGACGGTCTCCCCCACAGTCTGCTCGACGGACTCCTGAACGGCCGTCGTCATCCAGTCCGGATCGAACCGAGCCATCTTCCAGACGACGTGGAGCACGTACGAGACGAACACACCCAACCCGAACACCAGCCCAACCTGTATGTCGAGCGTCGCGATCAAGACAACCGAGAGGAGAATCAATGCGCCGTACGCGAGGTCGATGATCGCGTCGATACGTGCCGGTTTCATTGAAAGAAAATATCCAAACCCACACCAGTCACCAGCAGTCGCGACTGCAACCACGACAACAGCCGTTCACTCCGCCGATCGTCTCCCCACCGAGTCGATGATACGCGTGGCAACATGCTATTGTAATACAGGATCCGATTCGGTGAAACGCTTTGGGTCTCACCGCTCCGCGTTGATGAGAAACGCACCAGCCGTCGCAAACATGGCCGTCCACCCTCGTCGGAGCCGGCCGGAATAGGCGCGTTTTTAGGGTCGGATCGCGTGACTCCCACACGTGACGGAAGTACTGCTTATCGTGGGAATTCTCGTCGCAATCTTCGTCGGGTACAACATCGGCGGGGCAACGACCGGCCCCGCGTTCGGCCCCGCCGTCGGCGCGAACGTCATCACGAAGGTACTGGCCGCCGGGTTGATGGCCATATTCTTCTTCCTCGGCGCGATCACGATCGGTCCGCAGGTCGTCGACACCCTCGGTAACGACCTCGTCCACGACACCGGCGTGTTTACGATGCGCTCGAACGTCGCCGTCCTCTTTTTCATCGGCGGCGCACTCTTTCTCGGCAACTACGCCGGCGTCCCCGCCTCCACCTCAATGACCGCTGTCGGCGCTATCGCCGCACTCGGCCTCGCAACCGGTGAGCTCGCCTGGGACGTTCTCGGCGAAATCGTCATCTGGTGGGTCGTTGCACCGATCAGCGGCTTCTGGGTCGCCGGCGTCGTCGGCCGGTACTTCTACCCGAGAATCAACGAGTGGGTTGCAATCGAAACGAACCGCGAGGGTCGCGAAATGATCACCATCGACCGGAGCGGAACGCTCCCTCGACTCCGGTTCGGCGACGGCACGAACCGCCGCGAGATCACCGGTGCGTTCGTCGTCGTCGCTATCGGCTGTCTCATGGGCTTTTCGTCCGGAACGAGCAACATTGCGAACGCAATCGCCCCGATCTACGGCACCGTTTCCGACTCCGGAACTGAACTCGCGATCGGCTCGACCGCCGTTCCGATCGATATGACCGCGCTGATCGTGATCGGCTCGGCTGCCGTCGCGATCGGCTGTTTCACGATTGCGCGCCGCACGCTCGATACGCTCGGCAACGACATCACGAACTTGCCGCTGACAGCAGCGATCATCGTCGCCGTCATCAGTTCGACCATCGTCACCGGCCTCTCCTGGATCGGCATTCCCGCCAGTTTCGTCGTCGTGGCAACGATGAGCATCATCGGCCTCGGCTGGGGGCGTGCGACCCGAACGACGACGCTCTCCGGCGTCAGAGCCGGTGAAGAAACACGAGTGTCGGTCGGTGCGCTCACCGCCGAAGAGGCGGGCGAAACGCCTCCCAAAATCGGCGAGGAAAACCCCGAAGACATCCCCGCCGCCTCCGACCTGTTCGACCCATCGACGACGGCTCGCGTCATCCTCATGCAAAACGTCGTCCCGATCATCTCGACAGTCGGTGCCTATCTCACGTTCCGGTTCGTGCCGATATTTGGATTTTGAACTCGTTGGCGGGCGTTCGGTAGCTCTCAGCCACGTTGGCAGTCACTCGATACGTCGAAACGGATTTTCCCGACTCACGTGTCCATGGGGCCATGCTCTCTGCGATCTTGCAACTCGGAATTCTCGTCGCCTCTTCGTCGGCTTCACTATCGGTGGCTCGTCTACAGGCATCGCCCGGGGACCAGCAGTTGGGGCCGGCGTCATCGGCAAAACTGCCGCAGCGACGAAGAACTCGAGTTCACAACGGGCGCAGTAACACAGGATACCCGAACGAAGTGCCCAAAATCGACGAGGAAGATCCCGTAGAAATGGTCGACGCAGACGACCTCGTTCGGCCCAACGTGATCGCACGCGTTGTCTCCTTCTGTATTATCGGCCCCGTAACCTCCGTCGGACTGTCCTACGGCTTCTTCGTCCTAGTTCCGCTTTGAGTCATGTATTGGCCGTCTTCTGCACCGAGTTCAGCGATCAGTTTCAGACGAACGCCAAATTCTGATTCAAAAACCATTGAAAACCGAACAGCAAGCTATACCAGTGCGGGACTCGAACCGCCGGTTGATGCCCACGGTAGAATACCTCAACTACGAAGTGCTGGACGACCAGGGCTGGGACATGGATGATGACGACCTCTTCGGCCAGGCAGCAGACGCCGGGCTCGACGAAGAGGATTACGGCACCCTCGAGGTCAACGAGGGCGAATACATCCTCGAAGCGGCTGAGGCACAGGGCTACGACTGGCCCTTCTCGTGCCGTGCTGGTGCCTGTGCGAACTGTGCTGCCATCGTCAAGGAAGGGGAAATCCAGATGGACATGCAGCAGATTCTCTCCGATGAGGAGGTCGAAGACAAGGACGTCCGTCTGACCTGCATCGGCTCTGCCGAGACCGACGAGGTCAAAATCGTCTACAACGCAAAGCACCTCGACTACCTGCAGAACCGCGTCATCTGATCGGTTCTCCCCCTTTGCAGTTGCCGTTCTCACGAATCACGAGCTGCTTCTTTATCGAACTCAACGCAGACGCCGCCCGATCGATTCGTCGCCACCGCACTCGGTTTCATTCTATCGCGCACCCCAGGAGACAACAGCGAGTTCACTGCTGCCCGTCCATCAGCGGGTGCTGGAACTGTCGTCAGTAGTCTTCGGTATCCCCGTTGTTCCCGGTCCCGGCCCCGGTCCCAGTTCCGGTTCCGTTCTCGTTCCCAGTCCCGTTGTCCCCACTGGTCTCGTTACTCCCATCGTTTCGAGCATCCGTCTCACCGTCATCAGCCGCATCTCCCATCTCAGCATCGTCATCCGACTCGCTAGCTGCCTCATCGTCTGCGGTCTCACCAGCCGCGACGAACTCGTTCGGTTCGAAGAACGCGCCGGTTGCGCCGATGTCGAATCGAACGAGACTCGGCTCTGCGGTCTCTTCTTCGGCCTCAAATCGCCCGATTGCGAAGTTACAGGCATAGAGGAACGTTTCGTCGGCATCGGTCCGTCCGAACGCAACGTCAGCGGGGAAATCGAGGAGTCCGCCTTCGGCGAGCGTTTCGACCGACACTGATCCGGCCTCCGTCGTCGATTCTGATGTTGTCTCTGTTCCCGTCTCCGATTCCGTCTCCATCGAACCGCTATCGGCGGCTCCCACCGACTCGTTGGCGTCTGCCTCCGCCGGCTCGCTGGCGTCTATCTCTGACGACTCGTCGGTATCCGCCCCCGCCGGTTCGGTTTCGTTCATCGCCGATTCGGTAGCATCTGTTTCTGTCTCCGTCGATTCATCAGCCTCTGCCTCCGAGCCGAGTTCAACGCGGGCGATCGCATCCCTCGCGTTGACGGCGACATAGAGTCGACCCTGGCTGTCGAAGGTCATGCCGTCAGCGCCGACCAGCGAGTCCTCCTCGGCGACCAGGCCGAGTTCACCGGGGCTGCCGTCCTCGGAGACAGGAACTCGGACGATCCGACCGTAATCGAGGTTGTCGACGTAGACATCGCCGTCGGGGTTGATCGCGATCCCGTCGGCACCGACGCCGGCCTCGGCTTCGGGGTCCGGGTCGAGGACCTCGTCGTCGACCCAGACCGTCGCATCGTCCGGCGTCACTCGCCAGATCGCCCCGCCCAGGTGGTCGGTGACGAGGAAGCCGTCCTCGGTGTAGGGATCGACGGTGATGCCGTTCGGTGCCGTCTCCTCGGCCGGCAGTTCGGCCATCCGTTCGGTGTCCCCGCTGGCGATGTCGACGGTCCAGACGCCGTGCGTCTCAGGGTCGCCAGAGTTCACCAGCGCGTAGATCGTTCCGTCGACGGCGACGATGCCGAGCAGCGCTCCCTCCTCGCCGACGTCGAACTGGGCGACCGATTCCTGATTCCCGTCGGGATCGACGGCGAGCAGTTCGCCCGTAATGGCCAGGCTGAGGTAGACCGTTCCCGAGTCGTCGAGGGCGAGGTTTTCCGGGAGTGCGGGCGGCTCGAGGTCGGCGACGAGCTCGGGTTCGGCGGTCTCGTCCGTTCCGGTGTCGCCGCCGGGATCACTGTCTCCCTCGGGCTGGTCCGACGCTGTCTCGCTAGCGGCGACCGGGGCGACGCCCGTGATCGCGGCGAGGCCGGTGCCCGCGAGCGATTGAAGGACAGGACGACGGCGGAAACGGGAGCTGCGATGGGCTTGAGTCGTTGTGTCAATCAGGTGCTGATCGCGGTCGGTCTCTGTGACCGGTTCGGAAGTCGGTTCGTCTGCAGGTGGCTGTTCGGGACGATCAACCATACAGCCAGCGTGAAACGACACCGGCCATAAACGCTATCCACCGTTGTCAGTAATTCCGTGCGGGTAATGCGAGCAAGCCAGTGGTAATCAGTAGTTTCGACGGCGACGTATCGAACGCACGGTGTGGCGGCGCTCGAAATGGCTCACTGTGAACGATTGTTTGACGAAGAAGTGCAATTGACCGCTCAGATAGTTGCCTTGGCTTCTGATAGCGTCTCGTACATTCCGTTCGCGAGTTCAGTTGCGCGCTCGCCGTCGCGGGCCTCGGCGTAGATGCGCACGAGGGGTTCGGTTCCGGAGGGGCGGGCAAGCACCCAGGCGTCGCCGTGGTCGAGGCGGTAGCCGTCGCGGGTGTTGAGTTCGGCGTCGGCGGACTGGGCATGGTTCGCCGCGGCATCGAGCATGGCGTCGCGTTCGGCGGTCGACTCGTACTCGATGTTACGCCGGACGTTGGCGTAGCCGTCGTAGGGGCCGACGAGGTCGCTGACCGGCCGTTCGGCGACGAGTTCGAGGAATCGCGCGGCCGTGTACGCGCCGTCGCGCGAGAGTCGGTAGTCGGGGAAGAAAATCCCGCCGTTGCCCTCGCCGGCGATGGGGACGTGCTCGCCGTTGGCCTCGAGTTCTTCGATGCGGGTGATGATGTTCGTCGATCCGATCGGCGTGAGTTCGAGGTCGGCCCCGATCTCGGTGACGACGTCGACGAGTCGCTGGGAGACGTTGACCGCCGAGACGGTCGTTTCGCCGGGGTCGAGTTCCGCGGCGGCGAGGGCGGCGAGGGCGGCATCGCCGGAGACGAACGCACCGCTCTCGTCGAAGAAGATCGCTCGGTCGGCGTCGCCGTCGTGGGCAATACCGATGTCGGCGTCGCTCGTCCGGACGAGCCGTCCTAAATCGCCGAGATTGCCGGGAACCGGCTCGGGGTCTCGTCCGGGGAAGTGGCCGTCGGGCTGACTGTTGACGGTGATGACGCGACAGCCGAGTTCGCGGAAGAACTCGGGACTGGTCAGTGCACCCGCGCCGTGACCGGGGTCGAGAGCGACCGTCAGGTCGGCGTCGGCGATCGTCTCGCGGTCGGCGGCCGCCAGGAGATCCGCGACGTAGTCGCGTCTGGCGGTGTCGATCTCGCGGACCCGACCCGTTTCGTCCCACGGTGCGACGGCGAACTCGCCGGCCAGCAGGGTGTCCTCGATCGTTTCGAGGTCCGAGACGGCGAGTTCGACGCCGTCGCGACCGACGAGTTTGATACCGTTATACTGGGGCGGGTTGTGCGAGGCCGTGATGACGATGACGGGAACGTCCATCCGTTCCGCGTAGCCCTGTGCACCCGGCGTCGGGACGATCCCGAGGCGGTCGACATCGGTTCCGGTACTTGCCAGCCCGCTGGCTGCGGCATCGGCCAGCATCCGTCCGGTGTAGCGCGTATCGCGTGCGATGGCGACCCGGTCCACCTGCCAGGCCGTCCCTGCCGCCTTCGCGACACGCAGGACGAACGCGGGCGTCAACTCCTCGTTGGCGACGCCACGTTTCCCACTCGATCCGAAGACTTCCATCGGTCGCTAGTCCGACCGGCCACCTCAAAGGGGTTGCGGAGCAGACGGAACGCTTTCGGGCTGTGCCGCCAATCCTCACGTATGGATTCGATCGAGGAAAAGCGAGTCTACGGCACCCGTGACGGCGCGACCCGACTCTACGTCACGAGTTCGATCGGCGTCGTCTGCGTGCGGGTCGCCGGCGACACGGTCGGCGAGTTCAGCCTTTGTGCGCGCTGTAACGCGCGGGATATCGCAACGACCGCCGACGGGCGCGTCGTGATCGCAACCGACGAGGAGGTCCGGGTACAGACCGCTGTCGGCCACGATGAGGGCCGTGGCGCGAACGGCGATGACGACCTCGCGCTCGCAAACGCCGGCTTCGGCCCCGCCGTCGCCGTCGGAGCGACCGACTCGACGCTCCTCGCAGCCGGTCCTAACGGCGACCTCGGCTACCGGAATCTCCGAAACCGGAACGACGGAACGGACTGGCACCGCTGCAGCGCCGACGCGATCACATCGGTTCGTGCGATCGACCGCGACCTCGTCGCAACGGACGACGGCGTCTACCGATTCCGGCCCACCGACGGCGAACTCGAACACGCCGGCCTCTCGGATGCCCGCGACGTTTCCGCGGCCGGGATTCCGCTCGCGGCGACCGCGGACGGCCTCTACAAACTCGGAAACGGGTGGATGGCGATCCGCGAGGAACCGTTCGAGACGGTCACCGCCGATCCGCGGACGGAGCGTGGCCGACTCGCCCGAGCCCACGCGATTTCGAGCGCAGGCGACTCGAACGATACAGTCTACGCGTTCACGGATGACGACTGGACGGCGATCGAGACACCCGACGAACTAATCGTCGACATCGGATACGGGACCGGACCGACCGCCGAACGCGAACAATCGGATGGAGCGACGGAGACGAGTTCAGATTCCGGTTCCGAATCGGCGGGACCGCTCTATGCGGTCACGGAACGGGGAACGATTCTCGTGACGACCGAGGGCACTGACGAGGAGAACTCGTGGCGGCGACGGTCCCTCGGTGTGACGGATGTGACGGGGCTCGCGGTTCCCGTTTCGACGGTGGAGTCGGATACGTAGGGTAGCGTCTAGATACCCGACGGACCCCGTCTCGGCCCCGTCCGATCCTGTCCGATCCTGTCCGATCCTGTCCGAGCAGGACGTACAGGACGAGGCCGAGGAAGGGCGCGAAGAAGACGACGATTGCCCAGAGGAAGGCAGGATGTGAACTGTTAGACTGTGCGTCCGTGTACGTCCAGATGATGATACCGATCTGCAGTGCCAAGAACAGGAGCGCAATCAGGCCGAGGAATCCGGCACCGCCGGACTGGAGGACGATATCGAAGGGTATCGTTCTGATTGATTGATCCATTCATAAGATATGTTGCGGGTTCGTCTTGTTTAATCGGGGCCGAAGATGAGTTGAAAGCTCCGTTTCGGAGCGGCTTCTCCTTCGCACGGAATGCTAGAATCGGATACGACGAACGGAAGGTTAACTATCCGTGACTGTCTCCGATACCCTCATGAGCGACCTACCGCGGCGCCGACTACTGGCGCTTGGGGGAACGGCACTAACGGGAACGATCGCCGGCTGTTCGAGTAGCGCGGACGAAGGCGACCCGGATGCGGACTCGAACTCGGACGACGGCGAGAGCGATGGCAACGGGAACGAAAACGAAAACGGAACCGACTCGAGTTCGGATTCCGACGGCGCGGACGGTGCGTCGGGAACGCTGCTCGGCAACGTCGACGTCGAAAACCTCGACAACGACGCGCACACGATCAACGTCATCATCGAGTTCGACGGCGACATCGAACACTGGTCGACGCACGAACTCGACGCCGGCGCGGGCGCGACGCTCGAGCAGGGCTGGCCGCAGGAGGCGGGCGAGTTCCGCGTCATCCTGCGACTGGACGACGGCGAGCCGGTACAGGACACGGCGGCGTCGTGGAACGATCCCGACTGTCTCAACCTGCTCGTGACGATCAACCGCAGCGGCGCGCTGACGACCCACGCCGACACGAGCAGCGGCCCCTGCGGCGACGGCGACGCGTCGTTCGACGAGGGCGAGAGCGAGTGAGCGGGCCGCAGAACGAAAACTGGTTTACGCCACACCCAATGGGTTCGAGTATGATAATCAGCGGATCCGCGTCGCAGGCGCTCGCCGCGGCGCTTGCACGCGAACTCGAGGAACCGCTCATCACCGCCGAGTACGACCGATTTCCGGACGGCGAACTGCTCGCCGCCGTCCCCGGTATCGACGATGCTGTCGCCACCGACGACACCACTCCCACCGACCGCGCCGTCGTCGTCGGCTCGACCGTCTCGAGCGACGCCCACCTCGAACTCCTCCAGTTGCAGGACGCCGCCCGCGAGGCCGGCGTCTCGGACGTCGTCACCGTCCTCCCCTACATGGGCTACGCCAATTGCTCAGATCGGAAGAGCG